>CALGSW010000001.1 GCA_937901965.1 uncultured Bacteroidota bacterium
CCATCTTTTATCAAAGAGTCTGATGACCAAAAATCATCAGACTCTTTTTTTTTGCTATATCACAGATAAATCAGCTCAATATTTGTTACTTTTATGTTCAAAATGTATTTAGCGTTAATCTAAAATTTAATATAAAGATACCTATGTTTAAATTCATAAAAGTTTTATCCGTTATTGGGATTGTTTTATTTTCAAGCCTATTGGATGCTCAAAATGAAACTAGATGGGCAATAGTAATTCATGGTGGTGCCGGAGGTGCCCCAAAGTACATGACTCCATCAATGAAACTTAATTATGAAAAGCATCTTGAAGAGGCATTAAGATTGGGTGTTAAAATGTTGAATGAGGGAAGATCATCACTGGATGTAGTACAAAAAGTCGTTAACTATATGGAGGATTGTCCATTGTTTAACGCAGGAAAAGGAGCAGTAATGAATATTGATGGGATACATGAGCTGGATGCTGCCATAATGGATGGTCTAACCCTTAAGGCTGGTGCAATTGCGGGAGTTAAGGACATTAAAAATCCGGTTAATGCAGCTAGATTAGTTATGGATAGTACTGTTCATGTGCTCCTTATAGGAGAGGGAGCTTCAAAATTTGCAAAGGAAAAGGGTCTTGAAATTGTCCCAAATTCATATTTTTCCACAAGCGAAAGAGAAAATCAATTAAATGATATAAAAAATAAAATTACTGAAACAGATCCCAGAGGTACTGTTGGTTGCGTTGCGCTTGATCAAAATGGAAATCTCGCAGCTGCAACATCAACCGGAGGAATGTCAGGAAAAAAATGGGGAAGAGTAGGTGATGTACCAATAATAGGAGCGGGGACATATGCTAATAATTCAACAGTTGCTGTATCTGCAACAGGACATGGAGAGTACTGGATTAGAAGAGTAGTAGCCTATGATATATCTGCACTTATGGAATACAAATCATATTCTCTGCAAGACGCAGCGAACGAAGTTATTTTTAATAAAATAACCCCAATGGGAGGTTCCGGAGGCGGAATAATAGCTGTTGATAAAGATGGGAATATTTCTATGACTTTTAATACAGGATTGATGCACAGAGCTTGGGCTACTTCAAAAGGTGATGCAGCGGTGGGTGTATTAAAAGGAGAAAATAAACAAATAATAATAAAGTAATTGATATGAAGAGAGCTAAAATTGGACTGCTAACAAAAGTGGTAATTGCAATTATTCTGGGTATATCATCTTCATATTTTTTTCCAATTTCAGTTATTAAAATTTTTGTAACATTTAATTCAATATTTGGAAACTTTTTAGGGTTTGTAATACCGTTAATAATTTTAGGACTTGTTGCACCAGGAATAGCAGACTTGGGAAAAACTGCCGGGAAATTACTGGGAATTACAGCATTGATTGCATATGGTTCAACTGTATTTGCAGGCGTATTTTCTTTCTTTACAACGAAATGGTCCTTACCATTTTTAATAGACAGAAGTGAAAATATGATATCTTTTGAAGAACTCGCTTCAAAAACAATTCCACACTACTTTACAGTTGACATGCCACCACTTATGACAGTAACCTCTTCACTTATTTTAGCTTTTATTCTTGGATTGGGATTATCAGCGATGAAGACGAATCACATGAAGAATATCCTTTTTGAATTCCGAGATTTAGTTACGTCAATTATTACTAAAGTAATTATTCCCCTACTGCCGATATATATATATGGTATTTTTCTTAAAATCGGTGCTGAGGGTCAAGCAGCAATGATAATGTCTCTGTTTTTTAAAGTAATCATTGTGATATTTATTATGCACGTTTTGTTATTATTGATACAGTTTTCTATCGCCGGAGTTATCACTCGTAAAAATCCATTTAAAGCACTATTAAACATGATGCCTGCGTATATGACTGCACTGGGCACTCAATCATCTGCGGCTACAATACCTGTTACACTAGCACAGGCAAAGAAAAACGGGGTTGATAATGATCTTGCTGATTTTGTTATTCCTTTATGTGCTACCATACACTTATCCGGTAGTATGCTAAAAATTGTATCATGTGCTTTTGCAATTATGTGGATGATGGAGATGCCATATACTGCTGAAATGTTTACAGGATTTATTTTTATGCTTGCAATAACAATGGTCGCTGCACCAGGTGTACCCGGTGGAGCAATTATGGCAGCTATAGGAGTTCTTCAGTCTATACTTCTGTTCAATGAACAAGCGATAGGACTAATGATTGCTCTTTATATTGCAATGGATAGCTTTGGAACCGCATGTAATGTAACAGGTGATGGAGCTATCGCTATGATTATGGATAAAATAAACAAGAATATTAACGTCCGGAATCCTGAATCAAGTCTCTGATATCTTCTATAAAATTTCTATTTTCAATCATATCCTCAATATTTTTGTGCATTCTGTACCTCCAATAATGTTTTGGATTTGACGGGATATTAATTCTTTCAGCCTGAGGATTTTCCCTCCGTAACTCTGAAGAAATTGATAACCAATCCTGCAAAGGGAAAACAGCTAGCATTGACCTTGAAAACAAATGTCGTCTGACTATTTTTTTACAAACCCAAGGCTCACAAAAATATGGTGCATCGCCTGATTCGTTTAGAACAGTTTTAAAGTATTCTTCTGCAACCAATCTGTCTTCTTCCCACCAGCCTCGGATAGTACTGGTGTCATGAGTGCCTGTCGTACATACAGATAAGTATGGGTACTCAGATGTCTTTCCAAATTTAAACTCAGGATTTTTTGGCATTCTCTCAATTTCAAGAGATAAAATACTCATTGACTTTATTGCTGTAGGAACACATGACGGAATCATGCCTAAATCTTCACCACAAACAAGCATGTCTGTTGAGGATATAAGAGCTGGCAACTTTTTCATTGCATTACTATACCAAAATCCATCATTTCTATGGTAAAAAAATTGATTATAAATTTTATTATAAGCCTCTTTAGCATCCTGGTTTAGAAATAAATAGGATTTTGTATACTGAGATGATATTCTAGGATGGTATTTATTATTATCGTATGGATCTTGTATAAACAAAACTTCAGCGATGAGAGACAAAAGTGATTCTTTGTGTATTAATAATTCTGACTCGTTATTATTCTCAAAGTATTTTTCAATCTCTCTTTGTGATGAAAAAATATCTTTGAACTTGTAGATATCCCATCCTACATTCTCTAAAAAAACTTCAGTAATGATCTTGTAATCGTCCTTAAAAAAATCTTTTAGAATAGACTCCCTAATAAATGGTTTACAATCCCGGTCATAGCTGAAATTATAGCCTAAAGATCTTATCTCATCTGCAGTATAAGGCAGGGATGGATTAAAATATCCGAGCAAACCATCAATAGCATTTGAAGGAATCTCCCAAATTCTAAAAAATCCAAGAATATGGTCAATCCTGTATGCATCAAAATATTCTGCCATTTTCCTGAACCTTCTTTTCCACCATTCATACCCGTCTTTTTCAATATAATCCCAATTATAGGTTGGAAATCCCCAGTTTTGTCCTTTTACAGAAAAATCATCCGGTGGTGCACCCGCTTGTCCGTTAAAATTGAAGTATTGTGGTTCTGTCCAGGCTTCAACAGAGTTCTTGTTGACTCCTATTGGAATATCTCCCTTTAGAATAATACCTTTTGAATTAACATATTCGTGAGCTTTGTTTAATTGATTATCAAGATGGAACTGTATAAAGTAATATAGGGCGACATCATCATAGTCTTTATTGTTAACAGAAGTGTATTTTGTTAATAACTCTTTTGAATAAGTACTGAATTCTCCCCATTTAGAAAAGTCAGCTGTACCAAACATATCTCTAAAGAAACTGAAAAGTGCATACGGTTGTAACCAACTCTTATTTTTTTCAAAAAATGAAAGGAATTGATCTGACTTTAAAGTTGTTTTCCCATCTTGTTTATATAATTTCCTCAAATACTTCCATTTAAGAGCGGCAACTGCATCATAATCAATATCCTCTAGTAAGTTTAATCTATTGGACTCAATTGAGAAATACTCACTAAAAGATTCATCTTTAATAACCCCAGCCTCTTTCAAATTAACATATAACGGATGCAGAGCAAATATTGATATAGCACCGTATGGATATGAATCTTCCCATGTATTATTCATAGTAGTGTCATTAACAGGAAGAATCTGCATTACCTTTTGACCGGTTTCGTAAAGAAAGTCGGCAAATGGAATTATATCAAGAAACTCACCTATTCCTGATCCATTGGGAGTTCTCAATGAAAATACCGGTATTGCAGTACCTGCGTAACGCTTTTTTTCTGCTATTAAATTTATTGTATTATTGTTGATTACAATAGACTCATTTTGATTACTCTGTGAAAAATCAGGAATTAGTCTGTTAAGTCCATCTTCCCATATATAATTATCAGAATTACTCTCTTTTATTAAAAACTTATATTCAGTTAAAGGTGGGAGGTCATCTTTTTCAAAATCATAACTCCAAACTCCATTATTACAACGATTCATTTTTAATGATGATTTTTCATCCCATTTTCCAAGTTTTGGAGAACTGCCGGTTATGTATAAACTGATGTCAGATGCAATATTATTTGCAGAGCATTTTATAACCAACCCCTTTAACTCTTTTTCATTACTAATATCGCCTTTAAAAAAAATATTCCTGAAGGCATTTGATAAGAAAGGCGTTTCTTCAGTATACGGTTTCCATTGATCATAGACAATGATGTTTTGAAATTGAGTTTTACTGAAAAATCTTGAACAGCCGGCTTCAGGAATAATTTTTCCAGTATCATCTTTCAGAAAATAGGAATAAGAAAATGTTTCAGGGGCTTTTAGTGTAAAAGTTATTTTCCACTTTCCATCTGAATACTCCATTTTCTTAGCCTGCTCATATTTCTCATTTCCAAGTTCTGAAATACTCCCGACTATATAGATATTTTCACCCGGTCTCGTATTGTAATTTATTTCAAATGAAATCTTTGTTTTCATATTTCAACTAAATTTCTCATTATTTATCATATAACAAACCTAATTTAATTTTTTCAATATTCCTTATTCAGATATATTTTATATATTTACATATAGTTGAAAGTTAAATGAAACCATCTATTTTTAAATCAACAGGGGAGAAGCGCAGAGATTTCAAAATTGTAAATATCATTATTCATATATTTGCAATAACTCATGCATTAGTTTGTTTTTTATTAAGGTCAAACGGAGTTGATGACGGCATTTTTTTGACAGTTCTAACCCTATTGATGATAATAATATTGATTAACTTCTTTAACGGGACTACAGATGTTTTTGTTTCCCTTTCTCTACTATCGTTATTAGCCGGATTTTATATAGGGACAAAGGGTGCAGACCTAATTGCATTTCTTATACCTGACAATGAGGTAATAACTCATGTCTTAGCTACATTTACAGTCACTGAAGTACTTGGATGGATGGTATTCTTCATTTTACGTAAAAGACTTACTAGAAAATGAAAAAATTTTCTTTACGAAGAATTTTTGAATTTTCAGCTCTGGCTATTCTTGTTCTTGGCTTTAGAGTTATTTTTCAAGAATTTATGCCAATGTTTCAGGAGAATCTAAATCTGACATTTGGTAAATTTCTGGTAAAATTACTATCAAATTATCCTCTAACCCTCTTAATGCTATTTATTGATTTCGCATTTGTATATTTTACTAATAGATATTTAAGTGACAAAATCCCTTCATTAAAAATTATTTTTACTTTTATCATCTCTCTTTTAATAGGTTTTCTGTCTGCTTTATGGATAAGAATACCTGTTTGGAATAACGTAAATGGCTCCGTTCTATTTAGTGACATATATTTTAATCTTACCCTGTTTTCTAGTTTTGTATTTAACTTGGTAATTATATCAATGTTGCATTTGTACTCATATTATAATAATAAGCAGCAAAAAGCACTTAAAATTGAAATCGGAAAAAAAAACAAAGCCAGATATCAATATACTCAACTTAAAAATCAGTTAAATCCTCATTTTCTATTTAATAGTCTTAATGTCCTTGACTACTTGATATATGAAGACCAGCAAAGAGCCAGCGATTTTGTAAGGAAACTCTCCTCAGTATACAGATACTTACTTAACAAAGAGGATAAGAAGGCAGTCCTATTAACTGAGGAGGTTCAATTTGTAAAACAATATTTTGAACTACTAAAAGAAAGGTTTAGAGATGGTTTGTCTTTAATACTTGAAATTCCTGATAGTTATATGGATTATTATATTATTCCAGGTGGACTTCAAATGCTCGTTGAAAATGCAGTAAAACATAATACAGTATGTCAGGAATGTCCACTTGTGGTAAGAATTTATATAGAAAATGGCTCAATCATAGTGAAAAACAATTTGCAATTGAGGCTAGCGACGATTGAATCCGGAGGTTTTGGATTAAAGAGTATTAGAAGTCAATATCAATACTTATTCAATAAAGATATTATCATTACTTCCGGTGCTGATTTTTACCAGGTACAGCTCCCGTTAATTGAAAAAACATGAATATTCTGATTCTTGAAGATGAAATACCTGCACAGATTCAATTAAAGAAGTTAATTGAAAAGAATTACCCAAATTTCAAAATAATTGCGATTTTATCATCTGTGACATCAGCTGCAGAATGGCTTAAAAACAACACTGCAGATCTTATTTTCATGGATGTTGAACTATCAGACGGTGTATGTTTTGAACTCTTTAAAATTGTAGAAATTTCATCTTGCGTGATAATTACAACTGCTTATGAAAGTTATGCTATTGAAGCATTTAGAGTAAATAGTATTGATTATCTTTTAAAACCTTTAGATGAAGAGTCATTCATTAAGTCTGTTGAAAGATGTATTAGAATGAGGGAAAGTTTCGTTATTCCTAAAGATATTGTAAATAAAATAACTTCTACTTCAAAAGTTTTTAAACAAAGATTCACAGTAAAACTGGGGACTCAAATATTCATTATTAATATAACTGATATAGCTTATATTTATTCAGAAAATAAGTCAACAATTATTGTTACAAAGGATTCCAAAAAATTACTTACAGACCTGTCTCTGGACGCAATTGAAGAGCAGTTGAATCCAAATCTTTTTTTTAAATTATCTCGTTCATGTATAGCCAGTATTAATTCTATTGAACACATTACCAAGTACTTCAATTCTAGATTAAGAGTCCATTTAAATCCTCCACACTCTGAAGAAATTTTTGTAAGCAGAGCAAAAGTGAATCAATTTATGGAGTGGCTGGAGGGGTCTGATATCAAATAAAATCAGTTCATAACAATTTTCATGCAATTCATCTAGGATATCTGACAGTTCGTCGGATTATCACATTTATTTGTGTAATATTAATTTAATTTTATTGAAATAATTAATTCTTATGAAGCAGAGAAGAATGTCCTTTTGGGATATTTGGAATATGACCTTCGGCTTTCTTGGTATTCAGTTTGGTTTCGCATTGCAAAATGCAAATGCAAGCAGGATATTACAGTCGTTTGGAGCGGATGTAGAACACCTGTCATGGTTTTGGATTGCGGCTCCCCTTACAGGAATGATTGTACAACCACTTATTGGACACTACAGTGATAAAACATGGACTAAACTTGGCAGACGCAGACCATATTTTCTTGTGGGTGCAATTTTCGCTTCTATTGCTCTTGTAATAATGCCAAATTCTGAAATGCTCGCTGCTTTTCTGCCTGCGATGATGGTAGGAGCTGGAATGCTGATGATAATGGATGCTTCAATAAATGTAGCAATGGAACCTTTCAGAGCATTGGTTGCTGATTTGCTGCCTTCAGACCAAAGAACTTTAGGCTTCTCTATTCAGACATTTTTAATTGGAACAGGAGCTGTGATAGGATCATGGTTGCCATACATTCTTGCAGAATGGTTTGGTGTTGAGAAATCAACAGTTCAGGGATCAGTTCCGGATAATGTGGTTGTATCGTTCTATATTGGGGCTGTTGTTCTGATTTCATCAATTATATGGACAGTTATAAAAACTAAAGAATATCCACCTGAAAACGGGGCAAAAGAGGAGAACAATAAAAGTGGGTTAGTAGAAATTTTTAGTGATTTTCTTGCAATGCCTAAGACTATGAAGCAGCTTGGGCTTGTTCAATTTTTCTCTTGGTTTGCCCTATTTTCAATGTGGGTATTTTCAACTCCTGCAGTTGCTGTACATATTTATGGTACTGAAATTAACGATTCATCTTCTGTTACTTATCAGGATGCTGCAAACTGGGTTGGAATCATTTTTGGAGTATATAATTTAGTGGCAGCAATATATGCTCTCTTGCTACCTGCAATAGCAAAGAAAATTGGAAGAAAATTAACACATTCAATATCACTTTTCTTTGGTGGGATAAGTTTGATCTCATTTTATTTCATCTCAAACCCTACAATGCTACTTATTCCAATGATAGGCATAGGTATAGCGTGGGGTAGCATTCTAGCCATGCCATATGCGATACTGGCTGGATCTTTACCTGCAAAAAAAATGGGTATTTATATGGGGATATTTAACTTCTTCATTACTCTTCCTCAGATAATAAATGGTATTGTCGGAGGTCCTATAGTGAAAAGGCTGTATGATTCACAGGCAATTTATGCAATAATAATAGCTGGTTTGTTCTTGTTGATTGCTTCAATAACGGTAGTTTTTGTTGACGACAAGGATGACTCAGTACAACTCAGAATATTTAAAAAATAACCAATTATTAATTTCTTAAACTAAAATTTATGAAGCGATTACTAATGTTAATATCACTTCTGTTTATTATAACAGATGCAGATATTTTCGCTCAACAAAGATTCTCGGTTACGGGAACCATTGTTGATTCAAAAAACGCTCCATTGATTGGTGTTGCTATTGTTGAAAAAGGCACACTTAACGGAACTGAATCAAATCTTGATGGCAAGTTCTCAATCAATGTGAGTTCACAAAATTCAATCCTTGTATTTACCTATATGGGTTTTGAGTCGCGTGAAATACCGGCAAACCAGGTTACAACTGTTCGCATGGAAGAAGACGCAAGATTTCTCTCAGAAATTGTTGTGATTGGATACGGTCAGGTGAGAAAAGAGGATGCAACGGGTTCTATTGTCGCAATCAAACCAGAGCTTCTTAACAGAGGTGCTGTAACTGCACCGCAAGAACTGCTTATTGGTAAAGTTGCCGGTGTTCAAATAACACCAGGCGATGGAAGTCCCGGCTCTGGAGCTCAGATTAGAATAAGGGGAGGCGCATCTTTGAGAGCAAGCAATGATCCACTTATTGTTATTGATGGTGTTCCAACATCTAATGATGCTGCTCCTGGTATGAGAAATGGCCTGGCATCAATTAACCCATCAGATATTGAGACATTTACTGTATTAAAGGATGCTTCTGCAACAGCAATTTATGGTGCTCGGGCATCAAATGGCGTAATTATTATAACTACAAAAAAGGGTACAAAAAAATTCCAGATTGATTATAATTCAACATATTCTGTAAACCAAAATACAAAAACAATCAAATCTCTAAATGCTGCAGATTTTACCACTAAACTGATGGAGGCTTTCCCTCAGAATACAACAACAGGTGCTGCTGCATTCGCGCTCCTTGGAAACGAAGATACTGACTGGCAAAAAGAGATTTATCAATTAGGCTTATCTACAGATCAGAATCTATCACTATCAGGAACTGTTGCAACTATTCCTTACAGAGTATCATTAGGATACAACAATCAGAAAGGAACCCTTAAAACTTCCTCTTATGACAGAGTAACTGCTGGTATAAATATTAATCCGTCGTTTTTTGAAGACCATTTAAAAGTAACGGGTAATATAAAAGCTGTTATTAATAATAATGATTATGCTGATGGTGGAGCAGTAGGGTCGGCTGCCTTTGCTGATCCAACGAAAGCTGTTTATAACTATAAGCCGGATGGTTCTATCAATTATGATCTATTTAATGGATTCAGTAACTGGGGAACTCCACAACTCCCAAATACTCTTAGTGGAATTAATCCTCTATCTCTTCTTTATGACAAATATGATCATGCAAGGTCAAACAGATATATTGGGAATCTTGAGCTAGATTATAAGATGCATTTTTTGCCTGATCTCAGAGCTCATCTGAACCTTGGTTTTGATTATGGTGAAGGTAAAGGAACAAACGGTGTCAGACAGAATTCATTTCAGGCATGGAAGGATGCTGATTTTAAAGGCATCGGAAGAAAAACAGAATGGAACAACACAAGAAGTAATTCTGTTCTTGATTTCTACTTAAACTATGTTAAGGAATTTGAATCTGTAGAGTCAAAAATTGATGTCATGGCAGGGTATTCATGGCAACACTTTTATTCAAAAGATTACAGCAAAGAACTTTCTAACCATGAAACAAATCCTGTTATAAAGAAAGAGACTACATATCCTACTGAAAATTATCTTGTCTCATTTTATGGAAGGTTAAATTATACATTTAAAGACAGATATCTATTAACTCTTACATTAAGAGATGATGCTTCTTCAAGATTTTCGCCATCCACAAGGTGGGGCCTTTTCCCTTCAGCCGCTTTCGCTTGGCAGATTAATAAAGAGTTATTCCTCAGAGATTCAAAGACAATTAGTGATTTGAAATTAAGGCTTAGTTATGGGGTTACAGGACAACAGGATTTAGGTCTCAATGACTATCCATATATTGCATTGTACAATCAGTCTACTATCTATTCAAACTACATGTTTGGATCAACTTTCTATCCGCTTTTGAAACCAACTGGTTATGATGAGAATATTAAGTGGGAGGAGACAACTTCTTACAATATTGGATTAGACTTTGGCTTCTTTAAAAATAGAATTACAGCATCTGTTGATGCATACCTAAAGAAAACGGACGATTTGCTTAATGAGATTGATGTAGCGGCAGGAACAAACTTTGCAAATAGAATTGTGACTAATGTTGGAAATCTTGAAAACAAAGGTATTGAATTAAATATTAACGCAGTAGCGATTGATAATCCTGGTTTTGTATGGGAAATTGGAGTAAATGGGACATGGAATGAGACAGTAATCACAAAACTTACTGCAAATAACAACCCTAACTATGTTGGTATTCCAACTGGAGGAGTTTCATCTGGTACAGGTGGCACAATTCAGATGCATAGTGTAGGAAATGCGCCAAATACTTTTTATACATATAAACAGGTATATGATGAAGAGGGCAATCCTATACAAAACTTAGTTGTAGACTTAAATAAAGACGGACAAATTACTGAAGCCGACAGATATCTTACTGATTATAGTCCGGCACCTAAATTCTACTTTGGTTTGAGCAATATGTTTACTGTTAATAATTTTGATCTCGGATTCAATTTAAGGGCTAATATTGGAAATTATATGTTTAATGATTTTGCCGCAGGCAACTCAACAACTTATAATTTTACAAATCAAGGTTTCCTTACAAATATGGTGGATGTAGTAGACAGGACAGGATTTATAAGGAGCAACTCGCCTCAGCAAATTAAGTCGGACTACTTTATTGAGAATGCCTCTTTCCTAAAGATGGATAACATAACCTTAGGATACAATTTTAAAAATTTATTTAAAACTGCGCTTAAGGGTAGAATAGCATTTTCTGTTCAAAACGTATTTGTAATTACCAAGTATTCCGGTTTAGATCCTGAAGGCTGGGGGATTGATAACAATATCTGGCCTAGACCACGTATCTACACATTAGGATTGAATTTAACTTTCTAAATCAAGATTTATAATGAAAAAATTAAATATAATATTAGCAGTTTTGTCAGTTTCAATCCTGGCTACATCATGTCTTAAAGACCTTGATACAAAGCCTTTGGATGAAAAAACCTTTACGGTAGACAAAGCGTATGCAGATCAGGCAGCATACTTGCAGGGTCTGGCAAAAATCTACTCAGTTGCTGCTGTGTCCGGTCAAGATGGAGCAGGAAGTACAGATATAACTGGACTTGATCCTGGTAACTCTCAATTTCTAAGAAGTTTATGGAATCTTCAGGTTGTTACAACAGATGAATGTAAAAACGGATGGGGAAATGACTCCTGGGTTCCGGAGATGAATAACAATGCATGGAGTGACATTAAGAATGAATCCATTGACGGAGTATACTACAGATCAATGTTTATTGTTGCCTTGGCAAATGAATACCTGAAACAGACATCTGATCAAAAACTAGAAGAGAGAGGTCACACATCTATAAAAACCGAAGTTGAAAAGTACAGACTTGAAGCAAGATTTATGCGAGCATTGGCATATTCAATTCTAATAGATACTTATGGTAATCCTCCTTTTATTACAGAAGAACACCCCATTGGCAGTTATATGCCTGAACAGATAGGACGAGTAGCTCTTTTTGAGTATATAGAAGATGAACTTCTTGATATTGAATCAAAGATGCCCGCTCCAAGAACTAATGAATATGGCAGAGCAGATCAGGGAGCAGTCTGGACTCTGTTATCCAGATTATATCTAAATGCTGAAGTTTATACAGGTACCCCTAAGTGGACAGAGGTTATTACATACTCAAAAAAGATTATTGGCGGTGGTTACTCTCTTGCACCAAATTACAGTCATCTATTTATGGCTGATAATAACGTATCAGCTGCTAAAAATGAAATTATTTTCCCTATTATCTTTGATGGCAACAAAATACAGACATGGGGAGGTATGACGTATCTGATTGCATCATCAAGATCCGGAAGCGAGAAGGATATTGTAGACAATGGCACACAACAGGCATGGGATGGAAATAGAGCAACCGAGAAACTTGTAGATAAGTTTACATATACAGATTTATCCGGAGATTATCCTGTAAGTGCTGACAAAAGAGCAATATTTTTCAAGAAAGGCAGAAGTAAAGAGATTACAAATCCATTAAACACATTTACCACACAAGGATGGTCAGTATTTAAATTTACAAATAAGACATCTACTGGAGGTAAAGGTGCTCATAATGATTTTCCTGACACAGACTTTCCGTACTTCAGACTTGCAGACGTGTATCTAATGTTAGCAGAAGCTGTCGTAAGGGGGGGGACAGGCTCAAGTACTTCTGAAGCTATCGGTTATGTTAATGAATTGAGAAGAAGAGCATACGGTAATAACTCAGGAGATGTATCATCATTAAATCTTAATTTTTTAATTGATGAGAGATCTCGTGAATTGTACTGGGAAGGAACTCGCCGTTCCGACTTGATTAGATTTAATATGTATACTGGATCTGCTTATTTGTGGCCAATGAAGGGCGGTCAGCCATCTGGTGTTTCCATAGATACTAGATATAATCTTTTTCCTATCCCTGTAGCTGATCTTATGGCTAATCCAAATCTTGTACAAAATTCAGGATATCAAAACTAAGTGTTATGAAAATTATTAAATATACTTTATCAATTTTGGCTATGGTACTTGCTTTTGCTTCATGTACCAAGGACGAAAGCATGAATGTGGTTTATAACCCATCCGATGCTCAGTCCGGAGTTCTGGCCACTCCTGCCGCAATTGTTTTAACCGATGAAACAAAAGGCAACGATTTACCTGCATTCACATGGACAAACAGCAGCTTTGGTTTTGATGCTGCTGTAAACTATGTTATTGAAATTGCTCTTGATGGTACAAATTTTACCAATAGCCGAACAATCGGTTCTGTTTCTCAAAACAGGTTAGTTGTAAAGCAACAAGAACTTCAAAGTGCATTAGAAAAATTAGGAGTTGTCCTTGGAACCCAGGTTGCTGTTCAAATGAGAGTTAAATCTCAAATAGTTGAACAGATATCACCAATTATTTCTAATGTGGTTAAGTTTAATGTAACTACATTTAAGCCTGCTGAAAAAGAGTATCCAAAAGTTTGGATTGTAGGTGATTATTGCGGTTGGGACCACTCAAAGTCGCAGTTCCTATATGATATTAATGAAAATGGTGAGTATTTTGAAGGTTGGGTAGCCTTTAATGGTAAAGCTCAAAATGGATTTAAAATAACATACACCGGAGGCTGGAATGGTGATGATATTGGAACCAATGCTACTTCAATTACAAACAATAAAATTAAGGTTGAACCAGGAGGAAACATAACTTTGTTTGACGGTTCAATTATGTATCTTAAATTAGATAACAGAGACCAAAATAACAGAACTCTTGAAAGAGTAAAAACAATTTCAAGGATTGGTTTGATTGGAAGTGCAACTCCAAACGACTGGAATTCACCTGATACAGAACTTGTATTTAATGGAAACACTAATAAATTTGAGGCGACTGTTACATTAAAAGATGGCGAGATAAAATTCCGAGCAGACAACGACTGGGGTCTGAACTGGGGAAAATATAAAGCTGATGAGGGCAAAAATCCTGATCAACTAAAGCAAGGTGGTGATAATATTCCAGTTTCGGCAGGTACATATAAGGTTACATTCAGCTTAAATAAAGTTGTACCAACTTTTGAAGTAATTCCTGTTCTATAAAATTATCTTATGTTATATGGGGAGCAATCATTCAGATTTCTCCCCATATTATACCTTAATAATTAAATATGAAGAGAATCTTTGTTATTGTAATCCTAATTATTGCTGTCGCATGTGAAAAAGAGCCACCTTCGCCAGGCCCTAATCCTAAACCTCCAGTAGAAACAAGGGACGATATATCTCAGTTTGATTCAAGACAGTGGGATGGCTTAAAAAGGGGAGGAGTATTTTATGAAATTTTTGTAAGATCTTTTGCAGATAGCAATGGAGATGGTATTGGTGATATTAAAGGAATTACTGAAAAGTTAGATTATCTGAATCAATTGGGTGTTGCAGGTATTTGGCTTACACCCATTCATCAGTCTCCGTCATATCATGGATATGACGTTGATGATTATAAAACGGTCAAAACTGAATACGGGACTATAAAAGATTTTGAGGAGATGACCTCAAAGGCAAATTCCCTGGGAATAAAGGTAATTATAGATCTTGTTCTTAATCACACCTCTAAAAATCACGCATGGTTTACTCAGGCAATCTCTTCATCTTCTAATAGTTTCAGAAATTATTATCTTTTTGCACCCTCCGGAAGTATTGAAAATTACATAACTTCCGGTAGAGTACCAATGACTGACTTTTTCTATTCTGGTCAATGGCACAATGTCCCATCCGGGACAACAGAAGATAAATATATGGGAATGTTTTCCGAATGGATGCCAGATTTGAATTATGGAGAGGTAGATACTTGCGAAAAATCATCAGTATACCGTGAAATGATTGAAATCTCAAAGTTCTGGCTCTCTAAGGGAGTTTCCGGATTCAGACTGGACGCAGTGAAGCATATTTATCAAAATGAAACTTCAGATGAAAATCCCTTGTTTTTAAAGAAATTTTTTGATGAATTAAAAAACTATAAAAGCGATTTGTACATGGTGGGAGAGAATCTGTCCGGTAATTATAAAGATGTCGCTCCATATTATAAAGGATTGCCTGCTCTCTTCAATTTTGATGCTTGGTATAAATTAATATATGCAATTGAAAATTCACATGCAAAATGGTATCCTAAGGATATTATTGAAATGGAAGCCTTATTTAAACTGCAAAGGTCAGATGCAATGAATGTAACAAAACTTTCAAATCACGATGAAGACAGAACATTATCAAGATTGGGAGGTAATACAGAAAGAGCCAAAATTGCAGCTGCAATTCTTTTGACTATTTCCGGTTCTCCATACTTATACTATGGTGAAGAGATAGGAATGCTGGGTATGAAGGGCAATGGTGATGAAAACGTCAGAGAGCCATATCTTTGGGCTCAGGTCTCATCAGACAACTACAGAACGACATGGAGAAAGCCAACATTTTCAACAGATATTACAGTTAAGCCTCTTGAACAGCAAAAGAAAGATTTAACATCAATATTCAGGGTCTACGAAAAATTCATTAAACTTAGAAATACATATCCTTCATTAGCATACGGAAATATGTCACTTCCATCTAATTTTGACATTTATGAAAAGAATTTCATGGTTTTCTACAGAGAGTTTCAAGGTGAAAAGCTAATGATAATTCATAATGTATCTCCAAACATAGCAACTTTTACAACAAATGAGCCCATATTAAAACCTGTTGCTGATATGGGAAAGGTGAGCTACTCCAAAATAAATTCTACAACTCACTCAATTACTATGCCGCCATATTCCACAATAATATTTGAAATATGAGATATATTACACTAAAATTATTAGCAATTTCTTTACTAATCTTCTCGTGTATGGGGAAGGAGAGTTCTCACGAGTTTGATTCCTTTGAAATAGCTAATGCGATCAGATTATCTGGCGATACAACAATAGTAGTTATAAGAGATTATTTCCCACTTATTGATAAGATTGATTCAATTATATCTCCTACCTTAAAGATAATCAAGAGTAATAGTTTTGATACTATTAAAATTATTAAAACAAATCAATCAAAAAACTTAAACTACATTAAAGTAAATTCAGATGGGGATAGTGGGACAATAGTTGTCGTTTCAAATAATGAGATAAATAATACTAAGCCTGCATTTACTATTACAAAAGGATATGAAAACGGAAAAATAATTGCAGAAATTTACGGAAACGAACCATCATATATTGTACTATGGCAAAATTCAATTATTGATCCTTTCCATATTGACATTAAAAAAGGCAAATCAGATTCATCAGGAGTAATTCAACTGAATATTGAGATTCCTCCTCATGCGAAGAAATTTGAACGCTCTTTTCTTAGGATATTTTCATCAAATAAAGAGTATATATGCAATGATGTCCTGATTCCGCTGAATTTTGGCAAAGTTATAGAATCAACCGTAAACTTGCAAAGGGGCGATAAACATGCTCAAATAATGTATTCTTTGATGATTGACCGATTTTTTGACGGTAATTCAAATAATACAAGAAAATTAAATAGTCCCCATGTTTTACCTAAAGTTGACTATTTTGGAGGTGATCTTGAGGGAATATTGGCCAAAATTAAGAGTGGTTTTTTTAATAATCTGGGTATTAATACTATTTGGCTTTCTCCAATAACTCAGAATCCAAATGATGCATGGGGTCAATTCACAGATCCATATACAAAGTTCAGTGGTTACCACGGATACTGGCCAATATTTGTAACTAAGATTGATGACAGATTTGGAAATGAAAAGATACTCAGAGAATTACTCTCTGAAGCTCATTCAAGAGATATCAATGTGATACTTGATTATGTAGCAAATCACATGCACATTGATAGCCCTACACTAAAAGAGCACCCAGACTGGACAACATCTCCTGTCACGCCTGACGGGAGACCAAATTTTGAATTATGGGATGAATTTAGATTAACAACATGGTTTGACAAACATATTCCATCTCTAGATTTAGAAAAAAACTATGTGTATGAGCCTATGACAGATTCTGCATTGTATTGGATGACCAATTTTGATTTTGATGGATTTAGACACGACGCAACTAAACATATCCCGGAGGTATTCTGGAGAAGACTAACAAAAAAGATAAAGGAGTCATTACCTGGAAAAAATATTTACCAAATTGGAGAAACATACGGTTCCCCTTCTCTGATAAGTTCATATGTAAGAAACGGAATGCTTGACGGCCAGTTTGATTTTAATGTTTATGACTCTTTCATTTGGAGTATTATTAATAAAGACGGATCATTCTACAATGTAGATAAGACTCTGCAAGAGAGTTTAAGAACGTATGGTTATCATAATTTAATGGGATATATAACTGGTAATCACGACAGACCTCGTTTTATATCATTGGCCGGAGGTGCTGTTTCACCGGATGAAGACTGGAAAAGAGCCGGCTGGAAGAGAGAAATTGGAGTAGGTGACAGCTCTTCATATAGATATCTTTCAATACTACATGCTTTTATTCTAACTATTCCAGGAGTACCTACAGTCTATTATGGAGATGAATACGGGGATCCCGGAGCTAATGACCCGGATAATCGCAGATGGATGAGATTTAATAATTATAATGAACTGGAGTCAGGTGTATTAGAAAATTTTATAGAACTTTCAAAATTCAGAAGATCCTCTATGCCTCTTCTCTACGGTGATTATATTCCATTATCAACTGATGATCAAACATTAGTTTACATGAGAGTTTATATGGGTAAAGTAGTAATTATTGCAATAAACAAATCAAATTTGAAACGAACTCTTGATATTAATATACCTTTTGCTATAAATACAAACAAGTTTAAATCCAGTTCAGGAAAAATTATCAATTCAAATACAAATTCAATAAAAATTGAAGTTGAACCTATAAATTATACTCTATTATATAACTAATTTATTTTAATTATGAGGAAAAGAATTTGGTCAAGTCTTATAGTTATCTCATTTATTATTATCTCATGTAATAATAAAGTTGACAATGAATACATATCAATGGTTGAACATCCAGCTTGGGCAAATGATGCTGTGATATATGAGGTTAATACCAGGCAATACACTGATGAAGGTACGTTTAAAGCCTTTTCAAAACACTTGCCAAGGCTTAAAGAATTAGGTGTTGAGATTTTATGGTTCATGCCAATACATAAAATAGGTGTAATAGATAGAAAAGGTACTCTAGGAAGTTACTATTCTGTGATGGACTATAAAAGTATAAATCCAGAATTTGGTACTCTTGATGATTTTAGAAACCTTGTTGAAGAGGCACATGGTTTGGGGATGAAGGTAATTATTGACTGGGTTGCAAATCACACTTCAAGAGATGGTGTATGGCTGAAAAATAATTCTGAATGGTATGTTATTGACTCAATAACAAAAAAGCCTGTTGCTCCATTTGACTGGACAGACGTAGCTAAATTAGATTTTTCAAATGATTCGTTGAGATTTGCAATGATTGATGCTATGAAATATTGGTTAGAAGAAGCTAATATTGATGGTTTTAGATGTGATGTTGCAGGAGAGGTTCCTGTTGATTTCTGGATAATGGCTGTTCAAGAGTTGAAAAAAATCCAGCCGGAACTGTTTATGTTAGCTGAAGCTGAGTTGCCTGTTCTTCAGGAGAATGCATTTAACATGTACTATGGTTGGAGGTTTCATCATATAATGAATGGGATAGCAACGGGCAAATTTAATACAGACTCTATCAGAAATTATTACTCCAAAGAGGTGACAAAATTTCCCAAAAATACTATACCTATGAATTTCACATCAAATCATGATGAAAATTCTTGGAATGGAACTGAATTTGAAAGGCTTAAAGAGCATACTGAACAAATGGCGGTTTTATCCTTCCTATTACCCGGAATGCCGTTGATTTATAATGGACAGGAGGTTGGATTTAATAAAAGACTTCAGTTTTTTGAGAAAGACATTATTGACTGGAATGGTAATTATTATTTTACCGATTTATACAAAAAACTTATTCAATTAAGAAAAAGTGTTCCGGCAATATATGCTTTCAATTTTGATGGATTCTCAGAAATTAAAACAAATGATTCTACAAATGTTTTTGCTTTTTTGAGAGAGAGTGAAGAGAGTAAATTAGTAGGTTTATTTAATTTCTCTTCAATTGAAGTCAAAATTAAACTTCAAAAATACAAAGATGAAGATGGTTACATAAACTTTAAATCAGGAACTCTTGCTCAAATTCCAGAAACAATAATTATTGAACCATTTGGTTATAAGATATTTTACAAATGATACGATCCATTCATAAGTTTTTATCACTAATTTTATTTCTATTTCTTACAAGCAATATCTCATATGCCCAAATTGAGAGAATTGAACCTCCATCATGGTGGACAGGGATGAATAATCCTAACCTGCAAATCATGCTTTATGGCGATAATCTAACTGGTTCTAAGGTTTTTACAAATAATGCCGGAATTAAAGTAACTTATGTAAATGATTCAGATTCTCCGGATTACATTTTTGTTAATGTAAAAATATCTAATGAACTAAAGCCGGGTAGGTATAAATTTACCTTAACTAAAGAGGGGAGAATAACAGAATTCTTTTATGAAATAGGAAGAAAGGGACATACCGGCCCTTTTACAGGCAAAGGATTCAATAGTGAAGATATGGTATATCTTCTGATGCCGGACAGGTTCATTAATGGTGATACATCTAACGATAATCATGTTTCAGCATTTGAAAAAGTTGATTTATCAAACAAATATGGAAGATACGGAGGTGATATACAAGGAATGATAAATTCATTAGAATATCTAAAAGAGCTAGGAGTAACGAAAATTTGGGCTACACCTCTTTTATTTGACAATGAAAATATTGCATCGTATCATGGGTATGCTTGCTCTGACTACTACAATATTGATCCTAGACTTGGAGACAATAATATATTTAAAGAGTATGTGGAAATTGCTGCAAAAAATGGAATCGGAATTATTATGGACTTTGTACCTAACCACTCAGGATTAGCTCATTGGTGGAATGATAATTTACCTTTCAAAGACTGGATAAATAAGTTTCCAAAATATACTCAGTCAAATTTTGCAATGTCTACTCATAGTGACATTTATGCTTCACAACATGATAATACACGATGTACATCTGGATGGTTTGATACATCAATGCCTGATATGAACTTAAAAAACCCATACTTGCTGACCTATTTTATTCAGAACGCTATATGGTGGACAGAATGGGCCGGTCTTGCCGGATTAAGAGTTGACACATTTCCTTACAGTGACAAGTATGCTATTGCAGAATTGACTAATGGGGTAATGAGAGAATATCCGGATATGAATATTGTAGGGGAGTGCTGGTTTTCAACTCCCCAAGAAGTTGCCTACTGGGAGGGAAGTTCAAAGAATAGGGATGGTTATTCAAGTAATCTGACAAATGTAATGGACTTCCCATTACAAGAATCAATTGGAATTGCTTTTAGAGAATCAGGGGAGCCAAAATGGGGTGAGGGAATGTTTAGAATTTACAAGTCACTTTCACTTGATTTTATATATTCAAATCCAAGTCAATTGCTGATTTTTGCAGACAATCATGATACAAACAGAATATCTGAAATTCTGAATGGCAATATAGATAAATATAAAATGATGATAACTCTGCTTGCTACCTTAAGAGGTATCCCGCAATTATATTATGGGACAGAAATTATGATGAAGACTGTTGATGGTAAACTCGGTCACGGGGAAGAGCGAATGCAAATGATTAAACCAAAAGACTTTACTCCTGATCAAGAAACATTATTTAACTTTAACTCTACACTTTTTAATTGGAGAAAAAAATCAAAAGCAGTTAAGCATGGAACGATGAAACATTACTGGCCAAATGATAATCTATACGTCTATTTTAGGGAATTTGAAAATGAAAAGGTGATGGTTATAATAAATAATAACTTTCGCTCTATAGAATTAGACTGGAATAGATACGCTGAATCAATAGGTTTAGGGATAATTGGTGGTGATGTTTTAACTGATAAGGTTATAACAAGTGGTGAGAAATTCGTAGTTTCTTCACAGAGTTCAGTGATATTAGAGTTTAAGAATTAGAAGGGGATTTTGTATCTTGCAGGCATAATTGAAATGGATGGTTATAGCCCTTTGCAATATTCCTGTAATCTGGGAGAGTCCGGATTTAAATATTGAATTATGTAATTCAGTAGCTGATTCAGTAATCAAGTCAAATTCCGGAGTTGAGTTAATACTCTTTCCGGAATTTTTCACTTATGGATTTTCTGTCAACTCATTATTACATGAAGAGGGAGAAGGAAAGACTTTGAGATGGATGATGAAATGTGCTAAAGAACATAAAATTGCTATCTATGGTTCTGTTCCTACAAAAGACGGTAATATTATATATAACAGGGGATATTTTGTAAAACCAGATCAGAGTTACTTCTGTTATGACAAGAGGCATCTGTTTTCTTACGGAGGAGAGAACAGATATTTCACTAAAGGTCATAACAGGGTAGTAATAAATTATAAAGATTGGAGTATTCTTCTTCAAATTTGTTATGATCTTCGCTTTCCTGTATGGAGCAGAAATATCAATGAAGACTATGAACTCGTTCTTAATATTGCAAGCTGGCCGGCTTCTCGGTCTAATGTAATAAAACCGCTAGCCATTTCAAGAGCAATAGAAAATGTCTCTTATTATGCTTTTCTTAACAGATCAGGCAGTGATCCAAAATCATATTACTCAGGAGAGTCATTCATCGCATCATTTGATAACACATTTGTAAATCCAGATATTATTGACACTAATAACTTTTATTCAATATTCAAGCTGGATAAAGATTCTTTACATAAACAAAGATCAAAATTTCCATTTTTAAAAGATTCAGATAACTTTAAAATATTACTATAGAAACCAAATGAAATTTAATATCTCTATTTCAATCTTTTTTTTGATTGCAGTATCTTCTTGTACATCGTACAAACCAAATGATGGTTTGTACGATATCACCATATTTGCTACAAATGACCTGCATGGAAAGTTTTTTCCAAATGATTACGTTGATTCCACACCTGTTAAACACTCTTTAGCATCAGCTGCAACAATAATAATGGAAGAGAGGGAGAGAAGAGGGAAGGAGAGTGTGATATTACTGGATAACGGAGATCACTTGCAAGGTGATAACTCAGTGTTCTATTTTAACTATATTGATACAACTTCAACTCATTTATTTAGTGAAATAGTTTCCTGGCTTGAATATGATGCTGTCACTGTTGGCAATCATGATATTGAGGCTGGACATAAAGTATACGACAAACTTTATAAAGATGAGGGAGTACCATACATTGCAGCTAATATTATAAATTTGAAAAGAGGCCTTCCTTATTTTAAACCATATACCATAATTAAGAGAAATGGATTAAGAGTTGCCGTTGTTGGAATGACCAATCCAAATATTAAGAAATGGCTTTCTGAGGATCTATGGTCAGGAATGGCATTTGAAGAGATAATTCCCTCATTACAAAAGTGGGTGGATAAAATCATTAAAGATGAAAAACCAGATCTTATTGTAGCCGCACTTCACGTTGGATTGGGCGAGAGTGATGTATATGATGCAGAGAATCCAGCGAGATATGTTGCAAAAAACACAAATGGCATTGACATAATTTTTTCAGCTCATGATCACAGACATACATCTGAGAAAATTTTTAACGGAACGGATTCAGTGTTACTAATGTCTGCCGGAGGACGTGCATATGGTATCTCAAAAGCAAATATTTCAATTACATACAAAGATGGTAAAATTTCAAAAAAATCATTAAAAGGTAAATTTATCCCTCTTGAAGGAATTATACCGGACACTTCTTATGTTAATAAATTTAAAAGCCAATATCAAGCCGTTAAGCATTTTACTACAGCCAAAATTGGGAAGTTGATTAATAATATCAGCTCAAAAGATGCATATGCAGGACCCTCTGCATATATAGACATGATTCATAGACTTCAATTAAGAAATTCAGGAGCAGATGTCTCTTTTGCCGCACCTCTCTCTCTTGATATTTCTATAGAGTCGAAAGATCTAAATTTTCAGGATTTATTCAATATTTATCCTTTTGAAAATCAACTTTATGTTATTAGCCTTTCGGGATCTGAAATTAAGAATTATCTAGAGTACTCTTATTCCAAATGGATAAATAAAATGCCCTCAACATCAGGCTATTTATTAAAAATTAATCCAACTTTAAAAGGAGAAAGAGCAAAATTTTTAAATCCATTTTTTAATTTTGACTCAGCTGCGGGCATTATTTATGAAGTTGATATTAGAAAAGATGATGGTCAGAGAATAAAAATAATCTCTATGGCAAATGGGAGTGAGTTTAATGAGAATAAAATGTATTCAGTTGCTCTATCATCGTACAGGGCAAATGGAGGAGGAGATATTTTACTCTATGGTTGCAAATTAACAAGAGATAGTGTTGAAAGAAGAACCATAAAGAAGTTGGGCGACATTCGTGACCTCATGTATAGTCAAATAAAAAGGGATGGCTTTATTGAAGCAATCCCTTTAAATCATTGGAAGTTTATTCCTGAAAATCAGTCTGCAAAAGCTTTAAAAAATGATTTAAAACTCTTTTAATCTTTCTATTTTGCAAAACTGACGGAACGAGTCTCTCTGATTACAGTAATTTTTACCTGCCCAGGATAAACTAATTCTTCCTGAATTTTCTTGGCGATATCAAGAGAAAGTCTTTCTGAATCCTGATCACTAACTTGTTC
This sequence comes from uncultured Bacteroidota bacterium, assembly GCA_937901965.1. GTDB lineage: Bacteria > Bacteroidota > Bacteroidia > Bacteroidales > UBA932 > Bact-08. The sequence continues at coordinate 24,202 of CALGSW010000001.1, forward strand.
ACTCCCCACGATAACTCTAAGCTCTCTTCCTGCCTGAATGGCATAGGTCTTTGTAACGCCGGGATATGAGAGTGCTAAACCTTCCATCTCTTTGAGTCTCTTTATGTATGATTCTATAACCTCTCTTCTCGCTCCAGGTCTTGCACCGGAAATTGCGTCACTTACCAGAACAAGAGGGGCTATTAACGATGTCATTTCAACCTCTTCATGATGAGATCCAATTGCATTACAAATTTCAGGTTTTTCTTTATATTTTTCGGCAAGCTTCATTCCCAATACTGCATGTGGAAGTTCTGGGTCTTCATCAGAAACCTTACCTATGTCATGCAACAATCCTGCTCTTTTTGCAACTTTCGTATTTAACCCCAGCTCAGAAGCCATTGTTGCACAAATATTTGCAACTTCTCTAGAGTGTTGCAATAAATTTTGGCCGTATGAAGATCTATATTTCATTCTACCAATCAGTCTGATAAGTTCCGGATGGAGACCATGAATTCCTAAATCAATACATGTTCTTTTACCAGTCTCCATTATTTCATCATCTAACTGCTTCTGGACTTTTGCAACAACTTCCTCAATTCGTGCCGGGTGAATTCTTCCATCAGTTACAAGCTGATGTAAAGCAAGTCTTGCAACTTCTCGTCTTACCGGATCAAAAGCAGATAGTAAAATAGCCTCAGGAGTGTCATCTACAACAATTTCTACACCAGTTGCCGCTTCAAGAGCTCTAATGTTTCTGCCTTCCCGTCCAATAATTCTACCTTTGATTTCGTCACTTTCTATATTGAAAACTGTAACAGCGTTTTCTATTGCTGTCTCCGGAGCAATCCTTTGAATAGTATTAATAACAATTCTTTTAGCCTCTTTACTAGCTGTTAACCTTGCCTCATCCATTACCTCACTTATATAAGACATCGCCTCAGATTTTGCCTCTGATTTCATTGTCTCAATCAGTTGATTTTTTGCGTCTGAAGCTGAAAGGCCGGCTATGTTTTCAATTTTGACAATCGCCTCTTGTCTTAATTTCTCATATTCCTCTACTTTTCTCTCAAGTATTTCCTGCTGAACTTTAACTTGTTCTCTGTGACTTTCAAGTTCTTTATGTCTCTTTTGGAGATCTTGATTCTGTTGATTAAGTGAAAGTTCTTTTTGTTTTATTCTGTTCTCTTGTTGAATTATTTGATTGTTTCTCTCAAGAATTTGTTGTTCATGTTCAGTTTTAAGTTGAAGAAATTTTTCTTTAGCTTGAAATATCTTCTCCTTTTTGATATTCTCTCCATCTTGCTCAGCGCATTTCAGAATATCTTCACGTTTTTTCTTAAGTACAATATTGTTTCCCACATAATAAGCAAGTCCAAAGGCAGCTATTGCAGGAAGAATGATTGATAATATTATCTCCATGTGTATATATATGTAGTTGTGTGTCAAAAAAAAGCCGTTGGTTGCTGTTTATACAAAACCTTAATAAATAAGATTTGAGCTCCGGCTTTGTGTCGCAAACTTCCAACGTCCTGTAAACAGAATCCCCCAAAGGGTAACCTAGGCCTGTTTTTGACTGCCGAGTAGGCTCGGTAATGTTTTTAATGTTGATTTTGGCAAAGAGCTAAACCAACGGCATACTTTTTTGCTGTGTCACGAAAGATTGACACTGATATATTCATCAAGGAGATTACTTATATTTTGTATTTCTTCAACAATGTGTGATGATTCCTCTCTTTGTTCTGCCTCAATTAGTCTAATTACAAATTGAAGAAGCGTTATAGATAGGGCGTCCTGTATATCTCTGCTTGTAAAACGTTTTCTATACAGATCAACCTTCTCATTAATAATTTTTACCGCCGCTCTTATTTTCTCCTCATCCTGAAGTGCTATTTTCAGAGGATAATACCTATCGGCAATACTTATCTGTATGGACTGGAGTTCACTCATTATATCAGTCGTTCAAAAGTGCAATACATTTGTCAATCTCTTTGACTATCTTGCCAATCTTCTGTTTAGCCTCTTTAACATCTGTTGAAGATGTCTTGAAGGCTTCAGCAAGTTGTAAATTACTTATTCTTAATTCTAAATCTTTTACTTTTTTATTACTTAAATCCAGCGCATTTTTTGCTTCGTCAAGATCTCTTGACAGTCTTAAGTTCTCTGAAGAAGTTTGTTCATATTTTGAGATAATAATCTCAATTTTCCGCTTCAAAGTATTTAACGCAGTCTGATAGTCTTTACTCATATTATAAATGCACTATTGCAAAGATAATAATTAATTAAAATTTCAAGCAAAAAAAGAGCACACCTGATATTATTCGGGTGTGCCTCTATAAATACTGTAATATTTATGTTTAAATGCTGTTATGGATTATGATTTTATCCATTCCTGCAGCGATAGCTTTTTCATTCATAGGAATTAATGAATGATGCCGTTCAGGTATAGATTTTTTAAGCCCTTTTATAACATTTTCCATAGTAACTACAGGCCTTAGTTTCAAGTATGCACCTAAAACTACCATATTATATCCCTTAGAATTCCCTATCTCTGCAGCGATATCAACTGCAGCGATTGAACATACAGTAATATCTTTTCTTTGTGGGAATCTGGTTATACCATTTGGATCATAAATCAGCAGACCACCAGGTTTAACACCTGATTCAAATTTATCCAGTGATTGCTGATTAAGAATTATTGCAACATCAAATTTACTTAATATTGGTGAACTGATTTTTTTATCACTTAATATTACTGTGACGTTTGCAGTACCTCCTCTCATTTCAGGGCCATAAGAAGGCATCCATGTAACCTCTTGTCCTTGCATTATTCCGGAGTATGCCAGAATTTTACCCATTGAAAGGACTCCCTGGCCGCCAAAACCGGCTATGATTATCTCTTCTTTCATATTATTATCTTTTTATCTGTCCTTTAGGTCTCCAATAGGATATTCAGGAAACATATTATCTACCATCCACTCGTTTGCTTTAACAGGTGTCAGCTTCCATCCGGAATTGCATGCACTTACTACTTCAATAAACGAAGTTCCTTTGCCTAATGCTGAGTTTTCAAAAGCCTTTTTAATAGCCCTTTTTGTCTTTCTTGCAGCAGCTGCACTTTGTACTGATTGCCTTGTTACATAGCATGTCCCGTCTAATTGAGCGATTAGGTTTGTAATCTTAAGTGGCTGACCATGTAGCTTTGGATCGCGACCATATGGACTGGTAGCTGTTTTCATTCCAATTAAGGTAGTAGGAGCCATCTGACCACCAGTCATACCATAAATAGCGTTGTTGATAAAGATTACAACAATATTTTCCCCTCTGTTACAAGCATGCATAATTTCAGCAGTTCCTATAGATGCAAGGTCTCCATCTCCCTGGTATGTAAATACATATTTCTCAGGGTGTAGCCTCTTTGTTGCAGTAGCTAACGCCGGAGCGCGTCCGTGAGCTGCCTGCTGCCAGTCAATATCTATATAGTTGTATGCAAACACTGCACATCCTACAGGTGAAATTCCAATTGTCTGCTCTTGAATACCCATCTCTTCTATTACCTCAGCAATGAGTTTATGAACAGTACCATGCGAACAACCCGGGCAATAGTGCATAGTTGTACTTGTAAGGACAGGTGATTTTGAATACACCCTGTTTTCCGGTTTAATTATATCTTTTACATCCATGATTGCACGATTTATTTATTAATAGACTTTTTAAAAGCCTCAAAGACCTCTTCAGGTGATGGTACAATACCACCGAGTCTTCCATAAAAATTGACAGGAATTCTGCCATTCACTGCCAGCTTAACATCTTCAAGCATTTGGCCAGTGCTCAGCTCCACAGACATCATAGATTTCAGATGAGGGACCATTCTGTCAATCTCTTTTGTAGGGAATGGAAATAGAGTAATTGGCCTTAAGAGACCGAGTTTAATACCCTCTTTCCTAGCCATGTCAATTGTGCTTTCGCATACTCTTGCCATACAACCGTAGGCAACAATTACGTGTTCAGCATCTTCACACTGAATGCTTTCAAATCGTACGTCCTCATCTTCCATCTTCTTGTACTTTTCAATAAGAGTGAGATTTAGCCTTTCATGAACTGCAGCATCGAGCGCCAGTGAAGTAATCACATTTTGTTTTCTGTCAGGAGTTTTACCGGTAGTAGCCCATGGCATGTATTTTACTATCTCTTCATTAGTCCATCTAGGTTTGAGAGGCCTTAATTCTACTTTTTCCATCATCTGACCTACAACACCATCAGCAAGAATCATCGCCGGATTTCTGTATTTAAAGGCTAGTTCAAAACCGAGATCTACAAAATCATACATCTCCTGAGCAGATGCCGGAGCAAGAACGACCATTTTATAGTCACCATGTCCGCCACCTTTACAAGCCTGAAAGTAGTCACCTTGACCAGGCTGAATCGTACCAAGACCTGGGCCACCTCTTACAACATTGACAACTAAACATGGTAATTCAGCCCCTGCAAGGTAACTTAATCCCTCGCACATTAAACTAAGACCAGGGCTACTGGAAGAAGTCATAACTTTTTTTCCGCAGGAGGCTCCGCCATACAACATATTTATTGAAGAAGTCTCGCTCTCTGCCTGTAGAACCACCATTCCTGTAGTCTCCCATGGCTTTTCATCCATAAGAGTCTCCATAACCTCTGACTGAGGAGTAATAGGGTAACCAAAATAACCATCACAACCACATCTAATTGCAGCATGAGCAATAGCCTCGTTACCTTTCATTAAAATTTGTTCTGCCATTATAATTCTCCTTATATTATTACTATCAGACTTTTATCCTGTATACAGTAATACAGGTATCAGGACATACAGTTGCACAATTTGTACATCCGGTGCAACTCTCCGGAGACGCCATATAAGCGTAGTTGTATCCTTTACTGTTGACCTCTCTGGCCAGCGCAATGGTCTCGGTAGGACAGTTTACAACGCAAACACTACAACCTTTGCATTTCTCTGTGTCTACCACTATAGCTCCTCTTAATGCCATATCAAGTATATTTTAGTTTATTGATTTTTCACAAATTTAGATGAAATTATTCTAAAGTGAAAGAAAAAAGCGACAATTATTATTAAATTATTTTGAAAAATAATTAAAACCTTTAATTATGTTATCAATTATATAATTCCACCTTAGAACTATTCCTATGATTAATAGAATTATCAAGATTACATAACCCTTTTGGGTTTCACTCAATCCGCTGAACCAATGTTTTATTTTCTCTTTAATCCCCATCAGTTTATTTTTCAATTCTTATTCTTGCATCTACAGCTATAACTTGTTTTGAATTTCCAAGAAGTGGATTAATATCCATTTCAAAAATTTCCGGAGCTTCAATACAGAGAGCAGACAAACGTCTTATAGAATCACGATATAATGTTTCATTAACTCCGTCTTGGCCCCTTGTCCCTTTTATTATTTTATATCCTCTCAGAGAGGTTATCATTTCAGTAGCATCCTTTTTTGAAACTGGTGCAAGTCTAGACGAAATATCTCCCATTACCTCTACGAAAATACCGCCTAAACCGCACATTATTATATGGCCGTATCCATCTTCTCTTTTTGCCCCTGCAAACAACTGGGTACCGGAGAGCATTGGTTGCAAAAGGACAGATGTTGTAGATGGAATTTTCATCATTCTTAAAAATTCTGACAGTAAGGTTTCATCATCAGTTATATTTAAAGCCACGCCTCCAACATCCGATTTGTGAACAGGACCAATTACCTTCATTACCAAAGGATATCCAATCTCTTTTGCATACTTTTTAAGATTTTTTTCATCTGATGCGATAGCCTCTTTTGCGCGCTCAATTCCAGCAGCGTCTAAAAGTTTCTGAACATCCTCCGGTGATAGATAACCATTTTGTGCATTAGATATTATTTTTCTGATTATTTTCTTGTCAACAGGTGGGAATTCCTCTTTCTCAATTGGTAAATCCACAGATAATACTTTTGCCAGAGCTGTACCAAAAATTACTTCATCAGGAAAACTTATTCCGCCTTTATTTTGAAATTCAGTAATCTCTTCTTTAACATTGACAATAGATGGGAAAATAGGATAAATTGGTTTCAAGGATGTCTCTATTCTCTTAAGTATCAAGTCATATACATCATAAACAGAGGTTAATCCCGGAGAACCAAAAATGACAGCCATTGAATCTACATCAAAATCGTTTTCACATGCATCTATGATATGTGATAACTGTTCAGCATTTCCGGTAGCCAGAAAATCAACCGGATTAGCAACTGAAGAACCGGGATACAGTTTTTTTAATAAAGACTCGGCTTCCTTACCTGAGAAGTGCGGAATTTCAAGTCCATTTGATGAGAGAGCATCTGTAAGCATTACAGCAGGTCCACCTGCATGAGTAATAATGGCTACTTTATTTCCTGTAGGTCTTGGGTACATAAGTATAGAGGCAACAGTCACAAGTTCATTTCTGCTGTTGCATCTTATTATCCCTGCTTTATTGAATAAGGCAGTAACAGCAAGATCCGGACTAGCAAGTGCGCCTGTATGTGAAGAGGCAGCCCTGCTACCGGCTTCGCTGGATCCAGATTTAATCGCTGCAATTTTTGCGCCTTTTTTTATTAGGGACCTGGCATGTTTTAAAAGAACTTCCGGCTTGCTTATGTTTTCAATATACAGTAGTTTAACCGGTGCACTTTCTCCGTGAACATATGTTTCATCCATGTACTGAATAAGATCCTCAACACCTATCTGAGCGCTGTTACCAACCGAGTATATTGAAGAAAACTTCAGTCCAAGTTGCATTGCGGCTTCAAGGATGAATACAACTGTTGCACCTGAGCCGGAAATTATATCAACTCCATTTTTACTTAGCTCAGGTATAGGCTGTGTAAAAAGCCCGGCATATTCAGGAGTGAGGACACCTATACAATTTGGACCTATTAACGAAGCACCTGCATTATTAACTGATTCAACTATTCGTTTTTCAAGTATAGATCCCTCTTCGCTGTCCTCATGAAATCCTGCAGAGTATATAATAACAGCCTTACAGCCCTTTTTTGAGCAAAGATAATCAACTGCCTCCGGACATGCAGATGCAGGAATCGCTAGTATTGCCAAATCTGTTTGTGGTAATTCTTCAATAGATTTATAAGTAGGGATTCCCTGTACATTGGCTGCCTTTGGATTAACTACCATCAGTTTACCCTTATAACCTGTTTGAATTAAGTTTCTTAATGCACTTCCACCTGTCTTTTTTGTATCATCTGAACCACCTACAACAACAATGCTCTTTGGAGATAATAGCTCTTTAGTTATCATATAATTTAAATTTGGTCGCAAATATAATAAAAAGTAATGTTTTTAATCATTTATCTTCTTGTTTGTAATACAATGTTACATTTTACTTAATGAAGTATAATTAATAAGTGCTTTTGAAAATTTGTCAAAGGAGTACCAGTATATTCTACTGGGAGAGTCAATATAATAGTATGAAAATTGTGAAAAGTCATTATTAATAAAAGGAAAAGGTAGTCCGGAGAACCCCTTTTCCCACTTTTTAGCAATTTTCCCTGGTTTCTTTGTCAGTGAATAACCTGATAGAATCCATGAATTTGATATATGGAAATTATATGATGGAAAGTATATGGAACAAAAATCAAATAGAATTATTCCGCATTTTTCCGGGCTAATGTTTTGAAGATTTATTCTTGAAACAAATTCTAAAAATTCAGATAAAAACTCCTCTTCTTTTATGATCAATAAAGAGAATACTGATCTCCATCTGCTATCATTGTACCATAAATCAGATATCCTTGACAAATAAACTGCTCTTTGTAATTCATCATATGTGATTGATTCGTTTTCAAGTATTTCATATGGAGGAATAGGGGAGTACTTTAATTTATAAATCATGCTATTTTCCCTGAAATTTGTGCCAGGTAATAGCTTAAGAGTCTCAACCTGTATTTCGTCAACTCCAAATTTAACAAGAGTTGAATAGTCTTCATAAAGTTTTGAAAGAGTATAACCTGGCAATCCGGCAATAAGATCTGTGTGAATTTCTAATGTAGAGAGATTTTTAAGATAAGATAAACCTTCTATGGATTTTTGAGGCATCCCTTTTCTGTCTGCTGTTTTAATTACATTGTCATCCAAACTTTGAATTCCTACCTCTACGTGCAAAAGATTTGGAGGTATAGTTTCCAATTCCTTTTTAAGGCTCTCAGAAATTAATGCAGGATGAAATTCAACATGGAATTTTAAGTGGCCATGAAATTCCTTCATGATTTTCAAAAGGTTAATAGCGTGTGAGCTTTTGGCATTAAATGTCCTGTCAAGGATACGAATTTCTTTGACACCCTTATTTGCTAGTATTTGAAGTCTTAATTTTAACGTTCTGTAATTGCTGTAACTTACTTTATCATCGCAACCGCTGACACAGAATTTGCATGAATTAAAACAACCTCTGGAAGTTTCAACTTGGACAAAAGGCTTATCTAAACAAAAGAATTCAGAATGTTCAGGAATCTTAAGCACTGATATATCGGGAATCACAGCTTTTCCGTTGTCGTAATAGAGACCCTCTGAGATTATACATACACCCTCAAGATTACATATAGAGGACTCATTAATTAGATTTAAGACCAATTTCGGATATATTATTTCCCCATCTCCTCTAAAAACAGCGTAAATACCTTTATTTTCAGATAAAAAGATCTTGTTATCTCCAAGGAATTCAGGACCACCCAGAATAATTTTTACATTAGGTAAGAGTACTTTAATCTGTTTTAGGATTGAAAGGATAAATATAAAATTGAAAAGCCAGACCGTAGAGAAAATTACGTCTGGCTTTTCATTGATGACCTGTAAGATTATTTTGGAAGGATTAGCTGATAATGTACCTGATACTACCTTCCAAATTGCTCTCTCTCTGATTGAAGAATCCAGTTGCGCATCCAATGATGGTATTGCGAGAGAGGAGTGTGAATATGACGAATTTATATCAAGCCACAGAAATCGCATTTTTGCGACAAAAATAGTTATTTAATCTTCAATAGGCTCAAAATCCTCTTTACCTACTCCGCAAACAGGGCAGAGCCAATCCTGAGGAATATCTTCAAAAGCAGTACCGGGCATGATTCCTCCATCCGGATCTCCGAGTACAGGATCATAAACATAGTCACATACAACGCAAACGTATTTTTTCATAAACCTAGTTTTTAATTATTTCTCTTTACAATAATAGTACATTTTTTCCATTAAAACCTATTTTTGTCGTATAATTGTAAGATTAAATCAAATAATAATATATGAGTTCCATACTAATAAAAAATGCGATACTGGAGGGGGTAAAAAAGGATATTCTCATTATAGATTCGTTAATTAAAAAAATTGATATTGATATTGATTATAAAGCAGATAAGCTTATTGATGCAAAGAGGAAATGGGTAATACCCGGTTTCATTAACATGCACACTCATGCCGCTATGACTATGATGCGTGGGATAGGAGAGGATATGTATTTAATTGAATGGCTCCAAAATAAAATCTGGCCGGTAGAGAAAAAACTTGATGATGAAATGGTTTACTGGGGAAGTAGACTTGCAGCACTTGAAATGACTAAGACCGGTACAACTACATTTAATGATCAGTACTGGAGAGTGCCGGCATCAGTAAAAGCCATTGATGAAGCAGGACTTAAATCATTTCAGCCATTTGTAATACTTGATCAGATGGATGAATCCAAAGCAGGAAAAATTAAAGAAGAGTGTGAAGTTCTGTATCAGCAATCAAAAAGCTGGAGTAACCTTCATTCATTTGCAATAGGGATTCATTCACCATACAGCGTGTCTGAAGATATGATTGTTTGGGGAACTGAATATGCCCGTAAAAGGGGGTTGAAAGTACATATCCATCTTTCTGAAACAGAATGGGAAAATAATGAATCTTTAAAAAAACACGGGCTAACCCCTTCTGAATATCTTGAGAAAATTGGAGTTCTGGGGCCAGATGTGATAGCTGCTCACTCTCTTTGGTTAAGTGATCATGACATTGAGATTCTTGCAAAATATAAAGTTAATGTGGTCCATAATATTAATTCCAACCTTAAGATTGCTTCTGGTTATAAATTCAGATACAATGAGTTAAAAGCTGCAGGAATTAATGTCACACTTGGCACTGACGGATGTGCCTCTTCTAACAATCTTGATATGCTAGAAACTATGAAGACATCCGCTCTTGTGCAAAAAGCCTGGAGATATGATCCCACATCTTTACCTTTAAAGGAACTTATGTCACTTGCCACAGTTAATGGAGGTAAGGCGCTGGGACTAAAAACCGGATTAGTGGAAGAGGGCTGGATTGCGGATATTTCACTTGTAAATACAAATAACTATGCATTTACTCCAAATATTGATTTCCTGGCAAATTTGGTCTATTCTGCAAACAGTTCTTGCATTGACACTGTTATTAGTAATGGAAAAGTAATAATGGAAAACAGAGTTGTCCCGGGTGAAGATGAGATAATTGAAAATGTTAACAGATTATATAAAAAACTACTATAAAAATGGAAATAGTTAATAAAATAAATGAAGCTGCAGATTATATAAGAATAAAAACGAATAATTTTTCACCATTAGTTGGGATTGTTTTGGGAAGTGGACTTGGAGAATTGGCTGAAGTTATTAGTGATAAAATTGTGATCCCGTATTCAGATATTCCAAATTTTGCAAAATCTACTGCTATTGGACATAAAGGAAATCTTATTTTTGGCAAATTAGGCAGTAAACCTGTTGTTGCAATGCAAGGCAGATTTCATTACTATGAAGGTTATAGTATGGAAATGGTAACACTTCCAATAAGGGTAATGACCAAGCTTGGAATATCATATCTATTTGTTTCAAATGCAGCCGGTGGTGTTAATCCAGATTTCAGAGTGGGTGACTTAATGATTATAAGGGATCATATTAATCTTATGCCTAATCCTCTGATTGGTAAAAATATTGATGAGTTTGGTCCAAGATTTCCTGATATGACAAGGCCATATGATCCAAAACTAATATCATTGTCTGAAAAGCTTTCCAGTTCATTAGACATTAAGCTAAAGAAGGGGGTCTACCTTGCCGGTACAGGTCCTACTTATGAAACACCTGCAGAGTATGGATTTTTTGGTAAAATTGGAGCTGATGCGGTAGGTATGTCAACCGTTCCGGAAGTAATAGTCGCAAGACACTCCTCAGTACCAGTTTTTGGAATGTCTGTAATTACAAACGAAGCATTCTCTTTTTCAGAAGACTATGTAAATGATGGAGATGATGTTGTTAAGGCAGCCAACGCTGCTTCAAGTAAAATGACACTTCTTTTTAAGTCAATGATTGAAAATTTGTAAATGATTAATAAAATGGCTGAATCCAGACCTATACCAAAGTTATATTATGATCAGGCATTTGCACTATCATATTATTCAGAGATTCTCTGGCAGAAATCTTTTGTGGAGGGAAATGGAGGAAATTTATCTATAAGATTAGACGAGGATCTTTTTATGATTACACCATCAATGCATTCAAAGAGTGGATTGAACGAAACAGATTTTGTAATTGTGGATTCAAAAGGCAACAAAATCTATGGTAGTAAGAAGGCTTCAACAGAATTGTTTACACACTTATCTATTTATAACAATAATCCGGATGTTGGAGGTATTGTTCATTCACATCCTCCTTATACATGCTCATATGCATTTAGTGAGAACGTGCCTTCAACCCCTATGAGCGCTGAATCTGTGATATGGATGGGGCAACTTACACTCGCCCCCTATAACACCCCGGGCTCTGTTGAACTTCTTGAGCAAGTTGAGACACTATCTAAAGGGAAAAATGTGTTGTTACTTCAAAATCACGGACTTCTTACTTGGGGAAAGAACATTGAAGAGGCATACTGGAGAACAGAAGTAGTTGAGGCTCATTGTAAGATTTCTCATATTATGGAATCAAGAGGTTCACTGCCAAGACACTTCACGTATAAGCAAATGACTCAGCTTAATGAGCTTAAAGGTAAGTTCATAAAAAATGAATAGAGTTCCTTTAGGATATGACCCAGTAGAATTTCCATCAGATTGCAGATGGATAAGGATTATTGATCAGTCTCAACTCCCAAACAGAGAAGTGTTTCTTGAAATTGAATCTCTGGAAGATGCAGTTGATGCTATAAATAAACTTAAAGTTAGAGGAGCTCCTGCTTTAGGAATTTTTACCGCATCATGTATTGCGAAGTTTTATAGAGATTTCAATAAACGGGATTATTCTGAAGCCCGTAATTTTCTAATTAATATATCTGATTTAATTGTGTCTTCAAGACCAACTGCAGTTAATACAAATTGGGCGGCTCAGAAAATGCTATCGTGTTTTTATAATAATTTTTCTGAGAATAATTTTGAACTTGAAAAAAGTAAGGAGCTCTTAATTGATAGTGCTAAAAAAATAAAAAATGACGACATCATTATGTCACTATCAATTGCCAAAAATGCTTTAAAATTACTGAAACATGGAGACAACATTTTAACACACTGCAATGCAGGTCATTTAGCAACTGCGCGATTTGGAACTGCGCTTGCCCCTATATACCTTGGAATGGAAAAAGGTTACTCATTTAAAGTTTTTGTACCTGAAACAAGGCCATTATTGCAAGGTTCTAGACTTACTGCTTTTGAGTTGTCCAAATCTGGGGTTGATGTTACTGTTATCTGTGATAATATGGCATCTTCATTAATGCGTAACAAAAGTATAAATGCCGTATTAACGGGTTGTGACAGAGTTGCAGCAAACGGGGATGTGGCAAATAAAATTGGAACTTCAGCACTTGCTGTACTTGCAAAACACTATAATATTCCATTCTATGTTTTAGGGCCAGAAAGTACGATTGATTGTAAATCCCTTAATGGAGATCAAATAACGATAGAAGAGAGAGATGGTAACGAGATTACAGAAATGTGGTTTAAAGAAAGGATGGCACCAATGAATATTAAAACTCACAATCCATCTTTTGATATAACTGACTCCCAATTGATAACAGCAATTATTACTGATAAGGGAGTCCATCGTTATCCATACAATTTTTCAGTTCCTTATAAATAATCCATATTTGCAGAAAATAATTCTATGATAAAAAATATAATATTTGATCTGGGCGGAGTTTTGGTTAAACTTGATAAAGAGAGATGTATCAAGGCTTTTACTGAAATTGGACACCCTGACTTTGGGAAAATAATAAATGAATACTTTCAGGAAGGTTTTTTCATGGATTATGAAAAGGGGTACATTACCACTGAGGAATTTAGGGAAAAAGTCAGGGCAGAAATGAGTTCATTGGTCTCAGATGAAATGATAGACAATGCAATGGCTGCGTTTTTACCAGGCGTACCCAAAAGTAAACTTGATGCTTTAAAGCATTTTGCAGAAAAATACAGACTATTCCTGCTTAGTAATACAAATCCTGTTGCTATTGATACAGTGAAACCAATGTTTAGGGTTGGAGGCAAGAATATGGAGGATTATTTTGAAAAAATGTATCTCTCATATGAAATGAAATGTGCTAAACCTGATTTAAAAATTTTCAGAATGTTACTTGATGACTCCGGAATAAACCCGGAGGAAACTCTTTTTGTTGATGATTCAAAGATAAACCTCGATGCTGCCTCAGTTTTTGGAATAAAAACTGCTTTGATGCTACAGGAAAACGATTTAATTAATGACCTTAAGCCGTTTCTATGCTGATATTTTCTGAGGATCAAAACACAGTTTCATTTATTTCACTTGCAAGTGGCAGTAATGGAAACTGTTATTGCTTTTCTAATGGTGCTGTTACTTTCCTTATAGATTTTGGGATAGGTATGAGAACTGCTAGAAAACGTCTGGCTGAATACTCATTAAGGCTTGAAGATGTTGATTTTGTACTAGTTACTCATGACCACATAGATCATATAAAACATTTAGGATCATTTGCCGAAAGAGCCTTTAAACCTGTGTGCGCAACACAGTCACTTCACAAAGCTTTGGATTTAAACTTTGCAACAAGGGGTAGATTAAATTCATCAAGAATTATTATTGAATCTGAGAAAGTCTTTCATTTCAATGGGGTTCAAATTATACCATTTCCTGTTCCACACGATGGGACCGAAAATTATGGATATTTTATAGAGATGTCTGGTGTTAAAATAGCGGTGATTACAGATATAGGAAGAGTCACCGATACTGTGTTGAAATTTTCTTCAATGGCAAACCATCTTGTATTTGAATCAAATTACGATTCACAAATGCTTAATGATGGTCCTTATCCAAAGGTTTTAATTGACAGAATAAGTAAGGGTAGAGGCCACTTAAGCAACAAAGAGACAGCTGATGCGATAAGAAAAATTTATCATCCAAATCTAAAATCTTTGTTACTCTGTCATTTAAGTGCGAATAATAATTTGCCTGAGCTTGCTTTAAAAGCATCAGGGATGGCTCTTTATGAAAAAGGAGTCATCCCCGGCTATAACTTCACCCTTGAGTGTTTACCCAGAGGGTCATCTTCAAGAATGTATAAATTCAAATAGACATTACTACTCTACAAACTGTTTTGCATAATACTTTGCAGTAAGTTTTTCTCCTGTAGCTTTTTCAATCATTTCATTCCATTCATATCTCATCCCTGGTTTGAATATGTTATTTGACATCCATGTTCCAACATCTTTATTGCCAATATAACACTCATTCTTATAATCACCTGATTTTGTTATATTGTCAGTTATGTAATAATGCATTTGTGAAGCAAATAATTCACCCAACTGATAATTATGATAATAGCAAGGATATAGTGCAATGTGGATTTTAGATGCCCAGTCTGGCATATCTCTTCCTTCAGGTCTCTTTAGCATCTGATATTTCTCTACCAGATTCCACCATAATTCGTTTAAGTTCTGGTCAGGATTTGCGTACATCTCCTTTTCAAATCTGTATACTACTTGTACCCATCTGCTAAAAACAAGTTGTTGTAATTTTAGTGAATTGAAGCAGTCATCCTCAATGGATTTTTTCTCCTCTTCTGTTAAACCAAGACTCTGTTTCATCCATTCAGGATTTCTAGATAACCTGCCAAAAATCATAGCAACTGCTTCTGTGGTAAATGTGTGTGCTGAATTTCTGAGAAAATATGGATTTGAAGAGTCATCATGGCCTAAGGCGTACACACCATGTCCAAATTCATGCAGCATTGTCCCCATCCATGATTCATTATCTGAAATGTTGGCTAAGACTCTTACATCACCTTGAGCATCTATATCAATGCAGTATGCGTGCTGATTCTTCCCGGGTTTTTCATAAAGGTCGCTTCTCTCCATTATTCCTGAAACATCAATTCCAATACCTGAATAAAAATCTGAAGTCAGTTGTTCCAGATTCTTCCCTTTATAATACTTATCAAGGTCAACAGGATATAGTTTTGGTGACTCCTGAAAATACCTGCCCTGAAAATGCCAAGGCATAAGTTTATTTGCAGAAATTCCATATCTTTTTGAGAAAGCAATATCCATTTCATTTTTAAGCCTTTCAAATTCACCCTTTGTGAGAGAATCCAGTTCATCAAAAAGAGCGGATATTTCAACAGGATTTTGTCCAGACAACTCTAGAGACATAGTGTGAAAATTATCATAACCTAAAGACTTTGCAAGTCTGTTCCTGAGCTTTATCACCTCTATCACATCTTGGGCAACGTAATTCCCAATATCTTTATGTGCTTTCCACACCTCTTCAAGTTCTTTATTATCAGTTGAGTTCTGCAGGATATATTCCACTTCGTTATCAGATATCTTTTTACCTTTGAAAGATGCTCTGTATTCTGCATATTTTTGTTCAAGAACTGTTGATTTACTGATTATTTCAGCTAATAGCAAAGTATCGGCCTGATTTGCTAAAAACGAATTATACAATATATCCAACTGTCTTAATAAGATGGGATCTTTTACATTTCCACGCTCCTTGATCTCTTTAAGTTTTGCAAAAACATCCGGATTTGAGTATATTTTTGTTGTAGCAATATTTGCCTCTGTATATTTTGCAAAATCGTCAGGATTTCCGGTTATGGTTCCATTCCAGTATGCATTTGAAGCCTGAATATATAGAGGATGAACACTACTCTCAGTTTTAGAAATAATTTCCTTAAGTTCCATTTCATCTTTGTTTGTGCAGCTTATTAACAGTAAAATTGATGCCGCAATAAAAAATAGTTTTTTCATAATTCAGCTGATTATATTTTTTTCTTATAAACTTTAACAGATAAAATTATTACGTCTTCTATGGGTCTGTCATTATTATCAGTTTCAATATCTGAAATCTTATAAACAACATCCATCCCACTCACAACCTCACCAAAAACTGTGTACTGAGTGTCAAGGTGAGGAGTCCCTCCAAACTGTTTATAATACTGTTTAATGTGCTCAGGAATTATATAGCTGGAATTAATACCAATATTTAAATTCCGATCATTTATCTTCTTTTCAGCCGCTATAAGTGACTCATTATCATGAATCTTACCTTCAACAATATAAAATTGAGATCCAGAAGATTCCCTTTTTGAATTAACATCGTCACCCTCTCTTGCTGCAGCTAGGGCTCCTCTTTTATGAAATAAAGATGAGACAAATTCAGCAGGAATGTTTTTTTCAGGACCTCCATTTCCATATAATTTGCCCGGCTCGCGTTCTTTTGAGTCAGGATCTCCAGACTGGATCATAAAATCATTTATGACTCTATGAAAGAGGACCCCCTCAAAATAGCGGTTTTTAGCGAGTTTGACGAAGTTGTCTCTGTGTAGTGGTGTTTCATTATACAGTCTTAAAACAATCTCTCCTTTGTTTGTTGTAATCTTTACATGCCAAGCTCTTTCTGCAGCAATAATATTAAAACAATTAAAAGAAAAAACAAATAAGGTAACTGCAAATATAAAATTCTTCATGACAGATGTTTATAATTGAGGGCCACATGTGATAAGTGCTTTTGCAGCATCGTTATCACAGTACTGTTCAAAATTCTTTATATATTTTGCAGCCAAAGCTTTTGACTTTTCTTCCCATACTTTTACATCTGAATAAGTATCCCGAGGATCAAGAATTCCCTCGGAAACATCATGTAATTTCACCGGTATAGTTAAATTTAGTATCGGAATATGTTTAGTAGGTGCCTCTTCAATAGAGCCATCAAGAATTGCATCAATAATTGCCCTTGTATCTTTTATTGAAATTCTTCTGCCTGTTCCATTCCAGCCTGTATTAACCAGATAAGCCTTTGAACCATGCTTGTCCATTTTTTCTGCAAGTGTCTTTGCATAAATAGTCGGATGCAACGTTAAAAATGCCTCTCCGAAAGCCGGCGAGAAGGATGGTACCGGTTCCGTGATTCCCCTCTCAGTGCCTGCAAGCTTTGAAGTATACCCACATAAAAAATGATACTGAGCCTGATTTCTGTCAAGTATTGAAACTGGAGGCAATACTCCAAATGCATCTGCTGAAAGGTAAATAATTTTTTTGGGATGTCCTGCTTTTGACGGAAGTACGATCTTATTGATATGATATATAGGGTAGGAGACTCTTGTATTTTCTGTCACAGAAGAGTCTGCAAAATCTACACTTCCATTTTCATGAACTGTAACATTCTCAAGAAGAGCATCTCTTTTAATTGCATTCCAGATGTCGGGTTCATTCTCTTTACTAAGATTAATCGTTTTTGCATAACAGCCACCCTCAAGATTAAAAACTCCGTGATTATCCCAGCCATGTTCGTCATCACCAATTAGATACCTTTTAGGATCTGCAGACAAAGTTGTTTTACCGGTGCCGGACAGGCCAAAAAAGATTGCAACATCTCCATCTTTACCCACATTTGCTGAACAGTGCATTGAAGCAATACCTTTCAGCGGAAGATAATAGTTCATCATTGAAAAAATTCCCTTTTTCATCTCTCCACCATACCATGTACCACCACAAACAGACATTTTTTCTGAAAGATTAAAAAGTACAAATACATCAGAGTGTAGATTATGCTCTTTCCATTTAGTATTAGTAGCCTTAGAAGCATTAATAAATACAAAATCAGGATCTCCAAAATGGTCCAGTTCATACTTAGAAGGCCTTATAAACATATTCGTAACAAAATGTGCCTGCCATGCAACCTCCATTATAAAACGAACTTTCATCCTTGTATCTTCGTTCGTTCCGCAAAATGCATCAACAACATAAATTAACTCTTTATCTGAAAGCTGATTTTGAGCTATTTTCTTACAATCAGTCCAGACACTATCTGATATTGGTTTGTTAATATTGCCATCCCACCAAATTGTGTTCTCTGTAATTGAATCTTTAACAATGTATTTATCTTTAGGAGACCTCCCTGTGAAAACACCTGTCATAACAGCTACAGCACCTGTATCTGTCAAATAACCTTTGTCAAATCCCTGATTTTTTTCGTCAATCTCGGCTTTGAACATCTCCTCATAGGTAGGATTATACATTACCTTTGCAACGTTAGTAATGCCGTACTTTTTTAAATCAGAAGCAATCATGTTTAGTTTAGTTAGTTTTGTTTAAGTTTTGTATATTGAAACAAATTTAATGAATTATTTACAGAATATTCAACAATGTCAACATCATTGGAGATACTTGAGCGTTACTGGGGTTACAACTCCTTCCGGACAAATCAGAGGGAAATAATTGAGTCTGCCCTTGGCGGAAGAGACACAATAGCCCTAATGCCCACAGGTGGTGGAAAATCTTTGACATTTCAAATTCCTGCTCTGATGAAAGATGGAATTGCCCTTGTTGTGACACCTTTGATTGCATTAATAAAAGATCAGGCAGAATCTCTCAGATCCAGAGGAATTCCGGTAATTGCACTTCATTCAGGAATGAATTCCGGAGAGATTGATGCATTACTTGATAACGCAATTCTTGGAGATTACAAATTTCTTTATTTATCTCCTGAAAGATTAAATAGTGAAATATTCAGAGCCAGAGTTTCAAAAATGAATGTTAACTATTTAATAATTGATGAGGCTCACTGTATATCTCAATGGGGTCATGACTTCCGTCCAGACTATCTTAATATTAAAGATGTCAAAAAGTTAATATCACCTATCGCTACTATTGCTGTAACTGCTACAGCAACTCCAACTGTGGTTTCTGAAATTGTTCAACATCTAGAATTAGACTCACCAAACATAATTAAGTCCAGTTTTAAAAGAAGCAATCTGTCATATGTCTGCAGAGAGGATGCAGACAAATATGGTCAATTACTTAAGATAACAAGAAAATTAAACGGATCCGGAATTATTTATGTCAGGGAGAGGCGCAAAACCTTTGAAATTTCAGAATTTCTTCAGGCACATGGCATTTCAGCTGAACCATATAATGCAGCGCTTCCGTCTGCTTCACGTGCTTTAAGACAAGATGAATGGAAAAGCGGAAATCTAAGAATAATTGTGGCTACAAATGCTTTTGGGATGGGTATTGACAAAGCAGATGTAAGGTTTGTTTGCCATCTTGATCCGCCTGAATCAATTGAGGCCTATTATCAGGAGGCGGGCAGAGCGGGTAGGGATGGAGCAAAATCATATGCAATATTGCTCTGGAATAAACAAGATGCAGGGAGATTAAGGAAAATTCTCTCAACAACCTTTCCAGAGAAAGAGTATATAAGCAATGTATACCAAAAAATATTTATTTATCTTGGAATTGCTTACGGAGGTGGTAAGGAAAAAGTAATAAATTTCAGTCTTAAAGATTTTTGTTCAAAAAGCTCTATTCACCCCGTACCGGCATATCATGCATTAAAATATCTTGAAAAAGAGGGATATTTTGAGTTAACAGACGAACTTGACAATCCTTCCAGAATAAAATTCATAGTCAACCGTGATGAGTTATATAATGTACAACTTCAAAACAACTCACTTGATGCGTTCATTAAGACTTTATTAAGACTTTACTCTGGTCTTTTTTCATTATCTGTACCAATAGATGAAGAGTATATAGCACGTTTAACACGAAACAGTAAAGCTGCTATTACAGCAAGTCTCCTCAGACTCTCAAGGATGGGCGTTATAAGTTATTCCCCAGCTATAAGATCGCCCTTATTAATTATCAAAAAAGAGCGTTTAGATGAAAAGAATTTTTGTATTGATGAGACAAGTTATCTAAAACTCAAAAGTAATATGGAGGCTAAAATCGAGAATATAATTGCCTTTTTCCAGAACAGTGATATCTGCCGTGAAAATGTACTTTTGGAGTATTTTGGAGAGATCTCAGATTCTGCTTGCGGCAAGTGTGATATTTGTCTGGCTTCAGCACGAAAGAGTGAAAGTTCTAACTACTATTATTCTGTAGAAGAGAAAGTATTTGAAATTCTCTCATCCGGTCCTAAAAGTATGGCAGAAATATCATTAGAAATAGACGACGATACTCGTTTGTACATTGACGTTGTCCGGGATTTGGCTGAAAGAGGAGCTCTTACAATTGATGGTGATATTTTTTCTATATCTCCGGATATCAGTAACCCTTACCAATAAACGAGATAAGTTCTCTGTAAAGTTTTTGAACAGGAAGTCCCATTACATTAAAATATGAACCTGAAATCTTCTCTATCGCAACATACCCAATCCACTCCTGAGCACCATAAGAGCCTGCTTTATCATATGGCGAGTAATTATCAACATAGTAAGATATCTCTTCATTGCTCAAATCTCTAAAGTAAACATCAGTTGATGAGGAGAATTCTGCTTCACCTCTATTACTCCTAAGATTAACTCCTGTTACAACTTTGTGCATTCTGCCGGATAAATTAGAAAGCATAGAGATTGCATCATCCTTATCAACTGGTTTCCCAAGTATCGTTCCATCACATAATACTAATGTATCTGCAGTTAACAATATTTCATTTTCAGCAAGTTGTCGGCCAAAAGAATCGGCTTTCATCTTTGCAAGAAACTGAGGAACTATATCAATAGGAATTGATGAATCATAAAATTCATCTGTATGATCTGGAAGCTCAACCTTAAACTTAAGGCCAAGGCCAGAAATAAGTTGTTGTCTTCTTGGTGAAGCGGACGCAAGTATCAGCATCCTGTTCTCCATTAAATTATTTAATAAACTCATCCTGAATATGCTTCTGGTGAATCTGCCCATCTCCCGTGGACCTTTAGGGTCTGTTCAATTACATCTCTTGCGCACCCTTTGCCACCTCCATATATTGAAATGTACTCGCAAACTTCTTTCACCTCATTAACTGCGTCAGAGGGACAGGCAGGAACTCCGCATACTTTTAAAATTCCAATATCAGGAATATCATCTCCCATGAAAAGAACCTCTTCAGCTTTTAGATTATGCCTTTTTAAGAAATCTTCAAAATCAGGCATTTTATATATTGATTTTAAATAAATATCCTCTCTTGGGACTCCTATCTGCATGAATCTTAAAGCTATCGACTCTGAGGATCCCCCCGTAATTATTGCAACCGGATAATCTTTCATTATTGCCACTCTAACGGCAAATCCGTCTTTTGCATTATGGGACCGCAGAAGATCGCCATTATCTGTAGCCAGAACCTGTCCATCGGTAAAAACTCCGTCAACATCAAATGCGAAGGCTCTAATTTTATGTAGTTTGACTTTGAAATTTGACATTCAATCCTTTTTAGTTTGTTTTATTATTAGGTCTGATAATTTTTTATATACTTCAAAGTGCTCATCACTGCCTTTAAGTACCTCAAGATGCTTTTCAACAGTACAAATATCTCCTCTCTTTGCCGGTCCTCTCTGAACGACAGCAGGATCTCCGTACAAAAATGCCTTTCTTACTGTCTCAAGAGCAATTGGTAATAAATAAACATGATTAGGCACTGAAATATCGTATGAAAGACTGGCAAGATAATTAATAAAATCACTTACAAAGACTGCCGCTATATGCATTTTTAGTCTCTGTTCAGAATCTGTAACTGTAAATTCTGAGCCCAATGCTTTACAAATAAATTCTAGTTTGTCTCCACTCTTTTCATCAGAATATTCAAGTAAAAATGGCACTAAAGTAAAGTCAACGGGTTTATTCTTACTTAAAGTCATAAGTGGGTAAAATACTCCAAAAGAAGGGAGGTGGCTTAAAATACTTAGATGTGTACCACCACTAATATGACATACAGTTGTATCTCCAATAACAACTGAATTAATTTTATTTATTGAAGATAATATTTCCGGTATTGCATCATCAGAAACAGCAATAATTATTACATCTGATCCATCAGCATTGGAGGGATTATCAGATGCAATTGTTTGCGGAAGAGTGTAAAGATTATTTTCCGGCTTGTTGAGAATTGATGCGAGTAATAATGCAGCTTCAATAGATCTGTTAATTACAAATGGTATCTCAAATCCAGCCGATTTTAATGCTAATGCTAGTCTGAAACCTGCATTTCCAGTACCGATTATTGAAATTTTCAATGGATTATTCATTTCACAGAACCCCCTGTTGCAAAGAGTGGCAAACTCTCATTACCATTTACATTCACACTTTGAACAGCAAAAAAGTAATTATCCTTAATATATGGTAATTCTGCACAATTCTCTTTAACAAAAATCTTCTTCCCCCAATTTGATTTGTCAGTTTCACGTATCAGAATATAGTAACCATATGGCTTAATAAGCCCATCAGGCTGTTCCCATGATATTTTTGTAGAAGAGGAGAGGCCATTAATATCAATAGTAGCATTTACAGGTTTGTAAGGAGCAAAAGCCAAATTCATTAAAGTTGATAAATTCGCCTGTGTGTTTTTTCTTACATACTCAAAATCAACGCCATGAATTAAGTCTCCAAACTCTTTACCATCTCTTATACCCGGAATCTGGTGTGTGCGGTCGTAGTTTTCATAATACTCGCATAATCTAACAGATACAAAACCTTCTTTGTTAAAAGGGGTATGATCTCCACCTCTTCCGAATCTATCATTCCTATAAATAAGTTTAACCTCTAAATTATCAACATACCTTTCAGAAATTTCCTTAATATATCTGGCTAATTGTCTGGATTCACTGTCGTTTTCTGATGAATTAAACTCTCTTATTCTCTTTTTTACAGCTGTTTCAGTAAATGAAATATTTTCTGAGAAGACCCTTAATCTTGTATTTCCAGATATTTCAGTTCCACTTGACCTTGAATTTCCTATCATGTCGTTATTAATAACAGCCAGTATATTCCAGTTCTCTTTTTTTGCAAGTGATGCCATATACGTTGCTCCTAATAAGCCGTGCTCTTCGCCCGATAGAAAAAGTAGTTTAACAGATACCGGCAGCGATTTTTTTGATAGAATCCTTGCAATTTCCATTAATGCTGCAACACCGCTTCCATTATCGTTTGCTCCAGGAGCAAATGCTGTAGAGTCATTGTTGTCAAATGATCTGCTGTCATAATGAGCTAAAAGTATAATTATTCTGTCATCAGATTTATTTGTCCCCTTAAAGAAGGTCTCAATATTAGTAAGCTTAACCTTCCTGCCAAGCCTGGAGCCCTCACCACCTGCTATATAATTATGTTTAACTATGGATATATTTGGGTTTCCATCAGAATAACTCTCTAGCTTGTTGTAGATATACTCAGAAGCAGCCCCGATTCCGGCTGATTTATCTGACTTATTACTAAGATTATGCCTTGTTTGCATTGAAACAAGATCTGAAATTGTAAGCAGCAAACTATCTTTATTGACAAGATTTATAGCATCAGTTATATTGGTGTCTCTGATAATAACTTGCTGTCCTTCCACACTAGCAGGAAGTAAAAAAATAATTCCCGATAAAATTATTGATGCGATAATTTTCATAAGAATATTAAATCAATACAATTCGTTAAATGCCTTTAGCTCTCTACTGTAGTTTCCAGGTATTAAGACCATATGATTACCTAAATGCGAATTCAAAAAACATTCAAGTGCATCATCAGATTCAAACTTAAATCTGACTTGTGTTCTGCATCTCTCTTTAACTGATGTATTTTGAGTTATTTTTCCTGATACACAGAACATTTGGTCAAGACTTTCACCGCCGCATTTAAATAGTGTATAATCTCCCGTGATAAGTTCTGCAGCTACACCTATTCCAATTCCTGATTCAAAATGTGACGGGAGGGTAAATTTTTCCGAGAAAGATAGCGGAGAGGTGCAATGAGCAAAATCTACACTTCTAGTAATTCTGTCTATAGAAGAGGGATTTGCCATAAAAACCGGTTTGTTCAATAATGATCTGGCAATAATCATTGACCACAATGTAGGGATATCTCCCTCACAACCGGAGACTAAACCTTTATCATTAAGTATTGACAATGCAAGGCAAGCTGTTGTATTACATGTACCAATGATATCAAAACATTTTATAGAGAGGGCATTAAGCTCATTATCTTGTACAATTTGTTTAATAGCATTATACATCTTAACAGCCTCAATAACATCCTCTTTTGTTCTTCCGCCTGCTATTACTTTAGAATAATCTTCAATAAGTTTAATTGATTCATTTGAACTTAATGAGTATTTTCCATTGTAGGTATCAATATTTAGGAACTTCTCTTCCAATGTGGAGATTGAAATGTCTACAAATTTTACTCCAAGTCTTGAAGTTAAGGAGTACTTATCAACATCTGAAGCTATTAGCCATGGTGAAGCGTCTCCAATAAGACCAATTTTTGTGTCTGAAATCTCTTTAAAGGCTTTGTGAATATTTGATAGTATTGAAATTTCGCTATGAAGATTTTCCATATAAGCGTCAATTGGATCAATTGGAAAATTCAGATGTTTATGCTTTATCTTCCTTGAATTCAACCAACTGGAAATCTCCAATGTAGCAGCTAACGAATTATGAAAAGAGTCACTAAGTATTACCAGCGGACGTGAAATTTTCTGCCAGTGGCTGAGAAAAATCTGTTCAGTTCCTCCAGTTGCTATAAATGCGATTGCAAACTCTTCTTGCCCTTTAATAGGCTCGTATTCTTGTGCACTTACAATTTTCAATGAATACCTGCTTTTGAAGTGTGAATAGAGCAGTTCTCTAGATCCAGATACTGAATTGCTTTCATGAAGTGTTGATGCAAAAACTACGAGGGTAAGATTTGGTTCCATACAATATGATTAATTTTGCAAAGATAGAAATTTTCATTAATATGTTTTTTCAAACAATTGTGATGGAAATCCGTTATTAAATTGAAAAGTAAAGTAAAATGGAACATAATTCCCGGACTGAGTCAAATAGAAATATATTAACGGCATTTGGTCTCAATTTATCTTTTGCTTTAATTGAGCTTGCCGGAGGTTTAATTACAAACTCTGTAGCGATTTTATCTGATGCAATTCATGATTTTGGTGACTCATTATCACTGGGTGTGGCCTATTTTTTAGAAAAAAAATCCAGAAAGAGGGGAGATGATAAGTATACTTACGGTTACAGAAGATTCTCTTTGTTAGGTTCAATTTTTATATCTGTTGTCTTACTTTTTGGATCTATGATTATGATCAAAGAGAGTATTATCAGATTATTCAATCCTCAGGATACAAATGCTTCAGGAATGATTATTCTATCTATATTGGGAATTCTGGTCAACGGAGCTGCATTAATAAAGTTGAAGAATGGTAAAACACACAATGAAAAAGCTGTTACTCTGCACATGATGGAAGATGTTTTAGGTTGGGCAGCTGTATTTGTTGGAAGTATTATTATGTTTTATACTGGGATAACAATTATAGACCCCATACTTTCAATCTTAATAGCTTTCTGGGTACTATACAATGTTTACAGAAATCTGAAAGAGACACTGTCAATTATGCTTCAACAAGTTCCGGAGAACTTAAATGTAAAATTCTTGGAAGACAAACTGCTTACAATTAAAGGTGTTAAGTCTGTTAATGATCTTCATGTCTGGACTATGGATGGAGAAAAAAACATCGCATCACTTCATTTAGAATGCAATGAAAATACAGATTTTAACGTTATTAAGCAGGAGGCAAGGAGCATACTACTCAATCATGATATCATTCATTCTACAATTGAAATTGAGTCATCCGGTGAGAACAGTAATTCAATAAAATGTGAAGAGTGTAGATAAAAAAGCCGGATGAAGTTCATCCGGCTCAATATAGATATTTAATATTTAGGCTTCAACTGATGTCTCTCCTTTAACTGCAAGGAAAGAACCCATTTTAAATTCAGAGAAATCTTTTATATAGGAAAATCTTTCATTATTCCATGATTTTGATTTTCCTATATATATCTCCATAGACACAGCATAAGACTCATCTCTTTGAGTATCTGTTAAAAGCAAATATGACATCACGATATGAGAGGCCATTTCAACAAGCCTTCTTGCGTGAAAATCAATATATTCAGTATCTTTCCCAGAAATCAGTTCAATAGCTTTAGCAAATTGATCTGTCATTTCAATAATCTCTTTTTTATATGGCTCGTATTCAGGTTTTACGGGAACTGACTCATATTCTCTAATTTGAGCAAGATATGATCCGTTTGTCACATATCTTTGAGCGGCAACCACCTGAAGCTGTGAAGTACCTTCATAAATAGTAGTAATTCTGGCGTCTCTGTATATCCTTTCAATAGGATAATCTTTCATGAATCCAGATCCGCCATGAATTTGAAGTGAGTCATATGCGTTCTGGTTACAATACTCTGATGACATCAGCTTTAGCATAGGAGTAAACATATCTGCGAGTTTCTGATACTTTTTTGAATCTGCCCTCTCTTCAGGGGTTAGTTTTCTCTCCTCTGAAATAAAACCATATGCTTTATATATATCAACAAAGCGAGTGGTTTCATATAACAGTGCCCTTGAAGCCTGAAGTTTTGCCTTTATTAGTGCCAGCATTTCATAAACAGCCGGGAACTGAATGATCGGTTTACCAAACTGAGCTCGCTCATGAGCATATTTCAATGCCTCTCTGTATGCTGCTTCAGAGATACCAACCGATTGGGCACCAACTCCCAGTCTTGCTCCATTCATCAAAGACATTACATACTTTATAAGACCAAGTTTTCTCTCTCCTACAAGTTTTGCCGGTGCATTATTAAATACCAATTCACATGTAGGGCTTCCCTTAATCCCGAGTTTATTCTCAATCCTTCTAACTGTTACTCCTCCCCATTTTTTATCATATACGAAATAAGATAATCCGCGTCCGTCAGTTGTACCATCCTCAGAACGTGCAAGCACAAGTTTTATTTCAGCATCACCATTGGTAATAAAGCGTTTTACCCCATTGAGGTACCACTTGTTCTGTGATTCATTAAATGTCGCTCTGAGCATGACTGCTTGCAAATCAGACCCGGCATCAGGCTCTGTAAGATCCATTGAGCATGTGTCACCACAATTAATTCTGGGAAGAAATTCTTTTTTTATCTCATCAGATGCATACTCATTAATTGTCTCCGCACAATCCTGAAGCCCCCAGATGTTTGCAAAACCAGCATCTGCTCTTGCAACTATCTCTGCTGACATCACATATGGAACCATTGAAAAGTTCAAACCTCCAAATTCTCTTGGAAGTGCCATTCCATATAGCCCAGCCTGAGTAAGCACATCCTGATTTTGTTTGGTACCTGTCGCATAATAGACTCTCCCTTCATGATGTACAGGACCGGTTTTATCAACGCTCTCAGCATTTGGAGATATAACATCTCCACAAATCTGCCCCATAATTTCCATCACTTTATCATACGAATCAATGGCATCATCTGCTGTGCAAGGAGCATAATCAAAATGTCCTGAATCTTTGAAATCCTGCTCCTTAAGAGAAACTATCTTCTTCATGAGTGGATGTTCAAACTGAAATTTAAGATCTTTATTGTCTTTGTAATAATTTGCCATCTCTATTTGCTGTTGTTTTTGTATGCTTTAATCATTCTTGGAATTACCTCTGTAAAATCTCCTGTTATTGTATAGTCGGCAATTTGATTAATAGGAGCTGATGAGTCAGTATTAATTGATATTACCATGGCTGATTGATCCATCCCTGCAGTGTGCTGAATTTGCCCGGATATACCAACTGCAATGTATAATTTAGGTCTGACAGTCACGCCTGTTTGACCAATCTGCCTTGCATGGTCAGCAAATCCTGCGTCAACAGCAGCTCTGGAGGCACCAACTTCACCGCCAATCACCCGTGCTAATTCAAATAATAACTCAAAATTCTCTTTTGAACCTACTCCAAATCCACCTGCTACGATAATTGAAGATGATTTTATATCTATTTTTCTCTCTTCAATGTGTCTTTCAATAATTTTAACCACAAAATGAGTGTCATTCAATATTTTATCAACATCAATTCTTGATATCACACATTCTGTTGGTCTTGAGAGTGGCTCACTCTTCATAACTCCCTCTCTCACAGTTGCCATTTGTGGTCTGTGATCTGGATTTATGATTGTAGCTATTATATTTCCTCCAAATGCTGGTCTTATCTGATATAAAAGATTTTCATATGTTTTTGATGCTTTATTATCAGTATGAGAGCCTATTTCAAGAGATGTACAATCTGCTGTTAAACCGCTGTTAAGGGCACCTGATACCCTTGGAGCAAGGTCCCTGCCTATACTGGTCGCTCCAAACAAAACAATTTGAGGATTTTCATTCTTAATTACTGAAATTGCAATTTCAGAAAATGGAAGTGTAAGATAGTTTATTAGCCTTTTATCTTCTGCCAGGTGGACTTTAGAGGCTCCAAACTCAGATAACTCTCCAACTAACTTCTCAACTTTGTATCCTATAAGTAGTGCCTCAACTTTGCATCCTAACTGAAAAGAGAGTGCTCTGGCTTTAGTAAGCAATTCTAAACTTACGTCACATACCTTTCCGTTTTCTGTTTCAATATATACTATAATGTTATTCATCTTTTTTTATTTATATATTAACCAATTGTATGTGAGGATATTAATTCTTTCATCAAAAAGTCCATATCCTGAACAGATGAAGTTAACAATTTAGCCTCCTTAGCCTGGAAAACAATATTTTCAATTTTCTTAACTTTAGTAGGTGAGCCTGAGAGTCCGTAATTATTTTCATCTCCGCCAATATCACTGACACCCCATTCTTCAATCTTTAGGTATTCCATTGTGTAAAGTGGCAAGTAAGAATTGTGCTCGTTATCATGCTCTTCAGAAGAGGTTCTTGCATGTTTGTATTTCATAAGAAACTTTGCATTTCTCGGACGACATTCCGGAGCGGTAGCGTGAACTGTAATAACAACAGGCAAAGCCGATTCAACAGTTTCAACTCCTCTTTCCAGCCTTCTTTTAACAGTAATTTTACTTTTAGTGATATCAATTACCTCTTCTGCATAGGTTATCTGTGGCAGATCTAACTTTTGAGCAACCTGTGGTCCCACCTGTGCAGTATCCCCATCAATTGCCTGTCTTCCGGCAAAAATCAAATCTGGATTCATTTTCCTTAAAGCCATTGATATAGCATATGAAGTAGCAAGGGTGTCTGCTCCGGCAAACTTCCTGTCGGTTAAGAGAATACCTCCATCAGCTCCTCTGAAAAGGCCCTCTCTTATTATGTCGGCTGCCCTGCCCGGACCCATAGTTAGTAATAATACCTTACTCTCAGGGTATTTATCCTTAATTCTGAGAGCTTGTTCCAGAGCGTTCATGTCCTCCGGATTAAAAATAGCTGGAAGAACCGCTCTGTTAACAGTTCCATCTTCCTTCATTGCATTTTTGCCAACATTTCTGGTATCTGGCACCTGTTTTGCCAGAACAACAATTTTAAATGCTTTTGTCATACTTGTTTGTTATTGTTATCAGGCTTCAGCTGGATTATTGCCGAAAGCCAAGGGAATAGCCCCGTCTTCGTTTGTATGAATTGTTATTTCACCAAACTGGTCTTCAAATTTGCTTATATTATCCTGAAGTGCAATCAGTAACCTTTTTGCATTTTCTGCAGTCATTATTATTCTGCTGTCAACCTTGGGTTTAGGTACTCCGGGCATCATCCGGATAAAATCAATTATAAATTCACTACTGGAATGTGTAATTATTGCAAGATTTGAGTATGATCCCTGAGATACCTCAGCACTCAATTCTATATTTAGCTCATTTTCAGCGGTCATATCTGTTAGTGTAATTAAGTGGTACGCAAATATAAGATAAAAATTCATACATTTGCGGATTGTTAAATGATATAATATTTTATGGAGATTCCTGCAAAATACGACCCATCGGGGACAGAAGATAAGTGGTATTCATATTGGCTACGTAATAAAATGTTTCATTCTGAGCCAGATGAGAGAGAACCTTACACTATAGTTATCCCTCCGCCAAATGTCACCGGAGTTCTTCATATGGGACACATGTTGAACAACACAATTCAGGATGTTCTTGTTAGAAGGGCAAGGATGATGGGCAAAAATGCATGCTGGGTTCCAGGTACAGATCACGCTTCAATAGCAACTGAAGCAAAAGTTGTAGCAAAGCTAAAGTCTGAAGGGATTGAAAAAACAGATATTACCAGAGATGAGTTCCTGACTCACGCATGGGAATGGAAGGAAAAGCACGGAGGAATAATTCTGGAACAGCTTAAGAAACTTGGTGCTTCATGCGACTGGGACAGAACAAAATTTACAATGGATCCGGAATTGTCAAATGGTGTAATTAATACTTTTATTCACTACTACAAAAAAGGTTTAATATACCGGGGAGTAAGGATGGTTAACTGGGACCCTGAAGGACAAACGGCAGTCAGTGATGAAGAGGTAATTCGTAAAGAGACAAAATCAAAGTTGTACTACCTGAAATATTTTATTTCTGACAAGGGGAAACCATCTGATAATTATATTGTTGTTGCCACTACAAGGCCTGAGACAATTATGGCCGACGCAGCTGTATGTATCCATCCTGAAGATGTAAGATATTCGTCACTTAAAGGTAAGAGTGTTTTCATTCCTTTAATCAATAAAGAAATCCCTATTATTGAAGATGACTATGTAACAATGGATTTTGGTACTGGTTGCCTAAAAATTACTCCGGCTCATGATATTAATGATTATGAAATTGGACTCAGACACAGGCTTCCTGTTACAGATATCATAGATAAGTGGGGAAAACTCAATGAAGAAGCAATAATTCTTGTAGGCACAGAAAGATTTGAGGCACGCAAAAGAATTGTTAAAATGCTTGAAGAGCAAGGGCATTTAGATAAAGTGGAGGATTATACATCCCAAATAGGATATTCGGAAAGAACAAACGCTGTTATAGAGCCAAGGTTATCTCTTCAATGGTTTATGAAGATGGACGAGGCTGCTTCAAAAGCTCTGACTTATATTGAAGAGGATAAGATTAAACTTATTCCGGATAAGTTTAAAAACACTTACAGGCACTGGATGGAGAATGTCAAAGACTGGTGCATTTCCAGACAATTATGGTGGGGACAAAGAATTCCTGCCTGGTATTT
This sequence comes from uncultured Bacteroidota bacterium, assembly GCA_937901965.1. Classification (GTDB taxonomy): domain Bacteria; phylum Bacteroidota; class Bacteroidia; order Bacteroidales; family UBA932; genus Bact-08. The sequence continues at coordinate 55,688 of CALGSW010000001.1, forward strand.
GCCGGACGGCAGATATGTTGTAGCCTCTGATAAATCATCGGCTATGGAAGAAGCCAGAAAAATTGATTCAAACATAACTGAAGATTTACTTGTTCAGGACCCGGATGTCTTAGATACATGGTTCTCATCATGGTTATGGCCAATTTCTGTATTTGATCCTACAAAACCAGGATTTCCAGAAAAAACGCCAAACAGAGATTTGGCTTATTACTATCCAACCAACGACTTAGTAACAGCCCCGGAGATACTTTTCTTCTGGGTAGCCAGGATGATAATGGCTGGTGATGAATTTTGCGGTAAAATCCCATTCAAAAATGTTTACCTGACAGGAATTGTAAGAGATAAACTAGGGCGAAAAATGTCTAAATCTCTTGGTAATTCTCCTGATCCGCTTGAATTAATTAAAACCCATGGTGCAGATGGAGTTAGAGTTGGAATGTTATTATGCAGCAGCGCCGGAAATGACATCTTGTTTGATGAAAGTCAGGTTGAACAAGGCAGAAATTTCTCCAACAAGATATGGAATGCGTACAGACTAGTGTCCGGCTGGAAATACAATGATGAGGCAGTACAAAACGAAAAATCTGCCGGAGCTGTGAAATGGTTTGACAATCTCTTATCTCAAACAATTGAGACTATTGATGATCATTTCTCAAAATTCAGAATTTCAGATGCGCTCATGGCATTATATAAACTATTCTGGGATGATTTCTGTTCCTGGTATCTGGAAATTATTAAGCCTGGAAGAGATGAAGAGATGGATGCAAAAACATACGCAGCTACACAAGAATTTTTTGATAAACTTCTTAAACTCTTACATCCCTTCATGCCTTTTATAACTGAGGAGTTGTGGCAAAATATATATCCCAGAACAGACAAAGAGAGTATTATGCTGGCTATGATGCCAACAGCATCTGAATATGATAACAAATACATATCAATTGCAGAACAGTGCAAGGAGGCAGTTGTAAATATTAGAAATATCAGGCAATCAAGAAATATCTCTCCAAAGGAGCCACTTAATCTTTATGTTAATCAAGGCGTTATACCTAAAGAGTTAATCTCTTTTATTAAAAAAATGGCAAATATTGATATAGTACTACCATTTTCTTCAAAAGAGAGCAGTATATCCGGTGCATCTTTTATGGTAGATACTGTTGAGTTTTTTATACCTCTTGAAACTTATGTAGATAAAGAGGAGGAACTCAAAAAAATTGAGGCCGAGATTCAGAGACTTGAGGGTTTTTTAAATAGTGTAAATAAAAAATTATCAAACACAAGATTTGTAGAGAGTGCGCCAAAAGAAGTTGTTGAAATGGAATTCAGAAAACAAACGGATGCACAGACAAAAATTGAGAAGCTCAATAAATCAAGGGAAGATCTTATTAAATAAAGATGATTTATAGGAGATCAATAATTATGAGTATAACGCAGTTATTATTATTATCTGCATTATACTCATGTGAAAAGGTCTCTCAACTAAGCGATAATAACACAATCGTTGACTTATCAATTGAAAATGTTGCACCGGAAGGTGTTGTTTTAAAAGAACCAATTATCAACGATAACAGTATTGAGATACCTGTTTTAGTTGGTAAATACCTTTTTCCGATAAAGATTAAACCGGTTATAGGATTGGATGATAAAACGGCTAAGATTCTGGGTATACCGGATAGTGGGACATTGGAATTTGAATCATATACCTCCGTTAAAACAATAAACATTGTATCTCAAAGCGGAATGACAAAAAGGTATGAGGTTAAACTAACATTATTACCAACAAAAGAGTCATCAGATATTCTATCATTTAAAACTACTTCTGATTCCGGTAGTGGTTTAATAATTGCAAAAGACGGTTATCCGGATCCTACAAAATTATCTGTTACAATTTTTGCAATCAATTCATCATTCCCTTTAAAACTAAAACCTGAAATAAATGTATCAGAGGGTGCAACTATCTCAAACTGGACTGATGGCGAATTACTAACATTTACGTTACAAGGAGAAACAAAAAAATTAAATATACTCAGCGAAAGTGGAAGACAAGAGGAGTGGACAATTAATATAAAAAACGCAATAGGTGAAAATCTGGCTGACCAGGCTATATTATCTTCAATATCTGACAGGATGCACAATCCTTTTTCATCCTTGAATGTTAAAAGCGAAAAAGACAATATTACAATCGATACAGCTACGATATTGAGTGATAAGAGAGTAATCCAACTGTTTTATTCAAATTTTGATTCTCAATCAGATATCGCTGTTAAGTTTGAATTTGACCTTAACAGATATCTAACAAGTACTGGTTTTGTTGAAAATAATAAAATAATCCTATCATCAGTAACTGATACTGAATCGTTCTACGTTATAGATAATATAACAGGTATATATTCTGAATGGATGGTTACTCTGAGACCATCAGCAACTCTTTTTCAATTAACAGAGTTTTCATGGGGTACATTTAATTCTGTTAACGGAGACTTGCGTATTGGTCCTGCTGAAATTAACCATCAAAAGAGAGTTATTTGTATTCCTGTTTTAAACGAAGGAAAATTTCCATTAAAAATCAGTAATATAAAAATATCTTCTGAACAACCGGTTATTTCAAACATACCTGATGAATATATATTTAATTCAGTTAAAGACGAATTGGCTTTTGACGTTTCACTTAATGGAATAAATGAAAGTTGGAAAGTCATATTTGAAGAGAGATTCAAACCTCTCTCAGATAATGCTGATGTAATTCAGTTTGAAACCGGAAAACCTTCCTTTTCATATACAATTGACGAAGTGTATATTGAACCATCAACTAATGAGATAGTAATCATTTCAGAACATTTCACAGAAAATTTATCCCTAAAGATTGCTCCCACTTTTCAAATCTCGGCCGGAGCAAAAGCTGAAGGATTAGTTTCGGGCGGTATTATTGAGCTTGAATGGGGAAAACCTTATCAGTTCAAAGTTAAGGCAGAAGATGGCACAACTAAATCATGGCAGATAAAAGTTATTCCAGCGCCACAAATACCGAATGCAGATATGGAAGAGTGGTGGTCTCATCCTCAATTTAAAACAATCAAAACAACTATTTATCCCAGTGATGGCTCCGGCTGGGACAGTTCAAATAATCCAAATGTGACAGGTGTTATAAGGACACCCGGATATAACTCCCAATATGGTGCAATGATTAAAACCAGCCTTTCAACAATTAGCTTTGCAGACATAATAAAAGTCACATCGTTAACAGCCGGAAATCTTTTTCTTGGAAAATTCAAATACAGTACTTTTGCAGGAGATGTCTATAATCCATCTTCTATGCTTGTTAAAGGAATCCCATACAATGGACTCAATTCTCCAAAACAATTAAAATTGATGTACAAGTACAAAAGAGGAGACGTACTTGTAAAGACTTCACCCAAGATCTCTTCTACAACTATTCCGGCATTTAACAAGGTTGAAAATCTTAATGGATATGATAGCGGAGAGGTAAGAGTTGAATTTTGGGGAAATGATAATACACAACTAAAGGCTTCAGGAATAGGGTTATTTGACCATGAAAAAGAGAGTTGGACAGAGTTTATAATTGAAATTACTCCAGCTTCTGCAAATAGTTTGATAAAAACTAAGTTTATTAGTATATCTTTTACGTCCAGTATTAAAGGGTATGAATTTACAGGAGCTGATGGCAGCATATTGGAAGTAGACCAGTTAAGATTAGTGTATCATAAACCAGGAATAGGATCTTTAAGAGTAAAATAATATGTTTGTATCAGAAACCATACTAGAGGTTAGATATTATGAAACAGACCTGATGGGGATTGTTCACCACTCAAATTATATCAGGTATTTTGAGACAGCCAGAAGTAAAGCGCTCAAAGATCTGAGCCTCCCAATTAATAAAATTGAAGAACTTGGAATTATGATGCCTGTCATTCATGTTGAGTGTGATTACAAAATACCAGTAAAAATGGGTGAGGAGATAAGAATTGTAAGTTCAATAAAAGATATTCCCAGAGTCAAAATAAAGATTGATTCAGATATTTTTAACTTTAAGGGAGAAAAAGTGGCAACAGGTAGCGTAACCCTTGGCTTCATACACTCACAAAGCCGAAAACCAACGAGAGCTCCTGGTTTTGTAATTGAAGTATTTGCACCATATTTTGAAAACGTTTAATAACAGATAAAATGAACCATTTATTATTTCTAGGCTCAATTGGAGCAACCGAGATTATTATTATCGCACTTATTGTTGTACTACTCTTTGGTGGTAAAAAAATTCCGGAGCTTATGAAAGGGATAGGTAAAGGAGTAAAAAGCTTTAAAGATGGAGTAAAGGGTATTGAGGATGATATAAAAGCAAATGATACAGATAAGGAGCAAGATAAAAAGTGAGTAACGAAATGACATTTTGGGACCATTTAGACGAACTGCGAAAAGTTTTGTTCAGGTCTGTCATTGCTGTATTTGTACTGGCGATACCCATTTTTTTTGCTAAAGATATTTTATTTGGAGAAATTATTTTCGCCCCCACAAAGTCTGATTTTATGCTTTACAGATGGATGGGAAGTACTTTTGGTGGCGATTTTAATCTGAACTTGATAAATATTGACCTTTCTGCGCAGTTTTTCATCCATATTTCAGTCTCATTAACTCTCTCTTTTATACTAGCAGTTCCTTACGTTCTATACCAATTCTGGACATTCATAAAGCCGGGGCTATATGAAAGTGAACAACGAGCTACAAGAAGGGCATTCTGGTTTGGTTCAGGGCTGTTTTTAACAGGTGTAGCTGTTGGTTATATTTTTGTTTTTCCACTAACACTCAGGTTTCTTGGCACATATCAGGTGAGTGAAGCTGTTCCAAACCAAATATCGTTACAATCTTATATTTCAATGTTTACAAGACTTATACTAATAATGGGAATTGTATTTGAAATGCCTGCACTTGCCCTTATTCTTTCAAGAATTGGTTTAATCAGCAAAACTCTGTTAAAAAAATACAGAAAGCACGCTTTTACAATTCTTTTAATAACAGCTGCTATTATAACACCAAGCGGGGATGCCTTTACTCTGGTTGTAGTAGCTGCTCCTCTATACCTTCTTTACGAATTCAGTATACTTATCTGCCGTGATATCAATAAATGACCTAGTAGTATCCTTTGGAGGTTACGATCTTTTTAGTGAAGTAAATTTTCATATTGGAGATAAAGATAAAGTGGGGCTTGTAGGAAAAAACGGATCCGGAAAGTCCACAATTCTTAAGATATTAGCAGGAATAAATAAGCCATCCTCAGGAAAAGTGATGGTTCCTGCTTCTGAAAAAATTGGATATCTTCCACAGGAGATGGAACATAATAAAGACAAAAGCGTCATTGATGAAGCAATGATGGCTTTCTCTTTTATAGATGATATTAAAACGAATATTGAGGATGTCTCTAAACAGCTTTTAATCAGGAAAGACTTTGAAAGTGAAGCATATCATAATCTTATTATTAAGTTAAACGAATTACATGATAAACTAACAATTTCAGAAAGTGGAAACCCAAAAGGTGAAGCGGAAAAGACTCTTTTTGGCCTTGGCTTTAAATCAGAAGAGCTCGGCAAGCCGACATCGTCATTTAGTCAGGGGTGGAATATGAGGATTGAGCTTGCGAAAATTCTTCTCTCATCACCATCAACTCTGTTGCTTGATGAGCCTACAAACCACCTTGATATTGAGTCAATACAATGGCTTGAAGAGTATCTTTCATCATATCAGGGGGCATTGGTATTAGTATCTCACGACAGAAGATTTCTGGATAAAGTAACAAACAGGACAGTAGAGTTAATGCTTGGAAAAATCCACGACTACAAAGTTCCTTATTCAAAGTATCTTGAATTAAGAAAAGAGAGGATGGAGCAACAGTGGGCGGCTTATGAAAACCAGCAAAGAATGATAGAAAAGAGCGAGGAGTTTATTGAAAGATTCAGATATAAAGCAACAAAATCAAATCAGGTTCAGTCAAGAATTAAACAACTGGATAAAATAGACAGGATAGAGATTGAAGAGGAGGATAAGTCAGCAATCAGTGTAAAGTTTCCATCTGCACCAAGATCTGGGAATGTTGTAGTAAAAGCAAAAGGGCTTTCAAAATCATATGACAAAAAACTTGTGTTTAGTGGAGCAGACATTACTATTGAAAGAGGGGAAAAAATTGCTTTAGTCGGTAGAAACGGAGAGGGGAAAACCACTTTCATGAAATTGCTTACCTCAGAAATTTCTCCAACCGAAGGTACAATTGAGCTCGGCCATAATGTCTCTTTAGGTTATTATGCTCAGAATCAAGACGAGCTGCTTGATGGAAATGATACAGTATATGAAACTCTAGATAAGATAGCAACAGGTGATATACGGACGAGACTAAGAGATATCTTAGGAGCATTTCTATTTAGAGGAGAGGATGTTGACAAGAGAGTTTCCGTTTTAAGTGGAGGCGAAAAATCAAGATTAGCGATGGCTAAACTGATACTAAAGCCATATAATTTACTTGCTCTTGATGAACCAACAAATCATATGGACATCAGGTCAAAAGATATATTAAAACAATCTCTTTCAAAATATAATGGTACTCTTATCATTGTCTCTCATGACAGAGATTTTCTTGACGGATTGGTAAACAAGGTATTGGAATTTAGAGAAGGACGAATCCGAGAACATATCGGAAGTGTTTCAGACTATCTTGAAAGGCACAAACGAGAGGCGGAAGACTCCGCCATAATAAATAATATTACTTCTTCTAAAAAAACTATAGAGAGTAATCCCAAAAATCTTAGTTATCATAATAAGGATAGTAGAGAAGAGGGTAAAGAGGAGAGACGAAGAAGACAGAACATTGAAAAATGTGAAGTTCTTATAGAACAAACAGAGGGTGAACTAGCTTCTATTGAGAATGAACTGGCAGATCTTCATGATAGGACAAAACTAAGTGAACTTATTAATAAATATGACGTTTTAAAGGAGAAACTTTCCAAACTGATGGATCAATGGGAGTCACTCCACAATTAATAAAATAGAATAAATGGAAAACAAAAATGAGTATCTCTTTGGGATGCATCCTGTAAAAGAGGCTCTGGAAGCGGGCAAAAAAATAGAAAAGGTTATGTTTAGACAGGGACTTGACGGAGTTCAGTTTCACAGCCTTTTAAAAATGCTTCAGGAAGCAGGTGTGAGTGTACAGTTTGTACCGGAAGAGAGACTGAACAGATTTACCAAAGGAAGACATCAAGGTGTTGTTGCAATGATATCACAAGTTGAGTATACTTCTATTGAAAAAATAGTTGAAAACGCACTTTCTGAAGATCGTTCTCCAATTATTGTTCTTTTAGATGGAGTAAGTGATGTAAGAAATTTTGGGGCAACTGCAAGAAGTGCTGAATGTGCAGGTGCGAAAGGTATTATTTTACCAGCTAAGGGAGGAGCTGCTGTTAATGCAGATGCAATAAAAGCATCAGCTGGCGCATTGCTGAGAGTCCCCGCTGCAAAAGTATCTAATTTAAGATCTGCTGTATATTATCTAATTGAAAGTGGTTTTCAGATAGTTGCGGCAACTGAACGGGGTGATGTAAGCATTTACGAAATTGACTTTAAAAAGCCAACTGCGGTAATTATGGGCTCAGAAGAGAGAGGAGTCTCAGATTCATTACTCTCTATATCTGAATTTAAAGCAAGAATTCCACAAGCCGGGAAAATTGGATCATTGAATGTCTCTGTTGCGGCCTCAGTGATTATGTTTGAGGCTATGAGGCAGAAAGCCGTCTGAATTCCGAACAAATTATTGCAGTTGCAACTGCAACGTTGAGAGACTCTCCTCTTTCTGAATTTACGGGAAATGGAGGTATTTTGATTCTATTGTCTATAGCCATTGATACTTCATCAGATATACCATCTGATTCGCTTCCTAATACTATGATTCCTCTGTTTTCAATATTAGCATCATAAATTGAGGGAGCGTGCAAAAATGTACCATATACTGGAATTATTTTTTTGTTTTTTTCAATAAAGGACTTTAATTCAAGATAATGTGCTTTAACTCTGAATATCGCTCCCATTGATGCCTGAACACATTTGGGATTATATAATTCAACAGATCCCGGTGAAATGAATATATCGTCTATACCGTACCAATCAGCTATTCTAATAATTGTTCCAAGATTACCCGGATCTTTGACGGAGTCAAGAGCCAGATAGAGTTTACCAGGGTTGATTTCATACGTAGGTATATCAGGCATCTTAACTATAGCAAGAACAGGTGAGGGGGTTGACATAAGAGAGATCCTTGACATATTCTCCTCACCAATCGTATCTTTGTGAAATATTTTCAAAATTGCTGCTCCACTTTTCTCTGCTTCATACAACAATTTCTCTCCCTCAATGATAAACATTGAGTTTTCATCTCTGAATTTCTTTTGAGAGAGAGATCTGATGAATTTTAATTCTTGCTTTGATATCATCAATAACCAAGAATTTTAAGCATTGATTTATAAGTCTGTTCTTTACTGAACAATTTTGTAAAGTATTCTCCGCTTTCGTCAAGGTCAATTATAATATGTTTTGGAGCCGGTTGTAGACAATGTTGAATACCACCAAAGCCTGCAATTGACTCCTGGTATGCACCTGTATGGAAAAAACCTATATAGAGAGGCTCCTCTTCGTTTAATACAGGTAGGAATATTGCATTTGCATGGGCTTCAGCATTATAATAGTCTTGGCTATCACAAGTTAATCCACCAAGGAAAACTCTTTGATACTCTTGATTCCACTTATTAACCGGAAGTAGAATAAATCTTTGTTTAAGTCCCCAGGTATCTGGCAGAGTGGTCATAAAAGAACTGTCTACCATATACCATCTTTCACGGTCGTTTTGCTGTTTCTGACCCATAACCTGATAAATTGTAGCGCCACTCTCTCCAACGGTAAAACTTCCAAATTCAGTAAATATATGAGGCTCAGGTATATTTCTTTGTTGGCAAATACTTTTTATCTGTGCAATTATCTCTTCAGCCATGTACTCATAGTCATAGTCCTGGGCAAGTGAGTTTTTAATTGGAAAACCACCACCAATATTAAGAGAATCCAGCTCAGGGCACATTGCTTTTAAGTCACAATAAACAGATACGCATTTACTTAGCTCATTCCAATAATAGGCATTGTCTCTGATACCAGTATTAATAAAGAAATGGAGCATTTTAAGTGAAAACTTCTTATTTTTTTTAATCTTACTCTCGTAGAAAGGAATAATATCACTGTATCTGATTCCAAGACGAGATGTGTAAAATTCAAACTTTGGTTCCTCTTCTGCAGCTATTCTGATTCCAATTTTAATATTGGATTCAATAGCTGAATCTAGCTGATCAAATTCATTCATATTATCCAGAACAGGAATTGTATTCTTCCATCCATTGTTAATTAATCCGGCAATATTTTCAATGTAAATGTCTTTCTTATATCCATTGCAAATAATATAATGATCTTTAGTTATCACATTTTGTTCATGCAACGATTCAATCAGGTTCAAATCAAATGCTGAAGAGGTCTCAATGTGAATATCATTTTTTAAAGCCTCCTCCATAACAAAAGAGAAGTGCGAACTTTTAGTGCAATAGCAGTAGTTATAGTCTCCTTTATAATCCACTTTAGCCATAGCAACATTGAACATTCTTTTAGCTCTCTGAATCTGAGAAGATATTTTAGGTAAGTATGTAATTTTTAATGGCGTTCCATATTGCTCAATAAGATCCATTACTGGTATATTGTGAAAGTAAAGTTCACCCTCTTCAACACGAAATTCATCCTGAGGAAACTCAAAAGATTGTTCAATCAAATCAATATATTTATTCTTCATTGTTTAAATGTAACTTAGTTGGATTACCAAATTAAAACTAATGTAACTTAATCGGATTAAGTTTGCGTGCAAATATATTTCTTTTTTATATTTTCTCTATAGAAAAACTTATAAATTAACTTATTTTTGCATAAAATTGATTAACAGCATGAAGAGAAGATTTTCAGCTAATATTGCTTTTACTTTGATGTTAAGTCTTTTGGCTTCATGCAGTACAGTTAAGATTGTGCCTGAAGGGGAGTATCGGCTTAAAAAAAATTCGGTTTTTATTCCCGTATCATCAAAAATAAAAGAGTCTGATCTTATGTCATATATCAGACAAAAGCCAAACAGTGAATTTCTTTTTGGATGGAATCCATTCTTAAGCATTTACAACTGGAGTGATGGAACCGGTAGTGGCTGGGACAGGTTTGTAACAAGGCTGGGACAGGCTCCTGTGATATTTGACAGTGCCCTGGTCAAAAAGAGTAATGAGAATATCTCAAGCCATCTTGAATCTCTCGGATATTATAACAGTAAAGTAAAAGATAGTATTACCCTTAAAAACAAGCTTGCATCGGTGACATACTCTGTTTATCCGGGTAAGAGATATCTTATCTCAGATATTTCTTATAATATCACTGACGACTCAATTAAAAACTTTGTGCTAAAGGATACATCTTCATCTTTGATCAAAACGGGGAAATACCTCTCTGAAAAACAACTTGAAACTGAAAGTGAAAGAATAACTGCCAAGCTAAGAGATGCTGGATATTATAATTTTTCAAAAAATTATTTCTTTTTTCAAGCAGATACACTTGCAAAAAGAGATTCAGCAAAACTCCTGATTCAGATTTTGAACTATACAAGAAATGAAAAACCTGATGAGGCGAGAAAACACAGTAAATATTTAATTAATAATGTTAAAATATATACAGCATACGATCCTACGGAGCAGACAACTCAGCTTTATCAGAATAGAGATACAACAACAATAGATAACATTGAAATAATATCTCCAGAAGGTGGGGTTATTAAACCATCAGTATTGTACAAAATGAATCAGATAAGGCCCGGAACTCTATACTCAGAAAAAAGGGTCAATAACACATATGACAGATTACTCGCTTTAAGACTATTTTCCGGAGTTAATCTACAATTTGATGAGCAAGCAGATTACCAGAATGATTCATCCGGTTATCCCGGTGTGAACGCCACTATAAGGTTAACACCATCAAAAATGCAGGGTTATAAGATTAATATTGAGGCATCAAGTAATTCAAACGGGCTTCTGGGTGTATCTCCGGCTATCTCATATTACCATAAAAACATTTTTAGGGGAGGGGAGTGGCTTAACCTTGGCTTTATGGGTAACTTTCAATTTAAAATAAATGATCCGGTGAAGTCTACTGAGTTAGGAGTATCTGCAGGAATTTCTACACCTAACTTTTTACTACTACCAGACAGAATCTTTAAAAACTCTGTACCCAGAACTGAAATAACATTAAGTTATAACTATCAGAACAGACCAGAATTTACAAGAAATCTAATATCATTTAACTATGGTTATAACTGGAATAATGGTAAAATGTATTACAGGATAAGTCCGATACAGTTAAGCATTGTTAAATTAAATAACTTGTCTGAATCCTTCTTTGCAAGTCTTACAGACCCTTTCCTGAGAAATTCATACAAAAATCACTTTGACTTAGGTTCTGGAGCGACCTTATATTACACCACTGATGCCTCCCCTAATCCAAAAAATTCATTTTTATACATCAGATGGACTAATGATATCTCAGGGAACCTAATCGGGCTTTTTAACTCAAAACTCCCCTCAGATTCTACAGGAGCAAAGACTATCTGGAAAACTCCTTACGCTCAATATTTCAGGACAGATTTTACCGTCTCTAAGACATGGCGAATTGATGAAAAGAACGCCTTTGCAGCCAGGTTCAATGGTGGCCTTGGTATTGCGTACGGAAATTCAAAATCTCTTCCATTTGAAAAACTTTTTTATGCAGGTGGAGCTAACAGTTTAAGAGGTTGGCAGGCAAGATCAGTGGGGCCTGGATCGTCTCCTGTTGATACGACTTTTTCAATTCCTAACCAGACTGGGGATATTAAACTTGAATTTAACGCTGAATACAGATTTTTAATGTTCTGGAAAGTTGAAGGGGCCCTTTTTGCCGATATGGGAAACATATGGACATTAAAAGCAGAATCAGGAAGGGAAGAGGGGAGATTCAAAATCAATGATTTCTATAAAAGTCTAGCTTTCAACTGGGGATTCGGGGCGCGGTTAAATCTTGATTTTGTAATTCTCAGGCTTGACTTGGGTATGGTTGCTTATGACCCTGTAAAACGAAATTGGATAAAACCATTTAATTGGTTCCAGAGAGACACTTACAGCCTTCAATTTGGGGTTGGCTATCCATTTTAATCAATAGTATCATCTTCAGAAAGTGATTCTTCTATTTCAAGTTTAAGCTCTTTTTTTGTTTTCAGCCCAAGCTTTTTAAGTTTTTCTGTTTGTAATACAAGATTGTCTTTTCCTGATGACAACTGTTTAATAGCCTCATCATACTTATCTCTGGCTTTATCAATAGAGTTGCCAATATCTTTAAGATTTTCAACAAATCCAACGAACTTATCATATAATTTAGCACCCCTTTCAGCTATTGCAATCGCATTCCTGTTCTGATACTCTCGTTTCCACAAATCAACAATTAATTTGAGAGAGGTAATGAGATTGGTAGGGCTCATTAAAAGGATTCTCTTCTCATAAGCAAAGCTCCATAAATCAGGATCACCCTGTAGAGCAGCTATGTAAGCAGGTTCACTTGGGATGAACATCATAACAAAGTCAAGAGATTTATGGAAATCATCATATCCTTTAGCACTTAAAGAGATTATGTGATTTTTTACTGCAGATACATGTGCCTCCAGCTCACTTTTTTGTATAGCCGGATCTGTAGCTTCAATGTATCTTAAATAAGCATTTAAAGAGACTTTTGAGTCAATAATAACATTACGGTTATCCGGATATTTAACAATCGCATCCGGCCTCATTTTTTTTTCTAATGAGTCTGATTTCAAAGCATTCCCGGCTTCATCGGTAAGCTGTTCTTCAATAGTGTACTCTTCACCTTTTCTTAAACCGGACATCTCCAGCAATTTTTCAAGAATCATCTCTCCCCATCTTCCCTGTGTTTTAGCCTCCCCCTTAAGAGCCTTGGTAAGATTTCTGGCTTCTTCACCAATAGACTGATTCAGAAGCGCCAGCTCTTTAACCTTTTCGCCAAGTGAAAATCTCTCTTTTGATTCTCTGTCATACACCTCAGTCACTTTTGTCTTAAATTCATCAATATTTTTTCCTAATGGTTCAAGAATCTCTTTTAAGTTATTCTTATTTAACTGAGTAAATTTTTCTGATTTAGACTCCAGTATTTTATTTGCAATATTTTCAAATTCAAGGTTAAATTTTTTTGCCATCTCCTCAATCTCAAGCTTTTGAATCTTTAACTTTTCAATCAAAGAATTGTTTTCAGCAAGTGAAGAGGCTAACTTTTCGTTTGCTAAGTTGTACTTATCTGTTAAAGAATTTAACTCTGTTTTATAGTTTTTTATGTCTTCAATTTTCTCAGAAATAATTCTCTCTGCCGCCTCAAGCCTTACTTTTCCCTCCATGATTGCTGCAGTTAAATTATTTTCAAGGATATTATGCTTTTTTGAGGTTATTACCTGAGCTATAAGCCAACCTGTCAACCCTCCAATAAATAAGCCTGCAGCTATATAAATTAAGTATGCCATTATTTAATTTTTATTTATGATTAGTCTCAAAGGTAGCTAAATATCACCCAAATGGATTATTTTCCGATACAGAATTTTGAGAAAATGTTTCCAAGTATCTCTTCAGTATTTATCTCTCCAACAATCTCGCCTAAATGGAATAAAGCCTCTCTTATATCCTGAGTGAGCAAATCAGTTGGAGCTTGATTATCAATACCATCTTCAACTCTGACCAATGCATCCAGAGCAAGAATTAAAGCCTGATGATGTCTAACATTAGTCACTAATACTGTGTCATTTGGTACTTCAGACACATATGATGATGATGCTATAACTGATTTAAGCTCACTTATACCTGCCTCGTTTTTTGCCGATATTGGTAATATTGCCAAAGGATTAAGTCCTTTTAGTAACGGATAATCTTTAATATCATTTAGAAGAATATTAACTTTTGTTTCATCCTTGAGTGAATCAATCTTATTAACTGCTATGATAAATGATTGAGATGATATTGAAAATGAATCAGCTAAGCGTTTTATACTATCAGAAAAACTATCAGGTCGCTCTGAGTCAAGCACCAATATTATAACAGAAGCTTTTTTAATTTTTTCAAATGTTCTCTCTATGCCCAATATCTCAATTTGTTCTTCTGTCTTCCTTATACCGGCAGTGTCGATAAATCTGAATGCAACACCATTAATATTTACTACATCTTCAATAAAATCACGTGTTGTACCATGAATGTCTGAGACAATCGCTCTATCTTCGTCCAGTAATGAATTGAGCAAGGTGCTTTTTCCTGTGTTTGTAGCACCTACAATTGCCACTGGTATACCATTTTTAATGACATTACCTAAAGCAAAAGAATCAATTAATTTTTCTAAGTGTCGTTTAACGTCTGTAAGCAGATTTTTAAGTTTTTCTCTGTCCGCAAATTCAACATCTTCCTCACTAAAATCTAATTCCAACTCCATAAGTGATACCAGATCAAGTAAAGATGACCTCATTTGAAAAAGCTCATTTGAAAACCCACCCTTCATTTGTGTAATAGCAACTCTGTGTGCTGCTGAAGTTTCAGATGAGATAAGGTCAGCAACAGCCTCTGCTTGGGATAAATCCATCTTTCCATTAAGATACGCTCTCATAGAGAACTCCCCGGGACTTGCCTGTCTTACTTCATGAGAAAACAATAACATCAAAATTTGATTTCTAATGTATTGAGATCCGTGACAAAAAATCTCTACTGAGTCCTCTCCAGTGTATGAAAACGGAGATTTAAAAGTAACAACTAACACTTCGTCAATAAGCTGACCATTACTATAAATTGAACCAAACCTCATCATCCTGCTGGAGCCTGACTTCAAAGAAGGACCCTTGAGTGGTTTGAAAATTTTATCTACTGAATCTATTGAATACATGCCACTAACTCTGATTATAGAAATTGCAGAGCTGCCTCCGGGTGTTGCTACTGCACAAATTGTATCATTGTTAGACGAATATATATTTGCCATAATCTATTTATTTTGATCTGATTCTTTTTAGTGCCTCTCGCTTACTAAGTTTACTCAGGTAATGGTTGTTAACGAATTCATAAACCCATTCTGAATCAGTTCTGGCATACTGCCTTAACGCCCATCCAATTGCCTTATCAACAAAAAATTCAGAAGAGTTATTATTCTTAAGTATTACTTTAGATAATATTTCTATATAAGTATTTTTCTTATATTTAAGTTGATATATTATTGAGATTCTAATTAACCATTTATTATCCGAATATGCCCATGGTAAAATATAAGAACTTACAAGAGAGTTATATTTCCTGCAAATAAAACCTATTATAGGGGCGATTGAATCAATACTATCCCACCATGGGCGGATAGCGACCAACTTTTCAAAATAATAGAACTCATCCTCAGATATATTGCTCTTAAGCTTGTCAATATAGTTTAATGCTAAGTATGTGAACTCTCTTTCAGGTTTTTGAAAACACTCAAAAACAAAGTTCCAGTTTATTTTTTGTGATTTGTCCAGGTTTAAAAAAAATTGCTTTGAAATTTCATCTCTCTTGACAGAACCTATTCCAAGGAAAGGAAATTGATCCCTCATATAGGCAGACATCTGTTTAGCTCTGACCTCATCTTTGTTTGAATAAAAAATGTCAAAAATTGTTTCCATTATTTATTTAACTCTAACAAGACCACATTTTCAAGGTGATGAGTATGAGGAAACATATCCACAGGTTGAATTTTCAAAACAGAATAATACTCTTTCATTAAAGAAATATCTCTTGCCTGAGTTGCCGGATTACAACTGACATACACTATTTTAGATGGCCTTACTTTAATTATCACATCAATAACATTTGGATGGACTCCTGCTCTTGGAGGATCTAATACAACTACATCTGGATTTCCGTTTTGTTCAACAAAAGACTCTGACAAAACATCTTTCATATCACCTGAATAGAAAAAAGAGTTGAGTACACCATTCACAGAGGCATTTATATTAGCATCAGATATTGCTTCAGGTACATATTCAATACCTATAACCTTAGAAACATGAGATGCTAAAAACAGGGCAATTGTTCCTGTGCCTGTGTATAAATCGTACAAAATTTCATTACCTTTTAAATCTGCAAAATCTCTAACGACTTTATATAGCTTATATGCCTGCAAACTATTAGTCTGATAAAACGATTTAGGTCCAATTCTGAACTTAAGATCCTCCATTACTTCATATACACAGTCCTGACCATTATAATTGACAACTTCCAGATCATTTATTGTATCGTTTCTTTTATTATTAATTACATAGTTTAAGGATGTAATTTGAGCAAACGTTGAGATAAGATTATCTAACAATCTATATATTTTATCTTTATCAAAGTAATAAAAAACCAAAATAACCATAACTTCTCCTGTTGAGGTTGTTCTGATAATCAGATTCCTCATTAGACCTGTTTGCTCTCTAAGGTCAAAAAATGAGAAGCCATTTTCAACAGCAAAAGTTTTAACAAAGTTTCTAATTTCATTAGAGGGTTCATCCTGAAGATAGCATTTTTCAATATCCAGAACTTTATCAAACATTCCTGCAATATGAAAACCCAGTCCATATCTCTCTTTTTCTGACAAATTATCTGCTTCAGACAGCGAATTGACCCATCTTTTATTAGAAAAAGTAAATTCTAGCTTATTTCTGTAGTTAATAGTTTTTTCAGACCCAATAATTGGCAAAATATCAGGTAATTCAAGACCTCCGATTCGTTTCAGTTGGTCTTCTACCTGTTGTTCTTTATATTTAAGTTGCAAGGGGTAGGGAAGGGGCTGCCATTTACAGCCGCCACAAGTTCCGTAATGTGAACAAAATGGAGTACTTCTGTCTGGAGAAGGTGTTACAATCTTTTTAACTATACCCTCCATCCAGCCACTCTTTTTCCTATGAATTTCAATATCAGCAATATCTCCTGGTATAGCAAAAGGAACAAAAAGAACTTTTCCGTTAACTCTTGCAATAGAGCGTCCTTCAGCTGCAACAGATTCAATCACAACTCCCTCTAAAATCTCTCTAACTTTTTTCTTCATTCTATGTTAATATATGTCGCGAAATTAAGGTTTTTCGTAAATTCGTGAAAGAAACATTTAACATCTTTAATTATGAAGGCATTTTACAGACTTTCAATCATAATATTGACATTAAGTTTCAATATTATGAATGCTCAGGAGTTTTACTCCATTACGGGCAAGGTGCTAGACGCCTCCAGCAAAAGACAACTGAGCTACGCTTCAATTCAACTGATTTCAACAAATATAAGTAATGTAACAAACTCTGAAGGTATCTTTGTACTAAAAGTACCAAACCAACTAAAATCAGACACTCTGCTTATTTCATATTTAGGATACAAAACTCAAAAAGTTGCCATTAAATCAGGTATAGACCAGAGAATCAACATTTCATTAACTCCTTCGGAAATTAATCTATCTCCAATTACAATAAGGCCACAGGATGCTTCAGAACTGATTATCATGGCTTTAAACAGAATAGACAGAAACTACCATGTTGAATCTAAGCAAATTACAGCATTTTATAGAGAAATGATTAAAAAGGGTAGTACATATGTGTCTATAAACGAAGCAGTTCTGGACATAAACAAGTCGGGATACGGCAGTTTCAGAATGGATCAACTTGGAATATATAAGGCAAGAGGCAATTACGATTCAAACAGAATTGACACTTTAATGGTAAAGTTTCAGGGAGGGCCGCATTCTGCTCTTGAAATTGATGTTGCGAGAGATCCTTTTTTAGGGGTAGAGCCGGTGATTATTAAAGAGTACTATGATTTTAAGCTTATTAGCCCGGTAACATTAGATAATAAATATTTCTATGTGATTG
Source organism: uncultured Bacteroidota bacterium (assembly GCA_937901965.1). Classification (GTDB taxonomy): domain Bacteria; phylum Bacteroidota; class Bacteroidia; order Bacteroidales; family UBA932; genus Bact-08. Next base: position 73,725 of record CALGSW010000001.1, read on the forward strand.
AATTCAATCAAAAACCATTTTTAAATGATATCCTTTTCAGGGGAAGGGTGTACATTGAATCTGAGTCAATGGCAATAGCCCGGGTTGAATTTAATATGAATGTAGAAGACAATCCTAGAGCAAGTAACTTCTTTATTAAGAAAAAGCCATCAAACCTTAAAATGGATGTTGTCTCTGCGGCTTATATGATAAATTATAAAGAGATTAATGGCATATGGCATTTTGATTATTCAAGAACTGAAGTAAAATTTAATGCGAAATGGGATAAAAGATGGTTTAAAAACTCATATACAATAATGTCAGAACTTGCATCTACAGAAATTTCCGATCGTCAGAGAAAAATTGAAAATGAAAACAGAATTAAATCTCGTGACATAATGTCGGCAAAAGTTCAAGATTTTACAGATGAAAACTTCTGGGGAGGATACAATATAATTGAACCTGATGCTTCAATTGAAAGTGTTATATCAAGAATAATAAGGCAATTAAACAGAAGAGACAAAGAAAACCAATAATCGCTATACAATTTATATTATGTTAAATAGCTCCGAAGAATCTAATACAGCATTAATTACTCCACTGGCTGAAAGGCTTCGCCCTACCGATCTTGATAATTACGTAGGTCAGCAACATCTAGTGGGTAAAGATGCTGTGTTAAGAAAAATGATTGAGTCAGGAAATATTTCATCTTTTATTCTTTGGGGCCCTCCCGGTGTAGGTAAAACAACTCTTGCAAAAATTATTTCCTATAAACTTGAACGCCCCTTTTACACTTTATCTGCTGTTAACGCCGGAGTTCGAGATGTTCGCGAGATTATTGAGAAATCTAAGTCAAGGTCACTGTTTTCTAAAGGCAGACCCATATTGTTTATTGATGAAATACACAGATTCAGTAAGTCTCAGCAAGATGCCTTACTTGGTGCAGTTGAGGATGGAACCATTACGTTGATTGGTGCTACAACGGAAAACCCTTCATTTGAAGTCATTACTCCTCTCCTTTCTCGTTGCCAGGTATATATTTTAAAATCGCTGGATGCAGATGACCTTGATAAATTAACTAAGAGGGCATTAACAGAAGATATATATTTAAAGGAGCGAAAAGTAAGTATATCAGAAAATGAGGCATTATTCAGATTCTCAGGTGGAGATGCAAGAAAGCTATTAAATATCTTAGAACTGATATCTTCTTCATTTAAAAAGGATGAAGATATTGTAATCACCAACCTTCTTGTTACTGAGAAACTACAGGAGAATATTGCTATATATGATAAGAACGGAGAGCAACACTATGATGTAATCTCGGCATTTATAAAAAGTATAAGAGGATCAGACCCTAACGCGGCAGTATACTGGATGGCAAGAATGATTGCCGGTGGAGAAGATCCCTTGTTCATAGCAAGGAGGATGATTATTCTCGCTTCTGAAGATATTGGCATGGCTAATCCTAACGCGCTCCTCCTTGCAAACACATGTTTTGAATCTGTAAGTAAAATTGGAATGCCTGAATCTAGAATAATCCTCTCCCATACAGCAATATACTTAGCAACATCTCCAAAGAGCAACTCAGCCTATATGGCTATTGAAGAGGCACTTGGGGAGATAGAAAAATCAGGATATCAACCTGTTCCTCTGCATCTGAGAAATGCCCCTACTAGCCTGATGAAGGAAATAGGGTATGGAAAAGATTATAAATATGCACACTCATATGAAGGTAATTTTACAGATTTAGAATTTTTACCGGAATCCTTGTCCGGCAGAAAATTTTACGACCCGTCTAACAATCCCAAAGAAAGAGAGATAAGAGCTCTGCTTGAGCATCTGTGGAAAAAGTATGGGTACTAATTACAATTTTTAGCTATTTTTGCAGTTCAATTCTAATGATATGATAATTCACGGTGATTTCACAAAAAGGTACGAGAAAATCCCGGTAGATATCTACGAGGATTCTTCCGCTGCATCGCTTCTCGTTGCCGAGAGTATTGCAGAACTAATAAGAAGCAAGTCAAGAAAAGGTCAGAATTGTATTCTGGCTCTTAGTGCTAGTTCATCAGCAGTTCAAGTTTATGAAGAGCTGGTTAACATACACAAAAAGAAAGATTTATCTTTCAGCAACGTACATCTTTTTTCTGTTGAAGAGTATTGGCCACTTAATAAAAAAGAGTTACAAAGTCACTATAGGTTCTTTCAGGAGTATCTTCTTGATGGAATTGACATCCCTCCTCAAAATATACACTTTCTGGATGGTGAAATCCAAAAAGGAAGTGTTCATGAATATTGCGATAATTACGAGTTGCTTATAAAAAAGCTCGGGGGTATTGACGCACTGATTACAGGGGGAATGGGTTTCAATGAGCCGGGCTCTCCCTATAATTCAAAAACGAGGCTAATAACCCTCAACTACTCTTCAAGGATATCCGCTGCATCTGAATTTTTTGGTGTGGAATTTGTGCCTTTTCATGCTCTTACCATGGGTATTGAGACCATACTGTCTGCAAAAAAGGTCTTTTTCCTTGCATGGGGAGAAGGTAAGGCTCCTTCAATCGCTAAAATGGTTGAGGGCCCTATTAATGAACAAACTCCCCTATCCTATCTACAACAGCACGATAATTTAGAAGTTATTATAGATCTTGCTGCTGCTGCAGAGTTAACCAGAGTTAAAACTCCATGGCTAACCGGAGCAGTTGAATGGAGTGATTTTATGATTCGTAAATCTGTTTTCTGGCTTTGCAAGAAACTTGATAAACCAATTCTTAAGCTCACAGACAGAGATTATAATGACAATGGGATGAGCGACCTTGTAACAGAAAAAGGTCCTGCAAGCAAAATAAATATTAAAGTATTCAATGATCTGCAACATACAATATCCGGATGGCCGGGAGGGAAACCTAATGCAGATGACTCAACCCGTCCTGAAAGGGCAAAACCTTTCCCAAAAAAGGTTATCATTTTCAGTCCACACCCTGACGATGATGTTATTTCAATGGGAGGAACAATGGCCCGGCTTTCAGAGCATGGACACGAAGTTCATATAGCTTATCAGGTATCGGGTAATATTGCTGTCTTTGATCACGATGCAGTGAGGTTTCTTGATTTTCTGAGAGATAGTTCAAAGATATTTGATTTTGATCCGGGTAAAAGTGATAACATTTATGCCACTGCTCTAAAAGAACTTAGCGTAAAACATCCCGGTGAACCGGACAGTCCAAGTATAAGGGCCGTTAAAGGAGCAATAAGGAGAGGAGAAGCCAAGGCAGCTTGCAGATATCTAAAGATTCCTGAGAGCAGGGTTCACTTCCTTGACCTGCCTTTTTATGAAACCGGGGGAGTAAAAAAGAAACCGGTTAGCAGTGCCGATATTGAAATTGTTAAAAACTTACTCCAGAAGATAAAACCACATCAGGTTTATGCTGCCGGAGATTTGAGCGACCCTCACGGGACTCACAGGGTTTGTCTTCAGGCTATACTTGCAGCTTTAGAAGAGCTTAAAGATGAAAAATGGATGAAAGACTGCAGAGTATGGTTATACAGAGGTGCATGGCAAGAGTGGGATGTGGCTGATTCAGATATGGCAGTTCCTCTTAGTCCTGAAGAGGTTATAATAAAGAGAGAGGCTATTTTCAAACATCAGTCTCAAAAGGACAGACCTCTATTTCCGGGATCTGATAAAAGAGAGTTCTGGCAGAGGGCTGAGGAGAGAAATCACAACACTGCACTACTTTTTGACAAGTTAGGAATGGCAGAGTATCAGGCGATAGAGCTATTTGTAAGACACGATCTTTAAAATTTGGTAAATACATTTTGAGAGGGTGGCCCAAAAAGGCCACCCTCTCCTATTTGATATACTCCAAATTCAACAATATGAATATTTAATTGTTCTATTATCAAAATCATTAACAAAATATTTATGTTTAACGAATATAATCCTATTAATAATAAGGAGTTTCAGATACTTAACCACAAAGGGAAGATTGTGGATAAAGATTTGATGCCCGTAATCAAAGATGATGATCTTCTTAAAGCATATAAAGATATGCTATTTGCCAGAACAGCTGATCTGCAAATAGTTTCATATCAAAGACAGGGAAGAATTTACACTTATCCTCCAAATTATGGTCAGGAGGCTATATCAGGAGCAGTTGGTGCATTAATCAGAGATGAAGACTGGCTTGTACCAGCCTTCAGAGAGATGGGTGCAATGCTGGCAAAAGGAGTAACCCTTAAAGAGCTTTTTCTATATTTTATGGGTTATGAAGATGGCTCAAAATTCAGCAAAGCAAAGAAGACTCTTCCTATAAGTGTTCCTATAGCATCTCAGTTTCTGCATGCTGCAGGTTTAGGATACGCAATAAAATACAAAAAAGAGAAAGATATTGTCTATGCCTTTGTTGGTGATGGTGGCACATCGGAAGGTGACTTTCACGAAGCAATTAACTTTGCCGGAGTATGGAAAATTCCGGTAATATTCATCATTCAAAATAACCAGTATGGGATTTCAACTCCAACACGAATGCAAACAGCTTCTGAAAACCTTGCTGTAAAAGCAATCGCATATGGTGTTAAAGGGATAAAGGTGGACGGTAATGACTACTTTGCAATGTACAAAGCAATCCAGGAATCAATAAAGATATGTGAATCGGGAGAGGGACCTGTTTTGATTGAAGCAGTTACATACAGAAAAGGGGCTCATACGACATCCGATGACCCAACAAAATACAGGACAAAAGAGGAGGAGGATATATGGGACGAAAAAGATCCGCTCAAGAGACTAAAATCATATTTGATTACAAAGAAATTGTGGAGTGACAAAGATGAGGAAAAGATTGTTGAGCAATACAAGGTTGAGGTAGACAGACAGTTTATTGAAGCAGAAAACTATGGCCCATATCCAAAGGAGGATATTTTTAAATACATGTATGCAGAGATGCCCGATGATTTAAAAGAGCAAGAGAAGGAGTATGAGAGGTTTTTGGAGTGGAAGGCCTCTAGATCTAAATAATAACAAACCTAAAGAGAGAGAAAAATGAAAATAATGAATATGGTCAATGCAATTAATGATGCATTGGATATTAAGCTTAACGAAGACAGGAATGTTGTTGTTTACGGAGAGGACGTAGGAGTTGAAGGTGGAGTATTCAGGGTGACAGAGGGTCTTCAAAAAAAGTATGGTGCAGAGAGGGTTTTTGACTCTCCTCTTGCTGAATCAGGCATAGTTGGAACTGCAATAGGAATGTCAATAGCCGGGATGAGGCCTGTTGTTGAAATGCAGTTTTGCGGGTTTGTTTATCCTGCATTTAATCAGATAATCAGTCATGCGTCAAGGATGCATAATCGTTCTCGCGGACTACATAAAACTCCAATGGTTATTAGAATGCCTTACGGAGGGGGTATAAATGCACTTGAACATCATAGCGAAAGTATGGAGGCAATTTTTGGCCACATACCTGGCTTGAAAGTTATCGCTCCTTCAACTCCGCATGATGCAAAAGGGATGCTGATTTCTGCAATTGAAAGTGATGATACTATTCTTTACATGGAACCAAAAAGAATATATAGAGCTATCAAACAAGAAGTTGCAGATGGCAAATTTACAATTCCATTAGGTAAAGCAAATGTACTTTCCCAAGGAAAAGATCTAACTATTGTCTCTTTTGGTGCAATGATAAGGGAGGTACAAAAAGCAATGGTTATGGCCAAAGAGACAGGAATAAGCGTAGAATTAATTGATTTGCGCTCAATATATCCAATTGATAAAGAGACAATAGCAAAATCTGTAAAGAAGACAGGCCGTATCATGACAGTTACTGAAGGGCCAAAATCATTTGGACTTGGAGCTGAGATAAGTCAGATTGCGATTGAAGAGGCATTTTTACATTTGGAGGCACCTCCTGTAAGAGTATCTGGTTATGATGTAATAGTACCTCTGCCAAAGGGTGAGCACCACTATATGCAAGATCCTCTAAAAATATTCTATGAAATTGAAAAAATTGTAAAGTACTAAAATCATGAGATATATATTTAAATTCCCCGATATTGGAGAGGGGCTGGAAGAGGGAACTATAGTTGAGTGGCATGTTGAGAAGGGTCAGACAGTAAAAATGGGAGACTCTCTGGTGACTATGGAAACAGATAAGGTAGTAACAGCAATCCCCTCCCCCAGAGATGGTATAATTGCAGCAAAGTTTGGGAAGGTGGGTGAAACAATTCATGTTGGATCTGCTTTAGTTGAAATTGATATTGCGGGTATAGATGGAGAAGCTGCTGTTGCAGAGGCTTCAAAACCAGAACCTGTAGAAGAGGAGGGCGCAGGCGTAGTGGGTACTCTTGAAGTTGCCGGTAATAATGCAGTCTTATCAGCCAGCAAAGAGGGCCTTTCTGCCGGAACAGCAAAACTGGAGAAATCGGAAAGAGTTCTGGCAACTCCTGTCGCAAGAGCTCTCGCAAAAGAGAGTGGAGTTAATATCAATACAGTTACAGGTACAGGTCCTGCAGGCAGAGTAACAAAAGAGGATATACTAAGGTATATTTCTGATTCAACAAAAAGTAGTACCTCCCAAGCACAATCAAAAGAAAATATAACTTCTGATGAATTAAAACTTGAAATTGAACCTCTTACTCAAATAAGGAAAACAATAGCAAAGAACATGATTCAGAGCAAGCATAATGCTGCTCATATGACTGTGTTTGAAGAAGTTGAGATTGCTGAGCTTGACCGAGTAAGAAAAAGATTTAAAGATGTTTATAGCAACGAGGGTATAAAACTTACCTACCTTTCATTTATCATTAAAGCAACAGCTGCATCTCTGAAGAAATTCAGAGCGTTGAATGCAGAAATGGATATGGAAAGGGGCAACATGATTTATAAAAAGTACTACAATATTGGAATAGCCATTGATACTCCAAAAGGGTTAGTTGTCCCTGTTATCAGAAATGCAGACAGATTATCCGTTAAAGAGATTGCGAAAGAGATTCAGATTCTCTCAGATAAGGCCAGAGACGGTAAACTCTCACTTGATGACATGAAAGACGGAACCTTTACTATTACAAGTTATGGAAGTATAGGCGGACTATTTGCTGTTCCTGTGATAAATTATCCTCAGGCAGGAATACTCGGGATTGGCCGTATCAACAACAAGCCTGTAGTTAAAGAGAACCAGGTGGTCCCCGGGCTTGTTCTTCCGCTTTCACTAAGTGTAGATCACCGTATTGCTGATGGAGGCGAAACGACAAGATTTATTAATACAATTATGGGGTATCTGGCAGATCCGGTTAGTCTTATAATGGAATAATGTTAGGAGGAGAACAAAATATGTATGATTTAATAATTATTGGCTCAGGTCCTGCCGGATATGTAGCAGCGATAAGAGCAGGCCAGGTGGGTCTGAAAACAGTTATAATTGAGAAGAATGAAATTGGAGGTATGTGCCTGAACTGGGGCTGTATTCCTTCTAAATCAATGATGGAGAGTGTTAAACTATATCAAAAAATCACTAAAGACTCAGCTCGTTTTGGTATTGAAGGAATAGATAAAAAGGCTCTCTCTTTCAACTGGAGCAAGGGTATTAAAAGAGCAGACACTATTGTAAAAAGACTTACCGGAGGGGTTGAATTTCTACTCAAGAAAAATGGTGTTGAAATTATTAAAGGAGAGGCAAAAATTATCTCTTCAACCTCTGTTCTTGCAGATAACAGACTATTAGAGGCAAAGAACATAATAATAGCAACCGGATCATCATCAGTAAAGATTGACAACAGCATAGAAAATCTTGTTGTTGAGCCTAAGAAATTATTTACTGAAAGAGAGATTCCTGAAAATATTGTAGTAATTGGTAAAAGTCCTGTTGCAATTGAGCTGGCTCAGCTCTTCTCAATGATGGACAGAAAGGTGACCTTAATTTCTGATTCTTCTGTCATAATGCCCAAAGCTGACTCATACGTCAGGAACTACATGGAGAGTAAAATTAAAAAAGAGAAGATTGAAATTATATATAACACAGAAATTAAGTCAACCAAAAAGATTTGGAAAGATGGGATTCTCAACCTGTCCGGAAAAGAGATCGCATGTGATTTAATTATCAATGCATCTGACAGAAAAGCCAACATAATTAAATCTGATATTGATATTGAAATAAAAGACGGATATATTGCAGTTGATGAAAATTGCGAGACTTCTGTAAAGGGGATTTATGCTGTTGGCGATGTTAATGGATTAGCAATGTTTGCCCATATAGGTTCGGCACAGGGGCTGTTTGTAATAAACAGGCTTAAGGGAATTGAGGGCAAATTAGATATTTCTAAGCTCCCTATGAATATGTACACAGTTCCGGAGGCCGCACAAATTGGTTTTACAGAAGACAAACTAAAAGAGAATGGTTACGACTATAAAGTCAGCGAATTTCCTCTCTCTGCAAATGGAAAGGCTCAAACAGAAGGTTCTGCTGACGGTTTTGTCAGAATTCTATCTGACAATAAACTTGGAGAGGTTTTAGGAGTTCAGATTGTTGCTCCAAACGCTACAGATATGATTAACGAAGCAGCAGCCTATATTCAGCTTGAATCAACTGTATATGATATTGCACAGACAGTTCATACACACCCAACTGTTTCAGAAGTTTTTATGGAGGCTGGATTTGAAGCCGTTGATAAAGCAATTCATAAATAGACAATGATTGAGGCACTACCCTACTCACTTCCGGATATAAATATCCTTTCATCTGAGAGCAGTAAGAGCTATTTTATATGGCAACCGGATGACGTGTATATTGTTCTTGGAAGGTCAAACGATACTGAAAAGTCTCTAAATACTCAACTGGTTATAAAAGATGGAATAAAGGTTTTAAAGAGACCATCCGGGGGTGAGACGGTTGTGCTAACTCCTCAAACTCTAGTTTTTTCAATTAAGATTGATTCATGCAAACTGAAACATCCTAAATCAATTTTTAACACAATTAACAACTCTTTAATTAAAGAGCTCTCCAAGAATGGGATTGAAGGTGTATACTCAAGAGGAATATCAGATTTATCAATTGGGGAGCAAAAGATTTTAGGTTCATCTATGTATCTAAAAGACAATATATATTTCTATCATGCTGTTTTAAATGTTTCGGAAAAGCCTCAGTACATTTCTCAATATCTTAAACACCCATCCAGGGAACCGGATTACAGAAAGGGAAGGGGTCATTCTGAATTTGTTACCTCTTTAACTGATAAAGGTTATACTTTATCAGTTAAAGAATGTGCCAGAGTTATTGAAAAAGGGATAGAAAATATTTTGTATACCTTTTCTGTACAATAATAATTTATAAATTTGAGGCTGGGTATTAACTAGCCATATGGATAGCTCCAGTTTTACAGGATTTCTTTTTGATAACAATCCACAGCCAATGTGGATTTATGATGTTGATTCACTCCGTTTTCTGGAGGTGAACAACTCAGCCTTGATTAAGTATGGGTATACTAAAGAGGAGTTTCTTAATATGACTATTAAGGATATTCGTCCTGAAGAGGATGTGGATTTATTAGTACTGGATTTGCTTAAAACAAATAGTGAAATCAGCTTGAGTAATAATATCTGGAGGCATGTATTAAAATCGGGGGAGATTATATATGTAGAAATAAATTCACACAGAATAACATTCAATAACTGTAAAGCTCGTCTTGTTACTGCAAGAGATATAACAGAAGTTGTTGTTGCCCGTGAGAAAGAGAAGAAACTTATAGATGATTTAATAGATGCTAAAAACAGAGCAGAAGAGAGCGACAGAATCAAAACAACTTTTCTTGCAACAATGTCTCACGAATTAAGGACTCCACTAAATGCTATAATCGGTTTCTCCGATCTTATAACCGATGACCTCAATAAAGACGATATTGATTCTTATGCAACCACAATTAATAAAAGTGGCAGACATCTGCTGAGCCTCATTGAGGAGCTTTTTGACATTAGTCTTATTGAATCTGGACAAATCAAGCTGAACTTTGAAGAGGTGCAGTTGGCAGATATATTTAATGAGATCTTTGCTGTAATTTCAAGAGAACAAAAATTAATGGGAAAGAAGAGTATTAAGATACTCATATCATCCTCCGGTGGCATTAAAAGAGATAACAGGATATTGTATACAGATCAGAAAAGATTAAAACAGATACTTGTTAATTTACTAAAAAATGCTCTTAAATTTACTGAATCTGGATCAATTGAATATGGATACATGCCATGGATAAAAGATAACCGGCATTTTCTGAAGTTCTTTGTAAAAGATTCTGGTATTGGTATACCGCATAATAAACTTAAACTTATTTTTGGAGAGTTTCAGCAAGGTGATATAAAACAAGTTAAGAGCTTCTCCGGTGCCGGTCTCGGCCTATCAATCAGCAAAAAACTTGTTGAAACTCTTGGAGGAGAAATTTGGGTAGAATCAACGGAAGGTAAAGGGAGTACATTTATATTTACATTACCTTTGTCTGGGCAGAAAGTAAATACAATAAAGAAAGGAGAAGATTCTATGGATACAATGATTTACGATTTTTCGGGTAAAACACTGCTCCTTGCAGAAGATGACGAACCTAGTTTCTTATTACTTAAAGCAATACTTAAAAGAACAAACATTGAGATAATCCGGGCTAAAAGTGGAAAAGAGGCAGTAGAAATTGCACTTGGCGAGAATAGTGTATCAATGATTCTTATGGACATAAATATGCCCGATATGAACGGATTTGAGGCCACTGATATTATAAAAAGGGAGAGACCTGATTTACCAATTATCGCACAGACAGCCTACTCAATTTCCGGAGACAGGGAGAGAATTCTAAAAGCAGGATGTGATGACTACTTGTCAAAGCCTATTAATAAAAACGAACTCTTTAAGATAATTGAAAAATACTCTAAAGATTAATTCAGATGGTTTTTATGAGAGGAAACACAATCAAACATATCCAGGCAAAATATCAAAAAACAAATATTTAATTACCACCTCTTAAGAAAAGTACAAGAGGAGATTCTATGAACCTCCTCTTCTGTTTTACCTGAAAATAATCCCTGCTTAATGTTACTTAATGTCAATTAATTTGACGGGTTTCGGTTTTGCCTCTTCTCTTTTAGGGATTGTTACTATCAGTATACCTTTATCATATTTAGCCTCTATCTTATCACTATCAACGGTTAATGGCAGACTAAAGGATCTGCAAAAAGACTGATAACTGAATTCTCTTCTTGTATAGCTCTCCTCTTTCAACTGATTTTCATTTTTTATTTCAGAAGATATTTTGAGAGTACCCTGATTGACCTCTATTGAAAAATCAGTTTTTTCCAGTCCTGGTGCAGCAACTTCAATTAAAAAGTTATCGTCATTCTCCCTGATATTAACCGATGGAATTGTAGTATTTGTTCTTGAATAGTTTTTCAATCCCCAGTCACTCCACTCTTTATTTAAGAAATCATCAAAGAAATTTGTGAATACTGGTTGTGTTTGGTTTCTTCTTATTAGTGTCATAGTAGCCTCCTTTTATTTTTAGTTTACTTACCTCAAAACATATCAAAGTAAATACCAAAGGAGTTAAAAGATATTTCTTAAGACACTTTGTCATTTTTTCTCACAAAAATCTGACAAAAAGTCCGCTATATAACTGACTGTCAGAGCCCAAGAATCCAATCTGCAATAATTTTCAAAACTTTTTCAGAGAAGGTTTCTTCAATTTTTGAGTATTCAGATGGAAGTCCCGTTTTTGTATTTTGAAACAGGTGATTAACCCCCTCTATTTTCATAACGGTTATAGCCTCCTTATTTCCATATACATCTTTTATCTTATCCAGATTATCGGAGGGTACTTGAAGATCAAGATCTCCATTTAGGGCTAATGCAGGAATGTTTGAGTTTTTTAATGCCTCAACAGGATCATAGAAAAGAAACTCAAGCATCCATGGATTTACAATCCCTCTTGCCTGCACTCTTATGTTTGAGTCACTCTCTTCAGGGGAGTTTTTCTTCATAAATTCACCAACAACTTCCAACAGGTTCTCGCTTTGCAGATTCATTTTGATCAAGTCAAACAATTCTCTGGAAGTTTTCTCGTAAGCATCTAATTGTATTTGAGAAACCCCGGAAGCGGCAGCAATCATTCGTTGCTGCTCAACAATTATTTCTGAACCACATTCAGCAGGTGCGGCAAGTAACACCATAAAGTCAGCGTTATTATATTTTGATGTCACCATTGGAGCAATAATACCCCCCTCACTGTGCCCAATCATTCCAAATTTTGCACCTATTAAATCATCCCTGCTTTTAAGATAATTTAATGCAGCATTAACATCTTTGGCAAAATCACTTGTTGTAGACAATGCCGGGTTACCCCCTGATTTACCGGCTCCTCTGTCGTCGTAACGAAGAACTGCAATACCCCTTCTTACAAGATAGTCTGATATTACCAGAAATGGTTTATGTCCCATTATCTCGGAATCTCTGTTCTGGATACCGCTGCCGGATATCAAAACCACTACAGCACTAATCTTTGTGTTTTGAGGAATTGACAGTGTTCCGGAAAGAACAATACTATCCTGAACATTTGGGAAAAAGACCTCCTCTGTAATATATGGATAAGGTTTTGAGGGTTCCTGAGGCCTTTTGGGAGCTTCAAAAGCCCTTCTGGAGAGATTAAGCGGAAAAGAGGCACCACCCTGCTTAAAAGTACCCATAATTTTATCTCCTGTGAATACACCGGTGTACTCAATTGATGCTTGCTCTATTTTAATTTTCACCATTGAATTGGAGTAAGAAACAGAATTCACAGGAATTCCAAAAGCCTGCTGATCCGGGCTATCCATTTTAGCTGAAAAAACATTGTTTTCAGAAACTATATGAAAGACTAACTTCAGTTCAGTACCTTGAACATTCAGTAGACCGTACCAAGAGCCTTCCGGACGGGTATTACCCTGAGAGAAGGTGTAATATGTACCGGAAATGAGAACAAATCCGGTTAATAAAAATCTAATTAATTGTTTCATAAAAAAAAAAAGCCTGTATCTCTACAAGCCCGATTAAATTGTGAACTGGACATGCATCCCAAAGACGGGATACCTAAGTTCGTTCATGAAAAATTGAAAGTAGAGATGTTTAAATAAAAGTACATTAGCACCAATATTAAAATCCCTTGAGTCATACTCTGCAATAATATTTAAATCCTTGAAAAAAGCAGGCGAAAATGAAATTCCGCCTGAAACAGGGAACTCTTGTTTTACATGAACGCTAACAGGTATATTATAGGCAGAATGTACACCAATTGAATTTTCCCCTATATTAAAGTGCTTTGTTAAAGCAATATAGTGAGTACCGAAGTATTTATTTCCTTCTGCATACCCAAATAAGCTGGAAGTAGATACAACGTCATTAGATCCTATTACAACAGCCGGCCAGTATTTACCCTCCTTAAGAGGTCTGAAACGAACCGAAATAGATCTGTCAACATTGCTGAAATAACCCGCATTCCACAGGTCAAAAGCAGTGTTATTCATGGAAACCTCCATAAAGGAGAGGAATGTGATATTAATAAAGAAATTAAATGTGTGATAATCCCATGTATCCGTAGTAAACTGCTTTGGAAGAAAATTACCTCCAATCTTTACTGTTCTGTCCGGAGACATCTCAGCTGTGGGACTGTTCAATAGACCTGTAACTCCCAGAGTTGTCTGAGCTCTTAAAAAAGAAGATGTCAGGAGCAGAATAACTGCTCCCAACATCAACTTGGTTTTAAAACTGTTCAATCTCATTCAGAGATGGGTTCTGCGATTATACTGTACCGCCACCGCCTAGACCGTGGTCATGACCATGATAGTGACCGTGAGCATGCTCATCGTAGATCTTAGGATCAAAGAAGAGCTCAACTGCACCAGCGTGAATTGTAGTTACAGTAATAGTCTTTTCAGTTGTTCCGGTTTTTACCTTGAATGTGTAAATTTTCCTTGTAAAGCTTTGCTTACCTGTTACTATCAGATATGTCAAACTTGGGATAGTTTTTGCTGAAACAAATGTGTCGTCTGCAGAAGTGAATGCTGTTAAAGCAGCAACTCCGTTATTAAAATATTTAACGCTGTTTGTAATATCAGTTATAATCTGACCTTGATCTGCACCTGTAATTCCAAGAGCAGCGAGAGTCTGGTCAAGTGGCTGAGAGAATACGTAACCACCTTTCTTAACGTGTTTCCAGTTGCTCCATGAAGCAGCAGTAAGACCTCTGTTAATTTTCAAACTATCGTAAACCTTTATTGTCTCAGTTGTTGTTGTACCGGCTGTAACAGGCACATCAAACGCAATTTTATATGATGAGAAGTGGCTGATTGAAGTAACATAATCATTCAGAGTAGCATCATATGTAACAGGAGTTGTTTGGGTAACCCATGCGTTATTTGTGAAATACTGAAGAATAAGATTTGGATAATAATAATTTGTCATTGCATTATCAACCTTTAGTGAAAGAGCAGGTGAGAATGTATAACCTGTTGGAGCAAAGTTAAAGATTTTCAAAGCAGGATTAAGAACTGTTCCAACAACCTGATCGTTAGCTGGAGTAGCGACAATCTGGTAAGGAGTTGTAATAGTTGCTCCGGTAGCATCTTTAACTACTGTATTCGCAGCTATGCCCAAAGTTGCATCAGTTGCACCACCTTCAATAAACAGTGTTCCTCCTGCTGATGGTTCAATATAGGTGCCACCAGGTACATAAGGAACCATTTTGGCTGAAACTGTATAAATCATAGCATGGTTAGGAGCTGCTGAAGGAAACTCTAATGTAATTGTTGTTGCAAGGAATCCGTCCTTTGTAAGGTTTATAGTGTACTTACCTGCTGCAGTAAGGTTAAGGAATTCGAATTTACCAGCTGCACTGGTAGTAGCGGTAAGAGTACCCATTTTAACCGTAACTCCTGCCAGAGCGGCATTTGTTGAATTGTTGTAAACCTCTCCCTTAATTGAATAAGTGGCCGGCTGTGGCTGTGGAAGCGGCATTGGCTCATCCACCTTTGTGCAAGCACTTGTAAAAAGCGCAACCAAGAGTGTAGCTGAAGCTACTCCCATGAGTTTTGTAAAGAATTTTCTTGCTTTCATAAATCTTGTTGGTTAATTATTGGTTAATTTTCAAATAGTTGACTTAAATGTATTTTATTAAAAAAGTTATAAGACGAATTTTCGTCAGGAGAGGTAGTGAAATATCTTCCGTGAGAAGTGTATGGTCTTGCAATATACTCCAGTGGGAAATAGTCACCTGCAGATACTCTAACAAATTTGTTCCTGTTATGTTTATATGGAGGAAGTGAAATTGCAAAAAAGAAGCCCCCGTTAATAGGGTAATCGGGAATATCCATCGTCTGTACATAGAAACCTACTGCTGAATTTTTAAAATATCTGGTTACCTCTCCTCTTACAGAAATATCATTCCCCAGATATTTACCAACTGAAGCACTCAGTATCATTTTCAATGGTTTATATACGTAATTTGCCCCCACCTTCCATGTAAAAGTGTTAAAATCAGAGTACAGCCAATTGTCAAACATAGGAACAGAATAAGCAGTGTAGCTCATTTGTGCAAATACTCCTATTTTTTTATTTAAAGACTTGTACAGTTTAAGATCTGCTCCGGCTCTGAACATATTAAAATTTCCGACAGTCACCATAGAATAGACGTTAAACGGCAGGCGGAACTGCTGAGACAGAGTTAAAAAACCGGGTCTTATTTTACCCTCTTCTACCGAATAATCGTTAACAACAGGAAATATAATCTGCGCAGTGGCCTTTGCTCCTCTCCACAGCGAAACTTCAAGAGTAGGATTTATATTAAACTGAAGAAGATACATTACATCAAGCCTTGAATTCTTGAATCTGAATACTGGATAAAAGTTAAGGTCCACCTTTCCGGCTGATTCATATTCAAAACTCTCCCCGCTGAAAGAGTTAATTTCATACATTCCCTCTTCAAACATAAAATCCGACTTCCATAATGGCTGTGTCCCGTCTGCCGGCAATGTGGTGTACATTCTTAGCACAGGTATCTTTTCGTCCATCAGGATAATGTCAATGTTTTCAGATTCAAATTCACTTTTAAGAAGCAATACCTCTTCGCGCGCAGCCGAAACAGCTTTCTGATTGTTTGAATAAGCTTTATTTTCTAGAAAAAGTAACTCTTTACCGGGCTTAGAAATATGCCTAACATTTTCAAAGCCGGCATTAAAAAAGGCCTCTTCTACTCTGCTTTGTGCAATGGCAAAAACGCTGATATGCAACAAAACAAAGGCAAGGAGAGAAATCCTTAAGACCTCGTTTTTTCTGAAAAGCTTTGATTCCATTAAGTTTAGGCGATACTTATTCATTATTGCAAATGTAATATTTTTTTAATTCTAATCAAATTATTTTTAATTCATTATGTTTTTTTTAACAAAAATTTAACTTGTCATTCTCAATTAGTAAATTTGCAAGTAAAAATCCATACTTCTATCAAAGTATTATACAGACTGCAATATAATGAGTAACAGCAACAAAAAGCCGCTGGAACTGTTCAGGACAGAGGAGCAAAGCAAGCTTTACATTACAATTTCTGACTCTCCTGTTCATGCAGGCTTTCCATCTCCGGCAGACGACCACCTTGAAAACAAACTTGATCTTAATAAAGCACTAGTAAAGAACCCTGCTACGACATTTTTTGCTAAGGTAAAAGGCGACAGTATGGATGGTGAGGGTGTTGAAGACGGAGATATGCTTATAATTGACAAGTCTCTGGATCCTTTTGACAACTGCCTTGCTGTTTGCTTTCTTGAAGGTGAGTTTACCCTGAAGAGAGTTAAGATTGAGGGGAATAATGTTTTTTTGATGCCTTCAAATCCAAAGTATAAACCTATACGAGTATCGAGGGAGAATGACTTCTACATTTGGGGGATAGTTAGATATCTTATAAAAAAATGCAAATGAAAAAGGTAAGGTTACTATTTAAAGTTCTATTCCTTATATATATATGTATGGTTTTCTTCTTTTGCCTTTACTCTTTTAAAGATACCGGAGTTGACCTTTCAAAATACATACTGGGAATTAGAGCTGACAGACTTGCACATTTTGCGATGTTTTTCCCCTACCCTTTTTCTGCATGGCTGGCAACAAAAAAAGAGCTAAGAGGGAAATTCGGTAAGTTTTCACATCTTGCATTACTTATCTCCGGACTGCTTCTGGCGTTGATAACAGAAATCCTCCAGTCACTAAATCCTGCAAGAGACACAGATCCTCTTGATCTTGTTGCAAATTCAACAGGTCTGTTATGCGCAGCAGCTATAATTTTTAAACTGGAAAAATTTATTGATCATGTTTGGCCTGACAGACTGCAATAATTTCTATGTTAGCTGCGAAAGGATTTTTAATCCCTCTCTTGAGGGAAAATCTGTTGTAGTACTTAGTAATAACGATGGATGTGTTATATCAAGGTCATCTGAGGCTAAAAGACTTGGCATCAAGATGGGTGAACCATATTTCAAAATAAAAGAACTTATTAAAAGCGGAGGCGTAATTTGTTATTCCACAAATTTTCCATTGTACGGGGATATATCGTCACGCGTTATGGACACTCTCAGGCGAGAGACACCTTCTGTTGAAGTTTACTCAATTGATGAAGCTTTTATTGACTTTACCGGAGTACCCCCCGAGGAAATTGAGACAATTTGCAGAGGTCTGATAAGTCAGATCAAAAAGGGCATCGGAGTACCTGTAAGCATTGGTGTATCAAAGACTAAAACACTTGCAAAAATTGCAACCAGTCTGAGTAAAAAATACCCTGCAACAAGAGGTTTCTGCATAATGCACAAAGAGAAGGATATTTGTAAAGTTCTCAGCAAATTTCCTATTGAAAATATTTGGGGAATTGGAAGATCTCATACTAAAATGCTAAAATCCTGCGGAATAGTGACAGCCGAAGATTTTGTATCAAAAGGCGAAAGGTGGATAAGGACTAAGATGGGAGTAACCGGAGTCAGAACATGGAGAGAGCTAAAGGGTGAACCTTGTATTACATTGGATAACAGCATTCCTGATAAAAAACAGATTTGTACGAGCAGAAGTTTCTCTAAGGATTTGTACGACATTGAAGATATTTATAAAGCAGTGGCAACATTTGCAACCTACTCGGCTGAGAAACTCAGAAGACAAAAAGGTGTATGCAGGGAGATAATTGTATTTATTCTTACTAATCCATTCAGGGAAGATGTGTCTGTTCATAACCAAAGCGTATTGATTACTTTTACTGACTATACAGATAACACCCTTAAGATTGCTTCAAATGCCTGTAATGCAGTAACTGAGATATTCCGCGAAGGTTGCGGGTATAAAAAATGCGGAGTTATACTCTCCTCCATTATCAGGAGAGATGAACTTACCCCTTCGTTGTTTGAATCAGCAGATTTACAGAAGAGAGAATCAAATCTTATGGCTGTGATGGATGAGATAAACATGAAATACGGCAAAAGCAGCATCGTTACAGCAGCAGCTGGTATTGAAAAAATCAAGGCTAATCAAAATTTATTATCTAAAAGATATACAACATCTTGGGATGATATTATTGAAGTAATAGTTTAATAATTTTAAAAAAATTACTCTCTACTTTTAAAGATACTGGATGAGCTGAGCATAAGGAAAGATCTCCATCGGCACCGTTGTATAAATCAATATATCTGCATATTACATTATCAGTAATACCCCAGTGTTCAAACAAATGCTTTGGTACAATTATTCTGGTATTAATCTCTTTTTCTGAAAAATTTACTGCGACAATTATTAAACTATCAGCGTAATATCTTGCAAATGAGAAGATAGAACCACTATTATAATTTGAATTATCCCTGTTTGAAAACTGCAAATCGTAAGTCTGGCCATCTCTGAAAGCTGCTTCAGTGTTTGCAATATTCAATAAAAACTTATACGTTTTATTTAAATAACAGTCATATATATTTTTATTATAATTAGTTATTGACTTGACAGACCAGAAATCAAAAATTGATGTTCTTCCATCAAGCCCACTGAATCCCTCCTTATCCATCCCCCTTTCTCCTAGCTCCTGACCAAAGTAAATCATAAATGGAGATCTGTTAAACAATAGAGAAACTGCAACTGCAGGAATACCCTTCTCTGGATATTTTGCAATAAAATCAGATGCAATACGTTGTTCATCATGGTTTTCCATGAAATTCAGCATCCGGTCCTGGATATCTCCTAATGATTGCCAGCACTTTGTAATGTCAGATGATGTGGAAAATCCTTTGATTATATTAATAAGTGTATCGTAGAGACCTACTTTGTCATATAAAAAATCAAAGCCTGAATTCAAATAAGTTCTGTATTTCTCAGGATTGTATATTTCAGCTATAAAAATGAGGTTTGGGAATGTATCTTTAGTCTTAGATGTTAAATATTGCCAGAACTCATGAGGTACCATTTCCGCCATGTCACACCTGAATCCATCTACGCCCTTTTCGCTCCAGTAAAGGATGATATCAACCATCTTATCCCACAATGCAGGAGCAGGATTAAAATGAGTTTGCCTGTTGTTGCAATAGTCAATTCCATAATTTAATTTAACCGTCTCGTACCAGTCGTCAATCGTGGGATTTTCTCTAAAACAATCATTTCCGGTAACTTTTGCAGGATACTCATTAAATCTGAATTTATCTGAGTTTCCATGAGGGTCAAAACTAACGGGTGAGGTGAATACTTTTCCGGGTAAGTAGTAGTAATCATTGGAAGGTGAAAAAGATATTCCGGTATTATCATTTTTACCAAAGTCAGAATGTGGACATGGATTTTTATCAGATTTGTAATTTCTTGAAACATGATTAGGAATAAAGTCAATTAAAACTTTCAAACCTGTAATGTGACATCTATCAACAAGCTCCACAAACTCCTCAACTCTTCTTTCGTGATTAACAGCAAGATAGTGTGCCACATCATAATAATCCTTCACAGCGTAAGGTGAACCTGCTAAACCTTTAACAATTTCCGGAGAATCGGGGATACAAGATTGATTTAAACACTTACTTTGAGTTGCATGTTCTAAAACACCTGTAAACCAAATGTGTGTGCAGCCTAGATTTTTTATATTTCTGAGTGACTCAAATGAATAATCTGCAAATTTTCCTGTTCCGTTTATTTCTAAAGAAGATCCGGGAACAGGGTTCTCAACCCGATTCCCGGACAGTCTTGGAATAGTCTGATATATTATAATCTTCTCATGCATGGCCTACTGCCATTTGAGAACCTTCCTGAAGTCATACTCCTCAGGATTAGAGATATATTTTGATGCAGCCTCATAGTCTGCCTCCGTGATGTACTGCATAATATTATTAATTACTGCCTGAACCCTGTCTGATTCCAGGCTTACAAGTCTTGGCGGAATTTTGCCGGTTTTTGGATCCTGGATATCTTTAAGGAAAAGCGGCTCTACCTTACCCAGATTGTCAATATAAACCATACACCCGGTTTTACCTTCGTCAAAAAGTTGATAAACCGCTATTCCTAATTCAGTACAATAAACCAGGTCATATGCAACAGGCGGCTGGCATCTCAATTCATATCCTAATTCAACTGGTCTGCATTTTGTTTTAATTCCAAGCTGCCTTAGTTTAGCTTCTAAAAGTTCATTAAATATATGTGCTTTAGAAACCTTGCCAAGCTCCGGATGTCCGTGGTCATCATAAGAGAATATAACTCCTGATTCTTTAAGTTCCTTCTCGTCAAGTTCGTGGAAAACACCTTCAGAAATCATTACAGATCCGTAATCAATACCAAGGATTAATCTTTTAACTATCGATGAAACTGCTAGTTTAATGATTTTATCTAAAGTGATGGTTGTTTTGTTAAACATCTCAGGAATCACAATCATGGGATAATGCGCAGCCGAGCCTATACCAAAAGCAAGGTGTCCTGCCGATCTTCCCATAGCACAAACAACAAACCAGTTGTTGCTTGTTCTTGCATCCTCATATACCGTGGTTGCAAGTCTTGCTCCCTCTGACTTTGCTGATTCATAACCAAATGTAGGTCGTGCAAGTGGTAATGGAAGGTCGTTATCAATTGTTTTAGGAACGTGAATATTAGAAATTGGGAAGTTGTGTTCTGTAAGGAACTTCGCAACTCTGTTGGCAGTAGAAGCTGTATCATCACCTCCGATGGTTACAAGAAGTTTAATATTATTCTCCTTGAAGAATTCAATATTGAAGTTTTCTTCAAAATCTACAGGTGTAGGCTTATATCTGCTCATTATGAGATAAGAGCCCCCTCTGTTGAATATTGAATCAGCCATCAGGAAGTCAAGTTCAGTGTAATTAGGGTTTTTAGAAAACAGTCCTTTATAGCCACCGTGCAACCCAATCACACGATAACCATTTGCGATGAAGGTTTTAGCAATACTTCCCACAACAGTGTTCATACCTGGTGCGGGACCTCCACCTGTTAAAATTACAATTGATTTTTTCATTACTTTACTTTATTGAGCACGCAAAGTTAACAATAATTAAAAATTATGTAAATTTGTTAGTTAAGATTATGAAGAAAATTAATTCAGAGGCCGCAAAGAGAGTTGCCTGGCTAAGGGGAGAGATAAACAGGCACAACAAGAGCTACTACCAGGATAATCAGCCTACTATATCTGATTTTGAATTTGACTTACTCTTGATGGAACTTCAGACTCTTGAAAAAAAATTTCCTGAGCTGTATGACTCAAACTCTCCAACTGTAAGAGTCGGCAGTGACATTAAAGATATAAAAGGACAAAACAGCTTCATCCAAAGGAGGCATAAATTTCCAATGCTTTCTTTAAGCAATACTTATGATAAAGAGGAGTTGAATACTTTTAATGAGCGCATTGTAAAACTCCATAGCGCTCCTTTTAATTATGTATGCGAACTTAAAATTGATGGTTCAGCAATATCTCTTACATATCGTGACGGAGTACTGATAAGCGCCATAACCAGAGGTGACGGCGAAAAGGGAGACGATGTTACCAGGAATGTTAAAAAAATTAAATCCTTACCAAGAAACCTTAAAGGAAAGGGATACCCTGATGAATTTGAGATTCGCGGAGAGATATTTATGCCCTGGAAATCTTTTGATGAGCTGAATAAGTTAAGAGAGGAAAATGAGGAGCCACTTTTTGCAAATCCGAGAAATGCGGCTGCTGGATCACTTAAATTACTGGACTCTGAGGAGGCTGAAGAGAGGAATCTTGATATCATCCTATATCATGTCGTTGGAGAAAAATTACCATTCAAAACTCACTCTGAATCTCTGATATCTGCTTCTTCCTGGGGATTGCCTGTGTCTGAACATACCAGAAAGTGCGAAAACCTTAATGAAGTATTTGATTTTCTGAACTATTGGGATAAAAACAGAAAGAGTCTTCCTTATCCTACAGATGGAGCTGTAATAAAAGTAGACAGTCTAGATTTACAAAAAGAGCTGGGATTTACGGCTAAATCACCCAGGTGGGCTACAGCATTTAAATTCAAAGCAGAAAGTGCTGTAACAAGGATCGTTTCTGTAGACTTTCAGGTAGGAAGAACCGGCGCAATTACTCCTGTAGCAAATCTGGAACCTGTTCTTTTATCCGGAACTGTGGTAAAAAGAGCTTCTCTGCACAACTTGGATCAGATGCAAATACTTAATCTACACATTAATGATTTTGTGTGTATTGAAAAAGGGGGTGAGATTATTCCAAAAATTGTCTCTGTTGATGAGAGTTTGCGATCTATCGATTCTGTTATACCTCAGTTCCCGGAAAAGTGTCCTGACTGTGGGACAAAATTGGTGAGAGAAGAGAATGAAGCTAAGCACTTCTGTCCAAATAACGATGGTTGTCCTACACAGTTAAAAGGTAAGCTTTTGCATTTTAGCAGCAGGAAAGCGATGAATATTCTTGCCGGAGATGCTACCGTTGAGATGCTTTATAATGCAGCATTATTGAACAATGTAGCTGATTTTTACAAGCTTAAATATGAAGATTTACTTAAATTTGAAGGATGGAGGGAAAAAGCTGCCGGAAGATTGATAACAAGTATTGAAGAGTCAAAAAAAGTTCCGTTTACCAGAGTTCTGTATGCACTAGGTATAAGACATATCGGAGAATCAGGCGCAAAATCACTTGCGCTTCATTTTGGTGATATCAACAAAATTGCGAAAGCATCTAAAGACGAGCTTCTGCAAGTGGATGACATTGGGGAGACTGTGGCAAATTCAATTATGGATTTTTTCAGCAACGAAAACAATATTAAAATAATTGAAGAGCTCAGAATTGCAGGAGTGCAAACAGCAAATACGTTTTCCGGGAAAATAAAATCTGAAATACTAAATGGAAAAACAATAGTAGTCACCGGCAATTTTTCTGTAAGCAGGGATGAAATCAAAATGATTATTGAAGAGCACTCCGGAAAAAACAGCTCATCTGTTTCGGCTAAAACTTCAATTTTATTATGTGGCTCAGAACCCGGACCTTCAAAAGTTGAAAAAGCAGAAAAGCTTGGAACAGAGATTCTCAACGAAGAGGGGTTCTTCAAGTTAATTGAAAATAATTGATTATTTTTACACCTTATACATAATAAATAAATTTATCATTAATACTTTATGAAGCAGATAGTTATAAGTAATAAAATCTTTTATCTAGGAACTAATGACAGAAAAAAGGCTCTGTTTGAAAATAACTGGCCCCTTCCAAATGGTGTTGCATATAACTCATATCTAATAAACGACAATAAAACTGCTCTTGTTGACACACTTGAGTTTGGCTCAAAGGATGATTATCTTGATCAGATATCGGCTTTGCTCAGCGGGAAAAACCTTGATTATTTAATAGTTAATCACATGGAACCTGATCATTCAAGTATGATTGGTACTATGTTAAAATTCTATCCAACCCTAAGGATTGTATCCAATATAAAAGCATTTAAGATGCTTGAAGCTTACTTTAACATAAAACCTGAAAACTTTATAGAGGTAAAGGATGGTGATATACTTGATCTGGGTTACCATAAACTCACCTTTCATATAACTCCCTGGGTACATTGGCCGGAAACCATGATGACGTATGACACTATAGATAAAGTGCTTTTTTCATGCGATGCATTTGGCAGTTTTGGGACACTGGATGGTGGAATATTTGATGATGAAATCAACTTTGACCGCTATGAGGATGAGATGAGAAGATATTACTCAAATATTGTTGGAAAATATAGCAATATGGTTCAAAAAGCCTTTGCAAAACTTAGTGGGGTAGATATAAAGATTATATGTCCGTCTCACGGACCAATATGGAGAAGTAATCCAGCCAAAGCAATAGATTTATATAATCAATGGAGCAGGTACGAATCAGAAGAGGGGGTAGTAATCGCCTACGCTTCCATGTACGGCAACACAGAAAAAATGGCTGATTATGTTGCCAGACTTATATCTGAGAATGGGATTAAAAATATAAGAGTGTACGACGTTTCAAAGACACATGTATCTTATATTTTAAGTGACATATGGAGATACAAGAGCGTAATTCTAGGATCATGCGCATACAACGCCGGAATGCACCCAATGATGGAGCATCTTTGTCATGAACTCTCTGTAATTCAGCCTAAAGATAAGAATTATGCTCTGTTTGGATCTTATAGCTGGAATGGTGGCGGACTCAAATCGCTAATAGCCTTTGCCGAGAAGATGAGCTGGAATAAAGTATCTGAACCTGTTGAACTTATGGGTTCTCCTGATTTGGCTAAAATGGAGGGATTCCAAATAATGGCAGACTCTTTTAAGAAATAGATATATGGAGACCGGAAAAAGATTAAGGATTGAAAAGATTGTTGGAAAAGATGATACTGCAGCAAGTTATGGATCAGGTCTTCTGGAAGTTTTCTCAACACCTGCAATGATTGCACTTATGGAAAAAAGTGCACATCTTCTGGCTAAGAGTATGCTTGATCCACAATATGACACAGTGGGAACAGAGGTAAATATTAAGCATTTGAGAGCAACTCCTTTGGAAGCCTCTGTAAGTGCAGAGGCAGAGCTAATATCTGTTGACGGCAGAAAACTGGTCTTTAAAGTATCAGCAAACGACAGCATCGGGGAAATAGGTAATGGAATACACATAAGATATATTATAGACCCAATTAAATTTATGAGTAAACTCAATTGAAAAAATACAAAGAAATACAACACACATACCAGAGGATTTTAAAATTCCTTATTTATGACATCTGGAGGCTTGACCTTTCTGAGCTTAGTATAATGAAAGCCAGAATGGTACGCTACCTTAAGGTCCTAATTATTACTATCAAGGGATTTTCAAGTGACAAGGTGGGTTTACAGGCTGTAAATCTTAGTTTTTTCTCTGCTATGTCAGTTGTTCCATTTGTGGCAATTATGTTTACTGTAACTAAGGGTTTTGGACTTGCCAAAAACTTAGAAGATTTACTGTTAACTTATTTCGCAGAAAATGAAGAAATTATAGAATACATTCTTCACTTTGCTAATAATATACTCTCATCAGCAGAAAATGGCTTCTTTGGGGTAATTAGCTTTCTTTTCCTCTTATGGACTGTTATATGGCTAATGCTCAGTATAGAAAAATCTTTTAATGACATATGGAAGGTTGAAAACAGAAGATCATTTGCAAAAAGAGCTCTATACTACCCCCTTCTACTTCTTGTATCACCACTGATTGTTTTGGTATTTCTTTCACTGGCACTAATTTATACCGACTCTTTAAAATCTGCCGGATTGCAGATTGATAATATAATCCCAATCACTTCAATTTTTACATGGTTAACATTTTACGGCGTAGTAATTTTAGTTTTCTCTGTAATGTATTTTTTCATACCCAATGTAAAGGTTAAGATTGCCGCGGCATTTAACTCCTCATTAATAGTTTCACTCGCTTTTGTAGTTGTACAATTTTTCTATCTTGAGACACAACTTCTTGTATCGGGATTAAATGCTGTTTATGGTGTTTTCGCTGCTATCCCCTTATTCCTGGTATGGATGAATATTAGCTGGACTATAATTCTGTTTGGGGCAGAACTTTCTCATGCGTATCAAAATGTAGATAAATACAATATTCAAAATGAAAATAAACCTTGAATTAACCAAGGATGCAGTTGATTTTATTAATGATGATAAACTGCACAGCCTTATAAATAACACTAAAGAGGACCCTGTTAAAATCAGGGATATATTTCAGAAAAGCAAATCAAAACAGGCACTTAGCGTTGAAGAGACTGCCTGCCTTTTGGCAATCAAGTCCCCAGATATGCTTGAAGAATTATATCAGACTGCCAGAGACCTTAAGCGGTCAATTTACGGGAACAGAATAGTTCTTTTTGCTCCTTTATATATAGGCAATTACTGTATAAATAATTGTCAGTACTGCGGTTTCAGAAATTCTCTAACAAAAGCTGTCAGAAGAACTCTTACAGATCAGGAGCTTATTGCTGAAGTAGCTCAGCTTGAAAAAGAGGGACATAAAAGACTAATCCTCGTTTATGGAGAACATCCCAAATATACGCCTGAATATATAGCACAGACTGTCAAGACTTGTTATAATGTAAAGGTTGGAAATGGCGAGATAAGAAGAGTAAATATCAATGCCGCTCCCATGACTATTGAGGGTTTCAGGACAGTTAAAGAGGCAGGAATTGGAACTTTTCAGGTTTTCCAGGAGACTTACCATAAAGAGACTTACAAAAAGTTTCACCCCGCCCCCGGTGTAAAGAGTGATTATATGTGGAGGCTTAATGCTATGGACAGAGCATTTGAAGGTGGCCATGACGATGTAGGAATTGGGGCTCTGTTTGGTCTTTACGACTGGAGATTTGAAGTTCTCGGACTGGTAGAGCACGCTCACCACCTCCAGAATCGTTATGGAGTAGGGCCTCATACAATAAGTTTTCCAAGGGTAAAACCTGCCTACGGATTAGATTTACATCTTCCATATCAGGTTACCGATGAACAGTTTAAACAATTAGTTGCAATACTGAGACTTGCTGTTCCATATACCGGTTTAATAATGACAGCAAGAGAGAGTGCAGATGTGAGAGATGCTGTTATTGAATTTGGAGTTTCACAAATTGATGCCGGAACTAGGCTTGAAATTGGTGGATATCAAGAAGACAGGGGTAAAAATCAAGAACTTAACAGAGAGCAGTTTGAAGTGGGAGACAGAAGAGAACTTGATCAGGTTATAGAATGGCTATTAAAAAAGGATTTCATCCCTAGCTTTTGCACATCATGTTATAGGGTTGGAAGAACCGGTGAGCACTTCATGGAGTATGCCATTCCGGGGTTCATTGGAAGGTTCTGTACACCAAATGCAATGTTAACACTTGCAGAATACCTTGAAGACTACTCGTCCGAACAGACAAAAAAAGCTGGTCATGAGCTAATTGAGAGAGAACTTACCTATATCACAGACGAGAAAAAAAGAAAAGATGTGGCGGAGAAACTTGAAATGATAAAGAGCGGTAAAAGGGACCTATTATATTAAGCACTATGTTTACTGATAAGGATAACGAGTTAATTGAGAGTGAATTTGAAGAGCTGAGACTCGCGAGTCTGAAGCGCTGTGCAAATCAGTCTGAATATGAGATTGTTCTTAAAGCTTTTGATTTTGCAAAAGCCGCGCATAATGGTGTCAGAAGAAGGTCCGGAGAACCATACATCCTGCATCCGATAGCTGTGTCCAAGATTGTAGTTAAGGAGATAGGACTTGGCTATAAGTCTATAGTTGCGGCTCTTCTCCATGATGTTGTTGAAGACACAGAGTATAACACGGATGACATAGAGAGATTATTCGGAGCAAAGATTGCCTCTCTTGTTGATGGCCTTACAAAAATCAAAAGTGCATTTGACAGCGGGACCAGCAGCCAGGCAGAGAATTTTAAAAGGATACTACTGACACTTAATGATGATGTCAGGGTAATACTTATTAAACTTGCAGACAGGCTGCATAATATGCGTACTATTGAGTACATGCCTGAACATAAACAGTCTAAGATTCTAAGTGAGACAATGTATATTTTCATTCCTCTTGCTCACAGACTTGGACTTTACAGTATTAAATCTGAGCTGGAGAATATCTGGCTTATGCATACTCTTCCGGCAGAATATGAGAGTATTCAGACAAAGATATCTCAGACCGTTGCAGAGAGAGGTTGTGCTATAGACAGTTTCATGGAACCAATAGCTGAAAGTCTCACAAATGCCGGATATAAGTTTACTGTCTCCAAAAGAACTAAAAGCCCCTACTCTATTTGGAGAAAAATGAATGCTAAATCTATACCTTTTGAGCAGATTTACGACCTGTACGCTGTAAGGATAATATTTGATGCAAAGGAAGATCAACCTGAACGAATTCAATGCTGGCATATATACTCATTAATAACAGAACTATATCTGTCAAAAACAGACAGAATAAGGGACTGGGTAAGCACCCCAAAGATTAACGGATATGAGGCTCTCCATTGCACTGTAATGGCACCTCAGGGAAACTGGGTTGAGGTTCAGATACGCAGCACAAGGATGGACAATCTTGCTGAAAGAGGCGTTGCAGCACACTGGAGTTACAAAGGCTCTTCTCCTTCTGAAAGGGATATGGACAAATGGCTCAATATGGTGAGGGAGGTACTTGAGAATCCGGATGTAAATGCACTGGAGTTCCTTGATAAGTTTCATACAGGACTTCTCTCCTCTGAAATTTATGTATTCACCCCAAAGGGAGAATCCAGATCTTTGCCTAAAGGTGCAACAGCACTGGACTTTGCATATGCAATTCATACCGAAGTGGGTAACAAATCAATTGCAGCAAAGGCAAATTTCAAATTAGTACCTCTGTCATATGAGCTGAGAAATGGCGATCAGATTGAGATAATTACTGCTGAATCACAGAAACCACAGAGGGAATGGCTTGATTTTATCAAGACACCTAAAGCAAAGAGCCTGATACTTGATGCACTTAAATCAGAGATTAAGGATTCACAGAAGAAGGGTCAGGAACTACTGGATGAAAAACTCAAATCAATGGGTATAAGACCTATGTCAAGAGTTTACAGAAAGCTTTCAGAGAACTATAAGCTTAATAACAGGGAGGAGCTATTCAGTAAAATTGGGGCGAATCTTATTGACTTGACAGATTTGTCCAAAGTACTAAAGAAAAACACTACAAGTAAATTTGTGAGATACTGGAGTTTACAATTCTCAAAAATAACAGGTGGCGATTCAGAAAATAAATGGGACTGGCAGGGAGAGGAAGAACTCTCAGAAGATCCTGCTGAAAATCAAAAAATAAATAATGAGACTGCCTCATCAAGGATTGATTTGAAAAAAGATTTTTTGCTCAAGGAGAATCCTGTAGAGAAGACTCTGTCTTACCAGGTAGCGACATGTTGCAGGCCGATTCCCGGGGATAAAGTCATTGGTTTTATTGATGAAAATGATATAGTAATAGTTCACAAAAATAGCTGTCCGGAGGCAATTCATATGGCTTCAAGAGATGGTGAACGAATTGTTAAGGCTAAGTGGAGCAAACATACTGTTCTCTCATTTTTAGCAAGAATAAATATGAGAGGAATAGACAGATTAGGAATTTTAAATGAATTAACTCAATATATTACCTTAGTTTTAAGCGTAAATATCAGAAAAATCTTCATTGAAACCCACGATGGCATATTTGAAGGGTATATTGATTTATATGTTCATAGTGTTGAGGACCTTGAAAAGCTGATGAAACAAATGTCATCCGTAAAGGGTGTGATGAGCGTAGTAAGGTCAGAGATTAAGGAAAATTAGTAAATAGGAGATGCAAAAAAAGAGACTTACGGTATTATCAATTATTTCTGTTGTATTATTTTATACAATGCTTTTTGTTCCTTCTTGTGCAAACACCACAGCCCCGCCGTCCGGAGGTGAAAAGGATACTCTTGCACCTGTTCTGCTTAAAGTTGACCCCGACTCAAATAAGATAAATTTTCCTCTTTCCGGTCAGAAAATTGAGATGAAATTTGATGAATTCATCGTTTTAAAGGAGCCAGAAAAAAATATTGTGGTCTCCCCTCCTGTTAAGAGGAGAGTTGAGACAAAAGTAAGAGGAAAGAGTATTATTGCCCAATTTCAGGATTCTCTGATTGCAAATACAACTTATTCAATTTCATTCAATAATTCTGTTGCCGACAACAACGAAGGAAATTTACTGCCTCCTTACAGATATGTATTTTCAACAGGAGCTGTCATTGATTCATTGCTCGCAACTGCCAATATTGCTGATGCTTCTACTCTTCTACCGCTACCGTCAGTTACTCTGGCCTTTTATGAGAATCACTCAGATTCAGCAATTTATAATCTTTTACCTTCTGCAGTTTCAAAAAGTGATAAATGGGGCCATTTTCTAATAACAAATTTAAAACCTGTTCCATACAGAGTTATTGCATTCTCCGATGAGAATGGAAATAATATTTATAATCCTGAAAACGAGAAGCTTGCTTTTCTAGACTCTCTATTCATACCTACAAAAATTATGCGCAAAGGCATGTCTGAATTGCAATACGTTGATCCAAAAGATACTACAGCCTCTCTTGCCAGAAGCAGTGATTTCAGGCTCTATCTTTTCAGAGAGGTTGCCAGCAAACAATTTGTAAAAAATTATGAAAGAATTTCTGAGAGAGAGTGTTATATAAAATTTAATGCTAACTATGTTCAAATTGATTCATCAGGATTTAAGGAACTTGACTCAATGAATGTTATCCAGCATTTTAATATTACAAAAGACAGTCTCACTCTCTGGATAAAAGGTGACTATAAAAGAATTCCGGATACACTTAACTTTGATTTAAAATATCTTAAAACAGACTCATTGGATAATCTGGTTATGACCAGAGAGACTTTAAGGCTGCCTCTGCCAAGGAAAACCCGCCAACAGGAGCAGAGAGAGAAAGAGAGGAATAAAGACAAAAGGGTTAACCTACTTGAAATGAAGCTGGATGCAAATCCTGCTCTCATTGAGACTGAGGGGTTCAGAATTGAATTTCAGGCACCGGTTGAATCAATTATTTTGGATAGTATAAGATTGACCTCATTAACACCAAAAGGGGTTGAAAACAAAGAAAATTTTAATTTGATACCAGATTCACTTGAGTTAAGAAGGTTTACAGTAAAACCAAAAAATATACTTCAACAGGGATATGACTATGTATTGTCTGTTGACAGCAGGGCATTTACAGATATATCCGGCAACTACAACGACTCTACAGGAATTAAGGTGATGCTTCCAAAAAGTGAGAAACTGGGGAGGATTGATCTTGAAATTAAAGGAACAGAAGGAACATCTTTTGTCATTGAACTGATTAATCAGTCCAGAGACAAAGTATTCAGGTCACACAGAACTACTACAGATAAAATTCTTGACTTTCCTTATCTTGAACCGGGAAAATACTCAATTCGAATTTTCATGGATAAGAATGGAAATGGTATCCTTGATTCCGGATTACTCAAAGAGAGAAGACAACCTGAAATGGTAAGGCTTTATAAATTACCGTCCGGATCAGAAATATTTGATATAAAAGAGGGAATGGATCTTTCTCAAATAATTGACCTTAAGGAAATCTTCAGATGAAAAAATATCTATTAATTATTCTGCTCCTCTCATCTGCAACTTATGTGTCACACTCTCAGGAGAAATTACACATGGCAGGAGTAAGTTATGGATACAATATAGGGAATGTAAGTTTTGATCCTCCGGTTACACACAATTCAGTGGCAACCTTTTCAAATTTCTCTATTCTGTATAATTATTACCATGACTTATGGGGATCTTCACCATATTTTGGTTTTCAAACAGGATTCTCAAGAATTGAGAGCGGATACGAAATTTTAGGACAGCGCTATTTAACCGAAATGTACCGAATACCTCTAGTGTCGCAGTTTCATATTGACTTCTGGAAAATGAGGTTCTTAATCAATTTGGGTGCTTATGGCGCCTTCAGGAGCAAACTCACTGAACCAAAAGGAAGTTCCTTTGATACTGAAGATAAGAGATTCGAATTCGGAATAATTGGAGGGGGTGGATTGGCATTTGTAGTAAAGCCATTTGAAATTCATCTTGAAGCAAATTATAACCATTCACTTACCTATTTAAGTGACCCGAGGAAAGGCGGAGCGGAGAGACCACAATATACCTATCCTAATCATCTTATTTTTAGTGCATCCCTCTTCTTTCACATTAAATCAAAATGAAAAAAATAATTGTAAATATTGGAAATCTCCACCTTGGAGGGGATAACCCTATAGTGGTTCAGACTATGTGCAATACATTCACACAGGATGTAGAAGCATCTTATAATCAGTGTGTAAGACTCTCAAAATCAGGCGCACAGCTTATCAGACTTACCACTCAGGGGATGAAAGAGGTTGAAGCTCTGAAGGAGATTAAACGCAGACTTCTGACGAATAATATAAATGTACCTCTCTCTGCCGATGTTCATTTTACAGCTGATGTTGCAATTGCAGCAGCAGAAATTGTTGACAAAGTGAGAATTAATCCAGGTAACTTTGCAAGGGATTTTGAAGTTGCTCAAGCTAAATTTTCACAGCTGGTAGATGTTTGTAAAAGAAGAGGAGTCGCAATAAGAATTGGTGTTAATCACGGTTCCCTGGGAGAGAGAATTATCTCTGAATATGGAGATTCTCCTGCCGGAATGAAAGAATCTGCTTTAGAGTGGATAAAGATGGCTGAAGCTCTCTCTTTTGACCAGATTGTTATATCTCTGAAAGCAAGTAACACCTTAATTATGACTGAAGCTTACCGCTTACTGTACGATGAATTTAAAAAAAGGGGGATATATTATCCTTTACATCTTGGTGTAACTGAAGCGGGTAATGGCCAGTCAGGAAGGGTAAAGTCTGCAGTGGGATTCTCTACGCTACTGAGTGAGGGAATTGGTGACACAATTCGGGTTTCACTTACAGAAGACCCTGAAAATGAAATACCTGTAGCTAAATTCATTGCAGATTATTTCAAGTACAGAAAAGGCAGTTTTATATTCAACAGGGAGAAGACTCAGCATGTTTCATATTCAGAAAAGAGCTGGAATGATTTCATTTTAAAAGCATCATGTGAACTTGGTCCACTATTGCTGGATAAAAAAATAGATGATATTAAACTCTCTGTGTGTATCAACGGAGAGTACTCATCAGATGAGAAAATAGGGAGTTTTCGTGATGACCTATTACAGGCAAGCAGAAGAGTTTTTACAAAGCCTGAATACATCGCTTGTCCAGGTTGCGGAAGAACTCTGTTTAACCTGGAACCTGTTTTTGAGGAGGTTAAAAGGAGAACTGCACATTTAAAGGGTTACAATATTGCTGTAATGGGGTGTGTTGTAAACGGACCAGGTGAGATGGCTGATGCCGATTACGGCTATGTAGGCGAGGGAAAAAACAGAGTAAGCATTTACAGAGGGAAAAATCCTGTTTACAGAGCAGTTCCAGAGAAAGAGGCAATTGACAAGTTATTGGAGCTTATTGAGGAAGACGCTCGCAATAAAGTCTTCCTCCCTCGGATTTAGTTATAACAACTTCATCTCCCTTGTCGGCCATACCAAATTCCATAGTTGCATCATACCACTTGCCGTCAATCTCTACTTTACCTGAAGGTCTTAAATTACTCGCAACATGGGCAATTTTACCAATAAGGCTGTCCAGATTGTCTTCAACTCCAACAAACCCTTTTTTTGAGTCAAGACTGGTTTTTAATGACAGGTGTGAAAAGCTGCTGCCAGGTAGTAATCTGCCGGCAAGCCAAATTGATAACAATAATGATGAGAAACCAGAGAGCAGGACTATTGCGAGTGGTTTTAAAATCACAATAAAATTAACGGAGCCTTTGAAATAGAAGAGATTATTGTCAATCATTGCAAAAACAAGTGCTGTAATTGTTACAACAATACCTGAAATACCGGCAATTCCAAATCCGGGAATTATAAATATCTCGGCCAAAATCAACAATATCCCGGCAACAAATAAAAGTATCTCCCAGTTTTCCGCAAGTCCTTCAAGATACAAAGGGGCAAAATATAATAGTGCGGCGATTAGAGCAGCAGCAGAAGGAAATCCAATCCCCGGACTCTGAAGTTCAAAATATAGACCCCCAATAATCAACATTAACAGAATCCCCTGTAAAACAGGAGAGAGTAGAAGTGAAATTATTTTATCCAATCCGGATATCTTCATCTCCTCAATGATATAATTACTCCCATTTACGATTGATTTAGCAACCTCGTCAAGATTTGATACACTACCTTCGCAGTACCCGTTAAGAATAGCCTCATCTTTAGTAAAACTAAGCACTTTTAGGCTATCGTCACCAATTCCTGGAACTACAATTGAAGGATCAACCATTGCTTCTGCAATTAATGGGTCCCTCCCGTTTGCCTGAGCTGTTGATCTCATCATTGCTCTCATGAATGACTGATACTTGTCTGGCATAGGTTCTCCACTCTGATTTACTACCGTTGCTGCTCCAATAGTACTTCCGGTAGTCATATAAATTGAATCACAGGCAATGCTTATAAGTGCTCCGGCTGAAACAGCCTGATTATCAATGAATGCTATAACCGGTTTGGGGAAACGTAACAGAGAACTTCTCATGCTGTCAGCAGAAGCTACTGCCCCACCATAAGTATTTAAATGGATAACCACAAAATCACAATTTTTATCTTTTGCCTCTCTCAGGCCCCGAGAAAGAATTCTCTCAGTTGCTTTTGATATCTCTCCCTTTACAGGAATTACAAAAATGCTTTTTTCTTTTCCGCTGGAAAACAGAGAAAGCAACATTAATAATGAGGCCAAAAGTATTCTGTACATGACATAGGTATTGGATTTGGTAAAGATAATGCTATTTTTGCACATACAACATCAAACCACATTACCTATGAATATGAAGAAACTTTCCCTGATTCTGCTGGCATTCTTTCTGCTGGCAGGAATTTCTGCGGCTCAGACTCAATGGATTCCAGTTAATCCAGATGATGAAAACTTTTCAGAGAGCTGTACATCAATTATGGTTGGCAAAAAGGCGAGTACAGACGGATCTGTTATGACTGCTCATACCTGTGATTCAAATTATCGTACCTGGGTTGAGATGACAGCCAGAAAAAGTTTTAAACCAGGAGATACTGAGCCGGTATATTGGGGAGTACTTCACAATGAAGAGCCCTGGGACACCAGAAATGTTGTTGAAAAAGGCAGAATTCCGGCTGTTGAGGAGACATTTGCTTACCTCAATACTGCATATCCGTGCCTTAATGAAAAACAACTGGCAATAGGTGAGACAACAATTACCGGAAGAAGCCTGCTTGAAAACAAAAATGGACTTTTCCTTATTGAAGAGCTTGAGCGGATTGTACTTCAGAGATGCAGTACCGCAAGAGATGCAATCAGGCTGATAGGTAAACTTGTTGAAACCTATGGCTATGGAGATTCAGGAGAATGCCTTACAATTGCAGATAAAAAAGAGGTATGGCAACTTGAAATTTTTGGTTCAGGAGAGGGTAAACCCTCGGCAATTTGGGTGGCCCAAAGAGTTCCGGATGATCATGTGGGAATTTCTGCCAATATACCAAGAATATCCACTGTGGATTTTAACAATCCTGAGTTTTTTATGTTTAGCTCAGATATCAAAGAGAGATGCAAGAAACTTGGTCTTTGGGATGGAAAAGAGGAGTTTAAATTCTGGAAAATAAATAATGGAGGTAAGCCTTTCTCAATAAGAGAGTACTTTGTTCTAAGTTCAGTTGCCCCATCGTTAAATTTAAAATATGATTCAGAAGAGCTTCCATTCTCTGTTAAGCCTGACAAAAAACTATCTGTAAGAGACGTAATGGCTTTTTACAGGGAGACATATGAAGGGACAGAATGGGATCAGACAAAAAATCTTGTTGCAGAGATCTCAAGAAGAGATTCAAAAGGTAACGAATATAAAGAGAAGATTAAACCTGTCTCAAATTTCATGAGTAATGAAATGAGGGCACTTCTCAACTCAGTTAAGCCGGGTGTTACTGAGAGAATAAGAGGGATAGCTGTAATACAGTGTTCTTATTCACACATTATACAACTAAGAGACTGGTTACCGGATGAGGTTGGTGGCGTTGCCTATTTCTCATTTGACAATCCAGCCCAAAGCCCAAGAATTCCAATTTACTCAGGCACAATCTCACTACCTCAGTCTTTCTCAGTATGCGGCCAGCATAGATATCGTGAAGATGCAGCTATCTGGGCATTCAGAGAGACAAACAGAATTGCTACAATAAATTGGGACAAGACAAGAAAGATTGTTGAACCTGAGATTGCGAAATTTGAAGAGGAGATGTTTAGAAGTGCTCCTTCAGCAGAAAAGCAGGCAGAAGAACTTATTAAATCCGGAAATGTTAAAGAGGCTAAAGAGCTTTTAACAAAACGCACAAATGATTTTGCACTCTCTACAATGCAAAGATGGAGGGATATGAAGGCTCAGCTTTGGTCTGTATTTGCCAGAGCAATGTAATTTGAATAATGTTTTTTGAATTTTAATACATAACTTTGTGCACACATAACTAAAGAAATTATTTCAAAAAAGAGATGCACAAATACAAGCCCGCAACACTCGTTCTTGAGGATGGAACAGAGTTTTCCGGTTACTCATTTGGAAACGACCTAGCCATTGATGGTGAGGTCGTTTTTTCTACAGCCATGGTTGGTTATCCCGAAAGTCTGACAGACCCCTCCTACTCCGGTCAAATATTATGCGTTACCTATCCCCTGGTAGGTAATTACGGTGTGCCGGAAGATTCAGTAACAAATAATCTTTCATCGTTTTACGAGTCTGAAAAAATTCACGTAAGAGGTCTGATTATCTCTGACTACTCCTCTGAATACAGTCATTGGAATGCATCCAAAAGCCTAGATCAATGGCTAAAGGATAACAAAATACCAGGTATTTTTGGGATAGACACCAGAGAGTTGACAAAAATATTAAGAGAAAAGGGATCCATGATAGGCAAGATTATACCTCAGGGTAAGGAGCTTGCAGGTATGTCAGATCCAAACTCTGTAAATCAAGTGGATGTAGTTAGTTGTAAAGAGGTTTACAAATACGGGAGTGGCGGCAAAAGAGTCGTGCTTGTTGACTGTGGTGTAAAACACAATATTATAAGATGTTTTATCAGCAGAGGGATTGAGGTAATAAGAGTTCCCTGGAATTATGACTTTAGCACTTTAGAGTATGATGGCCTGTTTATCTCAAATGGTCCGGGGGATCCCAACCACTGCACAGAGGCTGTTGAAAACATTAAGAGAGCAATAACTGAAGATAAACCCATCTTTGGGATTTGTATGGGAAATCAACTTCTTTCAAAAGCAGCCGGTGCTTCTGTTTTTAAGTTAAAATATGGGCACAGGAGCCACAATCAGCCTGTAAGAATGGCCGGAACAAACCGCTGCTTTATTACTTCACAAAATCACGGCTATGCTGTTGATGATTCTACCCTCGGTCCAGAATGGGAGCCACTTTTTATTAACATGAACGATGGGACAAATGAAGGTATAAAACACAAGAGCAAGCCTTTCTTTTCTTGTCAGTTCCATCCGGAGGCATCCAGTGGCCCAACCGATACTGAATTCCTTTTTGACGACTTTATTAAACTTCTTTAGAAATGATTGACAAAAACATAAAAAAAGTATTGATTCTTGGTTCAGGTGCCCTGAAAATTGGCGAGGCAGGAGAATTTGATTACTCTGGTTCTCAGGCTCTTAAAGCACTTAGAGAGGAGGGTATAGAGACCATTCTTATCAATCCTAATATTGCTACAGTTCAAACATCAGAAGGAGTCGCAGATAAAATATATTTTCTACCCGTAACACCCTATTTCGTTGAAAAGGTAATTATTAAGGAGCGCCCTCAGGGTATACTACTGGCTTTTGGCGGTCAAACTGCCCTGAACTGTGGAGTAGAACTTTATAGAAATGATGTCTTCAATAAATACAATCTTAAAGTACTTGGAACTCCTGTTCAGGCAATAATGGACACTGAAGACAGAGAGCTTTTTGTAAAAAAACTTGATCAAATAAGTGTAAAAACAATAAAAAGTCACGCAGTTGAAGATGTTGCCAATGCAAGGAGAGCTGCAGAGGATTTGGGTTACCCTGTTATTATAAGGGCTGCTTACGCTTTAGGAGGTCTTGGCAGTGGTTTCTGTAATAATGAAGAGGAACTCAACTCTCTTTGTGAAAAAGCCTTCTCCTACTCTAACCAGATTTTAGTTGAAAAATCACTTAAAGGGTGGAAAGAGATTGAGTATGAAGTTGTACGGGACAGATTTGACAATTGCATCACAGTTTGCAATATGGAGAATTTTGATCCGCTTGGAATTCATACAGGAGAGAGTATTGTTGTAGCTCCATCCCAGACTCTTACTAACAGTGAATATCACCTTTTAAGAGAACTTGCAATTAAAATTGTAAGACATATTGGTATTGTTGGTGAGTGTAATGTTCAATATGCTTTTGACCCCTATTCTGAGGATTACAGAGTAATTGAGGTTAATGCAAGACTAAGCAGGTCTTCCGCTCTGGCCTCTAAAGCAACAGGTTATCCACTTGCATTTGTTGCTGCAAAACTTGGACTTGGGTATGGTCTTTTTGATCTTAAAAACTCAGTGACAAAAAGCACTCCTGCGTTCTTTGAACCCGCTCTTGACTATATTGTATGTAAAATACCCAGATGGGATCTTTCAAAATTCCAGGGTGTATCCAGAGAGATTGGGTCAAGCATGAAAAGTGTCGGGGAGGTTATGGCTATAGGCAGAACATTTGAAGAGGCTATTCAGAAGGGACTGAGGATGATTGGTCAGGGTGCACACGGATTTGTAGCCAATAGGGAGATATCGGTTCCGGATATTGATAAATCCTTAAGAGAGCCTACTGACAACAGAATTTTTGTGATCTCAAAGGCATTCAAGAAGGGATACAGTGTTGATGAAATTCATGAACTTACAAAAATTGACAAGTGGTTTCTGGAGAAATTATATAAGATACATCTTACTTCTATTGAACTGGCTGAATTTAACGATATAAATGAGATCACTGAAGAATTACTTTTAAGGTCTAAACAACAGGGATTCTCTGATTTTCAGATTGGAAGGCTTCTTTACAAAGATTTGATAGATGTTGACGATGCCTCAGCAAAGGTGAGGACATTCAGAAAAGAGAGAGGGGTTGTTCCTGTTGTAAAGCAGATTGATACTCTGGCTGCAGAATTTCCAGCGGTGACAAATTATTTGTATCTCACTTATAACGGAACCCACAATGATATCAAATATCTTGGAGACAAAAGATCAATTATTGTACTTGGATCTGGAGCATACAGGATAGGCAGCTCTGTTGAATTTGACTGGTGCAGCGTAAATGCATTGGATACTATAAGAAAACAGGGATGGAGAGGTGTAATGATCAATTACAATCCAGAGACAGTATCCACAGATTATGACATGTGCGACCGACTCTATTTTGACGAGCTCACTTTTGAGAGGGTTATGGATATTTATGAGCTGGAAAATCCGGGAGGAGTTGTCGTTTCTGTTGGTGGACAGATTCCCAATAACCTTGCCTTGAGACTTCATAAAAGTGATGTGAAACTACTGGGAACATCTGCGCAAAGCATTGATAATGCTGAGGATAGACATAAATTCTCATCAATGCTTGACAGATTACAGATAGACCAGCCAAGATGGAAAGAGCTAACGACACTTGATGAGGTTCACGAATTTGTTGCTCAGGTAGATTATCCTGTACTTGTCAGGCCTTCTTATGTACTTTCTGGTGCAGCCATGAATGTATGTTCAAACGATTCTGAACTGGAGGAGTTCTTGAAACTTGCAACAAATGTTTCAAAAAAACATCCGGTTGTTGTGTCGGAATTTATACAGAATGCTAAAGAGATTGAATTAGATGCCGTAGCACAAAACGGGGAGATAATTGCCTATGCAATTTCAGAACATATTGAATTCGCAGGAGTTCATTCTGGTGATGCGACAATTCAGTTCCCTCCTCAAAAGCTGTATGTTGAAACAGCCAGGAGAATAAAAAGGATTGCAAGAAAAATTGCTCAGGAACTTCAAATCTCCGGACCTTTCAATATCCAGTTTCTTGCAAAGGAGAATGACATAAAAGTTATTGAGTGTAATCTAAGAGCATCAAGGAGCTTCCCATTTGTATCAAAAGTCCTTAAAATTAACTTTATTGAACTCGCTACCAGAGTTATGATTGGTGAGAAGGTAGAGGCTCCTAGTAAGAGTGCTTTTGATCTTGACTACGTAGGCATTAAGGCTTCTCAGTTTTCATTTACAAGACTTCAGAAGGCAGATCCTGTTCTTGGTGTTGACATGGCCTCAACCGGAGAGGTTGGCTGTATTGGAGATGATACTAATGAGGCTATTCTAAAAGCGATGTTATCTGTAGGGTATAAACTTCCAAAGAAGGGAATTCTCCTCTCAACAGGTGATGCAAAACAGAAGGTTGAGATGTTGATGGCATGTAGACTATTGCTTGAGAAAGGGTTTAAGTTATTCGCAACCGGCGGGACACATAAGTTCTTGTCAGATAATAATATAAACTCTACTTTAGTCTACTGGCCAAGCGAAAAGGGAAAATATCCTCAGGCAATGGAACTACTTCATTCAAAAGAGGTTGACTTTGTTGTAAATATTCCAAAAAACCTTACACAGGAGGAGCTTGAAAATGGATATAAGATAAGAAGAACAGCTACCGACCTTAACATCCCTCTGATAACCAATGCCAGACTAGCTACGGCTTTCATCAGATCCTTCTCAGCTATGTCAGTAGAGCAGATTCAGATAAAGAGCTGGGATGAATATAAATCTTAAACATTAATGGTTATATTTGTATAAGTTGTACAAATATCTTTGTTATGATACTGAACAAACAGGTGGGTGTTTTCCTGAATTTAGTTCACTGCAAGTTCAAGCAGTTTATGAATTCAATATTTGCAGAACATGGATTTAACCTTACTGCTGAACAGTTTCTGGTAATGGACACACTTTGGGATGAGGGGACAATGTCTCAGCAGGAAATTGCTAATATCATTCTAAAAGACAAAAATTCTGTCACCAAATTAATTGATGCTCTAGAAAAGAAAGGGTTGGTTATCAGGGTTGCCGGCGAGACAGACAGAAGACAGAAGATGATTCATCTTACTGAAAAAGCTATTGAAGTTAAAGAGGCCATTACAAAAATTGCACTGGAATCCACTGATAATATAATCAAAGGGATACCAAAAGATGAACTGGTTAATTTTGTAAAAGTTCTTCATAAAATGGCAGACAACATTGATTCTTTATCCGTTAATAATGAGCAATAATTTTTTAACACCTTCTGAAATTGTTGACTTTACGGAGGAGACCGGGGTAAAGAAAGCTACAATGCCATTAAGCAGAACTCTTCTTTTGGCTTTTCTGGCTGGTGTCTTTATTGCTCTTGCCTCTGTAGGAAGCAATATTATATCTCATAATATTGATAATATTGGAGTTGCAAAATATCTTGCCGGGCTTATCTTCCCCACCGGGCTCATACTTGTAGTAATAGCAGGGGCCGAACTTTATACCGGTAATAATCTCATTTCTATTGCAGTATTATCAGGAAGGGTTAAGTGGAGTAAATATATTTGGAATCTATCA
This sequence comes from uncultured Bacteroidota bacterium, assembly GCA_937901965.1. GTDB lineage: Bacteria > Bacteroidota > Bacteroidia > Bacteroidales > UBA932 > Bact-08. The sequence goes on from CALGSW010000001.1 coordinate 115,480, forward strand.
TTTGTCTGGCTGGGAAATCTTGTGGGATCTGTCTTTATTGCCCTTCTCATTTATCTATCCGGACAGCTGGATTATACTGAGGGGCTACTTGGTGCTTACACTATTAAAGTGGCATCAGTTAAATCTTCTCTATCTTTTACACAGGCCCTGTCATCCGGCATTCTGTGTAATCTGCTGGTATGCCTGGCGGTCTGGATGTCATATGCAGCAAAAGATATTGCAGGTAAAACTCTTGTTATCTTTTTTCCAATATGGCTATTTATCGCATCCGGATATGAACACTCAGTTGCTAACATGTATTACCTCTCAGCCGGACTAATGGCTAAGAGCAACCCGGAATTCATAAATCAGGCTGGTGCTGAACTTGGCCTAACTCCTGAAAATATTAATAATCTAACAATAATGAATGCCTTTACAGAAAACCTGATCCCTGTAACACTCGGAAATCTTATTGGAGGTGCACTTTTTGTGGGTGCATGGTACTGGTGGGCATATAAAAAAGTTTCCCGATAATCAAATGACTGACTATAAACTAATCAATATTGCTACCGGAAGAGTTTTTGAAGATACCGGCTGGCTTCTTGCCGACCCTCAATATGAAAAACCATCTTTAATCAGGAGTTCATACTCTTTAACTCAACTGGACTCATCAGATGTAAAGGCAGGATTTTACAGATTTGCAGACTGGCTTCCAATTAACAGAAGGCTTAATAAATCCTCTGCGCCTGTAACCTACAAAGCAGAGGAGCTTGGAGAGAGGCTTGGATTGACTAATCTGTGGGTTACATTTAATGGCTACTGGCCGGAAAAGGGGGCAGAAATGACTACCTGCTCATTTAAAGAGACTGAAGCCTTCTCTGTATGCGCGAGAACCCTACCCAATACTTCCAAAGTACTGGTTGTTGCTTCTGCAGGTAATACAGCAAGAGCATTTGCTAAAGTTTGTTCAGACAATCACATTCCGTTGCTGCTTGTTGTTCCGGAAGACAATATTGCCGCACTTTGGTTTAACAGCGATTTAGATCCATGTGTAAAACTTGTATGCACACCAAAGGGAAGCGACTATTTTGACTCAATAGACCTCGCTGCAAAGATTTGTAAATCAGATATGTTTTATGAGGAGGGTGGTGCAAAGAACGTTGCCAGAAGAGATGGCATGGGGACTACAGTTTTATCAGCTGCCACAACTATTGGTACAATTCCTGATTACTATTTTCAGTCAATAGGTAGCGGTACAGGAACAATAGCAGCATGGGAGGCAACTTTAAGACTGATTGGAGATGGAAGATTCGGCTCAAATAAAATGGTACTTATCCCCTCTCAGAACTATCCGTTTACACCTATGTATGACGCATGGAAAGCAAATAGCAGGGCACTGCTCGCTTCTGATGATAAAATTGACAGAGAAAAAGCTCATAAAATAAAGGCTAAGGTGCTTTCAAACAGAAGACCTCCATTTTCTGTTCCGGGAGGATTATATGATGCTTTGATTGATACCGGTGGAGATATTGAGATTGTTGATAATATTGAACTAGAGGCAGCTTGCAGATTTTTTGAGGAGATTGAAGGTATTGACATTCATCCTGCTGCGGGGGTCGCACTTGCTGGAATGATGAAAAGCATAGAATCAGGCAAAGCAGGAAGAGAATCCACCCTCATGCTAAATATAACAGGTGGTGGAGAAAAAAGATTTAAGAGTGAAAACATCATCTGTTATTTAAAGCCATCAATGATATTAAACAATAATGATGATATTAGTACTATTACTGCTTCAGCTGAGTCGCTGTTTTAGTTGCAGTGTTGCATTAATTTAGTAATTTTGCACCCTCTTCTAAATTTCACGGTGAGATGGATTTAAACTTTACTTCGACCTTCCGGCCGAAATTTTTCTCTCTTTTTCGTAAAGGAGCTTACGATAAGAAAACATTTACCTCAGATTTAATCGCTGGTATTATTGTGGGGATAGTTGCTCTTCCTCTTGCAATTGCATTTGGTATAGCATCGGGAGTATCTCCGCAGCAGGGACTGATCACTGCAATTGTAGCCGGTGTTCTCATGTCTGTATTCGGAGGATCTAATTTTCTTATAGGTGGCCCTACAGGAGCATTTATTGTAATCGTTTACGGAATAGTCTCTCAATATGGTGTTTCAGGACTCATAATTGCAACTGTTCTTGCCGGTATTATGCTTGTTGCTATGGGAGTCTTAAAAATGGGTAACATTATTAAATTCATCCCATATCCAATAGTAGTGGGCTTTACAAGTGGTATTGCTCTTGTAATATTTTCAACTCAGATTAAAGACCTTCTGGGTCTGGAGATGGCAGAAGTTCCTTCAGAATTTATTCCCAAATGGATAAGCTACTTTAAAAACTTCTCCTCAATCAATCCATGGGAGACCTCACTGGGTCTGTTTAGTCTTTTGATTATAATATTCTGGCCAAAAATTACTAATAAAGTACCGGGATCACTTGTTGCAATATTTGTTGGAACAATTGCAGCTCTTCTGATTACAAAGTTTGGAGGAGTTAGTTTTGCAACAATTGGAAGTAAGTTTCCTGAACTGGCAGGTGGAATTCCACTCCCAAGGCCTAAGACTCCGGAAATTGATTTTGAAGCAATAAAGATGTTATTTCAGCCTGCTTTTACAATAGCACTTCTATGTGCAATTGAGTCTCTTTTAGCAGCAATGGTTGCAGATGGGGTTACTGGTAAAAGGCATGACTCTAACACGGAACTTATTGGACAGGGAATTGCAAATATCGTAACACCTTTTTTTGGCGGTATTCCTGCTACCGGTGCTATTGCCCGAACTATGGCAAACATTAATAACGGAGGAAAGACACCTGTTGCAGGAGTTATTCATGCAGTAGTCCTTCTTCTTATATTTCTGTTTTTGATGCCTTATGCAGTCTACATACCACTCTCTGTTCTTGCTGCAATACTGGTAATAGTAGCGTATAATATGAGTGAGTGGCGTACATTTAAATATCTTCTCAAGGGTCATAAAGCCGATGTTGCCGTATTGCTGATAACCTTCTTTTTAACTGTAATTATTGACCTTACAGTTGCAATTGAGGTGGGTGTATTACTTGCCATCATTTTATTTGTTAAGAGAGTATCTGAATCATCAAGTATAACCCAGGTTGAAAATAATTTTTTACCGGCTACTGAACGTGGAGAGTATTCTTCTGACATTGAAATACTTGATATTCCAAAGGGTGTAGAGGTTTATGAAATAGATGGCCCGTTTTTCTTTGGGCTTGCAAACAAAATTGATGAAATTGACTCTTCTTCTCATCATATTGTAAAGGCCAGAGTAATTAGAATGCGGAAAGTTCCGTTTATTGATTCAACGGGACTTAACAATCTTAGAAATCTTTGGAAGAGATCAAAAAAAGAGAAAATCCAGATGATTCTCTCAGGTGTGGGTGAATCAGTACTTGAAACTTTAATTAAGTCCGGTTTCGCAGATGAGATTGGCAGAGAAAACATATTTCCTCATATTCAATTAGCACTTGAAAGAGCAGCTGATGTTGTAAGACATCACAATGAACAAGTAATAAAGAGAGGAATGAGGAATGAGTAAATTTCACATTTCCCCCAGAGCAAAGGGGGTAATACTTATTCTTTTAGCAAATATCTTCTTTGCAATCAATATGCCGGTTTCCCGGGAGCTCACTCCTGAGTGGGTAGACCCTTTTGGTCTCTCTCAGTTCCGAATCACTTTTGCATTTATCTCCTTTTTGTTTTTATCATTTATAATTAAAGATGATTCAAATGGGTTCACCATCAGAGAGCATGGAGTTCTGATTCTCGCAGGGATAATGGGAACGGCTGCTAATCAGCTATCCTTCCTGGCAGGTCTATCTATGACGTCTCCTGTTGATGCTTCACTTATTATTACCATTACTCCAATTATTACTATGCTCTTTGCAGCACTGATAATAAAAGAGCCAATATCTTTCAAAAAAGCGTCAGGTGTACTTATTGGGATGTCAGGAGCTGCAATAATTTTATATACCGCCAGATATGGCCATTTTGAGCAAAGCGGAACTCTTAAGGGAAATCTTGTTGTCCTTATCAGCTGCTTTGTATATGGCTTATACCTTGTAATAATAAGACCATTAATGGCTAACCACTCCCCGGTACATGTCATGAAATGGACTTTTTTTTATGGTGCCGTAGTTGCCCTACCATTTACATGGAAAAAACTTGGTATCCATGAAGGTGCTACATCTGTTGAATGGCTACAGTTAGGTTACGCTCTGTTAATGGGCACATTTGCTGCCTATTTACTTGTAGCCTTCTCTCTTAAGCTACTGAGGCCTACAACTGTAAGTATGTTCAATTATATTCAGCCATTAATTGCCTCCTCTATTGCTATTGTTTTGGGTCAGGATATTCTTAACTGGACAAAACCTGTTTCTGCAATTCTTATTTTTTTAGGTGTCTATCTTGTTATAACCTCCAGATCACGAGCAGATATTGAGAAGGCCGGTAAATAAATTCTCCTGTAACAGAGGCAGTAAACAGCCTCTGTTACAGGAGAATTTTCATGAGGAATTAGTGAAGGATTATGCTCTTTTCAATATAATCGCAGTTCCCATTCCCCCACCAATACAAAGTGAAGCCATACCATAGTCCTTGTTTTCGGCAATCAATTCATGAATAAGAGTAACAATTATCCGGTTTCCGGATGCACCTATCGGATGGCCTAAAGCTATAGCCCCTCCATTAATATTTGTTACCTTATCAATCCACTCTCTATTTACACCGTGCTCATTAATAAGCTCTTTAATAACTCCGAGTGACTGAGCTGCAAACGCTTCATTTAACTCTACTATCTGCATTTCTGACAATTTCATCCCTGCATTCTTTAACGCCATTCTGATTGCAGGAACAGGACCCATACCCATAATTTTTGGATCAACACCACCTTGTCCGCAAGAAATTATCTCAGCCAGTGGTTTCAGACCATATTTTTTTACAGCATCCTCAGAAGCAACCATCACAAATGAGGCTCCGTCATTAACTCCTGATGCATTTCCGGCAGTAACTGTTCCATCTTTCTTAAATGCCGGTTTTAGAGTAGCCAGCTTTTCAAGTGAGGTTGTCCTGTTTGGAAATTCATCAGTTGCAAAAACAGTTGTCTCTTTCTTTGTCACTATCTCAACAGGTACTATCTCTTTGGAAAATTTTCCGGAATCAACAGCCTTTATTGCTTTTTGCTGTGATGAAAATGCAAACGAGTCTTGCTCCTCTCTTGATATTGAGTATTTTTCTGCAATATTTTCTGCAGTAATACCCATATGATAGTTATTGAATGCATCGGTCAGACCATCTGCAACCATATGGTCAACAGCTTGAATATTTCCCATTTTATTACCGGTCCTCAACGTTCCATTCATTACAAAGCCGGCATTACTCATTGATTCAGTACCACCTGCGATTATAATGTCAGCGACTCCGGAATTAATTTCTGCATATGCATTCATGACCGCTTTCATACCTGAACCGCAAACCATATTTAGTGAGTACGCAGGAACCTCCTGGGGCACACCTCCCTTAATTGCAGCTTGTCTTGCAACTCCTTGAAGCTGACCGGCTGAAAGAATATTCCCGGCAATAACAGAGTCAATTTTATCAGGAGATATCCCTGTCTCTCTGATAATCTCTTTAATTACAATTGCACCTAATTCGCCCGGATTGAAGGGTGAAAGAGAGCCCATAAATTTTCCTATCGCAGTTCTTTTTGCTGCTACGATGTAAACCTTTTTCATATTATGATCTCATTTTAATTAGATTGTCCGGTACTATCAATTTTGCACCTGTCGCCTCCTGAACCTGTTCAACAGTGAATTCCGGGTGAATTTCCCTCAGAACTATTCCCTCGGTTGTAATATCCATTACTCCCATTTCAGTAATTATCATATCTACCTGCCCTGCTGCAGTTAGAGGTAAATTACATTTTTTCAATATCTTATGTGAACCTTTTGCGGTATGTTCCATAGCAAGAATTACTCTTTTTGCACCGGCTATCAGGTCCATAGCCCCCCCCATACCGGGTGTCTTTTTCCCAGGAATCATCCAGTTGGCAAGGTTTCCCTCTTCATCAGCCTCAAGTGCTCCAAGAAAAGTTACATCCACATGGCCTCCTCTGATTATTGAGAATGACATTGAAGTGTCAAATGTTGAGGCACCCGGAAAGTAAGTAATATAACCACCTCCTGCATTTGTATAGTTTTTATCCTCATCCCCTGTGGATGGCTCAGGCCCCATTCCAAGAAGACCATTTTCCGACTGCAGAGTGACATTAACACCCTTGGGAAGATAGTTTGGAATCAATGTAGGTAATCCAATACCCAAATTGACAACATCCCCGTCTTTTAACTCTAGAGCAGCCCTTCTGGCAATTACCTCTCTGATCTGATTTTTATCCATATGGCAATTTTGAAATTATAAATTCTTATTTGACATCCTCTTAACAAATTCTTGTGCAACATATGAGGCTACATCATCTGCGTAGCTGCTCATACCAAATCCGGCATCGTAGCCGAGCTCTTTAGCCAACTCGTGTGAAATTCTCGGGCCTCCGCAAACCAAAATCATCTTATCTCTAAGACCTTCAGCTTCAAGAAGCTCAACCAGCTCAACCATATTTTGAATATGAACATCTTTCTGTGTAACAGTTTGAGATACAAGAAGAGCATCAGCTTTCAGTTCAACAGCTTTCGCAATAAATTCTTCGTTTGGTACCTGTGAACCCAGATTATATGCCTCAATCATTTCATATCTTTCAAGGCCGTAGTGCCCGGCATACCCTTTCATATTCATAATTGCGTCAATCCCCACTGTGTGAGCGTCTGTTCCTGTACTTGCACCCACAACAACAATAGGTCTCCCGATATTTTCCTTAATATATTCATCGGCTTCGTGCATATCCATAATCGTTGATTCAACCTTTGGAACATTAATTGATGTGAAATCAACTGTATGAGCACAATTTCCGTAACAATTAAAGAATGTATAGCCTGAGGTAAGCTCCTTAATAAACACAATCTGAGGATTCTCAAGCCCCATTTTTCTGATTAGTTGTTTTGCAGCCTCAATCGCCTCTGCACCTTCCGGTACGGGAAGAGTAAAGCTCAGCTGAACTTTACCGTCATTCATAGTATCTCCGTATGGTTTGACATTTTTCATATCAAGAGTTTTGTCAAACTCTTTTGATTGCATAGAATATAGTCCGCTGCTCATTTTATTTACCTCCCATCATTAAAGTAACATATGGATTCATATAATTTACACCCTTCTCAACTACTCCGCCAAGACCCTTACCTCCGTTTCTAGGTCTTTTCACATTCCCAAAAATTCCTTTTTCAAGTGCAGAGAATAGCCCCTCTGAATCAATTCTTTCAAGAAGCTCTATAGATAAATCCAATACTTCTGCTGCTCTTTTTCTTGCAATACCACCCTCTCTAAATTCCATTTCATCCCCAATTTTTCTCATATTATTGAAAATATACTTTGCATTCTCAATAGAGAGATATCTGTCTGACATTAACGGAGTGTGTATTGCTTCGGTCGGCATTCCCAATAGCTGAATACCTTGTCCAGTCCAGATTCCAATCATATTAAAAAGGGCATCCTGAATATGTCCCTTAAAGATATTACCCGTCATGAATTTTGTAGGTGGCATATACTTAAGCGGTGCTTCCGGAAAAATTTCTCTGGTCATCTGGGCTTGAGCAAGTTCATAGATAAATCCATTCTCAAGTTCAGGATCCATTTCAAAAGCATGACCCAACCCCATCTGTCTTTGAGGCAAACCGGCTATCAATGCCAACTGCTCATTAATCAGGTCTGATGCCAAAACGGTGTGCGCCTCATCAAAAGCATCAGCTGTTGTTAGATAATTATCCTCTCCGGTATTAATTATGACACCTGCAAAACCATTAATAACTCTTGAAAAGAATTGATCAACAAGAGTTCTTTGCATATTGATATCTCTGAACAGAATTCCGTAAAGAGCATCATTAAGCATCACGTCCAGACCCTCAAATGCGCCCATTACGGCAATTTCAGGCATACATAAGCCGGAACAATAGTTACAAAGTCTAATATATCTGCCAAGCTCCTCTCCTGTTTTATCAAGGGCAGATCTCATGATTCTGAAATTTTCCTGAGTGGCGAAAGTGCCACCAAAACCCTCAGTAGTAGCACCATAAGGCACATAGTCAAGCAGCGACTGACCGGTAGTTCTTATAACTGCAATAATATCTGCACCCTGCCTTGCAGCTGCCTCAGCTTGAATCACATCTTCGTAAATGTTTCCAGTTGCAACAATTACATACAGATATGGTCTTGGACCCTCTCCAAGACTTTTAAGATAGTTCTCACGTCTTTCCCTTCTCTCTTTAATCCTTCGTATGCTTGAATCAATAATGGGCTTAAGTGCTTTTTCTATTTCAACCCTTGGAGCTACAGGAATTTTTGTAATATCAAGATCCCCTGATGCGACTTTAACAGCAATCTCCTGAGGGGTCAGGTTCTCTGATAGTACTGCATTACCAATAAAAAACAGAATTCCTTCGCTTAATACTCCTTTGTCCTTAATAAAATCAACAAGAATATTTGGCAGAGGAACCATATTGTCATCAACACCGTCAATGCCAACAAGTCTGCACAGAGTTCTCTCAACCGCTACAGTTGAATATTTTTCAACAAAACTTTGTACATCAAGGGCAATCTTACCTGCCAGACCTCTTGCATGACTTACCTTCTTGAAATCCAATCCTAATTTACTTTGCATATTTGTATATTATATTATTTTCATTTTCTGTTTAATAGCTCTGATGCCTTTTCAAGCCATATATCATCAATTCCGAGAGACTTTGCAATATTTATTGCCTCTCTGGGAACCTCTCCATCTTTTGCAATAATGAGTTCATAATTCATTCTCCCATCCTCAAATCCTCTTACCCTCATCTTGACACAACCAGGCGCATCAACATTATAATGAGTTGCAACAATGGTCAATATCTGCCTCTCCTTGAGTATTGTTATCAATGATTCAACCAGAGCCTTGCCCTCGTATGGATTGGTGGTTCTTGCCGGTTCGTCCAGAAGTGCAAGTATTGAACTACTTTGTATTGAATGTTTAAGAAGTTTGTCAGCCATTCTCATTTCAGCTGCAAATGAGGACAAACCCTTATTTACATCTTGGTAATCACCACTTAAATGAAATATTTCGTGAACAGTCACTATTGTTGCTCTCTTTGCCGGGACACCAAATCCAAATTGAAACATAAATTGAGATAGAGCGAGGGTTCTTAAAGTAACACTCTTGCCACCCATATTGGCACCCATTAAAACAGCCGGATTTTTAGAGTCAATAGTTACACTTACCGGCTGGTAGCTTAATCCTTGCCTCTCCAGTATTTCAGATACCTCAGGATTGAACATACCCTCGTAATAAATTCTGTCATCTGACAGCTCCGGAATTGTAAGGTTCCAGCGTACAAAAAGGGCTGCTTTTGCAAGAAGAATATCTGTGTCTGCTAAATGATGCAAAGAGAGAGATAAGTTTTCAATGTGGATACGAATCTCTTTTGCAAGTTGTTCTCTAATTTTATCTTCAATTATTGAACTCTCTGCATACAAATCCTCATTAAACTCATTCAAACTCTTAATCCTTTTTCTTATAGAGGCTAGTTCAGAACTGTATGAGTCATATATATAGAATGACGGGATTCTGATATCATCCGGATCAAGAAGTTTTACTACATTCTCCAAATCTGGTAATTCGGGAAGTGATTTTGAAATTTCCTTAAGCAATGGCCTTATTGATTGTGTGATCATTGCAAGGCTCTTTATTTCAAACAGCTCAATATCATCTGGTACTCTTCCGGCAGAAACAGCTGATAACGTGTTTCTTATATCTCTTAATCCAAAAAGCAGCCCCCTTACCTTTTCGGTCAGTAGAGAGGCTCTGTTATGAGACAAATCTTTAAGCAGATTGGAGATTAAATTGTAATGCGATGCAATTTTTCCAGATGAAACATACATCTCTCTTTCCAGTAGTAAATGGCTGGATAATGAGGAGCAGAGCTGAAGATTTGAAAAAACCGCTCTCATGCCGCATGGTAAATCTAGTATCGATCTAAGCTTCATATCTTATCCTCCTAATATCGTATACAGGTAGATTTACAGCTATTGAAAGCTTTTCGCAAAGTTTATGAGAATCAAGTACGTAACCCTCAGGGGAGACCGGATTTGCACACAAGGCAATCAATTTGCTTCTGTTAATTACTCTTATAATTCCACCAGATTTGATGAATGAAATAAAATTTGGATGGCTGACAAATATTTTTGTAAAATCTCTTACAATCAGCTCAATACCAAATTTAAGACAGCTTATTCTAACTTGAGAAAGCAGTCTGTCTGTCAGTGCTCCTGATACAAACAAAGCAATCCCATCGGCAAACTCGTCGGGATGTATTGAACCTGACGAGAAAGCTCCTCCACCTGAAACTTGTTTTAACTCTCCATTACTACAGAGAACCCACGTCCCGGATGATGGTAAATTGTCTTCATTAATCATAGGAATAGTAGTCTTTTCCAGATTAATCAGCGAAACCATATATGAGGTTTTAAACACTAAAGTATCCATGCTGGCAGATATAGCTGCGCCGGTTGCAAGGACCAAACCCTCTGTAATAGCAGGAGAGGCTATACTTACCCTGGAAAGGGCTCCATCAATTATTGCCAGATCTGCTTTAAAAAGACCTGTCGCTCTTTCAATCCAAAATTTAAGAGCCTCAGTAGTGGGATGTCCTGAGAGTTGACTTTTACCACCTGCTATTACTCTTGCTGTAACAACTCTCCCGAGTGATGTTTTCCTGTAAGATATGTCCAGAAGTTCAGAAACCACTCTTCTCTCTCTATAGTGCTTTTCACTTGTGGCAAAAAGAGTCCCCTCCCTGAGAAAAATTTCCGGCTTTGATGTACCAGTGACCTGATCTGTAACCTCACCGTCTATACCTGCAGAGCTTACGGCAACCGTAAAGCCGTCTGCAGGCAGACGATTAAGGATATAATTAAGACACTCAGTTTTGCCTGTGTTTTTCCCGAGACCCACCACAGAAATACTTCTGCATGAGAGAATCTCCTGAACAAATGGCATATTTATTAATGTTTATGTGAACGCTCTTTTCTTAAAAGTTGAGCCGGTTCAATTGAGAGCCTCTGCCCCTTGTGTAGTGATGCTACCCCCTCAACAGGATAATTTGCTTTACAATCATCGCAATCACAACTATTTTTGTACTCTTCAGGTTCAGAATATGTAGTTATTACACCCTCAAAATTCCTTAAAATTATCTTTCCGGGAGATTGAGATATGATATAATTTGGCATTACAGGTGTTTTTCCTCCGCCACCGGGAGCATCTACTACAAAAGTAGGTACAGCATAGCCCGATGTATGGCCTCTTAAACCTTCTATAATTTCAATTCCTTTTGATACAGGTGTCCTGAAATGTTCAAGACCCATTGAGAGGTCACATTGATATATATAGTAAGGTCTCACTCTCATTTTTACTAATCCATGAACTAGTCTCTTCATAATGTTAACACAATCATTAACACCTCTTAAAAGAACAGACTGATTTCCCAGAGGAATTCCAGCATTTGCCATTCTTTCGCATGCAGCAATGGATTCAGGAGTAATCTCATTTGGATGGTTAAAATGTGTATTAACCCAAACAGGATGGTACTGCTTCAACATTTCAACAAGTTTATCTGTAATTCGCTGAGGGCACACAACAGGTACCCTGGAACCAATTCTGATAATCTCAACATGAGGAATAGCTCTTAATCTTTTAATTATTGATTCTAGCTTGGCATCAGATACCATCAGTGCATCACCACCAGATAAAAGCACATCTCTTACCTGAGGTGTTGCCGCTATGTAGTCAATCGCTTTCTGTATGTAATCGGCCGGAGCCTCATCATCTTTTTGTCCTGCAAATCGCCTTCTGGTACAATGCCTGCAGTACATAGAGCACATGTCTGTAATTAACAACAATACTCTATCCGGATATCTGTGTGTCAATCCTTTCACAGGTGAATCCTCGTCTTCGTGTAGAGGGTCCAACAGGTCAGCTGAAGAAATATGTGTTTCAGACCCTGTTGGAATAGCCTGTTTACGAACCGGATCATTTGGATTCTCCGGATCAATCAGTGTAAGATAGTATGGAGTTATAGCCATTCTTAGAGTTTGTAAAGACCGGCTTACACCCTCCTCCTCCTCTTTTGTGAGAGGGATTATCTTTTTTAAATCATCAAGCGTTTCAATTCTGTTTTTAACCTGCCATTTCCAATCATTCCACTGTTCATCGGTAACCTCAGGAAAGAGGATTTGCCTTCTGCTTTCTGCCATATTATTAAATGTAAAGTTTTTCAAATAATTCCCTTATAGATTTTGATTCCCTTATTATATTCAAAGTTAAGTTTGCATGCCCCTTGGCAAAACCATTGCCTACAATAAGATTAATGTCTTTACCCACACCTTCTGCTCCAAGCGCAGCTTTAGTAAAACTGGTAGCCATTGAGAAAAAGTAAACACTACCCTGCCCTTTAGTTATAAGGATTGATGTCATCTCAGTTGAAGGAACATTTACGTTATTTACAGTTACGTCACATCCTCTTCCGCCGGTAATAGCCATAACTTTATTGTAAACATCCATTACGTTTGTAGCATCAGCTACAATAACATCGGTAGCAAGGCCAAGATCCTCAATTCTTCTGGCATTCTCCTCAGAATATTCAACAACTATAACTTTTCCTGAACTGCCGGCATTCTGCATTGCCTGATAGCAACATAAAATTCCTGATTTTCCACCACCTCCGAGAATGCAAACAATATCACCCTCAGTAACCAGTCTGTCTACCTGTGCCGGAGCACCGGCTACATCAAGAACAGCAAGTGCCAGTTTTTCAGGAATATCATCAGGTAACACAGCAAAAAGTCCGCTTTCAAAAAGGATGGCCTGAGCCTCAACGTCTACCTGATCTGAGTCTGGAGTTAGTTTTTTAATCTCTTTAATTTTTAAAGGGGTCAAAGAGAGTGATACCAGGGTTGCTATCTTGTCTCCTACCTTTAATTTATTTACCGGGAATGACGTGCCGATTTCCTTAACCGTTCCAATAAGCATACCTCCTGAACCCGTTACAGGATTCTGCATTTTACCCCTCTCTTCAACAATAGAGATTATCATCTGCTTCATCTTGTCAGGATCTGATCCGCAAGCCTTTTTAATCTGAGTATATGAGGCAGAGTCTATATTCAGAGTTGAGACATCAATTAAAACCTCATTGTCGTAAATACTCATGTTATTATCAAGGCGATAAGCCGGTTGAGGCAGTGTTCCTTCCGGCTCTATCACCCTGTGAGTTCCATATCTACACCCTTTTTTCATCTAAGGATTATGCGTATAGTTCTTCAAATACTTTTCTGAGTTTTTCAGACTCTCTTAAGAGCTGAAGAGTAATCTCAGCATGACCTTTAGTATATCCATTACCAACAATCATTGTGACATCACTTCCCACACCCTCGGCACCAAGTGCTGCTTTGGTAAAGCTTGTTGCCATTGAGAAAAAGTAAACTAATCCTGTATCTTTAGTACAAAGGATACTTGTCATCTCAGTATCAGTAATATTAACATTATTTATAGTAACGTCGCACATCTGACCTCCTGTAAGCTCCTCAATTTTTTCCAATACCGGAACCGGCTGAGTTGCATCGGCAGAAAATACATAATCACAGAATCCAAGTTCCATTAATCTTTTTGTACTCCTTTCACTATGACACAGACCTATAACCTTTCCTGTAACTCCGGCCCTCTTCTTGGCTTCATAACAACAGAGCATACCTGATTTACCTCCTGCACCTATTATCAGAACAGTATCTCCAGGCTTAACCAGTTTTGCTGTCTGTGCAGGTGCACCGGCAACATCTAAAGCAGAAAGTGCCAGATTGGCAGGCATATCATCCGGAATCTTTGCATAAATACCACTTTCAAAAAGAATTGCCTTACCGTCAATATCTACCTGATCAATATCAGGACGTATATCTTTTATTTTGTCAATTCTCAGCGGAGTCAGAGATAGTGAAACAAGTGTTGCAATCTTATCACCAACTTTAAGATCAGTTTTACCAATAAGAGCATCACCAATTTTCTCTACTGTTCCCAGTAACATTCCACCCGATCCTGTAACAGGATTTCTGTGCTTTCCCTGTTTTGCCACAATACCAAGCATAATCTCAGCAATCTTTGCCTTATCGCCGCCAGCCTGTTCTTCTATTTGAGTAAAACTTGCCGAGTCAATGTTAAGAGTCTGTACATCAATGAGAATTTCATTATCGTAAATCTCATCCATGTTGTTGTCAATTTTATTTGCCGGCTGTGGAAGTACGCCCTTAGGTTCAATAACTCTGTGAACTCCGTATTTATTACCTTTTTTCATATTGATTGATTGTTTGTTAAATATCCAGTACTACCTTGGTTTTAATCCAAGAATCTGACGAGCTTCTGCCGGGGTTGCAATCTCTCTGCCAAGCTCTTTTGCCATCCTGACAACCTTCTCCACAAGCTCTCCGTTAGATTTGGCAAGAACACCCTTTGAGATGAATACATTATCCTCAAAACCTACCCTTACATGGCCTCCGTCAATAATGGCAGCTGCTGCCAGAGAGAATTCAAACCGACCTATGCCTGCTACGGTATATGTCGCATCTTGTGGAATTGAACCCCTCAAAAAAACAAAATCTCTTAAGTCTCCGGAAATACCCCCATTAACGCCCATAACAAAATCAAAGTGCATAGGTTTTTGTATAAATCCCTTTTTATGGAGTCTTAATGCCATATCAATCATGCTCTTATCAAATACTTCCAGTTCAGGCTTAATTCCCCTCTCTATCATTCTCTGTCCAAAATACTTAATTGTATTTTCTGTATTCATAAAAACTTCATCACCTCCAAAATTGAGGGTTCCACAGTCAAGAGTAGCCATTTCCGGATTTAATTCGGTAGGTTGTAATCTTTCATCGTCTGTCATGCCCACCGCACCTCCGGTAGATGGTTGTATAATAACATCAGGACACACTTTGTAAATCGCGTCCATTACCTCTTTAAACCTCTTTTTATCTTGAGTAGGTTTACCATCATCGTATCTTACATGAAGGTGAATGATTGAAGCGCCTGCATCATAGGCACTTTTTGCCTCTCTTACACACTCTTCAATTGTATATGGAACTGCCGGATTGTGTTCCTTCAAAACTTCAGCACCGCAGATAGCAGCTGTAATAATCAGTTTTTCCATAATATTGAATTTTATTTATTTCTCTGACACTGTTTAGGGGTGACACATGTACCGCTCGCCTTGCATACAATAATAGGCTCTTCAAGTATATCTGCTGCAGAATCAGAAATATCACCTCTTGGGACAATAACCTTTTTAGCAACAAAATTCATTCTTCTGGAAGTATTACCCTCTGATACAATTTCACCAGTGGCTTCAATGAAGTCACCGGCATAAACAGGAGCCATGAATTCCACACTGTCGTATGCTTTAAATAGCCCTTCATCACCATCTCTGATAATTAGCAGTTCAGTAGCTACGTCTCCAAAAAGCTGAAGCATTTTAGCTCCATCTACTAAATTTCCTCCATAGTGCGCATCATGAGAACTCATGCGTACCCTTATCATTGCAGTCTTTGCCATAACAGATTTTTTATTGAGTTTTACAAATATGATCAACTAGAATTGCCGGTGTGTGAACATTTTCAGGTATGACTGAGCCGGTCTCAACAATCTCCTCAGCTTCAACAATAACTAAATCAGCAGACATTGCAACAAGCGGATTGAAATTCCTTGTTGTACCCCTATAGAAAAGGTTTCCAGACTTATCTGCAACTGAAGCTCCTATAAATGAAACATCTGCCTTAAGTGGGGTCTCAAGAATAAATTTATTACCATCAACTTCTATCACCCTTTTTCCCTTTTCAACAACCGTCCCCACTCCTGTAGGCGTCAGGACACCTCCCAGACCGGCACCATAAGCCCTTATTCTCTCTGCCAGAGTACCTTGAGGTGAAAACTCAACAATAAGTTCACCGGCATTCATTTGGTCAATTGCCGCCGGATTAGATCCTATATATGAAGTAATTATTTTTTTCACCCTCTTAGTTGCAATAAGTTTACCTAAACCTTTATCAGGATATGCAGCATCGTTTGCAATTATTGTCAAATCCCGCACATCTGACTCAGCAAGAATATCCATTATTTTATTCGGACCTCCATTGCATAGAAATCCTCCTATCATTAAAGTCATTCCGCTTTTCACTTTTGAAGCGGCTTCGTGAAGAGAGATCAATTTATCCATTAAGTTGATTGTTAAGTTACTTTATTAAAGCATTGTCTAAATTATGCAAATTTATGAATTTTATTACCCTTAAACAACACCTTTACTGTAATAAAAAAACCCTGTTCTGGACAGGGTTGGTTATAATTTATTATAAAATGATTAATATTGTTAAATAGATTTCGTAATTCCTACTACAGGATTTGCATAAATTGAGAGAAATATTTTTTTTATCTCATCAATATTCCCTTCAAAATCAGAAGTTTTATATGAAACATATTTTTCAAATTTCTCTCTTTCAGAAATAGTATATCTGTTGGAGAATTGATCTGTATTATGTAATAAATCGTATGCAATAAAATTATTTGGCCAGAGATGAAAAGTTGAATTAATTTTTAAATCCATCACCTCTCCTAATGCTTTAAAACGCTCATTTTTACCCATGTTGGCACATCTTTCAATCTCTTCAGTAGAAATTACATCACAGAAATTGTAATGAATACCACCTTTGAACTGCATTATACCGGTTAAAATACTATTCAAATCCTCACCTTCACTCTTTACATATTTTTGTCTTTTACTTATGTAAAGTTCCCTTGCTTTTAAGATGTCACAAGGTTCGTATTCATATGATACAGATACAGGAACAATTGAAAGTTCTCTGAAATCATTTGCAAAATCTCCCCCGCCACTCATATCCAGCATTTTTAAAAGCCCCTGTTCCGTAACATCAATTCCATCCTTTGTTCTTCCGTTTCTCTGTGCAATCCAGACAGAGCTCTCCTGATTCGTAACTGTTTTACGAATATATTCAGATAATAAGATTGATGATGCATACATCTCTCTTGGATTTGTATTTCTTACAACCTTAATCATTTTATTTACCCTTGCGATATCTTCCAGAAGCGGATCTGTGATAAGATTATCCCCTACCGCCATCTCTGAAGTACTCATTCCTGTTTCAAAAAGAATTGCCTGCATAATTGCAGAATCAAGCATTATATCTCTGTGATTTGAAATGAAAAGATATCTTTTGCTCTTATCAAGTAAATCTAATCCGGTAAATGATAATTGTGAAGATGTATCATCAAGAATTTTTTTGATTGCCATTAACATTACCCTGGACTGAAATTCAAAAACGGTCCTTACTGAGGATACTAAATTTCTTAATTCTGCCGGATCTTTACCAGGAAAAAGAAATGCTGAAATCTTCGAAAGTACCGGGTGATCCGCTATTCTGGCCAAAGCTATAACTGACTCATGGTCATCATAAGGTCGTATATCTTTATACTTGTCCTCTGTCATTACTGATTAGTTAAGTTTAAACAAAGTTACAAAATATTAATCCTATTTAACAAGTTTTAAAGTTACTCTGTAAATGTGAGGTAAAAGGACAATATATACTATAGTGCTAAATATCAAGATTATAGAAAGCGCGCCATTATAAAGTGCCATATATAATGTGTGAATAAATGGGAGGAGTGTAAACAAGAGAACAATTGACAAAGCTGTCACAACTGCCCATCCCCATCTAACATTTGCAAATGGCTTTGCAACCACTGAAAATAGAGCAGGCAGCAATATGAAAAAATTCTCTCCTGAATAGATGATAAGAATTATTCCTGAAAGAATCAGGAAAACCTCTGTTGCCAGTATAAATTCAATCAGATTATCAGATCCTTTCCTGATGGTTCTGTAAAAAATAAGAGTAATGATAGCAATAGTAGTTATAGTTGAAATCCATAGTACAAGAGAGTCATATTTCAGATGGGCAAGAGCAATAAACTTATAGTTTACTCCATTTAAGACTGATAATAAATATGAGCTTAAATGTCCTGTTGATGCAGCTATCACTATTATCAAAATTACAACAAAAAGTTTGCACAAAAGACCATTTATTGAACCCATCCCCCTTGAGAGGAAAAATGAAATGCTTAATATTAATAATATTAATACAATAATATTCAATATCGTATAAGTGATTTTTGAAAAACTTACTATACCAAAAAATGGTATTGAAAAGTAGATAAGGTCTCTTCCATTTTTTAGAAACGAGACATCTGAATATATTTCATCAGTTAGATATCTCTTAATTATTGGTTCGGTTTGATTACCATAATGCTGAATAGAGGGGAGAGATATATTATCAAATTTATCCTCTGAAGTATGGTAATAATCAAGGTTATCCAGTACAGCAATATTCACTCCCGGAAACTCGTCTTTAATAAGTGAAAAATCAGTATAATTTGGCAGGATACTATATACATACGACGATATTGAATAGCCTGCGGCACTCTTTGAGCTGCCTATAAGATCAATAATCTTGTCACTGCCGGGAGAGGTCTCAAAAATAAGTGCCGGCCCCTTCATTCCTCTAGCCTCAAGATTAATAATAAATCCCACATCAGAAAAGAATTCAGAATTGAATTCCAGAGCATTTTTAATCCCGTTTAAATCTTTCTCCTCTCCGTCTGTAAATAGTATTTTCACACCCTGAATCCACTTATCTCTGTATATTACTGCATTTGAAGCAAGTTCCAGGATAGTGCCTAAACCATAACCATCATCGGCAGCGCCTAAAGAGAAGTTGGTCTCACCGTTTACTTCGTAAGCGTGCCTTGAATCAAGGTGAGCCATTAATAAAATGTATGTGAAGTTATTATCTGCCTTCTTAATCAACGGAGGAAGTGTAGCAAACACATTTCCAATTGAATCTTCAAACTTTATATAAGCCTCATAACCAATATCTATCAGTCTTCTATGCAGATATTCCCGTACTTCACTTCTTGCCTCTGGATGTTCAAGAGAGTGTGGCTCTTTGCTAATAATTCTTATATCATCTGAGACTCTTGCAGCAGAAAATCCTTTGCTGTCAATCCCCTCAGGATGTGGAAGCCATAGGTACTCAAGAATAAAAACAACAGTGATCAGTAATAAAATAGAAATGGATAACAGCCTTATTCTGTATCTCATCCCAAATTAAATTTATTGTATATATTCTTACCTTCAGGTGTATAAGCAAATTTAATCTCTTCAGTATACCTCTCTTCTACTTTGCTTCTTACCATTTTCATTGTTGAGTTAATCATTCTGTTTTGCTCACTGAAAGGTTCAGTTGTGAGTATAAAAGTTGCAGGAAGCCATCTCTCAGGAAACATCCCTGCATAAACACCCTTTCCTTTGTATTTTTCAATCTCATCCCAAACAGCTTTTACCAGATCATTTCCTGATAGTCCGGCATTTCTGTCCGGAGTAATAATCGCTATAGTGTACGGAGATTGATTATTATATAACATCACTTGCTGAATAACTTTAGACTGAGAAACTAACATCTCCTCAATCTCTTCAGGCGCATATTTCTCTCCGTCAGAACCTATAAGAAGACTTTTAAACCTGCCTTTAACGTACAGGAAACCCTCCTTAGTCATATATCCCATATCACCGGTATACAACCAGCCATCCCTAACCGTCTCCTCTGTCGCTTTTGGATTCTTCCAGTATCCAGCCATCACATTTTCACCTCTGATAACAATTTCGCCCGGAATACCTAATGGCAACTCATTACCTTCATTATCCATTATTTTAATTTCCAAGGGTCTAACCAATATTCCGGAAGAACCGAGCTTATGTCTATCGGGAGTGTTGGTGGAGATAACTGGAGTTGCCTCAGAGAGGCCATATCCCTGGTACATAGGTATCCCTATGGCATAGTAAAATTTTTGCAGCTCCTTATCAAGCAAGGCACCTCCTCCTACAAAAAAATCAAGCTCCCCTCCCATCGCCAGCCTTACTTTTGAGAACAAAATTCTATCAAAGAGTGCTTTAAATGGATATAAAACAATTTTCCAGCCTGCCCCCCTATTCCAACCGTCACCATTGTACATATAGGCAATTTTGAGCGCAAACCGGTATAGTTTCCAGCTGGTTTCACCTTTTGATTTAACAGAACCTTCAATATTTTTTCTAAAGCTTTTTGCAAGTGCAGGCACAGACAAAATCAGATTTGGCTTAACCTCTTTAATATTTAAAGGTATATTTTTCAGAGTCTCCATTGCTGTTTTACCTTGCTGTACAGTTGCAACAACAGCTCCTCTCGCTATCATTATATAGAAACCTACAACATGGGCAAAACAGTGGTCAAGAGGCAATATTATGAAGTTTTTGTAACCTTCTGGTATTGTCATACAGGAGAGCGACTGCTCAACATTTGCGGTGTAGTTTCTATGAGTGAGAACGACCCCCTTGGGATCTGCTGTTGTACCGGAAGTGTAAGTTATTGTTGCAACATCATCATTCTGAATACTCTTCCCAATTTTCTCAAACTCAGTAATGTTTTGCTTCAGGTAGTTCTTACCCGCTTCAAAAACAAAATCTGAACTTAACTCTCCACTTTCCAGCGCAATGGTAGGCTCAAAGACAATGACATGCCTGAGTAAGGGAAGTCTGTCCCTGATTGCTCTTATCTTTGGCAACTGTCTTTCAGATACCATTATCATTACTACATCTGCATGAATCAAACGAAAAGATAAATCTGAACTCTCTTCCAGTTTTACTGACAATGGTACATTTATGCCTCCTGCATAAAAAATTGCAAGCTCTCCAATAATCCACATATTGCATCCTTCTGCCAGTATTGAGGCATTTTCTCCCCTTTTCAGGCCGAGTGAACAAAGCCCGGCTCCAAATTGTTTTGCAAGCAATCTGGTCTTTGAATAAGAAGTGGGACGGAACTCGCCATCCTTTTTTTCAAGAAGAAATGTATTCTCGGAAAATTTGGCTGCCGATTCCTCAAATAGATCAATAAGCGATTGTTTGGGGGCTGTTCTAACTTCATTTTTCATAGTATAGAGTATTTAGTCTGATACAAATTTATAATTAATGTCCAAAATTTGCTCTCCATATTTAAGGCTTTTATCCGGAAAGGGTATTGAATGGAATTATTCCCTTACTCCTGAGCTGATCAGCAAGGCTAAACTGGAGGATAAACTTATATTTCTACATATTGGATACATTAGTAATATTAATGTAAGAGAGGGTTCAAAGAATCTTTTTTCAGATCCCAGAGTTTCATCTCTTTTAAATGAAAGTTTCATATGTATAGCAGAAGATAAAGATGATAATCCTGAGTCATTTCTGGTTGCACTTGATATGTTATTACTAAACAACGACTATTCTTACGGCCCGATGAATCTTTTTATAATGCCGGACAGAAGGCCTATACTGTGTTTCTCAGAGACAGATCCTGAACATTTCTTGAATATAACCAATAAAATTCTAAATGCTAAATCCTCAAAAAGGGAGTTATTGGAGAAACTGGCAAATGAACTTACACACAGGACAAAGCAATCAGGAGTAATTACAGGTATAGCTGAAGATCCCAGAGATGCACTAAGTGTTCTTCACCGTTATGTACGAAACTGGTATAAAACAATGTTCAAATCTGATTTTGTAAAAAATCTGAAGCCATATACCCCAAATCCAGGTAGTTTATACACAATAGTTGAGTATCTTAAACACTTTCCTGACAAAGAACTTGAAGAGTCTCTCATATCATTGTTAGAGGATTTACAGTTCTCACCTTTATTTGATCCGATTGATGGAGGATTCTTCAGACAATCTGAGGATTATACTTGTTCAAAACCTCTTTTTGAAAAGAATCTTGAAGACAACAGTCAGTACATAATACTCTACTCTGCAGCATGGAAGTTATTTGGAAAGAGTTCATTCAGAGAGACAGTAATTCACACCTTCAACTTTATTAATAAAGAACTTTCTGCACCATCGGGCGGTTTCTACAGTAATACCACAATTTCTGATAAAATTGATGAATGTGTGTACTTTTCCTGTTCAATAAAAGAGCTTGAAATTCTGTTTCCTGGCAGATATCAGGAGATTTGTGTCGCTCTGGGATTTGATACCCGTCATGAAGCAAGTGGAAAACAAATACCTGTTAGGAATTCTGATACATATAATATTATAAGCCGCAATGAGCTTGATAGTCTCAGAGAGAGGAGAAAAGAGCATCGTGGTTATTTAAAGGACACAAGGGTTATTACCTCTTATAATTCTCAACTTATCAAATCTTTGGCAATAGCTTCAAAACTCCTGAACAACGAGGAGATGAAGGAGGATTCTGTTGCACTCTTTGATTATCTACTAAACAACAACATTAATGCTAAGGGGAGACTATTAAGATATACCTGTTGTTCAAACGGATGCAGATTTGGATTTCTATCAGATTACGCTAGCTTTATTGATGCCTCAGTTGAACTATACAAATCAACTCAATTAAAAGAGTATAAGGAAATTGCAATCAAGTATATGGATTTTGTCATTGATAATTTTTATAAACCAGAAAACGGTATGTTCAGTAAGTCAGAGAAAGGAGCAGAAGTTCCCGTTGTACCATTCAGAAGGGAATCAAACATTGACCTGATTAAACCATCTGCCAATTCAGTAATGGCCGGAGTAATGATAGATATGTACAAGCTGACCGGAGAAAGCAGATATATTGAAATAGCAAGACAGCAAATTGGCAATATTCTGCCTGCAATAGGATATTCAGGACCATTGCTCTCAAGCTGGGCTCATAAGATTATGGAATATGGGTTACTTCCTGAAAAGAAGTGAGCTGTCTCCATAACTGAGAAATCTGAAATTATTCCTCAGAGCATAATTATAAATCTCTCTCCAATTTTCTCCAACAAATGCAGCAATAAGCAGAAGCAGAGTACTTGAAGGCTGATGAAAATTTGTAAGCAAAGCATCAGTAATTTTAAATTCATAACCCGGTACAATTATGATTCTTGTACGACCTTCAAGGGTTGAAATATTATTACTCTCCATCCATTTACATACAGCGTTTATTGAATCTTTTGGAGACACATTGAAAACTCTTCCGTATGGCTCCCATTGATCAACATCAGCCGGGCTTTCACCCTCCATACATCTCACACCTATATAATAAAGACTCTCCAGGGTTCTTGCAGAGGTTGTCCCAACAGATACAACGCTCTTACTTCCAATACAGTCTCTTAAAGATTTCAAGAATTTAAGAGATACAGAAAATGGCTCAGAATGCATTGAATGATCTTTAATCAATTCAGTTTTAACAGGTTTAAAAGTACCTGTACCTACATGCAAAGAAAGCTCTTCTCTTTGTATTCCCTTATTATCCAAGGACTTTATGACATTATCTGTGAAGTGAAGTCCCGCTGTAGGTGCAGCAACAGACCCTCTGAACTTTGCATATAGTGTTTGATACCTCTCTTTATCCGACTCTTCTGATTCTCTGTTAAGATATGGGGGTATAGGAACTTTGCCACAGAGTTCCATAATCTGAGCAAATGAAATACCACCTGACCATGAGAATTCAACAATTGATGTATCCCCGTTATTAGATAATCGCTTAGCTTTCAAATTATATACAGATAACTCATTATGTGTATGTGTATCAAAAAGAATCTCATCGTCCTTCCACTTTTTGCTATTTCCAATAACACAACTCCAGGCACATTTCTCAGTAGATTCAAATGAGCGGGCATAATCAGCAGGAGACTCAGGTTCAATACAAAATACTTCAATATGAGCACCACTATGTTTCTTAAAAAAGAGTCTTGCCGGAACAACTCTGGTATTGTTAAATATCATTAATGAATTATCCGGTATATAATGGCTGAGATTTGAGAATTTTGATTCACTGATAAGATTATCCTTAAATATTAAAATCTTTGAGTCATCTCTGGACGCAAGGGGATACTTTGCAATTTTTTCTTCAGGTAATACGTATGTAAAATTTTGAATCTTGATTTCAGGCTCCACAATCAATTATTTTTTGCAAAGCTATATAAATATAGGTAGAGATGAAAATAGTCAAAATTCAACATTTTGTTTACATATGTAATTCACATAATTAAACATTAGGCTTTATACTTGTAATCATTAATAATAGGTATTATTAAGATTTGTAAATTAGATGGAGTCTGAGTGATAGATATTATTTATTGCCTATTTTTACAGGTCTTAAATAACTCATTATGTGCTATTTAAACTATTCAAATCAAGTATCGTTTTAGTTGTTTTCTGTAATATTAATACTTAATGATCGGAAAATGCTTAAAATGAGCAATATTGAATTTATATCACACTGAATATGTGTTAATTATGTCGTTTATTTGACCTTAAAGTTAAGACAAAGTCATTAACTACAAAAAAATTCTATATAACTGATTTAAATAACTTTAAACTATATTCTCAAAGCAATGATTACAATTGTAGATTTTTAGATTATTACTTTTGTAAACTTAAATATTACTACATTTGTAAAACTTGAGGTTTACAAAAATGAAAAGTCGTTTACAGCAATTTTTAGAGGTTGAGCAGCTATCTCCAGCTCGCCTTGCAGACGTACTTGGAATTCAAAGATCCGGTTTGTCGCACATTTTGTCCGGGAGAAACAAACCCGGGTTTGACTTTATCCAAAAACTTCTGACAAGGTACCCTACTCTTAGCGCCGAATGGTTAATTACAGGCAAAGGAAAAATGTATAAAGAGCAGATATCTCCCGCAAATCTCACAGAACATAAAGAAGTAGTCAATAACGAAGAGAGCTTATTTAATGATAATGAGGGTGATATAGGCGAATTTGACACTTCTCAACTCAATGAGAATCTTATAAATACTCCAGAGAGAGATGAGGGTCGTAAAAAAAAGATTCTGAAACGGGTATTGTTAATCTATTCAGATAACTCTTTTGAAGATATTACTCCCGTTAAAATTGGCTAAGAGGGGTTATAATTTATATCTTTGTGAAAATTTTCAGAAGATGTTCCGACTACTCTTTAAGCCCCTGCTTTTTTCTTTTTCTCCGGAAACTGCTCACAGAATTGTAGCAAGGCTCCTGATTATTCTCGCATATATTCCTTTATCTCGATATATCGTAAGATTTTTTTTCAGCTACTCCCATCCCACCCTTGAGAGAGAGGTTCTTGGTATTAGATTTCCAAATCCTGTTGGAATGGCTGCCGGTTTTGATAAAAATGCCGAGTTATATAATCCACTTTCTGACTTTGGATTTGGGTTTGTTGAAATTGGATCAGTAACTCCTTCAGAGCAACCCGGAAATTCAAAACCCAGAGTCTTCAGACTTGTTGATGATCAGGCGATAATAAACAGAATGGGGATTAATAATAAAGGGGTTAAGCATGCTGTTACAAAACTAAAACAGACAAAACCGAGAGTTATTATTGGCGGAAATATCAGTAAAAGTACTGCCAGCAGTAATGATAAGGCTCCGCTTGATTATGAAAAAAGTTTCGCTCAGTTATACGATTTTGTAGACTATTTTGTTGTTAATGTCTCATGCCCAAACGTAAAAGGTCTTACAAAACTGCAGGATATAACATCTCTTTCAGAAATAATAGATCGCCTGACGCTTCTCAGAAAATACTTTGATGACTATCGCCCTATACTATTGAAGGTTTCACCGGATTTAACTGACGAACAACTTGATGAAATTATTGAACTTGTTCTCGTCTCCGGTCTTGATGGAATTGTTGCAACAAATACTACTACTTTAAGAAGCAACCTTACAACATCTGATGAAAAGATCAAAAATATTGGAGAGGGAGGCTTAAGCGGTGCTCCGCTTTATAACAGAAGCCTTGAGATGGTTAAATATATTAGTAAAAAGACTGAAGGACAATTGCCAATCATTGGTGTAGGTGGAATAATGACACCTTTACAGGCTAAGGAGATGCTGGATGCAGGTGCCAGTCTTGTGCAGGTATATACCGGCTTTATCTATAACGGACCAGGATTCGTACGCAAAATATTAAAACATATAAGTAAAACAAGTTCATCATGCTAAAGGCATCTGTCTGCACAATTGGTGATGAAATTCTCATCGGTCAGATTGTTGACACAAACAAATCCTTTATCTCATCCTCCCTAAACTCAATAGGTGTAAAGGTTAGTTCCCATTTCTCTACAGGTGACGATGAGGATTCTATTGAAAAAACAATATTGTACGCACTGGAATTTAATGATATAGTGATTGTCACCGGCGGCCTTGGACCCACAAAGGATGATATTACAAAAAAAGTTCTTGCAAAGCTTTCCGGCAGCTCAAAGATGGTCTTTAACAATGATCAGGCTCATATTATAAAAAGTATTTGCGAGAAGAGAGGAATTGAACTCTCTCAACTGAACCGGGATCAGGCATTAGTTCCAGAAAATTGCACGGTAATTCCAAACAAACTTGGTACCGCACCATGCATGAAATTTTCTGTTGAGAATAGATTTATTTACTCTCTTCCAGGAGTTCCTTATGAGATGCAATTTCTTATGGATGAAGTAATTAATGACATCTCGCTAATTCCGGGTTGTGAGAAAATAATTCACCATTCAGTTAATACTTTCGGAATTCCAGAATCTGAACTTGCAACAAAAATTGCAAAATGGGAAGATTCACTTCCAGCAGGAATTAAACTTGCCTATTTACCTAATCCTGCCAGGGGGGTAAAGCTAAGGCTCTCTGTATACGACGGGGATGAATCAGTCAATAAACAGACAATAAACATCCTTTTTAGAGGGTTAAAGGAGATATTGGGAAGATCAATTTACGGAGAGGGGGATGACACTCTGGAATCTGTTATTTTCAGGGAATTATTAAGAAGAGGAGAGAGCATCTCTTTAGCAGAATCGTGTACAGGCGGAAATATAGGCAGAATATTCACTTCTATACCAGGCTCCTCTGCAATTTTTAAAGGAGGAGTTGTGGCTTATGACAATTCGGCAAAAACAGATATTCTTAAAGTTGACCCAAATATTATTAAGCTATATGGAGCTGTGAGTGAAGAGTGTGTTAAAGCCATGGCATCCGGTGCCAGAAGGTTGTTTAATTCAGACTGGTCTCTTGCAACATCTGGTATAGCCGGTCCTGAAGGCGGAACAGATGAAAAACCTGTTGGTACAATTTGGATAGCTATTGAGGGGCCCGGAGTATCAATAACAAAAAAATACATCTACTCTGGAGACAGAGAGAGAAATATTATACGATTCTCTTCAGGAGCAATAAACGAATTAAGAAATTCATTAAATATTGAATTTCTGCCATAATAATTCATATTATTAATTTATAGCATATATAATTATTATGTTACATATATGTTGATTTTACTACATAATTGTTAATATATCTTGTTATGAAACATTTACTATATTTTTTCATTGGTTTGATTATGTTAAATTCTTGTACAAATACCAATATGAAAGACGATAAGTTTGTTTGTGAAAGTGTGGACTCTCTCTTTAAAACTCAGTATCCTTCATCGGAACCGGGAGCTACTGTTCTTATTTTAAAAAATGATTCAATAATTTTTTCAAAAGGATATGGAATAGCCGATATGAGTACCGGAATCACAGCTGATGAAAATACTTTTTATAATATAGCCTCTGTATCTAAACAATTTTCTGCAATTGCAATAATCATGCTGGCAGAGGAGGGGAAGCTCTCACTTGATGATAACCTTAAAAAGTGGTTTCCACATTTCAAGGCAGATTTTTTTGAAAAAATCACTTTAAGACATCTTCTTTCTCACTCTTCAGGTATCCCAGATTCACGCAACAGAGAGGACAGAGATTTTGTACTAAGGGCGACAGATGTAGAATCCTATGCATATATTGCAGATTTAGACAGCCTGAATTTTGAACCCGGAACAGGATACGAGTATATGAATCCAACATTTCAGCTTATGTATTCCATCGTTGAAACGGCTTCCGGTATGCCGTTTGAGAAGTTTATGAAGGAGAGGGTATTCACCCCTTCAGGGATGGAAGAGAGTTTGTATTTTGAAGAGGGGCGATTTATCCCAAGAATGGCTCACGGATACCTCCAAAATAGGACCACAGGGATATTTGAAGAGTACGATTACGGCGAGGAGAGCTTTTTCGCTACAAAAGCCGACGGAGGCATTTACACCTCTGTAATGGAGTTTGTAAAATGGGAAATGGCACTCAGGAATAATACTCTGGTAAGTGAAAGAGGTCTAAATGAGGCTCAGACACCAAAAATATCAATAAAGGATTTGCCGGGAAACTCATATGGTTACGGATGGTTTGTTGAAGAGCGGGAAAACTACCCGGTAAAAGTATATCACACAGGTGATAACGGCGGTTTTCAGATATATGCTGCACGTTATCCGGAAAAAGAGATACTCATTTTGGTATTTTCAAACCGAAATGATAAAAACAGAGAGGAGAATACCTATAAAGTAGATGAAATTCTCAAAAAGGGAGGTTGGTTATAGTTGTCTTATAGCTTCTTATCAATTATTGAAACTCCGGCCTGAGCAACTGGCATAACTGTTACATCGCTAATATTTACATGCTCCGGTGCTGAAGCAACATAAAGAACAACATTTGCTATATCCTCCGCTACAAGAGGCTTAAAGCCTTTGTAAACATTGGAAGCCTTTTCTGAATCACCTTTAAATCTAACCATTGAGAACTCTGTCTCAACCGCACCGGGACAAACCTGGGAAACTTTGATATTGTATTTATGAAGATCCATCATCATCCCCCTGGATAAAGCATCAACAGCATGTTTAGTTGCGCAATATACGTTCCCGTTAGGATAGACATCCTTACCTGCAATTGATCCTATATTGATAATATGACCGCCTCCCCTCTTAATCATTAAATTTGAAATGATTTTTGAAACGTAAAGTAAACCCTTAACATTTGTATCAATCATCCTCTCCCAGTCATCAACAACTCCCTGCTGAATTGAATTTAGTCCCACAGCTAGTCCTGCATTATTAACCAGCAGATCAATCTCCTGCCAATTTGAAGGTAATACGCCAAGATAATGCTCTACCTGAACAGACTCTCTAACATCAAAGCTTAATATCAGCACCTTTCTATTAAACTCTTTTTCAATAATTTTTGCCACTCTGGATAATTGCGCAACTCTTCTTCCGGTGATAATCAAATCATATCCTGCAGATGCAAGTTTTAACGCAACCGCCTCTCCTATTCCGGATGTGGCTCCTGTAACAAGTGCTATTTTTCCCATATCTATTCAAGTAATCTTAAAAAATTCTCACCCATAATAAGTTTGATATCACTGTTTGAATATCCCCTGCTGATAAGCTCTTCAGTAATTAAAGATAATTTATCTACACTTTCAACCCCCTCCGGAGCTACCTCTATCCCGTCAAAATCGGTTCCAATACCCACATGATTTGTTCCAACAAGTCCTACCACATGGTCAATATGATCAACCACCTCTTTATACGAAGGTCTCTTTAAGGCAAACATTTCATTTTTTGCCCTCTCGTAATCTTTTGAATATTTCTCAGGATCCTCTTTCCATCTCTTCTCTGCCTCTTCAAAGGCATCGCATAACGGCCAGAATTGTTCGGCATAATTACTATTTAGAAAAGGTGGATAAAAGTTAATCTGCACAACACCTCCTGTAGAGGCAATCTGCTTAATCATTTCATCTGTAAGATTTCTGGGGTGACCGGCAATAGCCCTGCAGCATGAATGAGTAGCAACCACAGGTGAATCAGAGTATTTGATAACATCCCTGAATGAGTCATCTGATATGTGTGAAACATCTATCAGCATTCCAAGTCTGTTCATCTCTTTAACAACCTCTATCCCAAAAGGGCTTAGTCCGTTCCATCTTTTCTCCTTGGTTGCACAGGAATCGCAAATATCATTGTTTCCTGCATGAGTTAGTGTCATATACCGGACTCCCATATCATAAAAAAGCCTCAGAAGACTCAAATCTTTCTGGATAGGCAGACCATTTTCCATTCCCAGAAAAACCGATAATATACCCGATTCAAAATTATCTCTCGCATCACTGGCATCCAGAGCAACAGATACTTTGCCTTTACTTGCCTCAACAGCATCGTAAGTACGGGCTATCATTTGCATAGCTCTTCTGGTTGCAGTGTCCGGTTCAATTGTATTTGGGGTATATATGGCAAAGAAGGCAGCATTTAAGCCACCCTCTTCCATTCTGATAAAGTCAAAATGTCCCTCCTCTCCTCTTTTGTTAATATCAGCTCCAGCCAGGAGTCTTATTGGAGTATCGCAGTGTGAATCAAGGACAAAAATCTCTTTATGTAAACTCTTTTTGCTCATGCTATCTTAGTTGGAAAATTTCCATAAAGATAGCATTTATTGTTCATATTTGATCAGGGATTAAGCCTTTTAATTGAAGCCTGCGAACTGGTCTGAACTTTTTTCATTACCGGACTTCCTGAGTAAAGCAGAGAAGATCCTCCAGAGAGTTCAGCAGAAATTGAGCCTGAAACATTTGTTCTTATATTACAAACTCCACTTGCTTCAATTTCAGCATCTTTTACATTAAAATGTTCTGCATCAAGAACAGAAGCACCTGAAGCTTCAAACTTAGCTGTATTTGAAGAGCCCTTCATTTTTACGTTTGTTGCACCCGAAACAGATACCTCGGTTCTGGTTGCATTTCCAGAAAAGTTCATTTTTGATGCACCGCTACCCCCTATTTCCAAATCTCCTGACTCATGATCAATTGTTACAACAGAAGCTCCGGAAATATCGTATTTGACTGACTGAGACTTCCCCTTAATGTCAAGTTTTGATGCTCCGCTTACCTGAATTGAAGAGTTTTCGGAAGTGATGTTTAATCCATCTACAATAACTGCTCCACTAAAATCGCCTTTGAAAGTGGTTGTAATGAAGTGACCATTTGATTTAAGTTTCGCTGCACCTGAAATAAAAAGTCTGTCAAGCTGGGATATGGTAACATTTGCCTTAATATACTTCATATTTCTTTTTAGTGCTGCAGGCATATTTTTACTGTCAAGATCAAGGTGTAAAACGCCATCTTTTACTTTTACCATTATATATTTGGCAATTTCCTCATCTGCTGTTGTAGTTACTGAATTTACGGTGGATTTTGTTAATGTTATATCAAAAACTCCACCGGCGTTAATTCCTGAGAATGCAGGAACCTGATGATTTTTGGTAACTCCCTGAGCAAAAACTAATACTGAGAGGAGTAAAAACACTGATAGGACAAATAGTTTTTTCATTGTAATAAATATTTTTAGTGATTTGATTTAATTTTATCCTGTTATGCATAACATATTATTAATTTTCTACGATTGACTCAACATACTTTTTCAATCGGTCTGCGCCCTCTATCTTTTCAGTATAATACCCTTTAATTATACTTCTCTTCTCCTTTTTACTAAGTGATTCAGGAATTTGAGTTGCGAGGGAGATACTCTCTTCATTTAGCTGTCTTATAGTGGATTCAACAGTAAGTTTCTCGTCCGGGCTCAATGAGCTTGCCATCTGTTCAATCTCTAAACTACGCTCACTAAGTATCTCTATATAGTACTCTCCTGATTCCATCTGAGAGAGCCTGTTATTTACAAATACCGGTATCACAAGGATTATAAGTATAACAGAAGCTACTGCAAGTTTCATCCAGTATGGCATTATTATTATTTTTCTGTTCTCAGCAGAATTCTCCTGCAATTTCTTGAAATATCTCTCTTTATGACCATTTAAGAGATTTTCAGTTTCAAATTCAGCTCTGTTTTGATCAATAAAATTCTTTAAGCTATCCATTTTTCAATCCTCCATTTTTATTACCCCTGCTCTTTTCCAACTCCTCTATTAAC
Organism: uncultured Bacteroidota bacterium; assembly: GCA_937901965.1. Taxonomy (GTDB): domain Bacteria; phylum Bacteroidota; class Bacteroidia; order Bacteroidales; family UBA932; genus Bact-08. Next base: position 147,586 of record CALGSW010000001.1, read on the forward strand.
CTTGCTTTTCCTCTGATATACTGTGTTCTTACTGAAACAACTTTCAACCCGGTAATCTGGGCAATTTCCTCATAATCATATCCTTCAAAAAGAACTAAAGATAAGATAACTCTATATCCCTCTGCGAGAGTCTTCATTACCTCTTTAACCATGTTTACAGTTACACCTTTAAATGAGTAGTCTTCGTGTTCATCTGTTTCTGCAAGGCTCTCTTTAAGTTCGCTGCTATGCAACAAATTGTCTATTGATTTTCTTTTTCTTAATCTGTCAATTGACATATTTATACAAACTCTGCTTAGCCAGGAGTCTCTCTCTTTTACAGAGTCAAATTCTTCTCTTTCAAAGTATTTCATTAACGTGTCGTGCATAACCTCCTCTGCCTCCATGCTATTATTCAGAATTCTTAAACTTGTGTAATACAGACGTTTATGACATTCATCATAAATTATACTCTCTTTAGATACTCTGTTGCTAATAGTGCTAAATAGCTTCTTCATTCTCTGTTCTTTCTGTCAATTAAACGAGATCACTTGTCAGATGTTGCATTATTGTATAATTTTATGAAAAAAATCAGATATTTTAATATGAATAATTCAATTTACAACTTCAATCTGCCGGAAAATGAACCTGTCTTGCAGTATCTGTCAGGTTCTCCTGAAAGGATTTCTTTAGAGAGTGAACTCAAAAGACAAAGCAATAGAGTAGAAGAGATTCCCCTTGTCATTGGAGGAGAAAAAATTTATACAGGTAATACAGGAAAGGTTGTTATGCCTCACAAACACGGGCATACAATTGCAATTTATCATAAAGCCGGGGAGAAGGAGATAAAGATGGCGGTTGAGGCAGCAAAGGCTGCTCATGATAACTGGAACTCTCAGCACTGGACTACAAGAGCATCAATTATGCTTAAGGTTGCAGAGCTTATTACCGTGAAATACAGGGCAAAACTCAATGCCGCCACTATACTGGGACAGAGTAAAAATATTTATCAGTCAGAAATTGATGCAATCTGTGAAACGGCAGACTTTTTAAGGTTCAATGTCTATTTTGCATCTGAAATCTACAAGACTCAGCCTCTCTCTTCGTTTAATCAACTGAACAGAATGGAGTACAGAGCTCTTGAAGGTGTAGTCTTTACTGTAAGTCCATTCAATTTCACTGCCATTGCATCCAATCTGAATATGTCTCCCGTGATGATGGGCAATACTACAATCTGGAAGCCTGCAACTACGGCTCTCCTCTCAAATTACTATCTGATGGATATTTTCATGGAGGCCGGCGTTCCTGCCGGAGTTGTAAATTTCCTTCCGGGTAGCGGAGCTCAAATTGGATCATTACTGACCTCATCTGTGGACCTTGCAGGAATTCACTTTACAGGTTCAAATGCAACATTTAACTCTCTTTGGAAAAGCGTAGCTAATAACCTTGAAAATTACAAGTCTTATCCAAGGTTAGTTGGGGAGACTGGTGGTAAAGACTTTGTTTTTGTTTTACCGGGTGCAGATGCAGACGAAGTTGCTGCCGGAGCTTTTAGCGGGGCATTTGAATATCAGGGGCAGAAATGTTCGGCAGCATCAAGGATGTATATTCCTGAGTCACTTTGGGAAAGCATTAGAGATAAAATGACCGAATTTAGCAAAATTGCAAAAACAGGGCCTCCTACAGACCCGATGAACTTTATAAATGCAGTAATTGACGAATCTGCATTTAATGATATTGTCTCATTTATAGAGTATGCAAAAAGTTCTGTTAATGCCGAGATTGTTTTTGGTGGAACATATGATAAATCTGAAGGGTACTTTATCTCTCCAACAATGATAAAAACAGACGACCCCCACTTCAAAACCATGGAAGAGGAGATATTCGGGCCGGTACTTACTGCATATATTTACAAGGACTCTCTTGTAGAGGAGACTCTTGAAATATGTAACACAACATCTCCTTACGGACTGACAGGTGCCGTTTTTGGAAAAGACAGAATGGAAGTTGTAAAAGCCTGCTCAAAACTTCAGTATGCAGCAGGCAACTTTTACATCAACGATAAACCTACAGGTGCTGTTGTTGGAAAACAGCCATTTGGAGGATCAAGAGCCTCGGGAACAAACGACAAAGCGGGCGGCGAGTTTAACCTTATCAGATGGGTAAGTCCAAGAACTGTAAAAGAGACTTTTATCCCGCCAAAGGATATTCTCTATGGGTATATGAAATAATTAAAACCGGAACTGATCCTGCTTTGGAAATAGTCCAAAAAGGCCACCGGTATGGATAAAGAGGACATTGGAGCCGGATGGCACATTGCCCTCTTTTATTTCATTGTATAGTCCATACATTGCCTTCCCGGTATAAACAGGATCCAGAACCAATCCCTCAGAAGAGGCTACTGATTGAATAAATTCCAGCTCTTCCGATCTGCTGATTGCATAACCTATACCCACATACTTGTCATTAATCTCAACATCTTCACTTTCAAAACTGGCCTCAAGTCCGGCTATTTTTGCAGCTTCAAGATTAATAGCATGAATTTTATCTACAAAATATTGTTTGTCTGATCCAACAGCAAATCCAATTATTCTCTTTCCAAGTTTTAACTCTTTATTTGCAGTACATAAACCTGAATATGTTCCCCCTGAGCCCACTGCAACTACGACGGTATCAAACTTAATTCCTATCTTACTTTCCTGAGAGACAACCTCAACCATTGCTTCATAATACCCCATACTGCCAACTGCATTTGATGCCCCCTCCGGAATAACAAAACATTTGCGCCCCTTCTCTTTTGCCAGTTTCTCTCCTATCCTCTCCATTATCACATCTCTTGAATCTCTGTACTCATCCGCATTACAGAAATGCACATTTGCCCCAAAAAGCTTGTCCAGAAAATAGTTCCCTTCAATTTTAGGAACATCACCTATTCTTAGCAAAAGTTCACAATCAAGACCAAGGAGAGCAGCAGCAGCAGCAGTTGCCCTGCAATGGTTAGACTGTATTCCTCCGGTTGTTATGAGTGTGTCATACCCATTATCAACAGCAATTTTAAGAAGGTATTCAAGTTTCCTGATCTTATTACCGGAAATTTCTGATCCGGTCTGGTCATCTCTTTTAATAAAAAGATTTACACCCCACTCTTTTGAAAGTCTCTCCAGCTTCACAATCTTTGTGGGCAGATTTGCAAGGTTAATTTTTTTTATCATTTTGCGGATATTTTTTCAAGTTCCTGGTCAATAAGCCCTACCATGGAGTTAAACTCCTCTTCTTCAAACAATCTTGTTAGCATAATTATTTTTCCCTGTGGGTCTATGATAATATTTCTCGTTACTCCTGCATCAGGACCGCAGAAAAGCTGAAATTTCTCACCATTCAAATCCAGTGTTAATGGATAGGAAATATTTAAATCTTTGGCGAATTTTTCTGTTATCTCTTTACTCTCCTTGAAATCAATTCCCAAAAGCAGAAAATTTGGATTACCTGAGTGTCTTTTCCATATCTTCTCTTCAATGAATGGCATCTCTTTTCTGCATACTCCACACCAGCTTGCAGTGAACTGTAACATAATCAGCTTGCCTCTATGAGAAGAGAGCATCTCTCTCCTTCCGTCCAGATATTCAATCTCAAAATCAGGAGTTTCATCTCCTACTTTAACAATATAACCCCTGCTGTCTGCAATAACCGGAGCAGTTTTCTCTTCAATGTTTGTTGTCCTGTTTTTACACGAGAAAAGCACAAAAGAGAAGATAAGAATAAAAAATAGAGCCCTCTTCATTTTTATAGTTTTTTATTGATTACTGTTTAATACAAATTTACTCATTTATGATTACTTTTGCACTCCAAACAAAACAATATGAAAAAAATCTCCCTTCTGTTTCTGGCCTTGGTTTTATTTGCGATTCCTACCACCATAAACGCACAAAGGCTGGATTCCAGACAATTTTCTGCAGCAGCGGATTCTCTCCAGTCATATTTCAAAAACAAGGCCTTTGTTTTAGGGAAAATTACAATTTCAAGAGCTGTTAAAAGTGGCAATACACTTACTCTTTCTTTCTCTTCAGCACTTTCAGAGTATGCTTTCAGAGAAGATAATGTTAGTAAAGCCTACGAAATTGTCAGAAACAACATCCCTGAACCTTACAGACAAATGGGTCTGATAATAGAATCATCAAGATCACCGCTTGAGGACTTTATCCCCCCGGCCTACAGGAGAATTGCTGCAAAACAGGTTAAAAAAGAGACAAAAAGCCATTCAAAAGTGGCAGTTGTAAATCCACTCGTTACAAAATTTTCACCTGTTGCAAAATTCACTTCAGGAATGGAGGGTAAACATATTGCGCTATGGCAGAGCCATGGTTTCTACTATGAGCAAAAACTTCTCAGATGGGAATGGCAAAGAGCAAGAATATTTCAGACTGTAGAGGATTTGTACACACAGTCATATGTTTTACCTTTCCTTGTCCCTATGCTTGAAAATGCCGGTGCATACGTTCTTATGCCAAGGGAGAGGGACATACAACTAAATGAAATTATTGTTGACAATGATATTGCCGGATCCGGTTACATTGAAAAAAATGGTTCAAGAAGGTGGAATAATACAGACTCTCTTGGCTTTTCATCTTCAAAGGAGGTTTATGTCTCTGGAGAAAATCCATTCAGAACGGGGAGTGCCAGAATTGTAAGAGGAACCAATGAAAAAGAGGAAGAGAGCAAAGCTGAGTGGCATGCACAAATACCGGAGACTGGCGAATATGCCGTTTATGTCTCATACCAGACAATGCCAAAGAGTACATCTAAGGCAAAATATACAGTACATCATTCTGCAGGTGAAAGCTCATTTTATGTAAACCAGAAGATGGGAGGCGGAACCTGGATATACCTCGGAACATTTCATTTTATTAAAGGAGCTGATTATCAATTTGTATCGCTCTCAAATCTTACTGAAAACAGCAGAGAATACATCACAGCAGATGCTGTAAAATTTGGAGGTGGTTATGGTAATATAGCCAGGAAACCGGCTGAAGAGGGCTCTGAGATGAATGTGAAAAGCTCATCAAATGAACCAGTTTCAAAAGTAAAAATAGATATTGATGTAGAACCAATTATCAGCGGATATCCAAGATTTACGGAGGGGGCGAGATACTGGCTGCAGTGGGCAGGATTTTCAGATACCATTTACTCTCCAAATAAAAACGCCAATGACTACAATGATGACTATATGTCAAGAGGTAAATGGGTTAATGTCTTATCAGGTGGCTCCTCAGTAAATCCAGAAGAGAAGGGGCTGAACATCCCTGTTAACCTCGCATTCGCATTCCACACAGATGCCGGTACAACCCTTAATGATTCAATAATTGGTACATTAGGGATATACACACGCTCATCCAATGGGTCTGATCTCTATCCGGACGGCAGAGACAGGATTGAAGGCAGATATCTTACAGATATGATAAAAAACCAGATTGTACAAGATATCAGAGCCAAGCACGAACCAATATGGCAACAGAGGGGAATTTGGGACAGATCATACTCAGAGTCAAGGTCACCTGTAGTACCTACAATGCTTCTCGAACTTCTCTCACACCAGAATCTTGCAGATATGAGATATGGTCTTGATCCTGAATTCAGGTTTACTGTGTCCCGTGCTATTTATAAAGGCATGCTTAAATATCTTGCTGCAGCTGATGGTAAAGATTTCGTTGTTCAACCACTTCCTGTTCAGGAGTTCTCTCTCTCATTGCATAACGACGTCGCACTTCTGCGCTGGAGAGGAGTTGAAGACTCTCTTGAAGAAACGGCAACACCAGAAAGATTTATAGTATACACAAGAAAAGGGGATTCCGGGTTTGACTCGGGCAGAGTTGTTCAGGGTAACTCTCTGGCTGTTGACATTGAGAAAGGTGTTGTTTACTCATTTAAAGTGACAGCAGCAAATAAAGGTGGCGAAAGCTTCCCTTCTGAGATACTGTCACTTTACAGCTCACCTGAAGAGAGGGGAAAAGTTTTAATAATTAATGGATTCACAAGAATATCAGCACCTTCACATTTTGCAACCCCTGATACTACAATGGGTGGTTTTGCAGATTATGATGACTATGGCTCTCCATATATTAAAGACATATCATACATTGGAAGTCAGTATGAATTCAGAAGAGAAATACCGTGGATGGACGACGATTCGCCGGGATTCGGAGCATCATATGCAGATTACGAGACAAGGGTGATTGCAGGAAATACTTTTGATTTTCCGTCAATTCACGGCAAGGCTTTCGCAAAAGCAGGATACAGTTTTGTCTCTTCAGGCAGAGATGCAGTTGAAAAGGAGTCTGTTGATTTAAACGCATATGACATTGTAGACATTATCATGGGTAAGCAGAGACAGTACAGAATGGGACGAGGAGTTGGGAATGTAAAATTTAAAGTTTTTACACCAGGAATCATGAAGGCTGTTGAAAGTTATTCAAAAGCAGGCGGAAATATTTTAATTAGCGGATCATACATAGCAACAGATGTTTGGGATAGTATTGAAATGGATGATACTACTAAAAACTTTGTTCAGAATGTACTTAAATATGAGTGGAGAACAAACCATGCCAGCAGAACAGGCTATGTAAAATCTGTGCAAAGCCCGTATAAATTCAAAGGGGAGTTCTCTTTCCATACTGTTCCAAACGAGTTTTCTTATACATCTGAGTCACCGGACGGGATTGAGCCAAAAGGTAGAGGAGCATGGACCATTTTCAGATATAAAGACAATAACATTTCTGCCGGGGTTGCTTATAAAGGAGACTACAATGTTGTCTCTCTGGGCTTCCCTGTTGAGACAATAAAGAGTAAATCTGATATTGATACTCTGATTAACTCTGTGATTAATTTTTTCAATGAGGGAAAACAGGCTCAGCAATGACTAAGATAACAGACAAATCAATTATTGATTTAATTAAAAGAGAGGTAAAACCGGCACTTGGGTGTACCGAACCGGTGGCTGTCTCTCTTGCGGTTGCCAGAGCATCTGAAGAGCTTGAAAAACTGAATTTAAGTGTTCAAAGAGTAGATGTTGAGGTAAGTGCAAATATCCTGAAAAACGGAATGGGAGTTGGAGTACCCGGCACAGGCATGGTTGGCCTTCACATCGCTGCAGCTCTGGGTGTAACATGTGGCAAGAGTGTATATAAACTGGAAGTTCTCAGGGATATTGACAATAAATCTATTGAGGCTGCCAAAAAGATGGTTGACCAAAATCTTATTGGAATAACAATTTCAAAATCCGATAAGAAGCTTTATATAAAGGCAATATGCAAATCATCAGAGCACAAGTCCGAAGTTGTTATTGAGGAGAATCATGACTCAATCACAAGCGTTATTGTTGACGGAACGCCCCTTTTCAAGGGGACCCCTGTGTACGGAGAAAACATATCAGATTTGAATGAGGTCAGTGAACAGAGATATTCACTAACAATTAAGAAAATTTGGGATTTTGCTTTAAAGATAGATTTTAAAGAGATTGAATTTATTCTGGAATCGGAGAGTATGAACAGGGCCCTTGCAACAGAGGGTTTGGAGAATAAATATGGTCTACAGGTGGGAAGGACTATTCAGGATAATGTACACAAAAATATTTTTGGCAGCGGACTTCTAACCTACTCTATGGCTATTACGGCTGCTGCCTCAGATGCCAGAATGGCCGGTTGCACTCTTCCGGCAATGAGCAATTCAGGTAGTGGTAATCAGGGTATTACGGTTACTATGCCTGTTATTGCGGCAGCTGAAAAACTTGGATCATCAAGAGAAGAGCTGGCAAGAGCATTGGTATTGAGCCATTTGGTAGCGATTCATATTAAACAATATCTGGGCAAGTTATCGGCACTTTGTGGCTGTGTTATCGCCTCTACAGGAGCATCCTGCGGAATTGTTTTCCTTAGAAAGGGAAATTATGAGCAAGTTACTTATGCTATTAAAAACATGATAGGTAACATAACCGGAATGGTTTGCGATGGTGCTAAAGTAGGTTGCGCCCTAAAAGTTGCATCAGGAGTCTCCTCAGCTGTTCAGTCTTCTATTCTTGCACTGGATAACATCTGCATTTCTGAAAACGACGGAATTATTGAAAAGGATATTGAAAAGACAATAAAAAACCTGGGTTCAATAGGTTCAGAGGGGATGAAGCAAACAGACAATATGATTCTTGACATTATGATCTGCAAATAAAAACTTTTATGACTATTTGTCAGAGAAAGGCATCCATTTAAAAAATGGTATGCCTTTTGATTTTTACAGCAATCAGGAATATTTAATAATTAAACTAATAACTGTATACTATGCAAAAAGGGACTATAGGCGTAACAAGTGAAAACATCTTTCCAATAATCAAAAAGTTTCTCTATTCGGACCATGAAATTTTCCTGAGAGAACTTGTTTCTAATGCTGTTGATGCAACTCAGAAACTTAAGGCGCTCTCTTCAAGCGGAGAATTTAAAGGAGAGACGGGAGAGCTCAGAGTGAAGGTATCATCAGATCCCAAAAAAGGTACAATCACAATAAGTGATAATGGAATTGGGATGACAGAAGATGAGGTAAACAAGTACATCAATCAGATTGCCTTTTCAAGTGCAGGCGAATTTCTTGATAAATATAAAGATCAGCTTAACAATATTATAGGCCACTTTGGACTCGGCTTCTATTCAGCATTTATGGTTTCAAAAAAGGTTGAGATACAGACCCTCTCATGGAAAGAGGGGGCTGAGGCTGTAAAATGGAGCTGTGAGGGTGATCCATCATACGAAATTGGAAAAGGGAAACGCAAAGAGAGAGGTACAGATATTATTCTTTATCTGGATGACGAATCAAAAGAGTTTGCAACCGATGAGAAGATAAACCATCTGCTGAACAAATATTGTAAATTCCTTCCGGTAGAGATTGCGTTCGGCAGGGAGACAGAGTGGAAAGACGGAAAACAGGTAGAGACAGGTAATGATAAAATTATAAACAACCCGGTTCCTCTATGGACAAGAAAACCTGCCGAGCTTAAAGAGGAGGACTATCTTAACTTCTATCGCGAACTCTATCCAATGCAGGAAGATCCTCTGTTTCACATTCATCTGAATGTAGACTACCCGTTCAACCTGACAGGAGTATTATATTTTCCAAAAATTAAAGATAAAATAGAGGTTTCCAGGAATAAAATCCAGCTTTACTGCAACCAGGTATTTGTTACCGATTCTGTTGAAAACATTGTCCCTGACTTCCTTACACTACTGCATGGAGTTATTGACTCTCCTGATATCCCTCTCAATGTATCAAGAAGTTATCTCCAGTCTGACTCAAATGTTAAGAAGATCTCTTCACACATCACAAAAAAGGTTGCAGACAGACTAGAAGATATATTCAAGAATGATAGAAAATCTCTTGAGGAAAAATGGGATAACCTGAAAATATTCATTGAATATGGTATGCTTACAGATGAGAAATTTTATGAAAGAGCAGAAAAATTCTCACTATTAAAGAATACCGATAATAAGTTTTTTAGTTTTGAAGAGTACAGAAAGCTTATTGAGACTGAACAAACAGACAAGAATAAAAAACTAATATACCTCTACACTACTGACACACAGGAGCAATATACATTTATTGAAAGTGCAAAAAACAGAGGCTATGATGTTCTTGTATTTGACAGTCAGCTTGATTCTCATTATGTCAATCTTCTGGAGTCAAAATTTAAAGATTCTTCATTTATGAGGGTTGACTCTGATCATATTGATAAAATAATCCAGAAGAGCGAAATTGAGAAGCCAAAAATTAGTGTTGCAGAAGAGAAAGATATTGAACACGCTTTTGAGGCAGTATTACCAACAGGAAATCACTACAACGTGAGTATTGAGAATCTAGGTGAGAACGAACCTGCAGTTATGATTACAAGAAGTGAATTTATGAGAAGGTACAGGGAGATGTCTGCCATGAACGGAGGCATGAATTTCTACGGCTCTCTTCCTGAATCATACAGTATAATTGTAAACTACAACCACCCGGTAATTAAAAAAATACTTGAACAAAAGGCAGAAAAATTGTCTTCCGAATTAAACTCAATTGAGGCAAAAATTTCTGTTCCGGAGAGGGAATTAAATGATATTACAGAGAAGACCAAAGGTAAGAAGGAGGATGAAATAGATAAAGCTGTAAGGGACAATAAAGAGAAGGTTGAGAAAGAGATTGAGGAGATTAAGGGTGAGAGAAAGAGGCTTCTTGCGGACTTTGGTAAAGAGAGCGAACTTTTAAGACAAGTTTGCGATCTGGCATTACTTTCAAATGGTATGCTTAAAGGTGAGGATCTTAACAGATTTGTAAAAAGAAGCCTCTCTCTTATTAGCTAAGTTACTACATTATAACAAATTAACAAAAGCGTAACAGGAATTGTTACGCTTTTGTTAATTTTAAGTGCCTCATCACTAATTTTTTCTAATTTTTATGATTCTTGCAATAATTTTGCAAAAAATTAATCATATGAAATTAGACCGATTTTTACAGCTATTTGTGGTAAAAGAGAAGAAGTTTTACCCATTGTACATTGCTCAGACTGAAAATATTGTTGAAGCTGCCAATGAGCTTAAGAGAATGTATCTCGAGAGCAATTATGAACTTCAAAAAGAGAGTTACAAAAAAATCAAGGATCTTGAATCCAGGGGCGATAAAATTACCGCAAAGATCTACGAAGAGTTGAACCTAACCTTTGTAACACCGTTTGACAGAGAGGATATTCATATACTTGCCTCAAGAATTGATACTTTTCTTGACTTTATTCATGATGCAGGCAGAAAGCTGGTAATGTACAAACCTGCCCCACCGGCGAAGGACCTTATTACAATTGTTGATCTGATACTTGAAGATGCAAGATTAATCTCAGAGATAGCAAAGGGTCTTGAGAATATGGCAAAAAAGAATGATGATATTCTTAAAAAATGTAAGAGAATTAAAGATATTGAACATAAGGTTGACGAACTTTACGAAGACTACAACACCTTCCTGTTTCAAAATGAGAAAGATGCTATTGAACTCGTTAAAAATAAAAACATTGTTCAGAGTCTTGAGGACACAACAGACAGAGCAAAAGAGGTTGCAGACAGCATTAAATCCATAATAATAAAATTAGCATAACATGTTGACAATAGTTATTATAGGCATAGTGCTGGCTCTTCTGTTTGACTTCCTTAACGGAATGAACGATGCCGCCAATTCAATTGCTACCATAGTCTCAACCAGGGTACTCTCTCCGGGTATGGCTGTACTTTGGGCTGCATTCTGGAACTTTGCCGCATATTTTGTTTTTGGTATACACGTAGCAAACACAATTGGAAAGGGGATAATTGACCCTCAGATTGTAAGCCCTCCGTTAATCCTATCGGCACTTGTGGGTGCAGTTGTATGGGTATGGGTGTGTACTCATTATGGATTGCCTATTAGTGTATCTCATGCTCTGATTGGCGGCATGATTGGACCTGCCTGGTTTGTTTTTGGAAGCAATGCACTTGTGGCAACCGGAATCCTGAAAATAGCTCTGTTTATTGTTCTTTCTCCGTTAATCGGTTCTATGCTGAGTTTTATAATGATGTCAATAACCATGCTGATTTTTAAGCGCAAAAATCCATTGAAAATTGAGGGAGGATTCAAAGTTATGCAGCTATTCTCGTCTGCTATTTTCTCACTGGGACACGGTGGAAACGATGCACAGAAGACAATGGGAATTATTGCAATTCTACTGTTCAGTGTTTCAGGAACAAATAGCTTTATTGATACCTATCTGTATGATAATACAGGTGAGTTCCACGTTCCGTTGTGGCTGATTATTACCTGTTACTCAGTTATTGCACTCGGTACCATAACAGGAGGTTGGAAAGTTATAAGAACTTTGGGCGACGGATTAGCCAAACTTAAACCTGTCCAGGGATTCTGCGCTGAGACTTCAGGAGCATTGACACTGATAGGTACTGCTCTAGGTGGTATTCCGGTAAGTACTACACACACAATAACAGGTGCAATTATTGGAGTGGGGTTAACAAAGGGGGTAGCATCAGTAAAGTGGGCAACAGCAAAAAATATTGTAGCTGCATGGATTTTTACAATCCCTGCAACACTATTAATATCAGGTTCAATTTACCTGTTGTATACTGTTCTTTTTCCTGCAGTCTGAATGATCAGTATTTCATAGAGTAAATTACGTCCAAAAGTGTTACCTTTATAGATTGAATCATAAAAAGTAACACACTATGAATCTCCAGTTTGTGTCTCTTCAAAAAGAAGGACGTTCAGCAATTATTAAAATAAGCAATCCACCTGCTCTTAATGCATTAAACTCCACTATCCTGTCAGAGCTCTCTCAGATTCTGCAAGTGGCTGAGGATGATAATGAAATTTATACAATCATTATAACCGGCGAGGGAAGGTCATTCGTTGCAGGTGCCGATATTCAGGAGATGGCATCGCTAAATTCAGAAGAGGGAGAGGCATTCGGAAGAAGAGGGTCAGAAATTTTCAGAAGAATTGAGGCATGTGAAAAGCCGGTTATTGCAGCTGTAAATGGTTTTGCACTGGGTGGCGGATGTGAATTGGCAATGGCTTGCGATATAAGAATAGCTTCTGAAAATGCAAAATTCGGTCAACCTGAGGTGGGTTTGGGAATAACTCCAGGCTTTGGAGGAACGGTTAGAATGGCTAAACTTGCCGGTCCGGCAAAAGCTAAAGAACTAATATTTACAGGACGGGTAATTGATGCTGCAGAGGCATTATCTATCGGGCTGGTAAATAAAGTGGTTCCTACTGCTGAAATTATGGCAGCTGCATTAGAGATGGCAAACCAGATTAATTCTAAAGCACCTTTGGCTGTAAGACTTTCAAAAAAGGTGATCAATCATGCAACTGACTACCCCACACAAGAGTCAGTCACCCTTGAAAACAGACTATTTGGAAGTTGCTTTAGCACCTCAGATCAGAAAGAGGGAATGGAGGCATTTCTTCAAAAACGTAAACCAGAATTTAATAACAGATAAATAATCACTTAATAAAAATAAGATGAAAGCAGCAGTTATTGGTACAGGGACTATGGGCAGCGGAATTGTACAGGCATTTGCCCAGGCCGGAATTCCGGTTGTAATGAAAGGATATAATAAAGCAGAACTTGATGCTGGTGAAAAGGCTATCAGAAGAAATTTGTCAAAACTTGTTGAAAAGGGCAAGATGACTCAGGAGCAAATGGATTCTATACTCTCATCTGTGACAGGGACAACTGAATACGATTCATGTGCAGATGCCGACATAGTAGTTGAGGCCATCCTGGAAACAATTGAGATAAAAAGAGAGGTTTTCGGGCTTCTTGACAAATTATGTAAACCGGAGACAATACTGGCTTCAAACACATCATCCCTTTCAATAACTGAGATAGCTGCCTCAACAAAAAGAGCAGACAGAGTTATTGGAATGCACTTCTTTAATCCGGCTCCTGTCATGAAACTGGTAGAGGTAATCAGAGGACAGCTAACGTCTGATACAGTACAGCAATTTGTTACCGAACTCGCTGTTAAAATGGGAAAAACACCGGTTGCAGTGAACGAAGCGCCCGGATTTGTTGTTAACAGAATATTGATTCCCCTTGTCAATGAAGGTATTTCAATCCTTGCTGACGGTGTTGCATCGGCAGAGGAGATTGATGAGGCAATGAAGATGGGTGCAAATCATCCAATGGGGCCTCTTGCGCTTGGTGACCTTATTGGACTTGATGTTTGTCTGGCAATAATGGAGGTTCTACATAAGGAGTTTGGAGATCCAAAATACAGACCTCATCCGCTACTTAGAAAAATGGTCAGGGCAAACCTTCTTGGGAGAAAAACCGGAAAGGGATTTTACGATTATTCAAAATAATTTAAATGTGAAATAATATGCCATATAGCCGCTCAAATCAGAAGACCACAAGAACTAACTACAAGGGTCTTATGCAAAGGAGGGTACGGAGAGTACTTATGATTTGCAGCAGCTATGATGCATACACGCTTGAAGAGGATGGAAGAATTGAGGTTCAGATTTATAAAGAGTATGTTGATCTGAACCTCAGTAATCCTCCCTCATTTACCTGGGTTACATCATCAAGTGAAGCCTCCAAAATTCTATCAGGTGAACACGATTTTGACCTGATAATAAGTATGTTCAACGTAGGAGAGCTTGATGTTTTCAGGTTTTCAAGACAATTGAAGGAGAGGGGTACAAACATCCCTTTTGTTCTTCTTACCCATTTTTCAAAAGAGCTTTACAGGATAATCGACAGTCAGGACAAGTCCGGTATTGACTATATCTTCAGCTGGCAGGGTAATGCAGATCTGATTCTGGCAATTATTAAACTTTTTGAAGACCGTATCAATGCAGATGATGACATCTTGGGTGTAGGTGTACAATCAATCCTTCTGGTAGAGGACTCTATCAGATATTACTCAACTTACCTTCCGGCTCTATATAAACTTGTTTTGCAGCAGAGCGCAGAGTTTCTGAAAGAGGCATTAAACGAACAGCAGCAAAAACTCAGAAAACGGGCAAGACCCAAAATTCTTCTTGCAACAAACTATTCTGAGGCAGTAGAGTTATACGAAAAGTACAAACAAAATCTTCTCGGAATTATCTCAGATGTTGCATTTGTAATCAACAAGAATGACCCTTCTCACACTGAGAAGATGGACGCCGGAATTGACCTTTGCAAGATGATTAAAGCTGATAATCCACATATGCCCATCCTCATGCAGTCTTCTCAGGAGAATATGCGTGAGGTGGCAAATAACCTTGGTGTTGGCTTTATCCTCAAATACTCAAAAACATTACTGCTTGAATTAAGTGATTATATAAGCGAAGAGTTTCTTTTTGGTGACTTTGTATTCAGAGATCTGGTAACAGGTGAGGTTCTGGGAAGGGCAAGAGATCTCAGAGACCTGCAGCATCTTGTAATGGAGATTCCTGAGGATGTTCTCCTTTTCCACGGATCAAGAAACAGATTATCAAAATGGATGTATTCAAGAGGATTATTCTCTCTTGCGTCAAGGATAAGGAAAGCTGACAACAGCCACTTCAGAGATACCGAACATCTCAGACGGTATATAGTTCAGGCAATTATTGATTACAGAATTCTTCTTGGTCATGGCGTGGTTGCCAGATTTGATCCGGCCACATACAGCAAATATATTTGGTTTGCAAGAGTTGGAGAGGGCTCTCTGGGTGGTAAAGCAAGGGGTTTAGCATTTATTAACAATATGTTGCAGAAATACAATCTGCTTAACAAATACCCCGGAGTGAAACTGCTTATTCCAAGAACAGTAGTTATCGCTACAGATTATTTTGATGAGTTTATTAAGGTTAACGGGCTTCAGTATGTAATTAATTCTGATATTTCAGATGAAGAGATACTGTCAGAATTTGTAAGTTCCAGACTTCCTGAATCACTCGTTCAAGACCTGAGAGTATATATTGACAACGCATCAAGTCCTATAGCCGTCAGATCCAGCTCAAAACTGGAAGACTCGCACTATCAACCATTTGCCGGGATATACTCAACATATATGATACCTCTTACCCACAATAAGGATCAGATGTTAAGGCTCCTGGGGAAGGCAATAAAGAGTGTGTATGCATCTGTTTACTTCTCGGCAAGCAGGTCTTACATACAGGCTACCTCAAATTTGTTAAGCGAAGAGAAGATGGCTGTGGTTTTGCAGGATGTCTGCGGGACTGAAGATTCGGGATATTTCTTCCCTACCCTCTCCGGTGTCGCCAGGTCAATAAATTTCTACCCTATAGGATCAGAAAAATCTGAAGATGGAATTGTAAACCTTGCTTTTGGTCTTGGAAAGCTGGTTGTTGAGGGTGGTAAAACTCTAAGGTTCTCCCCTAAACATCCAAAGCATATTTTACAGCTATCTACCCCTGCCCTTGCCCTTAATGATACTCAGAATGAGATGTATGCACTTAATCTTAAACCGGAGATGTTTAAGACATCTATTGATGATGCCGTAAATCTTGAGCGTTTTATAATTGGCGATGCAAAGCACTTCCGGAATATGAACCACGTGGCATCAACATGGGATATGAACAATCAGAGAATTCTTGATAACAACCTTGAGGATGGCAGAAAAATTATAACCTTCTCACATATTCTCAAGTACGATACAATGCCCCTTGCAGAAATTCTGAGCGACCTTCTGGATATTTGTCAGAAAGAGATGAGGTCTGCTGTAGAGATTGAATTTGCCGTTAACATGGATGTCGCGTCTGATGAGGATAAGATATTCAATTTCTTACAGATAAGACCTGTTACAGAAAGCCTTGACAACAAATCGCTGGATTGGGATAAAATGGATGTATCTGATGCATTAATATACTCTCAAAAAGCATTGGGAGCAGGCTTGATTGAAAAAGTAACAGACATCGTTTACGTAAGAGAGGAGCACTTTGACAGTGCAAAAACCAAAGAGATGGCCGATGAGATTGACAAACTTAACAACTTATACAGGGAGGATGGAAAGGGGTATGTTCTTGTGGGACCGGGCAGATGGGGCTCAAGCGATCCCTGGCTTGGTATCCCGGTGAAATGGCCAAATATATCTGAGGCTAAAGTAATTGTTGAGTGTGGACTAAAAAACTTCCAGATTGAGCCAAGTCAGGGGACACACTTCTTCCAAAACCTCACATCGTTTGGAATTGGGTATTTAACAATAAATCCATTCCAAAATGACGGTATCATGGATTTTGACAGGTTAAATTCCATGGATGCTGTTTATGAAAGTAAATATATGAGGGCTGTAAAGTTTGATAAACCGCTGTATATTTTTATTGATGGCAGAAAAAGTAAAGGAATTGTCAGATTACCTATTTTTGCAATATGAGCGACAAAATAAACCACGAATGCGGTATCGCATTAATCAGGCTAAGAAAACCACTGGACTTTTATAAAGAGAAATACGGAACACTACTCTACGGCTTCAAGCGGCTTTACATCCTTATGGAAAAACAAAGGAACAGAGGACAGGAGGGGGCAGGTGTAGTGGGAGTAAAACTTGATATGGAGCCCGGATTTAAGTATATGGACAGGGTAAGATCATGCGGTTCTAATCCTATACAGGAGGTTTTTAGCACTATCAATGAGCAGATTGACAAAGATTTTATTACAACTCTTAATGCTCATAACGCAAAAAGAGCAATACCTTTCGTATCCGAGATTTATTTAGGTCACCTCAGATATGCAACATTCGGGAAGAACAATATTGACCTGGTCCATCCGCTTAAAAGGTCCAGTAACTGGAGAAGCCGTAATCTTGCCCTGGCTGCTAACTTTAATCTTACAAACACAGATGAACTTTTTAAGAGTCTCATTGAAGTAGGTCAACACCCAAGGAATTATTCTGATACTGTAACCATCCTTGAGAAGGTAGGGTATTTTATGGATGATGAAATTCAGAACAGATACAGACATTACAGAGATCTGGGCTATTCCAGAGAGGAGATATCGGTACAGATAGAGGAGAATCTGAACTGGCAGGATATTCTGTCAAAAAGCTGTGCACAGTGGGATGGCGGATATGCGGCAGCCGGAGTGGCCGGACACGGTGACGCCTTTGTTATGAGGGATCCGTGGGGCATAAGGCCGGCCTATTATTATGCCGATGAAGAGATAGCTGTTGTCGCCTCTGAGGCGTCAGTAATAAGAACTGCTTTCAACGTTGATGATCTGGAGATTAAAGAAATTAACCCCGGGTATGCCCTTATAATCAACAAAAAAGGGGAGATATCACATTTGAAGGTAAGAGAATCCGGTATTAGATCTAGTTGCTCATTTGAAAGAATTTACTTCTCTAGAGGCAATGACAGGCATATCTACAAAGAGAGAAAAAAGCTGGGTGAATTACTAGCGGGACAAATAACCGGGGCTGTTGACGGAGAGCTTGGAAAAACTATATTATCATATATCCCAAATACTGCGGAAACCTCATTTCTGGGCATGGCAGAGGGTCTTGATAATTATTGTGAATCCAGAGGAATTCAATCAAAACCCAGGGTTGAAAAAATTGTGATAAAGGATGCAAAATTAAGAACCTTTATAACCTCGGACTCTGACAGGGATGAGATGGCTGCCCATGTTTATGATGTTACCTATGGAGTTGTAAATACCGGAGATAATTTGGTTGTTATGGATGATTCCATTGTAAGGGGAACCACTTTGAGGAAAAGTATACTGAGAATTTTAGATGGGCTTGGTCCTAAAAGGATTGTTATTGTCTCATCTGCACCTCAGATAAGATATCCTGACTGCTACGGGATTGATATGACCAGAATGGGCGAATTCGTAGCCTTTAATGCAGCTGTTGAGCTTTTGAAGGAGAGCGGAAGGGAGAGCATTATTGAGGATGTTTACAGAAAATGTAAAGAGCAGGAGGGCTTGAATAAAGAGAGTGTCAAAAATTTTGTGAAGGAGATTTACGCTCCATTTAACGATGATGAAATTTCATCAAAGATTTCAGAGATGGTCAAGAGTCCCTCAATAAAAGCTGAGGTTAAAATTGTATTTCAAACTGTTGACAATCTGCACAAAGCAATCCCGGGCCATACAGGAGACTGGTACTTTTCAGGCAACTACCCTACCCCTGGCGGCAACAAGGTTGTAAACACAGCCTTCATAAACTGGTATGAGGGCCGCGACGAGAGATCGTATTAAATAAATAATATATTTATGGATGTCTGTTTTCGCAAACCTGCAGAGAGGTACGAATGGCTTGTAAAGCAGTATGAAGTGATTAAGTCATCTGAAGAGGCAGATGTTCTTGAAAAGTTCATCCCCAGAGAGGATATTTCTCTTGTATTCCATTTTGGGACTCCACCGTGTATGCTGAATCCTGATATTGGAACCCTTCCCTCCTATTTTATTGCGCCTGTGACCTCCGTCTCAAAACTAATGCGTATTATAGCTTCTAATGTCTCTTTTATTGTCACTTGCAAGCCATCTGTGTTTTCCCGAATTTTTGACATTAGTTTAGACTCCGGTAATGGTATTTATGTTGAGCTCCCATATGACCCTTTTGATAATTTTTGGAAGAGACTAACCCGGTATGATAATATTGCCGACTGGGTAAATTGTTTTGAGAATTTTATTGATGAATTAATTGAGGGTAGATACAATCCTGATTATATTGATGTTTTATATGAGAGGATAATTGACCCGGCTCAGGAAAAAGCTATTACTGATATTGAGAGGGAGTTTTTAGTGAGTCCGAGGACACTCCAGCGGCAGTTTATTAAAAGAGTGGGAATTTCTCCAAAAAGGCTTGAGAGGATAATACGGGTGAACCGGATATGGGAGTCTATTAGTGGTGATGTTAGTATTGATTATCAGAATATTGTATTCAAGGGTAAATATTATGATCAGTCACATTTTATTCGGGAATTCAAGGAGATAACTGGCGAGACTCCGGATAGGTTTTTCAAGAGGGATTTGAGTAATGTGAAGATTATGTCCGGGAAGGAGGTTGGGGGGTAGCTGTGTCTCCTCCCCCACGTTGGGATTACCTCGCTGGCGCTCGGTGTTCCCTGGGGGGGGCTCCAACAAAGAAAAAAAACTTAAGGGGCTCTGCCCTTTTTTATTTGGGGCAGCCGCAGCAAATGCATTTGCATGCGGTCAGCCCCAAAATAAAAAAAGCTGTGCGATGCACAGCTTAAGTTTTTTTGCTTTGTGATTCGGTTGGGATTCGAACCCAAGACCCACAGCTTAGAAGGCTGTTGCTCTATCCAACTGAGCTACCGAACCCTTTTGAGGAGTGCAAAGATAGCACAATTTTTTATTTCTTCAAGGATTTGGCCATAAATTCAATTATAAAAACAATTGAGAAGCCAATGGCAATGAAGAGGAGGGCGAGGCCGAGCTGTGCTGGCTCTCCGGTTATTGTTTCAAATTGACCGGGGAGGACGGGCCTGTCTATGTGTGATGCTTCGTCAATCACTCTCTTCCATGGCCAGACTTTTACAAGTGAGCCTATCATAAAGCCGGCAAGGACGCAAAGTGTGGGCTTGTAGTACTTCTTTAAAAGCCACGTGAGAAAGTGTGAAAAACTTATAATACCTATAGCAGCTCCTGCAGCAAATATGATTAGAACAGGAATATTAAGGTCTGTAACGGCTTTCATGATAAATGCATACTTGCCCATGAGCAGAAGTATGAAGCTACCTGATATTCCAGGTAAAATCATTGCACAAATGGCTATTACTCCGGAGATAAATACAAACCAGTATGCTTCTGTTGTCTGACTTGGGGATACTAGGCATATCCATGCTGCTACTGCAATCCCGGCAAAAAGTGAGATAATGTCAGCAACTGTCCATTTTTTTATATCCTTAAGGACATATATTGCCGATGCCCCTATTAAACCCATGAAAAATGACCAGAGAGGGATGGGTTGATGAACCAGGAGGTACTGCATGAGCCTTGCAAGAGAGAAGATACTGATTAGAATACCCCCCGCCACTGACACCAGAAATTTCAGATTAATTGCATCTGAGAACTCTTTGAACCGGCCTCTTAAAAGTAATTTTAGATTGTTAAAACTTATTGATTTGATAGAATTAAGCAGCTCTGAATAAATCCCTGTTAAAAATGCAATTGTGCCTCCTGAAACTCCCGGGATTACATCTGCAGCTCCCATTGCTAGACCTTTGAAAAAGGTAAGTATGTATTTTCTCATTAAGTATGGTTAGTTATTTTATCAAAAATTTACGCATTATTGCAAAATAGTGTTTATCGTGCTTCAATCCAGGAACAATCTCAGACAACTTTCTTAACCAAAGCTGATCTATTGCAGCCAGGTTTTCCACGCATATCTGAAACTGCTCTTTATTATGCAGGAAAAACTGTGTAACGGTAAAAAAGAGCAGAAATTCCGGAAGTGCTGTTCTTTTGAAAGTGAGATTAAGCTGATTTGCAAGAATGTTATAATCAGTCTCCTCTTTTCCCATAACTCTTCTTAGAAAAACGAGTGAACTGAAGTGGTCATGTCTTAGCATACTAATGTATGCAAGGCCAGTATTAGCTTCATTATTATCTTTATCAATCACAATGGCCTCACGGAAAAATTTGTCGGCCTCTGCCAGATTATCTGTTGCCAGAAATGCATCTGCAATCCCAATAATCGCGAACAGGTTACCCGGTTCATAGGAGAGAAACTCCAGGAAGGTTTCAATTCCTTTATGATAATTCTCCGTATTGACGTATACAATAGCTTTATTGTAGAGAACTGATGAGTTTGAAGGATTGAGTGCAATTGCATAGTCAAAAGCCTCAATTGCCTTGTCAAATCTTAATTCTCTGGCATGAATTGTTCCAACGTTGAACCATATATTATCGTTAAACGGGTCTTCATCCAGACACCTTTCATATTCTTTTAGGCTATCATCAAACTTACCTAGTCTCTCGTAGCAAAATGCCTTATCATTGAGAAGTTCAAGTGTCTCTCCCTCAATAGCTATTGTTGATGAAAGGAATTCAAGGGCACCTTCATATTCGTTAATATCTATACAATCCTGTGCAGCTGTATGATACATCTCTGACGCATCTTCCGGAGATAGCTCTGAAGCCTTTTCAATAGATATTTTTGCAAGTATTAAATTGCCCTCTTTTATAAAAGCACGTGAAAAGAGAAAATAGACATCGCCGTTATGCGGTACTTTGTCAAGAAGTCCGGAAAGTATCTCTTTAGCCCTCTCTGTCTCTCTGTTCACTATTAATACATCTGCATATTTCATCCCCAGATCCGCTGAATACGGATGTTGCTCGTAAGCCATCCTGGCCAGATCATATACTAAAGCGTCATCGGACTCATTCAGGAAATGGCCGATTAGCAGATCAAACTCCTCTTCTGTAAAATTTAAATTGTAAAGGTTACCCTCTTCATAGGCGTTTGTAACCCTCTCAACCAAGCCTGATATATCTTCAAACTCATCTTCACTGTCCGAATTATAAAAATCGTCTGTCATAACTTAGCCGGCTTGATTGATTCCAGATAGTGAACTACCTGCTTAACATATTGAATAGCTGAATTATCCTCAGCTCTTGCTATAAAATCATAAGGGGTGCCTTCTGACGTATATCGGCCCACTTTAAACTTTGCTTTTACAATTAGTGAAATGTAGAAAGAGGTGAAGTCATACTCCTCAGTAAAATCAATCAGTATATCATACACTGTGTTGATTTCATTAATCTTGTCTAATCCCTTAGGAAGACCGAAATATGTAGTATCCTTTTGTTTTATTAAAACGCAACCCTCTTTTTGGGAAAAGTCATGGCTTCTCTTATTTGCTCTCTCAACAACAACGGAAACCCACTCTATACCCCTCTCCTTAAGCAAAGAGGTTGTATAATCCAGTGCCTGATCAATATTCTCCGCATCTGATTCCATAAGGAGTATAATTTTACGAGCAGACCTCAGGGGTATAAATTCAGAAGAGAACCTTTTTTCAAGTCTCTCAATCACCCTGCTTTGCATCTTTTTCTTAAAAAACATTGTCAGCTCCAAAATTACTTCTGCACAAAATTAACAAAAATCGGACCATAGGCAACCTGTTATATATTTTGTATTTTCTATCTTTGCATTAACAGTAAAAGAGAAGCATATGATTAGTGAGGTAATGGGTATGAGTCTGACGGATATCTACGCAAAGAGTCTTGTGGACTATAAGGATCGCAAAGCATTTTCAACTATAAAAAAGGAGAAACTTACATACGGACAATTTGGAGAGAGAGTTGAATTCCTTACAGAAGTTTTTAATAAACACGGTATTGGAAAAGGCGAAAAGATTGCAATTCTGGGTAATAATATGCCCAACTGGGCTGTCTCCTACTTCGCAGCAACAACCTCATGCAGAGTTGCTGTTCCAATTCTGCCGGATTTTACGGCATTTGAAATTGCAAATGTAATTGAGCACTCTGAAGCAAATGCAATCATAGTTTCTGAAAAACTGCTTTATAAACTTTCAAAAATCATTCTTGAGAAGTTTTCACTGGTTATTATTATGGATACACTTGAAGTTTCCCAAAGTAAAGGGGATTTTCAATACACAGTAAATAGCCTCCCCGAGCCATCTGATATAGCTACAATTATTTATACATCTGGAACATCCGGCACCTCTAAAGGGGTAATGCTGACACATAGAAACCTGGTAACTCAGAACTACATGGCCAACAAGTTGTTACCCATATTTTCCGATGACATTTTTCTCTCTATACTGCCTCTTTCACACGCATATGAATGTAGTCTCGGACTAATTTTTCCAGTTAGCAGAGGTGCGCAGGTAGTCTATATTGACGGAGCACCCACCCCTTCACTGCTCATGCCTGCACTTGCAGAGGTTAGACCTACCATAATGCTGAGTGTCCCTCTCATTGTTGAGAAGATTTACAAGAATAAAATCAGGCCCATGTTTACCAAAAACTGGATAATGCAGTTCCTCTACTCAATCCATTTCATAAGAAGAGGTTTTCATAAAGTTGCCGGCAAAAAGCTTTGCCAGACATTTGGAGGAAGGCTTCGTTTCTTTGGTATAGGGGGTTCTAAATTGGATGGTGTTGTTGAAAGGTTTTTGGCAGATGCCGGTTTCCCTTACGGAATTGGATACGGCCTTACCGAAACATCTCCATTGCTTGCCGGAGCTATACCGGGTAAGGTCAAATGGCAATCTACAGGGCCACAGCTACCGGATATTGAATTAAAAATTCTTAATCCAAACAAAAAAGGGATTGGAGAGATTGTCGTAAAGGGTCCCAATGTAATGGAGGGTTACTATAAAGATCCTGTCACTACGGCAAGCTGTTTTACTGATGACGGATGGTTCAGGACAAAAGATCTGGGTTCAATAGACAAAAGTGGTAATCTCCACATAAAAGGGAGAAAAGATAACATGATTGTAGGTCCAAACGGAGAGAATATATATCCTGAAGAGATAGAAGCAATAATTAATGAGCACGACATGGTCCTTGAGTCACTGGTTGTCAATTTAAAAGGAAAGCTAATGGCAATGGTTCATTATAACTATGACCAGATTGAAAAGCTTCACACTTTCAATGATGATGAAGTAGTAAATATTGAACAGAGGGTAAGTGAAATTAAAAAAGAACTGCTCGCTTATGTTAACGACAGAGTGAACAAATCGTCAAAGATTTTAGATATAATTGAGCAGTCTGCTCCATTTGAGAAGACTGCTACCCAAAAAATCAAACGTTATCTTTACTCCTAGTTCCTAAAGACAAGCACTTCATCAAAGTAGTCCACGATGATGGGCTTCTCTTTGTTAATATCTCCCTTCAGAATCTCTCTGGCAAGTTCATTGACCAGCTCTTTCTGAAGAAGACGCTTAACCGGACGAGCACCGTAGGCAGGATCATACCCTTTATTGCACAAATACTCTGTTGCATACTCTGTATATTCAAGACGAAGACCCTTATCCTTCATCATAGCACTAATGCCTTCAAGCTGCATTTTTACAATTTGCCTTATATCTGATATTGTGAGAGGGTGGAACATGATAATCTCATCAATTCTGTTTAGAAACTCAGGTCTTACATTGTTTTTGAGTAATTCCATAACCTCAGCTCTGGTCTTTTCAAGAAGCTCCTCTCTGTTTTTCTCATTTAACCTTGCCAGATTTTCCTGAATTATTGCAGATCCAGCGTTTGAAGTCATAATAAGAACAGTATTTCTGAAATCAGCAGTTCGTCCCTTGTTATCTGTAAGCCTACCCTCATCAAGAACCTGCAGTAGCACATTGAAAACATCCGGGTGTGCCTTCTCAATTTCATCAAGCAGCACAACAGAATATGGCTTTCTTCTTACAGCCTCTGTAAGCTGACCTCCCTCATCATATCCAACATATCCCGGAGGAGCGCCCACAAGTCTTGAAACAGAGTGTCTCTCCTGATATTCGCTCATATCAATTCTTGTTATAAGATTATCATCATTAAACAAGAATTCGGCAAGAGCCTTTGCCAGTTCGGTTTTACCCACACCTGTAGTTCCAAGAAACAGAAACGATCCCACAGGTCTTCTGGCATCCTGCAGTCCGGCCCGGCTTCTCCTGATGGCATCTGATACAGCCTCTATCGCCTCATCCTGACCCACTACCCTTCTGTGTAAGGCATCCTCCATCCTCAACAGCTTCTCCTTTTCACTCTCAAGCATTCTCCTTACGGGAATACCTGTCCATTTGGAAATTACCTCTGCAATATCCTCTGCCTCTACATATTCATTGATCATTGTGAACTCTCCCTCACCCTTCTCCTTCATTAAATCGGCAATCTTCTTCTCTTCCGAAACTATTGTTCCATACCTCAATTCAGCCACTTTGCCATAATCCCCTCTTCTTTCAGCCTCCTGAGCCTGAAACTTTAACTCTTCAATCAAAACCTTTTTCTTCTGAACCTGATCAATAATACTCTTCTCTCTCTCCCAAATTTTATTCTTACCGGATCTCTCATCTGTAAGAAGATTAATCTCTTTTGAAAGTTCATCAACCTTTACTTTATCTCCCTCTCTTTTTATTGCCTCTCTTTCAATCTCTAACTGTCTGATTCTTCTGTTAAGCTCATCTATCTCATCCGGCACGGAGTTTATGGCCATCCTCAGCTTTGATGCAGCCTCGTCTATCAGGTCAATTGCCTTATCCGGAAGATATCTGTTTGTGATATATCTGTGAGATAGATCTACTGCAGCAATTATTGCATCATCCTTTATTTGCACTTTGTGGTGATTCTCATATCTCTCTTTTAATCCTCTCAGAATTGAGACAGCTTCTGCTACAGAGGGTTCATCAACCATAACCATCTGGAACCTTCTTTCAAGAGCCTTATCCTGCTCAAAATATTTCTGATATTCATCAAGTGTTGTTGACCCGACAGCCCTCAGCTCACCCCTGGCAAGTGCCGGCTTAAGAATATTTGCAGCATCCATCGCTCCGTCTCCTCTTCCTGCACCTACAAGTGTGTGAATTTCATCAATAAACAAAATAACCTCTCCGGCACTCTCAATAACCTCTTTTACTACCGATTTTAACCTCTCCTCAAACTCTCCCTTATATTTTGCTCCTGCAATAAGGGCTCCCATATCCAGAGAATAAATCATTTTTGACTTGAGATTTTCCGGGACATCTCCCCTGAATATTCTCTGTGCAATACCCTCTGCAATGGCAGTCTTACCCACCCCCGGTTCACCTACAAGAATCGGATTGTTTTTTGTTCTTCTGCTTAATATCTGAAGAACTCTTCTAATCTCGTCATCCCTGCCTATAACAGGGTCCAGCTTGCCTGATGCTGCCTGTTTATTCAGGTTTACAGCATAAATATCAAGCGATTGATAATTTTGCTTATTCATTGGTTTTCTCAATTTATACTATACTATTGCAACAAATCTGCCATCAGGGTGTTTCTGACAAAAAGGCACAATATTTCTTCTCTTAATATTAACTTTGCAAAAAATTTAAAAAATGAAATATCCCATACTTGAAGAGGGGGCCCTTCTACCACTTGTTGAAAGTTTTTATACAATTCAGGGGGAGGGTTACAATACAGGAAAGGCAGCTTTTTTCATAAGGCTGGGTGGTTGTGATGTGGGTTGCAGCTGGTGTGATGCAAAGGAGACTTGGAACCCGTCGGTCTACCCTCCTGTTAAAATTGAAAAAATTGTAGATGAGGCTACCGCATTTTCTGCCAAGTCCATAGTAATTACAGGTGGAGAACCTCTTAACTACCCTTTGGACAAGCTATGCGATCTACTCAAATCAAGTAATATGGAGATATTTCTTGAGACTTCCGGATCATCTCCTCTAAGTGGCTCTTTTGACTGGATTTGTCTCTCTCCAAAAAAGAAAAAACCACCGTTAAATGAGATTTACTCAAAAGCTGATGAACTTAAAATAATCATTGAGACTGAGGATGATTTTAAATGGGCAGAAGAGAACAGAAAGCTTGTGAGCGATAATTGCAGATTGTATCTTCAGCCTGAGTGGAGCAAAAGCAACCAGATGCTTCCAAAGATTATTGAATACATTAAACAGAATACAATCTGGAGCATCTCTCTTCAGACACATAAATACATGAACATCCCTTAGCAGATTAACACTTTTTTCATAACTTTGAGAGTTAAACTAAAACTTTCAGATTGTGAAAAAACTCTCTTTTCTGCTTGCAACATCAGTAATCTTACTGTTTACTAATCAAGTATCGTCACAGAATAACTCAAACTCAGCCTATCGGTTTACCACCATTAAAGAGCTTCCTGTTACATCTGTAAAAAATCAAAACAGAACCAGCACATGCTGGAGCTTTTCCACCCTCTCATTCCTTGAATCTGAAATTATCAGAAAGGGTAAAGGCAGCTATGATCTGTCTGAGATGTTTGTTGTCTCAAAATCATATTCTGACAAAACCGATAAGTATATCAGGACAGGAGGAAAAATAAATATGGCTCCGGGGAGCTCATTCGGAGATGCTCTCTACATTTGGAAACACTATGGAATTGTACCTGATGAGATAATGGACGGTCTTGAATACGGAGAGGAGTCACATGTGCACAATGAAATGGATGCTGTACTTTCCGGATATGTAAAGGCCCTTGAGAGAAATCCCAATGGCAAGTTATCTACTGCATGGAAAAGAGGGATAAAAGGAATTCTTGATTCTTATCTTGGGAGTGTGCCAGAAAAGTTTGTATATAATGGTAAAGAATATACTCCTAAAAGTTTTGCCGCTTCGCTTGAAATTAATCCTGACGATTATATATCTCTGACATCTTATACACATCACCCTTTTTACTCCTCATTTGCCCTTGAGATACCAGATAACTGGAGATGGGATTTATCATACAATATTCCTTTGGATGAACTTGTGAGGATTGTAAAAAATTCTGTTGAGAATGGTTATTCTGTTTTATGGGCCTCTGATGTGAGTGAGAAAGGATTCACTCGTAAAGGCGTTGCAATTGTTCCTGAAACTGACACAAAGAATATGTCAGGATCTGATCAGGAGAGATGGCTCGGTCTTAGCAAAAATGAGATTGAAGCAAAAATCTACTCTCTGGACAATGTTGTAAAGGAGAGAGTAATTACACAAGAACTGAGACAAACCGGATATGATAATCTTCAAACTACAGATGATCATGGAATGCACATTTTTGGAATAGCAAAGGAGAGCAACGGAGAGACCTTCTTTATGGTGAAAAACAGCTGGGGAGAGACAGGAGAATATAAAGGTATCTGGTATGTATCAGAGCCTTTTCTCAGATACAAAACAATGAATATTGTTGTTCACAAAAACTCAATACCGGCGGATATACTTAAAAAACTTAACCTTTAACTAATATGAATAAAACTTTACTGACTGCTGCAGTTGCGCTTATGTTGAGTCCGGCTGCGATTACACTCTCTGCTCAAGGTTATACTTTCACTGATGTAGCAAAAGTACAGGCAACTCCTGTTAAGAATCAGGCATCAAGCGGAACTTGCTGGAGTTATGCAACAGCTGCATTTCTTGAATCTGAATTACTGAGAACAGGAAAGGGTGAACATGATTTGTCTGAAATGTTTGCCGTCAGAATTAACTATCTGAACAAAATGAATGACAATTATCTGAGACAAGGTAAAGGTAATCTTGGACAGGGCAGTCTGGCTCATATGTTCACAAACATTGTGAAAGAGCATGGTATGATTCCCCAAGAGGTATACAACGGTATTAATTACGACTCCAAACTAAATAACCACCGTGAGTTAAATAAATACATAAATGCCTTTTCTGCTGCATCTGTTGAATTGAAACAGAAAAGTCCACAATATTTTATTCTTGCGGAATATTTAATGGATACATACCTTGGCAAGGTACCGGAAAAGTTTACTTACAGAGGTAAAGAGTATACACCAAAATCATTCGCACAAGAGATGGGTCTTGAGATGAATGATTATGTTGAAATCACCTCTCTGTCTCATATACCTTTCTATGAAAAATCTGTAATTGAAGTTCCTGATAACTGGGATTTTGGAAGGTTCTGGAATGTCCCGCTAAATGAGTTTATGGAGATAATTGACTATGCACTTACAAACGGCTATGCAGTTTGCTGGGATGGAGATGTTAGTGAAAAGGGATTTTCTCATAAAAATGGTGTTGCCATTAACCCTGTAGAGGAGAATCGTGAAGAGGCTCTGAAGTTTGAGAAAATATTTCCTGAAATTAATGTAGATCAAAAGATTCGCCAGGCAGGATATGAAAATTTCACAACCACTGATGACCATCTGATGCTCCTTACCGGTATCAGTAAAGATCAAAACGGCAACAAATATTACATTACTAAAAATTCATGGGGTACAGAGAGAAACAGCTTTGGAGGTTATCTGAACATGTCTGAAAGCTTTGTAAAAGCAAAGAGTATTTCAATAATGGTTCATAAAAATTCCATCCCTAAAGAAATCCGCAAAAAGCTTAAATTCTGATAAATGAAATTAAGAAGTTCCATCCCAAATTCTATAACCTCTCTAAATCTTGTTTGCGGGGCTATAGCTGTGACATTGGCATTCAGAGGTTTTGAAACTGCAGCTGTTTATCTGGTACTGGCTGCAGCTCTTTTTGACTTTCTTGATGGCTTCTCTGCCAGGTTGCTTAATGCCTATTCACCTGTGGGCAAAGAGCTTGACTCACTTGCAGATCTGATTAGTTTTGGGATGGTACCGGCTGTTCTTATTCTGAAAAGATATGAAAACTTTTTTGGGGCGGATACTTTGACCGATTTTGAAATAGCTGCCCCCTTCTTTCTAACATTGATACCTCTGGCAATTGTCCTCTTCTCGGCACTGAGACTTGCAAAATTCAACGTTGATACCAGGCAGTCTTCAAGTTTTATCGGCCTCCCTACTCCAGCCAACGCAATTTTGATTGTAAGCATAATCCATTTTACAAAAGGTACTGATTATTTATCCGGAATTGAGCAAACCATTTGGTTCTGGCCCTCTGTCTCTCTGCTCCTCTCAATACTGCTTGTAAGTAGTATCCCTATGTTTTCACTGAAGTTTAAAAATCTCAAATGGAAAGATAACCGTGAAGTTTTTGGATTTATAATCTTCTCTTTTGTTACGGCGTTCATATCTGTTCTGTTCAGCATTCCCTGGTCTGGTTGGGCTGCCTTAGTTTTCCTCTCTTACATAATTTATAATTCTGCAAAATTTTTAATAACAAAAAGATCTGTCAGCATTGGAAGAGATTAACACTGAACTTGAAAGAATAAAGCTTCTGATGGAGAAGAGGGAGTTGAAACTGATAATGGATAACAGTTTCAATATGATTGCAAATATTGATCTGGATGGAGTTATTCTTTACTGTAATGAGGCATATAATGAGGTCCTCGGATTTCCAATAACAAAGCTGCTTAAAACATCTTTCTACGCTCTTGTCCACCCCGATGAGAGAAGTAGTATCAAGGAAAAGATTTTTTCTCAACTAATACTTAACGGTAAGGGGCGGGTGGAATCCTCTCTGCTGACAAGTGAGGGATTCTACAGGGTTCTTGAACACAGATTCAGGTTGCTGTCGAGAAGTCATAAAGGCAGAGACAGTATTGTAATATCGTCTCAGGATATCACTGAAAAGAAGAGAGCAGAGATGGTCTTGAAGGTCCAGAGGAATCTCGCCCACTCAGTGGTTGTATCAAACTCTTTTACCGATTTTTACAACACCATTGTGTCTGAATTGAATGCCGTGATGGAAGTTAACAATATTTTCGTTGCCTTTTATGACGAAGATAGCGGACTTCTTAAGGTGGGAGGTATGAGTGATGAAAAAGAGAGGATTGATGAATTTCCGGCAGAGGGTTCAATGACCGGCCACCTGATTAAAGGTGGAAAATCAGCAATATTTTATTATGACGATATCGTAAAACTTCAAGCAGAGGGACATGTAAGACTTTTTGGAACAATATCACAGGTATGGCTTGGTTCTCCGGTAAAAAGCGGGGATAAAATAATTGGTGCTATTGTAATTCAAAATTACGATTCAAAAAATGCATTCTCAAAACTTGATCTTGACCTAGTTGAAATTGTAGCAAATGAAATTGCCAATTTCATGGAGATAAAAGCTGCAGAGGAGGCCTCACAAAAACTTAATATTGCCGTAATCCAGTCACCTGCATCAGTGATCATAACAGATGCAAGTGGTAATATTGAATTTGTAAATCCTAAATTTTCTCAGCTTACCGGATATGAAATTGATGAGGTTATAGGAGAGAATCCCAGAATTCTAAATTCCGGGACTCATCCTAAGGAGATGTACCAGAGTATGTGGAGAACCATCTCCTCCGGAAAAGAGTGGAGAGGAGAGATAAAGAATAAAAAGAAAAATGGTGAATTCTACTGGGAAGATGTGTCAATTTCACCAATCTTTAACGAAGAGGGGGCAATAGTCAATTTTGTTGGTGTAAAAGAGGATATTACAGACAGAAAGAAATTAATAAATGACCTTATAAAGGCAAAGGAGAAGGCAGAGGAGAGCGACAGGCTAAAAACAGCATTTCTTCAAAACATTAGCCATGAAATACGTACTCCAATGAATAGCATACTCGGTTTTATTGAACTCCTTCAGGATCCTGACATTACCGGTGATGAAAGAAAAGAGTACATAGGAATTATTGAGAAGAGCGGAAACAGGATGCTCTCAACAATAAATGACATAATCAATATATCTAAAATTGAGGCAGGCATAGTTTCTCTGAATAAACAGCCTGTAGATATGAGGGGCCTTATTTATGAAATAGCCGGAACATTCCGGCCTGAAGCGGAGAAAAAGGGAATTACCATATCAACCGAACTGCCTCATATTGATGAAAAAATTATAATTGACGGAGATCAGGAGAAAATCTTTGCGATTTTTGTAAATCTTGTGAAGAATGCAATCAAATATTCGACACATGGAAAAATAACAGTAGGTTTTTCTCTTGAAAATGAAATTCTTACATGTTTTGTCAAAGATACAGGAATAGGTATCTCAAAGGAGAAGCAAAACCTCATTTTTGAAAGATTTACCAGAGTTGACGGGGTGGCCTCTAAAAATATTGAGGGGGCGGGTCTGGGTCTCTCAATTGTAAAGGGATATCTCACACTTATGGGTGGAGAGATATCCCTTTACTCTGAGCCTGGTGTTGGCTCTACTTTCGTTTTCACAATTCCGGTTAAAGACTCTTCAGCTGATTGACCATCTTATCAAGCATCTTATCAAGGTGTTTATCAACTTTATCAAAATCCTCTGCTTTATCCAGACGCTCCTTTACTCCAAAATAGTACTTAATTTTTGGTTCAGTCCCGGACGGCCTTACTGAAACTATTCCATTATCGGCACTAACAAACTGCAGAACATTTGATTTTGGAAGGTTAATCTTAAATCTCAAATCACTGATCATGTCTACACTCTCAGATTTTTGATAATCATGAACAAGTACAACCTGTGAGTCACCCAGATTCTGCAGCGGGCTTTCGCGAAGATTCTTCATGATCTGTTTAATCTGCTCAGAGCCGTCAATCCCCTTTTTTGTAACAGACAACAATCTCTCTTTATAGAAACCGAATTTAATATATATCTCTATAAGCATTTCATAAAGTGACATCCCCCTCTCTTTAGCCCAGGCAGCAGCCTCCGCAACGAGGAGGGCAGAAACTACAGCATCTTTATCCCTCACAAATTCACCTACATTAAATCCATAACTCTCCTCCCCTCCGCAAATGAACTCCCTTTTACCCTCATTCTCTCTCACAACCTCTGCTATGTATTTAAATCCTGTAAGAACATCATAAATATCAACTCCGTATTCTGCTGCAATACTCTTAAGCAAATCTGTTGTTACAATGGTTTTAACCATATAAAAAGCGGGATTATAACCCTCTTTTAGTTTCCCTGTCTCTCTCCATCTCTCAAGAATGTAATAAGTGAGAATTACAGCCATTTGATTGCCGTTTAAGATAGCCATCCTCCCTTTTTTATTCCTGACAGCTATTCCTATCCTGTCCGCATCAGGGTCTGTAGCCATTACTAAATCGGCACCTGTTTCGTCTGCTTTATCAAGTGCCATTTTCAGTGCAGAACTCTCTTCAGGATTTGGAGATTTAACTGTAGGGAAATTCCCGTCACTGACATCCTGTTCGGGAATATTTATAATATTATTGAAGCCGGCCTCTCTCAACGCTCTGGGTACTATTTTTACACCTGTTCCGTGAAGAGGTGTGTAGACAATTTTAAAGTGGTTGTGCTTTTTAACAAGCTCTGGTGAGAGTGTCAAAGAAAGAATTGCCTTAAGATAAGCATCATCCAGTTCATTTCCTGTAAGATGAATTTCAGAGGTTTCTCCAGAAAATTTTACCTGTGAAATATCATGAATTTTATCTACTTCAGCAATAATGTTTGAGTCATGTGGAGCAGTTATCTGTGCACCATCCTCCCAGTAAACTTTATAACCGTTATATTCCGGCGGGTTATGAGAGGCTGTAATCATTACCCCTGCTGTACACTTATAGTGCCTGATTGCAAAACTAAGCATGGGTGTGGGTCTTATGTCGTCACACAGATAAACCTTAAATCCATTTGCAGCAAAGACCGATGCAGTTATTCCGGCAAATTCTCTGCTGTTATTTCTACTATCATATGAGACAGCCACACTTATGCACTCTCTCCCCCTGATAGTTGATTTAATATAGTTTGACAGTCCCTGGGTTGCCATACCAATAGTGTATCTGTTCACTCTGTTTGTTCCCACTCCCATTATCCCCCTGAGACCTCCTGTCCCGAACTCAAGATTTTTGTAAAATGAGTCCTCAAGGGTTGCCATATCATCTTTTTGCAACCTCCTTATCTCATTTTTAGTAGCATCATCAAAGGCTCCGTTAAGCCAGTAATTTGCTTTGTCAATATAGCTATTCTCCATTTTTGTTCTTTTTTTATCAAATTTAATGATTACCTCGGGATATTAAAAAAATAAGATAAAAGTAGAGTATCTTTGCCATATGTTTATTAAAGAGTACATTCCTTACTATAAACGCAATCTTAAAGTAGCCTTGCCTGTGATGATGACTCAGGCAGGACAGATTACCGTTAATCTTGCTGACAATATAATGGTTGGACACCTTGGCACCGCTGAGCTTGCCGGTGTATCATTTGCAAATTCAATAATCATTCTGGGGATGGTTTTTGGAATAGGCTTTACTCAGGGGCTTACACCTCACGTAGGACAGTCATTTGGAAGAGGTGACCACGCTAAAGTGGGTGCGCTTCTGGAAAATTCATTAACTCTGAATTTTCTGGCATCAATCATCTTAACATTGTTAATGTATGGAATGAGTTTCTTAATGGGGAATATGGGTCAGACAGAAGATGTGGTAGTACAGGCAAAGTTATACTATAACACAATTCTATTCTCAATGCTTCCATTTCTGATGTTCTTTGGTCTAAGACAATTTTCAGAGGGAATAGGTATTACAAAATACGCAATGTACATTACTTTAATTGCGAATGCCGTAAATATCACGCTCAACTGGGCACTTATCTATGGACATCTTGGATTTAATGCAATGGGAGTTAAGGGTGCTGCAACAGCTACGCTGGTAAGCAGAATCCTGATGTTCGTTTCATTTCTGGTACTCTTCTTTAAACACAGTTCCTATAACATTTACCTGAGACACTTTTCCAGAAAACTTTTTAATAGCAAGTTAGTTAAAGATGTGCTAAAGACATCCATACCGCTCTCATTTCAAAATCTGGTAGAGATTACAGCGTTTAGTCTTAGTGCAATCATGGTAGGTTGGAGTGGTAAAGTCTCCCTCGCTGCTCACCAGGTGGCAATGAGTATGAGCAGTTTTTCATTTATGCTTGCTCTGGGAGTAGGCGCAGCCTCAACCATAAGAGTATCACATCAGTATGGATTCGGAGATTACAGGGCGATGAGAAAGGCCGGATTTGCAGCTGTCCATCTAAGTGTTGCACTTATGTCAATAAGTGGGATTGCTTATGTGCTTTTCCGGAACTATATTCCAATAATTTACACAGAGGATGTACTAGTTAGAGAAATGGCTGCCAAGTTGTTAATTATTGCAGCAATTTTTCAGATATTTGATGCAATGCAGCTCTCAGGACTTGCTGCTTTAAGAGCACTAGCGGATGTAAAAATACCTCTAATACTGTCAATTATTTCGTACTATCTGGTTTGCTTACCACTTGGATACCTATGTGGGGTTGTTCTTGAGATGGGTGCTGTAGGTGTATGGATAGGCCTTCTGCTTGGGTTGATATTCGCCGCTCTTCTTTTTCTCTGGAGGTTCAATAAAATAAGTAATAAAATCATATCAGATAATTGCAAATGAAATCACTGTGGTTAGGATCATCTCAAATAAAAAGACAACTCTTTTGGTTGATCGCTCTTTCGGCAGTTGCAAGGGGGGTTCTTGCCTGGATTCTTGATTTAGGATCTAATGAAGCATATTACTGGACGTACGGAGCTTTTCCTGACATCAGCCATCTGGACCACCCGCCAATGATTGGCTGGCTGATACAGTTATTTACTGTAAATCTGGCTCTTGAGGGAGAATTTTTTTTAAGACTTGCCTCAATTGTTTTCGGCAGTTTAAATACATGGATTGTTTTTATAATCGGAAGAAGAATCCGTGGAGAGAGAACCGGCCTTTTTGCCGCTTTAATTTATACAGCATCGTTTTATTGTTCTTTGATAGCCGGCACATTTATCAGCCCGGATACTCCTCAGTCCCTTTTTATTCTGCTCTCTATTTATTTCTTTCATGAAGGACTAATTGTAAAATATGAATCTTGTGATGAGACCAAAACTCTATGCAGAATAGCACTTATGCTTGCCGGTATTTTTATTGGCCTGGCAATGTTATCAAAATATTCATCCCTCTTTATCTGGATAGGAGCTTTCGTATACATTATATCAAATAACAGAAAAATTCTGAAGGATATCTATCTCTATTTGTCAGTCCTCATCAGTCTCTTATTTCTCTTCCCTGTTTTTCTGTGGAATATTGAGAATAACTTCATAAGTTTTGCTTTTCAAAGTTCAAGACTTCCAATATTATCATCCGTCCCGGATTTTTTCTCATTTATTGAATCTTTAACATGGGTGATAATTTACAATAATCCAGTGAATATCATTATAATGATATTTGCAATTATAAACTTTAAGAAGAGCAGGTATATTACAGCTTCTCAATTTAATCTATTACTATCACTATCCCTGCCAATAATTATTTTCTTCATTTCAGTCTCACTCTTTGCTGAAGGTAAAGCTAACTGGTCAGCACCTGGTTTTCTCCCGTTGATATTTATTGCAGCGGCATTTTTAGATAATAATTATAAAGAGAAGAGTTTTGACAAGGTCTCTATCCCCTCTCCCATTACAAATGCAATTTCTTTATTGCTAATTTCTATAGCGATATTGTTTTTCCACCATTTCACGGGCTTCCTCAAAATAGCTATTAAAGAGGATGTAAAAGAGGAGATGGGAATTGGTGATGCTACACTTGAGTATTTTGGATGGAGGACACTCTCTAAAGAGTTCAAAAAGATAAGAGAAGACGATATTATTAAAGGGGAGATGCCTGAGAAATGCTTCATTTTGTCATCAGACTGGGCTCAGGCTTCTCATATGAATTTTTATATAGCAGAGCCATTAAATATGGTTGTTAAAACAATAGGTGAACTTAAGGATACCAGAAAGTTTGCATGGATAACCGGTGAGCTTGGAACATTCAGATACGGTGAAAGTGCTTACTTTATTGAATCTTCAAGAGATACTCCTAAAGCTGAAGAGATTGGCGGCAGATATTTTTCTGACTATAAAAAAATTCGCTCTATATACATTAAGAAATTTGGGAATCCTGTAATCAGGTTTGACATTTACAGATTAAAAAATCTGATTAATATACCTGAACGTGAACTTTGCTCATTTACAAAATATTGAAATGATTGAAACTGGCAAAGAATTTACTGAGTTTGTAGAGAAGAACAAAGAAAAGGAGACGGATAAATTGTTACTCTCCTATTCCGGTAAATGCACTTTTGATTTGAGATTGGCAGTCAATACAATTGAGGGGAGAAGGAAGATGCTCAAAAAAGTACCTGAGTGGGGTTCAAACAGAGATTTAGTATATCCCTGGATAATATCTACTGAACAATGCAGCTCCTGGCATACTGCAATGTTTAAACAGCAATTCTTCAGAGGTTATCCTCTTGCCATTGATCTTACAGGTGGACTTGGAGTTGATAGCTACTACATATCAAAAGTTTGCGCAAGGGTTTTAATGTTTGAAAAAAATGAGGCTCTATATTCTGCAGCAATTCATAATTTCAGAGCTCTTGGAGCATCTAATGTTCTGTTTTATAATATGGAGGTATCTTCAATAACAATTGAAGACGTATTCAAAGGGAAAGTCTCTTCAGATGTAGCTAAGAAAGATATATGTACTTATATTGATCCATCAAGAAGGGCGAAGAGCGGTAAAAGAATTTACTCTGTTAAAGACTATGAACCCGATATTTTTTCCTTCAAGGATGTAATTCTAAAATATTCAGACAGACTAGTTGTTAAAATTTCTCCTATGGAGGATATAACTCAAATCTTAAAACTTTTCAATGATTGTGAGGAGCTTCACATTATATCTGTTTATAACGAATGTAAGGAAATCCTGCTGATAATTGATTCAAATCAAAATTCAGGCAATTGGAACAGAACTCCTATAATAGCATGGAATTTAAATAGAAAGGGAGAGTGGGAATCAACCAGCTGGACAATTGGAGAAGAGACGGAGTCAAATGTAGAATATACAGAACCAGTTGAAGGAATGTATCTGTACGAACCAAATTCGTCTCTTATTAAAGGCGGAGCATTCAGGATAATTTGTAAAAGGTTTTCATTAAGAAAAGCAGATAAAAGTTCTCATCTATATTTTTCTAATTTGCAAAACAGTGAATTTCAGGGGAAAATATTCAGTATTGAAAGAGTTTATGATTTTGATAAGAGAAGTTTATCAGATATTAGAAAACACTATCAGAGGTCAACTGTCTCTGTAAGAAACTTTCCTCTATCGGCTGATGAACTTAAAAATAAGCTGAAAATTGAAGAAGGAGAAGAGTTCCACATTTTTGGAACCACTCTCCCTCTAAACAAAAAAAAGCTGATTGTTTGCAAAAAAATCTAATCAGCTCTCCAATTTCTCATTTTTTGAATCATACCATATCACTTGAAGTAAATGATTGTCTGATGATTCTTTAATTTTTAATGAACACTTGTATTTTAGTGCAAGCTTGAATCTTATACTGGTTAAACCCTTGGTGAGGTAAGCAGCAACAATTGGATTAACTTTTATGGTCAATGTTTTATGACCCTTCTCTTTAACGTAGTATGCCAGTTGCCTTTCTATTGACTCATCTATTAGCAGGGATGATGATATTTTTCCGGATCCGTTACAAGAAGGGCATGTCTCAGCAGTGTTTATCTCCATTGCTGGTCTTACCCTTTGCCTTGTAATCTGCATAAGGCCAAATTTAGTAATTGGAAGAATATTATGCTTTGCTCTGTCGTTCTGCATAAGAGCCTGCATATGCTTAAACAACTTAATTTTGTTTTCATTGCTGTCCATATCAATGAAGTCAACAATAATTATTCCTCCCATATCCCTCAATCTCAATTGCCTTGCTATCTCTTCTGCAGAATTCATGTTAACCTCAAAAGCATTTTGCTCCTGATCAGCTCCGGACTTGGCCCTTATGCCACTGTTAACATCTATTACATGCAAAGCCTCAGTATGCTCAATAATCAGGTATGCACCCTGACGTATTGTAACAACCTTTCCAAATGAGCCTCTGATTTGTTTGTTAATATCAAAATTATCAAAGATGGGTTGGGCCCCTTTGTATAATTTTACAATTTTCTCATGTTCAGGAGCTATTACTGATATGTAGTCCCTGACCTCTTCATAAATTGACTCATCATTAACATAAATATTAGTGAAAGTCTCATTTAAAAGATCTCTGAGTATAGTGGTTGTTCTGCTGTTTTCTGTAAACAACAGTTGCGGAGCACTGCCTTTAGCAAGTTTACTCCAAGAGTCTTCCCACTTTTTTATTAAAGATTTTAGCTCGCCGTCAAGTACTGCTGCTCTCTTTCCCTCTGCGGCTGTTCTGATTATCACACCGTAATTTGGTGGTAAAATACTATAAACCAAACGCTCCAGCCTCTTTTTCTCCTCTTTTGAGGTGATCTTTTGAGATATATTTACCTTATCGGAAAATGGTATAAGCACCATGTTCCTTCCGGCTATTGATATCTCTGAGGTTAATCTGGATCCTTTGGTAGAAATAGGTTCCTTAACTATTTGGGCAACTA
Organism: uncultured Bacteroidota bacterium; assembly: GCA_937901965.1. GTDB lineage: Bacteria > Bacteroidota > Bacteroidia > Bacteroidales > UBA932 > Bact-08. The sequence continues at coordinate 187,032 of CALGSW010000001.1, forward strand.
TCAGCTGCCCCGGTTTGAGAATATCTGCAATTTTTCCCTCTTTTTCAAGAATGTCGTTTGTTTTAACACCTGAAAAAAGGTCACTGTGAGATAATTTACTGGAGCCAATATGTCTGGTAAACCAATCCAGAGCTTTAAAGGCTATACCCAGGTCCAAGTAATGGATAAATGCATCTTTGTTGTCTCCAATATCAACAAATGCCGCGTTTAACGCAGGCATTATTCTCTTCACCCTTCCAAGATAAACATCACCTACCGAATAGTGACCGTTGTTCAGCTCCTTGTTCAGCTCAGTGAGTCTGTGGTTCTCAAGAAGTGCTATGGATACTTCGGTAGTGTTTACATCAATAATAAGATCTTTCTCCATTGACCATTTTTAAATGAACAAATCTAAAGCAAATCCTGAGATTTGCTTTAGATTATCACGCACTCTAGACTAAAAAAGCAACTCTATTTTTTCTTTTTGTGCCTGTTTTTACGCAGACGCTTTTTGCGCTTATGAGTCGCCATTTTGTGTCTTTTCCTTTTCTTTCCGCTTGGCATAATTTGATTATTTTTACTTACTTAAATAAAGTAATATTACTTTACATTGTTCTTAACCTTGTTCATAAATACCTTTGCAGGTTTGAACGAAGGGATGAAGTGCTCAGGAATAACAAGTGTAGTGTTCTTTGAAATGTTCCTGGCTGTCTTTTTTGCACGTTTCTTAACTATGAAACTGCCAAATCCGCGAAGATAAACGTTCTTATCTTTTGCTAAAGAGTCTTTAACACTGTCCATGAAGCTTTCAACAACATTTTGCACAGCGATTTTTTCCATTCCGGTTGCTTTTGCAACTTCGTTTACGATATCCGCTTTTGTCATAATAATTAAATAATTTAAAGGGTTAGTCAATTTTTTTGACGAACAAAATTACTATTATTTTATTGATTTACGCAAACTTTGGGGTTTTTTTTTGTATAATCAGCTAAAATTGTCTGTCCGTCTAATATTTTTTTATTACATTATAGGGTAACTATTTACAGTTGCAGCAAAAATGATACCGTTTTTTTATCTTGGCACAGAGATTGACACCATTAATAGAGCAGGGTTTTCTAATTTATGGGTAGACCCGAGTGACAATTTGACATAAACAGATACCATTATATGAAAGTTAAAAATCTGATATTTCAGCAATCCACAGGAGACGACATGAGTATGATTCCGGTCATGAGTTTTGAAGGTGGTCAGGACACCAGAGATGTAATTATGCCTGATACACTTCCAATACTTGCACTGAGAAATGCCGTTCTCTTTCCGGATACCATTATACCGATAACTGTAGGGAGAGAAAAGTCTGTAAAGCTTGTAAGGGATGTATATTCAAAGGATAAAATTCTAGGTGCTGTTGCTCAGAAAGATGCTAGGATAGAGGACCCGAACGAAGGAGATCTTTTTGAAACAGGAACACTGGCAAGAATTATCAAAATAATTGAGATGCCAGACGGAGGCACTACAATTATTTTACAGGGTATAAAACGTTTTAAAATTATAGATATTTTATTTAAAGAGCCATATTTTACAGCAACTGTAAAATATCTGGAAGAGGAGATCAGCAAAAGAGCCTCAAAAGAGCTGGAGGCAATTACCAGTTCAATAAAAGACGCATCTCTTCAAATTATAAAACTCTCTCCAAATTTACCTCAAGAGGCTGCATTTGCAATTAAGAATATAGAGGGACATGGTTTTCTGATAAATTTTATTGCGTCAAGTATGGAGATTGAAAATCCACTTGATAAAATGGCTCTTCTGAGGGAAAACAAACTTAAGAGCAGGGCGTTAAAATTACTGGAATTACTGAACAGGCATATAGATCTGCTTAAGATTAAAGATGACATTCAACAAAAAGTAAGAAGTGAAATTGACCAGCAACAAAGAGAGTATTATTTAAACAATCAGCTTAAAACAATTCAGGAAGAGCTTGGGATTAATAATAATATTCAAGAATTTAATGATTTAAGACAGCAGGCAAAAGATAAAAAATGGCCTTTACACGTTGCTGAAACTTTTGAAAAGGAGTTACAGAAGCTGGAGAGAACTAATCCAAACTCGCCTGACTATAATATACAGCTCTCTTATGTGAAGTTTCTTATTGAACTTCCATGGAATGAGGCCAGTAAAGATAATCTGGATCTGAACCATGCCAGGAAAACTCTTGATTCGGACCATTTTGGACTTGATCAGGTGAAGGAGAGGATTATTGAACACTTGGCTGTGTTAAAACTAAAGGGAGATATGAAATCCCCCATTTTATGCCTCTATGGCCCTCCCGGTGTTGGTAAAACATCGCTTGGCAAATCAATCGCAAAAGCTCTTGACAGGAAATACGGAAGGATATCCCTTGGAGGACTGCATGACGAATCTGAGATAAGGGGTCACAGAAGGACATACATAGGTGCAATGCCAGGCAGAATTGTAAGCGCAATTAAAAAGGCAGGTACTTCTAATCCCCTCATTGTTCTGGATGAGATTGACAAGGTCAGTAGTGATTTCAGAGGGGATCCGGCCTCTGCTCTTCTAGAGGTACTGGACCCAGAACAAAATACAACTTTCCATGATAACTACCTGGATATTGATTATGACCTTTCAAAAGTTCTCTTTTTAACAACGGCAAACAATATTCACACAATACATCCGGCACTGAGAGACAGGATGGAGATGATTAATGTTAGCGGATACCTTGCTGAAGAGAAGAGGTATATTGCACAGGATCATCTATTGCCCAAGCAGCGAGAGGCTCATGGTTTAACAAAAGAGCAGCTTAAAATTAACTCTAAGGGACTGGATACAATCGTTGATGAATATACCAGAGAGTCAGGTGTAAGAGGATTGGATAAACAGATTGCAAAAATAGCAAGAGTTACAGCTAAAAGAATTGCATTTAACGAGAAATTGCCGGCGGTTCTGGGGCCAAAAGAGGTTAGGGAGATACTTGGAATTCCAACTAACCAGCACGATGTTCAAAAGGGCAATGAAGGGGCTGGTGTTGTGACAGGCCTTGCCTGGACACAAAACGGAGGAGAGATTCTCTTTATTGAATGCAGTATTAGCAAAGGGAAGGGAAATCTTTCAACAACCGGTAATCTTGGTGACGTAATGAAAGAGTCTTCAATAATTGCATATCAATATCTTAAATCACATCCTGAAAAGCTTGGCATGACTCATAAAGAGTTCATGGAGAAAGATATTCACATTCATGTTCCAGAGGGCGCCATCCCTAAGGATGGACCTTCTGCAGGCATCACAATGGTAAGCGCAATGGCCTCTTCAATGATGAAAAAGGGTGTCAGAAGCGGAATTGCGATGACTGGTGAGATTACTTTAAGAGGCCGGGTACTTCCTGTTGGGGGAATAAAAGAAAAAATTCTCGCAGCAAAACGGGCAGGCATAAAAACCATATTGCTATCTTCTGATAACGAAAAAGATATAAAGGATATTAAGGATATATATATTAAAGGACTTGAATTCAAATACTTTAAGAAAATAGATGAAGTACTTGATTACATATTCAATTAATAAGTATGAATGTGAGAATTGAGGATTCCTGGATGGAGGTCCTTAAAAATGAGTTTGATAAAGACTATTTTAAGGCACTTGTATCATATTTGAAGCAAGAAATTGCTTCTGGAATAGTTGTATATCCACGAGGTGGCAATATATTTAGAGCATTTGATTCAACTCCATTTAATAAAGTAAAGGTAGTAATATTAGGGCAGGATCCTTACCATGGAGAGGGACAGGCACATGGACTCTCATTCTCTGTCCCTGATGGTGTTCCTCAACCGCCCTCCTTACAAAATATCTTTAAAGAGCTGAGGGATGACCTGAACATTCCACTCCCTCAATCAGGGAATTTGGAAAAGTGGACATCAGAGGGTGTTTTTTTGCTTAATTCTGTTCTAACTGTGAGGGCCGGATTACCGGCCTCTCACTCAAAAATAGGATGGTCAATATTCACTGATTCTGTTATCCGGGAGTTATCTGCGAGGAGAGATGGATTAGTTTTTATGCTTTGGGGAAATTTTGCCAGAAGTAAGCGTGAACTAATTGACAATAAAAGGCATCTTGTACTGGAGGCGGCGCACCCTTCCCCGCTTGCCAGGGGAGCCTTTTTTGGATGTAAACATTTTTCAAAAGCTAATGATTACTTAGAATACATTGGGAGCAATCCTATTGATTGGAGATTATAAATCAATATCCTCTTGATCCAAAAATGCCTGTTCCAATCCTCACTATAGTACTCCCCTCCTCTATTGCAATTTTATAATCTCCGGACATACCCATTGATATTTCACAAAAAGAGGAATCTGTTGTAAAATAAGTTTTTTTCAGAGTTTCAAATGAGTCTTTTAATGATCTGAATTCATCTCTGATTCTTAAATTATCTTCTATAAAAGAGGCCATCCCCATTACTCCTCTTATTTTGAGATTTCCACATTGCGCAGCATATTCAGCAGCCTGTATAATTTCGTCTGTTGAAAATCCCTGCTTACTCTCTTCACATGATATGTGTTGCTGCAACAATATGTTTGGAACAATGCCCCTTTTTGAAGCCTCCTTTGATAGTTCACTTATCAGTCTTATTGAATCAACTGAATGAATAAGATGAACTTTGTCAATGATCATTTTGATTTTGTTTGTTTGGAGCCTGCCAATAAAATGCCATTTTATGTCAGATGGTAATCTCTCCATTTTTCCGGCCAGTTCCTGTGGCCTGTTCTCTCCAAAATCTCTGTGACCAGCATTATATGCCTCCAGAATCAGTTCATCAGGCATAAATTTAGAAACTGCCACCAACTTTGTGGTTGACGGCAGCTCTCTTAGAATATTATTTATGTTAACCTTTACACTCACCTTTTATTTTTCATTTGCTGCTGCTGAGCTTTATAAGCTGCATCAAGTCTCTCCTGAAACTTTGATTTTTTCTTAGGCTGTGCAGCCTTCTCCTTTAGTTTTGCGTAAATCTTCTCTTCGTCAACAAAGAATCTTCTTATGGCCCATGTTTGAATCATTGTTATCAAGTTTGAAAGAAGATAGTAGTAACTCAGTCCGCTTGAGAAGTTATTACCCAGGAAAAGCAGAAACAGCGGCATAAAATAGAGTGTCATATATTTCATTCCTGCCATTTGAGGACCTGAATTCATCTGATCAATATTCATTCTTGAATAGAAGAAGGTTGAGGCTGCCATAAGTAGCGCAAACAGGCTTAAATGGTCTCCAAAGAGTGGAATTGTAAATCCAAAATCAAGGATTGAATCGTATGTACTTAAGTCTTTCGCCCAGAGGAAACTCTCTTGTCTTAATTCAAAAGATGAAGGGAAAAATCTGAACATTGCAAAAAGGATAGGAAACTGAAGCAACATTGGCAGACATCCGCCAAACATACTTACTCCCGTTTTGCTGTACAAAGCCATAGTCTCTTGCTGTTTCTTCATAGCATCCTCACTCTTAGGATACTTTGCATTTATCTTGTCAATTTCAGGTTTGAGAACTCTCATCTTTGCAGATGATATGTATGACTTAAATGTCAATGGTGAAATTACAAGCTTAATCAGAAGCGTCAGGATCAAAATGATAATCCCGAAATTCCCTATGAATTTGCTCAAAAAGTCAAATACAGTAATAATAATATATCTGTTGATCCATCCAATCAGCCATCCACCCAGAGGAACAATCTTTTCAAAACCCATATCATAAGACTTCAATGTCCTAAAGTGGTTAGGGCCAAAGTACATATTCAGTGGTATTGATGTCTCTTCTCCATCAGAATATGGAATTTGCATGAATGCCTCACATCTCATAAGAGTGTTGTCTTTATCTCCCTCCGGCATGAATGCATAACTCATTCTGGCATTACTGAAGCTGTTTTCTGCAACTAAAATTGCCGAGAAGAATTGTTGCTGAAAAGCAATCCATTCTACCTTTGTTCTGACATCCTCTTCTGAAGTATCTTTTCTGAGACCCAGGTCTTCAACCCCCTTTACATTTGGAAACTTATATACGATGGTAGAATAATTCTTCTCATTATCGTAACCCTTTTCAAGCCTAGGCAAATCCAGCCTCCACAATAAATCCGCAGAGGTTACATTCCTTGGAACCAATCCATCCATCCCTTTAAAGGTGACATCAAGAGAGAGCATGTAGCTGTCTGCAGGAAGAGTATACCTGTACTGAATAAATGATGATGAATCAACAAAGAGTCTGTATACCAATGTCGTATCACCACTTTCAGCAAGTTCGAAAGCGAACTTGTCTGTCTGAATGTCCTGACCTGCAAAAAGTCTTAGGGAAAGATTACCGGAATCCTCTCTGAGAAGAACCAGCTCTTTCTTATCGTGAGTTGTATAATTCTTTATAGTTGCTTTATGTGGTTGTGCACCTACATTTGAAAACACAACCCTTATCTTTTCGTTTTCAAGAGTAGAAAAAGACTCTTCACTCCTGCTTGCTTTTATTAGCATTGAATCTCTATACGGTGATTCCGAAATACTGCTGTCTGTAATTATTTGATTATTCACAGCAAGTGTTTCGCTCCTACCTGCAGACAATGAGTCATTTGCAAATACAGCAGCAGAGTCAATATTACCTTTGTCAGCTCCCTGCTCCTGCATAATTTTTGAATTATACCAGCTGAAAGCAATTAATATGACTCCAATTAGTACGAAGCCAAGAATTGAATTTTTATTCATTATAAAATTTAATCCTGTTGATTGTCAATAACTTTAATCTTCTCTTCAATCTGGGCCAGCTCCTCTTTTGCCCTGGCAATCTTTTTATCCAGTTCAAGCAAAAGTGCTTCTGCATTTTTTGATTTTGCAAAGAATCCCATATTGTTTTCCCAAACAGCAATATCATTCTCCATTAGCCTGAACTTCTGAACCAGCTTGTCTCTTTCACTTCTTATACCTCTGTCACCTCTTCCGGAGCTTTGAAGCTCTTTAATGTGCTTTTTGTATCTGTCTATCTTATGGTCATTTTCATTAGATCTGATGTCAGCAAATTTTGAGTCAATCGCATGTCTGTATGCTGCCTGAATTCTCTCCTTATCTTTGATAGGAACAAATCCCAGTTCAGACCATCTTGACTGGAAGTCCTTAAGTGCTTCAATATTTTCAGATGTTTTAGAATCTGTCTTATAATCGTTAATCTCCTGAATTAATTCAAGCTTCTTCTTAAGATTCTCTTCATATGATTCATCAACTGAACTGAAATGTTTTGATTTATTCTCAAAAAACTCATCACAGGCTGCACGGAATCTTTTCCAAACTGCATCTGACTGTTTTCTTGCTACAGGGCCTATCTCTTTCCATTTTTTCTGAAGATTGATTAGCTGATCTGTTGTTTTCTTCCAGTCATTACTAGATTTAAGAGCCTCTGCCTGTTCACAGAGAGCTATCTTTTTATCCAGATTGTCCTGCATTTGAACTTTAAAGCCTGAATAATAGTCTCTTTTAGAGTTGTAAAACTTATCGCAAGCGGCTCTGAATCTGTCATATATCTTCTGATTCTCTTTTCTTGATGCGAATCCGATATTTTTCCACTCAGCCTGTAGGTTTTCTATCTGTTTGGAAAGGTTGTTCCAATCTTTTCCATCAATATTTTCAAGCACTGCAATAGCCTCTGCCTTTTCACAGATTGCCTCTTTGAGCTCAAGGTTATGCCTTTGATCCTCTTTAAGTCTTTCAAAAAACTCCTGCTGACGTTTGTTAATTGAGGAGGTGGCCTTTTTAAAACGCTCCCATATCTCTTCGCGCAGCTCCTTAGGAACAGGGCCCAGTTCTCTCCACTCGTCATGAAGTTTCTGAAGCTTTCTGAATGCCTCAACTACGTTATTTTCATTAATCAGCTCCTCAGCCTTAACACACAAATCTGTCTTAATTTCAAGATTTTTCTTTAAGTCAAGATCTCTTAACTCATTATTTATTTTTACAAAATCGTAGAATTTCTCAATGTTAAACTGATAACACTCCCAGACATCCTTATTTGCAGCCTGTGGAACAGGACCTGTTGCTTTCCACCTGTTCTGGAGCTCCCTGAATGCAGGAAATGTATGGTTAAGGTCCTCCTGTTTCTCAAGCAATGCCTTTAACTCCTCAATTATCTCAAGTTTGATTCTGAGATTTTCATCCTTTTGTTTTTCAATGTTCTGAATAAAGGATGTTCTGGTTGTCTTGTAATTCTGGTATAACTCTTTAAATCCCCTTTCAAGCTCTGCAAACGGATTATTTGAGACCAGGTTTTCTGCACTCTCCTCTTCGTTTGTATCAGAAGAGTCTGACGGGATCTGAAATCCTGCTGCAATTTTCTCTTTTTTCAGAACTTTGTAAAATGCCGCCTTGATTATATCAGCATTTTTATAAAGTTCCTGCTGGTCTGCACGATCCAGCATCTTCTGGAAAGCATCAATAATTTCCAAAAGGCTTTTTGCAGAATAATCTAGATTCTCAGATACAGATTCTTCCTGAATAATATCAGGGAGATTCTCTTCGCCGTTTTGCTCGTTTAGGGCTGGTGTGTTCAATTCCTGGTTCATTAGTACAAGACAATTATGTTTAATAACCCGCAAATATAAAAAAAATTTGCCAAAGCGGTGATTTATGTAAATTTGCGGCATGATACATATAGATATTTTATCAGTAGTACCTGAACTGCTTGATAGTCCGCTCAATCACTCAATTGTTAAACGAGCTAAAGAGAAGGGGCTTGCAAGCATCAAAGTACATGATATCAGAGAATTTGGCAAAGGAAATTACAGGCAGGTAGATGACTATCCATTTGGCGGAGAGGCAGGAATGGTGCTGATGATTGAACCAATCTTTAACCTGATTGCAAAACTTAAAGAAGAGAGGGAGTATGACGAGATAATTTATATGACTCCCGATGGCGTTCTGCTTGATCAGCCGGTTTCAAATATGTTATCGTGCAAAGGTAATCTTATCATTATTTGTGGTCATTACAAAGGAATTGACCACAGGATCAGAGAACATCTGGTCACCCTGGAAGTATCTATTGGTAATTATGTTTTAAGCGGAGGTGAGATTCCGGCTGCAGTCCTGGTTGACTCAATAGTCAGATTGATTCCGGGAGCAATTGGCGATGAGACGTCTGCATTGAGTGACTCATTCCAGGATGAACTGCTGGCCCCACCAGTTTATACAAGACCTGCAGATTTTAACGGGTGGAAAGTTCCGGATGTTTTACTTTCAGGCAATCCAAAATTAATAAATGCCTGGAAAGAAGAGCAATCAATGGAACGAACTAAAAAACTTCGCCCCTCATTACTGAAGGGCGACGATTAGAATCCAAATTCATCTACAACTATTTTCTCCTGCTTATCCTCTTTTGGTTTCTGTGCAATCTGATGCACAGCTCTCGGTTCAATAAGCATCGCCTTTTCAATTGCGGGACAAACATATTCACACCCTCCACAGCCTATGCAGATATTTCTGTCTACAACAGGTATTGTAAGCCCTGCATCTCCATAAGGGACCATCGTGATAGCTTTTGTAGGACAATGTTCGTCGCATGCTCCGCAAGCAGTATTATCAGTAACAACAATACATTTTTCTTCGTAAAATCTTACCTGTCCTATCTGAGTCAGCTTTTTATCTTCAAGGCTTAATGGTATCAGAGCACCATTAGGACATACCTGAGTACATACATTGCAGTCATATCCACAGAAATGTTTTTCAAAGCTAAGTACAGGCATTAAAAGTCCGTTGATTCCATACTCACCGGTTGCCGGTTTGATTATTCCGTTAGGACAAGCTGAAACACAGGCCTGACAAGTTGTGCAGTTATTTTTGAGATTTGACACGCTTATGGCTCCCGGAGGGGCAATACCGTTTTCAGTCTCTTTAGGAGACGAAAGATATTTTTTAGTTACCGCCCGGGCTGCAATAAATGAACCCATCAATCCCATTGTTAACAGAGCCTCTCTTCTGCCTGAAACAGGTTTCTCTGTTTTTTGCCCGCCTTTACCCCACATGTATTTGTATTTGACAGCTGATTTTTTACAGACTGTCATGCAGTTAAAGCAGGCTACACATCTGGATGCATCAATCTCTGCTTTCTCTATATCTATACACTCAGATTTGCAATTTGAGATACAAAGTCTGCATTTGTTACAACTCTCTTTATCTATAACCGGACTGAAAGCGGAAAACCTGGAGAACAGACCGAGCGTAGTTCCTACAGGGCATACTGTATTGCAATACAACCTTCCTCTGAATGCGCTCATCAATATTACCAAAATCAAAAAAGCGAGGGCAAAAAAGAAAGATAATGCAATAAACTGTGAGTAACTTCTGAAAAAGATAGTATCGGGGAAAATAGAAGAGAGCACATTGTGAATGAACTGCTCGCTTCTGCTTAAAATTTCAGAGGATATTTTACCATAATTTGAATATGGATCCAGAAGTGAAATTACAAAAGACGATCCAAAAAGCAGCGGAATGCCAGATAATACTAGAAATGAGTATCTAAGAAATTTACTAGGAGTTGAATAGGTAAATCTCTTTGATTTTTTGCTTCTGAACAGCGAAGTGATTCGCCATACTGTATCCTGCATTGTTCCAAGCGGACATATTGTTGAACAATATACCCTTCCAAATAATAAGACCAGAATAAATAAAGAGGCCAGGACTACTGCAGAGCCTGTAAAAACACCCAGTAGTGCCGGAACAAACTGTATAGTCAGCAGCTTTGAAAAGAATAAATTATCTCTGTTAGAGAAAAAAAGAAAAGCAAGGGTAATCAGAATAGTTATTGCAAGCGAAACAGCTACCCTACCCCATTTTAACCACTTATACATTACATTCAGATTTTTATTCTCTCAACTTTAATCGCATCAAGATTAGTTGTTCCCACTTTAGCCCGTTCAGCCTTTTGAATATGTGAAACATCCTCAATTCTCATCTCCTTAAACTGATTAAAAAATCTTAGAGCAGCTGTGTCAACTGCAACAATATCTGTTGACATAAAGAGAGCCTTTGCAAGTACAACATCATCAGTAGTCTTGCCTTTAGGTCCGTTCTGAGTCATAACCCTGTATGCATCTATAATATTTAGAACCGGCATCTTAGAGTATGTTGAGCAGTCTGCAATACATTGCTGAAGATCATTTGCATGCCAAAATCTCCTGTCCCACACAATCCCCATAAAATTTTTCATAGACATGGTCATTTTCGCACCACCATGATTTTTTAAAACAGGAACATTAATCCATACATCACAATCAACAATTGACTCATGGATTTTAGCACTCTTGAGCCTCAACCCTTTTGGAAGAGAAACCTCTTTGTAATATTTTTCGTCATGTGCAAATGCCACTTTGGCACCGGCTGCCCTGGCTGCCGCCTCAATCCCGCTGTTCTTATAACAAGCTTGCCATTCATCACATGTATGGTCAAAGACTACTACCTCTGAAGCTCCGGCAGAGAGACAGTCCTTTACAATTGCAGCTACAAGCTCTGGATTTGTGTTTGCTGCATATTCAGGCTTTTTATCCCAGCCAATATTAGGTTTGACTACTACCCTATTCCCTTTTTTAACAAATTTTGTAATTCCTCCCATGGCTGCAATACCTCTTTTGTACATAGCAACTGGCTCACCACCCATAACTGCCACAAGATCGTTTGGTTTCTGAGCCTCTTTACTTTCAGAGGCAAACAAATTTTCTGGTTTTAGCTGGACTGCTCCTGCGATTCCCCCTAGAAGGGCCGATTTTAGAAAATTTCTTCTTTCCATATGTGGTCTATATTTTAGACAAATATACCTTTTCACTTTTGCCCAAGCAAAAAAAAAACTATATTAGAGCAAATTTTCATCTATGAAAGACAATATATTCAAGAGAATATGGCGGTTCTACTATGAAGGTTTCAGGAATATGACCTCTCTTGGTAAAACACTTTGGCTGATAATAGCAATAAAACTATTCATTATGTTTTTCATACTGAAGCTTTTCTTCTTCAGGTCTGATCTGCGGGAATACAATACAGTGGAAGAGAAGAGTGATAAAGTAATTGAGAATCTAATTAATCCTAAATAAAATAAACTAATACCTTAAACCATGATTTTAGCTTCACTTGTTGATTTGTCAAGACTCCAGTTTGCTCTGACTGCAATGTACCACTGGATTTTTGTACCGCTCACCCTGGGGCTCGGGTTCATCATAGCTATTATGGAGACGTACTATGTAAGAACCGGCAATGAATTCTGGAAAAGAACAGCGAAATTCTGGATGAATATTTTCGCCGTAAACTTTGCCATAGGAGTTGCAACAGGGCTAATCCTGGAATTTCAGTTTGGCACTAACTGGTCTAACTACTCTTGGTTTGTCGGGGACATTTTTGGTGCTCCACTGGCAATTGAAGGAATTCTTGCCTTTTTCCTGGAGAGTACTTTTTTTGCAGTTATGTTCTTTGGATGGAACAAAGTAAGCAAAAAGACCCACCTTCTCTCCACATATCTCGTGGCAATAGGTACAAATCTATCTGCTCTCTGGATTCTGGTTGCAAATGCCTGGATGCAATTTCCAACGGGTATGCAATTCAATCCGGACACAGCCAGAAACGAAATGGTTGATTTCTGGTCAGTTGCACTCTCTCCGGTAGCTATTAATAAATTTATCCACACTACAACAAACGGATATGTACTTGCTGCAATATTTGTAATTGGGGTCTCTGCCTGGTTCCTAATGAAAAAGAGAGAAGAGGAGTTTGCCAGAAAAAGCATAAAAATATCTGCAATTTTTGGTCTTGTGTCCTTAATTATTCTTATTTGGTCAGGTGACGGATCGGCAGTACATGTAGCTAAGAAACAGCCAATGAAACTTGCTGCGATGGAGGGCCTTTACAAGAGTCATGAAGGCACCGGAATTGTAGCAATAGGAATCCTTAATCCTGGTAAGCAAATTAATGATTATTACGATAATCCTCTTAAATATAAAAATGAGAAGCCATTCTGGCTTAACATTTCAATACCACAGGGATTATCACTTCTGGTTAATAGAAAAATGGACACTTATGTTCCAGGTGTAGAGGATATTCTTGAAGGCGGGTACATTTACACAGATCGTAACGGTAATGAGAAAATAGCTCCACCGGTTGAAGAGAGAATGGCATTAGGTAAACTTGCAATTGCAGGGCTAGCTGAATACAGGAAGGCCAGCAAAGCCGGTGACGAAGAGGGCAAAGATATAGCATATAAACAGCTTATGGATAACTTTGACCATTTTGGGTATGGCTATATTGAGAAGCCTACTGATATTGTTCCCAATATCCCCCTTACATTCTATGCGTTTCATATAATGGTACTACTCGGCGGCTTCTTTCTGCTCTTTTTGGGTCTTACTCTTTACATGGAGTATAAAGGAATTATTGGTAAGCACAAATGGTACCACTGGCTCGCTATTGCAAGTATCCCTCTAGTTTATATATGCTCTCAGGCAGGATGGGTAGTAGCAGAAGTTGGAAGACAACCTTGGACCATACAGGATTTGCTTCCGGTTAATGCAGCTGTTTCGGGAGTGAATGCCGGATCGGTTCAGACAACACTGATAATGTTTTTTGTTTTGTTTACCATCTTACTCATTGCCGAGATAGGAATCATGATAAAAGTTATCAAAAAAGGGCCCGGAGCCTGATATAAATTCATTAAAAAGATTTAACTATGATATATATACTTCAACAATACTGGTGGCTTATCGTATCCCTGTTAGGGTCACTGCTGGTTTTCCTGATGTTTGTTCAGGGGGGTCAGTCTCTTCTTTTCAGCACTGCAAAAGAGAAGGATGAAAAAACGTTACTGGTTAATGCTCTGGGACATAAATGGGAGTTGACATTTACAACACTTGTTACATTCGGGGGAGCTGTTTTTGCATCATTTCCACTATATTACTCTACAAGCTTTGGAGGAGCATACTGGTTATGGATGTCAATACTGTTTCTATTCGTAATCCAGGCCGTCTCATTTGAATACAGAGGTAAAGCAGGAAACTTTCTAGGCGCGAAAACATACGAAACTTTCCTTTTCCTGAATGGAACATTTGGAACTATCTTACTTGGTGTTGCAGTAGGTATGTTTTTCTCAGGGGGCTCCTTTGTAATGAATAAAAGCAGTATTGCAGACACATTCCAGCCGACAATATCATACTGGACAAACGGATGGCATGGTCTTGAGGCTATCGCAAATCCTTTTAACCTTCTTTTAGGAGTTGTCGTGTATCTTGCCGCCAGAACCCTTGGTCTTATGTATGTAATGATGCAGATTGACTCTGAATCTCTTTTCCGAAAATGTAAAAATCAGATTAAGATTACCGGGCCGGCTTTTGTTCTTGGATTTGTTGCATTCCTGATTGCTCTCTTTACTATGACCGGTTACTATGTAAATCCTGAAAATGGGCTTATATCTCCTGTAAGGTATAAATACTTCTTTAATATGACAGAGATGATTTGGCCGTTAATTATGTTACTGACCGGCGTTCTGTTAGTTCTTGGAGGATTAAGTCTGAATATATTTGGTAAATCTGCTCAAAAAAGCAGCTTTTTCATGACCGGTGGCGGAGTAGTGCTTGCCGTATGGAGTCTGCTTATTTGTGCTGCTTTCAATAATACTGCCTTCTTTGTATCAACGGTAGATCCTCAGTATTCACTTACTCTGGCAAATAGTTCATCCAGTGAGTTTACACTAAAAACCATGGCCTATGCATCACTTATGGTACCATTTGTAATGGGATACATATACTATGTCTGGAGAGCAATGACAAAGGTTAAAATGAGCAATGAAGATCTTTCAAAACCTGATACTCACAAATATTAGCGACCTGTTATGACTTCTCCTTTTGAGTGGTCATACTCAGATCCTGCAGTACTGTGAGGTATTGAATAGACTAAAAGCATTACAAGGGCGGCGACAATATATAAATATTTTCTGCCTCCCTTTTTTCTATTTAACAACCAGGCTGTTAACCATATTATAAAAGCTACAAGCGTTTTATTGTCAGTCAGATCCTCGCCGAATGGCCAGCCTGTCCAGTATGCATCAAATGCATATTTTTGCACTAACGGGCCTAAAATTAAACCGCCTGCTCCAAGTGTAACAAGGACAAACAAAGCATATTTATCAATTTTGATTTTTTCAAAATATGCAGCTATGCCTGTAAAATTAGAAAACAGCATGGCAATAAACATAAGAATGATATGAGGAACCAGTATATAAGCAGGAACAGGAGCCTTAAAGCGAAGAATTACATCCCCCTCTCCCACTGATGTTCTATCTTCATTATCAATTAGAAATACCGAATATTTAATTTTTGACGCTGCGGGCAGAGAGGGCACTTCAAAGATGAATGTATCACCCTCTCTTGATGATTTAAGAGTATCTCTCTTCCACTCTCCGGGATAGAGAGAGTATGTCAGTTCAACACTCACCTCATCAGGTAAGTTAGATATCATAATCCTTAGTGGTGATTTTTTTTCCGAAGATTTGTAATCTCCGTCTGCCTCTTCATGAGTGAGCGTTGTTTCAGTGCTTCTTAACAAAACAGCATCACAGGAGGAGCCCTTGTATTTAAATTCCACCTTTACAGGTTTAGTGGGACCGGTAACTCTTTGAAAGTAAACAGCTGATAATGTGATGAGGATAGCAGCTATCCATAAAAGCACTTTTTTCATAATTGAATTTCCAAATTGATAATTTTTCCATCTCTGTCTATCTCAACATGCAAAACATTCCCCTTTTTCAATTCTCCAAGCATAGTCATATATTCGTAAATATTTGATATAGTCTTATTATTCATTTTTTTGATTATATCTCCAGCTACCATACCACCCTTTTCAGCCGGTTTGCCTGCACTTACAGAACCCACCCTGAAGCCGTCACCATTTTCATATGTGAAGTCTGGGATTACACCCAGAGTAACTTTAAAAGAGGCTCTGGACATTGTCTGGGGAGCCTCTGTTTTAATATAGGCCGGTACTCCGGAGGCAGAAACACCGGAGACAACAGAAGATATATAAACAGCAATCCGCCCCATCCCTTCAAAGTTTATAAAATCAACATCATCCTCAGGTGTGTGATACTGCTTGTGTACCCCTGTGGTAAAATATAGTACCGGTACTCCGGCGGTGTAAAATGAGGCATGGTCAGAGGGACCATAGCCGTCTTTTGTCAGAGTCAGATCAAAATCACTCTTCTCATTAGCTTTGGCAACTATTTCGTCTGCATTGCCAAAGGTCCCCACACCACCTATCTGAAGTTTGCTATCAGACATTCTCCCTACCATATCCAGATTTATCATAAGGTTTGGCAGCTGACCTAACTTACTCAGTGTATCAGCCAGCACTCTGGAGCCAACTATACCCCTCTCCTCTGCACCAAAGGCTGCTACAATTATTTTCAATCCCAAAGAATCTGACAATTGTGATAATAGCCTTCCTGTCTCCAATGCAGTTGCAACTCCGCTGGCATTGTCATCTGCTCCGTTGTGCACTTCATTGTCCGTGGGCCTCATACTACCGGAAGAGGCCCCTCCCATTCCAAGATGATCATAGTGGGCACCTATTAAAACAGTCAAAGGAGAGTCATCCTTGCCATATTTCATAACAACATTATAAGTAGTCCCCTCTACCAGATTTGAGACTGTTTTATAACTGACAACCACCCCTGATTTAGACTTAATAGAGGAATAGACATCTTCAGATATCAGGATTACAGGAATTGACAGGGCAGTTGTACCTCCTCTTCTCTCTTTTGATATAATTTCTGAACTATTCACCAATAAAGCTTTTACACCTACAGCCTTATACTTGGCAGCAAGGATGGGGATACTGTCTGTTGATGCCTTTATAATCAAAGCAGATCCTTCAAAATTTTGTATAGAATCTGTTTCAAAAAAGAGATTGGTTGTGTTTGAATCATTTGGCGATTGCGGATGTATTTTGAAATCCCGCCATTCAACAAGGTTTTTTGAATCAATTTTTACATATGAACCATACCCCACCTCCCGGTATAGTGATAAATTAAACGGAGTTAGCGGATTATTGCCAATTAAGGGAATAAATCCATAACTGCTTAACCTTTCAGATATAAATTTTGCAGACTTTTTGTCCTCCCTTGTTCCAGCCGCTCTCCCCTTCAAGTCATCACTTGCCAGAAAGGTCAGAACCTCTTTTAACTCTTTTTCACTATGATTAAAAGTCTGAGAGAATAAATTTCCGGTAAAAAAAAACACGAGCAGAAAGCTCAGATATACAGATAATTTCTTCATTTATCAAAAAATAATTTAATACAAAACTAACTTTTTTTTGGCAGAATGAAAAAAGGAATTACATTTGCAGTGCACTACTTCACTAATACACCGAGACGAAATAAAACCAATTTAAGATGGTAACAATTGATAATCTGTATTTTAATTATTCAAAACACGTTGTATTCAACGATGTTTCATTGAAACTAGAGGCAGGTAAAATATATGGCCTGTTAGGACAAAACGGAGTGGGTAAGACAACACTTCTCAAAATAATGTGTGGCCTTTTAAAGGCCAAAAGCGGGAAGTGTAATGTAAACGGATATACTCCCTACCTTAGGGAACCGGGATTTCTTGGAGAACTGTTTTATATCCCGGAAGATTTTATAGGCCCGGATTTAGCAGTAAATAAATTTGCAAGGCTAAGGGGTGAGTTCTACCCAAACTATGACCATAACAAATTCTGCAGACTTATGACAGAATTTGAGGTTAATGGCAATTCAAAATTCACAAAATTGTCTTTTGGCCAGCAAAAGAAAGCTATTATTGCTTTTGCAATTTCCACAAATACAAAATTAATTCTCATGGACGAGCCTAGTAACGGGCTGGATATTCCTTCTAAAGCACAATTAAGAAGAGTAATATCTCAGACATCAACAGATGACTCCTGCATTGTTATATCTACACATCAGGTCAGAGACCTTGAAAATTTAATAGACCCAATCATTATTCTAGACAAGAATGGAGTTCTCCTGAATGCATCAATTGATGAGATAAGCGAAAAACTTTGCTTTGAATTTAGTCCTTCAATTACTGAGAAAGCAATTTACAGCGAACAGACATTGGGAGGGTACATTAATGTCTGTCGTAATGAAACATCAAGAGAGTGTAAAGTAAACATTGAGGCACTCTTTAACTCGGTACATCAAAACAGAGAATTAATTAAGGATATTTTTAAAAAGTAAAATCATGAAAGAATTTTTTGATATAAACAGATTTTTTAAACTTGTTCAGAAGGAATCCTCTGAGAGATTCCATATGATGCTAAAAGTTGCCGCTATATTTGCTGCCCTACTTACCGGATACTGGTTAAGTCTTATAGTTTTTGGAAGTGATGAGTCAACTGCAGCTGCAAGCAGCAGAGCAAGTTTTATTTTCTTTTCAGCAATGCTGTCAATGCTTATTGCCCCGTTTAACCTATACAAAAGTTATAATCACCGTAAAGGGGGAATTGATTATGTTCTGCTGCCGGCATCGGTAACAGAAAAGTATCTGAGCATGCTGATTAATTGCGTAATCTTACTGCCCCTTCTAACGTTTTGTTCTGTATTACTCGTGGACACTGCAATAACTACCATAACACCTGATATTTTCAACGGATTTGCAATATCAAGTCTGAATCTTGGGGAGAAATTTGCAAAAGGGTATGTTGAGGCATTGATAATGCAGCTTGGTTTTATATATTGTAATTTACTTTTCAGAAAATACAAGGTTACCAAAACACTCCTATCAACTATTGGACTGTATATCTTTTTTGCAATGATTACTGTCTTTCTTATTACAGTTGTATTTAAAGATGATTTTCAGATGATGAATGATATGAATGTTAACATAAGAATTGACAAAATAAGTGACATAAGTAATATTAAGGAGTTTGAAAACTTTTCTTCCCTTTTTAAAACACTCTACTACACCAGTCAGATATTCTTTTATGGGCTTCTGCCGGCCTGGTTCATATTTGGATCATATCACAGAATGAAAACTATACAATACTAGACATCATGGAATTCAACGAACATAAACCAATATATCTTCAAATTTCCGATACCATCTGCGACTCTGTTCTAACAGGTGAATGGAAAGAGGAGGAGAGAATTCCATCTGTCAGAGAGTATGGAGGAATTCTGGGGGTAAATCCCAATACAATTATGAGAACTTACGACCACCTTCAGGATGCTCAAATTATTTATATCAAGAGAGGAGTGGGATATTTTGTAAATTCTGGAGCTAAAGATAAAATTATCTCAATTCAAAGAGAGCAATTCATTGAAGAAGAAGTTCCTAAGATCAAGCGCAGACTTGAATTACTTGGATTAAAAGCTATTGACATTTTCTAAATTATTAAAGATTTCTTGATTTTTCCGTGAAGGGTGCAACTAATCAAGAGTAGTCTTCGTCTAAAGGTGTGAATAATATATTATGCTTTACAATGTATTCATATTTCACTACAACTATGTATAACAAATTTCTATCACTTATTTTGATCTTTATGATCTCAATCGGCGCAACAGCCGCCAGAAATAACGGAATTATTACCGGAAAGGTTTCTGAAAAAGGTAACGGATCACCTCTCTCTTTTGCTACAATAAGCATACAAAACAAAGAGAATAAGGTGCTTGGTGGTGCAACATCTGGAGAAGATGGTAAGTTTTTAATTGATAAGGTTATTTATGGCGAGTGTAAGGTTAAGGTCTCCTTCATTGGATTCAGAGATACAACTTTCAATGTAAATATAAATGAAACATCTCAATCAGTGGATTTGGGAAATATCAGACTCAGCAGTGATGCTGTGGCTCTTAACTCTGCTGTGATTACTGCAAAAGTTCCGGTTATTGAGCAGAAAATTGACAAGATAATATTTAATGTTTCTGAAGCAGTTTCAACTCAGGGAAGTAACGGACTGGATATTCTGAGAAAAACTCCGGGGATAAGTATAGACCCTGATGGAAACATCCTGCTTAATGGCTCTGCTGTTCAGGTTTGGATTGATGGAAGACCATCAAACATGAATGGACAACAGCTTGAACAATTGCTCAGCGGTACAGATGGATCTACAATTGACAAGATTGAAGTTATGGCTCATCCCTCTGCTAAATATGATGCATCCGGTTCAGGCGGTATTGTTAATATCAGGACTAAGAAGAATTTCATAAAGGGTGTGAACGGATATGTACGAGCAGGATATTCTTCCTCTCCATATTATTCTAAAAATTACGACGGAGTTGACGGAACTGTAAATCTAAATTACAGGGGAGAGAAAACCAACACATCATTAAGCTACAGCCCAAGGTTCAATGAAAGATTTAATGATTTCTACTCTATGACAGACATGGGAGGAGGATTGATACTTGATGGTTCAACAAAGTCAGATATGAATCAGAGATTTCACAATCTTAGATTTACCAATGACTTCTTCATAAACAAAAAAAATGTGATTGGCCTTATTTTAAGCGGTTTTGAGAGATCAAGTGAAGAGTATAGTGATGATAATATTACCGGAAACACACTGTCGCTTAATGGCAATCTTATAGAAAAGACGGCTACATCTATTGATAACAGTGATAAGTTCAGAACTCTCTCAGCTAACCTTAATTACACTTTAAGCATCAAAGAAGGTCAGGAGCTTACTATTAATGCAGACTACGGAAAATACAAAACTCTTCAAAACAGTTTCCAGGAGAATATTTTTACAAATGCCCAAGGGACTCCTTCCAGAGATCCAAATACATTCAGAAGCAACGCAGATCAGCTAATAGACATTATCTCTGCCAAGGCAGATTATGAACAGATAATATTTAAAAATTACAAACTTGAAGCCGGGGCAAAATGGGCAACAAGCATTACCAATAATGATCTCTTAAGGGAAGATAAAGTAGGCGGAATCTGGCAGCCAAATGATAATTTAAGTAGTCTGTTTGGATACAAAGAAAACATATATGCCGGATACTTCTCAATAGCCAGACAATTTGGCCCTAAATGGAGCTTAAAAGGTGGTTTGAGAGCAGAAGTTACCGATGCATCAGGAGACTGGACAAGTGCAGATACAACCACACATAAGGTTTATAATGACCTCTTCCCTACCCTGTTTGTTGGTTACACTCCAAGTAAAGATTTCAGATTTGGTCTATCTTACACAAAAAGAGTTAATCGTCCCAGATTTTTTCAGCTTAACCCATTCAGAATTTATGTAGATGCAAACAGCTCAGTTGAGGGAAATCCGGAACTAATGCCTCAGTATAGCCATCTTATTAGTCTCTCTCTTGGTTATAAGCAACATTACTCAATTAACTTAATTGGTCAGATTACAGAAGGCGTCATTATTCAGAATCCATATTTTGATGTTCAGACTGGAGAGAAGTTACTTAAATGGGAAAATTTTGGGAAGCAGGCATTTTATGGAGCATCTTTCTCAATTTCAGAATTGCCTATTGCAAAATGGCTTGTGATAAATGCTAATGCAAACTTGCTTGCCGTAACTAATACTACAGATGGTTTTAAAAGCAGTTCTGTTTATGCAAATGGATACATGAACGCCACATTTCTGCTGCCTAAAAACTACAAAATTGAGCTAACCGGATCTGTTCAATCTGGTATACCATATGGCTATTTCAAGGTAAAACCTTCAGGAGACGTAAATCTGGGAGTGAAGAAAAATCTGTTTGACAACAAAGGAACAATTGCGCTTAATATCACAGATATATTCAAGACCAGAACTAACAGGGCGGAACTGAATACAGACATACTTAACAATTATTACTTTAACTCAAGCTATAACAGCAGACAAATTACGTTAAGTTTTCAGTATCGTTTTGGCCAAAGTAAGGCCACCAAAGCAAGAAAAGTAGGCAATAATGAGGAGGCTTCCAGAACCGGAGCCGGAAATTAGTTTGAAATTTAGGTTGCCTATCGGAGCCGGTCACCCGACCGGCTCTATTTGTTTTTTGATGCTTTAAGAGTGTTCTTGAGTAGAGAGATAATAGTCATTGGCCCTACCCCTCCCGGCACTGGAGTTATGTATGAACATTTAGGGGCTACCTCTTCAAACAGAACATCACCGGCAAGTTTAAACCCACTTTTGTTATCAGCTTTTACCCTTGTAATTCCCACATCTATTACTACAGCACCCTCTTTAACCATATCTCCTTTGAGAAATCCCGGCACACCCAGAGCAGCAATAATAATGTCTGCTTTTAAAGTATGCTCTTTCAAATTTTTGGTTCTGCTGTGACACATTGTAACTGTGCAGTCTCCGGGATTTGATTTTTGAGACAGCAAATTTGCCATAGGTCTGCCTACGATATTGCTCCTCCCAATTATAACACAATTTTTGCCCGATGTCTCAATCTTATATCTGTCAAGCAACTCCATTATCCCCCAGGGAGTAGCGGAGACAAAGGATGGTAATCCAAGAACCATCTTTCCAACATTTACAGGATGAAAGCCATCAACATCTTTCATCGGGTCTATAGCTTCAGTTACCTTTTGTTCATCAATATGCGAAGGGAGAGGAAGTTGTACAATCAGTCCGTCAATATCGCCATCTTTATTTATTCTCTCAATTTCAGACAGGAGGAACTCTTCAGAAATAGTACCGGGGAATCTAAGCAGCGTAGACTTAAAGCCCACCTGTGCACACGCTTTTTCTTTATGCCCCACATATGTTTGTGAAGCCCCGTCTTCACCCACGAGTATTGCTGCAAGATGAGGTATCTTGCCCCCTTGGGCGACTATTTTCTGAACTTCAAGAGCAATTTCACCTTTAATAACATCAGCCGTTGCCTTCCCATCAAGAATTATCATGACTGTTCAATTTAAATATCCTTATTATCGTCTTTTCAATGATGCCATATTACGCATCGCATTTTTTGCACCGCCTCCTGCCATGCTCTTCATCACCTTCCTCATATCCTCAAATTGCTTCACAAGTCTGTTAACTTCAGCAATTGAGGTTCCGCTTCCGGCTGCAATCCTTTTTCTTCTATTTCCATTAAGAATTGAAGGATCATTCTTCTCCTCTTTTGTCATTGACTGAATAATCGCCTCAATGCTTTTAAAAGAGCTGTTATCCATGTCAACATCCTTCAGGGCTTTACCCACTCCGGGAATCATTGAGGCAAGATCCTTAATGTTACCCATCTTTTTAATCTGCTGAATCTGAGAGTAAAAATCCTCCAGAGTAAACTGATCTTTTGCAAGTTTCTTCTGTAGTCTTCTTGCCTCTTCTTCATCATACTGCTCCTGTGCCTTTTCAACAAGCGAAACTACGTCTCCCATCCCAAGAATCCTGTCGGCAATTCTTTTTGGATGAAAAACATCCAGTGCCTCCATCTTCTCTCCCGATGAGACAAATTTAATTGGTTTGTTTACAACAGCCTTTATTGATAGTGCAGCACCTCCTCTTGTATCTCCATCAAGTTTTGTTAGAACAACACCGTCAAAATCAAGTCTATCGTTGAAAGTTTTTGCGGTTTCCACAGCATCCTGACCGGTCATTGAGTCAACAACAAAAAGAGTCTCTGTAGGATTAACAGCCCTTTTTACAGCCTCAATTTCCCTCATCATCTCCTCGTCAATAGCAAGACGCCCGGCTGTATCAATAATTACAAGTGAGAATCCCTCCTTTTTTGCTTTCGAGATTGCGTTTTTTGCAATTGAAACCGGATCTTTTACACCATTCTCAGAGTAAACCTCAACACCCACCTGTTCACCCAAAACCTTAAGCTGCTCAATTGCTGCGGGTCTGTAAACGTCACCAGCAACAAGCAATGTTTTAAGGCCTCTCTTATTTTTACTGTTTAGGGCCAGTTTTCCACTGAATGTAGTTTTTCCTGAACCCTGCAAACCGGCAACCAGAACAATTCCCGGATTACCTTTAACATTAATATCCGTAGCCTCACTACCCATAAGAGATGTTAGCTCGTCATGCACAATCTTAGTAAGCATCTGACCCGGGCGAACAGCTTTAAGCACATTTTGCCCCAAAGCCTTTTGCTTTACATCATCACAAAATGTCTTTGCAATCTTATAGCTGACGTCAGCGTCAAGCAAAGCTTTTCTAATGTCCTTAAGCGTTTCAGCAACGTTTACCTCAGTTATCTTTCCCTCTCCCTTAAGAAGCTTAAAGGAACTCTCCAGCCTATCAATCAAATTATCAAACATCACTTATCTTTTAAAAATTATCAAACTCTTTTTGTAACCATTTGGGAAAGTATCCTTCTGCCATCATCGTTGACAATAGATTCAAGATGATATCTTACTAACTCTGAATGAAAAACATATGGATCTTTCAAAAATTTGTAAGCCCCGTTCCATGAGTAAATCCTTGACATGGCAGAGGTAAAAAACAGAGTTACAAGCTCCTTATTAAAATCATTTCTGTATAGCCCCTCAGATATACCTCGGTCAATATTTTCCGCAATTATCCTTGAATAGAAAGACATCCTGTTCGTGTGATCAAGCAGTTTTAAGTCCGGAAGATACACAGATGAGTCATTAAGCAGAAGAGGTCCAATTTCAGACAAAGATTTATTCATCATGTCACTGGTGAGGTAGAGTGCCTCAATAGCATCCCTTCCTTGTGACAAAGCCATATTAATTTTGAACTCAATCTCTCCAAGAACATGCTGCATAACAGTTCTCATCAGTTCATCCTTACTGTTGAAATTATTGTAAAGAGTCTTTTTCGTGAGCTTAAGATGATCAGCAATTTCATCCATGGTCATCTTCAGCCCTTTTTTTCTGAAAAGTTCAAAAACATCTACTACGTACTTTTCCTTGGAACTTACTCTGCTCATGTTTAATCCTTATAATTTTATTTATACTAACTATTCTGAATAGTACTCAGGTGCCAGATCTCTTTGGTTATACTTCATCGCCATAACCTGTCCGTATGCACCTGCAGACCTGATTGCAATTAAATCGCCTCTTCTTGTTTCCGGCAGTAAAATATTCTTGCCGAATCTGTCGCTTGATTCGCAGACAGGCCCTACAACATCATATCTCATGTTTCGTCTGTCAGATGTAAGATTGTCAATCTTATGCTTAGCCTGATACAACGCAGGTCTAATCAAATCGTTCATACCTGCATCAAGTATTGCAAACTTTTTACCTCTTCCGGTTTTTACATAAAGTACGCTTGTTATAAGGGATCCACACTGAGCCACAATAGTTCTTCCAGGCTCAAAATGAACATTTTGACCCTTCTTCACCTCCAAACCCTTATTTATAATACTGAAATAAGTATCAAAGTCCGAAACAGGATTTGCATCAGGATTTTCATAGTCAATTCCAAGCCCTCCCCCCAGATTCAAATTTTCAATGATAACACCCTTATCTGTAAACCATCTCTGGATCTCATTGACCCTCTTGGTCAGCATCTCAAAAACCTTCATATCAGTAATCTGGGAGCCAACATGGAAGTGAAGTCCTTGAAGTTTTAGGTTTTTACAATTTTGAATTGTTTCAAGAACCTCCTGAAACATCCACGTGCTTATGCCAAATTTGTCCTGAGAACGGCCGGTGCTTATGTATTTGTGTGTGTGCGCGTCAATGTCCGGATTTATCCTTAAGGAGACTGAAGCTATCTTGCCCATAGATGAAGCAATAGCATTAATAATCTCCAGCTCCGGCACAGATTCACAATTGAAGCTGAAAATTCCACCGTTAAGAGCTGTCTTTATCTCCTTATCAGATTTTCCAACTCCGGCATAGACAATTTTAGATGGTGAAAATCCGGATTTGAGCGCAAGAGCTACTTCATTTCCGCTTACGCAATCAGCTCCAAGTCCATAACTTTTTATCAGTTGCAGAATTCTGTCATTGGCATTTGCTTTGAGCGCATAATGAGCATGATAATTATATTTTTTCAGATTTGCAGTGTAGCTTTCAAGAGTCTTCCTTAAAAGCCCAAGATCATAGTAGTAAAATGGTGTCTCCAGCTTCTGGAATTCCCGGATCTCATTTGATTTGAACATTACGTTTATCTATTGGGGTTTGAACCCGCAAAATTAGTAAAAAACTTGTACTTAACTTAAATTATCTATCTTTGCAAAAAAATTAAATTAAAGAGGATGAAACCAACAAAAAAAGATCTCCTTCAGGAGACAATAAAACACATTGACATTAAAAAACTGGATTCTACTTATCTTATAGATTCCATGAGAGAGATGTCCTTCTCTTCAAGAGACACCGCATCTGCTGCTGACATCCTTCAGCTGATGATAAATGATAAAGAGTCAACAAACTGGCTAATACTGGCAGGGAGTACTTCAGCCGGAGGATGCATGCAGGTCTATGTTGATATGATTAAACACAATATGATTGACGCAGTTGTTGCAACAGGTGCCTCTATCATTGACATGGACTTCTTTGAAGCTTTGGGATATAAGCACTACAGAGGAACTCAGTTTATAGATGACACACACCTGAGAGACAACTATATTGACAGAATATACGATACCTTCATTGATGAAGAGGAACTTCAGGCTTGTGATGCAACAATTAAAGCAATCACAGATTCACTTGAGGCAAGACCATACTCATCCAGAGAATTTATAAACGAAATAGGTAAATGGCTCTCAACAAACTCAAAGAAAAAAGAGTCTTTGATTCAGACAGCTTATGAGCACAATGTTCCTATTTTCTGCCCTGCATTTACAGACAGCAGTGCCGGATTTGGACTCGTTATGCATCAGGTTGAAAGAATGAAACAGGGTAAACCATACCTGTCAATAGACTCAGTTGCTGACTTCCGTGAACTTACTGAGGTTAAGATGTCTGCAAAAACAAGCGGCCTTTTTATGGTTGGTGGAGGAGTACCTAAAAACTTTGCTCAGGATACTGTTGTGTGCGCTGAGTGCCTCGGTTTTGATGTACCTATGCACCAATACGCAGTTCAAATAACAGTTGCCGATGTTCGTGACGGAGCCTGTTCATCTTCAACACTCAAAGAGGCAAACTCATGGGGTAAGGTTAACACAGCACATGAGCAGATGGTTTACGCAGAAGCTACAACAGTAGTTCCAATAATTGTAAGCTACGCATACCACAAAGGAGACTGGAAAAAAAGAGAGCCTAAGAGACACTCTCTCCTGTTCAAAGATGGAACTAAAGGCGCCGGTCTTTTGTTGCAAGATCCTGAATAGAACAATAAGAATATTAAATAAAAGAGGGTGACTAAAAAGTAAAGTCGCCCTCTTTTTTCTATTGATAAAACTGAACGATTTTTACTTTTTGTTTTTCATTTTCATTTCTGCAATGAATCCGGCAGTAAGTCCCATCCCTCCGAACAGTAGTGTTGATGCTCCGTAAATTACGCTTTGAGCCTCTCTTAAATCCCATGTTAATTCTCTCAAATCACCATAAGATATCTGAACAATAAGATAGCCTATGAGTAAACCGAGGCCAAGACCCATTAACAACGAACCAATCCTGAGAGATAAATACTGATTTTGCAAAACCTTCACCCCTCCAAATAAGCCTGAGAGGTTGATGTTGTTTGTATTCACATTATCAAGTGTATTAAGCTTATCAACAAGCATAAGACGCTCCTTTTTTCTTACAAACAATTCAACAACTTTATAAAAGGCGTAAGCACCAATTCCAAAAGTCAGGGGTATTGTGATAAATTCCAACATAATAATTTTGGTTTTAAATTTGTTTGCTCTTTTGACGAGAGTTTGAATTAAAGGTTACACTATGTAACTTTGAAGATAATTCAGCGTCTAAAACGATGATGAAAAGAGAGGAGGAATTACTTATTATTGAAAGAATCAAAGCAGGCGAGACCGGCTTGTATAAGCAACTGGTTGATTTCCAATCTCCCAGGATACTTTCAATTATAAGAGGTGTGGTGAAAAGCAGGGAAGATGCTGAGGAGGTTGCACAAGATGTATTTGTAAAAGCTTATTTCTCGCTTTCCGGATTCAGGGGAGATTGCTCTTTTTCCACCTGGCTTTTCAGAATTGCCTATAACATGTCAATATCAAAGACAAGAAGCAAAAAGAGAGACAATATACCCTGTGATAACATGGCCCATGTACCTGACAATTCTGACATTGATGTTTTTGAGGAGAGTGAGAAAGACAGAGTTATTAAGATTCTTTATCAGGAGATTAAAGAGCTGGAGCCTGGCGACAGATTCATAATACTCTCTTTTTACAATCACGAAAAGAGTATTCGGGAAATATCTGAGATTTGCAGGATGTCTGAGTCCAATGTCAAAGTTAAACTTCACAGAATAAAAAAGAGGCTGAGTTTATCAATGAACGAAAAAATTGATTTATGCTATGGATAATCAGGATAAAATAATAAAAAATATACTCTCTGCATTTGATGACGAATCTGTGCCATTAGGATTTGACAGCAAAATATTTGATAAGATTAAATATGAATCATCAATAAGAGAATCAAGGAGAGAAGCTCTGCATAATTATATTATGCTCGTCATCATTGCTACTGTGTTTACAGGTACTCTTCTGATATTAAATCACTATTTTTTCAGAATAAATCTGAATTTTAATCTGAATATTGATATCTCAGCTTTTTCCCGGTGGATTCAAGATGCATCAGCTCTTCTTGTTTCAGGAGAATCCTTAATATGGGTTGGAATCGGAACAAATATAGCACTTCTGCTCCTGTGTGAGAGAATTATTTCAGAAAAAATCAGAAAAAAAGAGGCCGAAAAGAGTTAATAACTGAATCCGGAATGCTGTGGTCTTAAGAGATCCGTCACGCTCTTTACCGGATTAAATGTTGAGACCGGCACCTCTACAAAAATTGTATTCCAGTTGCTCATTGCCCCGTTCCATAAACCAGGCAGCTCTAATGCTTTAATTGATTGTCCTTGAATACTTTTATTTGAGATAAAACCTGTTTCCGGATCAACATATTTAGAAAGATCAAATTTTTTCCCCTGATAATCACGAATTGAGCATACCAGATCAACCGGGTTAAAGTGCGTGGATTCATTCATCCAACTCTGATAATTCCTATTACTCTTGTCAAGTTGAGCCGATTCAAGTATCTGTAAAGATGTAGAGCCATCTGCATCCATTACAATATATGGGCCACCACCAGGTTCTCCCTCGTTTCTCACCATACCGCAAACTCTTATAGGTCTGTTTAGTTTAGCGTACAAAAAATCTTTTCGAATCTCACCCGGCAAATCAGGAAGTTTAATGCAAAGTCTTTCATTAAGGAATTTAATAATCTCGTCATTCAGTGCAGGGTCAGATTCACCATCAAGCCTTTTTAGGAATGAGAATATTTCATCTCTTATCTGCAGTAATATTCCTGCTAACGTCTGCTTCCATATAACCGTGTCTGACAGATACTCCTCTTTTGTTACATTATCTATATTCTTAATAAAGACAATATCACTATCGGACTCCTGAAGATTGTTCAATAATGCACCGTGTCCTCCCGGTCTGAAAAGTATTGATCCGTCAGGATTCCTGAAAGGCTGTCCATCCATACCTACAGCTACAGTATCTGTTGATCTCTTCTGAAGAGTAAATTTTACATCCAGTATAGTCCCCTTGTCATTTTTAAATTTATTATACAGAGAGCTGTAGAAAGAGGTGAAAGAATCCAGGTGTTCTTCAGATACCGTAAACACCATTTTTGCAATGCCATCATATGATGTCGCATATTTGACACTCTCTACAAGCTGCTCTTCAAATGCAGTTCTTGAATGATCAGAATAGTTGTGGAATTTTAAAAGGCCCTTTGGCAAAGAGCCGTAATTCAAACCCTTCTTAGTCAATAATAGCTCTAAAACGGAACTTTTGTTGTTCGGGTCAAATCCACTTATACCTTTAAGGTCATTATAAAATGGAAAATAGTTCAGATTTAAAAAAAACTGACCGGCATTTGAGTTATTATCAATTTCTCCCCCCTTATTTACATCATCCAAAGCTTCATATAGATCCTTGAACATTCTTGTTGCTGCACCTGAGGCCGGAACAAATCTTGAAATCTCAGAACTGGATGTTTTGAATTTTTCTATATATCTATCCCTTTCATCATTATCTAAAATGATTATCCCCCTGTTAATTGAAGCAGGTGATATAATATTAAGAAATGGGAATCCATTATTTATGAGTTTTATCTGTATTTCAACAGCCTCAGCATCAATCCCAATTAATCTAAACTGTTCAAAATCTCTCTTTTCAAACATATTCTCTCTTTATTATTATTTCAAACAACTCCCTAACCTCATTTGAGTACTCTTCTCTGTAAGCGTAATTATCTCTAAGAGATTCAAAACGCAATGGATTATCTTTAAGAGATTTAGAGTCTTCCCAAATATCATACAATGAAAAAATAAGGTTGCTAAGGTTAACAAAAGGGTCGTTTTCTCTGACTGGTACAAAGTTTATTCTTCTTGGTTCCTGATATTCAAAAGGCAATTTTGACAAAGCATCAAAGCCAAAAAAACGACCAAGATTATTTAATGAGACAACTGAAGCATTAATTTTCCCCTGCAGTGAATATCCTGCAATGTGAGGTGTAGTAATATCTGCTACACTCAATAAATATCTGTTTATATCAGGCTCGCCACGCCACACATCCAGTACAACACCGGACAGTTTCTCTCTGAACTTTAAAAGAGATGGCTCTGAGATAATCTCGCCTCTTGATGAGTTAATAAATACTGCTCCATCTTTCATGGATTGAAAGAAGTGATCATTAGCCATATTAATTGTAGAGGAGTTCAATGGAACATGAAGTGTCACTATGTCACTGTAATTCAACAAATATTCTAAATCAGCATAATCCTCAAAGGAGAGTTCAGATCTGTCAACCCTGAATGGATTGCCCTCATCTCTCAGGGAGGCCACTTCAGAGGAGAAATAAAGCGGATCTTTTGTGAGAAGTGATTTCAACGGCGGATCACATCTTAATACTTTGAAACCCAAATCCTGTGCCAGATTGGCTAATCTTTCACCAACATTTCCCGCACCTATAATTCCAAGCACTTTCCCCTCAGGGCTCTCTCCTCTCTTATCATACAGGTAAAAAATTGCTGTAATGACATACTGCACAACTCCCCAGGCATTACACCCCGCTGCATTTGTAAAGTATATTCCCTGAGATTTACACCATTCAATATCAACATGATCGCTGCCAATTGTAGCTGATGCTATAAACTTAACCTTTGTACCATTAAGTAAATCTGAGTTACATCTTGTTCTGGTTCGTATTATAAGTGCATCGCTCTCCATTACAACTTCTCTTGTAATATCAGTCCCTTTAAGATACTCAACATCTGCAAACGGCTCTATTATACCTTTAATAAAAGGTATATCAGAATCAACAGTAACCTTTATCAATTTTTCCATTGCAAAACCAATTATCTCAGAATTATATCATTGAGCACATTATCTCCAATATCCGAGTTTATCTCTTCAATCAACTTCCCTTTATGTACTGCGAGCGCATCTCTGGCTACCGATGAACTCATATTGCAATAGAGTTTACCATTGTTAAACTCTCTGCTTATTATATATCTTGTAAATCTTCCATCAAGAATTTTATCAAAAGAGGAACATACTGTATTCCCGACCAATCCCTTAGCAATGCCCATTGTTCTGATATAGTCCGGAATCAGATCTCCTATTTTCATAAAGTCTTTTCTTTTCACAATACAGTCCCTCCCACTACTTCAATTGACTTGGTGCTATTTCCAATATTGGCAAGAATACCCTCAATCCTTACTTTATTACTGTCCGTTATAAAGATCTGCCCAAAGGCTTCAGAAGAGACCAGATTTAAAAGATATTCAACTCTAGACATATCAAGTTTGTCAAAGACGTCGTCAAGGAGTAACAAAGGGTTTATTTTGCTTAATTCCTTAAAAAGAGAGTATTGTGCCAATTTTAAAGAAATGAGAAATGATTTTTGCTGTCCCTGAGAACCCACCTTTCTTATTAGTTCTCCATCCATTCTGAAAACAAGCTCATCTCTGTGAATACCCGATGCAGTATATCCAAGCTGTCTCTCTCTGTTTATACTTGAGTTTAAAATCTCAGATAATTTACCTCTTTCCAGATCTGACTTATAATCAATTGAAATACCCTCCTTTCCTCCTGAAATTTCGTTGTAGAATTTCACAACGTGAGGGACAAAGTTTCTTACGAACTCACCTCTTTTTGTGAAGACATAGGAGGCATTCTCCTCCATCTTCTCGGTTACAGCCTCTAAAAAAAGAGAATTGTAGCTATCCATTTTTAAAAGTTTGTTCCTCTGGAGCAGAAGCTGATTGTAATTCTGAACACTTCTCAGATACTCTCTGTCAAGCTGAGAGATAACAGCGTTCATAAGCTTCCTGCGCTCCTCTCCTGATTCGTTAATCAGGCAAGTATCATAGGGTGACACCATAACAATTGGAATTATTCCTATATGGTCAGACAGGCGTTTATATGCCTTACCGTTTCGTTTAACGGTTTTTTCTCCTGATCTTGAAAATGATAGCGCAATAAGCTCTCGGGAATTGTCAGACAGCCTGTAATCACCCGAAATATAAGAGACTTCCTCTCCATGCGATATTGCAAAATGGTCAAGATTTGAGAGATAACTTTTTGTCATTGACAGATAGTAAATAGAATCTAAAAGATTTGTCTTACCGGCACCATTCATACCGGTAATACAATTTAACTCCGGAGAGAACTCAACTGATGTCTCTTTAAAATTCTTGAAATTCGTCAGGGAAATTTTACTCAGGTACATTTATTTATGTTTCTCTCACAAAGTTACTACTTTTTTATATGTTAATATTTGAGATTAGACAAAATATTGTAAATTTGCACCCTGCATAAAAAATGAAGAGATGTCAAAGAAAAACCAACACCAGGATCCTGAACAAACTGTTGAACAGGCGCTGAATACAACCGAACATTTTATTGAGAGACACAAAAAAACTCTCCTATACTCTGCAATTGCAATATTGGTTATTGCAGGAGCTGCATTCGCTTATCAGCACTTATATCGTAAACCGCTTATTAATGAAGCGCTGGCACAAACATTCATGGCTGAACAGCACTTCCGTTCAGACTCTTTTGCTCTGGCTCTTAACGGAGACGGAAACTCGCTTGGGTTTGCACAAATAATTGAAGAGTATGGCAATAAAGCAGGCGAAGTAGTATACATGTATGCCGGCATCTCTGAACTTCAATTGGGCAACTATGAGAAGGCCATTTCATATTTGAAAAGCTATAAAGGCAAAGATGCTATTCTTAAGGCAAGATCTATAAGCAATATAGGTGATGCATACGCAGGACTTGAAAACTACAAAGAGGCTCTTGCGAATTATCTTAAGGCTGCAGACTACGCAGACAACACATTTGCTGCAGGTTATCTGCTAAAAGCCGGAATTATGTATGAGGAGCTGGGTGACACAGCAAAGGCTATTGAGACATATACAAAGATTAAAGATAAATATCCTCAGAGTGTTGAGGGATACGATATTGACAAGTATATTTCAAGACTTTCTCTGTAAAGTCTGAAATTTCAATAAAGAAAAAGCTATGGGAAGAGCGTTTGAGTTCCGGAAAGAGAGAAAATTCAAAAGATGGGGAAATATGGCAAGGGTCTTTACCAGACTTGGTAAAGAGATAACTATGGCTGCCAAGTCGGGTGGAACAGATCCTGACAACAACCCGAGATTAAGAGCTCTTATTTACAACGCTCGCAGTGAAAACATGCCCAAAGACAATATAGAGAGGGCAATTAAAAGAGCTCAGGAAAAAGACCATTCAGATTATAAAGAGGTTGTTTACGAAGGCTACGGGCCTCATGGAATTGCCTTTCTCGTAGAGACAGCTACAGATAACACCACTCGTACAGTTGCAAATATCAGAAGCTATTTCAACAAGTTTGGAGGATCTTTAGGAACATCAGGCAGTGTGGAGTTTATGTTTGAAAAGAAATCTGTTTTTAAGATTAAAACAAACAGTATTGATCTGGAGGAGCTGGAACTTGAGTTGATAGATTATGGTGCAGACGAGGTGTTTGCTGACGAGGATTGTATTGTGATATATGGTTCATTTGAGTCATATGGAGCAATTCAAAAATTCATAGAGGAGAAGAGCTACGAGATGGTCTCAGGATCTTTTGAAAGGATTCCTACTGTTGAACTTAAAACATTACCAGAGGATCAGAAGATTGAGCTTGAAAAGCTTATTGAACGTTTTGAAAATGATGATGATGTACAAAATGTGTATCACACGATGGCAAACTAACATTTGCACAGTTTAACCTAGAAAAAAGTAGTCAAAATAGACTACTTTTTTTTTGTTAAAACTCTTATTAATGCATACCTTTGCCTGATATTTACTTATAAATTTCAATCATCTAATTACAATTCGTTATGAAACTGTCGCATATTGAGCACATCGGTATTGCTGTAAAGTCATTAGAATCAGCCATTCCATTTTATGAAGAGATGCTCGGTCTAAAATGTTATGCTATTGAAGAGGTAGCAGATCAGAGAGTAAAAACTGCATTTTTCAAAATAGGCCAGACTAAGATTGAACTTCTGGAGAGCACAGATCCGGAGGGACCTATAGGTAAATTTATTGAGAAAAAGGGAGAGGGTATACATCACATAGCTTTTTCAACTGAAGATGGTGTTCAGAAATCACTTGAAGAGCTTGCGGAAAAAGGTGTTCAGCTTATTGATAAATCTCCCCGCAAAGGTGCTGAAGGGCTTAATATTGCCTTTTTACACCCAAAATCTACAGTAGGTGTTCTTACTGAATTGTGTGAAGATCCCAAGAAAGGAAACTGCTAATAACAAATATCAAACAGATTATACAAATGAGCCAGCAACTTGAACAGGTTAAGGCGCTAATTCAACTTCGTGAAAAGGCGCGTCTGGGAGGAGGTCAAAAAAGAATTGATTCTCAGCACCAGAAGGGTAAATTCACAGCCAGAGAGAGGATCTCAATGCTATTGGATGAAGGAAGTTTTGAGGAGTTTGACATGTTTGTCACACACCGCTGCACAAACTTTGGCATGGAGAAGGAGAGATTCCTTGGTGATGGCGTAGTAACAGGCTATGGTACAATTGAAGGAAGACTGGTTTATGTCTTTGCGCAAGACTTCACTGTATTTGGAGGTTCTCTATCAGAAAGCTTTGCAATGAAAATTTGCAAGATTATGGATCAGGCAATGAAAATGGGTGCTCCCGTAATTGGAGTAAATGACTCAGGTGGAGCCAGAATACAGGAGGGTGTTAATGCACTGGCCGGTTATGCTGAGATTTTCCAGAGAAATATTCTAGCTTCAGGGGTTATTCCACAGATTTCAGCAATATTCGGCCCATGTGCCGGTGGTGCTGTTTATTCTCCAGCACTGACAGACTTTAATATTATGACCAGAGGTACAAGTTATATGTTCCTCACAGGGCCTAAGGTTGTTAAAACTGTAACCGGAGAGGATGTTACTCAGGAGCAACTTGGTGGAGCATCTGTACATGCAACTAAAAGTGGTGTTGCTCACTTTGCTGTTGACAGCGAAGAGGATGGTATCAGAATCATACGTGAACTTATTAGTTATCTTCCGCAAAATAATCTTGAAGAGGCACCTCTTTTACCTACAAATGACCCAATTGACAGGCTGGAAGATTCTCTCAACGAGATTATTCCTGATAGCCCTAATAAGCCTTATGATATGTACGAGGTTATCGGAGCAATTGTAGACGATGGTAAGTTCCTTGAAGTTCATAAAGACTATGCAACAAACATCATTGTAGGTTTTGCAAGATTTAACGGAACATCGGTGGGTATAGTGGCAAATCAGCCTAAGGTACTTGCAGGAGTACTTGATAACAACGCATCAAGAAAAGCCGCAAGATTTGTTCGTTTCTGCGATGCTTTCAATATACCTATAGTTACACTGGTAGACGTTCCAGGCTTCCTGCCGGGCACTCAGCAGGAGTATGGCGGTATTATTCTTCACGGAGCTAAACTTCTGTTTGCTTATGGTGAAGCAACCGTTCCTAAAGTTACCGTCACACTTCGTAAATCATATGGTGGAGCATACTGCGTAATGTCCAGCAAGCACCTGCGCGGTGACATCAATTATGCTTGGCCTACAGCAGAGATTGCGGTAATGGGTCCTTCCGGAGCAATTGAAGTATTGTATGGTAAAGAGGTAGCCGCTGCTGAGGATCCTGCTGCTCTATCTGCGGAAAAAGAGAAAGAGTACAGGGATGCTTTTGCGAATCCATACAATGCAGCCCGTTACGGTTAT
Organism: uncultured Bacteroidota bacterium; assembly: GCA_937901965.1. Taxonomy (GTDB): domain Bacteria; phylum Bacteroidota; class Bacteroidia; order Bacteroidales; family UBA932; genus Bact-08. The sequence continues at coordinate 223,354 of CALGSW010000001.1, forward strand.
ATTGATGATGTTATTGAGCCTAGAAATACCAGATTTAGAATCATAAGATCACTGCAACAACTGGCTACAAAGAAGGTTACAAATCCGCCTAAGAAGCACGATAACCTTCCACTATAAAAATCACAATCCGGAACAATATGAAAAGATTATTAAAAATATTTCTGTTGTCTGGGCTTATGTTAGCCGGCATTCAGCTTAATGGTCAGAGCCAGGCCGATATGTGCATCAACGAATATCTTGTACTAAACACGGATGATTTTGAAGATGACTTCGGCCACAAAAGCGGATGGATTGAACTGTTCAATTCTTCTTATGGTACTGTCAATATTGGTGGATGCTACCTGACCAACGACCCGGATAATCTAACTAAATACATTATCCCAAAAGGTGATGTACTTACAAAGATAAAACCAAGACAACACATTCTTTTTTGGGCAGATGACCAACCATACAGAGGGACATTTCACATAAACTTCACCTTGGAGGAGTCTGATGAGATAATTTTTGTAGCATCAGACGGCAGAACAATAATTGACAGAATAAAGATCAGAAAAGATCTTGATACAAATGTCTCATTCGGAAGAATTGAAGATGGTATTGGGACAAGAGACGGCAGTGAGGGATGGGATATTCTTAAGCGTACATCTCCAAGTACAAACAACTTTGGAGTTGACAGAGAATCTGCATCTACAATTTTTAAAAGAATTGACCCTTATGGCGGAATAATGGCATTTACAGCTATGTCCGTAGTATTTCTTGCCCTTATTCTTTTATACTTGGTTTTCAAACAAATTGGAAAATACAATGTAAGAAAGAATATGGAGAGGGCTGAAAAAACTCATGGAAAACAGGCGGCTAAAGCCGAAGAGGAGACTTCTGCTGAGATTTTTGCGGCAATTGCCGCTGCAATGCACATTTATACTCAGGATGATGAATCTCACGATATTGAGAATACAATTCTAACCATTGCCAGAGTAACTAAGAACTACTCACCATGGAGCTCAAAAATTTATACACTCCGTGAAAAACCTTGTAAAAAATAACCAGATTAAGTCAATACAATTATGAAAGAATACAAACTGAAAATCAACGGTAACGATTATGCCGTAACAGTTAACGACATAGACGATACAATTGCGGAGGTAGAGGTGAACGGAATTCCATTCAAGGTTGAGATTGAGCGTCCGGCCAAGAAACAAGTAGTAGCTAAACCTAATAAACCTGCCACCGTAACAGCTAATGTTGCTAAACCTGTAGCTTCAGGCTCTGAATCGGCTGTTACATCACCGCTTCCAGGCGTTATCCTTGAAGTAATCGTTAAAGAGGGCGATGTTGTCAAGAGAGGTCAGAAACTGATGGTTCTTGAGGCAATGAAGATGGAGAACGTAATAGAAGCTAACGCTGACGGAAAGGTAATTTCAATCAAAGCAAACAAAGGGGACTCTGTACTTGAGGGTGCTCCACTAATAATCATAGGATAACATGGAGAATCAAGGAATTTTTTCTCAAATAGCAGATAACCTGGCACAATTCCTCCAGTACACCGGATTTGCCAATGCTACATGGGGACACCTTCTCATGATAGTAATAGGCCTTGTGTTTATCTATCTGGCTATTAAGAAGGACTGGGAACCACTGCTCCTGGTACCTATCGGATTTGGTATTATTATTGGCAATATCCCTCTTTTCCCGGGCTTAAGCGTGGGAGTATACGAGGAGGGCTCTGTTCTGAATATCCTTTATCAGGGAGTACAGCAGGGATGGTATCCACCTTTGATTTTCCTGGGTATAGGAGCTATGACGGACTTCTCTGCACTTATTTCCAACCCCAAATTACTTCTAATTGGAGCTGCTGCTCAGCTTGGTATATTTGGTGCCTATGCAATAGCTCTTCTTTTGGGATTCTCAGCTGCTGAAGCCGGTGCTATTGGTATCATCGGAGGTGCAGATGGCCCTACAGCTATCTTCTTGTCTTCAAGGCTTGCTCCGGACTTAATGGGTGCAATTGCAGTTTCTGCATATTCATACATGGCTTTGGTACCTGTTATTCAGCCACCGGTAATGAGGCTCTTTACAACAAACAAAGAGAGACTTATAAGAATGAAACCTCCAAGAGCTGTTTCTCAGACTGAGAAAAAGCTATTCCCAATCATCGGTTTTCTGATGACAGCATTTATTGTTCCTTCGGGTTTACCTCTACTGGGTATGTTGTTTTTTGGGAACCTGCTAAAAGAGAGTGGAGTAACCAGAAGACTTGCTGAGACAGCCCGCGGACCACTGATTGATGTAATTACCATTCTGATAGGTTTGACAGTTGGTTGTTCAACTCAGGCTGATAAATTTCTTCAGGTTAAATCTGTTTACATTTTTGCTCTGGGGGCTCTTTCTTTTGTAATTGCTACTGCAGGAGGAGTGCTTTTTGTAAAGTTTATAAATATCTTCCTTAAAGAGGGTAATAAAATCAATCCATTGATAGGTAATGCAGGGGTATCAGCTGTCCCGGATTCAGCAAGGGTTTCAAATCTTATTGGGCTGGAATATGATAAAACCAATTATCTTTTAATGCATGCGATGGGCCCAAATGTTGCAGGAGTAATTGGAAGCGCCGTAGCTGCAGGAATATTACTTGGATTCCTGTCTTAAACAGAGGAAATACATAAAAAAATAACTAGAGCATCTGAATCAGGTGCTCTTTTTTTTGTAAATTTGTGAATTCACATTAATTTACAAGGTATGCAAAACAAGTTGCAAGAGCTAACAGACAAACTTTACAACGAAGGTCTGTCAAAGGGTAAACATGAGGCTGAAGAGATGGTGGCTAAAGCTAAAAATGAAGCCGCTGCCATTCTTGCAGATGCAAGAGCAGAATCTGACCGTATTCTGTCCGGAGCAAAAAAAGAGGCTCAGGACATGAAACAAAAAATGGAGACCGAAATACAGATGGCCTTCAGACAAACAATAACTGCATTAAAAAATCAGATTGAAAATACCCTTATTTCAAACTCCATCAATAAACCTGTATCAAATGTCTCTGATAATACTTCTTTTCTTAAAGAGCTGATTATTTCTGCAATTTCGGCCTTTAACCCTAAAGGAAGTGACGTGGTCTCTCTTTCTCTTTTGTTACCGGAAAATAAAAGGACAGAGTTGGAGTCTTTCTTTAAAAGTGAAGCAACTAAGCAAATGCAGGAGGGCGTTCAGATAAAATTTGACAATAAAATCCATAACGGATTTAAGATTGGGCCTGCAAATGAGGGATATCACATCAGTTTTACAGACAAAGATCTGCAAATTCTGTTCAGTGAATACCTCAAACCAAAAACACGTGAATTTTTATTTAAGGACTAGTAATGAATAACTATCCATATCTTTTCGCGGGTCTTCCTGAACTTTTCCCTGATTTTGAAAAAAGCAGCCATAATATTGATCTCCTGATGAGTCACATCATGGAGAACACAAATCCTAAAGAGGTAAAATATATTGACTGGCTTATATTTGGATTGAAGGGGGAAAACTTAACTTCTCACTTTTACAGGGAGGTTTTTAAAACCCGCAACTCTTATCTGAATACATACTTCAGGTACGATCTTGATATAAGGAACATTCAGACAGCATATATTTCAAAGTTAAATGGCACTGATCCATCATTGTATCTTATTGGAGAGGGTGATCTGGTTAACTCGTTAAAGACAAGCAGAGCAGCAGATTTTGGCGCCTCTGAATTCTTTGAAGATGCCGGTAAACTATTAAATGTGCTGGCAAACTCCAATATATTAGAGAGAGAACAAAACCTTGATTTAATCAGGTGGAATAAAGCTATACAAATTACTCTTTTCAACCATTTTGATATTGACTGGCTGCTCGGTTTTGTAACCAGACTTCAACTTGTCAGAAGATGGGATACACTTGATCCAAAAATTGGTGCTGAGCTGTTTAAGAGACTTGTTGATGAAGTGAGAGAGACCTATAAAAAAGAGAATAAAGAAGAATAAGAGATAAAATAGATAATTAATATGAAAACCAGAGGAACAGTTAAAGGGATCATCTCCAACCTTGTTACCATAGAGGTTGACGGTCCCGTTTCCCAGAACGAGATCTGCTTTATTGACCTTGCAGGAACCAAACTGATGGCTGAGGTTATTAAAGTGACAGGCAAAAATGCTTTTGTTCAGGTATATGAAAGTACACGGGGATTAAAAGTAGGTGATACAGCAGAGTTTGAGGGTCACATGCTACAGGTTACACTGGGTCCGGGAATACTTTCAAGTAACTATGACGGACTCCAAAACGACCTTGAGACAATGGAGGGTGTATTCCTTACAAGAGGCGAGTATACAAATCCACTGGACATGGAGAGAGTGTGGGACTTTGTACCTGAAGCAAAAGAGGGAGACTCTGTATCAGCTGCATCATGGCTTGGAGAGGTAAAAGAGGGTTGGCTTCCTCATAAGATTATGGTCCCTTTTACTATGACCGGGCAATATAAAGTAAAATCAGTCGCTGCAAAAGGGGGCTATAGGGTTACTGATACTATTGCCGTAGTTACTGATGAGTCTGGCAATGATTTCAATATTACAATGATGCAGAAGTGGCCGGTTAAGGTCGCCATTACTGCGTACAAAGATAAACCAAGGCCATACAGGATTATGGAGACAGGAGTCCGTACAATTGACACCTTTAATCCTATGGCAGAGGGTGGAACCGGTTTTATTCCAGGGCCTTTCGGATGCGGAAAAACGGTACTTCAGCACGCTATCTCAAAACAGGCTGAGGCGGACGTAATTATCATGGCAGCTTGCGGAGAAAGGGCAAACGAAGTTGTTGAGATATTTACCGAATTTCCGGAGTTAATTGACCCAAGAACAGGTAGAAAACTCATGGAGAGAACCACAATTATTTGTAACACCTCAAATATGCCTGTGGCGGCCAGAGAGGCATCTGTGTATACAGCAATGACAATTGGTGAGTATTACAGGTCAATGGGGCTCAAAGTTCTTCTTCTGGCTGACTCAACTTCCAGATGGGCACAGGCGTTAAGGGAGATGTCAAACCGGATGGAGGAGCTTCCGGGGGCAGACGCATTTCCAATGGACCTCCCTGCAATTATTTCAAGTTTCTATGCACGTGCCGGTATTGTTAATCTCTACAACGGTAAAACAGGTTCTGTTACATTTATAGGGACAGTTTCTCCTGCAGGGGGTAATCTAAAGGAGCCTGTTACAGAGTCTACAAAAAAGGCGGCAAGGTGTTTCTATGCACTCGCTCAGAACAGGGCAGACAAAAAAAGGTATCCGGCAGTTGACCCAATTGACTCTTACTCAAAATATCTGGAGTATCCGGAAATCATTGAAGATCTAAAAAACAGAATCAGTGAAGACTGGGTTGAAAAGGTTTTAAAGGGCAAAAATATAGCACTGAGAGGTAAGGAGGCGTATGATCAGATTAATATTCTGGGAGATGACGGTGTACCTGTAGATTATCACACCAGATACTGGAAATCCGAGCTTCTTGACTTTATAATATTACAACAGGATGCATTTGACAAAATTGACCAGTCTACACCACTTGAGAGACAGAAGTTCATGTACTCGCTTGTAATGGAAATATGCGAACATGAGAGAGAATTTGACAATTTTGAGGAGTGCTCGGACTACTATAAAAAGCTGATTAACATTATGCGTCAGATGAACTACTCTGAATATCAGAGTAAAGAGTTCAATAACTATCTTGAACAACTTAAAAAGGAGATTGACAATGGCAACTAAAGCATTTCAGAAGATATATACCAGAGTAGAGGCAATAACCAAAGCTACAATATCACTAAGAGCTACAGGTGTAGCTAATGAAGAGCTAGCAACCGTTGCCGGAAGATTGGCCCAGGTGGTTAAGATAAAGGAAGATCTGGTTACCCTTCAGGTGTTTGAAGGAACTGACGGAATTGCTACCAATGCAGAGGTGGTTTTCTTTGGTGAACCCCCTACCCTTAATGTGAGCGAAGATCTGGCAGGCCGTTTCTTCAATTCATATGGTCTTCCTATTGATAACAGGCCTCCTGTTGAGGGAGAAAAGAGATTTATTGGCGGCCCTTCAGTAAATCCATTCAGAAGAAAACAGCCGTCGGAACTTATTCCTACTGGTATTGCCGGTATAGACCTTAATAACACCCTGGTATCCGGACAAAAAATCCCTTTTTTCGCTGACCCGGACCAACCATACAATCAGGTTATGGCTCAAGTTGCTCTTAAAGCAGATGTGGATAAAATTATACTCGGCGGGATGGGGCTTACAAATGATGACTACCTGTATTTTAAACAGATGTTTGAGAATGCTGGAGCCCTTAATAAAATCATCAGTTTTGTAAATACAACTGAACAACCTCCTGTAGAGAGGCTTCTTATCCCTGATATGGCACTGGCAGCTGCAGAGTATTTCGCAGTTGACAAGAATGAGAAGGTTTTGGTACTTCTTACTGATATGACTTTGTACGCAGATGCATTGAGTATTGTCAGTAACCGTATGGATCAGATACCATCAAAAGATTCAATGCCGGGTTCCCTGTACTCTGACCTTGCAAAAATATACGAAAAAGCTGTACAGTTGCCTGATGGAGGATCAATCACAATTATTGCTGTAACAACACTTAGTGGTGGAGACATCACACACGCAATACCTGACAACACAGGGTATATTACTGAAGGTCAGCTATTTTTAAGGGCCGACTCAGATACCGGAAAGGTTATCGTTGACCCATTCAGATCTCTGTCAAGATTGAAACAGCTTGTAATTGGGAAAAAGACAAGAGAGGATCACAACCATGTAATGAACGCTGCCGTTCGTTTGTACGCAGATGCTGCCAATGCTAAAACAAAGCTGGAAAATGGATTTGACCTAAGTGATTATGACATGAGATGCCTTGACTATGCAAAAGCCTACTCAAGCAGATTACTGGCAATTGATGTAAATATAAACACTACTCAAATGCTTGATACCGCATGGGAGTTGTTCTCTAAATATTTTACCAAAGAGGAGCTGAGTATCAAGGAGAATATACTAAATAAGTACTGGAAAAACGCTTAGATTTTAATTATGGCTATAAAATTCCAATTCAATAAAACGTCTCTTAACGACCTTAACAAACAACTTAAGGTAAGAACAAATGCTTTGCCTACTCTTAAAAATAAAGAGTCGGCACTGAGAATGGAGGTTAAGAGAGCAAAGCATCGCTCAGACGAGCTGTTGGATCAACTGGCCTCATCATTGAAATCTTACGACTATCTGGCAGGTTTATGGAATGAATTTGAACCCGGATTAATCTCAGTTAAAGACGTTGAACTGGAAACGGTTAAAATTGCCGGCATCAAGACACCCTCTTTAAAAGAGGTTATATATGATGTAAGACCCTACAACCTATTCAGTAAGCCGGTTTGGTATTCGGACGGAATAAGGATACTTCAGCAACTTGCACAACTGGGTATTGAATCTGAAATATATCTGGAAAAAATGAGGCTTCTTGAGTTTGCCAGAAAGAAGACTACTCAAAAGGTTAACCTTTATGAGAAAGTACAGATTCCGGGCTATAAAGAGGCTATTCTAAAGATTAAACGGTTTATGGAAGACGAAGAGAATCTCTCTAAGGCTTCTCAGAAAATCGTAAAAAACAGACAACAACAGGAGGTGGCTGCTATATGATAACAAAAATGACAAAGTACTCCTTTATTCTCTTCCATAAAGAGGCTATGCCCTTTCTTGAAAGGTTGCAGGATATTGGAATGGTAGACATAATCAGAGAGAATAAGGCTATTGATGATCACTCAAAAGATCTGCTTGCCAGAATTCAGGGTTATTCTATTTCAGTCAAACGTCTAAAGGAGCTTCAGGAATTACTGAATTCAGCAAATTACAATACTTCCGGTCTGGATTCTGAAGTGTTGACAAATACCGCTTTTGAGACTTTAAGCAAATCTCTTGAAAAAAGAGATGATCTCATTTCAGAGAAGAAAACTCTTGAGAGAGAGTATGAAGAGTCAGCTGCCTGGGGACCGTATAACCGGGAAGACATTAATAAGCTTGAATCTCTGGGCTATAAGCTGCATTATTACACAATATCAGAGACAAATTACAACCCGGAATGGGAGGCTGAGCATATAATTCAGATTATTAATAAAAATCAAGGTAGGTACTATTTTGTAATTCTTACTCCTACTGGTTCTGATTTCCAGTTTAAAATACCGGAAAGTAAATTTCCTGCAATTTCATGTGATAAAATTAAATTGAGGATTAAAGAGATTGAAAGTGCAATTGAAGATAATAACAGATTACTTTCAGAATACTTACAAGTAATTGATAAACTTGAGATATTACTAAATTCTGAAAAATCAGCTCTGGATTTATACTTAGCAGGAAGCTCTTCAAAAATTGAGGCAGAGGGTACATTGGCATTAATGACCGGATTTGCACCAAAAGAACAGAAAGAGGTACTAAAAGAGTTCTTTGATAATGAAGGGATTTATTATTTAGCTGATGAGGCGAAGGAGGAGGATAATCCGCCAATAAAACTGAAAAACAACTTCTTCTCACGTCTGTTTGAACCTATAGGAGAGCTATATATGCTGCCAAAATACGGAGAGCTTGACCTCACTCCTTTTTTTGCACCTTTTTACATGCTATTCTTTGGTCTTTGTCTTGGAGATATGGGCTATGGTATCGTACTATTAGTTTTTGGAATCATTGGTAAGTTTAAATTTCCAAAATTCAAAGACTACCTTTCACTTGTACAACTATTGGGTATTGGATCAATAATAATGCCTTTGCTGACGGGTAGTATTTTTGGCAGTAAACTGGCTGTTCTTTTTCCGCTGCCCGAATCAGTAAATGCATTGTTTTTCTCTGATATTAAAATGTTCTGGTTTGCAATCATCTTTGGAATATTCCAAATAGTTGTAGGAAAGTTAATCAATGCCGTATTTTCAATTATAACAAAAGGGTGGCAATATGGTATGCATAATATCGGCTGGGCCATTGTTATTATCTGGGCTTCATTGTCATATGCAAAAACAATGGTTCCGGGCATGATTATCCCTGAATATGTGAATTACATTGGATTATTCGGCTGTTTGCTGATTTTATTATTTTCTGCAACAGAAGGAAATTTAATATCAAGAATATTGAAAGGGACTTTTGCATTTTATGACATTACCGGTGTCTTTGGAGATGTACTATCATATATTCGTCTGTTCGGTCTGGGTACCTCTGGTGGAATTCTGGGTTATGTTGTCAATTCAATTGCACTTAATATGATTGACATCCCTTATGTAGGATGGTTCTTTACAGGATTGGTACTTTTAATAGGACACACTTTTGTATTATTACTTTCAAGTCTTGGTGCATTTGTTCACCCTATGCGTCTGACATTCGTGGAGTTTTATAAAAATTCAGGATTTACAGGTGGTGGAAAGGCATTCCGGCCATTAACAAAAAAAATTGATTAAAAATAAATATCATTAAAACAAAAAAATCATGGAACAATTATTACCATTAACATTAGCCTATGTGGGCCTTGGTATTATGCTAGCCGTATCCTGTATAGGTAGCTCTATTGGCGTAACTATTGGAGGAAATGCAACAATAGGAGCAATGAAAAAGAATCCGGACATCTTTGGATCATCAATGATTTTATGTGCATTGCCTTCAACTCAGGGTTTGTATGGTTTCGCTGCCTTCTTCCTGATGCTGAACAGACTACTGGAGATGCCTGTTTTAGGCCTAGGCCAAGGTTTTGCAATATTTGCAGTGGGTGTTGCCCTTGGTATTGTTGGTTATGTGTCTGCCATCAGACAGGCAAAATTGGTTGCAAACGGTATTATTGAAATGAGTAATGGTCAGGATGTGTTTGGTAAAACTCTTATTCTTGCTGTATTCCCGGAACTTTACGCAATTCTTGCTTTTGCAGCTGCATTCCTTGCAATTCCTGCATAACACTGTATTACAAATAAATAAAAGATGCCGAGGTAATTTCAATTACATTCGGCTCTTTTTTTTTGTTTATCTTTGAGGAATTAAACCAAACATGGAATGACACTAATCAAATCAATTTCAGGTATAAGAGGAACCATTGGAGGGATGCCGGGAGAGGCTCTTACCCCTTCAGATATAGTGAAATTTGTTTCGGCTTACTCATACAGGCTTAAGAAAAGGCTACCCGGAAAAAGCAGGTACAAAGTTGTTGTAGGAAGGGATGCAAGAATTTCGGGGGAGATGACTGAGTTACTGGTATGTGGCACCCTTATGGCCTGCGGCATAGATGTAATTAATGCTTCGCTGGCATCAACACCCACTGTTGAAATGGCTGTTACTTTTGAAAAAGCTGACGGAGGAATAATACTTACTGCTTCACATAATCCGAGGCAATGGAACGCACTAAAACTTTTGGATGAAAGAGGTGAATTTCTGAATGCAGAAGAGGGCGCCAGGTTGCTTGAGTGCGCTGAAAAAGGTGAATTCAGTTTCTCCGAAGTAGACCAACTGGGGATAATTACAAAAAAAGACTTTACTAAACAGCATATTGAAGCTGTACTCTCCCATCCTTTGGTTGATACAGAGGCAATATACAGAGCTGGTTTTACAGCAGTTGTAGATGCTGTGAATTCTGTTGGGGGAGTTATTATGCCCCAACTCCTTGAAGCGTTGGGCGTTAAATGCATCCAAATCAATTGTGAACCAACAGGTCAATTTGCACATAACCCTGAACCACTACCGGAACACTTAACAGAACTTTCTTCAAAAGTTGTTAAGGAGGGGGCAGATCTTGGCATATCTGTAGATCCGGATGTTGACAGACTTGCGCTGATTTGTGAAGATGGAAATCCTTTTGGGGAGGAGTATACTTTGGTAGCCGTTGCTGACTATATACTTGGGCATAAAAAGGGTACTACGGTGTCAAATCTCTCCTCTTCCAGAGCGTTAAGAGATATTACCGAGGCTGCCGGATGTGAATACTTTGCATCAGCAGTTGGAGAGGTAAACGTTGTAACTGAAATGAAAAGAGTGGGTGCTGTGATTGGAGGAGAGGGAAATGGAGGAGTTATTGTTCCTGACCTCCATTATGGAAGAGATGCTATGATTGGCATTGCTCTTTTTCTGAGTCTTCTTGCAAATAAAAATATCAAGATGACTGAACTTAGGGCGAAATATCCTTTCTACTACATCTCAAAAAACAAAATAGAGCTGTCTCCCTCAATGGATGTTGACAAAATCCTTGAAGAGGTTAAACATAAATATTCAAGCGAGAGAGTGACAGATATTGATGGTGTAAAGGTTGATTTTGATGCAGAAAAAAAATGGGTTCATCTAAGAAAATCAAATACGGAGCCAATAATTCGTATTTACGCTGAGGCATCAAGTGAACAGCTGGCATCTGAGCTGGCCACGAATGTTATAAAAGTTATTAATGAAATAATTTCTACCTGATATGTTTTCTTTCAGAACTACTCCTCTTACCGAACAGCCGGATCTTGTACTTAGAAGCGGAAAACTGGCATTACTCTGTAATCAGAGTTCATGGCATCCGCAGAGAGGTGAATATCTATTTGAAACTCTTTACAAGAGAGGTCAGCTTAAGAGAGTTTTTATTCCCGAACACGGACTCTTTGGTGAGCTACAGGATCAGGTTAAACAAGATCAGACAACTGAATATGATAAACTGGCTCCGGGATGTGAGTTTGTCTCTTTGTACGGAAGTAATGAAGAGAGTCTTTACATTAGAAAAGATAAACTGGAGGACATAGATGCCATTATTATTGATATTCAGGATGCCGGAGCAAGGTTTTACACTTTTCCCATGACAATGTTTAATCTGTTCAGAGTGCTCAAGGCTGAATCAATTAACCTACCAGTATATATTATTGACAGAGTCAATCCCATGGGAAGGCAAGTTGAAGGGACTATGCTTAAAAAAGGGTATTCTTCATTCATTGGAGAGGAGGGAATTCCTCACAGACACGGGCTAACTCTTGGAGAACTTGCAAATTATTTCTATACAGAAATTAATGGAAAGTTTCCTTTACATATTATTTCTTATCTGTCTGAATCTGTAAACAGGGAGATGTTGCCATGGAGCATCCCACCTTCACCAAATATCCCGGGTCTCTTTACCTGCCATTTTTACAGTGGCCAGTGTCTATGGGAAGGGACTAATGTAAGTGAAGGCAGAGGAACAACAAGACCCTTTGAGGTCTTTGGAGCACCATTTATGGAAAGTTTGTCTGACTATAACAGAAAAAATGGATTTGAAAACTGGAACGATACCTCTCACCCTCTTGCTGATACGGGAGTATATATAAGGTGGACAAGATTCATTCCCCAGTTTCATAAGTACTCTGGTGAGGTTTGCAGCGGATTCCAGTTGCATCCTGTTCCCGGAAGTCAGTACCATGCATTGGCACACAATTTGAGAATTATTAGGTTCACAAAAGAAAACTGCGATGAGTTCAGTTTCCGTCCCGGTAAATATGAATCCGGAAATGATAAGAGGGCAATTGAACTTTTGTGCGGAGACCCTCTGTTGGTTGATTATCTTGAAGGCAAGGAGAACTGGGATAACATTAAAGAGGAGATGAAGCATGAGGAGCAAAAATGGATCAGAAAGGCAAAAAGGGTACTCCTGTACGAAGAGCAGATTTTCAGATGTAAATGAATTAATTGATAAGAATTTAAAATTATATGTCAAATCCCGTTTTAAGCGAAAAAATCTTTAGAAGGGAGGCCTCGGTTGCCTCATCAGGTACTATGACAGTTAAAGGAACTGCCATGAAATCACTTGTTCTTGCACTCATTGTTTTTGCAGGTGCAGCATATACCTGGAAGATATTTAACGAATCTATCAACCCTGCTTCTGTACAACCCTGGATGTGGGGAGGCGTTATTGGCGGATTTATTGTAGCTCTTATTATCTCCTTCAAACCGAACCTGGCACAGTATCTGGCTCCAGTATACGCTGTTCTGGAGGGATTGTTTCTTGGTGCTGTTTCGGCCATGTTTAACACCGCTTTTGCAGAAACTGCCCCCGGAATTGTAATGAATGCAGTACTCCTTACAATGATGACAGCGTTTGTGATGTTTCTGATATACAGAAGCGGGCTAATTAAAGTTAATGAAAAATTTACCAGAATAATTACAGCTGCAATAGGTGCTGTAGCTCTCTACTACATAGTTACAATTATACTCTCACTATTTGGGGTGAATCTGGTTATGCTTCACAACAGCGGACCTTTAAGCATTGGTATAAGCTTGGTAATAGTAGGTATTGCAGCATTCAGCCTGATGATGGACTTCAACTTCATTGAAAAGGCGTCTGAAGCAGGAGCCCCAAAGTATATGGAGTGGTATGGTGCATTTGGTCTTATGGTAACGTTAATCTGGCTTTACCTTGAGATGCTGAAATTATTGGCGAAATTTGCAGGTAGCAGAGATTAATTTTGTATTCTAAAATAAATATTTGTACTTTTGCAGCCCCATAATAATTAATAATAATAGTAATGAGAAAAGGAATACATCCCGAAACCTACCGTCTTGTAGCTTTCAAGGATATGTCAAATGACCACGTATTTATCACACGCTCGTGTGCAAATACAAGAGAGACAATTGAACACGAGGGAGTTGAATACCCTGTAATTAAGGTGGAGATTTCAAATACTTCACATCCATTCTATACAGGTAAGATGAAACTGGTTGATACAGCCGGTCGTGTTGATAAATTCCTCAACAGATACAAAAAGGCACAAAAGTAATTTGTCCATAAAGTACACACACTTAAAAAAAGCCATCTTTATTGAGATGGCTTTTTTTATTTGTATACAGATGTTGATTACTTCTTCTTATCTCCAAGTTTGAAAACCACCGGAAAAGTATACCTCACATTCACAGGCTCATTTTTTTGGAAACCCGGCTCCCAATCTGGAGATTGAGAGACTACTCTGTAAGCCTCTTTATCAAGAAGTTCATGAACACCTCTCAAAATTTTCACATCCTCAACTTTACCTTTTTTTGAAACTTTGAACTGCAGAATTATCTTACCCTGTATTGTATCCTTGGCAGCCTGTTCGGGATATTTCAACTGACTTACCACCCATTTAGTAAAAGTGCTTTCGTCACCTCCCATAAATTTAGGCTTAACGTCAACTTCTTGAAAAGAAATGGATTTTGTGGTGTCTTGAGGTAATAGCACTGTAGAAGTCACTGCTTCACTCACTATAACATCATTATCCTGAATCTTGATATCTGCTTTGCTGAATGACGTAACAGAGAACAGGAGAAGAGCTGTAACAGAGAACAAGGCAATAAGCCTGGATCCCACTTTTGTTTGTTTAAGATTTTCCATTTTAATAAATCTTTTAAAAGTTAATGATTTGTGGAGACTATTTGATATATCAGGGGCTGAAGAAAACTGAGATAAAAAGATTAATTCTCTGTACTCTGAAATGTCCGCTCCGTAATTTAGGACATCCATATCTGCCTGAAATTCATGAATCTCAATCAACTTAGATTTTAGAATATATATAAAAGGATTAAACCACTGAATAGAAATCAGAAGGTTCATAAAAATAATATCTGCAGTATGATTTCTTTTTATGTGAGATAATTCGTGCCTGACAATCATCTCCCTATCATTGGAATTAAGAGAATACGGTAAGAATATCGATTTACCAAAAGAGAATGGTGTATCAATCTCTTTCTGCTGGTAAATTGAGTAAGATTTTGATTTGAAAACAATTTCAGATCTACTCTGGAGTATAAATATCTTAAAGAGTTCAATCAAGTATTTGAAAACAAAAAACAACGATATTAATCCAAAAAATAAAACAGAGTAGCTCATTAGTTTGGGTCCACTCGTCTCTGTTGTCATACCTGAGGAATAATCGCTGAATACATATGCCGGATTTATAAGATATCCGGGAACAACAGCGTTTGAAACCGGAATATTAATTAGTGGAAATATTGCTGCCAATAGCGATGATACCAGTATTGATACTCTTTGAAATGAATAGTTATTCTCCTTTGAAAAAATCAATCTGAAAAGCAGAAAAAACACGGCTCCGCAAATTAGCGATTCAGCCATATAGTTTATTACAGCATTCATGATTAACTACTTTTATTCTTAATAATTTTTATGAGTTTATCTGCCTCTTCAACTGATAATTGCTCTTTTTTAGACAAGAAAGAGACCATATTCACAACAGATCCTGAAAAAAAAGAGTTTACAATTCCATGCATCAACGAGTTCAGATAAGAGTCTTTATCAACTACAGGAAAGTACTTATGAGTATTACCATGGGATTCATGAGAGACAAACCCTTTTTTCTCAAGTATCCTAACAATAGTGGATACAGTATTGTATGCCGGCTTAGGTTCCGGCATCTCTTCAAGGAGGTCGTTAACGTACGCACTCTCCTTGTCCCAAAGCAGTTGCATAATTTGCAACTCTGCCTTTGTTAGCTCTTTTACTTTTCGCTTCTCCATTATCAACTATTTTAATAGTTATACAACTAAATTTTTAGTTACAAAATTTATGCCAATAATTCATTAAGGATAAGATGCTATCTTTGTAGATGGTTAAAAAATACTCTTATGCATACCCTACAAGAATTAGCTGATAAATTCAATCATATAGATTACTTTAGATGCGATCCCATAATTTTTCCAAGCCACTTTAAAGATCTCTGGGTAAAAGGAGAGGCTTCTCTTATAGATATTGAAATATCAGGGATATTATGTGCACACCTGGCATGGGGCAGAAGAGAGATGATTGTGAGGGATTGCAGGAGGCTGATGGATGAGATGGCATGGAGACCTTTTAAATATGTAATGGAGGGTGAGTATAAGGCTGATTACACATCAATACACAGAACCATTAAGTGGAGTGAAATAGCATTGATATTAAACAACTTAAAATCATTCTATCAAAAAAACCAAACTCTTGAAATCCTTGAACCTGACGAATACAGAGTTAGCATTTTTGGAAGAAAGAGTGACCCGAAAGCGGCTAATAAGAAAATTCACATGTTCAGGAGATGGATGGTGCGCAACGATGGAAAAGTGGATCTTGGGGTGTGGTCAAACATATCGGCAGAAGATCTCATAATCCCTCTTGACGTCCATGTACACAGAACGGCTCTGGAGATGGGTATAACCTCCAGAAAAAGCGCTGACATCAAAACGGCAATCGAGATTACAGAGTATCTTAAAAAGGTGTTTCCCGGAGATCCCTGTTTAGGAGACTTTGCTCTATTTGCATATGGAGCATCAGGAAAAAAATAGTTATATTTGATATATTCAATCAATACGATTTCATGCCCAAACTTTATATAATTTCAGGATGCAACGGAGCCGGAAAAACCACAGCATCATATACTATCCTTCCGGAGATGCTGGATTGCAGGGAATTTGTAAATGCCGATGAAATAGCCAGAGGTATATCTCCGTTTAAGCCGGAAAGTGTCTCAATTCAAGCAGGTAAGATTATGATTGAGCGTATAAGCAATCTAATGGCAAACGGCACGGATTTTGCGATTGAGACTACGTTAGCAACCAAAATTTATGCTAAAATTATTAAATACGCTCAGGAGAGAGGATACAGGGTGACACTGCTCTTTTTTTGGTTATCTATGCCAAACCTTGCAGTTGAGAGAGTTAAGATGAGAGTGGCATCGGGAGGACATAATATTGAAGAAAAAACCATAAGAAGAAGGTACGATATTGGAATAAAAAACCTATTTTCGCTTTATATTCCGCTATGTGAATACTGGATGATTATTAATAACTCTACCATTCCGCAAGAGCTTATAGCTGAGGGCGGAAAGAGTATGGAACCTAAGATTTACAACAAAACCACCTACAACAAACTAATTAATTATGAGCGAACTGGAGACTAAAGAGCTACGACAGAGCATACTCAATGGTTTGAACCTCGCTTTTCACAGACTCATTCAAGAAAAGAAAAAAAACAATTCTGAACTTGCTTTTTCAAATAAAGGCAAAGTTGTAAAAGTAAAAGCCACTGATCTCTAGAACAAATCAGGAAAACAACAAATGACAAGACTAAAACTTATTGTACTGCTGCCTCTTATGATGTGCAGCGGTAGTCTTTTTTCACAGATATCGTTTTCAACTGAGTTTGAATCAGGCAGTATGGGTTCGGCTAAGATGATTGATTCAGTCTGGTTTAGTCATAAACAGGGTGACTCTACACTTTATATATCTTATCAGATAGATTCCAGATTTGACCCTCTGAATCCTGTTGACTCATCTTTGAGGCCAAGTGCGAGATGGTACTATTTCAGGATGATAGGTGTAAAAGATAAAATGGTTCACTTAAACATTAAGAATTCAGAGGCAATAAGGCCATTTTTTAGCTATAACGGCAAAGATTTCACAAGGTTTAGCCCTGAAGAGAATCCCGAGAAAGGGATTCTGGTTAAAAAATTCAGGAGAGACACTGTATATATTTCTCACTTTATACCATACACATGGAGCAGACACAGAGAAAAACTTGATGAATGGTCTGCTAAATCATTCGTTCACAGGGAAGAGATAGGTAAAAGTTCACTAGGATTGCCTATTGAGATGATAACAATTACTGATGACAAATATGACAATCTAAGTAAAAGGAGAATATGGATTCACGGCCGCTCCCACCCCAGCGAGCAACCCGCCAGCTGGCATCTGGAGGAGCTAGTGAATTATATTCTGTCTGACAACCAGGAGGCATCAGACTTAAGAAAAAACAGTATTATTTATGTAGTACCTTTCATTAATCCTGACGGTGTTTACGGCGGTTTTTCTCGTTCAACATCAACAGGGGTAAACATAGAGATTAATTGGGACAGACCGGATTCATTAACTATGCCGGAAGTAAAGGCACTTAAAAGTGCCCTGAACATGGTGACTGCTCAACATCCTCTTGATATTCTTCTTAACATGCATTCTCAGATAGCAAATTCAGCATCGTACTGGATACATAAAGCCGAATCAACTACAGAAAAGTTTTTGGATAATCAGCTTCTTCTTTCTGCGTTGACAATGGATGACAGAAGATTTTACAGGGAGGAAGACCAGCAGTTTTCAGACGTGGCATCAAGGTATGCAGAGGGATGGATTTGGAATAAATTCGGCGAAAGGACACTGGCAATTACATTTGAAACTCCTTATACATACTATAAAGAGAATCCTGAGGGTGGATGGGTCTCCGCTGAGAACCTGAAAGAGCTTGCAGAAGACACCTTCTTTGCAATCTATGATTACTTAAAGATACCCGGTGAAAATCGTATTATCCTTGAACCTGTTAGTTTAAGAGGTAAAGGATGGGAAAGAGGGGACAGAAAAATGAGAACATTCTTTAGCGACAATTATTACATTGATAATAAAGGCAATGGGAAGGTTATTTTTGAACTTAAAAACCTTGACAAAGGGGAATATAAGGTTTACAATTATAGATTAAATAAGTGGGAAGAGATTGGGAGAATTTTAAACAAAAAACAGGGCAAATTCAAGTATAAGGTAAAATCATCCCTTTTAGGGGGAGAGGCAGATGCAATAATGCTGCAAAAGCAATAAAATATTTATATTTACAGCCTGAAATGCGGTAGTAGCTCAGTCGGTAGAGCATCAGCTTCCCAAGCTGAGGGTCGTGGGTTCGAACCCCATTTACCGCTCAAAACATAAGCAATGAAAAGGTTTATTATTCTCTGGACATTGTTGGTCTTTAGTTTCATTCCGCTTCTGTCACAGAATCGTCAGGTTTCACCTGTATTTCCTGGAGGTGTTGTTCAGCTCAAAGCACAACTGACTAAAACTATCAGAAAAGAATTCAGAGACTACCAAGAACACCCGTCAACTATCAGGATTAATTTTTCGGTTACAAAAAAAGGCAGACCCTTTAATGGAACTGCCCCTCAAATTAAAGATGTTAAAGTTCAGCGAAAAATTGCAAAGGCGATTAGCAGACTTCCAAGATTCACACCAGGAACTGCCAACGGTCAGGCAATAGTGAGCGATGTAAGTATAGAAATAGAGCTTTGAAGATTACGCTTTTCTATTCTTCTCAATAAACTCGGCAAGAGTTCTTACAGATTTAAAAACCTCCTTGTTCGCTTTAGGATCTTCCATCCTTATACCATACTCCCTTTCAAGAAGTATAACCAATTCAAGTGCATCTATAGAATCAAGTCCCAGACCTTCACCAAAGAGTGGAGCGTCTGTATCTATCTGTTCTGGTGTAATCTCTTCAAGATTAAGTGCCTCAATAATCTGTTGTTTAAGTTTTAGAATAAGTTCATCCATAGTATTTATATTATTGATTATGAAAACATTTTCATTTTTTTTCTTGAGTACAATGCCAGTGTAAAGCATGCTACTCCAAAAACAAGAAGTGCTAGGCTCTCAGGCAAAACAGAGGCCAGCCCTTCATCCCTGAGAAAGATGCTGTAAAAGCCGGACATTCCCCAGTTCATTGGAGACAATTTACTTATTAGCTGCATCTGGGGAGACATCAGAAACAATGGTATCCATACACCACCTATTGCGGCAAGTATTACTACAGAGACGGCTCCAAAAACGGATGCCTGCTGATGTGTTCTGGCTATATTTCCTATTGCTGTTCCATAGCCGATTGCAGCCACAGCAACAGAAAAACCTATTAAAAAGAGCGCCGTTAGAGAGTGACCCAGCTCCAGTGCAGGTAAACCTGTAAGAGGAAGTATATACACTCCTATCAATAGCATAAGTGTAAACTGTATTAAGGCAACAATCAAATAAACAATTGATTTGCTTATCAGATATTCAGCATATGTGCAAGGCATAGTAAGCAATCTTGTAAAGCTGCCTCCCTCTCGCTCTTTTATAATGTTCCCAGCCAGAGATACAACAATAAAGAATATTGCAAAAAGACTCCATGCGGGGACATTGTGCTGAACAGAGTTAGGCATAATATTGCTCCCCTCTCTTGTCACAAATTTATCGTGTATTCTGAATTGCTCTCCGGAAAAATTAGCAGTGTTAACAGAGACAGGAGAGATATCATTTACCTGTTTAGATATCTCCTTCATTATATATTCAAACTGCACCTTCTGAGAGCGTTCCCGCAATGTACTCATCAGTACAGAATGAAAGGATCCTTTTGCAGCAGGATCAACAAGTACAGATATGTCAATAATATCATCAAGTGGTATATCTTCAATTCCATTAAAGGCACCTATTACAAATTTCTCAACATTTCCCCTTATTCTTTCTGTTGCATCCTGAGGAATAAATATTCCTATCATATTATCCCCCGGACTAATCCTGTTCTCCATTGATTCCGGAGTGGAATATGTCTCTGTTGTATCAAACTCAATTTCAAAAAGCCCGGATGATTCAATCTCCTTTACAACCGCAGCTCCAAGTTCTCCATTGTCACTATTTACCAAAAGCAGCGGGATTTTGTTCCCCTTCACAAAATTCAATGTACTATCTTGTAAATTAGCCATTAACATTACTAATAGTACAGGCATAAGGAACATAAGAATTATCCCCCCTACATCCCTTTTCAGCATCAGGAAATCTTTATATAGCAGGTATTTAATTCTTTTATTCATATGTGTCTCGCATCTGTTTTCCAGTAAGTTTAAAATACAAAGCCTCAAGGTTTTTACATTCCGGGTTTGATTTGCCAAGCTCTACAGGATTCCCTTCAAGAACAATTTTACCGCCATCCATCAGGCCAACGATATTACAAATACACTCGGCCTCTTCCAGATAATGTGAAATAAACAGGACTGTGGTACCCTCTCTGTTAAGCTTTATAAGTTCTTCAAGTATCAAATTTCTTGATTGCGCATCAACACCCACAGTAGGCTCATCCAGTATCAGAATTTTTGGTTTATGAAGCAAACCTGCAAGTAGATTAATCCTTCTCTTCATACCTCCTGAGTAATGAGTCAATGGTCTGTCTGCACTGTTCTCAAGTCCAAATCTGGCAAGTAGTTCAGTTACCCTTTGGTTTAAAACACCACCTTCCACACCATACATCCCCCCAATAATTCTGAGGTTCTCCCTGCCTGTTAACATAGGGAATAGTGCAATCTCCTGCGGAACAAGTCCAATAATTTTTTTTATCTCCCCTAAGTTTGATGGAACCTCTAATCCATCAATTAAGACTCTTCCGGAGTCAAACTTTTTAAGGCCACAGAGAATATCTATAGTGGTTGTTTTACCTGCCCCGTTTGGAGCAAGTATTCCATAAAGAGAGCCCCTTGGGATTTTAAGATTCAGTCCATTTAGCGTAGGATTGGATTTCCCCTTATACTTTTTAACAAGTTCCTCAGTATAAATCGCAAAACTATCCTGCATTCTTCATCAATTTTTCCAGATTCTTAAAAATCAATTCCTCTTTATCTGCAATCATCATAAGTTTTTCAGAAAGAATTTCATAGGATATTGTATCACCGTCACGTTTTTTAAACATTCTGGCAGCATTGTATGAAAAATCTCTCCACATATCTCCGGCCTCTGTCATCTCTTCAGAAAAGCGTCTTAACTCCGGTATATTCATCAATATTGAGGCCTCTTGTAAAAAAGCCGCATAGATAAATCTGAATCCGGCTCCTCCGGTACCTATCTCTTCATTCATCCTTATTACCTGTGCAAGATTCAATGCAGCTTTTTTCTTGCCCATACTCTTCTCCCATCTTTTCATTCTGCGAGCTAAAAATCTTATTCCGTTTACACCGAACATAGGAATAGGGATTTTTGTCATTCTACTGCAGTTGAGCAATATTGACTTTCTTATTATTTCATAGTTGATATCTCTCTTATGGCTGATATCTGTGATATGATACATTCTTCCGTTTGGAGTGTAAGTTCCTTTAGCAAACCGAACCGTTTTAAGCTCTTCGTATGTAAGTGTACACTTATCAACAACAACCGGATCTGAGACAGTATAAATGTCTCCCTCCTTTCCTATCACACAGATGTTATGAGCGTTAAAATGGAATCTGTATTCTTTTGGGAAGTATGGTAAATTATAAACTCCAACGAGCATACCAACAGGGGTGCCGGAGAGAAGTACTCTGTCCAGTGCAGCCATTGATTTCTCTTTATCCCTGAATTTATAGCGTTTCATTTTTATTCCCAACAGAGATACAACTCTTGAGAATATTGCGCCTGGCAATGGCCTGAAAGAGGTCACAGCCATGTCGTGCATTTTAATAAATGGCATATGGGCGAAAAAAAGACCAGATCCAAGCCCGAATACCATTGCCTCACTAATATCTATACCATAAAAACCCAATAAATTGCTGACAACGCCATTTTCGCAATGTCCTGAGGGTTTGTGTTTAAAATCTAGTTGCATATCAATCAACGGAAACTAATTGTTCTATATCCATCTTAAGTACATGGGCAATTTTGCCGAGCTTTTCACTATCCAGTTTAAGAAAATGCTTTGGCTTGCACCATCTCTTTATCTCTCGTTTTGTGAAGCCGGTATAGGACGCAAGAATCTCAGGCGTCATTACGCTTCTATGAATATGGTATGCAAGTGGACTTTTATTACCTGCCTTTACATCTTTTTTTATTGACTCACACTCCTCCTCAATTAGACTCCACGCATAGCTAATAGCTTCATTCTTAGGCTCCCAACCGACACTTATGACCTGTTTATATTCACCATTTTCATCAACAGCATAACATACATCTCTTACCTCTCCGCTCTTTTCAAGTATATTACCGTCTTGAGGTACTTCGTTTATTTTCATAGCTAACAAACAGTAAGATAAACATATGCATAAGAGAATCTGGCACTTTCAGGAACCATAATCAGTATTTTCTCACCTCTCTTTATATTTCCGCATTTGAATAATTCATCAAGCATCAGAAAGGCGGATGCAGCAGCCACATTGCCCAGTTTTGGGAGATTTACAAACCACTTTTCTTCCGTTATAGGAAAACCCAGATCAGATAGTTCGTCAAATATCTTTTTTCTGAAGTACATAGAGGAGAGATGCGGTAAAAACCAGTCAATACCCTCAGGCTTTAAATCCCTCTTTTTTGATATATCCATTAAGAATTGACCTCCAAGTTTGACAATGTTAGCCCCAAGTAATTTTGTGTTCTGCTTTAATGAAAAAAGAGATTTCTCTGTCCACTCCCTCTCTGTAAACCTTGTCCATCCCAAGAGCTGATCCCCTTCATACTGTGCTCCGGCGTACATACAGGTAGGCATTGTATTGGCATAAGATGTCAGCTCTACCCACTCCAACTTAAGTGACAAACCATTTTCATTTGGTTTATCGGTTACCAATACTGCAGAGGCTCCATCAGAGAGCATAAATCTCAAAAAATCCTTTTCAAATGCAATCATGGGGTCTTCCATTAATCTGGATAGACTCTCATACTCATCATTAAAAAAAGAGGCTCTCATCCAGGCAGAAAATCTCTCTGAGGCAACAGCAACAGCCCTACTCCTCTCCCCTGATGAAACTGCCATCTGGCAATACTTAAGAGCATGAATCCCACTGCAGCAAGATCCCGCAAAAGAGACAACTTCCATGTCTCTCTCCCCTCCCATTTGACCGTGAATCTGAACACCGTGAGACGGCATAATCATCTCCTGAGAAGCTGTTCCCGCAGCCAGAAGGTCTATTGTATTTTCATTAATTCCATCACCGTACAGTGAGCGGATAGCTTCAACAGCCATATCAAAGGCACTATGAGTTACATTCTGACTCTTATCAAGCGCGTAATATCTTGTTTTTATCTGATTGTTTCTAAGAATGAGCTCCTTTGCTCTGGATGGTTTTCCACCAATCATGCCCAAATACTCCTCAATCTCGCTGTTCTGAACAGGATCATTTGGCATGAAAGAAGATGTTCTTGTTATATATACAGGGCGCATAATGTTTAGGTTAATTTTGTAAAAATAGAATATTTTTTTTGATGGTCTCAAATGAGGCTCTTCTAAGCGGCCAGGTCAGCGCAAAAAAGAGAGATCCAAATGGAGATACTGCAAAAATAAGTGTAAGCAGATACCATTTAAATATTTTTAATCTGAATCTTCTTTCCGGATCTCCATATTTCCCCTTTTTTAACACCCATTTAGCCCAGGCACCCCAAATTTTATTCCCGTTATTTTCAATAAAATACAAGCTTGGATTGAATCTGAGGGCACCTTTTTCAACAATCATTTCCTGTAACTCTCTAAAATTGCGGCTCTCTATAGCATTGTATAAATCATCAGATAACCCGGAGAGTAGCTCAATATCTTGATTTGATACGCCTGCTGCAGGTAGATACTTTGTTGCCTCTTTTTTATTATTTATAAGCCATCTGAAGATTGTAAGGACACTTATGAGATTGTTGTGTCTGTCTTCCAGAGCAATGTGAGCCGTAAGATTTGCCCCTGATTGCTCTAGCTGTGTTTTAATACTTTTAATAGCCGAAACCCACATATTCCTTGTTCCTCCAACTGCTATAACATCCCTTCCTGAAAGATAAAGCATTGTCTCTTTACTTTTGAGAAACGATGCTACCGGAATTGATGGTGCCAGGAACCACGGCTGATATCCAAGAACAACAATATCAGCATCTAATACATCAGAAAAATCCATTTTCTTAAGTGTAAATGGTATTTCTGCCCTTGACTCCGGAAAAATATCATAAAACTTTTCTGAAGTCCATGGGAATGAGAAGGGCTCAATAGTTTCAATATTTTTATAAATTACCTCACACCCTTTTAATTCAAGCGGAGTAAGCAATGAATTAAGAATTTTCTTCAGCTGACCCGTTTGGGTGTAATAAAATACAGCTACTTTCTTGCGTTTTTCCATTGGTCAGGGTTTGAAAAATGTTGATGCAAATATTTTATTCTTAGCAATTCCTTTGAATTTATATATGGTAATATCATTACTTTTTTCGTAAAGAGAGAGTTCATTTATTGAGTAATCATAATCGCTCAGGACTAACTCAATTTTATTGTATGGATTTTGCTTTGATTTAACTTTTGGTTCAATTAAGAGCTTGTGAGAATCCTGTTCTTTACTATAAGTTACTTTATATGTATTTGGAATTGAGTTAAAATCCCCGCTCATACATGCCTCCATTACTTTTGCAAGATCTGAAAGTCCCTTTTGCTTCTCTAGAGAAAAGGTACTTGAGTTCTTAGAAGATATTATATGAATATTTGAAGATGTCATAATAATTGACATCGCCTTAGGGGAGATATAGTCAAAACGTACATTACCGGGACGACTATAATAAAAATTTCCAGATGAACTTACACTTTGATTCAGAACCTTAATATGCTTTATCTGATCAAAAGTTCCGGAGACAGTTTTAACCTCTGCTGAACTACGGGCAAGCGCAGAAAAAAACCTCTCAGAGTTATCCGGTCTGAAAGAGGATAGAATAAGCAAAGATGATATTAAGAAAATTACCTTTTTCATATAGCTATAATTCACAAATATAGTGAAAAAAAGAGTCTATCTTACATCAAGAAACTTGATAGGTTTTCTGCTCTGAGGAGGCAATATAGCTTTAGTTAGTAATTCTATAGGTTCAAAACTAATTTCCGGGGCAACCCTAATTCTTGCTCTGAAATGCTCTTTGATTTTTCTTTCAAATGAATCGGAAGGTTTGTTTGTACCAATCTTTATTAAGATTGAATCAGTCCCAAGTGAATTTGTATAAACCTGCACCTGATAATTAACAATCCCTTCAATATTATCAAGTACGTCATACAATGCAGATGGGTATAGAGTAGTTCCTTTATATTTTATCATCTGGCCCTTTCTTCCCAGAATTGGGCTCAGACGTGTACTATTCCTGCCACAACTACACTTTTGAGTAAAAGCCCTGCAGAGATCTCCGGTCTTAAATCTGATAAGGGGCATACCTTCAACACCCAGAGTTGTTATTACAAGCTCACCGATTTCACCCTCTTTAACGACTTTTTCACTCTCATCAAGAATTTCAACTATTATCAGGTCCGGCTGATGATGAGCACCGCATAGGTGTTCACATTCCGTAAATGAACTCTGCATCTCTGTAGAAGCATATGTTGAGTGCAAAGAAATATCAGGCCATAGTTGTTTAATTTTTCTGGTTAGAGTGTTATCAGTAAGATCTGTATCTCTGAGCGGTTCACCTATACAGATAGCTCTTTTCAGCGAAGTTTCGCCCAGGTCAATATTGTTCTTTGAGGCATACTCTGCAAGTTTGATAAGAAAAGAGGGGACCACTATACATGATTCCGGTTTCACATTAAGGATTGAACTCCATTGAAGTTCAGGGATACCGTTGCCTACCCTTACTATCCCGGATCCCAGTTCTCTTGCACCCAGAAAATATGCAAGTCCTGCCATAAACCTTCGGTCAAGAGTTGTCATTATTTGTATTACCTCATTGTTTTTGCAGCCGGCAGTCGTGAAGGAGACCATTTCATTGTATGCCAGTCTGTCAAGGTCATTTTCTGTAAGCATGAAGGTAACTGGCTCCCCAAGTGTACCTGACGTTGTAACATAGTCAATCACCTTGTCTCTTGAAACACACAAAAATGAATCATTATGAAGCTGCAGATCCTGCTTGTCTGTTGTTGGTAAGAGAGAGAGGTCACCGGAGGTTTTTACACAACTTATATCTATTCCTCTCTGTTTATAGAGGTTTATGTAATATGGCGAGTGGGTCAGCACATATTTCAGGGTCTCTTTTAAAGAGATATCCTGAAAAACAGCAATCTCCTCACGTGATTTAAACTGAATCTGAGGATCTCTTTTCATTTTATTTTAAGTTTTTCTAGTTTAATTTCAAGTTGTTGTTGTATATCCTTTGACGGTAATTTCAGGTTTAAAGCCATTTTATACATCTCATACGCCTGTTCTTTATCCCCAGTCTCACTGAGGTTGTCTCCCAGATTAATGTATGTCTGGAAGAGATTTGGGTTTAATGAAATGTAGGTATCCCTGAAATTGTCTTCTACCTTAACTTTGTTTTTAGTCATTGAAATCAGGGCTTTGGTATGCTCTCTGAATTTGATTATTTGCGGAACATTTACCTTAATCTGGATAGAGTCGGCAGGTATCTCTTTAAACTTATTCTCACTATTTTTATCGAGATGGAATAATTTGTTCAAGTCGTATATAACCATCTTACCAAGTTGCCATGGTGCTGTACTTACCCACATTACCCTTTCAGCCGGTTTAAAAATCACTGCATGGTGAGATATATACTGGTTCAGGGAGATCTCATTACCAAGTCCAACCGGTTCACCTTTTAATCCGGCAGTATCTCTTAAAATTGCGACGCTTTTTTCAGGAGATAGTGGTTTGTAATTGTATGTAAGTTCTTCTATCCTCTTATATCTGTACTGCGAATGGCTTCCCTCTATGGCATTGATAGCATCACTGTTTTTAATATCGTTTAAGAAATCTTTTGAAAGAAAATGGTTTGTTGATATAATAAGTTCTCCATCTGTAGTAAATAGTCTTGTACTTTCAGGTGTTTTCTCAATTAATACTGCCCTGTTTTCATCTCCTGAGCCTATTAGAAGAGACTCTGAAACAAAAGCATCTCTGGATGAAGCTATATTAAATGCCTCTTCAATATTTGAAGCATATTGAAGAATCTCTCTTGCTATAATTGAGATTGGTGTCTTAGATCTTATGGGTGGTGTTGATTTTGCTGCGTTCATTGTGATTGTTATCCCCTTTTCATTCATTCCGGATAATACTCCCGACATACCTGCCCAGCCGATTGAAATAAATTTATATCCACTCTCAGGCTCCATTATGGTCACTAACTTATTTTTAGCGAACTCATCTCCTACCCAGAAATCAAAATTCCTTGCAATCAAAAGAGTAGAGTCATCGCTCATAGAGCCCCACGCTGCAAAAGAGGAGCATCCTACGAGCATATATTCCTGCATAGCATGACCGAGATCGTGAGCTGCATGATAGTTTAGCTGTCTGTCGTACGGGTCTCCTATGTAGCTAAACTCGTCACTGCTCCCCAGTGATGTGGCATAAATCTCTTTCCTGTACTCTTCCTGAATATTTGACTGAATATTTCTATTATAAATAATAGTCAGGTATTTGAGAAAAGAGAGATATTTTTCGTTTGGAACCAAAACTTTGATTTGATCCACAAATGCCTTCTCCTGCTCATACATTAAAGGTTTACACAACTGACCAAAGGCCAGACCTCTCTCTTCAGGTCCACCCACTAGTCTTAAGTTCCATAAATCACCCTCCCCTTTTTCCAGTGATGCCCTGCCAAAAAGTTTAATTCCGGAAGAGTCTCTTACAGGAGGAATCAATTCAGGGATACTATTCTCCGGAATCTCTCTGTCAGCTGTTAAATAGAGGAACAGACCTGCAGCAGTAAGTGTTAATAGCATAGTAACGAGTACTATAGCAAAATATTTTAATATCCTTAAGAGTGAACGAATCATAATCCCATTTTTACAATTAAACCATTTCCGAGTATTTCAGAACATGTAAGAAGAGACGTAAATGTCACTCCCATTACACCATGAAGGTTTATACTCTGACCCGCCATGTAAAGATTTTCAACCCTGGACTTAACCGGCAGGAATGTAGAGAGTGGCTTGTTACAATCCTTCATAACTCCGTAAACACTTCCAAAAGGAGTTTTGACATAATCTCTGAATGTGAGCGGAGTCGCAGAATATGTAAAGTCTATTGCTTTTCTGAAATCCGGAAGAATCTCCTCAATCCTTTTAATCAACTCCTCTGCAAATTGATTCTTAAACTCAAGATAATCATCTCCTCTTGACATAGGAGTAGAATCGCCCCATTTTGCAACCTCATCATATGACATAGGTGTGATTAGGGTGACTACATCGGCATAGTCTGATTCTCCTGCTGGCGGCTGAAACGAAACCATCAGTGGTCTCCCGTTGATCAAATGGAGATTTTTGTTTATGTATTTGAATTTATTAGGTTTCAATATTACATATAAGGAAAAGAGGCTGCCTGAATTTTTCAGTTCACCAATTCTTCTTCTGTAGCTCTCCTTTAATTGGGCATCAGGGCCGAGTAAATTAGTTGTCAATTGGGGATGAAGCGAAGAAATAACTTTCCTTGCAAATATTTTCTCTCCGTTGTTGGTCTCAACTCCTATCGCTTTTTTATCTTTAGTCAGAATTGATTTTACTTCAGTTCTGCACTTTACATCACCTCCGTTTTTCCTGATAGATTCAGCAAGAGCATCTGTTATTCTGAATGCTCCTCCTCTCATTCTCCAGGAGGACTCAATATAGGAGTTATTAGCCATGGCATGAACGTAAAATGGAGTAATATCCTTTTCCGGGCTGTAGATTATTGAGTTCCCCGTTAGTACATTTCTTAAAACAGGGTTGCAGATTAACGAATTAATCACTGAATCTACAGAGACGGTAACATTCTGAATGGTCTCGGTTGAAAAACCTTTTCCTGACCTGACATTCTCAATTGATAAACAAGATGTCTTTTTTATTGTATCAATATAAGTCCTTAAGTTCTCTCTCTCCTGCGGGAAAAATTCTGTAAGTCTATCTGCAAAATTTTTATGTCCCATGGCCATTGGATAACACTTCCCATTAAAATAGACAGACTCAAACTCATCGTTATCCATTCTTACAAAGTCAACCTTATTAGTAATATCCAGGTAAGAGAAGAACCTTTCCATAAACTGGCCTTCATCAAGACTGCCAATGTAATGGACAGATGAATCAATTACTTTTCCTCTCCTTTTAAATGGCTGAAAAAAGCCTCCGGTAGTATCTCCCTGTTCAATAACAACAACGCTCATCCCCTCTTTTGAAAGAATTGATGCACACTCCAGTCCGGCAAGCCCACCACCTATAACAGCTACATCATAAGTTTTCATCTTAAGACTGTTTAGGTTTCATTATAAATATTGTATTAGAGGTAACCTTATCGTTGTTTTTTTCTGACAAGTCACAATTCATTCTCTCAGCGAGCTCTCTTATTTCGCTTCCATTAATAAAGCAAGGGTCATGACTAGCCTTGTTAAATCCAAGCAGCTTAATTGAAAACCACTCTGAAAGTCTGGTGATTTTGTGTGTTGAGACTTTTTCAGGATCTCCATCCCTTAATATAATAAATCCATTCGGTTTTAATGACAAAATGGCTCTTTTAATTAGGCTAACCTGCTCTTCCGGCATTAAGTAATGCAACACATCATTCATCACAAACACATCACTTTCAGGCAGGTCGCATGTCAAAACATCTGCGTGAAGAAAATTTATATTTCTGCCTGAAAGCCATGAACTTTTTGCGATATCTATTTTCTCTTTATCATAGTCAATTCCTGTAATTTCTCTCTTTGATGACAAAGAACCCAGCATCATACATAAAGGACCATAACCACAGCCAATATCCGTAATTGTTGCATCAAGCGGAATCATATTATGAAATGGTTCATAATATTTTTCCATTCTCATTTTTACCCTCAGATACCATTCAGTGACAGGACCCTTATAAATATATCCCGACATCACTTTTTGATAGAAGTACAGATTGGAAGGGATGTCATGTTGCATCCTCAGATTTGCATACTCCTCTCTCATCATTCTCGCAACATTCTTGCTCCTCTCTCTGTAGTCAGAGCCATACCTATTATCTTCAGGGGTAATCCTGCTGAGAATTCTGTAACCAATTACACCTCTCTTAACATAAAAGGGTTGAGATTTTGAAACCAGGTTTCCATTTCCGTAAACAAGAACAGGAAGAATATCCAGAGAGAGCTCCTCAGCAAATTTAAAAGCTCCTTTATGGAATCTGTGAATCTCCATGTCTGCAGATCTGGTTCCCTCAGGAAAAATAAGCAGAGAGTATCCATCTTTTATTTTGGGCCTTACTGACTCAATATGATTTTCTACGCCATCCTTGTAGTAAACGAATCCTGCAAATCTTACTATATGCCCAAAAACAGGTGAGTTCCAGACCCACTTGTTTGTCATCATAATTATTTTTGAGTTTAATGAGAGAAGCATCAGTATGTCTATAAATGACTGATGGTTAGCAATAATCACAGCAGGTTTGCTAAAGTTTTCTTTAAAACTGTTCTCCCTGAAAATACGGACAGTCGGTGAAAGCATCACCGGCAAAAAAACAATTGACTTTATTATCTTTCTTAGAATTAACTGTCTAAATGAATGTTTTACCGGTAGAATCATCAGTACAGGTATTAAAGCAGCTGTAAGGACACAACCAAGAAAAAAGGCAGAAAACGTAAGTATCATCTGAGCAACACCAAAGAATGTATATGGGTGTAAGCCGCGGGATGCCGGATTTGTAATAAAATATCTGTAAACTACCGGTTGAATTGTATAAGCAACTAACCAAACAGCAGAAATTCCTATAATTGAGACAAGAGCTATTGATTTCAATGCCGGATGAGTTGCAAATGCCATTGAGCCTACCCCGGCCAAAACTGTAAAAGTAGAAAAGAATATTGCACTTTTATGAGAAGCGAGAGCCTCTCCTCTTCCCTGATACTCAGACGAGAGGCCGTCCAGCACAAAAATACTGAAGTCATCACCAATGCCGAATATAAAAGTTGCCAGGAGAATATTAAATATATTAAACTCAATCCCAAGGATATTCATAAGACCGAGAATAATAATCCAGCTTACTGCCATTGGTAAAAATGCCATTGTTGCCAGTTCTATCCGCCCGTATGAGATTAATAGTGTAAAAAATACAAGAAGAGAAGAAATTACGAGAATCAGGTTAAAATCCTCTTTGATACTGATGGCCCACACCGATGAAAAATGAGCTCTGTCCATAATGCCCAAATCAGTATTTTCGCCAATTAGTCTGTAGAGCTCCTCCCTGTCCTCTGACTGTGAGTAAAACTGAGTTATGAGTGTATAAACACCATTGTTCTCCTCTGTCCACTCTCTGATGAATGATGGGAGGCTATTAAAATTAAGTGAGAAATCAACCTCTGTGTACTCTTTATCAATAATTGAAAAAAACTTGTTGAAGGCCTCATTTGAATATCCTGTTACAAGGCCCTGAGAGATTAAGTCACTTTTCAATTTATCAACTTTCTCTTTACTCCAGAAATTATTCCAGTTTTCTAACCTTACCCGCTGTTCATCCATAGGAGGAATCAACCATGAGACCGATGCACTTTTTAGACCGGGCCTCTCTTTGACAATAGAATCAAGATATTTATTGTCTCTGAAATAAATATCGGTTGCAGTTTTGATATCTGATGAAGATGAGATGAGAAAGACTCTTGAATCTCCGGCTCCGAATTCAGTTGTAAATTTACTTTGAGCCTCCCTGAATTTATCCGGTTCATAGCCAAGATTTGCAAAATCACTGTCAAACTTTACTCCGGGAGCCAAAATGAGTCCGGCAACAAATAGAGACGCAATTAGCCACTTTAGCCATTTTATGTTTTCGTATTGAAACGAGGTTAATTTTAATATTGCTGAATATACTTTTGAATCGCTGCGATTTGAATTTACCTTTAAAAAATGTGGGAGAAAAATAAGAGAGAATATTGTGGTTCCGGTAAGAGTCAACGATGAAAAGAGTCCAAAATCTCTCAATAATGCAGAATTTGTGAAAAGTAAACCTATAAATGCTCCGATTGTTGTAAATCCGCCTACAGTAAGTGGGTAAGCCAGCTCTTCAATTAGCTGCTCTATTGATTTGACATGTCTCAGATGAGAAATAACATGTATTGAATAGCTTAATGCTATTCCCATTACAGTAGCACCTGCACCTATTGCTATAGCCGAAACCTCTGCTCCTCTCAGTGACATTACTGAGATAGCAAACAAAGAGCCGAATAAGGCCGGAACAATTAGTATTACAAGTGTTCTTTTGTCCCGGAAAGAGAACCAGAAAAGCAATGAAATCATTACTAATGCAATGAGGCTGGTGAAAACAGTATCTCTTTTGATTACCCTGGCATTGTATACTCCCGCAAGAGGTGCCCCCGAAATCATTACATCAATATTACCAAACTTATTTTCAACTTTTTCTTCCGCACTCTCTAAAATCTTTACAATTCTGTCATCAGATTTGGCTTTGGACGTTGTAAATCCGGGAGAAAGCACAAAAAAGAGAGACTTCCAGTCACCCGAATAGACATAGTCTCTGTAAAGATTCATTTTTACGCCCATTCTGAGAGAGTCAAGCTTTGCAACCAGATGACTTCCAATAAATAACGGGTCTCTTGAGATCATATCAAAGGCTACAGCTCCGGCAGGCGATAAGAGCATTGCCATTGAACTCTCCAGTCTTTCACTTATTTTTTGAGTACTTATACTCTCCTCTATGTTTTTATAATCAATCTCCTCAAGGTATAATGGCAGATTATTATAAATGAAATCAAGAACTTCACTTTGATTATATGAATTCCCTCCACCTGAGTTAGTAATCAGCCCCCCCTTGAAAAGTGTATCTGATTCTCTTCTGAAAGCATCTGCAGCATCGGCTAAAACTTCGGATGAGAGAGTAGAATCAACTGATTTGGCTGTTATAAGTACAATTATTTTATCCTTAGCCTTAAGCCTTGAAAATGTTTGAGCTGTTGAAGCACCTTCACCCTTTGCTGGGAAGAGTTGCATTGGGTCCTCGGTAAATTTTATTCCTGTTGCCGCTATCACCATCACAATAGTCATCATGGATAGCATAAGATAGAGCAGCCATCTTCTTCTGCTTAATCCCCTGTACAGAACAACAAGTATCTTTCCTAGACTCATTTGGTTACTCTTCTAAATATTGAAAGAAACATATATAAAACAGACATCCCCACTGTTCCGGCCACAGTTGCAAAAACAACGCTTCCTATCAGATACTGTCTCAGGCTTCCAGTGATTGCATCCAGAGATAAATTTGAGGGTATAACACTCAATGGCTCACCCAGTATTAAAGCACCTGTAACAAAACTCCCGTAGAGAATGAATGGAATCATTGGCGGGATACTGATATTTGACGCTACAAGAGTGAGCACTTTGTTCATTTTAAGAATATGTGCAACTGCAACTGCAGTTATCATCTGATATCCCCATAAAGGTACTATTCCAAAAAAGAGGCCCAGTCCAACAGATCCAGCTATTTTTAAATTGGACTCTTTGGATTCTGTAAAATGCTCTTTAATAAACCTGGTTATATTCTCTTTTGTAAACCACTTAAAGAATCTAAGCGGCCACCACCATATCAGAGCTATGAAAACAAGAATTGTATTAAGGATGGAAATTCTTGCAAAATCCTTGAATGGTTTAAAATGGGAGACTCTCATTTCTGCCGGAGGGTAATATACCTTTACAGGATAATTTTTTACCCCTACACCCCTCCAAACGGCCCTTACCAATATCTCAAGTTCCCATTCATATCTACCCGACAAAACTCTAATTCCTGCAAGTCTGTTTAGAGGATAGACTCTGTAGCCTGATTGTGTATCAGATAATTTGACACCTGTTTCCGCCCAAAACCAGAAGTTTGAAAACTTGTTAGCAAAGGTGTTTTTGCCGGGCATATTTTCACACCCAAGTTCTCTGTTTCCAATCCAGATAACATCAGGTTCCTTCTCAGCAGCAGAAGCAAGATTAATTATGTCTTCAGGAAAATGCTGTCCATCGGCATCAATTGTAACTACGTGAGTATAACCTAGATCAGAAGCTCTTTTAAGCCCTTTTCCCAAAGAGGGGCCCTTTCCAATATTCTTACTGTTTCTGATAAGATCAATCCCTGAAATATTCTCTGCTGCTTCTGCACCTTCTTTATCTGATCCGTCATCAATTACAATAATATAACTACAATACCTCTTTACACCCTCGACAACTTTATGGAGTGTAAGCGGATTATTGTATGTAGGTATTACTGCTGCTAACCTGAACATCTTCCTTTGAATTTTAATATAACCCTTTCTGTTCCGGAAACCATTACATTGGCATTAACTTCTAATAATTGATCATTAATGCATTTAACAGATATCTTAACATCAACAGAACTATCTGATAAGGGATCAACCATTCCGGTAAACTTGCACTGAGCTATATGTGTAAATAGTGTTTTTCTCTTAATTAACCTTTCTGTACAATCTTTCAGGATAGCCAGAGTATATGCTCCAGGGAGCACAGGCCTTCCCGGAAAGTGACCTGCAAAAACTTCACATTCAGGATCAATTTTAACGGTAAATAATCCGCTTTCAATTGTATAGAGATTGTCAGTTTTCATTTGATTCATTTTTATCTAACTTCAGTTTCAATCCCAGCCAGGGATGGCTTATTATTATCTCTTGTGGAAATCCATCAATATATCTGTTAAAATTCATTACAGTCCTTGTTATACCGTTCCCTTGCTGTAGTGCCTCAATTTTACCGGCAGGACTGAAAATATATTTTGTTAAAGGTGAATGATCCGGCTTAAACAGAATCTCAAAATCTTTTTTTAAGAGAAGAATTATTTTCTCCTTGTTTAACTGTTCAATGCAATAGTTAATTTTTATGTTTTTACCATCCAGTTCAAAATCAAGAAAGGTCATCCCAAAAAAAGATGTCATAACAATTCTTTTGCTGTTTTCACCATCAGATTTTACAACAACCAACCCTTCAACAGAATCTCCCTTTCTTGTCAGGACAAAGTCATACATGGTAATATCTTCTGTATGGTTGAAAACAGAAGGTATTCCTCCGTTTGAATAAGGTGTTGAGATTAGCCATACCCCCTCTTTAAGCGATGAGCATCCGGATACAACAAAAAGAATTGAAACCAGAAAACTAATTGATAGTGAAAATCTCATTTCTAATTGGCTGGTTAATAATCTGGTTATAGAAAATATATTTCGTTGAACTTCCTGAACCTTCGGTTATAACTATCTCATTTATATCACCACTATGTTTGTTAAAGGCAATTTTAATTTGTGAGACTATTGCAGATATCCTGGTTGATTTTGGTTTTACTAAAGCAAATATTTTATCACCATTTAGTTCAAAATCTACATTATAGTTGACAGACATATTATCCAGTGCACCTGTAAAAACAGCTGATATCAGGTCGTTCATCTGCTTCATTACCGGATTTGCTGAAAGATCCATTACGCTGCTCCCGCTTTTCGTTGACATTCTAATAAAAGACCCATTCATTACCATTGAGTATTTCCCTGGTCTTTCATACATAAATGCTATTTTGTTTGACTTCTCATAGAAAAACTTACCCTCAGAAATCATATCATTTTGTAGCATCTCCATATTCTTTGTTTGTCTGAACTCTGCAGACAAAGTATTAACAGAGGCTGCTCTGCCTGAAAGAATTTTTATAAATGACTCTCTATCTTTGACAGTCATAGTATTACCATTCTGAGCATATGAATCAATTGAAAAAATGAGTACAATAAGTGACAATAAACTTAATATACTAACGTATTTTTTTAAATATTCTTGCTTCATAATTGTTTTCCTTTAAGTAATCAAGTATCTCTTCAAGCAGTCTGGCACTATTTGGCAATCTGTCGTGAAGGAGCAGTATAGATCCATGCTTTATTCTTTTAAGAACTCTCCTTTTTGTTCTATTGATGTCATTGCTGGTTACTGTGTCAAAACTTCTGATATTCCACCCAATGGCCATTAATCCCAAATCGTTTACAGCTTTTCCAATAGATGGATTTGTCACACCATAGGGCGGTCTGAATAGTTTTACACTCAATCCTGATATCTCTTCAAGAATCTTTATGGTAGCTTCAATATCTCTCTTTACTCTCTTTTTTGAATATATTGTAAATTCAGGAGTGTGCCTGAGAGAATGTATCCCAATCATATGCCCCTCTGCAGAGATTCTTTTCACTAACTCAGGGTACTTCAGAGCCCTTTCGCCTATTAAAAAGAAGATTGCCTTAACATCTCTGCTTTTAAGAATGTCAAGCACCTCAGCAGTATATTCAGGATGTGGTCCGTCATCAAATGTAATCATTATAGCCCTTCCCTCTTCTTCAGAATCGCTGCAGAATGATCTTAGATAAATATTCAAATTCATCCTGAACGAGGCTAAAAAAAAGAGCCCAAGGAAAAGAGCAGAAAATATGATTAAGTAACTGATCATCTTGAAATTTCAATAATTGTGGCTACATCTTTTACATACCTGCTTACAATTACAATCTTTGCTATGTCAGCATCACTTGATAATCGGTTTACTGCCAACAGTAATCCCTGTGCTGAAGCGGTAGGAAACTCTCCTGTGAGTGTTTTATAATCCTCTGTTTTAAGACCTCTTTTTTGCAATATTGAGTCAATTTCTTTATCCCCTGTTAAATAGAGAGTTCCGGCTTCATTCATAAGCTCTGCCTTATTGCAAATCTCATTACTATTTTCATCTATACCACAAATCTCCAAGTGCTTTATTATCCCTCTGGAGTTATCACATTGTTCTGATGTTAATACAAAAAAAGCGGCACCCTCTCCCTCCTTATGAGATCTCCACATTCCCATTCTTCCAAGCAGGTGCTTTTTAGTGGGTGTAAGTTCATCAAATCCCCCTGTCAAGACAACTCTTTTTCCCTCTTTCAATAGTAAATCCGCGTCTGCCAAAGCGCATTCAAATGAACTGCTTCCGTGAACATAGGTGTTATTATAACATTTATCACCGGACATCAGAGCAATCTGTGCACCTACAGTATTAGAGGTGCTCTGAATGAATGAGGATGGATTTAGTAGCCTCTCATCATTATTTATAATTGATATAAGAAACTTCTCAGTATCGGCCAGACATCCCCAGCCTGTTCCTGTTACTATTGCATCAAAACTCTTCTCATTTGCCTCACTCATCGCCATAATTGATGACGCAACACTCATTCGGATAACCCTGCTCATTCTGCGGCGTAATCCGGCATCCTGAATAAAATCCTTGTAATCCGGTTCAATTGAAGAGATTCCTGCTGCCCCTTTTATATAGAGATTTGTTTTCATACAGAATCAAGCTTTTTGTCAAAAATCAAAGTTGTGCAATTGCCCCCAAAACCAAAAGAGTTGGTCATAGCTGCATGCATATTTATCCCTGTTAAAAGTTTAGTTTGAGGAGGATGAACACACTCATCCATCTTGCTGCTGAAATTGATATTTGGCCAGACATACCCCCCCTCAAGTGCCAAAATGGTAAATACAGATTCTATTCCCCCTGCTGCACCAAGAGCATGACCGGTGTATCCTTTTGTTGAGCTAAACGGAGGGATTGAATCACCAAATAATCTATGCATTGCAATAGCTTCAGATGCATCGTTATTCTGAGTTCCTGTTCCATGTACATTTATATATCCTATTTCACCGGCAGTGATTTTACTCATTTCAAAGGCCCCTTTCATTGCAAGAAATGCTCCTTCTCCATTTGGTGAAGAGGCAGTCTGGTGAAAAGCATCATTGGCATTAGCATAACCCGACACTCTGCAGTATCTTTTTTTACAGCCGATTTTATCTGACACAAGTAGGAGGTAACCGGCACCTTCGCCAAGATTCAAGCCCTTTCTTTCAGCATCAAACGGTTTACAATGCTCGCTGTCCAGAATCCCCAGTGATGAAAATCCATTGACCGTAAATCTGCAAAGAGAGTCAGTTCCTCCTGCAATAACAGCATCTACCAATCCGGACTTTATCATCCTGGCACCAAGCATTATTGCATTATTGGCAGAGGAACATGCAGTATTAATTGTTGTACAGAATCCGTTAAGTCCTAGCTGCCTGTAAATAAATTGTGTTGAAGCACCGCAATCATGACCAATCAGTTGCCTTAATCTTCCTCTTCTGTTATCAGGCAGATACTCCCTGTAAAAAAGTTCACTTACATCCATTCCTCCCACAGAAGTAGCAGATATTAGCCCAACCCTTAAGCCATCAATTCTTAAGGCGGAATCCTCCAGAGCCTCCTTTGCGGCAACCAGCCCGAGTAAAGTGGTACGAGAATACTCCTTACCCTCGGAAAGGCCAAGATTTATTCTTAGCTCTTCGTTTGACCGGGAGACCTCCCCTGCCCTGACTTTATGAATAGTATTAAACAGAGTCAAAGGAACCACCCCAGTCTTCCCGGAAATTAGTGCACCTCTCTGATTTGGGACTCCAGTCCCAAGTGCAGAAATACATCCGATACCTGCAACAAATACATCAGTTGCCATATTTATCTCTTTTATAGAGTTTAATGTCCAAACAGAACTTTCCATCAAGATAGTCACACCATCCGGTAATCACAACTTCAAGTTTTGTGTTTTTTGTATATTTTAATAAATCCATGTGAATGTCTGAGGGGATATCAGAGTCATATATAAAAAACATATTTTCACCCTTGAACTTATTTCTTATAGCAATCTCCCCCATAACAATATTTGGAAGCGTGTAAACAAAAACGGCTGGGCTTGCCGAACTATCACCTTCATTTATAAGCGATTGATGCCTTATATCTGTATCCAGAGAAGAGTATCTGTTTGCAAGCATCATTCCCATTTTGAAAGGGTCACAATTGATTTTACCTTCAGCATTTTTGAGCAAGTTTGCAGCTCCAATTACACCAAGTCTGGAGAGGCCATCCATCTTAAAAAACTTTATATCCTTAAGATCCAGCTCTCTGTATTTTTCTCTGATAATACTTTCAAAGTCACTATCTCCATGAAGATTATAGAATGCCAATTCCCTCCACTCTGAGTATTCATCAGAATGTTTTGTTACAGATACAGATTCAAGTGCCAAAACAATAGCAGCGTTACAACCGCCAAAACCAGATGCACTTTTAACGCATCGTGTGAGTTCCATCTCCCGGTGATGCGCAGAGACCTTTATCTCCATAGGTACACCAAGCTCCTTAAAACCTCTTGTACCAAATAAAAAAGAGTTTTTCATTTGCCAGGCCGAAGCAATTGTCTCCACCACTCCCGATGCACCCAGTGTATGTCCGAAAAATGGTTTCAAACTCTGCACCGGTTTCCCTTGTAAGAGTGCAAAGTGTACTGCCTTGGACTCCATTTCGTCGTTGTATAATGTAGATGTTCCATGAGCATTTATATATGAGACAGACTCAGCATCTACACCCGCGTCTTCCATAGCATTTATCATAGCCGTGCCTAATCCGTCTCCCGTTCTTGATGGTGCAGAGAGGTGATTGGCATCGTTTGTTACAGCTCCCCCTTCTACTATTACCGGATTAATATCTTTACAGAGCTCTCTGTTTGATGAAAGCAGAATTGCGGCTACAGCCTCACCAAGGTTAAGACCATCTCTGGAAACATCATAAGGCACACAAACTCTTGGACTTATAGATTTAAATGATTCAAATCCGGTTATCACAAATCTTGACAATAAATCTGCTCCAACTACCATAATGTTATGACACTCTCCGCTTTCAATGAGTCTTGAAGCCTCAATTATTGCATTAACACCTGATATACAGGCGCTTGATATTACAATTGGCTCCCCGGACATACCAAGCCATTTTGATAGCCTGGTAGCCATATTGCCTGGAAATGCAGCTGAATCAAGTCTGTTCCAGTCCTTTTCAATAAGGTCAATATTTCCCTTTGTAGTGGCAACTATGAGTCTTGTTTGAGACAGGAGCACACTTACATTATCTGAATTGCAATTTTCGGCTGCCTTTTTAACAGCTTCAATTGCCCTTCTCTCAAGGATTGTTGCATCATCAGGGAAACTTTGAGAGTCGTAATAATTCATCTCCTGTTCAATCCTTGCTGCCATAAATGGTGAGCTATAGAGTGAACTGTCGTCAACTCTCTTTACACCACTATTATAGTGCATTATCTCTCTCATATTTGTTTCTGTATCTCTGCCGAGAGGAGATATTATTGAATCAGATACTATGTATGCTCTGCTCTTTACTCTTCTTTTATCCATTTTCTCTTCCAGTTTATATAGAACTCAGGATTGTTCCATTCAAGATTTCCATCTCTGTCCAGAAATACTTGCATTGAGTAACCTGTCGCTACCAGAGCGTTATCACTCTCTCTGAAAATATCATATTCAAACCTAACTTTTGCAGAGGGAAGGTCTATGAATCTTGTTTCAATAATAGCTGTGTCTCCATATTTCAGAGGCTGAAGATATGAGCACTGCAGATCAACAACAGGTGCTGTGTAACCTGAGTTATAAATATCCAGGTAACCTATACCAAAATGTCTTCCAAAGGCCTCCCTGCCATCTTCAAAAAACTTAATATAGTTTCCATGCCATACGATATTCATTGAATCCACTTCAGAAAACCGTATTTCAACTCTATGCCTGTGAGTAAGCGCAGCTTTATTTAATCCCCTCTTCTTCCTCATTTATTCTCCGAATTGTTAATAAATATTTTAAGTTTTCCTTTTGCGAAAATCTCATCTCCCTGAAAACATTCCGATTCTACAAGTGAAATTCCCCCAAACTCTCCGGAAAATTTTACTGAAGTCCTTATCTCTTGATCCACAACAGGTAAACGATAAAGATCAAAATCGGCAACAGCCCCGATAAAACCAATCGGAACCTCCTCTCCCCTCTCTCTGAAACTCCATCCCGTTGCGGCAGCCGCAGTTTGAGCCATATTTTCAATAACACCGGATTCCTGCATAGCACCATCTGACACAAAGCATCCATCCGGCTTGGGAGTGAAGCCTGTATAAAAACAACCGTCACTCTCTCCGTAAAATGAGTCAATAAAAACGAAGGGGCTCCTTTGAGGAATAAGCTCAATTATTTTATCCCCAAAAATCAGGGCTTTCTCAGGTATTCCCATATCAATCCTTTTTTCTTTTTTGTTACTCTCATTCTCTCTATATCATCTGCAAGAGGGTCATCGGGAAATATCCAGGCCTTTCCTGTCTCAGCAGCAAGCTCTCTGCACTCTTTCAGATTAAAATCATCTGACAGATAATATGTGGGTTCAAGAAGAGAATCTGATGCAGATATTTTACCATCTGCTATTGCCATTCTTTGCAACGGCGTTCCCGGATATATTCTCATACCAATATATGGAAAGAAAACTGAGTATTTGATCTTTTTTGAATTTTCCATTGTCTCTCTGAGTGTCTCAGAGGTCTCGCCAATCCCCCCAAGTATCAGGAAATGTGCATAAAATACATTATGTTTAAGACATA
The DNA here is from genome assembly GCA_937901965.1 of uncultured Bacteroidota bacterium. GTDB lineage: Bacteria > Bacteroidota > Bacteroidia > Bacteroidales > UBA932 > Bact-08. Next base: position 265,480 of record CALGSW010000001.1, read on the forward strand.
GTTCAGAGTTCTTTAAAACATCATCAAAGGAGAAGTTTTTTCCATATCTGTGCATCTGTTCCGTGCAGAGAGATTCCGTTCCAAACTCAATGTGCTTTAAACCTGACTTTCTAAACAGCCCCATCAAATCATCGGTAAGATTATGTGGTGAAAAATATGCTCCCCAGTTTATCCTAATTCCGCTTTTTATTATCTTTTCAGCAAGTTCGGCATTGTAACTGTTATGGATATTGAAGACTGAATCGGTAAAGAAGACATAATTGATCCCCTTCTCTTTATAAAGTCTTTCAAGAGTTCCTACAATTAAATCTGTATCAAGAGTTCTTACCTTACGTCCGTCAATTATTGGATATGAGCAATATATACAATTGTAACAGCATCCTCTTTTAGTCTGAATATTCAGCATTCCGCTCTTTTCCCAGTAAAAATCAGACAGCCCTTCGTCAAAAGAGAGGTTGAGTGAACTTAGATATTTTGTGTGAGGGTGTTGTACTCTTCCTCCTGTTTTTGCTGAGATAAGACCCTCAATTCCATCAAATGAGCCCCTGTTTTCCAAAGCTTCCAGAAGCAGTCTGAGACTCTCCTCTCCCTCTCCGGCAACTCCATAATCCGGAGCAAGGGTTTTATACATAATTTCCGGATATACAGAGAATCCAGCCCCCCCTATGATAACCGGAGCCTTTGTTGATGCGCGCACTGCATCAACAATCTCAATATATCCAGGTATAAAGCTCGTTCTGTCAAGTGAATTTGCACCATCAATATTTCTGAATGAAATACCCACATAATCAGGAGAGTAATCTGATATTTTATATTTTAATCCTTCAATATCTGTCAGATTCATATCACAAATAGCACTATCAAGCCAGATGCAATGCTCCTTTAAATATGTCTGGAGATAAGACAATCCTATTGGATATACAGGATAGGGATCTGCAAGCCTGTTTGCAGAGATGAATAGTATTTTTTTCTTCTCAGTCATAGCCAGAATTTATAAAAATTGTACCACTGCTCAGGTGCGGTTCTTACAGCACTTTCAAGCTCTTTAATATATGCATTCAGGACATTCACCTCCCCTCCCCTTCTTCTCACTGATTCTTCCGGTCTGAACAATCTGAATACAAATTTATATCTTTTGAAACCCTCGCGGATTGCAAAATAAAAAATAACGGGTGCTTCAGTTCTTGATGCAAGTACAAACGGGCCAAGCGGGAATGAAGCCCTCCTGCCCATAAAATGAGACTCATAACTTTTGCCTTTCTGTGTTAATCTATCACCCTGCATTGCCACATACTCTCCCCGGGAAATAGCATCTTTTATCATAAAAACATGATCAATTGAGTCTTCTGAGACAGGGATAACTGAAAAAGCAGACAATTTATTTTGTTTTTCAAGTAATGACTTAATATTTCTGTACTCTGCATCTATCATTACAACATTCATCTTCTTTCCATACTTGCCGAAATATGGAGCACCAACCTCCCAGTTTCCAAAATGGGCACCAATGATTAAAGCTCCCGAGTTACCAGCAAGAATATCAGACACATCCCGGGGTTCATCAAATTGAAATGTAAAGTTATCATATAAGCCTGAAGATGCAGCTGTCTTATCAATCAGAGCAACTCCAAGATTAAAGTAATTAGTATAGAGAAATATCACAGATGACAGTCTGCTCTTACCCAGTATTTTTCTTGAATAGAACCATACAGCACGGGTAGTTGAAGGTGAAAACGGAATAAAGTAAAGGGCTACAAAAGCAAGAAGAACATACGCAGCGCGCAGTCCTAGTTTTCTAATAAAAAAAACAAAGACAAGATAGCCGGCAACTCCCCCGCGGGATTTACCACTCCAGTCATTTGGGTGCCCCTGTCTCATTTAACCTGTTGTTGATAAAGTGATAAAAGTCATTGAATGTTTTAATTCCCACAAAATCCTTGGCTACAACTGTAAATCCAAAATTATGCTCAATGAGTACCACCATATCCACAAGGTCCAGGCTATCCAAATCCAGAGTTTGCATTAAGGGTGCTTCAGGGACTATTTTCTCAACATCCACTTCAAACTCTTCAGCCAAAACGCTGTTAATCTTATTTATAAGTGCTTGGTCAATCATTTGGTTCAGGTCTTTTACTTAATATTTTTTATTATGAGTGTTGAGTTTGTTCCTCCAAAACCAAAAGAGTTTGAAAGGAAAGTATCAAATTCAAAGTTAACTAACTTATTGTTAATATTAAGCTTCTCAGAAGCTTCATCGGGATTTTGAAAATTTATTGTAGGTGCAATAAATGAGTTCTTCATCATCAAAATAGAGTATATAACCTCACTTGCACCGGCCATCCACATTTCGTGACCTGTCATACTTTTAGTAGAGCCTACAAACGGCCTCAGCTCACCAAATACTTCGCTTATTGCTTTCGCCTCATTGAAATCTCCCACAGGGGTAGATGTTGCATGTGCATTAATATATTCAATCTCCGATGGTTTTAGATTTGCCTGCTTAAGAGCCATCTCAAGTGATCTTCTGGGACCATCAATATTTGGAACAGAGATATGGTCACCGTTTGAAGAAAAACCATAAGCAGTAATCTCTGCCAGGATTGGTGCTCCCCTCTTTACAGCTGATTCATAACTCTCCAGTATAAGGGTTGCTGCACCTCCGCTTGGTACAAGGCCATCTCTTTCTGAATCAAATGGTCTTGATGCGGCCTGTGGATTTTCATTTCTCACAGAAAAGGCATTTAACCCGTCAAAGCTTGACACGGCATATGGATTTACCTCCTGTGCCCCACCGCAAATAATACAATCCTGTAGGCCATTTTTAATCATAAAATAACCCATACCAATCGCATGTGATCCGCTTGCACATGCACCTGCAATGGTAAGGTTAATGCCTTTTAGTTTGTATATTACCGAGAGGTTCATGCTCACAGTTGAGTTCATAGACTGAAACACGGATCCCGAACCTACCAGTGTGGTATTCTTCTTCTCCCTTATTATGTCAATTCCATCAATTACTGCCTGTGCGCTACTATCATTTCCGTATAGAATTCCCACCTCCTTTGAGTCAAGGAAAGACTGGTCAATGTTTGCATTTGCAAGTGCCTCCTCAGTTGCAATATATGCATATGAGGCCTCCTCTGACATAGACATCCGTTTCCTTCTGTCAAGTCTTTTTGATAAATCCGGTTTGGGTAGAATCCCGGTAAGAAAAGACCTGAATCCCATCTCTTCACGGAGAGGGTCAACTCCCACTCCAGATTTGCCTTGTTTCAAAGACTCAAGCACAAATTGCAGGTCCTGCCCAATGCAGGAATAAATGCCCATACCTGTAATTACTACTCTTGCCATAGTTTTCTAAGTATAAAGACCTCCGTTGATTGATATAATTTCGCCGGTTATATAGGATGCCTCCGGAGATGCAAGAAATCCTACAAGAGATGCCACCTCTTCAGGTTTGCCAAACCTCTCTGCCGGTATCTGTTTTTTTAATGTAACCTCGTCTAAATCAGAGGTCATATCACTCTGTATAAAACCAGGTGCAACACCATTTACAGTAACACCCTTTTTTGCGACCTCCTGAGCAAGTGCTTTTGTAGCAGCTATAACCCCACCCTTTGCTGCAGAGTAATTAGTCTGTCCCGGAAGTCCCTTTATTCCTGATAATGACACAATGTTTATAATCCTTCCATACCTCTTTACCATCATGTCCTTTACAAGTAATTTGGTAATATAGAAAAAGCCGTTAAGATTTGTATCTATGACATCACTCCATTCATTGTTATCCATCCAGAGCATAAGGTTGTCCCTCCTGATCCCGGCATTATTAACAAGTACCTCAATCCATGCACCATCATTTGCGCTCCTCCATTCCAAAACAGCCTTTTCAGTCTCAATTCTGTCTGAAACATCAAACTTTAAAAGCAGAGCCTCACCACCGTTTTTCTCAATTTCTGCCAGTACCTCCTCAGCTGCACCTAAGTTAGATTTATAGTTAATAAGGATTTTATATCCCATTCCGGCCAGTTTTAAAGCAACTGCCCTGCCTATACCTCTTGAGGCCCCTGTTACCAGAGCATATTTCATATCAGTTGTTTTTCAAATAATCCGTTATTCTCTCAATATCTCCGCATAGTGGAGAGTCCTCAGTGAAAAGAGGAAATATCTCTCTCAGTTCTCTGTATATTTTTTTGCTTTCAGTTGATATTTTATCACTTATCTCAAGAAAATCTATGGACTGAAGTAGTGCCATGTACTGTATTGAAAGTACCTGAAAAGCGTTTTCAACAACCTTGGCTGCCATTAAAGCCGAGTTTGTGCCCATACTCACAATATCCTGATTGTCATTATTATTGGGAATAGAATGCACATATACGGGAGAGCAGAGTGATTGAGACTCAGCTGTTGTAGATGTTGCTGTAAACTGAGCAGCCTGAAGGCCATAATTTAATCCTAACACTCCCAAATTAACAAATGGAGGTAAAATACCATTTATCCTGTCGTGGAACAGATAATTTAACTGTCTCTCTGCAAGCATTGTCAATTTTGTAATGGCTATTTTTAACTTATCCATTTCCAAACTTATATAATCACCATGGAAGTTACCGCCATGATAAATGCTTCCTGAGTCTGCATCTACTACAGGATTATCGCACACACTATTGAATTCTCTCTCAACTACATCCTTCGCATAGACAAGAGTATCCCATACAGGTCCAAGAACCTGAGGCACACACCTTAAAGAGTAGTAACCCTGTACTTTATGCTCAAAAATTCTTTCGTCGTTTTTTCCGTTATAAAGAAAGTGCTCCCTCTTTCTTAGCCTTGAAGAAGAGCTGAAATACTCTCTCATTAGCTCAGCAACATAGATCTGTCCCGGATGAGGTCTGCTGTTTGCAAGAGATTCAGATACAAAGTCATCATAAGACTCTGCAATTTCGTTCATCATAACAGATGCAAGAATAGACCAGTTAAATAATTTTTCAGCCAGAAAAACATTAACAGATGCAATTCCTGTCATTACACTAGTTCCGTTAGCAATAGCCAGACCCTCTCTGATTTTTATATCAAGAGGTTTAATACCACATAAATCCAAAGCTACAGATGCAGATATTGTAGCCCCCTTATATGATACCTCTCCTTCGCCAATCAAAGCCAGCCCTATATGTGCCATCTGAACCAAGTCACCGCTGGCACCTACTCCGCCATGTTCAGGCACTACAGGATAAATTTCATTATTGAGAAAGTCAACGAGTTGCTGGGCAAGTTGCGGAGCTATACCAGATTTACCGATTGCAAAATTTGACAGACGGGCAAGCATAGCAGCTCTCACATACCTGTTATCCAGTGGTCTGCCGGCTCCGCAAGAGTGAGATCTTATAATATTATACTGTAACTCTCTAAGGTGAATGTCATCAACTCTGTACTGGGCCATGGGGCCGAATCCGGTATTTATGCCATAAATAACCTTCTTCTCTGCAAAAGCACCCAGAAAGTTGAAACTCCGTGAAATTCTCTCAGCTGTCTCAAGTCCAAGCTCAACCTTTTCATTCTCTTCGACTACTCTTGCAATCTCTTCGAATGTTAGTCCGTCAGATAAATTTACCACTGTTTACAAATGATTTTAATTGGGCAAATTTATAAAAAATAATCGGTTACGTATAACTAAAACTTGCTACCACCCCTTTTTTCATTAAGGAATCCGATAAATTCAGGACTTTCCAGAACCTCTATTTCATTACATAAGCCGAGAACAAATCTGGCTGCTCCCTGAAAATCAAATAGATCACATTCAAGAATATAGTGATAATCACCCTCTTGTATCAAATATTGCTCGCTTAAAGGAAACTCCTCCAGCAGCAGAGTAGCAGCGACCATACTGAGTTTTAGTTTAATCCGTTTGGGCTCACTTCCTGAAAATCTGAAAATGTCCGTTGATGTGCCAATATGAGCACCTTTATACATCCATTGTTTTTCTGTTACATCTACATTTCCAATTCTCTCTATTCTGTAATATTTACATTGTCCGCTTTCAATTTCATAACAGTAAACACTCACCATATTCACACTGAATGAAATGGGCTCAACAAGCCGGTCTGACACTCTCCTTGAATTTATTGAATGATAGTCTTTCAGGACAACCTGCCTCTCCTCTGCAATAGAAAACAGCAAACTGCTTACAATATCTTCTCTGCCCGGGCTGATAAGCAATGTTGCAACATCAGTAAAGTCATAAATATTTGCAAGTTTCATCTTAATAGACCGTACTGCCTGACTGTCCGGGTTTAGAACCTCAAGTGCCTTCTTTATAATGAATGCCTCCTCCTGATTAAAATATGCAAGGTCTGAAATCATTCTGAAGTATTTTGAGTTCCTTGAGAGTGATATCCGGTTCCCCTCTCTCTCCAATAACAGTCCGGCTGAATCAAAAGTATCAAGATATCTGTATGCTGTTCTCTGAGAGACACCAACTGAATCTGCAATACTATCAACCGTGCAGTTCCTTGACCTGTCTGTGAGAAGTTGCATTATCCTTAGAAGTCTCTCTATTTTTGGCTGATCCATTTTACGAAGATTATTGATTTTGCTAATTTAGCCATTTTTAGGTTACTTTGTCAAAAAGAGAGTCCATGAACAAGGCAGAAAGCATGATGGCCATGTTCGGCGTTACTGACAATAATCTTAAAAGACTTATTTCGGTCGCGTTGTCCAAAGGAGGTGACTATGCTGATATATATTTTGAACACAGCGTTTCAAACGAACTCAATTTAAGAGATTCAGAAGTAAACGGGGCAGGTACACACGTAGATTACGGAGTGGGGATACGTGTTATTAAAGGAGAGGGAACCGGATACGCATATACAGAAATAACCACAATGGCCGAGATGGAGAGGGCTGCAGGTATCGCTGCCGCAATTGCTACATCCGGAACACCAAAACTTGCTCCGGCAGAGATAATTTCTCCTCTTTTTAAGGAGAGATACAGAGCTGAAATTCCGTGGGATGGGGTCAGCTTTTCTGACAGAATACCCACCCTTACAGAACTTGATGAATTGGTTTTTCAGGCAGATTCAAGAGTAGTTAAAGTACTCGCCAAAATATCCGATTCAAATACCAAAATACTTTTTTTTAACTCGGAAGGGATAATTGCCGCAGAGGAGAGGCCTATGGCATCGGTTGCTGTAACCTGCATTATGCAGCATGAGGGAAAGACTGAAAATGGGAGTTCATCAAGAAGTTTCAGAATGGGCTACGAGATGTTGTCAAAAAATCTCGTTAAAGAGCTTGCAGAAGAGGTGGTTTCAAGAACAGCTATTCAATTTGAAGCTGGAAGGCCAAAAGGTGGAGAGATGCCTGTTGTTATGGGTGCCGGAAGCTCCGGTATACTACTGCACGAAGCAATCGGACACGCCTTTGAAGCAGACTTCAACAGAATGGGCACATCTATCTTTTCAGACAAGCTAGGAAAAAAAATATGCTCTGATGAGATATCTGTAGTTGATGACGGGACAATATTTGCCAACAGAGGCTCGGTATCTTTTGATGATGAAGGTGTAGAATCCCAAAAAACCTACATGGTAAAAGACGGAGTCCTAAATTCATACCTTCATGACAGAATCAGTGCTAAATACTATAATACAGATCCAACAGGGAACGGGAGAAGAGAGTCTTTCAGATTCATGCCATTGCCAAGAATGAGGGCCACCTATATGGAATCGGGCAGATCTAAAGAGAGCGAACTTATATCAAGTGTAAAAAACGGATTATTTGTAAATAATTTTTCAAACGGTCAGGTACAGATAGGAGCAGGTGATTTTACATTCTTTGTAAAATCGGGCTTCATAATTGAAAATGGACGCCTTACTACTCCGGTAAAAGATATAAACATAATAGGCAATGGACCGGAGGCGTTGGCAGATATTGTGGGTATTGCAGACAATTCTGTAATAGATGATGGTACATGGACATGTGGGAAAGAGCAATACTGTGCTGTATCTTGCGGGATGCCTTCTGTCCTTGTGAGTAAACTTACTGTAGGAGGGGTTGAATAATATGGAGAAGAATATAAAGCAGATTGTAAGTTTAGCCCTTGACATGGCAAAAGGGGCAGGATGCAGTGCCTCAAGAGCAGGTGCGGAAATTTCTGTACAAAGCTCTTTTTCTGTTAGAAACAATGTTCTTGACAGACTTCACAGCTCTACAGGTTCAACACTTTTTTTACAGCTCTTCATAGATGGCAGATATGGTTACTATTCCACTAACAGAACAGAGGCAGATGAGCTAAAAAATTTTATTGACAAAGCTGCTGAGGCTACTAAACTTCTTGCTCCCGATAATGACAGGGTCCTGCCAGATAAAGATCTCTTGTTTACTGGAATTGCGAAAGATCTTGGTCAGTTTGACTCTGATTTCAATAATATTACACCGGAAGAGAAGCGAGATATTACATTCTCCTGTTCACAGGAGATTTTTGGAAAAGACCCAAGAATTATATCATCAAACTGTGAATACGGAGACTCGCTGGAATACTATTATATGGCAGACAGTGAGGGATTTTCAGGAGAATCCAGACAAACCTCTTACTCTGTGAGTGCCGAATGCTCGGCCAAAGATAAAGGAAATGCAAGGCCTGAAGCCTGGTGGTATGAAAGTTCAATGAAATTTGCAGATTTACAAAGGGTTGGATGTGGCAAGAATGCAATGGAGAGAGCTCTTGCAAGACTAGCTCCCAGAAAGTTAAAATCCGGCAAATACAATATGGTTCTTGAAAACACCGTAGCCAGCAGGGTTGTCTCACCAATAATTTCTGCTCTCAACGGAGCTGCAATCCACCAGAATAACTCCTTTCTGGCAGGGAAACTTGGAGAGCGAATTTTCACATCTGATCTATATTTTATTGACAGACCTCATGAATACGGATATGAGGGGTCACGATATTTTGACAGCGAGGGAATAGCAACAAAACCCATGAATATTATTGACAAAGGGGTGATAAAAAGCTATTACCTAAATACATATAATGCCAGAAAACTGGGAATGAAACCTACAATTGAGGGTCCTTCACTTCTTTCTGTATCACTTAACGGCAAATTACCATCTCATGTACCGGAAATAACGCTGGAAAATGTTCTTAAAGTTTCCGGTAAGGGAATTCTGGTAACCGGTTTTAACGGAGGAAACAGCAATTCATCTAGTGGAGACTTCTCTTTTGGTATACAGGGTTTCTATTTTGAAAATGGAATAATTCTGCACCCAATAAAGGAGATGAATGTTACCGGAAATATTGTTGAACTCTGGAATTCATTAAAAATAACAGGAGATGACCCTAAGAGGGGAAGCAGATGGCTTATACCCACATTGATGTTTGAATCAGTAACTTTTAACGGAAATTAAATATGAAAAAACCAGGTCTTGCACTCTCACTACTGCCCATTATTGTTCTTGTAACTTTAATCTCTGTGGGGGTAAGACTCTTTGGAGAGGAGATATCCTCAGGAACTTCTCAGATCTCTCTTTTGCTTACTTCTGTTATTACAGCAATTATTTCCATTGTTGTCTTAAAAATTCCATGGAGTAAAATTGAGGAGGGAATGATGAACCACCTCTCTAAAACCGGTTCTGCAATATTTATACTTCTTATGATTGGAGCACTAACAGGATCATGGATGATAAGCGGGGTTGTTCCGGCAATGATATACTATGGGTTACAGCTCATTCACCCATCTGTTTTTCTTGTTGTAACATTTATACTTACGTCTGTGGTCTCTCTAATGGCAGGAAGTTCGTGGACAACAGTAGGAACAATAGGTGTGGCAATGCTGTCGGCAGGTCAGATTCTTGGTATCCCGGCCCCATGGCTGGCAGGAGCCATTATATCCGGATCATATTTTGGTGATAAACTGTCTCCTCTTTCAGATACAACAAATCTTGCAGCTGCTGTTGCAGGTGTAGATTTATACACTCATATAAAGTATATGATGATAACTGTGACTCCTGCATTTCTTATATCACTTATTATATACTTAATAGCCGGATTGTTGATGCCTGTTTCCAGTTCAACTGACGTTGCAGCAAATCTTGGATCAATATCATCTGTTTTCAACATCTCCCCCGCTCTTCTGCTGGTTCCTGTTCTAACAATAATACTTATTCTGAAAAAGGTCTCTCCTTTTATTACACTGTTTCTGTCTGCAGTTGCCGGGGCTGTTGTCGCCTGTCTGTTTCAGCCGGATATTTGCGTTCAAATTGCCGGTGAAGAATTCAAGGGAGGGATTGTGTATTTGATTGCATCACTCAAGATGTTGTATGGTAACGTCTCCGTTGAGACAGGTGATGCAATTTTAAATTCGCTTACAGCTACAAAAGGGATGGCCGGAATGCTCAATACAGTCTGGCTGATTCTATGTGTTGTTACATTTGGGGGTGCAATGGAGGCTAGCGGAATGATACAAGTAATAACAGAGAGAATGGTCAGGCTCGTAAAGAGTACTTTTTCACTCGTTGGCTCAACAGTAGCTACTACACTATTTTGCAACATTACACTTTCAGATCAGTACATGGCTATTTTGCTGCCGGGAAAAATGTTTTCAGAAACATACAAGAAGATGGGCTATGAGCCTCAGTTATTGAGCCGGACTCTTGAGGACTCAGGGACTGTAACCTCTCCTCTGGTGCCATGGAACACATGCGGAGTTGCACAGTCAGGAGTGCTAGGCATCTCTACACTTGCTTATCTGCCATATAGCTTTTTTAATCTTCTTACTCCAATCATGACTCTGATCGTAGCTGCAATTGGCTATAAAATAAGAAGAAAACTCTAGCATAATTTTTGCATGAAAGATATCTCTCAATAAAAATAATCAACACAAAAAATAAATTAAAATGAAAATCGGAAAAGACAAGGTAGTATCCCTCTCCTATACACTTACAGTTGATGGTGATGTAATAGAAACAGTTAACGCTGATAAACCTATGGATTTCATTTTTGGCACAGGCTATCTGCTTCCAAAATTTGAACAGAATGTAGAGGGGAAAGAGGTAGGAGATTCATTTGACTTCATGCTGGCTGCACACGAGGGTTATGGAGAGGTAAACTCAGACGCTATAATTGAACTTCCTAAAGATATGTTTATGGTAGAGGGCAAGATAGAGGATGGACTTCTTACAGTGGGCAATGTTCTACCTATGCAGGATTCAGATGGAAATAGACTACAGGGAACCATAGATGAGGTAAAAGAAGATGTAGTTGTTATGAATTTCAACCACCCTCTGGCAGGAGCTGACTTAAATTTCAAAGGTATTGTAGTTGCTGTCAGAGAAGCCACCCAGCAAGAGATAATTGGCGGACTTCACGGCGAAAAACTTCAATCATCTTGCAATAGCGGAGGTTGTTCAGGTTGCAGCGGCTGCTAATCCCTTTTATATAAGACTTATTAAGGCTAATCTCTATATGATGATTAGCCTTTTTTATAAATGGGTTTTTCCTCCTCGCTCTCTTTGTTCGCTGTGGCGGAGGCTCCTTCAGTTTTGCGGCATGTACATCCCAGGCAACCGCATGACATATATTCAGCTACCCGATGTGACTCCGGAGCTTTTCCTCCTCGCTCTCTTCATTCGCTGCGGCGGAGGCTCCGTCGTCTACACCGGTTAGCTGAGTAGGGCGAATTATGCAGTTACCGGTATGAACATTGAAAAACAGGCGTGGGTGGGACGCACCTCCATGGGGTTGTTTTTGAAGTGGTTGCAAAATACAGATTGTTGACTATGTGGGATTTACGTTTTGCAACACATGGTTTTTCAACCAGATAGATGCTTGTCCCACCCTAGCCTGTGCCGAGACTGCCCAATCCGCAATCCTTCCCCGGCCAACCGAGCCACGTAGGAACCTCCGCCACAGCGAACAAAGAGAGCGAGGAGGAAAAGTTCCGGAGGGGCTGCGGTTGACCGGGGAAGGATGCAGTCGCAGACCGGGGAAGGATGCAGTCGCAGACTGGGGAAGGATGCTGTAGTAGACTAGGAGAAAGATGATTCAGTTGTTATGAAAAAGATGCAACTGCAGACCAAAAAGGGTTTTTCGTGATGAAACAAAAATTTGTTAACATAAAAAAGGCTGACCAATTTGATTGGCCAGCCTTAATTATCTTAGAGATAGAACCTGTAATTAAACAGGATTCTGCTCAAGTTCAGGATTTGTATCAATCTCAGCTTTAGGCAACATCCAAACCCAGTTTACAGTTCCGGCTGGTTCCTGTACTTTTATTGCATAAGATTCAACGTGGAATCCTTGTCCGGCATTTGGGCCTACAGGACGGTTCAGAGGAAGGTTTAACCTCTTGAGGTCTGTCCAGTTTCTGCCTTCACCCCATAGTTCAATTCTTCTCTGTGTCAGAATCTCATTAATAAGAGCCTGACCTGTATTGGTAGAGAGAACATACTGAGGATCCCTGTTTTTGGCAAGTAAATAGAGGACGTCTCTTGCTTGAGACTCCTTACCTGTCTGTCTTGCAAGAGCCTCAGCCTCAATTAGGTACATCTCTGCGACTCTAATCCAAGGGAAGTCTCCTCTGCCGTCTGCAGAAGACACTGCCTGAAACTTAGAACTCATGTAGTTAAACCTTACACCATTTGACTGTACGAAAGGTTTTTTATCTGCAACTGCATTTGGATACCAAAAACCTTTGCGAACGTCAGTCGCAGAGATTTTATCATAGAGTTCCTTTGTAATTGACTTAGGACTCTGACGTATAGCAGTTGAGTTGAAGTTATTTGACATGTAAGCATAGAATGAATAGAAGTACATTGTCTGATCCTCCTGTACATACGATGCCCACAAGTTCTCTGGATTATCCTGCTTGCTGTAACCATCTAGATGTTGGGCAGCTGACATAAAGCTGTAGCCTTGTCTTGCAGCATTAGCTGAAGTGGCAGCCTGATTCCAGTTACCCTGAACAAGTGCTACCTGTGCCTGTATTGCCTGTGCTACAGATTTGTTGATATGTGATTTATTAGGTCTGCTATAACCATCCAATAGTGTTATAGCTTCTGCCAAATCTGCATTAATCTTAGTATAAACCTCTGCTACTGAATTTCTTGGTTTTCCCACAAAGGTAATCTCCTCCATGTACGGAACACCAGGCTGGCTGTTTGCTCCGGCAGGATCATATCTTTGTGCAAAGAGCTGTACCAGCATAAAGTGCGCCCATGCTCTGTAAGTAAGAGCCTGACCTTTGATAGCCTTCTTTTCGCTCTCGGAGCCAGGGATAGCATCTATTTGAGTAATAATCTGATTAATATTACTTACAAGTCTGTAAATATTAGTCCAGTAAAGAACCATAGCAGACCTGTCATTTCTGTGGTCAACCCACTGATATGCACTTCTATACCAACCATTGGCAGTCGTATTAAAAACAATATCAGAACCTATCATATCAATGTAAAGATACATCCCTGCCATACCACCGTGAGCCTGAGTACTATTGTACTGAATATACATAGTTCTGTGAACCCCGTTTAAAGCTCCCCACGCACCGGTTACAGAGCTGAATACAAGATTTCCTGAGAGCTGATCTGTTGGAGCTGTCTCAAGAAACTCCTTAGAGCAGGACTGAGGTACCAGCAGTAAACCTGCAGCTAAAGCCAATATATAAATTTTAATTTTTTTCATCACTTAAAGCTGAATTAGAAGTTAACATTTACACCCAAAGTAATTGTCCGGTTGAATCCAACATCGTTGAATACACTGCCGTTGAAGCTCTGAGACGGGTTCATACCCTTGCGGGCAGAGAAAAGTGCAAGATTCTCTGCAGAGATATAAGCTCTAAGACCTTTAACATTAAGGCTCTTAAGAACGCCCTCTCCAAAGTTGTAAGAGATGTTTACGTTACGGATTGCAAGGTAAGATGCATCCACAAGCCATCTTGAAGAGACAGCATTGAAAGCTGTAGTCTTGGAGTTGTCCATTCTAGGAACATTTGTAATCTGACCTGGAGTAGTCCATCTGTCAAGGATCTCAACTGCTTTTGCATTACCGAATCCTCCGGTTGACATTAAGCTTGCCCAGCTATAGTCGTATGCTTTTCCGCCAAGTGAGTAGTTCAACTGAACAGAAATTTCCACTCCGTAAATTTTAAATGAAGGGGTCACCGCACCAAATAGTTTAGGGATACTTGTTCCAGACCAGTCGTATAATGCTTTAGCCTGGTTGGTTGTAACCTTTGTGCCATCAGGGAGGGTTCTGCAATCTGTATCTGCCCATGTTTGGTTCGCTTCGTCAAAAAGGAACAGACCATCTCCATTTGCAGGATCTACACCATACCACTGACGGAGCCAGTAGTCATAAATTGAACCGCCCTCAACTCTTCTGAAGTTACCAGAGATAATACCATTCTCTCTGTTCTCTTCCGGAAGTTTTGTGATCTCATTTCTGTATGTTGTAGCATTAATATTTAATGCTGCCTCAAAGTTCTTTGTAGAGTATATAACTCCTGTCATGTCAAGCTCCCATCCTCTGTTAAACAGGTTACCAATGTTTCTGTCCTGAGAAACATATCCTGTTGAAGGAGCAAGGGCTACAGAGTAAATAAGGTCTTTAGACTCTTTGTTGAACCAGTCAAGTGATCCTCTGAGTTTATTGCCAAATAGGTTAAATTCAAGTCCGATATCTGTCTGAACAGTAGTCTCCCATTTTAAATTCGGGTTACCCGGAGTTGTTGACTGAATGAAACCCGGAGCTGTAGAGTTGTTGTAGTAGTTATAAAGCACTTGCCAAGCATAGTAGCTTATGCCACCATCATTACCGTTAAGACCATATGAAGCACGAAGTTTCAGGAAGTCAATCCAATCCTGAGAAGCCATGAAGTTTTCACGGTCAATTCTCCAGCCTCCGCCAACTGACCAGAAGTTACCCCATCTCATAGGCTGACTGAATTTTGATGATCCGTCTCTTCTGTAAGATGCTTCAGCTGTATATCTTCCGTTATCGTACGAGTATGAAACCCTACCTAACCAACCCTCTACTTTATGATTATCCAGATATGAATAAAGGTTATTGGTTGTTGTAAAGTTAATCAGCTCTGTGTTACCAGGGATAATCTCTCCCTGACGGAAACCATATAATTCACTGTACTGGTTATGATAAGATTCGTGAGCAGCAAGTACATTCAAATCATGCTTACCAAAGCTCTTTTCATATGTAAGGAGCTGTTGGTTTGTCCATGTGTATCTGAGTGATTGCTCTTTTCTTGAACGGCCCTGTGGTGCACCGTCACCCACCAGTGTATTCTCATATGTAGAGAGAAGGTAGTTGTTGATGTCCATTGCATAGTTAAGTCTGAATTTGAAATTCTTCAGAAATGCGAACTCTGCAAATGCTCTTGATTGAATTGTATTTCTCTCAAACTGAATATTATTAAGCATATGCTCAGCAATACCGTGACGACCATTATTATGGGTTCTGGCGGGGTAGCTGATTCCGTTCTGAGTTACAGCTGCTCCAAGGTCCCAAAGTTTATTACCCTGATCATCAAGAATGAAATCACCTGTAAGACGATCATGCTGATAAACAGGATAGATAGGTCCCATATTACGTGCAAAGTAGATAGGGTTGGCATAACCTGTATCACTATCAGTGTTTGCAGAAGATGAGTTGTTGTATGATGCATTAAGATTGAGACCAAATGTAACCCACTTTTTAGGAGTAAAGTTAACGTTTGCTCTTGCCGAAATACGATCATAGTTAGTCTTTTTAAGCCAGCCGGCATCCTGAGTAACACCCACAGACATATAATAATCTGCAGTTTCGCTACCACCATTTGCACTGATCATGGCCTCTGTTCTGTTACCCAAACGCTCTACCGGAGAATACCAGTCCATATCATCTCCCCAGAGGAGTTGTGTAGCATTTGGATTTAGCTGAGAATTAAAGTTTGCATCATATTTAACAATATCACCATTTGCAATTCCTTTGAAAGGATTGTAACCTAAGTTAGCGGCAATACCGTTTGATGTTGTTCCGGAAGCCAAAGCACTTGCATCAGCAATTGTTCTGGTTGGGGTAATAAGTGAGTTTCTGAGAGATTCCCACATTACAGGATAGTACTGATTTGCATCAATTCTGTCATATTCAGGAAGACCTCTCTGAGAGAAGCCCTGAGTAACTGTTGCACTTATGTTCAGCTTCTCTTTTTTACCTTTTTTGGTAGTAATCATAACAACACCGTTTGAACCTCTTGATCCGTAAAGTGCTGTTGAAGCAGCATCCTTAAGGATATTGATAGACTCAATATCGGCAGGGTTAATGTTTGACATTGCTCCGTTGTAAGGTGCACCGTCAAGTACAATAAGAGGAGCAGAAGAGTAGTTAACAGATCCAAATCCGCGGATACGGATTGTAGGGTCTGAGCCGGGCTGTCCGTAAGCAGTGTTTACCTGTACACCTGCAGATGTTCCTGCAAGAGCTGCAAGAGCATTGGTTACCGGACGTTTTTCAATTGCTGCTGAGTTTACAGAAGCAATAGAGCCTGTAACGCTGGATTTTTTGGCTGTACCATAGGCAACCATTACAACCTCGTCAAGTGCAAGTGCGTCCTGCTCAAGTTCTACATTTAAAACTGCACGGTTTGCGATCTGAACTTCAAGGGTCTTGTAACCGATGTAAGTAAAGACCAGCGTACCTGTACCGGGTGCATTAAGAACATAGGTGCCGTTATCCATAGTAGTGGCACCTGTTGTTGTCCCTTTAACCTGCACTCCTACGAAAGGAAGAGGGGTTCCTGTCCCCTTTTCAGTCACTGTGCCTGAAATTCGGATATTCTGGGCTATGATTCCCTGAAAAGCGAATACCAGTCCAATGAAAAGCATAAAGATTCTTTTCATGAATGAAATTTTAGGTGTTAGTTAATAAGTATTTTTTCATCAACTTGGCAAAGATATACTGAAAATTCAATTTTCAAAACATATTTATGCCAAGTCAACAATAAAGAAATTTACTCTTAACCGCTAATAGAATAGAAAGTTAGTGATAATCCATTGACCTTGAAACGGGTACTATGTCATACGAAGATTTATACCCAGAAAGAAATTTATAATAACCTGCAATAGCAATCATAGCAGCATTATCTGTGGTAAATCTAAACTCAGGAATATGAGTTATCCAGCCCCTTTTTGCACCCTCTTCCACAATCCTGTCTCTCAATCCTGAATTGGCAGACACACCCCCTGCAATTGTAATCTCCCTTATTCCGGTCTCATCAGATGCTTTGACAAGTTTTTCCATAAGTATCTCAATAAGTGTGTGCTGGAAAGAGGCGCAGAGATCTGTTTTATTCTCTTCAATAAAAGCAGGATTTTCAGAAATTCTATCTCTGAGAAAATAAAGCAATGAGGTCTTAACTCCGCTGAAACTGTAGTTTAGTCCGGCAACCCTGGGTTTGGCAAATTTGAAGACATCCTTGTTACCCTCCTTTGCAAGTCTGTCAACAACCGGCCCTCCCGGATACCCCAGTCCCATTATTTTTGCACATTTATCAAAAGCCTCCCCCACTGCATCATCAATGGTCTCACCTATAATAGTAAAAGAAGAGTGACTGTCTATCCTTACAATCTGAGTATGTCCTCCGGATACAAGAAGCGATAAATAGGGAAAAGATGGCTGTATGTTTATCTCCTTTTCAGGGACCTTTATAAAATGGGATAAAATATGACCCTGCAGATGGTTAACATCAACCATGGGTATACCTGTTGCAAGTGCCAACCCCTTTGTAAAAGAAGTACCCACAAGAAGAGAGCCTAACAGTCCGGGGCCTCTTGTAAATGCAATCGCATCAATATCTTTAAGTGAAACATCAGCAATTTTTAGTGCTCTGTCTACTACCGGCAAAATATTCTGCTGATGAGCCCTTGAAGCAAGCTCTGGAACAACGCCACCATATTTCATGTGCACGTCCTGATTAGACATGACATTAGAGAGTAAATACTCATCTCTTATAACAGCAGCAGAAGTATCGTCACAGGAAGATTCTATTCCCAATATGGTTACACTCATTTTGTAGTTTTAATAGTTTGCAAAATTGGTGTTTTTTTAACAAACTCCTTGATATATTTGTTTATTTTTGCGCAAAATCAAACACAATTAGAATATTAAGAAAAATACTAACTGCTCTGTTGTTTCTGGTGGCATTGTCACCGGTAGCTGCCTATGTAGCTTTGCAAATACCGGGAATACAGACCTACACAGCCAAAAGAGCTGCCGGTATAATCTCTGAAAGACTTGGCACCAACGTCTCAATTGGCCGGGTTTACTACATATTTTTCAACAAACTCATTGTAAACAATTTTAAAATAATGTCTTCTGAAACAGACACTCTTATAAGCTGCAACAAGCTGTCAGTGTCAATTTCAGCAAAAGATCTGATTACTGATTCAAGAGTTACTCTAAAGAGAATCAGCATTGAAGAGGGAGTATTCAATATTGAAAAGGAGACAGACAGCACAACAAATCTCTCCAGAATATTCAGGCTGGATAAGAAAGATAGTGATACTACAAGTTTTTCACTACCTGACTTTATAGCAGGAGAGGTAAGGGTTAAAAATTTCCGTTTTACAGTAAAAAACCCATTTTCTGAGAAGGAGACTAAAGAGGGGGCGATTAACTTTTCAAACCTCTCTTTAAGAGATATTGATATTCATATAAGAGGTATTAAGGCAAAGAGTGATACAATTTACGCAGACATCCGGAATATATCGTTTGACGAGAGAAGTGGATTCAACATAAGAGACATGCATGCCGGGCTTAGACTCAGCAAAACTGAAATTTTACTTAATAACCTGGATGTTACAGAGACTAATTCACATTTAAAGGCCAGAAACTTTGCCCTCAGATACGGCAGTTTAAAAGACTTTGCTCTCTTTACAACTAATGTATATATGGAGTCCGATTTCCAGGAATCATTCCTGGATTTCAGAACAATTTCCAAATTTGCTCCATCTCTGTCAAAAAGCAGACTCAGCTTCTATATTGATGGTTTTTTATCAGGCAGCGTCTCCAATCTCAAAAGTGACAATTTAAAGATTACATCTCCATCCGGCCTTACATATATTGATCTGAAAGCAAGAATTTCCGGCCTTCCAAACGCTGATGAAACAATGGCTTTTGTTGATGTGGGATACTGTACAACTACCTCAAACGATATTGCTCAAATTGTGTCATCAATTAGCGGAACACAGCCGTCTGCCTTTTTCAGAAAACTCTCCCCATTCGTTAAATACAATTTTAAGGGGAGACTGGCGGGACTGCTGGATGATTTTGTTGCTAACGGTAATATTATGACAAATATCGGCAACGTGTATACCGATGTTTTGCTTAAAGGTAATGGTAAGGATGGGGGATTATACATGCAAGGCAACCTCAGAGCCGATAATTTCAATGTAGGGTCCTTAATTAACAGCAAAGAGCCAGGTGAGGTTACATTTAACAGCACTATGACTGCTCTTATCAAAGATGAAAAGAGGGGCGGAAGTGAGTTTTACATAGACAGCATTGCAGTCAAAAAGCTGGATTTTAACAACTATTCATATTCCGGAATTAATGCAGCCGGAAGTTATCTTAATGACAAATTTGACGGGAAAGTAGTTTGTCATGATCCAAATCTGGATTTAATATTTCAGGGTATTATTGGGCTCTCATCAAAGAGTGACTCATATTATGATTTTTATGCAGATGTAATGTATGCAAATCTTTATAATCTTAAACTTGATAAACGAGACTCTGTTTCTGTTGTTAGTTTGAGAACAAATGCAAAATTTACACAGAAGACATCCGGCGAAATTCTGGGAGATATTCAGCTTAAGGATTTGTTATTTACTAATAGCAGTGGAAGATTCAACATAGGAGATATTTTTGTCAAATCAAGCTCCGGAAGAGAGCAACAGCACTATGAAGCCTCTCTTACTTCCGGATTTATGCAGGCAACATACTCCGGTAACCATTTTATAGACAGATTTGTATCAAGAGTAACAGATGAGTTGCTATACAAACATATGTCAAACCTTAAACCAATCAAGAGTGAAGCTGAATCCTTGAAACTTGCAAACGATGGCTCATTTAATCTTGATATAAAATTCTTTGATACTAAAGCTATTTCACAACTTGCATTGCCCGGATTCTTCATCTCCCCCGGCAGTACAATGAGTATAAAAATTAATGATGATGGTCTAATAGATCTTAAGATAAATTCAGAAACTGCCGGTTACCTTACAAATATTGGAAATAAAATTGCTGTTTCTGCAATATCAGACAGGAAACAGCTGAACGCCTCCGTGTCTGCCGGAAAACTCAGAATTGGAGGTATTGAGTTTGACAATATTCTGCTATCTGCCAGTGGCAAACAAAATAAAATAAATTTATCTGCCGGCTATAACAACAAGACCTCTCTCAGGAACGGACTTGATTTTGAATCTAATGTTGACATAGAAAGAGATGGCGACGGAGTTGGTAATCTGTTCCGCCTGAATATTAACCCCTCTACCTTTTACTTCAATGACTACAAGTGGTCTATTGACAAATCTTTTGTTGAACTTTCCGACTCACTGTACAGATTTGAGTCTTTAAGAGTCCACAATAATAAACAATCATTTGAAGTCAACGGAAGAATTTCACCTGCTGAGCATGACTCTCTTACCGTAAATCTCAGGAATTTTGATATCTCTCCCCTGAGCTACTTTTCCGGAGAGAAACTTGGCCTTGAGGGTTTCTTCACGGGCAAAGCATCTGTAACAGCCATATATTCTGAGCCTAAAATTCTGGCGAATATTACCGGAGAGGAAGTTCATATAAATAAAACAGCAGTAGGAAGCCTTGAGTTGTTTAGTGAATGGGATAACGCCGGCCAGCAATTTAATTTGATGGCAAGGACCAGACTTGATGGTTATATACCACTGTATGCAATGGGTACACTCAATCCGTCAAAGAACTATTTAGATATTAGTGCAAATCTTGACAGATTACCTGTCAGTTATTTTGAACCTTTCCTTGAAGATATTATTGGCGAGTCATCCGGCTCTCTCTCTGGTCTTCTAAGGCTAAACGGTCCTATGGATAAGCTGGTTCTTTCAAGCAGCAGAGGCATGATGAATAATATCGGATTTACAGTATTATTTACCAAAGTTCCATATATACTAAGTGGCCCGTTCTCAATTGAAAACAGCAAATTAGTTGCGGAAAATGCCATAATAAAGGACAGAGCGGGAAATTCAGGAAGGGTAAACGGAGGATTAAGTTTTATCCACTTTAAAAAAATCACTCTGGATACAAAAATTAACTTCACAAATCTTGAGTGTATAAATACAGGAGAGAGGGATAATGAAAATTTCTACGGCAGAGCATTTGGCACAGGGAATATCTCCATTTCAGGGCCTATCAATAAAATCTTGATGGATATCTCTGTAACAACAAACAGAAATACGGCAATACATATTCCTCTTCCAAATACGTCGGTGGCCTCCCGTACTAACCTTCTCAGCTTTGTCACTCCTCCTTCAAAAGAAAAGGTAAACGAATACTACGACGAATACGGTTATCTGCCACCCAAAAAACCGGAAGAGGTTAAATCTCCTTCTGAACTGGAGGTAAAACTCAGAACCAGGGTTAATCCGGAGGCAGAGCTTTTGATTGAAATAGATAAGTCAGTTGGGGATGTTATAAAGAGCTACGGGAACGGCCTTATTAACATAGATGTAAATCCGTCAAAGGAGATCTTTGCAGTACACGGAGACTATATGATTGAGAGAGGTTTCTACACATTTGTTTTGCAAGGCATTTTCAAAAGAGACTTTAGCATTAGGGAGGGTGGAAATTTATCATTTAACGGAGATATTCTTAAAACCAGATTAGATCTTACTGCCATATATAATACAAAGGCATCTGTCAACACTCTTATCGCAGATACCAGTTCAGTAAGTAACCGACGTAATGTTGAGTGCAGTATTTCCATGCAGGGAGAACTTCTAAATCCAAGACTCGGCTTTGGTATAAACATACCTGATATTGATCCTTCAACCAAAGCAAGGGTAGACGCAGCGCTTAACACAGATGACAAGGTTGTTAAACAGGTTATGTCCCTGCTCGTATCCGGAAGTTTTATTCCGGATATCCAGTCAAGTATAGTTAACAACTCTACTCTGCTATACTCTAATGCAACAGAGGTACTTTCCAATCAGATAAACAATATATTCAACCAGTTGGACATCCCTCTTGATTTCAGTTTCAACTACCAGCCGGGGCAAAACGGAAGAGACATATTTGATGCAGCTGTATCGGCACAACTCTTTGATAACCGAGTGATTGTTAATGGTAACATAGGTAGTGCGAAGTATCTCAACCAAAGCAGTGATGTTGTGGGTGATATAGATGTGGAGATAAAGCTGGACGATAAAGGAAGATTCAGGGCAAAGGCATTTTCGCATTCAGCCGATCAATATTCAAATTATCTGGATAACAGTCAGAGAAGTGGAGTAGGATTAGTTTATCAGGAGGAGTTCAATAGCTTTAAAGAGCTGTTTAACAGATTATTCAAAAGCAAGAAAAAGAGAAACTCAGACTCTAAATAGTTATTTCACAAATCTTCCCTATCAGGGTCTTATCATAGGGAACCTCAATTTTAATATAGTTTCCTGTATATCCAAACATCATTCCACCCTTTTTTGTACTCTCAAACAGTACATGCTCACTCCTACCCTTATTTAATTTTACAAACTTGTTGTACAGCATATCAGACAAATTTGTAAGCCGTTCAACTCTCCTGTGTTTCTCTGATTCATCAACCTGACCGGAATACTCTGCGGCAGGTGTATTTGCTCTTCTTGAATATGGGAAGACATGAAGGAATGATGGTGAAATACGCTCCAGAAAACTATAGGTCTCTTCAAACTGTTCCGGCCCCTCGCCCGGAAAACCGACTATCACATCAATGCCCAGAAATGCATATGGCATCTTCTCCCTGATAAGAGCTATTCTCTCCTCAAACAGCTTGGTATTATACCTCCTTCTCATCAGGGCAAGCACAGAGTCTGATCCACTCTGAAGAGGGATATGAAAATGGTCCAGAAACTTCCTTTCGGAGGATATCCAGTCAATAATTTCCGGAGTAATCAGATTAGGTTCAATTGATGATATTCTATATCTTTCAATTCCTTCAACGGCATCAAGTCGTTTCAGAAGTTCCATGAAACTCTCTCCGGTAGATCTACCAAAGTCACCTGTATTTACACCTGTAAGCACAACCTCTTTTATACCTCTTGAGGCAATCTCCTTTGCCTCATTAACTATGAAATCCACAGTGTGATTTCTGCTTCTGCCCCTGGCAAGCGGTATGGTACAATATGAACAGTTGTAGTCACATCCATCCTGAACCTTTAGAAAAGATCTTGTCCTGTCATCTGATGAATAAGCCGGGAATATTGTCTCAATATGAGATATTTCACATGAAAAGGATTTAGGCGCAGGTTTAGACTCCCCACTATCTCTCAAATCCGAGACTCTCATAAAAAGATTCTCTTTCTGGTCTGCTCCCAATACAAGATCAACACCCTCTATTGCAAGTATCTCCTGCGGTTTCAACTGCGCATAGCAGCCGGTAACAGCAACGATAGCTTCAGGATTCTGTTTATGAAGTTTTCTTATTGCATTCCTGCACTTTTTATCGGCATGTTCAGTAACAGAACATGTATTTATTACATAAATATCTGCCTCCTTACCTGAGGGGACCTTCTCATATCCATGCTCTGTAAATTGTCTTGCTATAGAAGAGGTTTCTGAATAATTCAATTTGCAGCCGAGTGTTAAAAATGCCACACGATTGCCTCTGTTATCTTTCATGATCAATTTTTTAATAGGAGATTACAACCCGTGAAGCCTCAACTTTACCACCTATCGGAGGGTTCATTTTAGCCACTGATAATGTCACCTTACCAACATTAGGATATGTAGACTTTACCCTCCTGACAATTCTTAAGGCAACATTTTCCAAAAGTTTAGATGGAATATCCATCTCCTCTTTTATTATTAAGTATAACTCCTGGTAATTTAGGGCATCTTCAAGCATATCACTCTCTCCGGGTGTAAAAACATCGCATTCTGCAGAAAAGTTCACTACAAATTTATTCCCGATTATCTGCTCCTCTCTGAAGTGGCCATGGTATGAGTAGAACTCCATATTAACCAATTCCACCAGTGTTGTTTTGTTATCTTCTGTTATCATAAAATAAACACGCAAGGTTTTTTATTAAGATCCGGCCTTTCATTCTTCCACTCGGCAATGGTTTTTGTAACAATAAATGAGTCATCTAAAGTGATATTAGCAGCAATGCAGAGACGGGTTCTGGAATTGCAAACGTCAATAATGTCAGACAATACTGAATTATTACGGTAAGGAGTCTCAATAAATATCTGACTGACTTCTGTAGATAAAGAGACTGCCTCTATCCTCTTAATTGCACCCCTCCTCTCATCTGTTTTAACCGGAAGGTAACCATGAAAATGGAATGACTGACCATTCATTCCGGACCCTGCCAGAGCAAGGATAATTGATGATGGACCGCTCATGGGGATAACCCTTATACCCCTTTTGTGTGCAAGTGAAACCAGCGATGAACCGGGATCGGCTACTGCCGGAATACCCGCTTCACTCAACAGACCCGCATCGTAACCATCTTCCAGAACTTTTATAAAATCTCCAAGTTCAGACTCTTTAGTATGCTCATTCAACTCATAAAGTTTAAGAGATTCTATCTTGCCTCTGTGCCCTGCAGCAGAGAGAAATCGCCTGCCGCTCCTCAACTCTTCAACAAAGAAATGAGTAAGAAGAGGAACTATTCTAAGTACACCTTCAGGTATAACATCGCCTAGCTCATTAAGGCCAAGTGGCGTTGGTAGTAAGTATAAAACTCCCTTATCTGGCATCTCAATTTTTCGCAAAGGTATGAAAATTTTGTACCTTTATTGAATGAAAGTGAACAACAATGCCAGGCTCTGCTTTCTTGGAACCGGCACATCGCAGGGAGTTCCAATGATAGGATGCAACTGCAGAGTCTGTAAATCTGATGACCCCAGGGACAACAGACTGAGATCCTCTGCCCTTATTGAATTTAAGGGATTCAGAATATTGATTGATGCAGGTCCTGATTTTCGCCAGCAACTCTTAAGAGAGGGAATCGGGAATATTGATGCAATTCTTCTTACACATGAGCACAAAGATCATACAGGCGGGCTGGATGACGTAAGGGCAATCAATTACATAAACGGAAAGGCACTGCCCATTTATTGCGAAGAGAGAGTTCTTAGATCGCTGGAGAGAGAGTATTCATATGCTTTTGAAGAGAACAGATATCCCGGCGTTCCTGAATTTGACATTAGAGTAATTGACAATAATAAATTTGTAATAAAAAGGGAAAACGGGTTGTCTCATCTTCCGGGTCTTGAGGTTACTCCTATAAGGGTTTATCATTATAAGTTACCCGTTTTTGGATACCGAATTGGAGATATTGCCTATATTACAGATGCGAACAGAATTGTCGAGGAGTCCTTCAATCTTTTAAAAGACCTTAAAGTACTGGTTATAAACACAGTAAGACATGCAAGGCACATTTCTCACTTCAGTTTAAATGAAGCGATAGATGTTGCACTAAGAGTTGGTGCGGAAAAGACGTTCCTTACACATCTCTCTCATCAGATAGGAACACATGAAGAGCTCTCATCTGAGTTGCCGCCCGGAATTTACGCAGCCTGGGACGGGCTTTCGGTTGAGGGATAAAAATATTATTTATGAAAAAATTTGCCGGAAACGAAAAAAGAAAAGCGGGAATAAGAGGATCAAAGGGTCTTGTGGGAACTGCAATTAATAATTCGCTTTCAGCAGACGGCTGGGAGGTCATAGATATTGGTCGCAACTTTTCTGTTGATGATATCAGAGGTTTAGACCTTCTTATCAATCTGGCCGGACACACTATCAACTGCAGGTGGAGCAGAAATGAGAAGAGTGCTATAAGGAGAAGCCGGATTGAAACTACAGCAAAACTAACTGAAGCAATAAAACTATGTGGCAAAGATGCCCCTGCTCTTTTTATATCTGCATCTGCTGTGGGTATTTATCCTTCTACAGAAACAGCTTCTCCGGAAAATGCATTTAATGAATTATCCCCTGAAAGAGGGGTTGGCTTTCTTTCAGAAATATGTAAAGAGTGGGAAACGGCAGCGATGGAGGCATCGGCTTATACCAGAGTGGTAATAGCCAGATTGGGGGTTGTTGTGTCAGATAGAGGCGGAGCTTTTCCTAAATTGTCTCTCCCGTTCAGAATGGGTTTATCTGTTAGATTCGCTGGCGGAAAACAGCCTTTAAGCTGGATTTCAGAAGAGGATGTTGCAGGAGCGGTGAAATTGATAATTGGTGATAATTCAATTTCAGGCCCTGTTAATTTTGTTGCTCCTCAAATAATTGACATGAATGGCGTCAGAAGCACTCTTGAAAAACACTACAAAACAATAATCAGGATGGTTCTTCCTTCTATAATACTTAAGATTGCAATGGGTGGCTCCCATTTATTAGTAACTGAAGGACAGAATGTTAAGCCAGACGTGTTGTTGTCAAGAGATTTTGACTTCAGACACAGAACGCTTAGTGATAGATTATCAACGTAAATTATATAATTTAAAAATTATAAGAGATGGCAAAGAAGATTTTTAACAAGTTCAGACGTTCTCTGCCAAATCTTTATAAGGCAGCAATTCAAAGCAACGACGAGGAACAATTTATAAGTTCAATCCGCGCCTATGCTTCTTTGAAGATTCAAGAGAACATCTCCGGTGAATCCCTAAGGTGTGCTACATGTATTCTTACAATGGCAGACAATGAAAACAAAACAATTTATGAACTATCTAAAGGTGAGAAGGTTTATATTGAAACATTTTCCCTTTTATGGAGCTATTTAAGAGAGTCAGACGACGGTTACTCTGAAGAAGATATATTTGAAGATCTTCTCAATCTTTTTTTAATAGCTGACGGGAAGAAGAGATTCAGGACAAACTCAGACTCTAAGATAAGGGTATGGATGAAACGTTGGGATTCTGGGATGGATGCTGAAGTCAAAGAGAGAAGAGATGCTGTAAAAAAGCGATTAATAAGACTATTAGTCAAAAAGATTGAAAAAAAAGGGGCTGTGAATTCCAGATTCATCTTTTCAGATGTTATGACTATTGATGATAAAATCAGAAAAGTTGAAGAGTGGTGGAATGATTTCAGATTTCATCTCACTTTTGCAGCCAGAACTCCGGGAGAGCTAAATTACTATCTTGAAGATTCACTTCCTGTAAGAGTAGTTAAAACACTTAACAAAGCTAAACATAAGGGTATCCCATTTTTTGTTACGCCATACTATATTTCACTTTTAAATACAGATGAGTCCGGTTTTGATGACCATACAATAAGAAGTTATATAATTTACTCTGAGGCACTGGTAGAGACTTACGGCAATATAAAAGCATGGGAAAAAGAGGATATTGTTGAACCCGGTAAACCTAATGCAGCAGGTTGGTTACTTCCAGAGAGTCAAAGCATACATCGCAGATATCCTGAAGTTGCAATCATGATTCCGGAGACTAGAGGCAGAAGTTGCGGCGGTCTGTGTGCATCATGCCAGAGAATGTATGATTTTCAGAGAGAGAGACTGAATTTTGATTTGGATGAGCTTAAGCCTAAGGAGCAATGGGAAGTAAGACTGAGAAAGTTTATGAACTATTTCAGGCAGGATTCACAAATAAGAGATGTCCTGATAACAGGTGGAGATGCTCTGATGACAAGCAACAAAAATCTCCGGAAGGTGCTTGATTCTGTATTAGTAATGGCTGAAGAAAAGCGTAATGACAATAAAGGCAGAGAATTTGGCAAACGGTATGCTGAAATACAAAGAGTAAGGCTTGGTTCACGGTTACTTGCATATTTACCATCCAGAATTAACAATGAACTTTCTGAAATTCTTAAAGATTTTAAAGAGAAAGGCTCCAGGGTAGGTATATGCCAGTTTGTAATTCAGACTCACTTTCAATCACCGCTGGAGGTCACTCCTGAGGCAAAGAGAGCAATTGAATTGATTTTATCGGCAGGATGGACAATATCAAATCAGCTGGTTTTCAATGCTGCTGCATCAAGAAGAGGTCATACTGCCAGATTGAGACAAATCCTTAATTCTGTGGGGGTAATAACCTATTATACATTCTCGGTTAAAGGATTTGCTGAAAACAGAATGCTTTTTGCACCCAATTGCAGATCAATCCAAGAGGCTGCAGAGGAGAAGTGTATTGGAAAACTCACAAATGAACAGGAGAGTGAACTTAATCAGATTTTTCTTACAGGAGATAACATCGCAAAAAAAATCAGGGGGTTTCTAAAGAAATACGACATCCCATTTTTACCAACAGACAGAAATGTTCTTAACTTGCCGGCCATAGGAAAAAGCATGACTTTTCAGACCATTGGAATTACACGTAATGGAGAACGGATTCTGAAATTTGACCATGACAGAACAAGAAAACATAGCCCTATCATAGATAAAATGGGTGATGTATACATCACAGAAAACAGGTCTATCTCATCATACCTCAGGGAAATTGAGGGGATGGGCGAGAGAAGAAAAGATTACGATTCTATATGGAGCTATACATCAGGAGAGACAGAACCTGTTTTTTGGCTGTTTAAATATCCCTCAAAAGGGATGGGCTTTACTACAGAAATGACAAATCTTATTGTTTAATAACACCTGATCCTATTAACTCCTCATCCTTATACCAGGCAGCAAACTGACCCGGGGTTATCCCCCTTTGAGGTTCGTCAAAAATAATGTACATTCCTTCAAACCTCCTGTAAAGTCTTGCTCTCTGGAGAGGTTGCCTGTATCTGATCCTTATCATAAAACCTTTTACCTCTCCGGGTATCATCTCAAGATCAGGCCTTACATTGTGTATTTCATCAGCGGATATAAACAGACCTTTTCTGTATAATCCCGGATGATCCTGACCCTCACCTGTGAAAATCAAGTTCTTCTCTACATCTGTTGCAATGATAAAGAGTGGATTAATATGACCGCCAATATTCAGACCTTTCCTCTGCCCAACTGTATAATAATGAGCACCGTGATGAATCCCAATTTTTTTTCCTGATGTTTTGTCATATACAAATGGAGTTACAACCTTTTCAATGTTCTCTTCATTTATATGGTTGTAGCCATTTATATTATATCCTGTGAGAATCTGACCATCATAATAATCCCTGAAAACCTCAATTACATCACCATCTTTTGAAGCAAGTTTCTGCTGCAGAAAAACAGGAAGATCAATTTTTCCTACAAAACATATTCCCTGAGAATCTTTTTTGTCTGCGGATGGTAAACCTGCTCTTGCTGCAATTTCGCGAACCTGTGGTTTAAGAAGCTCACCTATTGGAAAAAGTGCCTTTGAAAGTTGCTCCTGACTCAGCTGGCACAAGAAGTAGCTCTGATCTTTATTTGGATCTGCACCGGCAATTAGCCTGTGAACCACCTCTCCTTTGCTGTTTGTTATAGTCTCCTTCCGGCAATAGTGACCGGTTGCAACGTAATCAACTCCCAGCTCAAGAGCTATCTTCAAAAAGGCCTCAAATTTTATCTCCCTGTTGCACAGCACATCCGGATTTGGAGTTCTGCCTTTAGAGTACTCATTGAACATATAGTCAACAACTCTCTCTGAATATGTTGAACTTAAGTCCACAAAATGGAATGGAATATCAAGCTTTTTTGCAACAAGTTCCGCAATTGTCCTGTCGTCTTTCCACGGACAGTCACCATGCAGAGTTCCTGTTGTATCGTGCCAGTTCTGCATGAACATACCTATTACTTCATGACCGGCCTCCTTCAGAAGAAGAGCCGCAACACTTGAGTCTACTCCGCCTGAAAGTCCAACTGCTATCTTCATGGTTTATTGAAATAAAAAAGGGGCAAGCTGAATATATCGCACCGCTACAACCACCTACCCTTGCTGCCTTCCGGCCCTGGGGGAGTTCAGTGGGAGCTGGTCGTATATGACTTACCCCGGTGCAAAGATAATACAAAAAATTAAACTGCTGAAATTATCTCTCCGGGAGATTGTCAAAAGTGAAAGGGAGAAGAGAAGAGACACTATCCATTACTTGTGTAACTCTCTTTCCGCCAATTATAATTTTTATCGGTTTGCCGAATCTGTTCTCAGACTCTGCCATAACCTGCCTGCATGCACCGCACGGATATGTAGGGTCTTCACAAATATTACCATTCACAGACGCTGTAACAGCTATTGATTCAATAGGAAAATCCGGATATCTTGCGTGTGCATAGAAAATGGCTACTCTCTCTGCGCACAATCCGGATGGATATGCAGCATTTTCCTGATTATTCGCAGAAATTATCTCTCCGTTTGACAATCTTACTGCAGCACCCACGTTGAAATTTGAATATGGAGCATATGCTGAGCCTGCTGCATGCGCAGCTTTTGAGAGCAGCTCCCTGTCCCTCTCCTCTAATCCTGCTCCATTAGGAAACTCATTGTAAGATATGCTTATTTTTTTCTGACTCATTGTTCTTTTGTTTAGAATATCACAAATTTAGTAATTTTGCATGACAGAGACATTTCTACAATGAATTATTTACAAAAGAGCCTCCTATCTCTCACGTTATTCATTTTGATTTCAACTGGAGCATCTGCTCAGAGAACTTCAAGATTACAATATATTGAAAAATATAAAGAGCTGGCAATTAAAAATATGTCAAACTATGGAATTCCTGCCAGTATTACTTTAGCACAGGCCTGTCTGGAGTCAGGTGATGGAAATTCAAGACTTGCAACGGAAGGAAACAACCATTTTGGCATAAAATGTCACAACTGGGAGGGGGAAAAAATTTTTCAGGATGATGATGAAAGGAACGAATGCTTTAGAAAATATGATGCGCCTGAAGAGTCCTTTCGTGACCACTCAGAATTCCTCAGATACAGAGACAGATACAAGTTTTTGTTTGATTTTGAACCTGGGGATTATAAAGCCTGGGCATATGGACTTAAGCAAGCCGGTTATGCAACAAATCCTGCATACCCTCAGCTTTTAATTAAGATTATTGAAGATTTCAAATTGTATCAGTACGACATCCCCGGAGCAGTAATTCCCCCTCCCCCATCTGTTGCAGAGAAAGAAAAGGAGTATACTATACCTGAAGGGACAAATCTTTATCAAATTTCTCTTTCCAGAAAAATTCTTGAAAAAAACGGCGTTCCATATATAATTTCACAGGAGGGGGAGAGCTGGGAATCTGTCGCTGCTGATTTTAATCTGTTTAAAAGAGAATTACAGAGATTTAATGATGCAGACAGAGAATCAGACCTTATGCCGGGAACTGTCGTTTATATTGAAGCAAAAAAGAAAAAAGCAGATCCTCTTCTGTCAAGTCATGTGACTGAACCCGGTGAGACAATTCAGATACTCTCCCAGAGATATGCAATCAGGGCAAAATATCTAAGAAGGCTTAACAATTTAAAGGCAGGTGAAGAGCCGACGCCGGGAATCATTTTAAAACTCAGATAATTGATGAAGAAAAGAATAATTTTCTCAGTAGCCGCAGTGTTAATAGTAATTGCGGGAGTATTATCATTAACTGTATATATGGTTCTTTTCAGGAACAATATTACCAAAGAGGGGTATTTATATATAAACGAAAGGCTTTTACCTGATGAGTTTATTAGCCAGGTCCACTCATCAGGTTTTTTCAAAAATACCAGCAATATAAGATTAGCAGCAAAAATTGAGAGGCTCTCCTATGCAGAGCCCGGCAGATATAGAATTGAATTGGGGATGGGCAACAGAGAGGTTGTAAGAATGGTTAAATTTGGATGGCAAACTCCGGTCAATGTAACTATTTCAGGCAATATCAGAACTAAAGAGAGGCTGGCAGCAGCCCTTTCAAGGGGTCTCAGAGCAGATTCGTCTGCGCTTATTCAGATGCTCCGGGATGATTCATTAACTAATTCTCTTGGATTTGACAGCAACAATTTTTTAGGGATGTTCATCCCTGATACATATCAGTTTTTCTGGACCGCAGAGCCTGAAGATATTGCTAAAAGATTTAAAAAGGAATATGACAATTTCTGGAACGAGAGCAGATTGAAAAAAGCTGAGAATCTGGGATTGTCTCAAAAAGAGGTTGTAACTCTGGCATCGATAGTATCTGAGGAGAGTAATTTAAAGAGTGAGTACCCAATAATCGCAGGTGTTTATCTAAACAGGCTCAGGAACGGAATTCCCCTGCAGGCAGATCCTACTGTTAAATTTGCATTAGGTGACTTTACTATAAAAAGAGTACTTTTTAAACACCTGGAGGTAAACTCCGCTTTCAATACTTACAAATATAAAGGATTGCCTCCGGGTCCCATTACAATTCCTTCAGCTGATGTTGTAGATAGCGTTCTGAACACTAAAAGACATAAATACCTCTATTTCTGTGCTAAAGAGACTCTTGACGGGACACACGCATTTTCAGAAACATTATCTGAACACAATAAAAAGGCAAGAGCTTATCAATCTGCCCTTAACAGACTTAAAATCCGTTAATCTCATTTAATGCACTTTCAAAGACATTATCACTGCCAAAATTGACAATTCGGTAATAACCCTCAGCACCAAACAGCGATCTTGCCGCCAATGCTTTCAGAAATATATCAATCTCTTTTTTTGAAACAGAGAATTGTTCCGGTACATATTTTACACCCCGCTTTTCTGCATAATCAATCAATCCTTTAAGGATACTCTCATCTTTGTCGAAATCCCTTACAAACACATCAAATGATTTGTATGCAGACCTCCAGCTATCTCTGTTTGCATCGTACATATCGTTCATATAATCAAGAATAATCCCTCTCCTTGCAACTGAGCCATAATAATCTGAATAGCCGGTAGTATCTGCAGGTATGAAGATATCCGGCATAATACCCCCTCCACCATACACCTCTCTGCCCTTGAGAAGAGTCCTGTATTTTAGCGAATCCGGGAAATGAATACTATCTCTGTTAAAATACTCTCCTCTTGAATATCTTTCATATAAAGCCCTGTAATATTTATGCGCAGCACCCTCTTCGTACGGAGTTTGAATTACCCTTCCTGATGGAGTATGATATCTGGCTATAGTTAACCTTAACTGAGAGCCATCCGGTAAGGGAAGCATCTGCTGTACCAGCCCCTTGCCAAATGAACGGCGACCAATTATTACCCCTCTGTCCCAGTCCTGAATTGCACCAGCAAGAATTTCGCTCGCAGAGGCCGATCCCTCATCAATCAGAATTGCAACTTTCTCGTTTTTAAATATCCCATCTCCGTTTGCACGCTCTATCATTTTAGGCATGCTCCTACCCTCCGTATAGACAATTGTTTGTCCCCTCTCAAGGAACATATTGGTAATTTCAAACGCAGTACCTAAATAACCACCGGAATTACCTCTGAGATCAAGAACAACACCCTTCCACTTTTTCTCCCCAAAGCTCCTTAGAGATGTCATAATCTCCTCTGCAGAAGTAGCTGAGAATCTACTAAGTTTAATATAAAGGATATCTTTAACAGGCTCATAAGCAACATCAACACTATTTATTGGTATTTTGTCCCTTACTACTTCAAAAGAGAGTTCACTATCTACACCTTTTCTCTGCACACCCAGGGTCACTCTGGTTCCCTTTGCACCTCTCAGATACTTAAAAACCCTCTCGTTGGTAAGATTAACCGATGCAATCCTTTCGTCTCCCACTGAAACAATTTTGTCTCCGGCTCTTATTCCCACCCTTTCACTCGGCCCTCCTGAAACAGGATTTACAACTGTAAGAGTGTCTCTGATAATTGAAAACTCAATACCTACCCCCTCAAAATTTCCCTCAAGAGGCTCGTTCATAGCCTTAACTTCATCTGCTGAAATGTATGATGAATGCGGATCAAGCTGACTCAGTGCCTCATTTATTGCATTTCCTACCAGTTTTTCATTGTTTACCGTATCTATATAATACTGATTAATATAGAACAGAGCCTGACCAAATTTATTGATATGGTTTCCAAGTGTAGAGACACTCTGAGCGAATGAGGAAAACGAACCGATAGTAAGAGATAAAACAATTAGGTATAATGTAGATCTATTCTTCATTGAAGTTATTTTTCTTTATGGGTATATCAATTACCATGCCCTCTCTGGCAATGGCAGTATCTGCAAATATATCTTTAGCCTCCGTTTCATAGAGGGTCAAATCCTTATATCTTGAAGAGAAGTGCCCTATTACTAATTTCTTAGCACCGGCATCCCTTGCTGCAACGGCAGCTTGCCTGGCTGTTGAATGATAAGTCAATTCAGCTGTCTTTATATTATCGTCCAGAAATGTGGCCTCATGGTACAAAAGATCCACCCCTTTTATCCAACAGGCCAGTTCAGGGAATGGAGCGGTATCTGAACAGTAAGCAAACGATCTTGGGAAGTAGGGTAAATATGTCAACTCTTCAAAACTCAACTCCTCTCCACTCTCCCTTAAAATATCAGAGCCCTCCTTAAGTCTGGCAATCTCTCTTAGTGTAATGCTGTATTTATCAATTAAATGCTTGAAAACATTTCTTGCCGGCGTTTTTTCCCTGAAAAGATATCCATAGCAAGAAGTCCTGTGATTAAGAGGGAATGACAATACTTCAGATTTTTTTGTTTCAAAAATTTGTTCTGGTTTACTTCCAGAAACAATGATATGAATTACCTTATACTTAAACTGTCCCCCAAAATGCAGCAAAATTGAGTCAAGTATGGGTGCAAAGTTTTCAGGAGCATAAATATAGAGATCAGAACTCCTGCCCAGAAGTGACATTGTTGAAAGAAGTCCATTCAATCCGAATATATGGTCTCCGTGAACGTGAGTGATAAATATCTCACTCAGTTTGAGAAATGAGAAGCCAAACCTTCTGAGTTGCATCTGGCACCCTTCTCCGCAGTCAATTAAAAATAAGCGCTCATGAACATTTAGAACATGAGCGCTTGGATACCTGTTCACCGTGGGTAGTGCCGAAGCAGTCCCCAAAGTTGTCAGTGTAAAGTTCATTTAGTTATTACCGGACTCCTCTTTGCTTTCCATTTCACTCTTAAGAGCTGCCAGTTCGCTGATATCGCCCAGTGTTGTCTTTTCAAGATTTGCTTTAAGTTTCTTTACAGCCTTTTGAGTAGAGTCTCCCTCATCAATTTTTTCCTTCACCTCTTCTCTCTTAGTATCCTCGTTGATTCTTGAGTGAGAAAGAACGATTCTCTTAGTAGATTTGTTAAACTCAAGTACTTTAAAGTCCAGTTTCTCTTCAAGTTTTGCTGTTGAGCCATCTTCTTTTACCAGGTTTCTGGAGCTTACATATCCCTCTACTCCATAAGGAAGAGCAACAGCTGCTCCCTTGTCAACAAAAGATATTACAGTTCCCTCGTGTACTGAACCTGTTGTAAATACTGTCTCAAACACATCCCAAGGGTTCTCCTCAAGTTGCTTGTGACCTAGGCTGAGACGACGGTTTTCCTGATCAACTTCAAGAACAACTACTTCAAGTTTGTCTCCTACTGAGGTAAACTCAGATGGGTGTTTAACTTTCTTAGTCCATGAAAGATCGCTGATGTGAACAAGTCCGTCAACACCCTCTTCAAGCTCTACAAAAACGCCAAAGTTTGTAAAGTTGCGGACAGTTGCTGTGCATTTTGTTCCAACAGGATATTTTTCAGCTATTGTAGCCCAAGGATCATTTTTAAGTTGCTTGATACCGAGAGACATTTTTCTCTCATCACGGTCAAGTGTAAGAATTACTGCTTCAACTTCATCACCCACCTTCAGGAAGTCCTGAGCACTACGAAGGTGCAGAGACCAAGACATTTCAGAAACGTGGATAAGACCTTCAACACCCGGCTGAATTTCAATGAAAGCACCGTAATCTGCAATAACCACTACCTTGCCTTTAACCTTATCACCTACCTGAAGGTTTGCATCAAGTGCATCCCAAGGATGTGCGCTAAGTTGTTTCAGACCAAGAGCAATTCTCTTCTTTGTATCATCAAAGTCAAGAATAACAACATTGATCTTCTGGTCAAGCTGAACAACCTCTTCAGGATGGTTAATTCTGCCCCATGAAAGGTCTGTAATGTGAATAAGACCATCTACACCACCCAGGTCAATGAATACACCGTAAGATGTGATGTTCTTAACAACTCCTTCAAGGATCTGTCCTTTTTCAAGTTTACCGATAATATCAGCTTTCTGTGCCTCAAGTTCAGCCTCAATAAGAGCTTTGTGAGAAACAACAACATTGCGGAACTCGTGATTGATTTTTACAATCTTGAACTCCATAGTTTTGTTAACAAATATATCGTAATCTCTGATAGGTTTTACATCAATTTGAGAACCAGGCAAGAATGCTTCAATTCCGAATACATCCACAATCATACCGCCTTTTGTTCTGCACTTAATGTACCCTTTAACAATTTCATCTTTATCAAACGCTTCGTTTACACGATCCCATGAACGAAGTGAACGTGCCTTTTTGTGAGACAGGATCAGCTGACCCTTTTTGTCTTCAGCGTTTTCTACGTAAACCTCTACTTTATCGCCAATTGCAAGCTCAGGGTTGTAACGGAATTCGTTAATACTGATAACTCCTTCGCTTTTGTAGCCGATATTTACAATAACCTCTCTTTTGTTGAAGGTTACTACTGTTCCCTCTACAACTTCGTTTTCACTTACTTTTGAAAGTGTCTGGTCATAAAGGTCTTCAATGACTTTTTTGTCATTGTCATAAACATTCTCTGTTTCAAAAGTATCCCAGTCAAATTTTTCAACCGGAACAGAAACATTACTCTTTCTTTTTTTGGAAGCAGCTACCTCTTCAGCTGCATCAAAGTCAATAAAAGCCTCAAGCTTTTCTTCATTTTTTGCGACAATCTCTATCTGATCGTCGTTTTCAATTTCCTTAATCTCTTTTGTCATGTCAATTAAATGCTTGTTCTACTAGTAGTTAGACAATATTTATAATCCCTGTACGGGAGGGTGCAAAAGTATGAATATTTTCACAAAACAACAAATAAATAACTCATTGTGCCCTAATAAAAAGGAGCTATCTTTGGAACCTTATAAACTAACAAAAGAGCTGATGACAAAAGAAAAGCAATCTTCCATTAAATCTTTCCCGGGGAACTTCTGGACAGCCATAAGCATGGAGTTTCTTGAGAGGGGAGCCTACTACGGTGTTATGTCTGTGTTAGGAGTGTTTCTAATACTTGATCCTTTTGAGGGTGGACTTGGTTTGACAAAGGGACAGGCCGGAGCAATCCTTGGTACCATACCTCCTCTGTTGTATCTTTTACCCATTATTGCCGGAGCAATTGCAGACAGATACGGATACAGAAAGGTGCTCTTTTTCGCCTTTTCATGCATGATACTGGGGTATGGATTCACCGGAATGGCAAATTCATATTTTCTTGTCTTTATCTCCCTTTTACTAATGGCACTGGGAGCCGGGTTTTTCAAACCGGTAATCTCCGGAACAATAGCCAGGACAACAACTGAATCAAACTCAGGACTTGGTTTTGGCATTTTCTACTGGTCAATAAATCTTGGTGCATTCCTCTTCCCGCTTATATTAGTTCCTCTACTTAAGGCTGAGTCATACAGTTACATATTTTACATGGCTTCTATAACTGCTACTGTATTGCTCCTTATCAATCTCTTTCTCTATAAAGAACCACAGAGAGTAAAGAGCAACAAAACACTTGGAGTTGTATTCAGTGAAATGATAATGGTCCTGAAAGACTGGAGATTCATATTAATGATATTTATTTATTCAGGATTCTGGATTCTCTATTTTCAAATGTTTGGTACCGTACTATGGTATGTTAAGGATTATCTTGACATGACTCCTGTAAACAATGCAGTTAATACATTCTTAGGTCTGTTTATAGAGAATCCTTCATGGAAATTTGATGTTGAGCACGTGACTGTAATCAACGCAGGTGTAATTATTCTGCTTCAGCTGTTCATATCTGCACTCGTCAAAAACAAACCGGCTCTTCCTACTATGATAACCGGAATTGGACTCGGCACAGTAGGAATGCTGATTCTTTCAATATCAGCAACACCATGGGTTTTCATTATTGGAATTATGACATTCACCATAGGAGAGATGACAACTCACCCAAAATTCATCTCTTATATTGGACTTATTGCACCTCCAGACAAAAAGGCCCTTTACCTGGGTTACTCATTTTTATATGGGGTAATAGGGAGTAGTATCGGGGGATTTCTGGGCTCAAGACTCTATCAGAAATATGTAGATGAACTGGGCAACCCACAGGCTTTGTGGATAATACTTTCTGCAATAGGCCTTTTCAGCATGGTTTCGCTATGGCTTTACAACAGATTCATTGTAAAGAAAAAATAACATTTATTAGTACTTGCTTCCTCTCTTTCTCTTCATTCTGAAGAGCAGGGAGGCGAGCAGTACGGATATAAGCATCACTACTATAAGCAAAAGGAAATCGTAAATTCCGCCAAGAACCGGAAGTACGATATTCATACCGTAAATACTGGCAATAAGTGTAGGGGGCATTAAGAGCAGAGATACAAAAGTGAATATTCTCATCAGTTTGTTCTGCTCAAGATTAATAAGACCTATTACAGTATTTTGCAAATACTCCAGACGCTCAAAACTGAAATTAGTATGATTGATAAGAGAGCTGACGTCCCTCATCAGAATGTTTAGTTTCGTGAAAACGTCTCTCGGAAACTTATCGCTCTTGAGGATACTGGAGATCATTCTCTGTTTATCAACTATATTCTCTCTAACAAGCATTGTATTCTCCTGGAGCTGAGTAATTTCAAGAAGGAACTCCTCATTAACAGCTCCACCTAACGACACTGTCTTTGAGTACTGTGCAATCTCTTTGGACATCAACTCTATCATATCTGCATCCAGGTCAATTCTATTTTCAAGGATACCCACTAAAATGTGATAACCTGTGGGCATCAACCTGTAATTTGCCATCAGTTTGCGCTGGATGTCGGTAAAACTTCTCAGAGGCACATTTCTTATGGTTACAATTATTCCTTCACAAAGAATAAATGAGACAGCTTCCATGCTGTAATTGTCAGGACCCGGAATCAGGAAGTTTGTATTGGCAAAAATTGAGGTCTCATTCTCTGAGTACCTTGATGAACTTTCAATCTCCTCAGCTTGTGCACGGCTTTGTATAGTAGTATTCAGATATGTCTCTATGGCCCTTTTCTCGTCTCCTGTTGGTGACCAGAGGTCTATCCACAAAACATCATCATAACCCAGCTGGTCTAAAGATGTTAATTCAGAAGTGGTAATTACCTGTCCTTTGTTTTTGTAAAAAATTTCAAGCATGATCTCATCCCTTTAATGGTTTTTAACTTCATCCTGTTTCTCCCTTGGTAAGGGAGGGAGTTAGCCAAACCATCGGACTCGGGATTTAAGCTCGTCAGGGGCAAGGCTCCAGAATTCTGAAAGCCCCTTTCGCTTATCTGCAGTAAGATTGTAAGATATGTTATTTTTCAGGTAGTCAAGCGCATAACCCTTTTCAAACTGAGGTAAAAATCTGTCAACACTCTTCTCCACATTTTTAATTCCAAAAGACAAAGCCTCATTAAAGGATCTGATAAAGTCTGCCGGAAGTTCTTTATTTGATGTCCAGCAAGCAAATACGAATGGCAGCTTTTTATATAATATCCACTCCTCTGCAAGATCATATACATTTTCAAAAAGGTGAGAATTAAGCAATGCCTTATCACCTATGAGAATGTAAGCTCCATCCGGTTTAATTTCTGATTTGGAAAAGTTGAAATCTTCAAACTCCGGGGTAATCTTCCAGTAGTTTTTGCAAAGTATCCGTGTTAAGAGAACAGAAGTTCTGGATTCACTATCCAGATAAATCTTTTTTATATCACCAAGCTTTTTACCGCTGCATAACAGGACAGATGCAACTTTGCCCTCAGCTCCTATACAAAAATCTGAAACAATGTATGGATTTTGAATGTATGGTATAGCAGCTACCGGCACGAGTCCCAGGTCTGCATCTCCGGAAATCAGTTTTGAAGCTGTGACGGCAGGTGGTACATAATCCATATGAATCAACCCTGATACAGGATGATTCTCCAGTCCATAAACGAATGGGGCTGTGTTTAGATAGGATATGGCAGATACTCTAACCTTCATATCCTGCAAAGTTAACTCAAAATTTCCAAATGCTCAATCAAAATCTTGAATCCAATAGCAATCAGAATGATTCCACCTATAATTCCGGACCTTTTTCCCGCTTTTAAACCCACATGTCTTCCCCATTTGATACCTACAACAGATGATAGCAGGGTAAAGATAAAAATGACTATACCCGCCTTTGCAATCCCTAAAATATTGAGCGAAGCCATGGCCAGCCCCACTCCCACCGCCAGAGCATCTATACTTGTTGCAACCGAGGCTGTAAATAATATTCTGGGATTTCTTAAGTCAATGCAAATATCCTCCGGATTAGAGAGTGACTCCCTTATCATCTTTATTCCGATGTAAACCAGAATAATAAACGCAATCCAGTGATCCACAGAGCTTATAAGGGTCAGTATACCTTTACCTGCAATCCAGCCAGTAAGAGTAAAGAGAGACTGGACAATGGCAAAAGTTGTGACAATTTTCACAAATGAAATTCTTGGTATCTGAGGCAGACACATTCCTGACGACAACGATACGGCAAATGTATCGAAACAGAGACCTATTGCAAGTAATATAATCTCTATCCAGGACATTACTATACTCTCTTACGTTCCCTGAACAGATACATTCCTGTAAATGTTACAAGTCCATTTACTATGAGAATTGTAAATCCAAACCCGAATCCAAGAAATTGCTGACCTACATAATCCAAAATAAAACAAAGTACAGGTGATGCAATTGCAACATATGGCATATACTTGTCTTTCACACTGTATTTCGTTAGAATGCCAAAGAAGAAGAATCCCAGCAGAGGACCATATGTATAAGAAGCCAAAAGATAAACCAGATCAATTACTGTCTGATTATTAACTTTGTACAAAATAAGGATTATAAGGAAAAAGAGAAACGCAAATCCAGCATGCGCACGCTGCCTTATTCTCTTTTTTCTCTCTTCGCTAAGGTCTGTTCTTTTACCGAATCCCACAAAGTCAATACAAAAAGAGGTAGTCAGAGAGGTGAGAGCACCTCCGGCACTTGGATATGATGCAGAGATAAGACCGATTATAAAAAATAGTCCAACACCCAGTCCAAGATACTGACTGGCTATAGTGGGAAACAGTTTATCTGTCTGTGCCTTGGTAAATTCACCTAGTTCATTTGCAAGACCGATACCCTGCATGCCTCCTAACTTGGAGCTTACAAATATTGCAAGAACAGCCCCCATTAAAAGGAAGAAGAAATTAACTACAACAATTGTAATACTTGTAGTGTAGATGTTCTTCTGAGCTTCTGATATATTTTTGCAGGACAGATTTTTTTGCATCATCTCCTGATCAAGACCAGTCATTACAATAGTTATAAAAATACCGGCTATAAACTGTTTAATTGCATTTGTGGAGTTACTCCACTCCCAGTCAATCCAGCTTGCATAATCTGTACTGGCTACAGCTTTTGCCATATCACCAATCCCCCATCCCATCTCTTTTGCAACAAAAAAGATAGTAAGACCAACTGCTAAAAGCATGAAAGTAGTTTGCAGTACGTCTGTCCAGATAATAGTCTTTACTCCTCCTTTAAAGGTGTAAAGAAAAATAAGAAACATAAATACAAATGCCACAACCCAGAAAGGGACCGAGTCCTGGGGGAGGAATGTATGAAGCACCAGTACTACAACAAATATCCTTACGGCTGCCCCGAGTATTCTGGAAACCATGAACACCGATGCACCCGTTTTATACGTGAAGAACCCGAATCTATTCTCAAGATAACCATAAATTGAGGTAAGATTCATTCTGTAATACAGCGGTATAAGCACTTTGGCAATAACCATATAACCCACAAGGAATCCCAGAACAAGGGGCATATAGTAGAAATTCTGATTTAGTACATTGCCGGGGACAGAAATAAATGTAACCCCTGAGATGGAAGTTCCCACCATTCCATAAGCGACTATATACCAAGGGGATTTTTTATTTCCAAGAAAGTATGAGCCACTGTCGGCTTTTCTGGAAGTGAGCCATGAAATAAAGAAAAGAAGCGCTGTATAAAGCGTAAAGGCTACCAGCAGCCAGGAGAGTGGAAAATCATGTTGCATATCAGTTGCTTTTGTTTACAATTTATTTAGCCAAATCTATTTATTAAGGGGAACAAAGGGCTGACGGTTCTGTATTGACCTGCCCAGTGTCACCTCGTCGGTATATTCTAGATCATCTCCAAATCCTACACCTCTTGCTATTGTACTTATTTTTATATCAAACTGAGACAGCTTCTTATAGATATAGTAAGCTGTTGTCTCTCCCTCCATAGTAGTGCTTAGGGCGAGAAAAACCTCTTTAACAGTACCCTCTGATACTCGTGATATAAGATGGTCAATTGAGAGGTCGGAGGGGCCGGTGCCATCCATAGGTGATATTATACCACCCAAAACATGAAAAAGCCCGTTATACTGTCCCGTATTGTCAATACTTATCACATCCCGGATACTCTCCACCACGCATACAAGAGAACTCTCCCTGGAATTGGAGGAGCAGATGGGACACATATCTGAGTCAGATATCATATTGCAGTTAGTACAATATTTTATCTCATTTCTCATCTTCAATACAGAACGGCTGAACCTCTCCACATTCTCCCTTGGTTGCTTCAGAAGGTGGAGGGCAAAT
Organism: uncultured Bacteroidota bacterium; assembly: GCA_937901965.1. Taxonomy (GTDB): domain Bacteria; phylum Bacteroidota; class Bacteroidia; order Bacteroidales; family UBA932; genus Bact-08. The sequence goes on from CALGSW010000001.1 coordinate 308,435, forward strand.
CTCAGAGCACTTTTCCTTCCTATCCCCGGAAGAGAAGAGAGTTCGTCAACAGCATCTTGCAGTAAAGTAGATGATAAGTTGTTTTTGTACATCAGTTCTGAGCCTGTTCACTGTTTAAGTAGAAATCAACGGCTTTTCTTACAGAACCATGAGTTATCAGAAGTGATTTAGCCAGTTCGTAATCAACTATGGAGGCCTCCTCCATAATCATTTTAGTCCCTCTGTCTACAAGTTTTGCATTAGTCAGCTGCATGTCAACCATTTTGTTGCCTTTCACATGACCAAGTTTAATCATTGCTGTTGTAGATATCATATTCAGGACAAGTTTCTGGGCAGTACCGGACTTCATTCTTGTGCTGCCTGTCACAAACTCCGGCCCTACAACAACTTCAATAGGGATATCAACCTCTGAAGCAAGCGGCGAATTTGGATTACAGGTAATGCATCCTGTAAGGATACCTCTGCTTTTTGCCTCTCTCACAGCTCCAATAACATATGGAGTAGTTCCCGATGCCGCTATTCCAATAACAACATCATCTTTGTCAATTCCAAACTGCTGCATATCACTCCAACCCATTTCCCAGTTATCCTCAGCAGCCTCAACAGCTCTTCTGATGGCAGAGTCACCTCCTGCAATAAGACCAATTACAAGATCAAAAGGGGCTCCGTAAGTAGGAGGTATCTCAGAGGCATCAAGTATTCCAAGCCTTCCGCTTGTACCGGCTCCCAGATAGAAAAGCCTTCCCCCTCTTCTTATCCTTTCAACTATGCCGTTTACAATTTTTTCAATCTGAGGAATACATTTTTCAACAGCAAGAGGAACAGTTTTATCCTCTCTGTTCATATTCTCAAGCAGTTCTAGTGTTGACATTTTGTCAAGGTCACTATATCTAGATGGTTGTTCTGTTATTTTCATGGGGTCAGTGTGATTCTTTTACAATGATTTATGATATTGCACCAGGCCTTCAATAGGTGATTTAAGTACGAGCCCAAGTTTAATGCCCAGCTTTTCCGCAACTTGTGCAATTATATCCTGATAATAGTAAGCAACAGAACCAACTAGATTTACTTTGTATTTCTTATAGTCATATTGCATAATATTTCTTGTAAAAAACTCCTCAAAACTATCTTTAAGCAGTTTGTCAATATGAGGGTTATTCTTGTTTTCATTCAGAAATACCGAGAATGTTGCCAGATATCTGTTTGGAAATGGCTGACGATATACCCTTTCTATTACTGAGGCATATGACAAACCATATTTTTGATTGAAAGAGTCATTTAGCTCTTTAGGAAGTTGTCTCTTGAGATAGTCAGATATAAACTTCCTCCCCAGGACGGCTCCGCTACCCTCATCTCCAAGTATGTATCCGCATGCAGGAACGTTATCAGCTATGTCAGATCCATCATAATAACATGAGTTTGCTCCTGTTCCAAGTATTGCAGCAATTCCGGGCTTTTTCCCGCAAAGTGCCCTGGCAGCAGCGAGCAAATCTGAATAAGCATTTGCACGTGACTTAGGAAAAACTTTTCTGAAACAGTTTTGAAGAACCTGTATCTTCTCAGGAGATGCCACTCCGGCACCGTAAAAATGAATCTCTGTAACAGTGGCGCTTATATCCGGAAGCAGGTGTTGTTCAAGCTCGTAAATAATTTGCTCTTCTGTCTGAAAAAAGGGGTTAATTCCTGCGGTGGTTATTTTCTGTACCGATCCGTCACTGTGAATGGCTCTCCAGTCTACCTTGGTTGAGCCGCTGTCTGCTATTAATCGCATAAATACGGGGGTTTAATCAATTCGCAAAGGTAAGTATTTTGACCAACTATTTCAACACCACAGGGAACTTTCTCCAGTGCAGATACCCGGCCAGAGCTGCAAAAGCATAAACAGCATAAAGTATCGCAGTAGCATAAAGTCCCTGCCAGAAAAAGAGTATTGCTGCTGCAACATCTGCTACAATCCATACTATCCAGTTTTCAATATGCTTACCTGAAACCCACCATGTAGCGAGCATACTGGCAATAGCCACAAAGGCATCAGCTCCCGGATACGGATCTTCGCTAAAATTATCCAGCATAAAGTAAACAAGAACAAATCCGGCAAATGAAGCAATCAATGAATAAAAAATCCTCTTAAGAGGCAACTTTACAGTTACCTCTTTCACTGATTTTTCGCCTTGTGTGAGATTACCCTTTCCCCATTTTCGCCAGCCGTATATACTAACCACTACGTAATATAGCTGAAGCAATGCAGCCGCATATAGTGAAGAATCGGCGAACACTATAATATACATAACAGCAGAGAGGGCACCCACAATCCACATTGCCCTCTTCTGCCCAATTTCAAGTATTACATAAACCAGCCCGGAGATTGCTCCTGTTATCTCAATCCAGTTCATCAGAATCTGAAAGTCGCTTTAAACATAAAATTAATACCTGCCTGAGGGTATAGCCCCTCTTCAATGTACGGGTCTGAACCATCGGCAAACTTAGCCATATAAACCCATGCATTTGAAAAGTATTTTCTGTTTAGAATATTATCAACAAACAAACCTAATTCAAGATCAGATACCTCTCTAACAGAGAAGCTCTTAATCGCTTTAATGCCCATTACAAAATATGAGGGGATTGACCTCTCTTCATTTGATGTATTGTCATAGTATTGTTTACCTACGTGTTTTCCATAAAGAGATACTGACGAAGAGGAACCGGGTGAAAATGTCACCATACCCATCCCCACAGAAGATGGCGAGAATGGAAGATTAGTACTCTTATAAAATTCACTCATCTGAGGTAGCGGAGTCCAGTAATCCGGATTATCATACAAATCCGTCCAGTGTCTGTAATCTTTAATTTTATTCATACTCAGAGCAAGATTTCCTTCAATCTTGATATAAGTCAACGGAGACCATGCAGCAGCAAGCTCTACTCCTCTTCTGAATGAGACCGGAACATTCTCTTTAATTACATAGCCTGTTTCACTCAGACGCCCTGTAGGGACTAGCTGATCTTTGTACTCCATAAAATACAAATTTGCCGAGAGAATTAGGTTTTTACCTGTAAAAGAATAACCGGCTTCAAAATCAAGCAGCCTTTCGGCTCTTATTAAATTAGCCTTTCCTGCCTTTATAGACTCCTTAATATCTGCCCTTCCGGGCTCTTTCCTCCCTGTGGAGGCAGAAAGGTAGAGTTTGTTGGCACCCGCATTATATGTCAAACCCAATTTTGGATTAAAGAAATTATAATCCATGTTATAATCAAGTGCTACAAAATCTTTATCCTCACCTATCAAATTGTAGCTGATGTTTCTGAACTGCATATCTGCAAAGGCAATCAAATCCTTACCAATGTTTAACTCTGTCCTGGCAAATGCAGAAAAGTCACCTTTTAATCCCCTGTTTTCATACCATTTAAAATTTTCTGGTATGTTCTGGTTCCACATTGACCAAATCATATTTCCATAATGGTCTCCGTCATAGTATGAGTAAGAGAGGCCGCCTGTAGCTTTAATCTCTCCTGCAGTGAATTGCAATGTTGATGAAAATGCATAATAATCATTTGACAGTGATTGTCTTACAATTACATCTGAACGTTTATATTCATCCCCGTTTACAATTTGGGGAGTCAACCCATACTCTGAAAACTTTCTGTTCACTTTGTAATTTTCATAATATCCATATCCATTCGTATAATGTAAAACATTACTCCAGGTTAAACCATCTTTTAACTCCCTTGTAAATAGAAGTTGCAGATGGTGCTGAGTATAATTATCAGTTTCATTATCATAATATTTTGTATTCCCGGCCTGATCAAAATACATTCCAGCCGGATTGAATCTTCTGTTGATGCTCATCATCTCTCTGGAGATACCCTCCCATGTAATGCCGGTAGTCTGGTCACCATAGATATAATTAAGCCTTATGGATGTTCTGTCTTTGAACCACCCTGCACTGGCAAACATTGAAGAGAGGTCACTTTTTGCATTTCTTATGTATCCTTTTCCAATACTTCTTGAGTATTTCACATCAAAAGAGAATCCGTCAGGCCTCAAACCCGTGCCGGCTCCGGCAGATGTTGTAAAACTGCTGAAACTTCCAGCACCCATCTCTGCAACTCCGTACGCCTTTGGAGAGGTAAAGAGAGTCCTTAAATTCAGACTCGCACCAAAGGCACCGGGTCCGTTAGATGATGTTCCTACTCCTCTCTGAAGCTGAATATCCTGAATAAAAGTGCTGAACGAAGGAATATTTACCCAGAATACCTCCTGAGACTCGGCATCATTTAATGCAATTCCGTTTACTGTGACATTTGTTCTTGACCCGTCACTCCCCCTTACTCTCATTGAAGTGTAACCAAGTCCGTTCCCACCCTCAGTTGAGGTTACCACGGATGGCATTAGCGACAGCGCCATAGGAACCGACTGAACGGGTGACAATCGTTTTATCTCCTGCGGACTTAGTTCTGAGTGACTTACAGGTGTGTTTTTCCCGGCTCGCCAGGCCTCTACAATTACACTGTCCAGTTTGTTGATAACAGTTTTCTCGTTCTGCCCCTCTTGCTGGGCAAGGACCATTAATGGTGAGAAAATTACCCCGCACAATAAAGCTAATCTTTTCATTTAAAATTATTTTATATGCAGGGGGATACAGAGATACAAGGACTCGCTTTCCCTACGCCGGTATTATCCGGATCAGGTGAAAAGGGTGTGATCTCAGCCCTTACGGGCACCCCCAAGCATTTGTTAATGCAATGCAAAGATAAATAATTTTCTAACCTTGGATCAAATATTAGTACATTTGCAACCGGTGGGTCGCTCTGCCGCTCTTCTTTATTGGAGGGAGGAAAGTCCGGACAGGAAAGAGCAAGGCTCTGTGGAAAGCACAGCTGGGGGTAACTTCAGGCAAATCGTAACAGAAAAATACCGCCCTCAAGCAGGGTAAGGGTGAAAATGCGGGGTAAGAGCCCACAACCGGTGGTGGTGACATTATCGGGGTACGAACAGTCTCCTGCAAGGCCAAGTATACCGGCAGTTAATGGCTGCTCGTCAGTTGCCGGGGGGTAGGCTGCAACAGATAAATGGCAGAGGCCTTTTAGGTACAGAATCCGGCTTACAGACCCACCTTTTTTTAGAATAATGTTGGATGATCCTCATCAAATCTTTTGAGGATTGCAGATACAATAGCCTCGCGGCAAAATTTTGCCTGAGAACTCACTTTATACCTTTTACAGTATAACTGAATTGCCTCCATCTCTTTATCATTAAAGAGGATGGTCTTTCTGTGGCGTCTTGGAGCTCTATTTCTGTCCTTTTTCAACTTTCTGTTCAAGAATGGATTTATAACCCGGGATTCCGCTTAAAGGATAGTTTCTGGCTGCTACATCAAGCCACTCAAGAGCAAGAGTGTACTGTTCCATCATTTCAAGAGCAACTGCAAGGTTAAAGGCTGCTGACGCTCTTTTCAAAGGAGTAGCTTCATCGGTTAACTTCAGCCATATATCCATAGCCTCCTTCCATTTGAACTCCTGAGAGAATCTGAATGCATCTGACCAAGGTCTGGCATCGTATGTATAAAGATACCTCTCAACAGTAATCCATGAATCAAAAAATCTTGAGGAGAATGTACTTCCAAGTTTTTTTGATATCTCAAACAGTGATGAGTAGAGCTTTGATGCCACCACTTCATCTTTCAGATCCAGTCTTGTAATGACCTCCCAGTATACAGTATCGGCAACCTCTCTGCGGAGAACAGGATTCCCTGTATAACCATCGTAAAGTCCCACTTCAGCATTAAACGGTAATGATACATATGTAATTCCCTTACCGCTGTCGGCAATATCACCAGTTAGTTTATACAGCTGCATCATCCCTATTTCCAGATGCTCAATAACAAACATCAGTTCAGATGAAGAATTGAGTGAAAGGGATTTAATATATGATGGATTATCAAGTTCACTTCTGTCTGAACCGGTCTGGTTAAACACATTAATGGCTCCTGTATCCAGTTTCAGATTTGACTCAAGACCCTCCGCTATTCCAAGAGCCATATTTAGCATAATTACAGAATCAGAGATGAATCTCTCTTTATCTGTTAGTAATGAATCCTTAAGCTCATCGGTTGATGAAAAGACAGCGATACTTCTATCTTCAATATCCACCTTAAATTCTGCCGGAACACGCTGGTCAATATTGAAAAACTCTACAACCGGGCCACAGGACTGCAAAAAAAGTGCAGTCAATATTCCGGTGACGGCAATTGAAAATTTACCCATTTTCATAATTTACAAATATTCCCAGAATTTCTTCATTACATCATACAGAACATCAGATGTGTAGCTAACCTTGAGGGGCTCTTCGCTCTCCTCCTGTGTTACCTCAAGCTCCATCTGATATGGGGCACTCATTTTAAACAAACACCCCTTGTCCAGCTTTCTTAATGCTCTTTCTACACTCTCTTTAATCTCGGCATAAACAACCTGTGGAGACTTACTCATAGCACATGTACGTCCATAAGCGTATTTGGTCTCTACCGTTTCAATATTCCCAAAGTTATCAAAAGCCTCTTTACAGGCCATATTGTCCCCGGACAGAAATACAACGGGAACTCCAAACTGTCCTGCATAGAGAGCATTAAATGCCGCTTCAAATAATGGCCTTCCATTTATTTTGAAATCTAAAACCTTGAGCGACATTGTGTGGGACAGAGTTCCCATCATCTCTCCTGCCCGTGCATGAGCTCCAATGAAGAGCAACGCATCAAACGTGGAGTCAATTCCCAGAACCATAGTGTGTGGTGTTCCGGGAACCCTCCCCTTAGTAAGTTTTGCTCTAGGATCAAGCAACAGAGGATTCACATTTATATTGCCGGCATGGCCATCTCTGACAATAATTTCAGTTGCACCGGCGGCAATAGCACCAGCTACAGCTGCATTAATCTCACCAGTGAGTATATCGCAGTTTCTGTCAAAGTGAGCATGTCCCGGATATATCTCATCCCAATTGACAACATTCGTGACTCCTTCAAAATCAACCTGAATCATTATTTTAAGTCCATTACCGCTTTTTCCTTTATATAACTGGCCGCCTATTGAGTTCATGATTCAGATTTTTATAAGTTAAACATTTACATTTTCATCCCACCGCAAACCGATATCACCTGACCGGTAACGTATGAGGATAATTCTGAAGCAAGGAATGTACATACATCTGCGACGTCCTCAGGTTTACCGCCCCTTCTGAGAGGAATTTGCTCAGCCCACTGCTTTTTTACATCTTCAGGAAGTTTATCCGTCATCTCAGTTATAATGAAACCCGGTGCAACGGCGTTTGCTCTGACACCCCTGGATCCAAGCTCCTGAGCAATTGATTTTGTAAGACCAATCATACCGGCTTTAGAGGCCGAATAATTTGCCTGCCCTGCATTACCGCCAACTCCCACTACTGAGCTCATATTAATAATACTTCCTCCTCTCTGCCTCATCATAACCGGTGTTACGGCATGCACAAAATTGAAAGCACTTTTCAGATTTACATTAATTACCGCATCCCACTGCTGTTCGCTCATTCTCATCATTAGTCCGTCTTTGGTTATACCGGCATTGTTAACCAGAATGTCAATCTTTCCAAATTCTTTAACAACCTGTTCAACAACAGCATGAGACTCTTCAAAATTTGCAGCATTGGATGCTATTGCAAGAGACTTAACACCATAGGATTCAATTTCTGCCCTGGTCTTCTCTGCATTTTCATCAACATTCAAATCAGTGAAAGCGACATGTGCCCCCTCAGATGCATATTTAATTGCAATTGCTTTTCCTATTCCTCTTGCAGCTCCGGTAATCAGAGCTACTTTTCCTTCAAGTAACTTCATCTCGTAAAATATTATTATTAATTATCTTTTAAATAATCCGCGCAGTGAGATCATATTCACCCGCACTTTCAATCTTAGCTTCAACAAATGTACCAATAATATCTTTTGTTAAAAAACCTTCCGGCACATCTCTCTTGCCTATCAGTATTTCGCCATCTACCTCGGGACTCTCCTTAGTACTCCTGCCAACAAAAACAGTATCATCCTCAGAATCAATAATTACCCTCTCCACCGAACCTATTCTTGCCTGATTATTACTCAGGGAAATTCCTGCCTGTAAATCCATAAGCATTTCATATCTATCCTGCTTCTCCCTGTTTCTGATCGTATCCTTCAGATTTGATGCTCCCCAGGTCCCCTCCTCTTCTGAATATGTAAAAGCTCCAAGCCTCTCAAACCTGGCATCCTCAACAAAGTTCAGCAATTCACGGAATGCTCTTTTATCCTCACCCGGATGGCCTACAATCATAGTTGTCCTGAGTGAAATTCCCGGTACTTTTTTTCTGAATTTTTCAACAAGAGTTCTTGTTCCGGCACCATCAATTGAGCGTCTCATATTCGCCAGAACCTTGTCACTAACATGCTGCAGAGGGATATCCAGATATTTGCAAATTTTATCGTTAGATGCCATTAAATCCAGAACATCGTCAGGGAAACCGGCCGGATATGAATATAATAGTCTAATCCACTCAATCCCCCGTACAAGTGAGAGTTTTTCCATAAGAGGGGCAAGTGCTCTCTTTTTGTATAAATCAAGCCCATAGTATGTTGTGTCCTGAGCAACCAGAATCAGCTCCTTAACTCCCATTGATGCAAGATTTCCCGCCTCTTCAAGCAGCATCTCCTGCGGTACAGAAGTGTGTGGACCTCTGATAAGCGGGATAGAGCAGTATGAACAGACTCTGTCACAACCCTCTGAAATTTTTAAATATGCATAGTGGGATGGAGTTGTAAGAAAACGCTGAGTCTCCAGACCGGAGCACCACTCTTTTCCAAGTGCCTTTAAAACCGATCTGGCATCAAAAGCTCCATAGAATCCATCCACTTCAGGTATTGACTCCTCCAGATCAAGCAGGTATCTTTGCGACAGACAGCCAAAAACATGAACCTCATTTATGTAACCTCTGTTTTTAGCCTCCACCGCTGAGAGTATTGCATCAATACTCTCCTTTTTTGCATCTTTTATGAATCCGCACGTATTTATTACAACAACATCTACTTTAGCAGAAGATAAATCCTCCCCCTCAGGAGATATGGTAATTCCGGAACTGAAAACCTGCTTCAACAAATGTTCTGAGTCAACTCTGTTTTTAGAGCATCCAAGGGTAACCAACTGAATTTTTCTTACTGTCATTCAGCAGATTCCTCCTCTCCTTCAAGAGTAAAATCAAGCGATTCAAATTGTTTTAAATTATTGTACCAATCAACCACTTTCTTCATATGAGACACATAGAAACGATCCCGGTCATAATCCGGAAGTACCTCTTCAAAAAAGGATTTAAGTTTCGCCGGATCTGATTTCCCTGACGGAGCATCTGACTCTCCAAGGCTGGCCTTCATTTTTCCGAAAAGATCCTGTAATTTAACATCTCCCTCATCAGTAAAAACTGATATATCTGACAGAGAAGAGAGTTTTGCACTCATATTGCAAACCATCCTCTTCTTATCTGAAACAGATTCAACAATTACACCTGAGTTTGCCTGAGCAACATATTTGAATAGCCCCGGATAACCGGAAACCGTAAGTATTTTCTGTAAATTGGTCTTCATTCTTATTTTAACTTTTTATTATTAAACTATACCTCTCTCTTTTTTTATCTTTTCATATGCTTCGTTTATCTTCTTAAACTTCTCCTCCGCAGATTTCTGCACATCTGCACCAAGGCTGGAAACTTTGTCCGGATGGTGTTTTACCGCCATCTTTTTATAAGCCTTTTTAACCTCTTCATCAGAGGCACTCTTATCAATCTCAAGCACCTGGTATGCAGCATCAATGCCTTTATCAAACATTGCAAAAATTGATTCGCTGTCCATGAAAGGAATTGACAATGCAGCTGCAATTCTTCTAAGCATTGAAATTTCATCACTGCTGACATCGCCGTCTGCCTTAGCAATTCCTGTAAGGTAGTGAAGTAACTGAAGCCTTGTTGCTGAGTTTGTATTAACTCTAATCTGAGCACAAACAGATTCAATATTAACCTCTTGCTTTAACAAATCTCTTAACAATAGCGCAGACTCAGCAGCAGCATCCTCACCAAAATTCTCCGAAATAAACCTCCTTACATAATCAAGTTCGCTTTTTAGTATCCGCTTATCTGCCTTCATTATTACAGATGAGAGAACCAGGAGTGACACCATAAAACTGTTTCTCTGCTCCACACCTGAATATGATACTCCTCTCCCTCCGGCTGCACCCTGTGTCTGACTTTTATCAAAGAAAGAGCCAAGTGCAAAACCCAGCAAGCCACCAATCGGCCCTCCAAGAGCCCATCCGAGAGCTCCTGTTATCCATTTACCGTAACCCATTAAATAGTTGGTTTAATTCCTGTTTGATTTAATATCTCCATTACCTGAGGCATTATTGCCCGCTTTCCGTCTGCAAAGATAACGAAATCTGCCATTTTTACCCTTTTCTCATCACTCCATTGTCTTGACATTCTCTCTCTCACATGCTCTTCAGAAATTGAATCTCTTTTCATAACTCTTCTTATCCTCTCCTCTTCCGGAGCAACAACAACAATTACCTTATCGGCTATTGAACGAAATCTCGGAGATTCAAGAAATATCGCCGATTCATAAATTACTGCAGGATGTCCCTCAATAACCATACTGTCTCTCCATTTAAAAAAATCTCTTAAAACTTCAGGATGAACAATTGAATTAACTTTTTCCAGCAACTGTGGATTTGAAAAAATCTTTGATGCCATTACATCTTTTCTTATACCATCTTCTGATAAAATTTCATCTCCCAGAAGAGTAGCCAGATTTTTAACGAGCTGAATATTTGTTCTGTATAGTTCTTTTGCCCTGAAATCCGCAATGTAAGCAGGTAATCCCAGAGAGGACATAAGTCGTATCAGATACGACTTGCCGCTTCCAATCCCACCTGTAACTGCAAAGCAAAACATCAATTTTTATTTAAGAGAATCAGAAATATCACTTTTAATCTCTACAAAAGGGGGATCTGCTCTCCAGGAGAGTATCTCCCTATGTTCTCCTGATAGTTTGACCTTTACTACTCCGTTTAAAGAGGTCTCGTACTCATGAAAATCTACCTCCATTACAATTATACCAATCTCCAGCGGCTTCTCTCCAAATCTTTCACTATAATAGAGAGTAACCTCAGATGGGTGCATCATGAGATTTGCATCTTGCGGAAGGTTTATAAATGATAATGGTACTTTAATGCTTTTCTCCACATATCTCACAACATCAAGTGAGAAGCGCACATCCGGCTGAGAAAATCTCACCCCTTCAACAGGAGATATCTGAACCATTCCCTCTAAAGGAGCAGATAGGTTATCATGTTTTACAGGTTTGGTAAACACTGAGTCAATCCTTGACAAAATGGAACTTTCACCATAAATAGTTATTGAGTCCGGAGTGATTTGGGGCTTAGATGCTAAAGTGTACTGAGAGGCAAAATTGATTATAAAAGAGGTCTTTACAGGTACTTTTTTATTTGTCTGGCCCGGAAACTTAAAGTAGAGTGTATCTGTTGCAAAAGATTCAACAAAAACCGTATTGCCGAATGACTGAGTCAGCTTATCATTCAAATCCTTTACCAGAACATAAAAGCCATCTTTTACACCCTCTCTCTTTCTGAACAATCTCCTCTCAGCAGAGACCCTTACTCCACTTTCACTTGATGTAAAACGGTGCTGGAGAATATAGAATCCCGTTGCCTTTCCTCTTACAATCAAAAGATTTTCAGACTCTGCTTCAGAGCTTCTCCCCTCAATTCCGGCCTCGGCAGTAACACGATACTGCATATAGACAGTATAGTTCTCAGAGAGCTTGTGTATTGACCAAATGATAAAAGCAAGAAAGAGACAGAACAAAAACAGTAGGATTTGTCTGCCTCTTTCATAAGAGATATTAAATATCTTAAGCTTTATCATGATAAAGCCTTTGAATTATTTCTGAGGGATATCTGTAATATCCTTAACAATAGAGGATTTATCAACCTTAACTTTAACATTACTGTCAACCTCAAGGAGAATGAAACTGTCCTTTTCGTTAACCTCGGCAACTCTTCCGTAAATGCCGCCTGCTGTAATCACTTTATCACCCTTCTGTAGAGACTGGCGGAACTTTACAAGCTCTTTCTGTTTCTTTTGCTGTGGACGAATCATAAAAAAGTACATCACAACAAAGATCAGACCCATCATAATCAGAAAAGTCCAGTTTGATCCTGCAGCAGCAGGTTGTGTTTGTAAAAAAGTTAGAAAATTCATTTTATCTGTTTGTTTAATTTATTACAAAAATAATCATTCTGATGAACCCACCAAACCTCTTCCCCTCTTCTCAATCTTGCCTTCAGCAGTAAGTCCAACAATTACCTTATCCAGTATCCCGTTTACAAAAACTTTACTGTTAGGAGTACTAAAATACTTAGATAATTCAACATATTCGTTAATAGTTACCTTTACAGGGATATCGTGAAATTCTACAGCTTCAGCAATACCCATTACAATAAGGGCAGTGTCAGTTGTTGCAAGCCTCTCCTTGTCCCAATTCTGAAGGTAGCCGCTCATCAATTCAACATAATTTGAATAGTTTAGCATTGATTTCTCAAGAAGCTTTATTGAGTACTCTCTGTCATCGTCTTTAAGGAAAAGTGAAGGATGCTTAATTCCAGAGCCAGGCTTAAGTGTGGATAATCTTTTTGTAATCACATTGATTATATACTCAAGATCATCTATCCAGTAAAGCGAGATATCTTCCAGTATTGCATGCAGTTCATCATTCTCTTCAAGCTCCTCTTCAAAAATCTTAATCAAAAAGGAGAGATCGCTTTCAAATGAAGAGTCTCCGTTCTCCATATATTCTGAATAATAATCAGAGTTTGATACAGATGCAAGTATTTTCTTTACAAGAGACTGATGCTCATTCCAGTTTAGTCCTCTCTTTTCGCAAAATTCGTTTAGCTCTTTGTCATTTTCCAGAATTTGAATTGCCCTGTTCTCAACAAATCGCATATTAGGATTCTTCTCTTCCTCTGTAGGATGGAATTTTTTAAGGCCTGTTTCAATTTTAGAATAAGCAATTTTCTTTAATGCAACAGGAAGAGAGAGAATAAAATAGTACAATTCCAGACTCTTTTCACAACTTAATATAAGTTCACTCTGCGCACCGGTCAGAGAGAATGCCTCTGCACTTACTCTTCCGAAAAGAGTTTTAAAAACCTTTACTCTTATTAGTCTTCTGTTGATCATAAATTTTATTGAATATGCAAATATTTTACAAAGATAGGTTTTTGTGCACAAAAAATAATTTTATCTTTGTCAGGCAAATCTAAATTGAACTAAAATGTACTTCGAAGACTTTGACATTAACGATTCACAGGAGAGAAACGGGGACGATGTTTTTTCAAAACCGGTGAGAGCCGGCAAACGAACCTACTTCTTTGATGTAAAGGCAACCAAGAACAACGATTACTACCTCACAATTACAGAGAGCAAAAGAAGGCTTGACCGTGACGGAAGGTTCGTTTACGATAAACACAAAATATTCCTTTACAAGGAGGATTTTGAAAAATTCTCTCAGGGTCTGGAAGAGATTATTAAGTACATAAGAGATAACGCTCCTCAAACCACAGAAAAGGTTTCAAAAGAGGGTACAGGTTCATTTTCCGATGTAAATTTTGAATTGTTGTAGTCTATCTGCAGAAAGATAGAGATAAATAACAGAACAAAAAGAGAGCCGAAGGTTAAATACTCCGGCTCTCTTTTTAATAATCAGATTATTATAAATCCATTTTCTGAGGTACCAAGCAGATTCGAACTGCTGTACACGGTTTTGCAGACCGCTGCCTAACCACTCGGCCATGGTACCGGTTAGGGGATGCAAATGTATAAAATATTTTTATACATCCAAAATCCACTATAGTGTTATACCCCTTTTACGCTTAATGTTACTCACCATTATGCCGGAAACAATAAAGGCTAGTCCCGCGATTGTGAGAAAAGTGATTCTCTCCCCCAGTACCCTGTTAATTATCAGAAAAGAGAGCATAGGGGCAAGATAAATCATCTGTGTTACAACTATTCTGTTAGTTGCAATATTTAACGCTTTATTCCACAAAATAAAAGTAACTCCCATTTCAAAAACTCCCACATATATAGCGGCATACAGAGAGATTCCTGTTTCAACTGCCTGAGGATTAATTCCGAATGCAATCAAAAGATAAACTGATCCGGCCAGAAAATTTCTGAATAGCTCCTCAACCGGATCTCTGGAGTTGTCAATTTTCAACATCCAGTACACAGCCCAGATAACAGTACTGGCCAATATAAAGAATATCCCTGCCAATGATAATTTCCCGGATGCATCTGCACTGTTGTTAAGTGATAACATAACTATTCCGGAAAAGCTAATCAGGACACCGGCAACCTGTTTCAGCCCAATTTTCTGTTTCATAAAAACAGCCATCAAGATAATGAGGACTATCTGCCAAGAAAAATTCATAGGCTGAGCAATCTGAGCAGGTAAGAGAGAGTAGCCCTCAAACAGAATCAGATAATATATAAAAGGATTCATAGCTCCCTGCCACAAAGTGTCAATAAGCACTTTTTTCTGTTTCAATGTCTTTAATGTGGCATACAGTGTTCTGCTTTTTGCAAGATATAGAGTAAAGATTAAAAGTGCAGTCAGAGATGATATCAATAGAAGAGTAACTGCATTCATCCCTGCAAGTGCCAGTTTAAAAGCAGTTGCAACTGTAGCCCAGAAAAAGACCACAAATGAAGCCATTATAACAGCTTTATTCTGATTAGTCATTTTTCACTTTTGAATATATTATATGATCTGCCTGCTGGAGTAACTTTCCTTTAAGCAGAGGATGTATCCGGGTGGTATCTAAAAAGCTTTTAACCACCTCCCCCGCTCTTTTGTCTCTTTGTCCGGAGAGTAATGCCTGAAGCCAGTTTCTAGGAAAAAAGATATCACCCGTTCTCTGAATTTCAGGAAGAATCTTTAAAGCAGGAATAACATAATCCACAGCATTTTCAGACCTTGAATAGTGACATAAATAACCAAGCGCACTTGCTGTCCAAGGTTCAATAATCCTGTTCTCCTTCACTAAAAGCATCCTGAAAAATGAGTCTCTTACAGCTTTTTCAGGAGAGAGAGCAGTATATGTAAAGTTAAATTCATCTCTTCTGTCCTTTCCGTTTATATAAGTGAGTACAATTTTTTTAATCCCATTATACATTGAAGGATTTCTGAGTGCTGATTCATACCCAAGGCTGATAAAATCCCGTTCGCCGAGTTTAATTCCAGAATATTTGTCGGGATTCCTCAGGATATCTAAAAAAAGCCGGGCCCACTCTTCTCCCCATGCAAAACGAATGAGTGATCTGAATGCTGTTAACTTAAAGTCATCATTTTTTGCCGACAGGGAGATCTTCCATAAGGCATCGGCAGCTCTTTGAGAGGCATCATATCCATACAAATACCTCTGATTCGCAGAGGCAAGGTAATTAACGGCTCTGTTAAAAACTATTCTGTCTGTTTCATTTGCAAGTATATCACAAATCGCATCTGAAAATCTTTCAGGTTTAATATAACCTGCCAGCATATTTTCATAGAAAGTTATTAGTAAAGAACCTCTTGTCAGGGGTGTGAATATTGGGAACCTGGTAAGCAAGACCTCTGTGTTTAGTGAGTCTGTAATAAAAAGACCATATGCCTTTCCGTCAATATTAGGGTAAATAAATCCATCTTCTGAAACTATGTTGAGAATCTTCTGTTCCCATTTTAAACCTCTTTCAAAAGGATCCCTCTGGTCTATCTTAACGCCACCATTATCCGCCTTTGAAATTGTTATCTCAGGCCTGCCCCTCTCCTTTATCCACACATTGCTCCATGATTTAAGATCATAATCAGTGTAGCTGTCCAGAATATTTATAAGGTCATCCCAAGTTGCATTGGAGAAGGCATAGTTCTGAAGGTACTCTCTTATTCCATTTTTAAAAGCATCCTCTCCTATCATTTTCACCATCATATCCATTACAACAGGGGCCTTGTTGTATATTATGTTACCATATACCAGTCCTGCATTTTCAAGATTATCCAGCTCTTGCTGTACCGGATTGGCACCAGCTGTGCGATCCTCATCATATGCCGGAGGAAAATAGCTGTCAGTAAATGCAAGTTCATGGTCAATGTCAGGAAATAGCGGTGTAACCATCCTGGCGGCAAACCAGTTTGCAAAGACCTCTTTTGTCCACACATCGTCAAACCACTTCATTGTAACAAAATCACCAAACCACATATGGGCTGTCTCGTGAGCAATAAGTTTTGCCCTTGAGAATCTCTCTGCTGTTGTTGGATACTCACCGGTAAAAAGAGTTCTGTCTGCATATAAAGTTGCTCCTGCGTGTTCCATTCCGCCATACTGAAATCCAGGTATAATTGCTATATCATATTTTGAAAACGGGTAAGGAATCCCGGTATACTCTTCAAGCCATTTTAGAGACGAGAAAATCTGGGAGCCTATAGTGTCACACTGTGCTACTCTGTGTGGAAGAGTCTCTCTGTGGAAGATAGTGATACTTCTATCCCCGCAAGATACTTTGTGTTGATAGAACTTCCCCGCGACAAAAGAGAAAAGATAGGTAGGCAAAGGGTCGGAAGTGGCAAATTTTACATAACCTACCCTCTCTTCTACTGATTTAGCATTAGACATTGCTATCCAATCATCGGGTAAATTAAGAGAAAGTTCATACACTGCCTTAATATCCGGCTGATCAAAACAGGGAAAAAGGGTTCTGGCCCTGTCCGGAACTAAAAGGGTGTAGAGAAATTCCTCTCTTCTGTTTAATGATTGCTCACCAGCAGTAAACTCAATGAATATCTCGTTCTTTCCTTTGTTTATGAGTTTTTTCCTGAGAACTAAATGTTCATCTGTTATCTCCGGCTCAGTCTGAATACCATTTATTAACAGTTTATTTACAGGAAGTAGTGAATCATGAAGAAAATCCAGATAAATCAACTCTCTGTTTTTAAGTGTAAAATTGATTTTAACATCTCCCTTAATTACAGAGTCACTCTCATTTGGAATTGAAAAATGGAGTGTATATTTTACATCAGTTATATTGTTGAACCTCTTTTCTGCAAGAATTTTACTGATACCTGTACCGGGCCCTTTTGAATCTGATGAGCACCCGGCAAGTATTGCAATTATCAGTATGAGGATATACCTCCTCATTATAGAGATATCTCAGATGAGAGCAATAGTTCAAGCCATTTTCTGTCAATATCATCAAAATCATCCGGTTTATCAGAATCAATATCAAGTACTGACACTATTTTGCCACCCCTGACAACAGGAACTACTATTTCAGATTTTGACAGTGAGCTGCATGCAATGTGACCAGGAAACTTGTCTACATCAGGGACAATGACACTCTTCTCTGTTTTCCAGCATGATCCGCAAACACCTTTTCCATAAGCAATTCTTGTACAGGCTACAGGCCCCTGAAAGGGACCAAGAACCAATGAACTGCCATGTTCTGAATTATCCTCTTTAACAATATAAAAACCTACCCACCAGAAACCAAGAGCCTCTTTAAGTGCCGCTGATATGTTTGCCATATTTGCAATTGAATCGGCCTCACCCTCAGTAAGTGATAAAATTTGAGGAATCAGAGATTCATACACCTTATTTTTGTCACCTTCAGGAACGATAATTGATTCCATGTATCAAAAGATTAATCTATTCAACATAAAGTACAAGCCCTTTAAGGTATTCTCCTTCCGGGTGATATATATTAACAGGATGGTCAGCAGGCTGGGTAAGGCGGTGCAGTATTCTCACCCTTCTGCCGGTAGAGGCAGCTGCTGAGAATACAGCCTCTGCAAACGCAGTCTTATCAACAACCTGAGAGCAGCTATAGGTAAAAATTATACCTCCGTGAGAAATTCTGGAAATTGCAGCAGCATTCAGACGCTGATAGGCTCTGAGGGCATTCTGAAGAGCACCTCTGTGCTTGGCAAATGCCGGAGGATCAACAATCATTAAATCATATTGATTTTCAGCTGAATCCTTTAAAAACTCAATTGCATCGGCAGTGATTGAAGTATGAGTTGAGTTATTTGAAATTTTTCCAGCCTCTCTGTTTAGGATTACGTTCTTTTCAAGCATGTTCATTGCCTTTGATGAACTGTCGACAGAATCAACTGACAGAGCCCCGTTTGCAAGAGCATATATTGAGAATCCACCGGTATAACAGAAAAGATTCAAAACTCTGCGGCCTGCCGAATAGTTGCCAAGCAGAGCCCTGTTATCCCTCTGGTCAAGGAAAAAACCTGTTTTCTGCCCATGTACCCAGTCTACTGAAAAAAGAAGTCCATTTTCAGTTACAACCTCCTCCCCGCCTCCTTTTCCAATTAAATATTTATCAATCAGATCAAGAGATGCTTTAAAGGGTGCAGTAGCGGAACTTTTATCATATACCGCACTAAGCTTATCTCCATAAATATCTTTAAGGGCCTCTGCTATCTCCTCCCTTGCCATGAACATACCGGCTGAGTGCGCCTGCATAACAGCTGTCTCTCCATATATGTCAATAATTAGCCCGGGAAGCATATCTCCCTCTCCGTGAATCAGCCTGTAAGCACTGTTATCATCCCTTATTACACCAACTCTCTCTCTGAGCATATAAGCTTCACCCAGCCTTTCCCTCCACAATTTTTTCCCGGGGAGCTTCTCATCAAAAGTCAGCATTCTTACTGCAATAGAGCCCACCTGATAGTGCCCGTATCCTATTGTATCACCGGAAGCCGATACAACCTCAACAAGGTCGCCTTCAGCAATATCTCCGTCAACTCTGGCAATAGCCCCTGAAAAGACCCAAGGATGGAATCTAAGCAGAGACTCCTCTCTTCCCCTTCTAAGCGTTATTTTTCTTTTCATCATTTACAATCATTTTTGGTGTACTCAGCAGTTTTAGATACATCTGCCTGCACACCCATGCGTCAACAGCAGCATAATTCACCTGAGCATCTGACAAAGTTTCTGCCTCCCAGTTTGAAAGTTGCTGAGATTTTGAAACCCGAACCCCTAAAACAATTGCAGCCATCTTTCTGACACTCTTCTCCTTTATCTGCCAGTTTTCTCCGATGGTCTGCAGATCTACAAATCCCCTCGGGATAAACTTGGTGTATCTCTGGAGTCCCCTGATATCCTCATTTACTGCTGCACCAACTTTAATAATTTTCTTTGTAGCAAGTATTTTGCATAGTTTTTCAGGCATTCCCAGTTCAGTTAACCTGAAAATAAATGCTTTTGTGCTACTGGCAAGCTGGAGCAGTGCAACTCCATTCCTCTTTGAATTAGCCTGGAATACCGGTTTAGTTTCAGTGTCAAAACCTATTATTTTTTGTGTTGACAAATATTCAACAGCACTATCAAAAATATCATCTAATTTATCAACTATGATTACCTCTCCGGTGAACTCGGCACTTTTGAGTTTTTCAATCTCCTCCGGTAAAATGGTTGCTTTAAAGGTCATTTTGTCTTTTATAGTTTCATTATACCGTATGTTGCCGGTAATCGTTTTTGTATTCTGTCAAGACTTTCAGAAGGTATAACATCTTTTGAAAGTTCTTTAATTACGTATGTATTTCTGAGACCGTCAAGGTCTCTTCCATATTTGAACTCAAATGTAAAACCACCCCTGGGATCAAGTTTATCTGAAGAGAGAGATGGATCAGGAAGGCTGATATAAGTTTTAAGCGTTCCCTTACTCTTTGCTCTGTTTAAAAGTCCGGCATCCCGCAGAGCTTTATATGTCTCAATCGCCACAAACTTTGAAGGATCAATAAAGTTAACATCATTATCCAGGAGCTCTCTGTAAGGATATTCATTACCTCTTTGCAAAATTCTGAGCTCCTCAATCATCAGCCTCATTGTATCTATCAGGTAAGGATAATGTGTACAGCCTAATATTATATTTTTAATCTTCACAGTGCTTTCTGTATTTCTGAATTTTTCAAGCAGAGACAGAAGATGATATCTGGCGTAATTTCCGGGTGAGTTGAGCTGAACTTCAACAATTTTTCCATCGGTCTCCTTTACCAGTAAAGAGTTACCGGTAGTATCAAAATTATATGCATCAAAAAGTGAAAGGTTAATAAAACTATCACCCTCTCCTAACACAGGGCCTCTGTAACCACTCCTGACTCCTGAAGCTGAAAGGTCTGTGTAATCCGGCTCAAGATCAACAGATTCTGCAAATCCGGATCCGGGCTGATTTATTATTAACGGAGTAACTCCACCTTTATCGCTGAAATACTCCTTAATAGTTCTTTCATAACCCCCGGATGATATAGTCCCTTCAGTGGCCATAACACCTACTGCAGTAAGTGTATCTTTATCTGTAACCGAGTAAAGCTCTTCAACAGCAGCGTTAATAACTCCAATTACCCTTGTACCTGTTTTTTCTTTTTTCAGATACTCCTCAACCTCTGTTAACGCATTAGCTGTAGCAGTATTACATGCAATTACAACAATTTTGGAGTTTTGAGGCTCTGCAGTAAGAAATTTTGCATCATTAACCACAAGTTCCTTCAAAACATCACCCTTCCCCTGAGCATTATAAATTCCATACGGCATATTTACCTGATCTGCGAGGAAAATAAAATCTTCTCCGGAGAAATCAGGTAAACCGTCAGCACCCTCATCTCCTGTCATATTGTTAAACTCGTCAAGATTAAGGAATGCCTCCAGCACTGTCAGTCCGCCTGTCCCGGAGTCAAACATACCCACCGGAGCAGTTGCTCTGTTTTTGCAGGCGGAAAAACTTAGAAATACTAAAATAATCAGGAAAAATCTCCTATTTGAAATACCTGAATGTTCCATATTGTGAAATTATTACTGTTTCAGTCTCCATAGACTCTTCAACTCTGCCCACAATTCTGGCATCAATTCCAAAACTCTCAGAAATTGAGATAATTTCTGCAGCAATAGCTTCGTTTGTATAAATTTCCAGCCTGTGTCCCATGTTAAAGACTTTGTACATCTCTCTCCACTCTGTCCCGGACTCTCTCTGGATAGCTCTGAAAAGAGGAGGAACCGGAAACATATTGTCCTTTATTACGGTTAATCCGTTTATGAAGTGTAAAATTTTGGTCTGACCTCCGCCGGAACAATGAACCATACCATTTATTTCATTGCCGAACTTTTCAAGTATCTCTTTGACAACAGGAGCATAAGTTCTGGTTGGAGATAAGAGAAGTTTCCCATATGTCAAACCGCTTTCAGGTTCAATATCGTCAAGTTTTAGAGAGCCTGTATAAACATACTCTCTTGGAATATCGCTGTCAAATGTCTCGGGATATTTCTCAGCAAGAGATGAAGAGAAGAGATCGTGTCTGGCCGATGTAAGCCCATTACTTCCGGTCCCTCCGTTGTATTCATCCTCATAAACTGCCTTTCCAAAAGAGGCAAGCCCCACAACAACGTCTCCTGCAGAAATTCCGGAATTGTCAATTACCTTGTCCCTCCTTATTCTCGCACAGACAGTGGAGTCAACAATTATTGTTCTTACAAGGTCTCCCACATCCGCTGTCTCACCTCCGGTAAGTCTGATATTTACTCCGTAAGCGGCCATTTTCCGGGCAAACTCCTCTGTACCCGATATAATTGCCGATATCACCTCGCCTCCTATCTTATTCTTGTTCCTTCCTATTGTTGAGGAGAATACCATTTCATCAACAGCACCAACACAGATAAGATCATCAGTATTCATAACAACTGCATCCTGTGCAATGCCTTTCCATACACTCATGTCCCCTGTCTCTTTCCAGTATGCGTAAGCCAGTGAGCTCTTTGTGCCTGCTCCATCTGCATGCATGACAAGAGCATACTCACCATCTCCTGTTAGATAATCCGGAACAATCTTGCAGAAAGCACCCGGGAACAAACCCTTGTCTATCTTTTCAATTGCCTTGTGAACATCCGATTTTGATGAGGACACCCCTCTTAACGCATATTTTTTTGCCTCTGTCTCTTCTCTGAGCATATTCCAAATTTAAATTTTTTATCTTAAAAAGAGTAACTCTCTGTATTTTGGAAGTGGCCAAAGCTCATCATCCACTACCATTTCAAGCTTATCAACCACACCCCGGATTCTCTCCATATAAGGAAGAACTGTATTTGAATACACCATCGCTCTCTCAGAATAGCTCTCAATAATATTAGCCGCCTTTCTGGCCTCCACAAGATTGTGGAAGTCCTCTCTGAGTTGCTGAATATAACCCGATATCTTCTTTATAGCAATCAACTGTCTTTCAGACATAATCTTATACTCATCCGGCCCAAAGAGATCTTTTATTCCCCTCACATTGTCAATCAATGTATTCTGAAACTTAATTGCAGTAGGGATAATATGGTTTATGGTAAGGTCACCTATTACTCTCGCCTCAATCTGAAGTTTTTTAAGATAAATTTCATTCATCACCTCATATCTGGCCTCAACCTCTCTCTCTGTAAGCACCTCCATGTCACGCATCAGAGAGATACTTTTCTCTTCAAGAAAAGCCTTAAATGCCTCCGGAACATTTGAGATACCTCTCAAACCTCTCCTTGTCGCCTCGTCATGCCACTCCTTACTGTAACCATTACCTTCAAATCTTATTAACTGAGATTCAATTATATACTCCCTAATGGTCTCAAGAAGTGCCTCATCTTTTGATGCTCCTTCATCAATTCTACTCATTACCCTCTTTTTAAACAGGACAAGTTGCTGTGCAACAGCTGTATTAAGGATATACATTGAGGAGGCAACATTTACGGAAGAGCCCACAGCCCGGAATTCAAATCTGTTACCGGTAAATGCAAAAGGAGAAGTTCTGTTTCTATCTGTATTATCCGGTAAAATTTCCGGTATCTTTCCCACAATGTTAAGACTATTACTCATCTCCTGAGCCGAAATATTATCAGATGCCATCTTCTCAATTGAATCAAGAACCTGAGACAAAGTTCTACCTACAAAGACAGACATTACAGCAGGAGGAGCCTCATGACCTCCGAGACGATAGGAGTTGTTAAGACTGGCCACACTTGCCATCAGCAAATGGTGGTGCTCATAGACAGCTTTTATGACTGATGCAAAAAAACTGAGAAACTGAATGTTTTTTCCCGGAGTTTTTCCCGGAGAGAGAAGGTTGGCACCCTTGTCTGTGATAAGAGACCAGTTACAGTGTTTACCGGATCCGTTAATACCTGCGAAAGGCTTTTCGTGAAAAAGTACCTTGAGTTTATGCCTTTTAGCAATTTTCCTCATCAGAATCATCATCATAAGATTCTGATCTACTGATAAGTTAGCCTCAGCATGGTAAGGTGCGAATTCAAACTGATTTGGAGCAACTTCATTATGTCTTGTTTTTAGTACCACTCCCAGTTTGTACGCCTCTGTCTCAAAGTCTTTCATAAAAGACATTACACGGGCCGGAATTGCGCCAAAATAGTGATCTTCCAGCTGCTGATCCTTTGCAGCCGTATGCCCTATAAGTGTGCGTCCGCATAGCATCAAATCAGGTCTTGCTCTGAATAGTGCCTCATCTACCAGAAAATACTCCTGTTCAATGCCTAGAACTGCATTTACCCTGCATGCCTTCTGTCCAAAGAGATCAAGCAGTTCAGATGCCGCTTTATCAAGTGTCTGGAGTGATTTTAAGTGTGGAGTCTTCTGGTCAAGTGATTCACCTGTATAGGATACAAAAACAGATGGAATGCAAAGAGTCTGATCAATAATGAATGCGGGAGAGGTGGGATCCCATGCACTATATCCCCTTGCCTCAAAAGTGTTTCTCAGTCCACCATTTGGAAAGCTGGAGGCATCGGGCTCCTGTTGAACCAGCGCCTCACCTCTGAAGTTTTCAAAGACTCCTCCGTTTTTTGAAGGATCTACAAATGCCTCATGTTTTTCAGCTGTTGCATCTGTCAGGGGATGGAACCAGTGAGTGTAGTGAGTGGCTCCATTTTCAACTGCCCAGGCCTTCATTCCTGAAGCAATCTGATTTGACACCTCTCTTCCAATTTTTTTACCGAGTGTAACAGCATCCTGGACAGCATCAAAGGCCTCTGCTGAGAGATACCTCCTCATCTTTTCAATATCAAAGAGATTTTTACCAAAGAATTCCGATACCGGTTCTGTTTCAACGTAAAACCTTTCAGGCTTGTGCATAGAAAACTCATCTAGCGCCCTTTTTCTGAAGCTGCTCATATTATGTTCGTGGGGTTGGGGGTTATTTGAGGGCAAATGTAACTAAAATTTGAAAACCGTGCCCCATTTTTATACATTTGCCAAACACATTAATAATCTTACAAAATGAAACCGGTCAAAGCTTTTGCAACATTTCTGGTATTGCTCACCGCAACCACCGGAGCCTTCGCTCAAAAATCCATCAGAACTTACATTGAGAATCTCAAAAAGGACACTCTTTTTAACACAGCAGTTGTGGGTATTATGGTAATGGATGAAAAGGGGAACGAAGTGGCCTCATGGAATCCTGATATGCCTCTTCTTACTGCATCTACAATGAAAACGATATCCACGGGATTGGCACTTAAAGTTCTGGGACCAGATTTCAGATATAAAACCAGAATCGGTTATAAAGGAGAGATTGAAAATGGCATTCTCAAGGGAGACCTGTACATTATAGGGGGAGGAGATCCCACTCTGGGTTCTAAAGATACTCTTGCATATCCAATTGATTCTGTCTTTGGAGTATGGATGAATGCCGTTAAGCTGGCCGGTATTACAAGGATAGATGGCAATATTATTGGTGATGAAAGATATTTTGAAAATGAAATTGTACCCGGCGGCTGGGCTGTAAGTAATCTTGGACCTTACTATGGAAGCGGCACATCCGGACTCTCATTTATGGAGAATCTTCAGGAATTTACATTTATCGCGGGAGATAAAACCGGTGATCCCGCAAAACTTATATCTGTCTGGCCTTTGATCCCCGGGCAAAAAATTGATAACAGAATCATAACAGGTGCACCAGGAAGCAGAGTACAATCAAATCTGAGACTTACAGAGCTGGAAAGGGTTGTAAAATATTCCGGGTCAATTCCTTTAGGTGAAAAACCTGTTGTACTAACCGGCTCTTGCAAATTCCCGGCTGTTGCTTGTGCCGAGGAGTTCAGAAAATTCCTGGAGAGGGGTGGAATCAGAAGCAATGCACTTTCCTATGATTCTCAAAGTTACTCTGCAATTGCCGACCAGGATGATTTAGTAATTATTGGGGAGTCTTACTCTCCCAAACTGGTATCTATCGTTAACGTTACAAACAGAATAAGCAACAACTTCTATGCTGAAACACTTTTCAAGACTATTGGAAAGGTTCTTACCGGCAGCGGTTCTTATGATTCTTCAGCTGTTGCAGTAAGAAGACTTTTAACATCCATAGGATTGCCTTACAGAGGTTTTATGCAGGATGACGGTAGTGGCTTGTCAAGACAGAACTATGTATCTGCAAGATTTTTCTGCAACTATTTTTACAAATTGAAAGAAAAAAACGATAACTTTGAAGTGTTTTTTAACAGTTTGCCACAACCAGGAGGTCCCGGAACTCTGGAGAACGTGATAAAAGACGCAACACCGGCACAGAAATCCAGACTTCATGCAAAGAGCGGTTCGCTGTCAAGTGTAAGATGTTATGCAGGTTATGCAGAAAGAGAGAATGGAGGGATGTACTATTTTGCAATACTTACAAACAACTTTCAGGCAAGAACAGCACAACTGCAGCCAAAGATTGAGGGATTTATGAAAGAGCTTGTAAAATAAACCATATAAACAGATAATAATGCTTACAATATCAAACAAAGCAAAGGCAATGCCTGCCTCACCCATAAGGAAACTTGTCCCTTACGCAGAGGCAGCGAAAAAAAGAGGTGTTAAGGTGTACCACCTGAATATTGGTCAACCTGATATCGCCTCTCCAAAAGAGGCTCTTGAGGCTGTAAAAAACAACACTCTCAAACTAATTGAATATCCACACTCTGCGGGTATTGGAACATACAGAGATGGCCTGGCAAAGTACTACCAGTCAATTAATATTAATGTGACTGCCTCTGAGATAAATATTACAACAGGCGGAAGCGAAGCTCTCCAGATAGCACTTGCCGTTACATGCAATCCTGATGATGAAGTTATTGTAATGGAACCATTCTACACAAACTACAATGCTTTATCACTTCAGAACGACGTAAAACTTGTTCCTGTATCTACATCAATTGAAAATGGTTTTGCTCTGCCGGATGTAAGTGAATTTGAAAAATATATCACTCCAAGAACAAAGGGTATAATTCTCTGCAATCCTGGCAATCCTACCGGCTCTTTGTACACAAAGGAGACTATAATCAAACTGGGTGAGATTGTAAAAAAACACAACCTTTTCCTTTACTCAGACGAAGTTTACAGAGAGTTCTGCTACACAGACGAACCTCATTTTTCAGCTATGCATCTTGAGGGTCTGGAGCAAAATGTAATTCTTCTTGACTCTGTTTCAAAAAGATACAGCCTATGCGGAGTAAGAATAGGGTGTATCGTATCAAAGAACAAGGATGTAATGGACGGTGTTCTAAGGTTTGCACAGGCAAGACTCTGCTCTCCTGCTTATGGTCAAATTGCCGCTGAAGGGGCTCTTGCTACTCCGCCGGAATACTTTAAAGCGGTAAGAGATGAGTATATGAAGAGAAGAGATGTACTGATTGAGGCACTGAACAAAATGGAGGGTGTATTCTGTCCTAAACCAATGGGTGCCTTCTATGCAGTTGCTAAACTTCCGGTTGATGACAGCGATAAATTTGCCCAGTGGCTGCTTGAGGAATTTGAATACAACAAGCAAACCGTAATGGTAGCCCCCGCAGCAGGTTTTTACGCAACTCCGGGCAGAGGCACTAACGAGGTTAGAATTGCCTATGTTCTTAAAGTTGAAGATCTGAAGGCTGCAATGGAGTGTCTTGAAGTTGCTCTGAAACAATACCCGGGAAGAACGCTTTAAGAGATTAAAGGATAATCTCTGATATTCTTGCAACAAGCATAAGTGTAAGTAGTATAATCCACTGAATCTTATGCTTGTTGCTTTTTTCATAATTGATAAGGTACTCATTCATGATTACGGCAACGGGTATAGAAATAACAGATGCGTAATATGTCATATTAATTGGATAGAGCAGAATAATCGCAAGCATAATAAGGAGCATTAAAATGAATCTGGTCATTATTTTTGCTTTCTCAATTTTGTATCTGCCCCTCTGTTCAGCAATATACCATACTGCAGATAGAAGTGTTATAAACAGGGCCAGATAAAGGACCAAATCAGAGAAGTTCTGCAATGCAAACTGAAGCGGATAGGCTGCAGTAACTGCATCTATAAATAAATCTGAGAAAAGCACAGCATCATCGTACAAAATGTACCTCACAGACAAAACAAAAATAAATGGTATAAGCACAGAGGCACTCATCATTACAACACTCCTGGCCGTTACTCCTCTGGTAGAAAAAGCAAAAAACATTATAAGAATCACAAGCAGTGCAAGCGTAGGTTCAAAAAGAATTGCCAATGCCGAAAGAAATCCTGATATAAAAAAATGGAGGTCACTCTGTTTTGATTTATTACTAAAATAAAGTGACCACAAAATTAGCAGTGACGATACAGAGGATCCGGAAAAGTAAAGTGCGGACGGAGAAATAAGTACAAATAGCAGGTAAATCAGTGGTAAAAGAAATTTATTTTTTCCGGTTGCCATGCTTTTGAGACCAATAGCATATACTGAAATTGCATTGCAAATCAGTAAAAGAGTTGAAATATACATTGACCACCTTTCACCAAGGTTTGAAATATCTGTAAAAGATGTCAAAGCAGGAATCCAGTTATCCTCTGCCTTGATATGCGGTACGAACCCTGCAGAGATCCAGGACACCAGCAACAGGATGAAAAGAGTTACCGGATTTATGAAAAAAGAGTATCTGCTACTCCTGTTATTCATTGTTATTTAAATATTTAAGCAAATCTTTTCCAAGGTCATTTCTGTAGTACATTCCATCAAACGAGACTCTCTTAATATCTTCATATGCCTTTTTGGATGCAGTATTAATATCTTCTCCGGAAGATGAAACCACAATAACCCTTCCTCCCGAAGTGACAAGAGTATTGTCTCTCATTTCTGTTCCTGAATGAAAGATAAGGGAGGTTATTTCACTTTCAATTTTAATAGGAATCCCTCTCTTGTAATCGGCAGGATAGCCACCTGATACAGCAACCAGAGCAAGTGAAAAACTATCTGAAATCTCTATCTTCTCTTTAGAGAGCAATCCATTTCCCATCGCAACAAAATGAGATAATAAGTCACTCTTTATTCTTGGTAAAACTGCCTCAGTTTCCGGATCTCCCATCCTGACATTATATTCAATCACATACGGATCTCCTTTACAGTTCATTAATCCAAAGAAAATAAACCCGTGGTATTCAATACCCTCTTTTTCAAGTCCTGCAAGCGTGGGTATTATTATCCTCTCTTCCACCCTCTTCATATACAATTCATCTGCAAAAGGGACAGGTGAAACAGCCCCCATACCGCCGGTATTTAATCCGGTGTCCCCCTCTCCAATTCTCTTGTAATCTTTTGCATTCGGGAGTAGAAGATAGTCCTTTCCATCTGTAAGTATAAAAACTGAGAGTTCAATTCCATGAAGGTACTCCTCAATCACAACACGTTCACCTGCTTTACCGAATTTCCCCCCGAGCATCTCATTCAACTCTTTAACCGCTGAATCAAAATCCTCCGGAATCACAACTCCTTTGCCGGCAGCCAGTCCATCGGCCTTAAGCACATAAGGAGGCGAAAGTTTCTTTAGAAATTCAATTGCCTCTGCGGATTCTCCCCTGCGGAATGTTTTAAATCTTGCTGTAGGAATTGACCATCTGGTCATGAAGTCCTTTGCAAACTCCTTACTCCCTTCCAGCTTTGCACCTTCCATTCCGGGGCCTACAAAAATCCTGTTATGAAGCAAACCTCTATCCTCAAGAAAGTCCCTCAAACCATCAACAAGAGGATTTTCAGGTCCCACAACTATAAGGTCAATCTCTTTATCTATTACAAAATTTGCTATAGACTCAAAGTCTGAGACACCTAAATTCACATTTTCAGCAATTTCAGATGTTCCGGGATTACCGGGTGCACAATATAAATTTTTCAGGAGCGGACTTTTTGACAAAGAGAGAGCGATTGCATGCTCTCTGCCACCTGAACCTATCATAAGGACTCTGTTCATAATAGATGTAGGGATTCAATTAAAGGATTATTAGGCAAAAATAATAATAAAAATTAACTTTGTGTTTTGCGAGAATTCCCAAAAATGAAACATATAACGGCGTTACTGGCCACTTTGATTATCCTTTCTTCCTGCAACCAGGGACTTATACCCAGGGGCAAGCTGACAAAGATTATTTCTGAAATATATCTTACAGACAAATACCTCTCATCTAATCAAGAGTTGGTCACAATTGCAGATTCAGCGCTTTTGTATGAGCCCATTTTAAATAGTTACGGATATACAACTGAAGATTTTCTCAGAACTATCTCATATTATGTTGAACGACCGGCTAAACTAAAAAGTGTATATTTAAAAGCGCAGGAATCTCTCCAAAAAGAACTTGACATTGTAAACAATCAACTTAATAAAGAGGGGGCAGCAGACTCTCTGAGAATGGCTCTTGTAAGAGAACTTAATTTTGATAACAAAAACAACATTGAGCCAGACTCAAGAATACGGTCTCTCAGATGGATTACATCACCTGATTTAGAGGAGATACCAATCAAATTTCCACCTGACATATATGCAGTTAAATTTGATGCCCCCATTTCAGCATTCTGGTGGTCCAGAAGCCTGAAACAAAATATGAAACCATTCTACAAATATGAGAACGATCGCCGCACAATACTTGTTCCCCGTAAACTTGAAACCCATAAAGAGAGGGTTCGTGAAGCTGGATAAAAACGGCATTATCCTGGAGGTTGGGGAGCTGAAAGAGACTGATAAAGAGGTTGAGTTTTATGAAGGAATCCTTGTTCCCGGATTTGTGAATTCACACTGTCATATTGAACTCTCTCACCTGAAAGGTCAATTTACACAGGAGTCCGGCATGGCCGGCTTTATCAGGCAGATTAGAGTACAGCGAGAGAGTGCTCCTGAAAATATTAGGAAGAGAGAGATTGCTGAACAAATGGATAAGATGTTCAAAGAGGGGGTATCTGCTGTTGCAGATATTTCAAATTCCCAAGAAAGCTTTGAAATAAAGGCATCATCTCCAATTTATACCAGATCTTTTCTGGAGGTGTACGGATCAGAGCCTCGCGATATGCCTAAAATAATGAACCAACTGAAAGAGCTGAAAGAGGTAGCAGATAAAGCCGGTATTGACTCATGCCCATCACCCCACTCATGTTATACAATGAGCAGAGAATTGCTTACTGAGTCAACATCTGCCGGAATTGATTGTGGTTTTATTTCATACCATAATCAAGAGAGTATGGAAGAGGATGAACTTATAAGAAAAGGGAGCGGACCACTTGCAGATGATTACAAAGCGAGAGGAATGAGTACTCCGCTTATTAATCCCGATGGTCCGCTGAAATATTTTATTGATGCAATAAGAGCAAACAGGAAATTCTCACAAAGTAATATACCCGGGAATGTTCTCCTTGTACACAATACATTTACGGACAAGCATAGTATTGAGATTGCAGAAGAGGCTTTTGAAAACCCCTACTGGGCTATCTGTCCATTATCAAATCTATTTATACACAGAGCATTGCCACCAGTTGAACTAATGAGAAGAGAGGGTGTTGTTATTACATTGGGCACAGATAGTCTCTCAAGTAACACTGTCCTCTCAATGGTATCTGAAATGGAATGTATTCAGAGATACTTCCCAAGGGTGCCGTTAACAGAGTTAATTGAATGGGCTACCATTAACGGAGCAAAGTTCCTCGGAAAAGAGAATGTTCTCGGCACAATTGAGCCAGGTAAAAGACCGGGAATTGTTTTAATTGAAAATATTGACCTTAATAATCTTACCCTTAAACCGGAGAGTTCCGGCAGAAGATTAGCTTAAAACAAGCAGAAATGTCAACGATATTATTTGATGAAATTGTATTTGGGCCAATACACAGCAGAAGACTGGGCTCGTCACTGGGAGTAAACCTTCTTCCAAAACATGGTAAAGTTTGCAGTTTTGACTGCCTGTATTGTGAATGTGGTTTTAATTCAGATGGCAGGGGAGACAGCAAATTACCCTCTTTTGAAGAATTCGGCACAGCTCTTGAAAAGAAGCTGACAGAGATAAGGGGGAATAACGGAAGAATTGACACTATTACATTCTCCGGCAATGGAGAGCCAACTATTCATCCAAAATTCCCGGAAATTATTGCAGAGGCTCTAAAGCTAAGAAGAAAGTTCTTCCCGCTGGCAAAGGTATCGGTCTTAACAAACGGGAGCAGGATTCATATTCCCGATGTTCAAAAGGCACTTCTAAGTGTAGATAATGCAATTATCAAGCTGGATTCTGCCTTTGACAGAACTGTTGAGATGATTGACAGGCCTCAGTATAATTACAGCGTAGCTGAGACCAAGAAAAATCTGGAACCATACAAAGGCAGATTTGTATTACAAACTATGTTCTTAAGAGGAGAACACGATGGCAATTTAATTGACAATACTACTCAGGAGGAGATCTCTGCATGGAGAAAACTTGCAATTGAACTTGAACCGAGAGAGATTATGATATATACAATTGACAGGGAGACTCCTGCAAAAAATCTCAATAAAGTTAGCGTTGAAGAGATGGAGAAAATTTCAGCGCCATTGAAAAGTCTTGGCTTTAAAATTACAATAAGCGGTTAACAATGAGAGTAGTGATTCAAAGAGCAGAGGAGGCCTTTGTTGAGGTATCAGGCAAAGTTACCGGAGTTATAGGGAGAGGTCTCATGATCCTTCTGGGTATTGAAGATGAAGACACAACTGATGATGCAGATTATTTGACAAAGAAGATATCATCTCTGAGAATTTTTGACGACCGGGAGGGAGTAATGAATTTGTCTGTTAAAGATGTTGATGGAGAGATACTGCTAGTGAGTCAGTTCACACTTCATGCGAGTACACGCAAGGGAAATCGCCCCTCTTACATAAAAGCAGCCAGACCTGAAAAGGCTGTACCTCTGTATGAATATGTAATAAAATCACTTTCAGAAGAGTTGGGAAGGGAGGTAAAAACCGGTATATTTGGAGCTGAGATGAAGGTTAAACTTATTAACGACGGACCTGTTACAATAATAATCGATACTAAAGAGAATTTAAATAAAAATGCAAACAGTTGAAATGGAACTTAATGCCATAAAATCCGGCATAGAGAAATGGAATACAAGAGATATCTTATCAAAGTGTCTTGGTTTAATTGATCTTACATCACTCAATTCCACAGACACAAAGTCCAAGATTGAGGCGATGGTTGAAAAGGTGAACTCCTTTTCAGGAACTTATTCAGATTATCCCTCTGTTGCAGCAATATGCGTGTATCCGAATTTTGCATCAACAGTGAAGCAAAGATTGACAGCTAAGGGAGTTGAGATAGCTGTTGTTGGAGGCGTTTTCCCCAGTTCGCAGAGTTTTCCGGAAGTTAAAGCAGAAGAGTGTAAAATAGCTGTAGAGAAGGGTGCCGATGAAGTGGACATTGTGCTGGCTCTAAGCCATTTTATCGCAGGAGAGATGGAGAGTGCATCTAATGAGATAAGATTAATTAAAAAGGCTTGTGGTAAGGCGCACCTTAAAGTAATACTTGAGACAGGAGCACTCTCGCATGAACAGATAAAGCAGGCTTCTATACTGGCAATGGAAGCGGGTGCAGATTTTATAAAGACATCAACAGGTAAAATGGAACCTGCTGCTACTCCTGAAGCTGCTGTAATAATGTGCCACGCAATTAAAGAGTATTACAAAGTAAGCGGAAGACGAGTTGGATTCAAACCGGCAGGAGGGATTGTAACTCCGGAGGATGCAATATTATACTATGCAATTGTAGATTCAATACTTGGAGAGGAGTGGCTTAATTCCAAATATTTCCGGCTTGGAGCAAGCAGACTGGCAAATAATTTGCTTACAAAACTAGAAAACAAAACCGTTAACTATTTTTAAGATGAAGAAACTGATTATCGCTACAGCAGCTATTTTAATATCTGCAGCTGCTTTTTCACAAAATTATAAAACAGCAATAGGGCTTAGGACCGGAACAACACTTGGAGCAAGTGTAAAACATTTTATAAGCCAACCTGCTGCATTGGAGGGTATTCTGGATGTGGATCTTGTGAAGCATGACGAGATGAAGATTAAGGCGACTGCCCTGTATGAATATCATTTTGATGTTAATGTTGATGGTCTTTATCTCTACGCCGGTGCAGGAGCAACTGCGGGTGTACACGTTGCCGGAATTTACAGTAAACAGTTCCTGATGGGAATAGATCTTATAGGAGGAGTTGAATATAAGTTTAATAACATTCCGCTTGCACTCTCAGCCGACTGGAATCCCAGAATCCAGTTCATCTCAAACTCAGGTTTCAAAGCTCCAAATTTAGGCTTTACAGTAAGATATATAATCAAATAACTTTACAATGAAAAATTACATCAACCAGAACAAGGAGAGATTCCTTTCAGAACTATTTGAACTTCTGAGAATCCCATCTATCAGTTCCATGGCTGACCACAAGCCGGATATGATAAAGGCAGCTGAAAAATATGCAGAATTTCTGCTTGCGGCAGGCTGCGAAACAGCACAGGTATATCCCACCAAGGGGCACCCTGTTGTATTCGGACAAAAAATAATTGACAAAAAACTTCCCACTATATTGGTTTATGCGCACTATGATGTTCAACCTGCGGACCCAATCAATCTCTGGACTACACCACCATTTGAGCCACAGATAAGAGAGGGTGCAATCTATGCGAGAGGTGCAAACGATGATAAAGGACAGGGCTTTATGCATATTAAGGCTTTTGAATATCTGGTAAAGACAAATCAGCTTAAGTGTAATGTAAAATTCATTATTGACGGTGAAGAGGAGATTGGCTCTCCAAGCCTTCCTGAGTGGGCAGAGGCTCATAAAGAGATGCTGGCCTGCGATGACATTCTTGTATCTGACACAACAATGATTGATGAGAAGATTCCTTCAATAAATGTAGGAATGAGGGGACTCGCCTATATGGAGGTTGAGGTTACAGGCCCTAACAAGGATCTGCACTCAGGTCACTACGGCGGAGCAATTGCAAATCCAATCAATGTACTTGCCGGAATGATTGACAAACTTATTGACGACAAAGGCAGAATCACAATTAAAGGATTCTACGATGATGTTGTGGAGTTGACAAAAGAGGAGCGCGAAATGCTTGCTAGAGCTCCGTTTGACGAGAAAGAGTACAAAGAGTTTCTGGACATTGATGCAGTAACCGGAGAGGAGGGCTATTCAACTATGGAGCGCACAGGAATTCGTCCATGCCTGGATGTAAACGGCATCTGGGGAGGATATACCGGAGAGGGTGCTAAAACAGTACTTCCTTCAAAGGCATTTGCGAAAATATCAATGAGAATCGTCCCTAACCAGGATAATAAAAAGATAGCAAAACTGTTTGAAGAGCACTTTATGAGTCTTGCTCCTAAAGGAGTAAAAGTAAAGGTAACACCTCATCACGGAGGTCAGGGATTCCTCTGCCCTATCTCTTCAAATGTATACAAATCTGCCCACAGAGCAATTCATGAGGTTTACGGTATTGAGCCTGTCCCTAACAGAGGGGGTGGCAGCATTCCTGTACTTGCAGACCTTCAGCAAATTTTAAAGGCTAACCCTCTGCTTATGGGATTCGGACTGGAGAGAGACGTTATCCACTCTCCAAATGAGAGCTATCTGCTGAGCCAGTTCTACAAAGGAATTGAATCTATAGGATTATTCTACAAATATTACACAGAGTAATCTTAAAGTAGAGATCTCTTAATAAAGGAAACTCTTTTCACCGGCATCCAACTAACTGACCGGGCTAATCCGTCCTCCTTCGCGGTGCTTCGTCCGGCCGAGACGCCCGTTTCAGTTAGTTGGATGCCGGTGAAAATGTGTAGAAAAAAATTACTTATTTGATTTTTGCTCCATCCAGGCAACCTTCTGTTCTGAAGTATGCTCTCTGCCAATAATTTCAGAATAGAGTTCCGGTCGCCTTGCATTAGTATAACGATAACCACCGGCTAGAGTAATCTTATCAGAAGTCAGCTCAGCGGTGACCATTGAATCTCCAAGTTCCCGGCACTCTGCAATAATCTCTCCGTATGGGTCAAGTATCATTGAACAACCATTTTTAAGCTGGTCATCATCCATACCTATCGGATTTGCAAATACGGCATAAATGGCGTTATCGTGCGCCCTTGAGGGGAGCCATCGCATCAGCCACTCCCTCCCTTTAGGACCGTCAAACTCCCTGCGGAGAGTATCGGCATTAGCCACCCTCTCCTTCCAAAGGGATGCATCAACAAACCCGGATCCCGGCCTAGCCGATGGTGTACACATTGTTACGTGTGGCATAAAGATAATATCGGCACCAAGAAGCTTTGTAGCCCTCACATTCTCCACCACATTGTTATCATAACAGATAAGAATTCCGCACTGCCATCCTCGCAGTTTAAAAATTGTATATGAGTTTCCCGGTTTTACAGCCGGATTAATAAACGGGTGTAGCTTTCTGTGCTTTACAATAACCTCTCCTCCATCTACACACACATATGCCTTATAAATATCGTTTACATCATCACGCTCAAACAGACCTGCCAACACAGCTATCCCGTACTTTGCAGAAATTTCTTTAAGCCGATTAACAGACGGGCCGTTAGGAATTTGTTCAGAGATATCGTACATCTCTGAGCGAGAAAGGTTTCTGGCAAAAGTATAGCCTGTCACCGAACATTCGTGAAAAGCGACAGCATCAGCCCCTTTTTTCGCCGCCATAGCTGCAAACTCTTCAATAACACCCAGGTTATACTCTTTATCGCCAGAGCGATTTTCAAACTGGACTGTGGATATTTTTATACTCTTCATATTTATTCAAAAATAGTGAATATCACTGATATCCAAGAGGTGTATATATAAATAAATTGGAACGGGAGTTTGAGTCGCCGGGGCGATATCTTCTGGTTGAGATCAAGACAACACCGGACAGCGATTTGTAAAGGAGCCCGTCATTGCCGTTAAGGACTATCAGAGTCTCAACATCTCTTATATCCATCCCTTTAAGCGCAGGGAACTCCAGATCATCATCATTATATCTGACACCGTCAATATAGATGATTGTTTTATTGTATGATGGAGAGCCACCACTTCCCTTTGTAGTGATTGATCTCCTTGAATATAGATAATCATTAAATGCAAAAAAAGAGGGGTAATTTGCAACAATGTATTCCAAAACAGATTTGTGGTCATCTCTCTTCAAATCCTCCCGCTCCTTTACGCTTCTCCTCTCAAAGGCGTTTCCAAATGGAGAGGGGTTAATCTTTGGTCTGTATAGTCCGTTAATCTGCTTTCTGTCAACAATAACCTTTACGGCATCCAGTTTTATTACTCCCGATGTGTCGTACAGGATTACCGGAGATGAATTGTCTGATCTCTCTGTAATATTTCCCGATTCATTACTATAAAGAGACAAATAATCATAATAGGGCGCAAAAGTCTCTTGCAGACAAACCGGATAATATCTCTTTTTACCGCTCAGGTCAGTAGCCTTGATAATATACTGAGTCCCTTCAGGAGTATCCAGTTCGGTAATCAGAAAATTGACAGGGTTATTTTTCACTGTTGCCTGCCTAGTAAAGCCGGTCTGTGGTGAGAAAACATCCAGAATATAACTGTCAACTCTTTTGCCTGAAGCATTTTCTACCCACCCCTCAATATAGTGGGAAGACTCTTTCAAATAGGATTTTGGTTTATTCTCTTCAATTGACTTATTTGTAGTATAATCAGCAATGGAAAAAGTGCTCCTCCCCGGAGTAAATGGTTCATTCGGCTTAATTATACTTATTTTGGTAAAAAACAGATCTTCCGTTGGTTCGTTTAACATATACCGGGTGTAAGCTCTTACAATATAATCTCCATACGGCAGATCTCCCCTGAGAGGAAAATAACCTCTAAACCCCTCATCAGATCCCCCTTTACTATCCTCTTTCTCACTCTTTTCATCTCTCTTTATCTTTACCCTGGCTATCACGCTATCCTTAAGAAGCTCAATATAGATATAGTTGCTTCTGATATTAAAATAACCGGCATCGCTATCAAAAACAGAGGCTTTAAACCTTATTGTATCACCGGGAATAAAGTATGCTCTGTTTAGCTCAAGAGTGAGAACCTCTTTTGCTGTGAGGGAATTCACAACAATGAAAAATACAATTGAGATAACTAAACATTTAGCGTTCACTTCCCCTTTTTAAGTATATTCTATTATGATGCAATTTAAACAAAAATGTTTTACATCGCACTAAAAATACAGATAATGCCTCAAAGCGCAGCAGGAATCGGAGGCAGGGCGAGGCGAAGTAGCCAAGTCAAAAAAAAAGAGGCCTAAGCCTCTTTCATCATCTGCAACGCCCCGGTGAACTTGGCCACCTTCTCTCTGGCATATGGGAGCTTAATAGTTAAGCTTTTCTTGTTTTGAGACGGAGTTTCGTACATTGCATCAACCATAATAGCCTCACAAATTGATCTTAATCCGCGTGCTCCAAGCCTGAACTCTATAGATGTATCAACAATATAATCAAGTACTTCATCATCAATTTTAAGCTTAACACCATCCATCTCAAAAAGCCTCTCATACTGCTTTACAAGAGCATTCTTAGGTTTTGTAAGAATATTTCTGAGTGCAGTTCTGTCCAGTGGTTCCAGATAGGTAAGTACAGGAAGTCTGCCGATAATCTCAGGAATAAGACCATATGACCTGAGGTCCTGAGGCGCAATATATTTCATTAAATTCTCCCTGTCAATATGTTCGGTCTTCTGGGCTGCCCCGTAACCTACAACCTGTGTATTCAGTCTTTGGGATATCTTCCTCTCAATTCCCTCAAAAGCACCACCGCAGATAAAGAGAATGTTCTTTGTATCAACTGCTATCATTCTCTGTTCAGGGTGTTTTCTTCCACCCTGAGGAGGGACATTTACTACACTACCCTCCAGAAGCTTAAGCATCGCCTGTTGAACCCCCTCTCCTGATACATCTCTGGTAATTGAAGGGTTATCTCCCTTTCTTGCAATTTTATCTATCTCATCAATAAAGACAATCCCTCTCTGAGCCCTCTGAACATCGTAATCTGCCTCCTGTAATAGTCTAGTCAGGATACTCTCAACATCCTCTCCCACATACCCTGCCTCAGTAAGAACAGTTGCATCAACTATTGTAAAAGGTACGTCCAGCATTTTTGCAATAGTTCTTGCAAGCAGAGTCTTCCCTGTACCGGTACGGCCTACAAGAAGAATATTGGACTTTTCAAGATCCATATCATCGCCGTTATTACCATTAATTCTTTTATAGTGATTATAAACAGCAACCGAGAGATATTTTTTTGCTTCATCCTGACCTATTACATAATCATCCAGAAAAGCTGTAATCTCTTTTGGCTTTAGCAACAGATTCTGAGCAGGTTTGTTCTTTTTTCTTTTTGCCGAAATCGCCTCGCGGGTGTAATCAATTGCCTGCTGAGCACATTCGTTGCAAATTGATGCAATTTCCCCTGCTATAAGTACATCAACCTCATCCTTCCCCCTTCCGCAAAATGAGCAATAGTCTGTATATTTTGAGGAGGCCATCTATTTTTTAGCTTTTAAAAGAATTTCGTCAATCATTCCGTACTCCTTAGCCTCGGTAGCATTCATCCAGTAGTCCCTGTCCGCATCTTTCTCAATTTGCTTCAAAGTCTTGCCTGAATGAAGTGCTATTATTTCATACAGCTCTTTCTTGAGTGTTACTATCTGTCTTGCGGTAATTTCAATATCACTTGCCTGTCCCTCTGCACCACCCATCGGCTGATGTATCATCACCCTTGAGTGAGGAAGAGCAGATCTTTTTCCGTTTGCTCCTGCTGTAAGCAATATTGCAGCCATTGATGCTGCCATTCCTGTACAGATTGTAGCAACCTCTGAAGAGACCAGCTGCATAGTGTCATAAATTCCCAAACCCGCATAAACACTACCTCCCGGAGAATTTATATAAAGCTGAATATCAGCTTTGGACTCGGTAGAGTCAAGATAGAGTAACTGAGCTTGTATGATATTGGCTACATCATCTGTAATGGGAACACCTAAAAAGATGATTCTGTCCATCATAAGACGTGAAAACACATCCATGGCAGCTACATTAAGTTGTCTCTCCTCAATAATCGTAGGATTAATGTAGGCACTGCTAATTGAGTTAAATCTGTGCAGTGACAGACTGCTAATGCCTCTGTGGTGCAAAGCATATTTTTCAAAATCTGTAGCCATATCTATTAAAATTAATTTGTCATTTCACGGAGTTTGTCAACTGATACGCTTTTCTTGTCAAGCTTAACTAATGACCTTACATAAGCAATAACCTTGTCCTCCTCTACTTTATCAAAAATTCTTCTTCCCTCTTTTTCGTTTGAAAGAAGCGACTCTGCATACTGGTTTAATTGCTCTTCAGGCACATTAGGAAGTCCGTACATTGCAAATTGATAAGCTGCAATATTCTTTGCCTGTGCAAGAAGCTCCTCACGCTTTGTCTCCATCTTCTGCTCCTTAACAAAATATTGTCTTATCATTTGCCAGCGGAAATCCTTCAGAAAGAGACCAAAATCCTTCTCAATCTCCTCCATGGTGAATTTACCTTCATTAGCAGTAAACAGCCATCTCTTGAGGAACTTTTCCGGAACAGCGATAGCGGCCTTCTCAATAAGATAATCACGGGCATCAAGCATAAACCTGTAATCACTCTCCTGAGCATATTCCGCTCTCATTCTCTCAACAATTTTAGCTTCAAACTCCTCTGCATTGTTAACAACACCTTCACCAAACATTTTGTTGAAAAGCTCCTGATTAACTTCTGGCTCAATAAACCTTTTAACCTCTTTGACTACTATCTTCCAGAGAGGTTCAACAGAGGCAAGCTCCTCTTTTTTAACTTTGAGCAGCGATGCTCTGTCAGATTCATTTGCAAAAGCCTTGTTTACATCCACCTCAAACTCATCACCGGCTTTCTTACCCATGAACTGCTTCTTAATCTTTTTGTCCTCAATAGATCTAAGCGCAACATAAGTCCCTTCAACTCTTGTCTCACCCTGAATGAGGTCAGCAATAATGAAGTCTTCCTCCTCACCTATTGCATCCACTACACCCAATTGTCCAAACTGTCTCAATATATTGCTCTTGTATTTTGCAATTTCATCTTTTGAAAGTTCTGCTTCATAATAAACAATTTTATCTTCAGCAGAGAGGGTAAGTTCAACTTTTGGTGCAAGTGCTATATCAAATATAAACTCCATATCCTCGCCTGACTTCCAGCTGACAGGCTTTTGTTCAGTCTCATTTGCAAGAGGTTCTCCTATAATATTAAGTTTATTTTCGTTGATATAGTTGTTCAATCCTTCAGAGATGAGATTATTCACCGCATCTACCATAGCAGACTGACCGTGCATCTTCTCAATCATTGACATAGGAGCCATACCTTTGCGGAAACCCTTGATATCTGCATTTCTGCGATAGTCCCCAAGAATCTTCTTTACTTTAGGAGCATAATCATCGTTTCCTATGGTAAGAGAAACCATAAGCGTTAGATCTTCAGCTTGTTTCTGTGTAACTTTCATCGTTTATTTTGTTTTGTATTATCTCTAATAAAATCAAAGCAGACCACCCAATGGGTATCTGCTTTTGAGTGCGGGCAAAGGGACTCGAACCCCCACGCCTTTCGGCACCAGATCCTAAGTCTGGCGCGGCTACCAATTACGCCATGCCCGCTTTGGGGAGTGCAAAGGTATAACATTTTTTTAAACTTCCAAACGCATCTTAATAAATGCCCACTCATCTTTTACATCAGAGTTGACAAATTTGAGTCCTGTTTTTTCACCTGCCAATCTTACCAATTCAATGTCAGACGAGTAGAATCCACTTAAAAGCAGTATTCCTCCCGGAATCAGTGAGGCCGAGTAAACTGACATATCATTAATGACAATATTTCTGTTAATATTCGCAAGAATGATAGAAAACTGACCCAGTTCGCGCAACTTACCTGCGTCACCCAGCACCGGCTTTATGTATAACGAGACTCCGTTTTTTTCAGAATTCTCTATAGCCGAATTAACTGCATCCGGGTCATTATCAACAGCAACCACCTCAGCGGCCCCCATCTTTGCTGCAAGAATGGCCAGAATTGCAGTTCCGCAACCCATGTCAAGAACTCTGTTACCGGATACGCTCTCATTTAAAAGATTTGAAGACATCAGGTGTGTTGTCTGATGATGCCCTGTTCCAAATGCCATTTTAGGATCAATTACAATGTTGTACTTAGTATCCGGAAGATCCTTATGAAAACTTGCCTTTACCGTACATATACCATCAATGACAAGAGGTGAGAAGTTTGACTCCCACACAGAATTCCAGTTAATCCCCTTTACAAGTGAATGCTCTACAGCAGATTTAAATGAGGGAAATTCGGACAGAGATTTTACAAGATCTTCAAGGATATTCTCAGTGAACAGCCCTGCCTTAATATAGCACTTAACACAAGGCTCTTCAACAGAAAAACTCTCAAAATCAAAGTCCTCAGTTACAGAGAGAACAATTTCAGAATTCTCTTCAGTAAATGGGTCAATTTTAACTGATACCTCAATATAATCCATCAGAAAGATTTGGCAATTGCAATGAAATCCTTTGCGTCAAGCGAAGCACCTCCTATAAGACCGCCGTCAACATCCTCCTTAGAGAAAATATCAGCGGCATTTGAAGGTTTACAACTACCTCCGTAAAGAATTGGGATCCTGTCTGAATGATCGCCAAATTTATCACCAATCACCCTTCTGATATATGCATGCATCTCTTCTGCCTGATCAGAAGATGCAGTCATTCCGGTTCCGATTGCCCAAACGGGCTCATAAGCCACAATCACGTGGTCAAGTTCAACACCTCTTAGCCTGTAAAGAACATCTTTTATCTGCTGTGCAACAACTTCAAAGTGCCTGTTTGACTGTCTCTCCTCAAGTTTTTCACCCACACAGAAAATTGGCTGCATCCCCTCATTGATAACCAGATTCATCTTTTTATAAAGACTATCATTGTTTTCAGCATAGTACTCTCTTCTCTCTGAGTGACCAAGTATTACATACTTACAACCCAGGTTCCTGAGCATTGAAGCTGAAACTTCACCTGTATAGGCGCCCTTTTCCTGATCTGCACAGTTCTGAGCAGCAAGGGCAATCTGCATTTTGTTTTCTTTCAAATACTTCCCGAGAACTGCAAGATGTGTAAACGGAGGTGCAATTATCAACTCAACATCTGAGTTATATTCTCTGGTAAGAAACTCCAGCTGTTTTACAAGCACCTCTCCTTCCGGCAGCAGGGTATTCATTTTCCAGTTGCCGGCAACAATTTTTCTTCTCATCGCTGTGATATTTTTGGTTTTGAATGATGTCACAAAAATAACAATTTTTTTTGCACTATCTTCGCGTTGAAAAAACGAGGTATTTATAGTTGAATTTTAGAAAGTCATATTCCAAATTATATATGGCAATTGCAGTTGCTCTTGTCATTCTTTCTCTGCTAAATCTTGTGCTGGGCTCAGTTATGTTACCTCCGCAAGAACTTTTTGCCTCTTTAATAGGAGCTGATGCACCGGATTATGTATCAAATATTCTATGGAATTTTCGTATTCCAAAGGTTATAACAGCACTATTGGCAGGAGTTGCGCTTTCTGTATGCGGACTTCAGATGCAGACTCTCTTCAGAAATCCTCTTGCAGACCCGTTTATTCTTGGAATAAGTTCGGGGGCAGGACTTGGAGTTGCCCTTTTTGTGATGGGTTCATCAGCATTTGGTGTAACACTGGCGGGAAGTATATTTTTCAATCTGGGTATAGCAGCTGCTGCATGGGCTGGGGCTGCCGGGATTACACTGCTGATACTTCTTGTATCACATAAATTAAGAGAGAATACATCTCTGCTCATATTTGGAATTATGACAGGAAGTGTCACAAGTGCTATTATAACCCTTATCCAGTATTTCTCCTCCTCTTCTGAGCTTAAGGCATTTGTCACATGGACTATGGGCAGTTTTTCAGGATTAACTTCAGGTCAGATTTGGATAATGTCCATGCTTGTAATTCCCGGATTAGTGATGTCCGTGTACAACATCAAAGAACTTAATATATTGCTGCAGGGAGAATCGTATGCAAAAAGCCTCGGGCTGAATCTGGAAAAAACCAGACGAAGAATTCTAATTGCAACTACTTTACTGGCAGGAAGCGTAACAGCATTTTGCGGACCTATCGGTTTTATTGGCATAGCGGTTCCTCATATTGCAAGACTCTTTTTTAAGAACGCAGATCACAAGGTGCTTGTACCTGCAACAGCACTGACAGGTGCCGCAATTATGGTATTTACAGATATGGTTGCTCAGTTGCCCGGACAATCGGGAGTCATACCTATAAATACTGTAAGTGCACTGATAGGAGTTCCTGTTATTCTGTTCATAATAATGAAAAGTAAATTCGCATGAACTCCTCAAACCTCATACTGAAAAATCTTTCTCTCGGGTATGACAGGGAGATATACAAAGCGATTAACGCAAGTGCCGGATCCGGTGATATGGTTGCACTTGTAGGTCCCAACGGTATAGGTAAGAGCACCCTTCTCAAAAGTATTGCATCAATTCAGCATTATCGTTCGGGAGATATTACAGTGAATTCGCTGAGTGTTAAAAGCTATTCACAACGGGAACTCTCCTCAATGATCTCTTTTGTTCCGTCTCAAAGCCCAAGAGCTGCCAGCCTATCTGTTTTTGACATGGTTTCATCAGGGTGTTTTAACCGCACAAACTGGCTGGGTGAAACAAACGAGGAGGACAGTACTCTGGTAATAGAGACCATTAAACGGGTAGGTCTGGAGGGATTTGCCACCAGAGACTCCGGCAAATTGAGTGACGGAGAATTTCAAAGGGCAGCCATAGCAAGGGCTTTAGTACAGAAGAGCGGAATTATGCTGCTGGATGAGCCCACAGCTTTTCTGGATATTGAAAACAAGCTTGTGATAACAAGACTACTTGCAAAACTGGCGAGCGAGGAGCATAGATGCATAATATTCTCAACTCATGACCTTCAGCTTGCAGTTAAATTGTGTGATAAAATATGGCTGATGGGCCGGGAAAAGTTTTCAGAGGGTACACCTGAGGAATTAATGGAAAACGGAGCCTTTGACACAATGTTCAAAGACTCCGGTCTCAAATTTGACAAAACCCTTTATACTTTCGTTTAGAAAGTAGCTGGAGTCTCAGGTTTAGGTGCTGTTTCAAACATTGTTGCAATAGCTTTTGCAAGTCTCTTCACACCCTCTTCTGTTCTCTCCTCATTCATAAACGAGAAGTTTATCCTCATAGTGTTTTTACCGGATCCATCACAGTGAAATGCCTCTCCAATTACAAAGGCAACATCCTCTTTAATTGCA
This sequence comes from uncultured Bacteroidota bacterium, assembly GCA_937901965.1. Taxonomy (GTDB): domain Bacteria; phylum Bacteroidota; class Bacteroidia; order Bacteroidales; family UBA932; genus Bact-08. Next base: position 353,275 of record CALGSW010000001.1, read on the forward strand.
ACATTAAAAAGATCTGTGGCATCATATCCTTCAGGTAAAGTAACAAAGAGGAATAATCCACCCTCGGGTGTTGTCCATTTAACTCCCTCCGGCATATACTTTTCAAAGCACGAGATCATATGGTCTCTTTTTACTCTGTACATTTCAATTGTTTTCTTGAGGTTTTTCTCAAAAAGACCCTTCTCAAGGTATCTTGCAGCAACAGCCTGATCAAACACCGGAGCACAGAGGTCTGTAGACTGCTTTGCAACAATCAGCTTCTCAATAATGTTAGTTGGAGCAATAATCCATCCAAGACGGAAACCCGGAAGGAATGTCTTTGAGAATGTTCCTAAAAGAGCAACTCTCTCATTATCCATTGAGTACATCATTGGCATCTCCTCTCCATCAAAGCGCAGTTCTCTGTAAGGGCTGTCCTCAATTACCAGCAGATCATACTTTCGTGCAACAGCAAGAACATCTTTTCTCTGCTTTACATTCATTGTTATACCTGAAGGATTCTGGAAATCAGGGATAGCATAAATAAATTTTGGTTTTTTACCGCTGCCTATAAGGGCCTTTACCACAACCTCTAGCTCCTCATCCTTGGTAATACCTATAGGTTTTGCCTGATAAGACCAGAATGCCTGCAAGGCACCCAGGTAAGATGGTAATCCGCAGATAATTGTATCGCCCGGATCAATGAATATTTTTGTAACCAGATCTATCGCCTGCTGAGAAGAGGTAGTTATAAGGATATTCTCCTTGGTAATCTGCAGACCCTGCGCCTGATACCTCTGCGCAAGCAACTCTCTGAGTTTTGCATTACCTTCAGTAGGCCCGTACTGAAGAGCTGATGTGCTCTCTTGTTCCAGAACCTCCTGCATTATTATCTTCAGATCTTCAACGGGAAAAGTTGCCGGATTTGGGAAACCGCCGGCAAACGATATCACCTCAGGTCTGTTTGCTACGCTTAAAAGATCTCTGATTGCAGATCTTCTCATGCTTTTTGCATTGGCAGATAGAATGTTTTGAATGTTCATATCCATATATTAGTTAGTTTTTTACAAAATTAAAGAATTGTAACTAAAATTCAAACTTTTATTTCTTTTTTTAATTTATTACTAACATTTCATTACATCCCGTTAGCTTTAGCGATAATCTACAGATTCCTTTATTTTTAGTATTTTTGCAAAAAAAGCATGTCAATCATAAGAATTACAAAAGAGTTTCGTTTTGAGGGTGCTCACGCCCTGCAAGACTATGACGGAAAATGCAGGCATATACATGGACATTCATACAGGCTGTTTGTTACTCTAAAGGGCACTCCCCTGCCGGATAAGAAAAACCCTAAAAGTGGTATGGTTGTTGATTTTGGAGATCTGAAAAAAATTGTCAATAAACATATTATAGATCCATTTGACCATGCTCTTCTGCTGAGAAGTGATGCCCCTTTAAAAGAGGAGATTGCTACCTCTTATGAAAATGTTATTATACTTGATTTTCAACCCACGTGTGAAAACCTGGCAATTTATTTTGCAGACCTTCTGCGTGCAAATTTACCGTCAGGAACTACTCTTCACAGCATTAAACTTTATGAAACTCCCACATCATTTGTTGAGTGGTTTGCATCTGAAAACTGAATATCATGAAAAAGCTATATCTTATTGACGGTCATGCCCTTATTTTTCGCTCGTACTACGCTTTTCTGAGAAGACCTATGGTTAATTCAAAAGGTGAGGACACCTCAATCCTTTTTGGATTTACAAAAACTCTCACAGATTTGATTATAAGGGAAAAACCAACTCATTTAGCTGTCGCTTTTGACCCACCGGCAAAAACATTCAGACATGAGATATACCCGGATTACAAAGCAAACAGGGCAGAGACCCCTGAGCTTATAAAATCAGCTCTTAATCCACTTATTGAGATTGTAGAATCCATGTCAATTCCGGTTATAATGAAAATTGGATATGAGGCTGATGATGTTATTGGCACAATAGCAAAAAAGGCTGCCAAAGATGGATATACAGTTTTCATGCTTACACCAGACAAAGATTATGGACAGCTGGTTTCAGAAAATATTTTTCAGTGCAAACCGGGAAAAAGCGGAGCCGAAAATATAATAGTTGGTCCTGAACAAATAAAAGGGGAGTATGGAATAGATAACCCAGAGCAAATCATTGATATTTTGGCAATCTGGGGAGACTCTTCAGATAATGTCCCCGGAGTAAGAGGAGTTGGAGAGGTAAGTTCAAAAAAACTAATCCAGAAATACGGAAGCGTAGAGAATATTTACAAAAATATCCAGGAACTTCCGCTTAAGCAGCAGGAGGCGTTTAAAGAGGCTGAGTCTTATATTGCTCTAAGTAAAAATCTGGTTACAATTGAGACTTCTGTGGATATTGACTGCAGTGAAGAAGAGCTTAAACTCAGGACACCCCATTTTTCAGAACTGAAAAAACTTATGGTGAAATATGAGTTACCATCTCTGTCAAGACAGATTCCTCAGTTAGAGGAGATCTTCTCAGTAACCGGAACAAATATCACTGATACTTCAACAATACCTGCAGAGTTTAAGAAACCACACTACAAACTATCAACTGCAGAAATAATATTTGATGAAGCAAAAGCCAGAGGAGCAATCGGGTTAGGAATAAGGGGAGACCATATATACATATCTTCATCTGAGAAGGTTGCCTCCTTATCAGAAGGTAAGTTTCAATCTTTAAAGGGTATAATTGAAGACGATGGCATAGACAAGTGCGGGTATGATATCAAATCAATCTGCAATAAACTGGCCTTATCAGGTATTCATCTCAGGGGTAAAATATGGGATTGTGAATTGATGCATTACCTTTTAATGCCGGAAAGATCTCACAAGGTTGAAATACTTGCAAATTCATACCTAGGGATAAATTTTGATGAAGATAAGGTTATGGTACAGGCAGATCTTTTTTCAAACACCTCAAATCAAGAGATTAAAGAGGATGAAGAGAAGGCAATGGCTGAAACATCAATCATGGTATCACTGGCATCCGAATTAAGAAAAGAACTTGATAAGGGAGAGCTTATCAAACTTTATGAAGAGATTGAGATGCCTCTTCTTTATGTATTGGCATCAATGGAGCAACAGGGGGTGAAACTTGATACAGATATGTTGTTCAGATATGGTAAAATGCTTACGAAAGAGCTTGATGAGATTGAACAAAGCATTAGAGATATGGCTGGAGATCAGACACTGAATGTATCATCACCCAAGCAGTTGTCTGTAATTCTGTTTGACAAATTGGAACTGGGGCAAAAGGATCAAAAGAGCAGATCTACAGACGAAGAGGCCTTAACAGAGCTTCTTGGCAAACATCCAATAATCCCTGCAATTCTGGAATTCAGAAATCTTAAAAAGCTCCTCTCAACCTATATTGAGCCACTTCCACTGATGGTCTCCAGAGAGACAGGTAAGCTTCACACAACATACAATCAGGCTCTGACAGCCACAGGAAGGCTAAGTTCAGTTAAGCCGAACCTGCAGAATATCCCTATCAGAACGGAGAGAGGCAGGGAGATAAGAAGAGCATTTATTCCCTCCCATTCAGGCGGATCTATTCTCTCCGCTGACTACTCCCAGATTGAATTAAGGCTAATGGCGCACATGAGCGGTGATCCTGATTTCATTAAGGCCTTTAAAAATGGCGAGGATATTCACTCTGCCACAGCATCCAAAATATTTGGAATACCCGTTAATGAACTTACTAAAGAGCAGAGGGGAAAAGCAAAGACTGCCAATTTTGGCATTATATACGGTATTTCATCTTTTGGACTTTCGCAAAGGCTTAATATTCCAAGATCTGAATCAAAGCAGCTTATAGAAGACTATTTCAGGAGCTACCCCATGGTCAAGGAGTATATGAACAGTATGACCGAGAGGGCAAAGAAAGATGGGTATGTAAGTACATTATACGGCAGAAAACGATATCTACCGGATATTAACTCTAAAAATCAGGTTGTAAGAGGGCTTGCTGAAAGAAATGCAGTTAACGCTCCTATTCAGGGCAGTGCTGCAGACATTATTAAAGTAGCAATGGTGTGTCTCTACAAAAGAGTAAACGAAGAGGGGCTCAGGAGCCGGATGGTAATGCAGGTACACGACGAACTTGTATTTGATGTTTATCCCGGAGAGGAATCAAGATTATCTGAAGTTGTTAAAGAGGAGATGGAGAGGGTTATTGAACTTTCTGTACCCCTGACCGTTGACTGCCAATATGGAGAGAACTGGCTTGAAGCACATTGATGAGATGTCAGACAGGGATCTGGCTAAAATGTCATGCACTGGATGCGAAGAGGCATCACGAGAAATTGTTAAGAGGTATGGAGTGAGGATAAAAAATCATATCCGTGCTCTTGTTCCTGATATACATGACGCCGAGGATATATCTCAGGAGGTATTTGCTAAAGCATTCCAGATGATTGAGAGTTATGATCCCCAGTATGCATTTTCAACCTGGCTGTACACAATTGCAAGAAACAGCAGTATTGATTTTGTAAGAAGGCACCGGATTAACACAAGATCAATGGACTTTTTAAGTGGAGGAGATGAAAATACAGGAGCAGAGAACTGGGTGCCGAGTCCTGAGGAGCACCTGATTTTTGAGCAGGAAATTGAAAAAATAAGGAAGGCTATTGAAAGCCTGCCGGATATTTACAGGATTGTCGCAGAGATGAGATTTATTCATGAATATGCATATGAAGAGATGGCAAAAGAGCTCTGTTTGTCATTGGGTACGGTAAAGACCAGAATCAGAAGAGCAAAAGAGAGATTGCAAAAAGATGGAAAACTTAATATTCAATTACTTCCCTGATCTTGACAAAAGTCAGAGAGAGCAGATAAAATTACTTCTTCCGCTCTACAGGGAGTGGAACTTAAAAATAAACGTAGTCTCAAGAAAAGATATTGAGAATCTTTACCTGCATCATGTTCTGCATTCACTGGCAATTGCAAAGGTTCTGAGCCCGCCTGCCGGAAGTAAGATTCTTGATGTAGGTACCGGAGGGGGATTTCCCGGAATCCCTCTGGCTATTATGTTTCCTGATTCTCACTTTACTCTTTGTGATTCAATAGGCAAAAAAATACTGGTAGCTGAGAGTATTGCAAAAGAGACGGGCCTTACCAATGTAACTGCGTTGAATAAAAGGGCGGAGAGCACAGGTGGTGAGTACGATTTTGTTGTATCTAGGGCAGTTACTGAGCTAAAAAACTTTTTACCGTGGATTTGGAGTATGATTAGTCCGGGTGATATTTCAGGAATTACCAAAGGAGTTTTTTATCTCAAGGGTGGGAATTTAAAGACGGAACTTGATGAAGCAGCGAAAAAGATGAAAATACCAGCAGGGAAAATTACTGAATACGAAATAAAGAGATGGTTTACAGAACCCTTCTTTGAAGAAAAAAAGGTAATATTCATAAAACGTTAAAACAAATATTTGCGTTTAAAAACATTTTATATATCTTTGCACTCCCTTTTGCGAATATAATAATAGTAGAAAATATATCATGAAACGCACTTTTCAACCATCAATACGCAAACGCCGCAACAAGCACGGCTTCCGTGAGCGCATGTCAACTCCTAACGGACGTCGGGTACTTGCTGCACGCCGTCGCCGTGGACGTAAAAAACTGACTGTGTCATCAGAAGATCGTTACTAATCTTGCGTGGCATTAAATAGATTCACAAAAGGAGGCTGAATAAGGCCTCTTTTTTGTTATATTTGCTCCTCAAAAACAGTTTAAGAAATGGCAAGAAGAGTAGGATACGAAGAGGCACTCTCTCTGTATGAGAGCATGGATATGAACATGTTGTCAAAACTTGCAACAGATGTAAGAGAAGAGATTAACGGCAAAAATGTATATTTCAACAGAAACTTTCACCTTGAGCCAAGTAACGTTTGCATTCACAGGTGTACATTCTGCTCGTACAGACGAGAGAGCGATCAGGAGTCGGGATCCTGGTCAATGGATATGGAGCAGATAAAGAATTATTGCAAAGAGAAGTATCAAAACGGAGAGACAGAGGTTCACATTGTAGGAAGCGTACACCCGGACAGAGATTTCAATTATTATCTTAATGTTGTTGAGACTGTAAGGAGAGAACTGCCATCAACTGTAACAATAAAAGCATACACAGCAGTAGAGATTGATGACATGACAAAATCCTCCGGGCTCTCACCAGAAGAGGTATTAAAGAGGCTTAAGGATAAAGGGGTTGAACTACTGCCGGGAGGTGGCGCAGAGATTTTCAATCCTGAAATAAGAGACCAGATTTGCCCGGATAAAACAGACGGAAAAAGATGGTTAGAGATACACAAAGCTGCTCATAAGCTAGGAATAAGAACTAATTGCACAATGCTGTTTGGACATATTGAAAGCAGAAGAGACAGAATTGACCATTTGTTTTCGTTAAGAGAGCTGCAGGATGAGACAGGTGGGTTCGATGCATTTATACCACTACTTTTTAAACCGGCAAACAATCCCCTCTCCTATCTCGGCGAGCTCAATATTATTGAGGTTCTAAAAACATTTGCCATTTCCAGAATTGTTCTGGACAACATACCACACATAAAGTCTTACTGGCCCATGCTTGGCAGAGAGATGTGTCAGCTGGCTCTCCTGTACGGCGCCGATGATATGGATGGAACAATAAACGATTCAACTAAGATATACAGCCTTGCCGGTTCAAAAGAGACAAACCCTAAGATGTCAACCGGAGACCTTGAAAAACTTGCTGCTGAAGCCGGATACATAGCCTTGGAGAGAGACAGCCTCTACAACATTATTACAAAAAAATCATAATTTTGTCCAATAATCCTCACACCATGAAAAATAAAGGAGCTGACAAGCCCTGGTACAAAGGGTGGTTTATGATAGAAGTTTATAAAATTTCAGCTGTGCTGCTTGCACTGCTTATTGTGGCAATTATACTTCTCAATATAATTACCCGTCATAACAAAGAACAGGAGGTGCCTGATTTTACCAGTATGACAGTAGCGGAGGCATCTGAACTTGCAGACGACAGTAATCTGAGGCTTGAGGTTACAGACTCTGTATTTCTTCCCAGAATGGGGAGAGGTGAAATCTTCAGGCAAAATCCACCTGCCGGAAGCAAGGTCAAGAAGAACAGAAGAATATTACTTACAATCAACTCTCTTCAGCCTAAGAGAGTAGCGATGCCTTCTGTAACAGGATTTTCTTTACGTCAGGCAAAAGCTGAACTAGCATCAAGACAGCTGAGAGTGGGTAAATTAATATATGTTAGCGATATGGCTACAAACAATGTTCTGGATCAAAGATACAACGGTAAACGTGTAGCTCCGGGTACATTGATAGAGACAGAGAGTGAAATTGATCTTGAGGTGGGAATAAGCAGCGAGGGAGAGAGGACTTTTATACCTGATGTTACTTCGCTCCCTGTTACAACTGCAAAAGATATATTAATTGACAATTCCCTGAATATATCAAGAGTAAGATATGACCGTTCTGTCAAGAATTACTCTGATTCAATTTCCGGATTTGTAATCAGACAAACACCGGAGGCTTCTCAAACATCATCAGTGGCATTGGGCTCCTCTGTTCAGCTCACAATCAGTATTGATAAAACCCTTATTGACAGCCTTAAGAAAAGAAAAGAGAGGTAGTATGATTAATGTGGAGATGGATGACGAACTGGATCTTGACCTTGATGAGATAGGTGATGATGAGGAGTCCGGAGGCTCTTTTGAACACTACAGATTTGTTGCTGATAAAGGTCAAAGCACAATCCGGGTAGACAAATACATAACTGCCCACATGGAGAAGACCTCCAGGCATCGCATTCAACTTGCTATAACTGCCGGATATGTCCTTGTTAATGACAAGGTTGTCAAGGCAAACTACATGGTCAAACCAAATGATATTATACGGATAGTACTTCCGTATAGGCGCAAGGGAATGGAGGTGAGGCCTGAGAATATTCCTCTGGATGTTGTTTTTGAAGATGACTCACTGCTTGTTCTTAATAAGCCGGCCGGTTTAGTTGTGCATCCCGGACATGGACACTTTTCCGGGACCCTGGTTAACGCTCTGGCCTATCACCTGGGAATCTCTCAGGATGAAAATGCCCCTGATGAAAGAATGGGAGTGCTTGTTCACCGGATTGATAAAAACACATCAGGACTTCTTATAGTTGCCAAAGATGATGAATCTCAGCTATACCTTGCAAAACAATTTTTTGACCACACTATTGAAAGAAAATATGTCGCACTGGTGTGGGGGAATATTAAGGAGGATACAGGGACTATCAGAGGAAACATAGCAAGAGATCCCAATAACAGATTAAAATTTAAAGTTTTTCCCGATGGTGAGACCGGAAAACATGCAGTTACACACTATAAAGTAATTGAGCGATTCGGCTATACCACACTTGTTGAGTGTGAACTTGAGACAGGAAGAACTCATCAGATAAGAGTCCATATGGACTGGCTGGGGCATCCACTATTCAATGATGACAGATACGGCGGTGATAAAATCCTTAAGGGGACCCTTTATGCAAAATATAAGAAATTCATAGATAACTGTTTTGAACTCCTTCCAAGGCATGCCTTACACGCAAAGACTTTGGGATTTGTGCATCCAAAAACAAAAGAGAATCTCTTTTTCGAAAAAGAGATTCCCTCAGATATGAATTCTGTTATTGAAAAATGGAGAGCATATTCGGCTGCTCGCTAGCGATGAAATCTGCCTCCACCCATTCCCGGTCCCGGGCCTCTCATAGGCTGACCGCCTCCTTTCTGGCCTCCAAAATTCCCAAACCTCCAGGTAAAGCTTAGCATAAAGTACTGCTGAAGAGTATTATTTTGAACGTCTTCAATATAGTTGTCAGTTGTTGTTCTCCACACACTTTTTGATTCATTGAGAATATCAAATACCTTAAGGCGCAGGGTAGCAGAATTTTTGAAGAGTAATTTTGAGATTTCAGCATTCCAGACCATAGCAGGTTCATTATAACCCTCTCCGTAACCAATGTAAAAGTTGTAGTCCATATCTGTAGCAAGGTTAAATCCTGCAGGAAGTGTCCAGTTTACAGACCCGTTTATTGCATTATTCCAGGTAGCCGGCTTTGCAGATTGCTGTATTGTGTACCAGGCATAATTGTATCTTACCCTTCCACCTACACTAACCTCAAGCTTATCTCCTCTGTACATAAATCTCAGCATTTCACTTAAAGATAGAGTTGTTGTGTATCCCTTCTGTAGAGACTCAAGCGTTCTGCCGGAAAAACTTACCCCTTTGTTTACACCTGCGTTAGTAAAGTTCATTATTGAAAACTTAGACTTCTTTATAGGTGTATTATACATCAGATTTGCATTAATGTTAAATGCACCCGAAGCGTTTACCGGCATTGTATATTGAACCCCTGACTCATCATACCATCTCTGGGTAACAATTCTGTCCTGTGTGTAATTTGCCCTTAATCCTGCATCGATAGTACGAAAAGTCTCTCTCTTGGTATCTCTGTAATTAGCATTCAATGAATGCTCAAACTCAGGAAGCAGATCAGGGTTACCTATTGGGATCAGGAGGGGATTTGAATTGTCTTTTACCGGTTGAAGCTGACTTATTGACGGCTGTCTTGTTCTTCCGTTATATCTCAGCCTTAAGTTACGGGTATCTGAGAATTTCAGGTCAAGCTGAGCTGATGGGGCGAAATTTACAACAGACCTATTAATCACAGCTCCATCGCTTCTGACGCTTTTTGTTAAAGACGGCTGAGCATTAACTCCAAGTACATAACTATACTTCTCCTCATTTTTTCTGAGATTCACCTCAGCCCTGTGGTTAACAAAAATATTTTCAAAGTAGTTTGAATAGAGAGGATCAATTATATCATATTCATCTGTCAAACCTTTATTATAAACCTTCTTGTCTGAATCTGTGTACCTGTAACCAAACCTATAGGCAAGCTCCATGTAATAGTTCTTTCCAAGTGGCTCTGTATAAGAGGCTCTTGCTGAAAGATTATACGACTTTGATATGGAGTTGTACCTCTGATCAACTATAGTAGAGTCATCATCATTACCAATAATTGTTCTTGACATGTTTACACCGTTGAAGAGTTCATTATTTGAAAACTCCATATCCATGTTCAGTGAAAATGTTCTGCCCGGCTTAGCAAATCTGTGTCTTAGCAAAAGATCCCCTTCAAAGCTCTGGGCACTGTTTTCTCCTCTTGACATACTGTTTCCCTCATTAATTCTCGTACCACTTCCTCCTCTGGTCCAGAAATCGCGTCTATCCTCAAATGTGCCTTTTGTTATGCTTACATTTGGTCTGAATAGTATTGATGTCTTGTCATTAAACTTGTATTCAATGTTAAGTGCAGCCCTGTGACCATCAGAAAAACTGTTTGACACTGTCTCTTCAGAGTAGTTAAATGTACTGTCTTTCAAAAAATTCTGACGGAACGTCCTATTTTCTTGCAATCTGTCACTACCACTGTAGAGATAGTTGCCGCCAATTTTCAGTTTTCCATCATTAAAATCTTTATTGGCATTTACACCTCCCATCCAGGATGTTGTAAGGCCACTCCCTCCAAATCTCATCGTAGCACCACCCATTCTGATCATTGACTCTCCCATTCCTGAAGAGTTACGCATTGCAGCCATCATCCCTCCGGCTATATCCGAAAAGCCTCTGTTATTTGTATTGTTAATGTTGGCTACCGCTGTAAGCTGACTAGTCTTTGTAAAATTACCAACCATACCTGCTGCCTGATATCTCTCCTCTGTCCCATATCCGGCAGATACATTTCCAAACCAGCCATTCATCATACCGGGCCTGATACTCAGGTCAATTACTGTCTCCTCCTCTCCGTCGTCTATACCTGTAAACTGAGCCTGTTCAGATTTTTTCTCAAGTACTTTTACCTTTTCAATAATTTTAGCCGGAAGATTTTTTGTGGCAAGCTGGGGATCATTGAGGAAGAATGCCTTTCCATCAATCATTATCTTAGTTATCTCCTTGCCGTTAGCTGTAATTTTTCCATCAGAGTCTACCTCTATGCCGGGGAGCTTTTTCAAAAGTTCTTCAAGCATATCGCTATCTGTCGTTTTGAATGATGAGGCATTGTACTCAACTGTATCCTTTTTAACGATAATAGGATTTCCCACAGCAGAAACTACCACTGAATTAAGGGTATTTACCTGCTCTTTCAGTTTGACCTCACCAAGATCAATAACTCTGTGTTCATCAAGAACTATACTCTTGATATAAGTTTCGTAACCAAGATACTCAATTCTCAATGAATAGTTACCTGGAATAATACCCCTTATCTCAGCCATACCCCGAACATCAGTAAGGGCGTATTTGAATGGGGTCTCATCCCCTACCTTTGTAACTGATGCGGTTGCAAATTCAACAGGTGCATTTCTGAGACTGTCCATAACAACCACTTTTATTCTGATCTCTCTCTGCTCATCCTCAGCTTGCAAATTTGCTGAAAGTGCTACAGACAATAGTAAAAACAAAAAGAACTTAGAGAATTTCATATAATTATTAGTCTAATATTCGTATTAAATATTTACAACCCTTTGACAAACGAAAGGGCAAAAGGTTAAATCATGAAAAAAAATTTATTTAACTCTTTCCGGATTGGCCTTGACAAAGGCATCCCACCCCTTTCCCCCGGAACCGCTTTTTATTTGACGGTTGGATTCATAATAGTGGCATAAAGCAACTGCAAGGCCATCGGTAGCGTCAAGAAAATCAGGGACGTCCTTAGTTTTCAATATATTAGTAAGCAGCGCAGCAACCTGCTCCTTAGATGCTGCACCTTTTCCGGTAATTGAGAGTTTAATTTTCCTGGGAGCATATTCGTAAACAGGCATATTTCTGTTAAGAGCAGCTGCAATAGCTGAGCCCTGTGCTCTGCCTAGCTTGAGCATTGATTGAATATTCTTCCCATAAAAGGGAGCCTCAACAGCCAGCTCATCCGGCTTATAATGTTCAATTAACTCTGTGACTTCAATAAAAATCTTCCTTATTTTGGCAAAGTGATCCCTCTCCTTTCTAAGATCAACTACACCCATTGCAACATACTTTGGAGAGAGAGGAGTGGATTCAATCACTCCATATCCCAGTATCTGAGTACCGGGGTCTATCCCAAGTATTACCTTGTTTGCAGGCATTGAGATTTTATCAGTTGATTATGTCAAATCCGCAATAGCTCCTGAGAACTTCAGGAACAACTATTCCATCAGGTGTTTGGTTATTCTCTAAAAGAGCTGCGAGAATTCTGGGGAGAGCCAGCGAGCTGCCATTAAGAGTATGAGCAAGAGCCGGTTTCCCGTTTTCATCTTTGTAGCGAAGTTTTAACCTGTTTGATTGGAAGGATTCAAAGTTTGAAACAGAACTCACCTCAAGCCATCTTTGCTGAGCAGCCGAGTATACCTCAAAATCGTAAGTAAGCGCAGAGGTAAAACTCATATCTCCTCCGCAAAGTCTGAGTATTCTGTAAGGCAGACCAAGAGACTTAACCAGAGACTCCACATGAGCCACCATTCCGTCAAGTGCTTCATATGAACTTTCAGGAAGTGTAACCTGAACAATCTCCACCTTGTCAAACTGGTGCAATCTGTTAAGGCCTCTCACATCTTTACCGTATGATCCCGCCTCTCTCCTGAAACAAGGAGTATAGGCAGTCATTTTTACAGGGAGCTCAGATGGAGAAAGAATTACATCTCTGAATATGTTTGTAACAGGTACTTCAGCAGTGGGGATAAGGTAAAAATTATCCAATCCCACATGATACATCTGTTCCCCTTTGTCCGGAAGCTGCCCTGTACCAAAACCGGATGCCTCATTCACCATCAGAGGAGGCTGTACTTCAGTATAACCGGCCTTAGTATTCATATCCAGAAAATATGCAATCAGAGCTCTCTGAATTTTTGCCCCTTTGCCTTTGTAAACAGGGAATCCCGCACCTGTAAGCTTAACTCCCAGATCAAAATCAATTATATCATATTTTTTTGCAAGCTCCCAGTGAGGTATAGAATCTTTCAAAACAGGTATTTCTCCACCCTCTTTGACATTAAGATTATCTTCAGCCCCTTTGCCTTCCGGTACAGATATGTGCGGTAAATTTGGCAACTGAACAAGAAGATCATTAAGTTCAGAGGCATAACCATTCATAGTTTCGTCAAGAGCTCTTGACTCCTCTTTCAACTGAGCAACCCTTTGTTTGGCAATCTCCGCATCCTCTCTCCTTCCGGTTTTCATCAAATTGCCAATCTCCTTAGCAAGTGAATTCTGCTCAGCAAGTTTTGAATCAAGTTCTGTTTGGGAATTGCGTCTTAAAATATCAAGTGCATTTACCCTCTGAATTATTTCAGCGGCATCGAAATTCTTTACTCGCAGTCTCTCCAGTACCAGATCCGGCTGCTCTCTTAAAAGTTTAATATTAAGCATATGGTTCAATAATTGAAGCCTCAAAGTTATGAAAAAAAAAGACCGACTTAAAATGATTAAGCCGGTCTTCTGTAAAAAATATCTGAATTAAGCTGGGCTGATAGCACCTACAGGGCAAACATCTGCACAAGAACCACAATCTGAGCAGACATCCGGATCAATTTTATAGATATCGCCGGGAGAGATAGCTTCAACCGGACACTCATCAATACATGTACCGCAAGCGGTGCAATCTTCTGAAATTTTGTAAGCCATTTTAAAAATAGTTTTGAATTGGTTTAATAATTGCAAAGATATAAAAAGGTTGGAACAGAACAAATACAAATGTATCTTTGTTGTCTCAACCATAAAAGGAGGAGAAGATGAGAGTAATGAGAATATCAAAGCCATTCGCCATTCTTGCACTGCTCTTGTTTGCACTGATATCATCAGCACAGAGCAGCGTAAACGGCATTATTGAATTCAACAAGCTTGTTCACGATTTTGGAGATATAACACTTAGCTCCGGAAAACACACCTACGCATTTAAATTCAAAAATACAGGGAACTCACCTGTCTTAATACAAACCGTCATATCTTCGTGCGGTTGCACAACACCTGTCTGGACGCGTAATCCCGTTAAACCTGGTGAGAGTGGAAAGATTGAGGTTACCTTTCTTAATGATCAGGGGCCATATCCTTTTGACAAAGCACTGACCGTATACATAAGCGGAATAAATAAGCCTGTAATTCTAAGAATAAAAGGTGTTGTTCATGAAAAGGCAAAAAGTCTTTCTCAGCTATATATCCATAAAATAGGCGCACTCTCCTTCAGGCAGGATTATGCCGACATAGGTCAGGCGGCTCAGGGTGAGAAAAAAACAGAGAGTATCTCTGTAGCAAATACCGGCAGTAAACCAGTTAAAATTGACTTTACAGATCTGCCGGGAGGGCTCTCTTTAAGAGCAGAGCCATCAACTCTTTCACCGGGTAAAAAGGGAGAGATATTTATTGAACTTGACACAAAGAGCCCGGTAAGATGGGGCGCAACAAAGCTGGAGGCTTCTCTCGTTATTGACGGGAAGAGAGTGACAGACAAGAAACTTGAGATAAGGGTACGGATACTTGATAATTTTTCTAACCTTACACAAGAGGAGACTGAACAGGCCTCTCTACCTATGGTGGATAACAATGTTTATTCATTCGGGACATTAAAGGCGGGAGATAAAATTCAGCATACGTTTGATGTAAAAAACCTTGGAAGGAAAACTCTGACTCTTTACAAATATGACACAAACAAATCCGGAATAACCGTTAACCATCCAAAAACAATTGCACCCGGAGCAACAGCGAAATTTTCAGTAAACATTACAACAGGTAATGATACCGGAGAACAGCTATATCAGATAACATTCATAACCAATAGTCCGGCAAGACCGGCATTCAGTCTTCTTATATCAGGAACTGTTACAAGATAAAAGAATTTGAGATGCAGGAGAGTAACCATTCTAATCACGATAGTGCACTAATTGTTAATGAAGGCATAGAACAGCCTCCAATAGTAAATCCGTATATAGGTAATTTCTATAAAAAGAATAAGAGCCGTAACCTTTCTGCCGATGAATTTGTAGAAGGAATTAAATCTGGTAATATTTCTGTTCTAAGCCAGGCTATTACTCTGATAGAGAGCAACAGGCATGACCACAGAATAGTTGCTCAGGAGATTCTTGAGAGATGTCAGGCACACGGCAATGAATCTATGAGGATAGGCATAACAGGTGTGCCTGGTGCAGGAAAGAGCACATTCATTGAGGCATTTGGAGGTATGATTACATCACTTGGACATAAACTTGCCGTTCTGGCAATTGACCCAAGTTCAGAGAGGAGTAAAGGATCAATTCTGGGAGACAAAACCAGGATGGAGACTTTGTGTTCAGATCCTAATGCATTTATAAGGCCCAGTCCAAGCGGAGGCTCACTTGGCGGTGTTGCAAGAAAAACACGCGAGAGTATAGCACTTTGTGAAGCTGCAGGATTTGACGTTATCTTTATTGAGACAGTGGGTGTAGGACAATCAGAGACAACAGTGCACTCTATGAGTGACTTTTTCCTTCTTCTTATGCTGGCGGGAGCCGGAGATGAGTTGCAGGGTATAAAGAGAGGTATAATGGAGATGTCAGATCTGATAGCGATAACAAAAGCTGACGGAAGCAACATTGACAAGGCAACTCTTGCTCAGGCACTGTATACAAACGCACTGCACCTGTTCCCTCCATCTGAGTCAGGATGGATTCCTACAGCTATGACCTCCTCGTCAGTAACTAAGGCCGGATTAAAGGAGATTCTTAAAAAGATTGAAGAGTACTTTATTCTGGCAAAATCCAACGGTTATTACTATAAAAAAAGGAGAGAGCAGTCAAGATTCTGGATGCATGAGACAATAAACGAAGGGCTGAGAGACCGGTTTTTTGAAAACAGGGAGATTCAGTCAAGACTGGCCCAATACGAGGAGTCGGTAATGGAAGGAAAGATTGGCTCTTTTGCAGCAGCTTCCCAACTACTGGATATCTATAAAAAGAATATATGAATATAATACTGGAAGCTTTAAAGAACAGCATTCTCATTACAGGACTTGTAATTGTAATGATGCTTCTCATAGAATATGTAAATATACGTTCACACGGCGAGTCATTTAAAAAACTCAAAAAATCACCGGTTAAACAGGTAATATTGGCTGCACTACTTGGACTAATTCCCGGATGTATAGGAGGATTTGCCGTAGTATCACTGTTTACTCACAACCTGTTAAGCTTTGGCTCCCTTGTTGCTATGATGATAGCCTCCTCCGGAGATGAAGCATTCGTAATGTTGGCCCTTATACCTAAAACAGCCATATTTTTGTTCTTTGTTCTGCTAATTATCGGTGTGATTGCAGGCATAATAGTTGACAAGCTCTATAAAGGGAGTAACAGGCCTTTTTCACCTGAGGAATTTACGCTTCATGATGAGTGCTGTCATGAAAAGCACGATCACAAACAACACCATCCTGTTCAGGAGACAAAACGGACAATGACACGTGAGAGAATCCTGATAATGGCTGGAATAGCCATTTTTATTTTTGCCGTGGTCGCCGGAATACTGGAGCACAATCATGAATCACACACGCAGGAGGCAGCTCCTGCAGTTGTTGTTGAAATGCATGACCACAATCATGGACACGAAGGAGAGCATGCACATGATCACGAAATTGCAGATGCTAACCATGCTGAACACGGATTTGATATTTTCTCTGAGAGATGGATGAATCTACTTTTTGCAGGTGTAAGTATATTCTTGTTATTTCTTACAGCAAGAGCAGGAGACCACTTTATTAGAGAACACCTCTGGGGTCACGTAGTTAAAAAACACTTCAGATCCATATTTCTCTGGACATTCGGAGCGCTCCTCGTAATCCATTTTGGTATGCAGTTTCTTGACATAGAACACTGGCTCATGGATAATGTATTCCTGATGATAGTTATAGCTGTTATTATTGGTATTATTCCTGAATCAGGCCCGCATATGGTCTTTATTACTCTCTTCGCAGGAGGGCTTGTCCCATTTTCAGTACTTCTTGCAAGCTCTATTGCACAAGACGGACATACAGCTCTTCCGTTGCTTGCAGAAAGCAAAAAAGGCTTTGTACTTGCCAAAGCCATTAATATTGCAATAGGACTGGTTATAGGAACGGCGGTTCACCTTGCAGGGTTTTAACCCTGCAGGGGATCCTACTCTCCGTTCATTGAGCTTAAAAACTCCATGTTATTTTCAGATCTCAAAAGCCTTGTCTTCATAAACTCCATAGCTTCCACCGAGTTCATATCTGCCAGGTAGTTTCTAAGAATCCAGATTCTGTTAAGTGTCTCCTTATCAAAGAGAAGATCGTCTCTTCTGGTGCTGCTTAGTGTTACGTCAACAGCAGGGAATATTCGTTTATTTGAAAGTTTTCTGTCAAGCTGAAGCTCCATATTACCGGTACCCTTGAATTCTTCAAAGATGACCTCATCCATTTTTGAGCCGGTTTCTGTTAGTGCAGTAGCAATGATTGTAAGCGAACCTCCGTTCTCAATGTTCCTTGCTGCTCCAAAGAAGCGTTTTGGTTTGTGAAGTGCATTCGCATCAACACCACCGCTCAATACTTTTCCGGATGCAGGCTGAACAGTGTTAAATGCCCTTGCCAGCCTTGTAATTGAATCCAGAAGTATAACCACATCATGTCCGCACTCTACAAGTCTCTTGGCCTTCTCAAGAACAATGTTGGCAACCTTTACATGTCTTTCAGCAGGTTCGTCAAATGTAGAGGCAATAACCTCGGCCTTAACACTCCTCTGCATGTCTGTTACCTCCTCCGGTCTTTCATCAATAAGAAGAACAATCATGTAAACTTCAGGATGATTGTCTGCAATTGCATTTGCTATATCTTTAAGTAATACTGTCTTACCCGTTTTTGGCTGAGCAACAATCAATCCGCGCTGACCCTTACCGATGGGTGCGAAGAGGTCAACCACTCTTGTTGACAGATTATTGTGTCCGTTAGAAGTAATATTGAATTTCTCTTCTGGAAAAAGTGGCGTTAAGAAATCAAAAGGTACCCGGTCTCTTATAAACTCAGGGCTTCTTCCGTTAATTTGCTTAACCTTTACAAGTGGAAAGTACTTATCACCCTCTCTTGGAGGTTTAATTTCACCTGTAAGTGTATCTCCGGTTTTAAGTCCGTACAATTTAATCTGAGACTGTGATATATAAATATCATCCGGTGAGTTAAGATAATTGTAGTCAGATGATCTCAAAAAACCATAGCCATCTGGCATAATCTCAAGTACACCTGTTGCCTCAACCTCCCCCTCAAATTCAATTTTAGGTCTTACCGGATTCTCCTTAACAGACTTAGATTCAGATTGATTATGCTTAACAAACTCACTTACGGTTTTCGGCTGATTGTTCTCAAGTTTGAGCTCCCTTGTAACAGCCACTATTGCCGCAACCTCCGCATCTGATGTAGGTACCTGCTTCTGATCAGGAAAGAGTTTTTGTTCCTGTATGCGCCTCTGATCGTTTGGCTGTCTGTTTTCAACATTTTTTTGATCAGGATTCTGTCTCTGATCTGAATGTTGCTTAATTTCAGTTACTGGTTTTGATTCAGGTGCCGGTTTTGACTCATATGCCTGCTTTATTTCTGATTGCGTAGTTTGCACAGACTGCTGTTTATTTTCAGCCTCTCCGGATCTTTTTCTTGCAGGACGCCCTCTCTTTCTCTGAGATGATTTTGATTCCTCTTGTTTAGATTCAGCCTTAACCTCTGTTTGCACTTCAGGTTTTGGATCCTGAACCTGTTCAACCTTTAATTCGCTATCCGCACTTTTAGGCTTATCATCTCTCTTCTTGGGACCTCTTTTATTTGTCTTCTGATTGTTATTCTGAGGAATTGGCTTTTTAACAATCAAAGGAGCCCCGGATTTGCTGCCAACTTTGGCCTGCTCATCAAGAATTTCGTAAATTAAATCCTCTCTGGTTAGTTTTTTGAAATTGCTCAGCTTTAGCTCTTCAGCAATTGCAAACAGGTCTTCCTGACCCTTCTTGCTTAACTCTACTATGTCGTACATTAAATTTGATTGGGAATTGTATTGTGGATTTATCTGAACCGTAAATCACCGAATTCTCTGCAAATATAGTTAATTACTTGAAAAGCACAAAAAAAAGTGGAGCATGGCCCCACTTTCAACTATTTAGCAGCAATCACATCAGCCTCAACAAGGCCACCCTTAGGTAATCCCTTAACTGCAAAAGCTACCCTCGCAGGAAAAGGCTCTTTAAAAAAAGTTGCGTACACTTCGTTCATGGCACCAAAGTCTGCCATATCTGTGAGATATACTGTGGTTTTTACAACATTCTCAAATCCATAGCCGGCCTCCCTGAGTATATGTTCAATGTTTCTAAAAACCTGAACACACTGCTCTTTAACTCCGCCCGGAACAAATTCACCAGTATTTACGTCAATAGGAAGCTGACCTGATACATACAGAAATCCATTCATTTCAACAGCCTGGTTGTAGGGTCCCACAGCCTTTGGGGCTGCAGGTGAAGATATTATTCTTTTACTCATGATTAATTATATGGTATTTAGTAAAGTTAATGAATAACTAGAAATTATCCCAGTAACTTGATCCTTTTTTAAATTTAAGCAAATCTGCAAGTGCCGATGCAGTTGCACTTATTCTGAAGCTCCAGCTCTGCCATTGTCCTGTTGGCACCCATGACACGGAAATATTAAAGCAATGAAGGTCGTAAGATGCGCTGAGCTGAGTGGTTGTAAGAGTAAACTTTGAGAGATCCACATTAGTGTTGACATTAATATTAAATGCCTTTGTAATTCTCAGTTGACCGGAGAGACCGAGAGTTTGAGTATGAACATGCCTTGTTGACAGCATATCTTTCTGATTATCATACTCATATCTTTTCCCATATGAGTAGTTGTAATTAAAGCTTACGGTCCAAGGGACAGAAGGATCCAGATAATATACCCACCCTCCCGGAATATACTCTCCGGTCACAGGATGGTAGTAAATTTTTGTATAGTCTCTTGGCTCAGATCGCACCCCTCCAAATGTTTCACTCTCTGCCGGCTGGTTGCCTGCCCCGGGAAACTTTCTGACACCGCCTTTACGCTCACCCTTTCCGGAAAACTGGTAAGAGAGGGTCATACTGGCATTTTCAACTCTGGCAATTTTTAATCCGCCCTCTTTTGAAATGTTGAACTGATTAATTACCCTCCCTCTGTTATCAACTGCATATGGATTGAGCGAGGCATTTGCACTGAATCCCAGTGATCCGAATACTGTAGTATTCATATTCACAGAAATATTAGAGAGCTTGAGAGAGTCTGCCAGAAAATTGTAAGATCCTCCTATAGCAAGATTATCGATTAACTTGATTTTTTTGGTCCCTGTGCCTGTAGTATCATCAATATCCCTTAGTTTAGCTTCCAAATTGTTGCCTACAGAAAAATTAAGAGATGCATTCCTCCCCGTACCCGGAGGAGAGTAAACAAGACCATCATATCTGTTGTAGTTTACAAGATGCTGTATTCCATTCTCATCAACATAATCAAGGGTTCTGTAACCATTTCCCGGCGTACCAAGTTCCGGTCTGTAGCTAAATGATATTGTAGGTGTAATCATATGCCTCATGGCCTCCATCTTGGCCCTCTTACCAAAGTTAAATGTCCCGTAGATTCTGGTACTCATTGATAATGAAGCAGAAAACTCCTGAGTAATGCCAAAATGACTAAACATCTTGCTTACCTGACTTTCAACTCTCTGGGTCTCCTGATTGAAATACTTATCATTGGTCTGAAAGAACCAGTTCATTCCGTAAGAGACACCGGGCGAGAAGTTGAGGTACCTTAGTAAAGTAAATGTCGGCAGACCTATTGAGAAATTATGTCTCATTCCGCTTCTGAATTTCGATAGAAAGTCAGGCGAACTGAAATCCTTTAATTTAAAGTTTACCTTGTTATCAAGTGTAGTGTTATAGCTCAGTGAAATTGATTCATAAAACCTCTCCTTTCCTACCCTTTCCTTACTTTTGAAAGGATATATACGATTCATTGTAAGTGTAAAGTTTGGAACAGTGAGGGCATATGAACTGTCCAGAGAGTTTTGACTGTGGAGCATATTTACCGACAGGCTGAAAGGGGAGTCGGCAAATGTTTTTGAATAGGATATAGAGGATGAGACCTGGTTCTGCAGACTCTGCTGAACATCCATAGAGTTAAATCTGTTATTCAGAGGTGTAGAAAAATTAACCGATGCTCTGAACGATGCTCCCGGCATTGACTTTGAATCCTGTGCATGGCTCCATCTGATTGAGAAATCCTTTGATTGAAAAAAGTCAGTACTACCCCTCTCTCCGGTCTGGTTATTTGAATAATTCACAGAGAAGTCTCCGTTAAATTTGTATCTCTTCCTGTAGCGTGCAGTGAGCATTGCATTCCATGAACCCAGGGAGTAGATATCCCCTGTAACGGAAACGTCAAAATACTCTCCTATTACAAAATAGTATCCAAGCCCCTTAAGGCCGAATCCTCTGGCTGCCTCCTCCTGAAAAGACGGTATCAATAGGCCACCCGATCTTTCAGGTTTCTCCGGAACAAATCCAAAAGGGAGGGCGAATGGTACAGGCACATCCTCAAGCACCAGATAAGCAGGGCCAAAAACCGTAGTTCTTTTGGGCTCTGTTACCGTTCTGACTTTAGTCATCCTCAGAAAAAAATGGGGGTGATCCAGATCGCAGGTTGTGTACTTCCCTTTTGAAATATTGATAGAATTATCTGCCATCTTCTTTATGTTGGTACCATGAAGATAACCCTCAGATTCCTGAGTAATCATATTTGTAATCCTGGCCTTTTTTGAGATAAAATTGTAGTACACCTTCTCCATCTCATAAGTGCTGCTCCCCTCCTTGAGAACCGGCCTTCCCTTCATTACACCCGTACTATCCTTTATACCTGTTGCAAAAACAGTTCTGGTATCCAGGTTATACTCCATATATTCTGCAGTAAGCTCAATATTATCATATCTTACCGTAACATCGCCATAATAATATATCATTTTTCTGCCACCTGAAAAATCCTCAACTATTGAGTCCCTGGCAACGGAAAAAGCAGGAAACTCAACATCTCCTTTACGTTTCAGAGTATCGGAAGCTGTTGCAAGGGTGTCGGGTTTTAATGACTGGCCCTCCGCCCTCTGCGCAAACATCATTAACCCAAAAATGGCCAGAATGGTATAAGTGATTCTCTTCAAAAACAAAATAATTGCTACTTTTGCAAAGCGCAAATTTAAACAATAAACAACATATATAATGCTCCGGAAAGTACTTTTGATCTTTTTTTGCCTTCTGCATATGATGCCATTACAAGCGCAAAGCAGCTCAAGGGTGGCTTTAAAAAAAGTTGTTATTGATGCCGGACACGGCGGTAAGGATCCCGGAGCAATCAGTATAAACAAGAGACACAGAGAGAAAGACATTACTTTAGCCGTTTCACTTATGGTGGGTAATCTGATAAAGGAGTCCTATCCTGATGTTGATGTAGTATATACCAGATCAACCGATGTTTTTGTCCCTCTTGAAATAAGGAGCCAGATTGCAAACAAAGAGAAGGCAGATCTCTTCATCTCAATCCATGTTAACTCTGCAAGAGCAAGGTCTGCATCAGGAACTGAAACTTTTGTGATGGGTATTGACAAAAGCAGTTCAAATCTGGAGGTATCAAAACTGGAAAACAGTGTAATTCTTCTTGAGGGTGATGATTACTCAGCAAAGTATGAAGGCTTTGATCCAAACGTACCTGAGTCATACATAATATTTTCGTTACTACAGAACGCTCATCTGGAGCATAGTCTGGCATTTGCATCTCTGGTGCAGGATCAGCTATCCCGCGGACCCATTACAATTAACAGAGGTGTTAAGCAGGCCGGACTGGTTGTTCTATGGAGGACTACAATGCCGGCTGTGCTTGTTGAGCTTGGGTTTATTTCAAACAGTTCAGATCTTGAAGTTCTTGTAAAAAAAGAGAATCAGCAGAAAATGGCAAAATCCATATTTGACGCTTTTACAAATTTTAAAAAAGTTTATGAGGGTGATGAAAATGGTCCTCTGTTAACACCTGCTAATTCTACAAATCAGGCAAGGCCGGCAAAAGAGGAAAAAGTGTATGAGGTTGTTAATATTAAAGAGGAAAAAGAGTTAGACGAGGGGTATTACTCTATACAACTAATGGCTGTAACAAAAGTACTTAAAAAAGGAGCCTCTGATCTGAAGGGTTTAAAGGAGTACGATTTCAAGAAAGTGGGGAATTTTTACAAATATCACACAGGAGTCTTCACCAGGCTTTCAGATGCTTCAGGAGCCCTTACTGAAATAAAGAGAAAATTTCCTCAGGCATTTATTATAAGAATAGAAAACAACACTATAGTTCCACTGAAAAAATAAAAGATGAAAATAAAACTTACAAAAGAGCAGAAAACAGGACTCTTTGCACTAGTTACTCTTATTGCAACATACTTTCTGATAAACTTTCTCAAAGGGCAGGATTTCTTTAATAAGAACAACATATATTTTGTAAAATACGAGAATGTTGAAGGACTAACCCCTACCGGACCTGTCTATTTTAAAGGGCATAAGATTGGAACTGTTGAATCAATTGAATTTGTAAAAGAGAGCGGAGACTTTATTGCCAAATTCAAAGTTAAGGCAGAGTACCCCATCCCTTCAAATTCTGTTGCAATGATTTATTCGGCAGACCTTCTTGGATCAAAAGCTGTAAAAATAGTTCCGGGCGATTCAAAGGAGATTATGAAACACAAAGACACACTCGCATCCGGCATGGAGGTGGGTCTTGTTGAAAAACTTGTATCTGAAATAATGCCTCTCAAAGACAGCATATCTACACTGCTGTCATCACTAAATACGACTGTTAACGGAATTAACCAGATTCTGGATGAAAATGGCCAGGCAAATATAAAATCAATTATTGCAGGACTAAACAGGACTATTCGCAACTTTGAAGCTATATCTTCCAATCTGGGTGAGAGTGGGCCGGAAATATCCGCAACTTTGGAGAACCTTAAAAATCTTACGGCAAAACTAGACAGTGCAGCTGAACCTCTAGGAAACACAGTGGGCAATCTGTCAAAGATAACTGACTCCCTGGCAGCCGCCGATCTTGCCGCAACCATAGGATCTCTCAGGACACTGCTGGACGAACTTAGAAATCCGCAGGGATCTTTGGGCAAACTTATGGCTACTGATTCTCTGCACAACTCTGTAAACACCCTTGTGAAAAATCTTGATGAATTGATAGAAAATATCAATAACAATCCAAAAAAATACATAAAGATAACGGTGTTCTAAATCAGGCATTTACAATATTGGAAAAATCTATTTTTTCTTTTCTGAAAAAATTTATCATTGAGCAACAGGCACTTGAAAAATTCTTGAATTTTACAAGTGCTTTTTGATTTTTTTTTACAGAATTTATCCCCAATTTTGTAAGCAATCTAAACTTCAAACCATAATCCATGACCGATCAGAAACATATAGCTGTGTGGGATAATTGTCTTCGAATTATAAAAGATAACATTCCTCCCAGCAGCTTTAAGACATGGTTCGTTCCCATCAAGGCGGTCAAGTTCTCAGACTCAGTTTTAACAATTGAGGTACCATCGGACTTTTTCAGGGAATATCTGGAAGAGCAATTCATTGAGCTTATTGGAAAAACATTAAGACGCGTAGTGGGTAACAATGCAAAGCTTGAATACAATGTAAGGGTTGTATCAAATGAGGAGGCCGTAACAATGCCTCAGCAAGGCGTGCATGAGCTCACAAACAAAACTGTCCCTTTTCCGGCTCAGACTGGTTCATTTGCAAATCCTTTCGTTATTCCGGGGCTTCAGCAAAGACAAATTGATCCACAATTGAATCCTAACTTCAGCTTCAGAAACTTTGTCGAGGGAGAGTGCAATCGTCTGGCAAGAGCAGCCGGACTAAACATTGCGTCAAGTCCGGGAAACAACTCTTTCAATCCTCTTTTTTTGTACGGAGGATCGGGACTGGGAAAGACGCATCTTGCACAGGCTATAGGAATTGACATTAAAGAGAAATTTCCGGACAAAATTGTCCTTTACGTAAGTGCAAACAGGTTCCAGACTCAGTTCATGGACGCTGCTAATGTAAAGAATAAACTAACAGACTTTCTCCATTTTTATCAGATGATTGATGTCCTCATTATTGATGACGTCCACGAATTTGCAGGAAAACCCGGTACTCAAAATGCATTTTTCCACATTTTCAGCCATCTGCATAACATTGGCAAACAATTGATACTAACTTCGGATAAAGCTCCCTCTGAGCTACAGGATCTTGAACAGAGACTTTTGTCAAGATTCAAGTGGGGACTTGTTGCCGAACTGGCACAACCGGATTTTGAGACAAGGGTCTCTATTCTTAAAGCCAAAAGCTACAAGGATGGAATATCCCTTCCGGAAGATGTTATTACATATCTCGCAAACAATATTACAAGTAATGTAAGGGAGATTGAGGGTACACTTATATCATTACTGGCACAGTCTACCCTGACTCACAGAAAAATCACACTTGAACTTGCAGAGTCTCTAACTGAGAGGTTCGTAAGCAAAAACAAGACAGAGATATCTGTAGGAAAGATACAGAAGGTAGTCTGCGAATACTTTAAAATAAGCACTGAATCTTTTCTGTCACCATCAAGAAAAAGAGAGTTTGTTCAGGCAAGGCAGATTGCAATGTATCTGAGCAGAAACATGACAAATAACTCCCTGGCATCCATTGGTGCCCAGATTGGCGGAAGAGATCACGCTACTGTCCTCCACGCATATAACACAGTAAAGGACCTCATTGACACAAACAGATCATTCAGAAAGTATGTGTCGGATATTGAGAGCCAACTTAAATCAAATTAAGAAGCCCTAAATGGAATCAGCAAAAGTTTTTTCAATTTTCAGTGAGATTACAAAAATCCCCAGAGAATCCGGTCATGAAGAGCATATAATAAAGTATCTTCAGGATTTTGCTCTCTCCAGGGGGCTTGAACACAAAACAGACAAAGCCGGTAATGTGGTAATTCTCAAACCTGCCACAAAAGGCATGGAGGGTGCTCCTACTATAATACTCCAGAGCCATTCAGATATGGTTTGCGAGAAAAATTCAGGCACTGTTCACGATTTCAGGAAAGATCCCATAAAGGTTACAGAAGAGGATGGCTGGCTTATTGCAAAAGAGACAACACTGGGTGCAGATTGCGGGATAGGCATGGCTGCACAGCTTGCAATCCTGGAAGACAATACAATTTCGCACGGTCCTATTGAGGCACTCTTCACAACAGAAGAGGAGACCGGCCTTACCGGTGCAAAATCCCTTGAGGAGGGATTTCTGAAAGGGACAATCCTGATTAACCTTGATTCCGAAGATGAGGGAGAGTTGTTTATAGGATGTGCTGGCGGAATAGATACAACCGGAAGGTTCAGATATACAGCCAGGAAGAGCAAGGATGGTTCAAAGTTTCTGAAATTTGGTGTATTTGGAGCAACAGGCGGGCACAGCGGTGACGACATAGAGAAGAACAGAGCTAATGCAAATCAGATTTTGCTTCGATTTCTTTTTGAGGCATATTCAGCTTACGAAATTTCACTTTGCGAAATTGATGGGGGAAACAAACGTAATGCTATAGCACGTGAAGCTTACGCAATTATAGCTATTGACCCTAAAGATGAGGAACAGATTGATGAGCTGTTTCAAAAGGTGGTTTCTGAGGCTCAGAATGAGCATTTCATCTCCGATCCTCAACTAGCCGGTAAAATAGGAAATGCAATGCATTTTGATTTTTGTGTGGATGACGAAACCTTTATCAGACTTGTTTGTAGCTTATACTCTATGCCACACGGAGTTCTGGCTATGAGTCAGACAATTCCGGGTTTTGTTGAGACTTCAACTAATCTCGCAAGTATAAAAATGCAGGATGATAATGTAATTAAGGTAGCAACAAGTCAGAGAAGCTCAATTAACAGTGCAAAACACAATGCAGCCAGAAGAGTTGAAGCTCTTCTTAAACTGGCAGGAGCTGAGGCTACTCACGAAACAGAATATCCTGGCTGGCAGCCAAATACAAATTCTGAAGTTTTAAAGGTCACTGAGAGTTCGTACAGACAATTATTTCCCAATCCGCCCAAAGTAAGAGCCATTCACGCTGGACTGGAATGCGGAATACTTATTGACAAATTTCCATATCTGGATATAATCTCCTTTGGGCCTACTGTTCGTGGAGCTCATGCACCCGGTGAAAAAATAGAAATTGCCTCTGTTGAGAAATTCTGGAAATTACTTATAGCAGTTTTGGCAAAACTAAAATAAAAAAATATGGCTGTACTAATAGCACCATCAATGTTATCTGCAAATTTCGGCAGACTTTCGTCTGAGGTGGAGATGATAAACAACAGCGATGCTGATTTATTTCACCTTGACATTATGGATGGCCTGTTTGTACCAAATATCTCTTACGGATTTCCGGTAGTTAAAGCAATTTCTGAGCTTGCAAAAAAGCCACTGGATGCCCATCTGATGATTGTTGATCCGGACAGATATATTGAGAGATTTGCAAAGGCAGGGGTAAAGTATCTGTCGGTTCATATTGAAGCATGCACACACCTTCACAGAACAATTCAGAATATCAAAGAGAACGGTATGAAAGCCGGTGTTGCATTAAATCCTCACACTCCTGCATTAATGCTCAAAGAGATAATTTCTGATGCTGATTTTATATTAGTAATGTCTGTAAATCCCGGATTCGGAGGTCAGAAATTTATTGAATCGTCACTAAATAAAATCAGGGAGATCCGGCAAATGGCAGAGGAACTGGCACCACATCTTCAAATTGAGGTTGACGGAGGCGTTAGTAAAGAAAATGCCCCTCACCTTATAAAGGCAGGGGCTGATATTCTTGTTGCCGGTAACAGTGTCTTCTCTTCTGACTCTCCTGCCGATGCTATCAGAGAGCTGAAAAGTATATGCCGTTAGTATCAGATAATATATTTTACCTCTTTAAAGGCGTAGGACACTACTGATCCGTCCATCTTCTCAATTTGCAGGCAGGCATTTTTATCCGTTCCAATAATTCTCCCATCAAATACCTCACCGGAAGGAGTCTCCTGAAATTTGTGTATCTCTTCAAATCTATATAGATGCCGATGGTACATTGATGAAATTTTCTCCGAAATACTGCCCCATGAAAAGTTCTTAAATGGAATATATAGGTCGTAGAGGAAAAAGGCCAGTTGTTCCAGCTCCTCCTTTAAATCATAATCCTTTCCGGTCAAATTCTTCAATGAGACAGGATTTGGCGCGTTAGAGGCAAACTTATCCTGATTAAGATTCAGTCCTATCCCTACTATTGACTCTGACAAACTGTCACCTTCAATAGTGTTTTCTATAAGTATACCTGCTATTTTTTTATCTTTCACATATATATCATTAGGCCATTTTATCTTCGCTTCCACCCCTTTGCTCTTTAGGTATTGATACACTCCAACAGCTGCAATCTGAGAGATAATAAACTGATTTTCTGCTTTTATCATCTCAGGTTTAAGTAAAAGTGAGAGTGTGAGATTCGTCCCTTTCGCACTCTCCCATGATGTTCCCTTTTGCCCTCTCCCTTCTGACTGAAATTCAGCAGCGAGAATAGTAAAGTCAGTCAGGTCTTCTGCCCTCCTAAGTATCTCTTTATTAGTGGAATCAATAGTGTCAAGCCAAATAATGTCAATAGCCATATCAATAAAAGTTTAAATTGGTCACAAAATTGCAGTATTTTTACAAGAAATACGAAAAAAAAGACAATTATTGTGCCAGTAAAGAAGACTACAAACAAAAGAGTTAAAGCTGCAGAAAAGATCGCAGTACAACAGATTCACACAGATGAGAATGAGCTCAAATGCATTACTGATGCCATGCTTGAAAAGAAGGCGCAGGCTGTATGCTCAATGGATCTGAGAAAGATAGGGACAGCCATTACAGACCATTTTGTCATTTGTAACGCAGATTCAGCACCTCAGGTTATTGCCATTGCAGACAATGTTGAGGAAAAAATGTATACTCAGTGCAACAGGAAAGTAATAAGATCACAAGGAAAGGAGAATGCCTTCTGGATAATTATGGACTATTCAAATATTGTAATCCACATATTCAAAACAGAGTACAGACAGTTTTACAGACTGGAAGAGCTCTGGGCAGACGCAGAAAAGACTAACTATCAAGACTAAAAAGCAATGAGCGAAGAGAATAAAAACAACATTAATAAAAAATTTTCTAATATAAAGCCGCAGAAATTCAATAGCTTGTGGATAATACTAATTATCCTTACGGGTATTGCTATTATGTGGAACACCTATGAAGGGGGTGAGCCTTTAAAGACAGAGTGGTTTGAAGTTAAAGAGAAGATGATTAAACAGGGAGATATTGAAAAAATTGTCTTTGTTACTAATCAGAATATGGCAGAGGTCTTTATAAGAAAGGACAGCCTCTCCAAATACAAAAATAAGTTTGGAGGAAAGGAGCCAAAGTTTGGACCTCAATTCTATTTTATAGTCTCTTCAAACTTCAATCTTGAAGATCAGATAGACGTTGTGATGGCCGGGGTTGAGCCTGAAAAAAGATTCTCTGTAGAGACAGAACAACGAACAAACTATTTTGGAAAAGCGCTTGAATGGTTATTGCTTCCACTAATGCTGATTGGACTTTGGATATTCTTTTTTAGAAGAATGAACAAGTCAATGGGCGGCGGAGGTTCTCAGGGAGGAGGAATATTCTCTGTAGGAAAATCACAGGCTAAACTTTTTGACAGAGACAATAATGTTAAAGTAACCTTTAAAGATGTTGCCGGACTTGAAGAGGCAAAAGTAGAGGTTATGGAGATTGTGGATTTCCTTAAAAATCCAAAAAAATACACAAATCTTGGTGGAAAAATTCCTAAAGGGGCTCTGCTTATTGGCCCTCCGGGTACCGGTAAAACTTTACTTGCCAAGGCTGTTGCCGGCGAGGCCGATGTTCCCTTCTTCTCTATTTCAGGATCGGACTTTGTGGAGATGTTTGTGGGTGTAGGTGCTTCAAGGGTGAGAGATCTTTTCAGACAAGCAAAGGAGAAGGCTCCGTGTATTGTATTTATTGATGAAATAGACGCAGTGGGCAGAGCAAGAGGAAAGAATGCAGGATTTTCATCAAATGACGAGAGAGAGAACACTCTCAACCAACTCCTTACAGAGATGGATGGATTTGGTTCAAATTCCGGAGTAATAATACTAGCAGCAACCAACAGGGCTGATATTCTTGATAAAGCACTCATGAGAGCCGGCCGTTTTGACAGGCAGATTCATGTTGACCTCCCGGAATTAAAGGAGAGAATGGAGATCTTCAAGGTACACCTTCGCAATCTTAAGCTTGTGGATGGTTTTGACATTGAGTTTCTGGCAAAGCAGACACCGGGGTTCTCCGGAGCAGATATTGCAAACGTCTGCAACGAGGCGGCACTTATTGCTGCCAGAAACAACAAAGATTTCATTGAAAAACAGGATTTTCTTGACGCTGTTGACAGAATTATAGGCGGGCTTGAGAGAAGAAGTAAGATAATATCACCTGAAGAGAAGAGAACAATTGCCTTTCATGAAGCCGGACATGCAACTGTAAGCTGGATGCTTCCTCATGCTAATCCGCTCCTTAAAGTAACAATTATACCTAGAGGCCGGGCCCTGGGTGCAGCATGGTATCTGCCTGAGGAGAGACAAATTACAACAACCGAACAGATGATGGATGAGATGGCTGCCACATTGGGTGGCAGAGTTGCAGAGGAGATCGTTAATGGTAAAATATCAACAGGAGCTTTAAGTGACCTGGAAAAGATTACAAAACAGGCTTATGCTATGGTCTCATATCTGGGGATGAGTAAAGAGGTAGGGAATATCTCTTTCTATGACTCTTCTGACTCTGCCGGATTCAATTTAGGCAAGCCATACAGCGAAAAGACAGCCGAGCTTATTGATGCTGAAGTTAAGCGGATTATTGACGAAGCATACAAGATGGCAAGAAAGGTATTAACAGAAAACAGCGAAGGTTTTACCAAGCTTGCTGAGCTACTGCTTGAAAAAGAGGTTATATTTGCAGAGGATTTGGAGAGTATATTTGGCAAAAGATCCGGTAAACAACCCTTAGCATAAGATGAACAATACGGTGGTGAGAACATTGAGCGGATTAGTCTTCCTGTTAATTATGGTAGGCTCTCTGCTCATTGGACCCATCGCATATGCCGCAGTTATGCTCTTTATAATTGCTGTTGTAATGCATGAATATCTGGAAATTAGCCTCGGTAATAAATACATAATTCCAAGATTACTTGCTATTCTTACAGGATTGTCTCTTTTCCTGATTTTGTTCCTTATTCTTGAATATAAATCAGATGTAAAACTGTTGCTTATTACTCTTGTTCCGCTTGTAGCTACTTACGTGTCGCTTATCTGGGAAAAAGATCCTGAGTCATATAAGAAAAATCAATATCTGGGAGGCTCTGTACTTTTTACAGCCCTCCCATTTGCTCTCACTACACTTATTGTATATAAAGAGAATGAGGTTTTTGACGGGACCACCCTTCTCTTCTTCTTTATTATATTGTGGGTTTCAGACATTGGAGCGTATGTATTTGGAATGTTGTTCGGGCAGAAAAACGGGCATAAGCTTTTCCCTTCAATCTCACCTAAAAAGTCATGGGAGGGATTTTTCGGAGGGCTGGGATCCGCTCTTGTTTTTGCATTAATAATCTACTATACAGGCTTATCCGACTTTAATCTGTTTCACACTCTCATTGTTGCTTTAATAATCAACATAGCCAGTGTGCTTGGCGATCTTGCAGAGTCTCAGTTCAAAAGAAACTTTGGAGTAAAAGATTCCGGATCACTGATGCCGGGCCACGGAGGGCTCCTTGACAGGTTTGACGGAGCACTTACATCGTTTCCCCTGGCAATTGCATATATAAAACTCCTTTCACTTTTATAAAAATGAAAATACATAAAGAGGGCTATAAAATAATATTAAATAGTTTCTGGATTCTGTCATTACCGGTAATTGCAGTATATTTTCTGTTTCCTGATTCAAATGCTGTTTGGTACACATTTGCGGCAGCTATACTACTTTTTACTCTTGTTGTAAGATTCTTCAGGTTTCCGGAGAGAATTGCTCAGACAAATGACAGCGTGGTTCTTGCCCCTGCAGACGGAAAGATTGTTATTGTAAAAGAGGTTTATGAGGGAGAGTTCCTCAAGCAAAACTGTATTCAGGTCTCAGTGTTCATGAGCGTTTTCAACGTCCATATAAACTGGTTCCCTGTAAAAGGCAATGTGAAATATTACAAATACCACCCGGGAAGATATCTTGTGGCAATGCACCCAAAATCATCTGAGAAAAACGAAAGAACAACAATTGTTGTTGAGAATGAAAGAGGCGTGGTTCTTTTCAGACAGATAGCCGGTTATCTGGCAAGAAGAATAGTTTGTTACGCAAAAGAGAGCAGTTTGGTCAAACAGGGAGATCAGGCCGGTTTTATTAAGTTTGGATCAAGAGTTGACATATTCCTGCCTCTTGATGCAAGAGTTCAGGTCACAAAAGGGCAGAAGGTTACCGGAACACAGACAATAATAGCCACACTTCCGGATCCGGTTTTATAAAAACATCTATTTAATATAGGCAGACATTTCAGAGGCAGCTTCGGCTGCCTTTTTTTCTGCTGCAAATGCAAAGTCATCCCCTTTGCCTGCGAATATGATGTTTCTTGATATATTGACCAGAATGCCGCATTTTGAGTTCATACCGGCAGCAGCGACCTCGGCAATTGTCCCTCCCTGTGCCCCTACTCCCGGGACTAGGAAGAAATGGTCTGGAGCAAGCCCTCTTATTTCAGCCAGCTTCTCGGGACGTGTAGCCCCAACTACAAACATCAACTGATCCGGACTACCCCACTCTATCCCTTTTTGAATTACTTTTTTGTAAATATCCAACTCAAAATCATTTGCAGAGGGATTGGAGGTAAGTGCCAGGATTACTGACCACCTCCCCTGATATTTCAGGAATGGCTCAACCGAGTCCTTACCCATATAGGGAGCAAGAGTAACTGCATCACAATCCATCTTCTCAAAAAAGGCCTTGGCATATCTGTCTGCAGTATTGCCAATATCACCCCTTTTTGCATCGGCAATAATCATTATTGAGGGGTCAACGCTGCGGATATACTTAACGGTCCTTTCCAGCTGCTCCCAGCCCAAATAGCCTTGTGCCTCGTAAAAGGCAAGATTCGGTTTATAGGAGACTGCATATTTGTGTGTGGCGTCAATTATAGCCTTGTTAAATTCAAAGATAGGGCTGTCAAGAGATGCAACAGAGGGAGGAAATAGCGAGGGATCTGAATCCAGTCCTACACAGAGAAAACTCTTTTTACGCCTGATATTGTCATATAACTGCTCTCTGTTCATGTCCCTCTGTCTTAATTATAAAATTATTCGCCTGAATCTTTAAGTCGTTCTGCATTTTCTGCAATCTGGAGCAGGTCAATAACCTCCTGAACTGCGCCATCCATAAAGACCGGAAGATTATACATTGTATAGTTAATTCGGTGATCTGTAACCCTGGACTGAGGATAGTTGTAAGTACGGATTTTTGCAGAACGATCCCCTGTTGAAACCATTGTTTTTCTCTTAGCAGAAATCTCATTCAGGTACTTTTCATATTCAAGATTATAGAGACGCGTCCTTAGCTCTGCAAGTGCTTTGTCATAGTTCTTTATCTGAGATTTTTCATCCTGACACTGAACTACAATGCCGGTAGGCATGTGAGTAAGTCTTATAGCTGAGTATGTAGTGTTAACAGATTGTCCCCCCGGTCCAGAAGAGCAGAAGGTATCTTTTCTGACATCATTGATATTTAGTTCAATATCAAACTCCTCTGCTTCAGGAAGTACGGCAACTGATGCTGCAGATGTGTGAACTCTTCCCTGAGTCTCTGTCTGTGGTACTCTTTGAACACGGTGAACACCGCTCTCATATTTTAAAACTCCATAAACACCATTACCGGAAATCTTACATATAACCTCCTTAAATCCTCCTGAAGTACCCTCGCTCTGGCTATTAATCTCCAGTTTCCAGCCCTTCCTCTCGGCAAACTTTGCGTACATTCTAAAGAGGTCTCCGGCAAATATTGAAGCCTCATCTCCTCCTGCACCGGCCCTTATCTCAACAATAGCATTCTTTGAATCCTGAGGATCAGCCGGGATTAAAAGCAGCTTAATCTCCTCTTCCATTGCAGGCATAGCCTCTTCAATCATTGATATCTCCTCTTTTGCCATCTCTCGCAACTCTTCATCCTTTTCGTTCTGAAGTATATCCTTTGCATTTTCCAGATCAATAACCATTTTGCGGTATTTGTTGCCTGCCTCAACAAGAGGTTCCAGATCTCTGTACTCTTTGTTCAGAGACACATACCTCTTCATGTCCGACATCACTGCCGGATCTGATATCTGGGCTGCAATGTTCTCATATTTCTCTTTTAGCCCCTCCAGTTTGGAGTATAGATTATTATCGCTCATATTTCTTTGTCAAATTGGCTGCAAAATTAGTGAAATTAGTTGATTCAAGGAATTTTATTAAGTGACAGCTCTTTTATATCTGATCCTCAAAATATTTCTCTCAGGGTCAAAATCTGAAGAGATGATTTTTATACCTCCTATTTCTGAGGTGTTTTTTACATGAAGCCCTATGCAGGGACAATGATCGTAATCACCCACAGATATTATTCTTACAACATCTCCGGCCTCTGCGGGGAGTTTATCTGTATTAACCCGTCTCTCTGCCTCCACTCTGGATACGAACGATTCTCTAACATCCAGATTAAGTGATACTATTCTGTTAACCTCCATTTCAAGTCCTGTAATCTCCTCTGCTGTCAATTCTCTGTTTATTTTGTAGTCTACCTTTGATTTCTTCTTTTCAATATGATTACTTACTGATCGTCCCGTACCAAACATCCTCACCATTGTCTGGTTTATTATATGTTCAGCGGTATGCATTGGGGCGTTGTAGTCTTTGTTGGGCTCGTTTATTTCCATTTCAACACTTGTTTGCATGTAAAGTTAATTATTTTGCTGGAGCTTTTCCTCCTCGCTCACTGCGTGCGCTGTTGCGGTATTGGGTGGGACGAACCTCCACAGGCCTCGTAATGACAGAATTGCAAAACGCAATTTGTTGATATTGAAGGCTTTATGTTTTACAACACCTTAGAATTCAACTCCATGGAGGTTCGTCCCACCCACGCCTGTTTGCTGTAAGAAGGCAGCGGATGACCGGGGAAGATGTACAAAAAGAGGCCACCCTTGCAGGCGGCCTCAGTGGGGTTGTAAATGAAGTAACTAACCAAATACTTACTCGCCCAGGAATAATTTCATATCTTCATCAACAGATCCAATTGGAGCTATGCCGAAGTTCTTCACAAGTACCTCTGCCACATTTGGAGAGAGGAATGCCGGAAGTGTAGGGCCCAGGTGAATATTTTTCACTCCCAGGTAAAGCAGTGCCAGAAGAACTATAACAGCCTTCTGTTCGTACCAGGCAATGTTATATGCAATCGGTAGTTCGTTAATACTATTGGCATTGAATACCTCTTTAAGTTTAAGAGCAATAACCGCCAGTGAGTATGAATCGTTGCACTGACCTGCATCAAGAACTCTTGGAATTCCGCCTATGTCACCAAGCGGAAGCTTGTTGTATCTGTATTTTGCACAACCCGCTGTGAGGATAATGGTATCTTTTGGAAGAGCCGAAGCAAATTCAGTATAGTAATTTCTGTCTTTCATTCTTCCGTCGCATCCGGCCATAACAAAAAACTTTCGGATTGCACCACTCTTAACTGCCTCAACAACTTTATCTGCAAGTGCAAACACCTGTGCGTGAGCAAAACCTCCTATCAGTTCACCTGTCTCAATCTCTTTAGGAGAGGCGCATTTTTTTGCATGCTCAATAATAGCTGAAAAATCTTTTGCTTTTCCATCCTTCCTGTCCTCAATATGTTTGAAGCCCGGGAATCCTGAAGAACCTGTAGTGTAGATTCTGTCTGCATAAGTAGATGATTTTCTTGGTGGTACAATACAGTTTGTTGTAAAGAGAACCGGACCGTTAAAGGTTTCAAAATCCTCAATCTGATGCCACCATGAAGAGCCGTAGTTACCTACAAAATGGCTGTATTTCTTAAATGCAGGATAGTAGTTGGCCGGAAGCATCTCAGAGTGTGTATAAACATCAACCCCAGTACCTTCAGTCTGCTTAAGCAACTCCTCCATATCCTTCAGGTCGTGACCGGATATCAGGATAGCTGGATTATTGCGTACTCCCAGATTCACTTTAGTGATCTCAGGATTTCCGTAAGCTGAGGTATTTGCCTTATCCAGAAGAGCCATCACCTTTACTCCATGCTCACCGGTTTTGAGTACAAGAGCCGTAAGTTCATCAGCCGAAAGCGAATCATTAGTTGTATCGACAAGAGCCTGCTGCATGAATGCATAAACCTCCTTGTCCTCATGTCCCAGATTGAAAGCGTGCTCGGCATAAGCAGCCATACCCTTGAGACCATAAATTGTAAGTTCACGAAGTGAACGAACATCCTCATTCTCTGTAGCAAGTACACCAACCTCAAGTGCTTTTACATCCATATCTGACTCCTCTTTTGAAGCCCAGAAAGCACCTTCAAAAGTTATTTCGGAGATGTTTCCGCCTTTTGAAACATAAAGAGCCTTTACTGCTTCTCTAAGATCAATGGCCTGCTTTACTCTTGTAATAAATCTCTCTCTGTCAAAGTTAGCGTTTGTGATAGTCATAAATAGAGAGTCCACAACGAATTTATTCACCTCGTTGCTCTCAACTCCTTTTGCTCTCAATCTCACAGTGTATTGTGAAATTCCCTTGCAAAGGAAAATCAGCAGATCCTGAAGATTGGCTACATCTGCAGGTTTTCCGCATACTCCGTTTACCGTACATCCGGTGTTTTTTGCTGCCTCCTGGCACTGGAAACAAAACATGTTACTCATAAGTCAATTGTATTTGGTTAATTATTACAGGTACAAAAATAGACGGAGCAAAAACAAATAAGTGTAATTCTTGTTACACTATTAGAAAAACTTGTCTCTATAAATATAATTATATTAAATTAGCATAACAAACAGATACTATGCAGAATTTGGATTTTTCAAGATGTCCTATAATGGGTGATCTCGGCAACGAGAGGGTACAAAAACTTTTCTCCGGGGCAAACTACAAAATGGAAGTTTTTGAAAAGGGAGACATTGTAGCAATGCAGGGCTCTCCTTGCAAACATCTCTATATTTTACTGAGTGGTTCAGTAAAGACAGAGATGACAACTGAAAACGGCGGATTGATGACAATTGAAAACATAGATGCAGTAAGACCACTGGCATCTGCATTCCTGTTTGCTGAAGACAATAAATTCCCGGTTGATGTGACAGCCATTACTCAATGCAGGATACTTATGATACCAAGAGACGAGGTAATCCGAATGTTTCAGATGGATGGGAAATTCCTTGAAAACTATATTAAGTTCAATTCCAATAAAGCACAATTCCTTTCAAATAGGCTTAAAGTACTGAATATAAAAACAATAAAGGGGAAGCTAGCTTACTACATTATTGAAGGTCTTGATCAGGCAAGGCAATCACTGCCGGGTGCTGACTCATATAAAATGGACAAAAACCAGACCGAACTTGCCAAATTCTTTGGCGTTACCAGACCTGCTCTTGCCAGATGCATTTCAGAATTAGAGAGTGAAGGAATCATTGAATTGCAGAAAAAGACAGTTAAGGTTAAAAATTTCAATGCTCTTAACAACCTGCTTGGTTGATATACTCTATCTATATCTTCTTGTTTAATATCTATTTGACTTATGTAATAAAGGAGTCTATCTTTGTAAACATAAAAACCATTTAACAACAATTAAATATTAAAATTATGGAAGAGCAAGTTTATTCAATGCCGAGAATCGGCGACAAAGCTCCTGAATTTAAAGCAGTAACAACTCAGGGGGACATCAATTTCCCCGGAGACTACAACGGGAAATGGGTAATTCTGTTCAGCCATCCGGCAGACTTTACACCTGTGTGCACATCGGAATTCATGACCTTTGCGACCATGGCAGACGACTTCAAAACCATGAACACAGAACTTGTAGGTCTCTCCGTTGACGGCCTTTACAGCCATATCGCATGGCTAAGAACAATCAAGGAGAAGATTGAATACAAAGGCATGAAAGATGTAGAGGTTAAGTTTCCCCTAATTGAAGATATCACAATGGAGGTTTCAAAAAGGTATGGAATGCTGCAGCCGGGTGAGAGCAGCACAAAGGCTGTAAGAGCAGTATTCTTTATTGATCCAAAGGGAGTAATCCGAACAATTATATACTATCCGCTTGCAGTGGGACGAAACTTTGACGAAATTAAAAGAGTTTTGATTGCACTTCAGACAGCAGATAATTTTAGCGTTGCACTACCAGCAGACTGGCGTCCGGGGGACGATGTAATCGTTCCTACAGCAGGTTCATGCGGAGTAGCTAAAGAGCGAATGGAGAGTAAAGATGAGATGCATTGCTATGACTGGTTTTTCTGTACCAAGAAACTAGATGCAGAGAAGGTTAAAAGCGCTTTAGGCAAATAATATCTGCACTTTAATCATCCATCCGACGGGTCACCCGTCGGATAAAGTGTCAAATATTTATCTGTCTGCAACGTACAGCGATGCGGGGAATAGTTGGCTCAAAGTCTCACAGGCTTGGGTGGGACAAACGTCTATCTATTTGAAAACCTGAGTGTCGCAAAACATATATTTCACATAATCAGCAAATTGCATTTTTCAAACACCTCCAAAACAGCCGTATAGACGTTCGTCCCACCCACGCCTGTTCATCCCCGGCAACTGCTTGAAACTCCTTATTCAGCTAACCGGTGTAGACGACGGAGCCTCCGCCACAGCGAACGAAGAGAGCGAGGAGGAAAAGCTCCTGAGTCACATTGGGTAGCTGAATACATGTCATGCAGTTGCCGGGGGTGAGCAGGCCGCAAAACTGAAGGAGTCTCCACCACAAATAAGAGAGAGAACTCATAAGAATCCTCTCTCTTGTAATATATCCAAGCCGATTATTCTGCCGGTTGATTAGTCTGATTAGTCTGTATAGCTTTCCAGAATCTCTTTCACCTGACCGGGCTCTACCCTGCCATACACCTTTTCACCAATTAGCAAAACAGGAGCAAGTCCACATGCGCCAACGCATCTGAGTGAGTCCAGGGAGAATTTTCCATCCTCAGTTACCCCTCCCACCTTGATATTAAGCTGCTTTTTAAGTTCGTCCAGAACTTTTTCAGCACCTCTCACATAACATGCAGTACCCATACAAACAGATATAGCATGTCTTCCTTTAGGTGTCATGGTGAAGAAAGAGTAGAATGTTACAACTCCATAAACTTTTGCCACTGAAATCTTTAGCCTCTTGGCAATCTCCCGCTGAACACTCTCCGGAAGATAACCGAAATGTGTTTGCGCAGAGTGTAGTATCTTGATAAGATCACCTGGATCGTTTTTGTATGAGTCACATATTTCGTGAATACTCTTAATATGGCACTCTTGTAGTTTCAAATTACTCATGACTCTTATATTTTATCTTTTTCAAAATAGTGTGTATGGAGCAAATGGTGAGCTTTCTCGCTCAAAGGATGACCAAGGAACTCTTCATAAAGTTTAATGATGTATGGATTCTCATGAGACTTACGGATCTTCTTCTGAGAGTCCTCCCTGTAGATAGCTTCAGATCTTGCCTTGATTATACTTGAATCACCATGATGCAGAGGTTGTCCGGCTCCACCGATACATCCTCCTGGACAGGCCATAATTTCAATAGCGTGGAAGTTATACATACCGGAACGAATTCCGTCAAGAAGTTTCCTTGCATTTCCAAGCTGGTGAGCAATTCCAATGTTAATTGGAATTCCGCCAAAATCAATAGTTGCCATTCTTATTCCATCCAGACCACGGAGTTCATGGAAGTCAACCTTTTCAAGTTTCTTTCCTGTATGAACCTCATAAGCAGTACGAACAGCAGCCTCAATAACACCTCCCGTAACACCAAAGATAACACCGGCACCGGTAGATTCACCAAGCGGATGATCAAAGTCCTCTTCAGGAAGTTTATCAAAGTTCATATTGCAGCTCTTGATCAGAGATGCCAGCTCCCTTGTGGAAATAGAGAAGTCCACATCAGGGTTACCATTAGTACTGAACTCTTCACGCTGACACTCATATTTCTTTGCAAGACAAGGCATCACAGAGACTACAACCAGGTCTTCTCTTTTTACTCCAAGAAGCTGTGTATAGTAGTTCTTTGCTATTGAGCCGAACATCTGCTGCGGAGAACGGGCTGTTGAAGGAATATCAAGCATATTAGGATAATACTCCTCAAAGAAGTTCACCCATGCAGGGCAGCAAGATGTCAGGATTGGAAGCTTAACATCTTTATCTCCGTTAAGGAACTTTGTAAGTCTGCCAAGCAGCTCGGTTCCCTCCTCCATAATGGTAAGGTCCGCAGCAAAGTCAGTGTCAAACACTTTGTCAAATCCCAGAGAGCGAAGAGCTGCAACCATTTTACCCGTTACAAGGGTTCCGGGCTCAAGGCCGAACTCCTCTCCAAGAGCAGCACGTACAGCCGGAGCTGTCTGAACAATAACAGTCTTAGTAGGATCTGCAAGAGCTCTCAGAACTTTATTAGTATCATCATAAGGAGTCAGGGCTCCTGTTGGGCAAACAGCCACACACTGTCCGCAGAAAGTACAAGGAGAGTCAACCAAATCCTGCTCAAATGCAGGGGCAACTACTGCCATAAAACCTCTGTTAACAGCACTTAGTGCTCCTACTGTCTGAACATCATTACAGATAGTCTCACAGCGGCGGCACATAATACATTTATCCATATCCCTCTTAAGAGCAGGAGAGAAGTCCTTTCTGTAAGTTGACATCTCAGCGTGCTCTACAGCGTGAATCTCTCTGATACCCATCTTTTGTGAAAGAGTCTGCAAGTCACACTGGCCGGAAGAGGAGCAGGTGAGACACTCTTTAGGGTGGTCTGAAAGAATCAGTTCAAGAACTGTCTTTCTTGCATTCATTACTCTCAGGTTATGAGTGTTTATGACCATACCGGGAGTACACTCGGTAGAACATGAGGGTGCGAGGTTTCTTCTTCCCTCTACCTCAACTACACAAATACGGCAACCACCGGGGCGGTTTTCAATATTAAGGTGCTCAAGGTTCAAATAGCAGAGAATAGGAATATCAATTCCCACCTTTTTCGCTGCCTGGTAGATGGTAGTCCCCTTTGCTACCTCTACATCAATATTGTCTATTTTTATTTTGATATTTTCCATGAGTGGGAGATTATTGTACATGAATAGCTGTGAACTTACACTTTTCATAGCATGCACCGCAACGAATACATTTGTCAGGATCAATCATGTGAGGCTGACGTTTTTCGCCGGTAATTGCATCAACAGGACAAGCCCTTACACAGGCAGTACAACCTGTACACTTGTCCGCTATAATTGTATAAAGTTTGAGAGCCTTGCAGCTTCCTGCAGGACATACTCTCTCAGTTACGTGAGCAAGATACTCATCATAGAAGTTCTCAATGGTAGAGAGAACCGGATTTGGTGATGTCTGACCAAGACCGCAGAGAGATGTATCTTTAATAACACGGCTCAGATTCTTCAGATATTCAATATCCTCAGGAACACCCTTTCCGGAAGTTATCTTCTCAAGCATCTCATGCAATCTCTTGTTTCCTACACGGCAAGGGGCACATTTTCCGCATGACTCCTCAACAGTAAACTCAAGATAGAATTTTGCAACAGATACCATACAGTCATCTTCATCCATTACAATCATACCACCCGAACCCATCATAGATCCTGCAGCAAGAAGGTTGTCAAAATCAATAGGTGTGTCAAGGTGTTTTTCAGTAAGACATCCACCTGAAGGACCTCCGGTCTGCACAGCCTTAAACTTCTTACCATCCTTTATACCACCGCCTATTTCATAAATAACCTCTCTCAGAGTGATACCCATAGGTACCTCAATAAGACCAACATTATTTATCTTTCCGGCAAGTGCAAAAACTTTTGTTCCCTTTGACTTTTCTGTTCCAATAGAAGAGTACCATTCAGCACCCTTAAGGTAGATTGCAGGAACATTTGCAAATGTCTCAACATTATTAACGTTGGTAGGTTTTCCCAGATAACCCTTCTCTGCAGGGAACGGAGGTTTCACAGTAGGTTCACCACGCAGACCCTCCATAGAGTGAATAAGAGCAGTCTCCTCTCCGCAAACAAATGCGCCGGCTCCATATCTGAGTTCAATATCAAAATCAAAGGCAGTACCCATAATCCCCTTTCCAAGAAGTCCATACTCACGAGCCTGTCTGGCCGCAACTTTAAGCCTCTTGATAGCGAGCGGATACTCGGCACGGATATACACAATACCTTTTGAAGCTCCAATACAGTAACCGCAAATAGCCATCGCTTCAATTACTGAGTGAGGGTCTCCCTCAA
The DNA here is from genome assembly GCA_937901965.1 of uncultured Bacteroidota bacterium. GTDB lineage: Bacteria > Bacteroidota > Bacteroidia > Bacteroidales > UBA932 > Bact-08. Next base: position 396,027 of record CALGSW010000001.1, read on the forward strand.
GAATTGAACGGTCCATAAATGCTCCCGGGTCCCCTTCGTCTGCGTTGCAGACTACATACTTCTGATCAGCCTTATTTTTTGAGGCAATCTCCCACTTAAGACCGGTTGGGAAACCTCCGCCGCCCCTTCCGCGAAGGCCGGCTTTCTTAAGGATATCAATAGCCTCCTGTGGAGTCATCTCTGAAATAACCCTACCAAGAGCGGCATAGCCATCTCTTGCAATATATTCGTCAAGATTTTCAGGATCAATAAATCCACAGTTTCTCAGAGCTATTCTCATCTGTTTCTGATAAAAGCCCATATGCTTTGAGTCCTCAATGTGTTTCTGAGTTTCAGGATCTTCATAAAGAAGTCTGTTAACCTTTCTTCCTTTAAGGACATGTTCGCGAACAATCTCTGCACAATCAGACACCTTTACCTGAGTGTAGAATGTGTTATCAGGGATTATTTTAACGATAGGCCCCTTCTCACAGAAGCCAAAACAACCTGTTGTAACAACCTGAGCATCGTTTTCAAGCCCGAGGTTTTTTATTTCCGATTTGAGATTCTCTACGATCTGCTCGCTCTCTGAAGCTCTGCAACCCGTTCCGCCGCAAACCAGAAGATGCAATTTGTATTGTGCCATTTCTCCTTAGTTTTTGTCGTTAATAGTTTTGTAATTTGTAGGAATAATTCCGTCAAGGAGTTCTCCGTTGACAATATATTTCTCTACTATTTCAATTGCTTTTGCAGTGTCCACATAGCCAAAGACTACCGGATCTTTTCCGGGCACCTTTACCTCAATGGTAGGTTCTGCATAGCAATAGCCCATACATCCACCTTGGGTTACAACCGCAGGAATTTTCTCCTTTTCGATCTTCTCCACAAGTGTGTTCATTACCGTTCTGGCTCCGGAAGCTATACCGCAGGTAGCCATTGCAACACGGATCTGAACAAGAGACTCAGGCTCGTTACTCTTTTCACGGATGTTCATTCCGTGTTCGAGATTTTGCTTCATCTTGCGCAAATCTTCTAGGGACTTGATTTTGTTCATATTTTATGATGTTATTGAAATTCCCTTATAAAAGTATAGGTAAAAATATGCATTTTCCTATCATTTACAAAATCTGAAAGGCGATAAAGTGTAAAATTATAACTTAAAAGTTTGAAATTAAAAGAGAGCAGAGTTCCGGCAGCCCGGCAGAAGCCCTCTTCTTAATATGCTCAAACATTCTGTATGAAGGTTTTACCTCAGAAGGATCAACCAGAAAACAGGGGACTTGACTCTGAACATAATTTACCAAACCGGCCGCCGGATAGACTGCAAGTGATGTTCCCACCACAATAAAAATATCGGCAAGTGAAACTATCTTTGCCCCTCTTTCCAGCTCCGGGACCTCCTCCCCAAAAAAGACAATATGGGGTCTTAACTGAGTACCGTCAGGAGCTAAATCACCAATATTGACATCGCCTTTTGTCTCAACTATCAACTGTGGATTTTTAATACTCCTGCACTTGAACAGTTCACCGTGAAGATGGAGTACACTGGATGAGCCGGCCCTCTCATGAAGGTCATCAACATTCTGAGTAACGATATCAACTGTAAAATGTCTCTCCAGCTCCACAAGAGCCTTGTGAGCATCATTCGGCACCACCTTAAGGAGCTGCCTCCTTCTCATATTATAAAAATCCAGCACCTTTCCGGGATTATTTCTTAATGCTTCAGGAGTGCAAACATCCTCAATTCTGTAATTAGCCCAGAGACCATTAGAATCCCTGAATGTCTCAAGCCCGCTCTCTGCACTTATACCCGCACCGGATAGAACAACTACTCTCTTTTTCATCCCTCCTTAAGCTCTTTAATATTCTCTTTAATCATCTCTTCAACCATTTTAATAACCCTTACATCACTTAGTGATATATCTCCAAGCACTTCAGCCACCTCAAGACTGTCAAATACATACTGGTTATGATTATAAACATACTTGAAAACAAAATGTACATCAGGATTTGCCGATACCATCAGAACAAAAGAGTTTGCAACATCACCCAAAGGGGGCCTGTCAATATTTGAATGGACAAACCAGGCTTTAACTGTTGTCCCCTCTCCCACCCGGGAGTCAATGGTGAGTCCTCCTCCACTTTGCAAGGCCGACTGCTTATACAAAGGAATACCCATCCCCACTTTTCTTGTTGTTCTGGTAGTGTAGAACGGATCCTCAAGCTTTCTTACAATCTCACCGCTCATTCCCTTGCCGTTATCCTCAATAATAATAGTAAGCAAGTCTTCAGAAAGATTTTCATCTACAGTGACAATAATTCTGCCTGCACCGGCACTTAGCGAGTTCTGAATAATATCAATTATGTGTAGTGACAGATCATTCATTTTATATAGTATTGAGGCTGATTATCCGTTGAATGCAATGCCCTTTTAACGGCACTGAAAGAGAACTCGTCCATATTAAGAATTGTATATGCAGACCCAATCTGATCAGGGTAGTGCGCATCAGAACTTTTAATAAAATTTCTGCCTCTGATGGATTTATCTCTTGAAGTCATAGCTGATGTGTCGGCATTTTTAGTTACCTCAAGTGCATCGGCATCCATCCCAAAGGGCAGAAATCCCAGCTGGCTGTAAACCGAGTTAGAACCTTTATCAATATGTGCCGGAATGAATATACCGCTGAGTGAGCGGATAAATTCACAAACCTCTTCAATGCTTTTATCAATTGCGTTAATAAGGAGATATTCAACCTCCTCAACAACCTCCTCATTCCTGTTTACGGCGAGCTGATAACCAAATACCTCAGGGTTATTGGGAATCTTCAAAATGCTCTTTTCAATAAAACTTTGAAGATCAGAGAGTTTCTCCTCCTCAACAAAACAGAGTACGTGCACCTCCTCACGTGTTGTAATCTCAGCTCCGCTTAAAACAAAAACACCTCTCTCTTCACCAACATTTTTTATCTCCAGACAGTTTAAAGTGCTGTTATGATCAGTGATTCCAATTACCCCCAGACCCTCTTCAACTGCTCTGTCAATAATTTTGAGAGGAGTCATTTCAACATCTCCGCAAGGGGAGAGTACCGTGTGAATATGGAGGTCTGCCCTCGTCATTTTATGATCTCGTAGAGCTTCCCGGCAAGCTCAAAAGCCTGCATTTTGGTGCCAAGAACCGGAATTCCCTCATTTGCCGAGAGTTCAAGAGTATCCTTGTCCGGCTCAAAACCCTTGACAAGAATAATTGCCGCTAAATCTTTAAGAGAGGCAACAGCCATAATATTCTTATGGGTTTGAAGAGTAATCCAGATCTGGCCCTCCTGAGCATGCCCCATAACATCAGATAAAAGATCAGAGGCATAACCGCCCGTAACCTCTCTGTCAAGAGAGTCGTGTGCTGAAAATACATTCAGAGAGAGCCTCTCTGCAATATCCTTTACATTCATTTTTTATAGTATAAATAGTTTTAGAATAGGTTTAGCCTTTATCAAATCTTGAGTCCCCCCAGATTTTTTCCATAATTTTTACCGCCTCATCTTTTCCGAGTTCTCCCCTCTTTTCGTAGATGGTCCTCAGAAATATGCATGATGATATCTCACTGAGTCCCTTAGCAATATCCTCGGCCAGGGCTTCGCAGCTTGGGGCACCGCATGCTCCGCAATCAATGCCCGGGAAGAGCTCCCTCAACTCCCTTGCCTTCTCCATTTTCTGGAGTGCAAGTTCAATATCCCAGTCATACTTAACCATAGATCGCGGCTCTATCTGCTCCATATGGATGACAGCAGATGTATATTTTTTATACTCATTAACCAGATTATGCGTCTCAGGTGTCTGAGCGGCATACTTTCTCATAGTCTCCGCAGTAAGAAATCTATTCCTGTGAGAGAGAATTCCGCCTGCACATGATTCATCGCATGCACGCAATTCCAGAAAGTCAACACCATCAATATCCTCATTCTCAAGCATCTCCAGAAAGTCTATCACATTTGACATTCCGTCAATGGCAAGGGTTCTGCCCTCAATATGAGCCGATTCACCACCGGTAGTAGGATACAGAATCCCCTTTGAGGAAACCTCGCTGTTAATCTTTACCTTAGATGTTATAGGAATCTTCTGTTTATACGCAAGATACACTTTATTGAAGAAGTAATCCATATTAATTACTCCTGTAATTGGTGACGTATAACCTCCAACAGGAGACTTTACCGCTGCAATCTTTCCTATACACGGAGTAAGATAAAATATACCCAGTTCTTCAGGATTACCACCCTCCTGCTCATGCCTCCTTTTATAATATTGTGCTGTTATCTCAAGAGGTGGAAGGAGCGTCATTATTTTATCTACAAGTGAAGGGAATCTAACCTGTATAAGTCTTATTACAGCGGGACAAAAAGAGGATATCACCGGCTTTTCCGCATTTTTCACATACTCTCTCTCCTCTTCAAGAAGTGTATCTACACTCTGTTCAACCAGACAGACCTCGGTAAAGCCCAGTTCACCGATTATTTCAAAAATCATCTCTCTGGAAATACTGTCATCAAACTGAGCAAAAAAGACAGATGGAACAAGTAACAATCTTCTGCTGTAATTGAAAATCTGCTTAAAATCATCATCCATCACACGAATTGCCCGGTTAGGACAGATTCTGTAACACTCCCCGCAATCAATACACCAGTCAACATGAATCTTGGCCTTCCCTCCGGTAACCCTTAGAGCTTCGGTGGGACAAACCTTCATACAGTGAGAACACCCAATGCAAACATCATTGAGTATCTCCAGCGCACGATTATAAGTTGTACTACTCATCAGAACTTATAGTTAATCCAGAGCGTTGTACCCTTTCCTACCTCGCTCTCAATTTTAAACTCATCTGCATTTTCACTAATGTTTGGCAGCCCCATTCCGGCTCCGAATCCCATCTCTCTAACCTGTGCTGAGGCTGTAGAAAAGCCTGGTGTCATTGCCTGCTCAATATCAGGAATACCGGGCCCCTCATCTTCCAATCTCAATCTCACACCTCTGGAGTCAATTTCAGCGTATATTACACCGCGGTATGCATGTGCAACTATATTCACCTCGGCTTCATAAAGAGCGATTACTACCCTCTTTACAATCCTTGGATCAACATTAAGCTGCTTTAACATCTTCTTAATCTGAGATGATGCATTACCGGCAACTGTAAAATCGCCACCATCTACCTTGAACTCCAGATTCATACTAATAAATAGGCTTTAGCCCGGCGGAGTACAAAATACCGGCGCATTTAAACATTGAAAAAGGTGAGCTGATTAAAAGCATATCATTTTCAGCGGCCAGCTCAAGCATCTCTTCTGAAACCTCTTTGCCTCTGCAAATAAGCAGATACGGAGTGTCAGACATTTCAGCTGTTCTGATTGCCTGAACATTTGCCAGGCCTGTAATCAGAATAAATTCATTTGTTTTTACAGTAAGGACATCGCTCATAAGATCAGATGCAAATGCATGCTCCACAGCACCCTCAAGATGTTGTTCGCCGCATAGTACCGTTCCATTTATGAGATTGCACAAATCCTTGATTTTCATTATTTATATTTTACAAAGTCTTTATATAACAACGTCTCTTCATGTAGGGCTGAGTATTATACCTCTCCCAAACCTTAAAGGCCGAATTATTCTCGGCCTGAGGATTTGTCACACCAGACAGAACTCTCATCTTGTGCAAATTAGCACCAATATGGGTGTGGAAAATTGAGGTGACCCCCTTATGCTGCCACTCCGGGGCAGCTCCAATCATCATAAAATCAATAGAGTCATACTTTTTGAAAGTCTTTAGAATATGAAATATTCCAAATGGAAAAAGCCGCCCCTTCGCTCTCTGAAATGCCTTACTTAAGCTTGGAAAACATATACCAAAAGCCGCAATGTTTCCATCCTGATCAAGGACAATAGATGTAAGTTCAGGTTTTAGTTTTGGAAAATACTCCTTTCCAATATTCTGAATTTCTGCCTCTGTCATTGGGACAAAGTTGTCAATCTCCTTAAAGCTCTGATTGTAACTTTTAAAGAAACCATGTACCAGAGTATCTCTGTCTTTTATCGCTTTTATATCAAGGATTTTAAGTTTATGCTTTTCAATAAGCATATTGTTAATCCTTATTATTCTTTCATCAATGGGCTCGCCGGTCTCTACCTTAAGCTGAATCCAGTCAAGCTGTTTTACAAATCCCATCCTCTCCATGAACTGAGGATAATAGGAGTAGTTGTAGATGCAATTAACCGGAGGTGTATTTTCAAAACCCTCAATCATCATTCCCTGTTTGCCCCAGGTATTAAAACTCAGAGGACCATGAACCTCCTGCATCCCCATCTCTCTTCCCCACTCCTGCACTCTCTCCAGTAAAAGCCTTGCGACATCAAAATCGTCAATGAAATCATACCATCCGAATCTCACCCTTTTTTGAGAATGGAAATCATTTGAACGAGGATTGTAAATTCCTGCAATCCTTCCGGTAATTTTTCCATTTTCATCTGATGCAAGCCACATTTTTAATTTACAATACTCAAGAGACGGGCTTTTTGTAAGAATATTAAATTCATCAGCATCAAGAGAGGGAACATACTGTTTACTGCTCTTGTATAAACTATGTGGAAACCTTATGAATTTTTTAATATCTGATTTTGAAGAGACCTCTTGTATATTTATTTTCATCAGGAACAGAATAGTTTAGGTATAATCAAAACAAATATAATCATTTTTTCTCATTAAGAGAGAGGAGCTCCTCAAGCACAGCCTGAGCACAGAGACAACCAAAAACGGGTGGTAAATATGATATAGTTCCCACCATTGATTTTTTATTTTGCTCCTCAACTGGTACAATTGCATCTGTATCCGGCAGCTCTTCAGAAAAGACAACCCTGAATCCTTTGCTTATACCCTCTTTCCTAAGCCTCTTTCTTAGTATGTATGCAAGCGGACAATTATAAGACTTTGATATATCCTTGATTGTAACCTTTGTTGCATCACTCTTTGCACCGGCACCCATTGAGCTTACCAGTCGAATTCCATTTTTTACTGCATACTTTATAAGTGAAATCTTTGGCGACAAAGTGTCAATTGCATCAACTATGTAATCCGGTTTGAAGGGTGACAGCAACTCACTTACATTCTCTTCAGTAAGATATTCCCTAATGGGAACTACCTCCAGAGATGGATTGATATCTTTAAGCCTCTGTTCCATAAGATCACTCTTGTATCTCCCCATCGTACTCTCCAATGCAAGAAGCTGTCTGTTTTTATTTGTTGGAGAAATAACATCCGAATCCAGAATAACCAAACTGCCAACCCCTGCCCTTGCCAGCATCTCGGCAGCATACGCACCAACTCCGCCAAGCCCCACAACAACAACCTTACATTTTCTCAGTCTCTCCATCCTCTCCTCTCCCAAAAAAAGGAGCGAACGCTCCTGCCATTTATAATCTTCCGGAAGTTCCATCATCCCACAACTTTTTTTGACTCCTCCCAGATTACGTCCATCTCGGCAAGAGTCATCTCCTTAATATTTTTTCCATTTTCAGATGCCCACTTCTCCAGGTATCCAAATCTTCTGATGAACTTAAGATTTGTCGTTTCAAGTGCAGTATCCGGATTAATATCATACAGTCTGGCAACATTTACAAGGGAGAACATAAGATCTCCAAACTCTCTCTCCATCCTATCTCTCCTGAGTGAGTCCCCGCTATCCTTGTCATTTCCTGACTCTCCCCCGTCTACCGAAACCAATTCGGCTTCAAATTCTGAAATTTCCTCTTTTACCTTCTTCCAGACATCCTCCCTCTCGGTCCAGTCAAAACCAACAGCCCTTACCTTGTCCTGAACACGGTATGCCTTAACAATTGATGGCAGGGATGCAGGGACACCTGAAAGGATAGTTTTATTCCCGTCCTTCTCCTTTCTCTTAAGCTGCTCCCAGTTCTGAATCACCTCTCCGGCTCCGCTCACCACAACCTCTCCAAACACGTGAGGATGACGAAAGATGAGTTTTTCACAAATGAGGTTTAAGACATCGGCTATATCAAAAAGGGCCATCTCTTTCCCGATCTTTGCATAAAAAACCATATGCAGCATCAGATCGCCAAGCTCCTTACTAACCCCCTTAAAATCCCCCTCTAGTATAGCATCACTAAGCTCATAGGTCTCTTCAATAGTAAGAGGCCTGAGAGTCTCCATTGTCTGTTTCCTGTCCCATGGGCACTTCTCCCTGAGTTCGTCCATCACATCCAGCAGGCGGACGAATGCCTCTATCTCCTTATCCCTTCTCATTGTCAAATTTTATTCTTATTTCGGAACCCGGTACAATACTCTCAAGTTTGGCCAGTGAGTCCATAAACATGGAGATCTCCAGCAGACTTAATGAATTAAAAAGCGCCATAATTCCTCCGGGTGTACCCTGATAATAACCTCTTGATATGCTTTTAATTTTTATATGAGGTCCCTGAACATAAATAGTAAAATTTCTGGCTCTGTGCACTCTGTCAAAAACAGCCTTTTCAATATTGCTTACTGCATTTCCAAATGAGTCAATATAAAGCACTTTCCCCACTATTGTATTCTCATCATAAACAACCCTGGCTACTGATTCTCTCTTAAGATCACACGCAGTTGTATTGGCTTCAAACGAATTCTCAAGAATTGTCTTTACACCTCTTGCGAACAGAGTAGGCGCCATAAAAGTTGAGAAGGACTCATCCTGATTGATAGCAAAAGCCATAGAGGGTGGATTTTCAAACAACTGGGAGAACCTCCCGTCATTAACTCCAATAAAATAGTGATTATTAGCATACACAATTATCAGAGGACTTTCCGGTGTGGGTTCAGACATTACGCCTAGTAAATGGATAGAGTTTGGGGGGAAATTTAAATAAGTGCTTTTTAATATGAAAGTTTCCTGTAAAACATCAAAACTTGGAATGGAATTTGTAATCTCATGCAGATTAATTTTTAAAGAGAGAGAAGCCAGCCTGCCCTTGAGGACACCCAGATAGTAGTCGTTCTTATTCCAATCACTTGTTAATGTAACAATTGTCATTCAGGGGCTGAAAATATCTCACAAAGATAGAAAATTTTCATACATTTGCGCCGTTTTCAAAACAGCAATGTAACACATAATATATAACTAATTTCTAATTACTTATCATGCACACCAATTTCAAATTTATCAGCGCCGACGAAGCAGTCAAGGTAGTGAAATCAGGAGACCACATTCACCTGAGCAGTGTAGCCAGTGCCCCAAAGGTACTGATTGACGCACTCATAAGAAGAGGAGAGGCAGGAGAACTCAAAGATGTAAGAATACACCACCTTCATACAGAGGGAGAAGCACCTTACACTGAGTCAAGATTTGAGGGGACCTTTTTTCATCAGGCATTTTTTGTAGGTGCTAATGTTAGAAAGAGCGTTCAGGCTGGGTATTCAGACTACATTCCTGTATTTCTCAGTGAGACACAAAAGTTGTACAGAAGCGGTACTCTTCCCATTAACGTTGCTATGATACAGGTTTCATCACCTGACAAACATGGTTTCGTTTCACTGGGTACCTCTGTTGACGCAACACTTGCAGCAATTGAGTGCGCAGATTATGTAATTGCAGTTGTAAACAAAAATGTACCAAGAGCATGGGGTGACGCAATGATACAGCTCAGCATGATTGACTTCTTTGTAGAAGACAACACTCCGCTTGAAGAGGCCCACTTCTCAACTCCCGACGAGATTGAGACAGCCATTGGAAAACACTGTGCCTCACTTATTGAGGATGGAGCATGTCTTCAAATGGGTATTGGTGCAATCCCTAACGCAGTTCTTGCACAACTCGGTAACCACAAGAATCTGGGCATCCATACTGAGATGTTCGCAGATGGCGTTCTGCCACTGGTTGAGAGCGGAGTTATTAACGGTGCCAACAAAGCAATAGATAAAGGCAAGATGGTAGCAACATTCCTTATGGGATCACAAAGATGTTACGACTTTATTGATGACAACCCGATGGTCCTAATGCAAGATGTGGCCTATACCAATGATCCGTTCATAATAGCTAAAAATCCAAAGGTTACAGCAATAAACTCAGCACTTCAGATAGACCTTACAGGACAGGTTTGTGCAGACTCAATAGGAACAAAATTCTACTCAGGAGTGGGCGGACAAGTTGACTTTATTTACGGAGCATCACTTTCGCAAGGCGGTAAAGCCATGATTGCAATGCCATCTGTTACCAACAAAGGTGTAAGCAAAATATCACCTACCCTCACACTTGGCGGAGGCGTTGTTACAACAAGAAATCACATCCACTGGTTTGTTACAGAACACGGTGCGGTCAACCTATACGGAAAGTCACTTCAGGAGAGAGCAAAACTGATAATTTCAGTAGCTCACCCTGATCACCGCGAAGAGCTTGACAGAGCGGCATTTGAAAGATTCGGCCCACACTTCCATTTTGTTGGATAAGTAGAAGGATATTGCCTCAGGATGCATTCTAACAGTAGGCCGGCCGTACAACTACGGCTGGCCTTATTATTAAAGGCAATCTTACTGCATTCACCGAGTATCCGCATAACTTCCGGAGTTTTTCCTCCTCGCTCTCTTTGTTCGCTGTGGCGGAGACTCCTTCAGTTATGCGGACTACTCTTTGAAAGGGTATGCAGGAATCTCTCCCAGAAATAGTGAAGCACGGACGGCTGTAACTTACTAATTGTGTGTGATTTGACACTTTATCCGAGGGGTGATCCCTCGGGTTGATTGTCATTTCCCTCTAAATCTGCGTTTTACAGCCCTATGGGTAGAGTTTGTCTTGAGTAGATTTGCGGAGCACATCGCCTGGAAAAGAATGTCTTGCGAGGATTTAAATGGTGCTGCTTTGTAATGGCTGTTATAACAAGAATCTAGTTAGATGGTTTTTCGACTACCTCAATCTCAAAGAAAAGTGGCTGATAAATTCCAAAATTCTTCTCTTGGTTTCCGTATCCGTATAAGGAGGAGAAAAAGGTGATTGCCTTTTCGCCATATTTCATTTTGAGGAATGAGAGAGATACGCCACTTATTACGCTGTTGTTAGGATCTTCTGCTTCTGTTGCGTTATCAGGATCTACAACTGTGTATGAGGCAGCCGTATATTGTTTTGTAGAACTATAAATACCATATTTTCTAGCGGTGTCCTCAATATTTGTATCAAAGACAAAACCGTTAAGGAGCTTACCTACATAATAGTAGTTTATAACATCACCTACTTTAACCGAATCTCCGTTAGTTGCTCTTGTAACTTTAAAATAGAAGTCCGCTTTGGTTGTATCCAGGCCTGCATAGTATTTATTACTGTATGATCTGAGTGAATCACTTTCAAATTTCTCAATATCCTTGATAACCCGATGAATTTTAAAATCATAAATTACAGGTGATGAGTGTGTCTTGTTTGAACCAGTATATCCGTAGTCAGAGAGCCATGAAGGAATAATAAAACTGTACTCTCCGCCTACCCTCTTTTTTTCAAGCCCCTCTTCAACACCCCTGATAAGCGAGTTGACAGATGTCTGTATAAGATACGGCCCATAATAGTTGGCAACAGAGTATGTACCCACCCTCTTTGCAACCTCCTGGTCTGTTGTTGAGAGATAGTTGCCCTTAAGGTCTCTTGTTGAGTATGTAACATAAACATAACTTGAATCAACAATTACTGAACCAGAGCCCTTAGCTTTTACAATCGTGTACAGGCCTGATTCGGAAGGATTCAGCGAGTCCTTGTGAACCACTGTGATATAAGAATCAATAACCCTCTTTTCTATCTCTTCAGCTGACTCATCCTTTTCAACTGCACAGGAGTAAGCCATCAAGGAGAGGCCAAAAATCAGGGATATTTTAAAAAAATTGTTCATTTGATCTAGTTGTACTTTAATTTGATCTGCTCTGCTTTTTATAAAAACAGACAAAGTTATATAATTTAATTTGCTTCAAGCTCCTTTCTGAGTGATTCTTCAAAATAATTACCCACCTCCTCAACCGGCATGTACAATCTCCCGCCTGCTGCCCTTTCATGTCCCGCACCATTAAAATACTTACGGGAAAACTGATTTACAGAGAAACTGTCAGAAGATCTGAGGGAGACTCTCACGTGCTCCTCCTTTTCAGTGAAGAGAGCAGAGATAGTTACACCATAAATATTAAGCGGCATGTTCACAAATCCCTCTGTATCCCCTTCCACAAATCTGAATCTCTCAAGTTCATCCTTAGTAAGTACAATATAACCGGCACCCAGTTCAGGTAAAATTTTCATTTTATTTAACAATGAATGACCCATCAGCCTCATACGCTCCTCCGTAAATCCGGCAAAAACTTTTAACTGTAAAGTCTCCTTGTCTACTCCATGAAGCAATAACTCATAAGACATCAAAAAAGTTCCTGCCTCAACAGAGTTTGAAAAGTTATTTGTATCTGTCATCATCCCCACATACAACGATTGTGCCGAAATATCGGGAATAGCCCCTATGGACCCTCCCTCCATCTCTCTGATAAGCCAGAAAAGAAGTTCACAGGTGGAAGAGACTTCGGTATTTGAGACAACAATATCAAACGCCTCTTTTTCAGGCTGAGGGTGATGATCAACCAGAATCTTCTTTGCATGAGAGTTTCGCACGAGTGGTTCAAGATCATCAATTCGTTTTAACTGATTGAAATCAAGAGCAATAATCAAGTCTGCAGATTTCATAACCCTCTCTGCAGTATCCTTTCTCCATGAGTGAATCACTACCTCACCCTCTCTGTCCAGAAATTTGAGATTTTTAGGATACGGATTTGGAACAACGATCCTGGAACGGAAACCTTTATATGAAAGATAAGACTTTAAAGCAATCACAGAACCTAAAGCATCTCCATCCGGATTTGTGTGAGTTACGATTGCCACAGACGATGCAACTTTTACCGCATTCAAAAAATCAATAGCCGAATTCCTTTTTAAATAGCCCTTCATCAAAAAAAATCTTAGAACAAAAATAGAAAATATATTGTGGGGTCTGAATATTTATTTTAATTTTGTGGGAACTTTGCGAGAAATTAATACAAACAGATAACCACTAATGAAAAAGGTCTTAACTATTGTTGTGCTGCCTATTATAGCTATTGTAATAGGCTATTTGATCTATACCAGCATTCAGGAGCCGGTGATTTTCGAAAAACAGAAAAAATTCAGAGAATCCATAGGTATTGAAAGACTTAAGGACATCCGTACGCTTCAGGTTGCATACAAATCAAAGTATAACAAATTTACAAGCAGCATTGACTCACTGATTGATTTTTACAACACAGGTGTAATCACTGTTATCAAACAGGTAGGTTCAATGGATGACTCACTTGCAGTTGCACAGAAGAGAGTATTCAGAGACAGTATCAAAATTGCCGTTCGCGACACACTTCTTAAAAGAGATGGCTTTGTAGTTGACTCTTTAAAATACATCCCTTTCAGCGGTAAGAAAGAGATTGAGATGAAGGCTATTATAGGTAAAGTTTCAGGAGTTGATGTACCTCTGTTTGAGGCCAACATCCCTTACGAAATTCTTCTTAACAACCTTAACAGACAGTTGCTGATTAATCTTAAATCAGACCGCGAACTTGTGGGTAAATACCCTGGTTTGAAGGTTGGTAGTATTGAAGCACCTAACAACAACGCAGGTAACTGGGAATAATAATGCCTGTAATTGTCAACAAACAGCTGGAGCTGGATAAGACAATTCAATACAGACTATCCATTCAAGCTGACTTGAATGGATTTTCTTTTTCAATTGTCAACGATATTTTGAAGAGGTGCCACTTCCTCTATCAGTCGGACTTTGCATTTATTGAAGATCCTGACACATACAACGTGGCTATCTACAAAATGATCAAATCATTTCCGCTTCTCTCAAAAAAATTCATCTCAACGGATGTAGTAATAAATACTCATAAGTATACTTCCATCCCGTTAAGCAACTTCAAAAGTGAGGATGCTGGACTTATACTGGGCCAGCTCCATTTCCTTGAGGAGCTGGATGAAGTTGACATAATAATTGATGAATCTCAGGAGATGGCCTTGATCTTTGCAGTTAACAGCACTCTGCTGAATACAATCAAGACTATCCAGCCTGACTTTAAAGTGGCACCGTCAATATACCCATTTATTAAGAATACGAGGTACTTTCCAGATCCTAACAATATTTTCATACAGTACCATAAGGGACATGTTCATATAATTGTAGTACAGGGAAGCAGGCTGATTTTTTGCAACTCTTTTCCTGCAATGCAGTTCAACACAGCTCTCTACTTTCTTATGCTGGCAGTAAAACAATCGGGACTAAAACAAGAGACCTTCACAGTGGTTCTGTCGGGGAATATCAGAGAGGAGGATGTCCTGTGCCTTACAAAGTATTTCCCAAGAGTCAGTTATTTCAGGCACCCGTCAATACTGCTTGGAAATTCTGAACTTGAAATGAAGTACGCATCCATGATGTTTCCATTATGAGAATTATCTCCGGCGACCTTAAAGGCAAGCAGTTCTTTCCACCTGCAGGATATAAAGCCAGACCCACAACCGATTTTGCAAAAGAGGGTCTGTTCAATATCCTATCAAATCAATACGAATTCAGCGAGATCTCTTTGCTGGACCTCTTTTCAGGAACAGGCAGTATATCATTTGAGTTTGCCTCAAGGGGGTGCAAAGATATTACTGCTGTTGATATGAATATTCAGCACGCTGCCTTCATAAAAAATACTGCTGCAAAACTCGGTTTATCATGTGTGCAGGTTTTAAGAAATAATGTATTTGATTTCCTCACAATTTGCAAAAGAGAATACGACATTATCTTTGCCGATCCTCCTTATGACATTGCAGGATTGGATGGAATACCTGATAAAATCCTCACATATCCAGTGTTAAAGCAGGGTGGTGTGTTGATTTTTGAACATCCTGCCGCATTTAATTTCAAATCTAATCCACGCTTTATCAAAGAGAAAAAATACGGCAATGTACATTTCTCATTTTTCTCCAATAAAATGGATTGAAAATTTTGCAAATAATAAAATCATCCCTATATTTGCAGTCCCAAAAGGAACAAACACGGTGTGGTAGTTCAGCTGGTTAGAATACCTGCCTGTCACGCAGGGGGTCGCGGG
>CALGSW010000002.1 GCA_937901965.1 uncultured Bacteroidota bacterium
CGCCATCTTTTATCAAAGAGTCTGATGACCAAAAATCATCAGACTCTTTTTTTTTTGCCCGATTCCCAGTATGCTTTGCATCCTTCCCCGGTCAACCGCAGCCCCTTTGGAACTTTTCCTCCTCGCTCACTTCGCTCACTGTGGCGGAGGTTCCTTCGTTCAAAGTACTGTCATTCACACCTTCCCCAGTCAACCGCAGCCCTTGCGGAACTTTTCCTCCTCGCTCACTTCGCTCACTGTGGCGGAGGTTCCTTCGTGCCTCGGTTGACTGGGGAAGGGTGTATTACATAGCTTTTCACCAAGTACGAGGAGTTGCGGACGTATTTGAGCGGTGCTTCGCCGTGTTAAGCCGTTCGGCAGAGCGATTTGTTCCGGTCTGTGCACAGGATTGGCCAGTCTGAGCACAGGCGTGGGTGGGACGAACCTCTATGGGGTTGAATCCCATGGTGTTTCAAAACATAAATCTTTCATAATCAATAAATTGAGTTTTGTAATTAGCTCATTACGACATTGATGGAGGTTCGTCCCACCCAAACCCGCAACCTCCGGAGTCAGCTATCCGGCCGAAGGCCTTAAAAACCGCGTAGCACCATATAAATCTTTACAAGGCGACTTGCACCCGCACGGCTGTAACAATCAGATTAAGAAAGAAATGACAATCAACCCGAGGGATCACCCCTCGGATAAAGTGTCAAACCCCTGCTATTCAGCTCATCCGCAGTCATCCGCTTCCACTCCGGAACGATTCCTCCTCGCCGGCTTTGCCGTCTGCGGCGGGGGTTCCGTCGTGGTAGCGGATGACTGGCAAGAATTCCTGCATACCCTTTCAAAGAGTAGTCCGCATAACTGAAGGAGTCTCCGCCACAGCGAACGAAGGGAGCGAGGAGGAAAAACTCCGGAAGTTATGCGGACTACTCTGTGAATGCAGTAAGATTGCCAGATATAATTTGAAGGAGTCTCCGCCACAGCGAACGAAGGGAGCGAGGAGGAAAAGCTCCGGAAGTTATGCGGATACTCTGTGAATGCAGTAAGATTGACAGATGTATACTGAAACAGAGACAAAAAATCCTCAGCCGCAAGAAACAGCTGAGGATAATAGTGACAATTGAAGTATATAGAAGTTTATTTAATTTCCCAACCAAGTGCACTGGCTCCAAGAATTGCAGCATCAGACTCTTTAAGCTGAGAGAATATCACATCAATTTTGTTCTTCCATAGGTGCAGGAGGTTAGCATTCATATGTTCAACGATAGGTTTGAGAAGAAGGTCTCCGGCCCTTGCTAATCCGCCAAATAGTATGATAGCCTGAGGGGCACTGAAAGCAATAAATTCGGCAAAGGATTCGCCTAGTTTCCTACCGGTAAATTCAAATATTCGGATTGCAAGTTTGTCCCCCTGTGCAGCAGCATCAAATACGTCTTTACTGGTTAAGTTATCAGATAAGCCTCTAAGCACACTCGGCTCATCGCTTGACTCCAGCCACTCTTTAGCAGTTCTTGCAACACCTATTGCAGAAGCATAAGTCTCCAGACACCCTGTTCTTCCGCAATTGCACAGTCTTCCGTTATATCTTACAGCAGTTGTATGCCCAAGTTCTCCTGCAAATCCATCATGTCCGTATACAACATCTCCGTTAATAACAATACCACTACCCACACCTGTGCCAAGTGTTATCATAATGAAATTTTTCATTCCTCTGGCAGCTCCATAGGTCATCTCTCCCACTGCTGCGGCGTTTGCATCATTGGTAAGAGCAACGGGAATACCCAGCTTATCTCTCATGAGCTTGGCAAATGGAATTGCAAATCCGCCACCCCACACCAGATTAACGGCATTTTCTATAGTTCCTGTGTAAAAATTACCATTTGGTGCCCCTATTCCAATTCCTCTGATTTTTGAAATACCTCCTGTCTTTTCGGTAAGCTTAACTAAAGCATCACAAAGTTCAGATATAAAAAGATTGACATCTTTATGGGTATCAGTTCTTATTGAAGTCTGTGCAAGCACAGTTCCCCTTGCATCTACAATACCCAGTTTACTTGTCTGACCTCCAATGTCTATACCCGCTACGTAAGGTTTATCCATATCTTTTAATTTGTTAACTGTTTAAAATATCTCTTTTGATACTAAGCCGTTTTTATCTCTTTGTTCACATTTTTATATCCGACAAGTGCATAGAATAAAATGTAAAGAACTCCTCCCAGTACAAGGAAGTAACTATTCATAAAACCTGCATTGTCTGCTATCCAGCCTTGAACGGCAGGCAAAATTCCACCACCGCAGACCATTGTCATAAACAAACCGGATGCGGCAGCAGTGTACTTCCCTAGTCCTGATGTAGCCAGATTAAAAATACTTCCCCACATAACTGATGTGCATAAGCCTACCAGAATCAGAAACATTATGCCCATTGGAACTTCGCTAAATCCAAAAGAGATGTCAGATTTAAACACCGGCATTTTTACAATAAGCTCGGTCGGCATGAATATACCAAGTAAAACAAGTACGGCAGCTATTGATGAAACAGTAATCAGCATTGACTTGCTGGAATATCTTGCACCTAAAAGACCACCTGTTAACCTCCCTGCCAGCATAAGAAACCAGTAAGTACCCACTACTGACCCTGCAACTGATGTGTCAAGTCCCATCCCTCCTGCATCAATCCCGGAAGTAAGGAATAGATTTGCAATATTTGGGATACCCACTTCAACGCCTACATATATAAAAATGGCAATCATTCCCAGAACAAAGTGCCTGAATGAAAGAGCACTGTGCGGATCTTTAACCTTTTCCTTTTTCTCTTTTGAGATAAATGGCTCAGGAATGTTAACGAAATAAAGAACAAAGAAAGCCAGTACAAAAATACCCATAGCAAGGAAAAGGGCCGGATTAGCTTTTGCAATGGTTCTCATGCTTTCATCAGTACCCATCAGATAACCTACAAGTACTGGTACAATTGTGGCTCCTATAGAGTTGATTGAACCCCCGAACTGAAGAAGCTGATTTCCCTGCCTCTCATTTGATCCTAGCCCGTTAAGGAGAGGATTAACCACAACATTAAACATTGTCATTGCAAATCCGGTTATGAAAGCTCCCAGGATATAAACAGAAAAGCTCTCAACCTGGCCTGAAATATATGTAGTTCCCACACCTAAGAAGCCAACTACTACGGCAGTAAGTGCTGTTTTCTTATAGCCGATTTTCTGGAGCATCATTCCGGCCGGGATGCCCATAAATGCGTATGCTATAAAAATTGCAAAATTACCCAGCTGGGAGAGGAAGTTACTTGCTCCAAACTGATTCTTGACTATAACCCCCATTGGATTCTGAAGACCTGTAACAAAGGCAATCATGAAAAACAGGGCGAACATCATTGCAATAGGCAATGCATAATTTTTTTTCTGAGTGTTCATCAATTAAGTTTTTAAAACCCAAAGTTAGCAAAATGACAGATTAAAAATGGTATTTTTGTCTTTTAAAATAGACATATGATTATAAAGAGGATATTAATTCTTGTCACATTTACATTCAGCATGTTTGCCCTTTTTGGACAAAGGGGGGATACTCTTAAACTGATACGATTTGACGGAAGCTTAAAGACAAAACTTGAATATGCAACAGAAACATCAAAAACAAGATTTTCTGTACGCAATTCAAGGATGGGGATATCAGGAAATCCTTTTAAAACAATTAGCTACAGAGTGCAGATTGAACTTAGTAACCAGGGTAAATTTGAAGTGCTTGATCTTTCAGCCACTTTTGAGCCGCTGAAGAATTTAACTCTGACTCTGGGACAAACCTCAATTCCATTATATAATTCATATCAGACGACACCTTCTCAAATGCTGTTTGCAAACAGATCATTTCATGTAAAGTATTTTGTTCCGGGAAGCAGAGATATAGGGTTTGTTGCCAATTATGCTGCCCAAATCTCCGGTGTACCTGTTGATCTGGAGGCAGGATTATATAATGCTTCAAAAATTAATAATCCTGTCTGGACAGAAAAACTCTCATGGGGTGTTAGCGCAACTGCCGGCAGTATGGATGGATTCAGGGCCTCGGCAAAGCTCTACAGATATCCCGGTAAGGATAGGGATTTCTTTGTCTGGGGAGGTGATATAAGATATGGTAAAGAGAGATACAAGTTTGAAGCGGAGTTTCTAAGCAGAAGGAATTACTTTGACAATCAAGTGCTTAATGCTGCCTCAGTACAGGGTGCCTATTCAATCCCGCTTAATAATACTGAGATTTTTAAGGACATAACACCTGCTTTAAGATGGGATGTGATGGGACATGCTCATAATAATAACCTTCTGGATGCAAGCAGACTTACTGCTGGTTTGTCGTTTGGCTTTGATACAAAACCATTCTCTTCTTTATTAAGGATTGACATTGAAAAATACATTGTAAACAGAATCCTTCCGGAGTTAAATATTTATGATGAGATGGATTCTGACAAGATAACACTGGAACTGCTAATTATATTCTAACATTTAACCTATGAAAAAACTTCTTCTATTAGCCTCTGTTCTGTCTTTGCTAAACGGATGTGCAAACAGAGATAATTCACTTGATATTGTGAGTATTGAAGATATGAAAAGAGTCACACAAGAGCTCTCCTCTGACGCTTTTCTTGGCAGGATGCCATTCACTGAAGGTGAGGTTCTATCTGTAAATTATCTTGCAGAAGAGCTCAAAAACATAGGTTTTGAACCGGCATTTGGTGACTCATATTTTCAAAGTGTCCCTATGGTAATGATTACCTCTTCTGTTCAGGGAGACGTGGTTTTCAATGTTAAAGGGAAGAGAATATCTCTTAAGGCACCTGATCAGATTGCTGTTAATTCACCGCAAACAACAGAAAAAGTTTCAATTGAATCTTCAAAAATGGTTTTTGCCGGATTTGGAATTGATTCAGAAGAGTGGGACTGGAACGACTTTGAAGGAGTTGATCTGAAAGGTAAAACTGTAGTTGTTATGATTAATGACCCGGGCTTATATACTTCTGATAAAAATCTATTCAAAGGCAGGGAGATGACATACTATGGAAGGTGGACTTATAAGTACGAAGAGGCTGCAAGAAAGGGAGCAGAAGCAATACTCATTATTCATGAAACTGAGGGTGCCGGTTATGATTTCAATGTTCCAAGAGGGAGCTCTGTTACACCAAGGTTTTTCATTGACGATAATGGTGCTGCAAAAAGATGTTCTGTAAACGGATGGCTAAGTGATGAAAGTGCAAGGCAAATCTTTGGAGAACTGGGATATGATATTGACTCCCTGCGAGCATTATCGGCAAAAAGAGGTTTCAAACCGTTTGAAATTGATGCTACTTTTTCAACGGTTATAACAAATACGATTGTAAGAGACAGTTCTACAAATGTTGCGGGAATATTAAGAGGGTCTTCAAGTCCGGAAGAGGGGGTTGTAATCACAGCTCACTGGGACCATTTTGGGGTGGGTGAGCCACAGGAGGGTGATTCAATATACAACGGAGCTGTAGATAATGGTACAACAATGGCATGGGCGCTAGAGATAGGCCGTATGTTCAGTAAGAGCAATATTCGTCCTGACAGGTCTGTAATTCTCTTATTCCCTACTGCAGAAGAACAGGGGCTGATCGGAAGTGACTATTATGCTCAAAATCCTGTTATATCCATGGAAAATACAGTCGCATGTCTTAATAATGACATGATGGTTCCCAGAGGGAGCATGAATGATGTTACAATGATTGGTTATGGTTACTCTACGCTAGATTCACTTTACGAGGCTGCTGCAGAAAAACAGGGCAGGTATTTACTTCCTGATCCCAATTCTCATACAGGTCTCTTTTTCAGAAGTGACCACTTCCCGTTTTTTAAGAGAGGTGTACCATCAATATGGGCATATGGTTGCTACGATAGCAAAGAGCATGGTAAGGAGTGGGCAAAGCAGACATGGGATGAATTTATTAAGAGCGTATATCACAGACCGGCAGATAATTATAATCCAAACTGGAATTGGAAGGGCGTTGCTGAAGATGTAGCTCTTGCCTTTGACATAGTAAATGAACTTGTAAAAAAAGATGGTCACAGACCGGTAATGAAATAATTTATGAAAGATATAATTATTATTACACCAGCTGATGAGAATGATCTCTCTCATATGGTAGATTTTCAATTAAAAATGGCTTTGGAAACAGAGGATTTGAAGCTTGACAGAGAGGTACTCTGTAGGGGTGTGAAATCTGCTCTTAAAGATAAGACCAAAGCGCTTTATTTTATAGCCAGAAAAGATAACCGGCCAGTGGGGATGCTAATGATAACAACTGAGTGGAGTGACTGGAGAGATGGATGGGTATGGTGGATTCAGTCGGTTTATGTAATACCGGAGATGAGAAAAGAGGGGGTGTTTGGAGCGCTATATTCGTATGTGAAAGAATTAGTTATCAGCAAGCCAGACGTTATGGGTATAAGACTTTATGTTGATAAAAGAAATACTAAGGCACAGAGAGTATACGAGGCCGTGGGAATGACAGGAGAGCATTACTCAACATTTGAGTGGATGAAGAAGTTCTGAAAATGCCAGGGAATAAAAAGATTTTAATTGTAGCAGCCGGATTTGCGTCAATGGCATTTTCATATTACCTGGGGATGCTCATAAGCAAATTAGTTTCAGGGTATCTGTCACCATCAGTTGCAGGCATGATTGTGCTTTTTCTTCTTCTTAGAACTAAAATTGTAAAAGAGGAGTGGATAAATATTCCTGCGTCATTTTTTCTTGAGAATCTGATGCTTTTCTTTATCCCGGTTACCGCAGGTATAGCTCTTATACCTCTTGCAGCCTTTGAGAGAGATGCAATAACACTTATAATTGCTGCGACATTAAGTACGTGGATAGTTCTTTGGATTACAGGAAAAGTTGCTCAAAAAATTGATAAGTTATGAATAACCCGGTTTTTCTAGAGCTACTCTTTATTATTATTACTGCCTTTTCGTATTTTGTTGGAAGGGAGTTGTACAGAAGAACAAAGTGGATGTTACTCCATACAGTTATTGTAGCAACGGCTATTGTGATACTTATCTGTTCATTATGCGGTGCCGGAATGGAACTTTATGAAGAGAATACAAAGGTGCTTAAATATCTTTTGAATATTTCCGTTGTCGCATTTGGCTATTTACTTCATAAACATTACGAGTATATTAAGAAAAGAGGTTTCGCAATTTTTGCGGCTACTTTTCTGGGTAGTCTCACAGCACTTGTTACCGTTATTTTTCCGTCACTTATTGCTGGTTCTGATTCAGCTACTATTATTACCTTAATGCCCAAATCAGTTACTAATCCCATTGCGATTGTGCTCTCTGCACAGCACGGGGGTGATATCTATCTTACCTCAGTAATGGTAATAATTGCAGGCATCTTTGGAGCCATTACAGGTCCGTGGTTTCTTAAGATTGCCGGTATTGAATCTCATCTGGCAAAAGGTCTTGCTCTTGGTTCTGCTTCACATGGTATAGGAACTGCCAAAGCTCTGGAAATGGGAGCTATTGAAGGGGCGGCAGGGGGGCTGGCTATAGCTCTGATGGGGTTGTTTACATCTTTACTTTTGCCGCTATTTGTTAGAATGCTTAACTGGTTTTAATTACCAGTTGCTAAGAGGCTCTTCTTTAGTATAGAGGCCAACGAAGTTTTTAATAAGGACATCAGTTTGTTGCAAATTCCTCTGCTTTAACCTCATAATCATGGCAAATGGGTTATTTTATCATTGTTTTTGAGATGGATTTATCGTGGATTTTAGTAAAAAAAAGCAACATTACTACTCCACCTATTAGTGCCCAAAACATATCTGCCTGAGTATCCCATACATATCCCTGGGTTCCAAGAAAGTCTGCAGCCCCTGTAGAGGTAGCCAGAGCAACAGCCCACTCAATGAGTTCGTAAATAGCACTAAAGGCTAATGCAAAAGACAAAGCAAAAATAGAATTCCAAAATCCCTTTCCAAGGATATTTCTTCTTATCAGAAATTCACGTGCCACAAGAACCGGGGTAAATCCCTGAAAAAGGTGTCCTACCTTATCATAACTATTACGGCCTGTACCCAGAATCTCTGCAATATCCGTAAAAAGAGGTACCCTTGCGTATGTGTAGTGTCCGCCAACAAAAAGTAACAGACAGTGGAGAAATATTACAAAATAGGCAAAATCGGTAAATCTGAGTTTTTTATATGTCAGGCCGAACAGGGCAAGTGCGAGAACACCCGGAATAACTTCAGCAAACCATGTGAAATAGTCATAAGGTCCAATACCGGACCATAGAAGTACTCCAAAAAAACCCAATAACATCAGGTAGTATCTGTTCATATAATTAAATATTCACTGATACAATTTTACATAAAAAAAACGGTGTATCAAACTATGATACACCGTACTTTTTTCTGGTAAGACTTAGTAGCTTCTCTTGCTTCCTCTGTCAAAACCACCGCCGCGGTTTCCGCCGCCGAATCCGCCACCGCGGTTTCCGCCACCGAATCCACCACCACGGTTTCCACCGCCGAATCCACCTCTGCTGCCGCCTCTGTCTTCACGAGGTTTTGCAACATTAACGGTTATAACTTTACCATCGTATTCTGCTTTGTCAAGCTCTTCAATAGCTTTTTTACCTTCCTCTTCGTTAGGCATTTCAACAAAACCGAATCCTCTTGATTTACCGGTCTCTCTGTCCATGATTACTTTTGCAGATGAAATCTCGCCGTACTCGGCAAACAGTTCTCTAAGGTCGGCATCTTTGATAGCCCAACTTAGATTAGAAATGAAAATGTTCATTAAATAAACTAAAAATAAATAAAATAATTAAAAAGGATGGAGTCACCTGTATATATACATTATGCAAAAGTCTACTTAACGAAATTTTCTACGATTAAAGTGAGATGTTTTGAATATCTGTCAAAAGAACTAAAGGCTCCATCGGGGGACAAAGGTAATCCTATTTTTTATATTTCCAACTTTTTATGACTTGACACGCACATTAATAAGGCCTACCTTTGTGCCCGTTATGATTAAGGATATAAAAAATAAAGAAATTGATAAGCTATTCAGAACGCCTATTATTCAGCAAACAGCTTACTGGTCAAAAGTAAAGAGCCATTTTGGGATGGAACCGATGGCCTTTAATTTCTTAATCTCTAATGAGGATTCTTTTGAAATAAGAGATCTGGTTGTTTTTATCAAAATGGTAGACGGTGAGCATTCAATTGCCTATGTGCCATATGGCCCTGAAGCAGAACCTGAAAAAGAGAATCAAGGTGCTTTGCTTGAGAGCCTTTCTGAGATGTTAGTGCCTTATTTACCAAGTGGATGTATAATGATAAGATATGATTTGGTTTGGGAGTCTCTTTGGGCCGGTGATTCACAATTTACTACCGATACAGGAACCTGGATGGGCCCACCATCGCATGGGGCCCAGGAGGTAAGGTTTAATTATTCTACAGAGAATGGCAATTTCAAAAAGGCACCTTCAAATATTTTACCATCAAATACTGTAATAGTAAGTTTAAGAGAAAATACAACAGAGATTCTGGCAAGGATGAAGCCAAAAACTCGCTATAATATACACCTTTCTCAAAAGAGGGGGGTTACTGTAAGGGTGGCCGGCCTTGAATGTATGTCAATATGGTATAAATTGTATCGTGAAACAGCACGAAGAAATAATTTTTTTCTCCATTCAGAAGAGTATTTCAGAGTCGCACTTACAGAGAGAGCCTCGGACTCTCTTTCCCCCGCAGATGTCTCTCTATTGATAGCTGAATATGATTCGCTTCCGCTGGCGGCGATGTTTCTTGTTGTAACAGACAGGAGGGCAACATACCTCTACGGGGCATCCTCTTCAGATAACAGATCACTGATGGCCCCATATTCGCTTCAGTGGAGAGCAATGACAATTGCTAAAGAGAAGGGATGCACGCAGTATGATATGTTTGGTGTCTCTCCGGGCAATGATCCGTCTCATCCTATGTTTGGATTATACAGATTCAAAACAGGTTTTGGAGGATCATTATATCATACAATGGGTTGCTGGGACTATCCGGTTAACAGTAAGATTTACTCTCTTTATGTAGCTTCTGAGGTCAGAAATCAGGGATATCATTTGGTATAAAAAAAAGGCGGCAGAGAAATCTGCCGCCCATCTGTTAAAGTTTTTTCTAGCTTAATTTGTGAATTGCAAGTCCGCTTCTGAGTTTTGGCTCAAACCATGTTGTTTTGGGAGGCATGATATTGCCTGTATCCGCAATGTCAATGAGTTGCCTCATTGAAACCGGATAGAGGGCAAAGGCAGCAGCCATCTCTCCTGAATCTACCCTTCTGCTGAGTTCTGCAAGACCTCTTATTCCGCCTACAAAATCAATTCTCTTTGAAGTTCTCAGATCTTTAATATCTAGTATTTTGTCAAATACAAGATTTGAAAGGACAGTGACATCAAGAACACCAATAGGATCATTGTCATTGTATCTTCCTTCACGTGCTGTTATAGAAAACCACTTCTTGTCAATGTACATAGAGAAGTTGTGTAATCCTGAAGGCGTATAGATACCCGCGCCCATCTCTTTAACAATGAAATCCTCGTCAAGCCTCTTTAAAAAGTCCTGAACAGACATTCCATTAAGATCTTTCACTACCCTATTGTAGTCAATAATTTTCAGGTGACTCTCTGGAAATACAACAGCCATGAAATAATTATACTCCTCCTCTCCGGTGTGGTCAGGATTATTTTTTCTCTTCTCTTCTCCCACAAGTGCGGCAGCTGCAGTGCGGTGATGTCCGTCGGCTACATAAAATGCAGGAATTGAAGCAAAAATCTTTGTAATCCTGTTGTTTGTATTGTCATCCTCAATTGTCCAAAAGTGATGTCCAAAACCATCTTCTGCAACAAAATCATAATCAGCAGATTTGCCTTTCACAATATTGTCAACTATTTCGTTAATCTCTTTGTTGTCCGGATATGCAAAGAATACGGGTTCAATGTTCGCATCCTGGATGCGAACGTGAATCATCCTGTCCTCCTCCTTATCCTTCCTTGTCAATTCGTGTTTTTTTATTTTACCGGTAAGGTAATCCTGAACATTAGCACCAACAACAAGTCCATACTGAGTACGCCCCTCCATTGTCTGTGCATAAACGTAGTACATCTCTTTTGAATCCTGAACAAGCCAGCCTCTCTCTTGCCAAAGTCTGAAATTTTCTACGGCTTTGTCATAAGCTTGCTGAGTATGCTCATCTATAATCGGATTAAAATCAATCTCAGGTTTAGTAATATGGAGAAGAGACTTCTCTCCGGCTTCAGCTTTGGCCTCTACTGAATTTAATACATCATAAGGGCGTGCAGCTACCTCTGTGACAATCTCTTTAGGAGGTCTTACAGCTGCAAATGGTTTAACTTTTACCATCTGTATAGTTTAATTTTCGTTATTACTTGTTTACCTGGAAAGTTCTGTCTCCGGTTGCAAAAAATTTCACAATCTGGTTTGCCGATGCCAGTCCTGCGTTTATATTTGCTTCAGCAGTCTCTGCACCCATCTTTTTTGGTGTTGCAAATACTCTTCCTGCAAATTTTTCATTAAGTAAAGCCTGGTTGTCAGCAGCTATGTCTGTAACATATTTCAAGTCTGGTCTTTGTTCCAGAATTGCAACCAACTCATCTTCGTTAATAACCTCTTTTCTGGCTGTATTAACCAGACATGCTCCTTTTGGCATTCGGGACATAAGAGCTGTCCCTACAGATTTTTTTGTTTCAGCTGTAGCAGGAATATGTAGTGACAAGAAGTTGGACTTCTCATAAAGCTCTTCAATTGTTGCCACAGGAGTAACACCATCTGCCTTGATTTTTTCTGAGTTAACAAAAGGATCAAAAGCTATAACATTCATTCCAAATCCTTTGGCAAGTCCGGCAACAAGTCTTCCAACATTGCCATAGGCGTGAATCCCTATTGTTTTGCCTTTTAATTCACTACCGGTTCCTGATGTAAAACAGTTACGTGAGATGTAAATCATCATTCCAATTGCAAGTTCTGCAACTGCATTTGAATTCTGGCCGGGTGTGTTCATAGCCACTACGCCTTTTGATGAGCAGGCAGCAAGATCAAGATTATCATATCCGGCACCGGCTCTAACCACTATTTTAAGATTCTTTGCAGCCTCAACCACTTCCGCTGTTACCTTGTCTGAGCGGACAATCATTGCATCAGCATCAGCAGCTGCAGAAATCAGCTCCTGAGGTGTTGTGTATTTTTCCAGCAGAGCCAGAGTGTGCCCGGCTCCCTCAACTATATTCCTTATTCCGTCAACCGCTGCTTTTGCAAACGGTTTATCTGTAGCTACCAGTACTTTCATTACTTTTTAATTTTAATTAAGCATTTAGTTTCTCAAACTCCTGCATGCACTCTACCAGAGCTTTAATACTCTCAACAGGACATGCATTATATGTAGATGCACGGAATCCTCCAACAGAACGGTGTCCTTTAATACCTACCATTCCTCTCTCTTTTGCAAATGACATGAAAGCCTCTTCTTTGTCTTTATATTCATCGGCCATCACAAAACATATGTTCATCAGTGAACGATCTTCAACCGCAGCAGTCCCCACAAACATTCTGTTCCTGTCAATTTCATTATAAAGAAGTGCAGCTTTCTCCTCATTGTGTTTTTTCATAGCTGCAAGACCACCATTTGCTTTAACCCATTTCAATGTCTCATTCATTACGAAAATTGAGAATACCGGTGGGGTGTTGAACATTGATGCCTCTTTGATATGTGTTCTGTAATCCAGCATTGTAGGGAGGTAGCGGCTTACTTTACCTAAAATATCCTCTCTCACAATAACAAAAGTTACACCAGCAGGGCCCACATTTTTCTGAGCACCACCATAAATAAGAGCATATTTACTTACGTCAACGGGGCGGCTCATTATGTCTGAAGACATATCAGCAACAAGATTAACAGGACAGTTCATATCCTCTTTTATCTCTGTTCCGTAAATAGTATTGTTTGTTGTGATATGGAAATAATCAAGATCAGCCGGTATCTCATATCCCTTAGGGATGTAACTGAAATTTTTGTCTTTTGAAGATGCTATTGCAACAGCATTTCCTAATCCTTTTGCCTCTGCAAGGGCTTTCTTTGCCCAAACACCGGTTTCAAGGTAGCCTGCCTTATTTTCAAGAAGATTCATTGCAACATAAAGAAATTGCATGCTAGCTCCTCCACCCAGGAATAGTACATGATAACCTTCAGGTATGTTCAGTAACTCTTTCCACAGTGAACGACACTCTTCCATAACGGCTTCCCACTCTTTTGATCTGTGAGATACCTCTATAACAGACATGCCAGAACCTTTAAAATCTTTAAGGGCGTCAATTGCAGCCTGAACTGCCGGTCTTGGCAGAACACATGGTCCTGCATTGAAATTATGAGCGACTTTCATGATAAAATATTTTTAATAATTATGGTATTCTTGCTTCAAAGGTAACTCAAAAAATACGAATCCCAAATAATAATTGGCCATAAATGGCTTAATTGTTAGGCTGAGGTTAGTAATTGCTAATAATTTTTAAGTTTTTTTCATCAGTTACTTTTTCACAGTATCTGCAAATTAATTTGAGTTCAGGTGAGGATGACAATGTTACAAAAGAGGTTTCAACATCCTGATGATTTGTTATACATGCAGGATTCATACATTTGGCTATGCTCCTGATTTCATGCGGAACTGAGAGAACGCGTTTTTCTACTACTTCAAAATTATGTATAATGTTAATTTTTGCCTGCGGAGCAATCAGTGCTATTCTGTTTATATCCTTATCTTCAAAATATTTGTCAGATATTTTTACAATAGCTTTCTTACCAAGTAATTTGCTGTCAAGATTTGTCCCAAAAGTTATCTGATTTGAGATTTTGCTAAGCCCGAGAATGTCTATAACCTTGAAAAGCTGGTCTGCCGGGATGTGGTCTAATACTGTCCCGTCCTTTATTGCGCTTACCTTAAGATGTTTTTCCATAGTTGCCAATGTGGTTTTGTTTTTAATAATCTTTTCTGCCAAGCAACATAGTGATTATTGCCATTCTTGTATATACTCCGTTCCCTGCCTGTTCAAAATAGTATGCATGCTCACTACTGTCTACATCTTGATGAATCTCATTTATACGCGGAAGAGGATGAAGAATTTTCATGTTAGGTTTGGCCGACTCAACCATGTGTCTCCTAAGGCTGTATATATTCTTTACTCTTTCATATTCAATAGCATCTGTAAATCTCTCCCTCTGAACCCTTGTCATATAAACAATATCCATGTCTTCAATTCCCTCCTCCAGATTTTCACTCTCCTCAAAAGGGATATTGTTTAGCCGAAGCTGTTCTTTATACTCTTCAGGCATTTTGAGTTCCGGAGGTGCAGTAAACCTGAACTGCGGCTTAAAATGGCTCATTGCCTGCAGGAGAGAGTGTACCGTTCTTCCGTACTTGAGGTCTCCCACCAGATTAATTTTCAGGTTTTCAAGCCTGCCTTGGGTTTTCAAAATTGAATAAAGATCAAGGAGTGTTTGGGATGGGTGCTGATTGGCACCGTCTCCGGCATTTATAACAGGAACAGACGATACTTCAGACGCATATCTGGCACTCCCTTCAAGAGGATGTCTTATTATTATCAGATCAGCATAATTTGATACCATTTTTATAGTATCTTTTAGCGTCTCCCCTTTAATGACGCTGGTATTTCCTGCATCAGAAAATCCGATGATTCTGGCTCCCAGTCTGTTTGCGGCAGTCTCAAAACTTAGTCTTGTCCTGGTTGATGGCTCAAAGAACAAACTTGCAATAACTTTGTCGCCGAATATGGCGTCAGATTTTCTCTCTTCAAAATTTGCCGCAAGGGACAAAACATTTAAAATCTCCTCCTTTGAGAAGTCGTGAATGGAGATGAGGTGTTTAGACATATATTATTCAATCTTATTGGAAATAGTTTCAAGCTCAGTGCAGAATCTTTCGTAATCTCCTCTTCTGATATTTACTGATATTCTGCATATATTGTCAAATTCCTGATTAATAATTTCAGCAGAATAATCCTTAATCAATTTCATTATTCCGTTCATCTGAATATAATCATAAGTAAATGTAACCATCTTTACTGCAATTTTCTCTACAATCTCTCCGTTTTCAATTGCACTTGAAGCGGCACTTCTGTATGCTCTTATCAGGCCGGGAACTCCCAGCTTAGTCCCCCCAAAATACCGCACCACAATAATGAGGATGTCACTTAACTGAAATGAGAGCAGTTGTCCCAGTATCGGCTTCCCTGCAGATGATGATGGCTCTCCATCGTCATTGGCTCGCCATGACTCACCTTCCGGCCCAAGTCTGTAAGCATAACAGTGATGTCTGGCATCGTGATACTCTTTCTTTATTGTTGCTATAATCTCCTTTATATCCTCTTCATTTGTGACCGGATATGCAAATGAAATAAATTTGCTACCAAGCTCTTTATAGATGCCCGTGGTTGGCTTTGCGATTGATTTATATGAATCCGAGGAGTTTATGTCGTCCATTGAGTCTTGGGAACCGTTTCGTAAAATTAGCCCCTTTTTACTAATTTTGCAAAATGTACGTTGATGTTTTCATACGGGATTTTTCTGAGTTGGGCAGAAGAATTAATAATTCTGCAATTTCCAGCTCTGTATCTCTTTCTTTACAAGAGGCAATGCATTCGTCGTTGAGCAACAACAGCTTCTTCACATTTGAAATGCAGAGAGAGGCACTTTTTTCATTGAGTAACTATTTGCTTGATGAAAGGTTGTTGACATTATGGATAAAAAGCTATAACAATATATCAGAAAAAGATGACTATGCAGGAGTAGTAGCTGCCGGTAATATTCCGGCGGTTGCATTTCATGATATAATGTCTGTGCTGGCTTCCGGGTATAAATGTGAAGTAAAACTCTCAAAAAGAGATAGGTTTCTTATACCCTGGATTATTCACCTACTTTCAGAGATTAATCAATACTGGCGGGAGAGAGTACTCTTTGTTCATGAACTATCTTCCAGAATCAAGATGATTATCGCTGCCGGTTCTGATGCTACAATGAAAATATTAGGAGGGCGTTTTGCCCATTTGCCATCTCTTCTGAGAGGCACAAAAACCTCCTTAGCTGTCATCACAGGAGATGAATCAGCTTCAGAAATCAATAATCTGTGTAAAGATATTTTTCTATATTTTGGAATGGGATGCAGAAGCGTAAGTAAAATATTTGCTCCTGAAGGATATGACTTTACTCAATTTTTGGAGTCCTCTGGAAGATTCAGATACTTATCAGATAATCCGGACTATTCGTCATCATATAAGTATCAGAAGGCAATAATGACTATGACTGACAGACACTATATCGATGGTGGTTATTTTCTTATTGAGGAGAGCGATGCAACACCACCGCCACTGGCTGTACTTGCAGTAAGTTATTATAAGGATATTAAACAGTTGCAAAAAATGCTTGATGCAATAGTTAACAGGATACAGGTTATTGAATGGGCAGAAACAGAGGGATTTCTGACTTTTGGGAATTCTCAGAATCCAACACCAGATGATTATGCAGATGGTATTGACACTGTAAGGTTTCTTTTATCAAATGGACAAGAATAATTCTTTATCTTTGCAAAAAAGTATAGAATAGATGGTATACAAACTAAAAGCCACCATTGACGGAAACAAGATTTTCATGAGAGAATATGAAGTTAAGGGAACATCTTCCCTTTATTCACTTCATCTCTTTCTGCAAAGTGACCTGGGTTTTGCTCCTGATCAAATGGTACTCTTCAGAGGGCTCAATAAGCAGAATAAAGTCAAAACTGAATATGGCCTCTTTGATATGGGTGATGGTACAATGGACAAAGTT
This sequence comes from uncultured Bacteroidota bacterium, assembly GCA_937901965.1. GTDB lineage: Bacteria > Bacteroidota > Bacteroidia > Bacteroidales > UBA932 > Bact-08. Next base: position 16,908 of record CALGSW010000002.1, read on the forward strand.
TCATTAGAATCTGCTTTTGGTTCAGGTGTCAATTCTCTTATTTATGTCTACAACCCATTTAAAGACAAGGGTATGAGGCTTGAATTGCTAGGTACTGAAGAGCCTCTTTCAAGAAGATCTTATCCAAGGTTAGTTGCAGAAAAGGGCAGGAATCCGGACCAGTTTTCTGATGATTATGATGACTTTGAATCGGTATTACCACATCCGGAACAAGAAGAGGGTTTTAGTCCGGAGGAGCTCCCCGAGGGAGAGGAGTAATCAAATAGATTAATGCCAAAGAAACTCATACTGGTACTAGGGCCAACTGCATCCGGCAAGACAGATTATTCAATTTCACTTGCGGAGAATTACGGGTCTCCAATAATCTCATGTGACTCAAGGCAGATATACAAAGAGATGAAGATTGGCACAGCCCCTCCATCTCCTGAACAACTAGAGAGGGTTAAGCACTATTTTATTTTTTCACACTCAATTCATTCATCCTATACAGCCGGAAAGTATGAAACAGAGGCTATTGCACTCTTAGATGATCTCTTTAAGAGACATGACACAATTGTTGCTGCAGGAGGCTCGGGATTATACGTACACGCACTTTGTTACGGGCTGGATGATTTTCCTCCCGCAGATATGCAACTCAGGAGGTCGCTAAAAGAGAGACTGGACAGAGAGGGAATAGAGTCTCTGCAAAATCAACTTAAGATAGTTGACCAAGAGAGCTACGAAACTATTGAAATTGAAAATTCCAGAAGGGTTTTAAGAGCTCTTGAGGTGACCATTCAAACAGGAAGGAAGTACTCCTCGTTTAAAACAGGTTATGAAAGAGTGAGGCCGTTTACAATAGAGAAGAGGATGATTACAAGATCAAGAGAAGAGTTATACTCCAGAATAAACAGAAGAGTTGACATGATGTTTGAAGCCGGTCTTCTTGAAGAGGCAAAGTTGCTCTATAACTTCAGGGAGTTGCCTGCTCTTAAAACGGTAGGGTATTCAGAGCTCTTCAGCCATCTTGAAGGTAAAATCTCGCTTGATGAGGCAAAAGAGCTGATAAAAAGAAATACAAGAAGATACGCAAAAAGGCAAATTACTTGGTGGAACAGGTATGATGATATGTTAACCGTAAATATGAAAGAGACCGACTAGTTAACTAGCCGGTCTCTTTCATTTAATCCACCTTAAAACGGAAGGTCGTCCTCACCTGAATCAGACGGAAAATCAGGCATCGCAGGGGGAGGTGTAAATCCATCCTGTTGTGGTTGCTGAGACTCCATTCTCTCAATTTTCCAGGCTCTAACGTCTGTGTACCAGCGATTGTTGAACTCCCGGGATTCAATATTCACAGAGATCTTTAAAACATCTCCTTCATTATATCTTCCCAACTCTTCAACCTTGTCTGCGCCCCAGACGTTCATGCAAACCTTTCTTGGATATTGCTCCTGAGTCTCTACAATAAACTCTTGCTTACTCCAGTTTCCTCGCGCACTGACCCCATTCTGGATACCAAGCTTAGAGTGAATTTTTCCAATTATTTCCAGTGCCATATTATTTAGTCTTTGGCTCCTCTTTTACTTGTGCTTTGCTAACCTTAACAAGATCTACATCAAAAATTAGAGTAGAGTTAGGAGTAATTGAAGGGCCGGCCTGCTGTGCGCCATAAGCTAGATCAGAAGGAATATAAAGTCTAATCTTACCGCCTTCGCCTATAAGCTGGATACCTTCGCTCCATCCCGGAATAACACCGTTTACAGGGAATCTTACAGGCTCAGGATTTCCCATTGAAGAGTCAAATTCAGTACCATCAATGAGGGTTCCTCTGTAATATACAGAAACAGTATCTTCAGCAACCGGTTTTATATCAGAACCAGGGACAATTACTTTGTATTGTAGTCCGCTTGCAGTAACCTGAACGCTGTCATTTTGCTTGTTTTTCTCAAGGAACTCAGCTCCTTTAGCCTTGTTCTCTTCACCTATCATCTCTTGTTTTATAGTCATGTATCTCTGAATAACTACATTAGCAGTCATGTCATCGATTTTTAGTTCGCTTCCTGAAAGAACATCTTTAATTGCTTTATTAACTTCAGCAAGGTTTAGCTCCTTAAAGTTTGCGTTTTTAAGCATTGTACCAAAAGATACACCCACTGCATAACTTGCAGAGTCTGTAAGCTCTTTTGATACCTTAAGAGTGTCTGCGCTTTTCTTCTCTCCGCAAGATGAAATCAAAACTGTAGATAAAGCTACAATTGCGATTGTTTTTAATGTTTTCATTTAAATATTATTAATTGGTTTATAATTCTTTGTTGAAAGGTATATTGCAATTAGCCCCACTACTGCTGCTACAAAAGAGGTAAATAGGATAACTGCCTTTCCCATGTCTATCAGAGTTTGGTCTGTAAATGCGAGATTGTCAATAAATATTGACATTGTAAATCCAATTCCTGCAATTACACCTGCAGATGCAACCTGCAGCCAGTTTATATCACCCGGCAAGTCAGCTATCTTTAATTTCACTGCCAGCCAGCTGGCCAAAAGAATACCAATAGGTTTTCCTAATAGCAAGCCAAAAAATATACCGGGTACTATAGGTGCAAACGGTGGTGTAAACAGGGCCAAATCAATTTTCACCCCAGCGTTTGCCAGTGCAAATATGGGCATAATCAGAAAAGTAACCCACGGATGAAGACCATGCTCAAATTTTATCATCAGGGGATGAACCTGTTTGAGCTTGTGGTGCATATTGTGAATTGCCTCCTGTTGTGCAGGATTTGCCAGAACCTCTATCCTGTTGCTGCTCTCTGTCTTGAATTTATTCAGGAAGTGCTTCATCCCTATGAGAAACCTTACCTCGTTAATTGTTGTTTTGCCCGGAATGGTCATTGCCACAAGCACACCTGCTATTGTTGCGTGTATCCCTGACTGAAGGAAAAGCATCCATACAATTATTCCTGGTATAACATAGAGTGCCGGTTTTCTAACTTTCAGATAATTAAAAAGCGTCATGATAGCCAAGACCCCGGCAGCAGTAAAAAGTAGAGAAAAATTAATAGTGCTGGTAGGGTAGAAGATAGCAAGAATAATGATTGCTCCCAGATCGTCAACTATTGCAAGAGCAGTAAGAAAAATTTTTAAGGAGAGTGGAACTCTCTTGCTTAGCAGTGAAAGAATTCCCAGAGCAAATGCAATATCTGTTGCCATAGGGATTCCCCATCCGTTTGCACTAACCTCACCTGAATTAAAAGAAAAATATATAAGAGCGGGGACTACCATTCCTCCAATAGCAGCGAATATTGGTAGTGCCGCCTGTTTTACCGACGAAAGTTCGCCTACCAGAATCTCTCTCTTTATCTCCAAACCTACTACAAAAAAGAAGATGGCCATCAATCCGTCATTAATCCAGTGCAGGATTGACATTTTAAACTCTGCATTACCAAGTTTAAAACCAAAATAGAGATTAAGATAGTTGTGAAGATGTGATAAAGAGGGTGCATTTGCAATAATCAAAGCTGCAACAGCACAAATCATGAGCACAATTCCTCCAGAAGATTGATTTTTAAAGAAAGAAAGGAAGACGTTCTTAAGCTCTCTGCCTCTGTTGAATCTTACTAATTTATATACGAAATTCATCTATCTGGAACTATTGTTTTTGTTTAATTTAATATACTGGGAGATTTTATAAAGCAATCTTGCTCCCACATTTGCATCCCATTCATCACTCCCTCCCGGTGATACCTCACACAAGTCAAATCCAATTATCTTTTTGTTTGAGTTTGCCAGCATATGAAGAAGATAATCTACCTCCCTGAAGCTGATTCCACCAGGAACAGGAGTTCCTGTGTTTGGACACAAATCCGGAGAGAGACCATCAATGTCAAAACTTATATAAACATTCTGAGGTAATGTAGCAATAATCTCTTCACACTGTCGCTTCCATGTCTTACCATCAAACAGATTCCCTCTAATCTCTATGTCTGTGAAACATCTTATTCTGGAATCTGTATTGATTATCTCTGCTTCATCTTCACAAAAATCTCTTACCCCCACCTGAGTAAGCTGAGAAATCTGATTTATCTCACTAAGGGCATTATACATTATTGAAGCGTGTGAGTATGTAAATCCCTCATATGCTTTTCTCAGATCTGCGTGAGCATCAATATGAAGTATCCCAAACTCTTCACACAATTCAGATACTGCTTTAATGTTGCCGAGAGGTACGCTGTGATCTCCTCCTATTACACCTGTTATTTTGCCCTGTTTAATAAGCTCTCTGCAGGATGTGTACACTCTGTTGTTCAGCTCTGTACTTGCTTTATTTACTAATGTAATATCCCTTTCAAGTTCGTTAATCTCTTTTCCTTGCTCAAGCCCCTCAATTACATTCTCGGCAATTTTCCGGAATTTTTTATTGTCCTTTAGAATTTTTGAATCAACAGGAAGAGTTCCAATTTTAGTTTTCCAGGCATCTTTAACATTGACGTCGTATAAGTCTACCTGCACAGATGCCTTAATAATGGCCTCCGGTCCTTTATGTGTTCCCGCTCTGTAAGATGTTGTTACATCCCAGGGAACAGATATCAAGGCAATTTCAGACTCCTCCAGGCTGTATGGGAGGGCAAAATAATTTCCATTTGCCATTCCAGGGTCGTTGGGGTTGAAAATTGTCATTTTTATGCTCTATTTCAATTATATGGTTATTTCGTTCATTTAACAATAGTACTCACTTGCGTAAAAAATTTTGCGATAATGAAACTATTAGATAACTTAGGGGAACAAAGGTAACTTTTTTTAACGAAATTTTGAATTTTTCGGACACACTATAAATATGCAAACCAGTTCTGAGTTTTTGCACAAACAGCTTAAGCATTTTTTTGGCTTTGACAGCTTCAAGGGTGAGCAAGAGGAGGTAATAAGGCATCTCATAAATGGGAACGATGCTTTTGTTCTGATGCCTACCGGTGGTGGCAAATCACTTTGCTACCAGTTGCCCGCACTTTTACTTCCCGGTGTAGCTGTAATTATCTCTCCATTGATTGCTCTTATGAAAAATCAGGTGGACGCAATCAGGGGATTTGTTGTAGAGCGCGACGGAATAGCCCATTTCCTTAACTCTTCTTTAAACAAGGCCCAGATACAGGAGGTAAAAGAGGATTTACTCTCTGGCCAGACAAAATTGTTGTATGTAGCTCCGGAGTCACTTACAAAAGAGGAGAATATCAATCTTCTTAAACAACTTAAAATTTCATTTTATGCTGTTGATGAAGCTCACTGTATATCTGAGTGGGGACATGATTTCCGTCCGGAGTACAGACGTATTAATCCTATTGCTCAGGAAATTGGTAAAGCACCTATAATAGCACTTACGGCCACAGCAACTCCAAAAGTTCAGAATGATATACAGAGGAACCTTGGTATGCTTGATGCTAAGGTTTTTAAAACATCTTTTAACAGAAAAAATCTCTATTATGAGATACGTTCAAAGGTTAATACAGAGAGGGAGATTATTAAGTTTATCAAAGCAAATCAGGGCAAATCGGGCATTATATACTGTCTTAGCAGAAAAAAAGTTGAGGATGTAGCCCAGCTTCTAACAGTAAACGGAATTAAGGCATTGCCTTATCATGCAGGGCTGGAGGCATCCAGAAGGGCTTCAAACCAGGATAAATTTCTTATGGAGGAGGCCGATGTTATTGTGGCGACAATTGCTTTTGGAATGGGAATTGACAAACCCGATGTCAGATTTGTAATCCACTATGACATTCCAAAAAGCCTGGAAAGTTACTATCAGGAGACAGGCAGATCCGGAAGAGACGGAGGAGAGGGGAAATGCATTGCATTTTACTCATACAAGGATATTCAGAAGCTTGAAAAATTCATGCAGGGAAAACCTGTATCAGAACAGGAGATTGGGAGGCAGCTTTTGATGGAGACTGCTGCATATGCAGAGTCAAGTTTATGCAGAAGAAAAATTCTTTTAAATTACTTTGGGGAGGAGTATACTCAGGAAAATTGCGGTGAATGTGATAATTGTCTGTCACCTAGAAAGATGTTTGATGGAAGAGAGGATATTGCCTTGATAATTGAGTTGATTTTGTCAATGAAAGAGCAATTTAAAGCTGAGCATCTTGCGAATATTCTGGCCGGTGTGTCAAACTCAATTATAAAATCATACAACCACAACAATCTTGAATTTTTTGGTGCAGGCAGAAGCAAGGGTGTGAAATACTGGATGGCCATAATCAGACAGGCGCTTGTACATCATCTGCTTGAGAAGGATATTGAAAAATACGGACTAATCTTTTGTACGGATGCCGGTAGAAAATTCTACGAAAATCCTGTTGAGATTATGCTTGCAGAGGACCGGGAGTATGCGGATGAGGAGACTGAAGATGAAATTGTTACAGGAGGTTCTTCAAGAGGGTCATCGGCAGGAGATGAAGTACTGCTATCAATGTTAAAAGACTTAAGACAATCGGTAGCAAAAAGACAGAAGTTGCCTCCATTTGTAATTTTCTCGGACCCATCTCTGGAGGATATGTCAATTCATTACCCTGTTACTCAGGATGAGCTTAAAAACTGTCAGGGAGTGGGAGAGGGTAAGGCAAAGAAGTTTGGTAAAGAGTTTCTTGAACTTATATCAAAATATGTTGAAGAGAATGAAATTGAGAGACCGGATGATTTTGTCGTAAAATCGGTCGTTAATAAGTCGGCAATCAAAGTTTCAATTATACAAGGTATTGACAGGAAGCTGCCTCTTGAGGACATAGCTGACTCTAAGGGGCTGGAGATGGATGAAATCCTTGATGAAATTGAGGCTATTGTTAATTCCGGCACAAAAATAAATATCGACTATTATATTCGTCAGACTATTGATGACGATAAAATAGACGATATTTATGAATACTTCAGAACTGAAGCAGAATCGGACTCATTAAAAGATGCCTCTGACGAACTTGGAAGAGGCTATACTGAGGAGGAGATAAGGCTGGTAAGGATCAAGTTCCTCTCGGAGATGGGAAACTAATGTCCTTTATCCGCAATGGTAGTATAGCTCAACAAGTTCTTTAAGTTTAGACGGATTTTGTTCAATCTCTTTTCTTATGTTTTTATCTTCATAAGAGCGAAGTTTTTTGATAACACCATCAATGAGAGCGGGAGCGAATACACCGTCTTTTTCATATATACTTCTGTTTTTTTCAAGCTGGTCAGCTGATTCCCAACATGAAGAAGGAAGTTGCTCAAGTTTATTGAGTCTCTCCTCGTGCCTTTTGTCGTGAATATTTACATCTACGTAGCAATTATTTGCAACTTCCATTGCATCACTGCTTTCGAAACCTGTCCTTGCAGCTACAACCAGCCCTGCCAGCATCATATAAATATCTGCAGATCCATCAGGTGACCTCATCTCAACTGTCTGTTTATCCGGAATAGACTCAGTTCTGGCTCTCTCAAGAGGATTAGCCACGGACAACATATCGTGCCCCCCTGTCCAGCCTAGGGGAACTCTTACAAGAACAGACCTGTTTCTATCTCCCCAGCAAATACTGGTAGGAGCCTCCTGATGTGGTACCAGACGGAAATATGAGGTAGGATTTGTGTTACCAAAAGATGTAAGTGATGAGGCACATTTCATGTAGCCTGCAATAGCCTTCCTTGCACTATCTGAAAGGGATCCCTGATTTGTCATTACGGACTTGCCATCTTTAACCATTCTGGTATGGAAGTGCAGACCACTGCCAGCCTTCCCTACAGTAATCTTTGGGGCAAAAGTAACGTCAAGACCGTATTTATAAGCAAGTGTGCGTATAATCCACTTTGCCATCACAAGCTGATTGGCAGCAGATTCCACAGGTGATACCAGAAATTCTATCTCGTTTTGTTCATATATTTTACCATCAAGAGTAAAGTTTCCCACCTCTGAGTGGCCATATTTAATAAGGCCTCCGGTCTGACCAATAAGAGTCATGGCTTCCGTTCTGAAGTGCTCAAATTTTGTAAAGGGCTCTGCCTCATGATAACCTTTTTGATTTGGTGTGGGAAAAAGCAGATCAGAATGGTCGCTAACATAAAATTCAAGTTCTCCCATTGCCTCAAAAGTGAGTCCGGTAGCTTTTTTAAATGAGAGAGATGCTTTATGGAGGGTATACTCAGGTGAGCTTTCAAGTGGAACTCCATCTTTTGTAAAGTAAGAACACAACATCCCAATTGCCGGAATTTCTGAAAATGGGTCTTCATATGCTGTTGAAAATTTTGGGACAACATACAGATCACTTGAGCCAGCCTCAATATATGGGAACAGGCTTGAACCATCAACCCTCTCACCATAAGTAAGGATAGATTCGGCATACTCCAGACTGGTAACCGGGAAATTTAGTGTTTTAAGCCTGCCGTCAGCTGCTACATATCTGAAATTGATAATTCTTATTCCCTTGTCAGTAATGTACTGCAGGATATCAGCTCTGGAAAATGATTCAGGAAGTTTTCCCAGATGCTTAACAAGTGGATTGATGTTGTATTTTAAAGAAGAGTACATGTTAAGTGTTACTTTATTGTTAAAGAATGAACAAATATAGTAAAAGGATGATATAGTTTTTTAATAACTTTGTGGGCTATGTTCCGTATGAAAAAAGTCTATCTTTTTGCCTTAATTGCCATTATAATAGTGGCAGTTGTTATTGCGTTGTTTTATTCCCTGCAGAATAAAGAGGAGAAAAATGTTTCGGAGTATGTATCAAATTCTTTCAGAACTCTAAAAGCAGTACCGGTAGATGCTATAGGTATATGGCTTTTCTCTTCTCCTGAAACAATGGCTGAGAGTGTTCTTTCTGTTAAACATCCTTTTTCCGGATTAATTGATCAGCAAAACGGCCTTTTTAAAATCTCTAACAGACTCACCTATTTAACTAAAAGTGAAGATATATTTAGATCTCTGAGGAATTCAGACCTTCTTGCATCCCTGCACTACTCTGGAAAAAATGAGATATCTGTGCTAATATGTGTTGATCTGGAAAACCTTGACAATAATTCAAAATCAAATTTAATTGAAAGGCTTACTGACGGGAATGTAGGAACTTACAGAAATTTTAACGGGGCTGTGCTTTACAACTCTTCTGGTGCAATTATAACAATTCATAAAAATTACCTTCTTGTTTCCACATCTCCTCTGCTTGTAGAGGCTTCAGTAAGACACCTGAATTCGGGAGGTTCAATACTGGATAATTCTGATTTTGCTGAAATTGCCGGGGAGACTGTTGTAGATGAGAATATCCTTTTTGTAAACCATATGCAGCTGGGGAAATTTTTCTCCGGCCTTGCGTCTCCTAAATATCTAAAGTATGCAGATTTTGCATCAAAATACTCTTCCTGGAGTGTTATGAATGCCTCCTTCCAGCAACATTCTGTTTTGTTAGAGGGCAGAGCTTATAACCATAAAGGAGCCGGCAACTATTCAAGCGCACTTAGGTGGAGTGATGGTAAAGAATCGGAAGCACAATATGTTGTCCCACATAATACATACGCACTATTCTCTTTCTCTCCAAAGGGTGCAAATTTTAATTTTAGTGGTATTCGTGAATACAGAGAACTTGCAAAAAAACTTAATCCTGAAATTTGGGAAAAAGCATCTGAGTGGATTAAGTCATCCGATATTCAGGAAATAGCTCTTGCTGCAATTCCTTATGGAGGAAATTTTGAATGGGTCACATTGTACAGACATGCAAAAAAGAATCTCTTCAAAAGAGTATCAGATAAGTTATTTTCAGGTGGAGAATTATTAAGAGACTCAATAATTGAAAACAGAAATTCAAAACTATTAAGCGAACTTACAGGATCTCTGTTTGCCTCTAACAATGAGGAGTACCTGATTAGAATTGGAGAGTGGACTATTACCGGAAATAAAAATATACTGGAGGAATTTCGCAGTGGCAGGACAATGAAGTTCTCAATGGGAGACTTTATTTCGCAGACTCCGGCAGCCGGAGAGATTGTTAATCATGGCATACCATTTTCTGTAACTCTTAACTATACTGGAATGCAGGATTCTCTGACTGTATTTTTCAATAAGGGAGTCTCAGGAGTGATAAAACAAAGCATAAGTAAAAACAATCTTGGTATTGTAAATTATTCAATTGTTCCAAATAAAGATTACCTCACTTACAGGTTATTATTCTACTCCAGAAATCTTGAGAAATTACCTGTTCCTCCGGTTGAAGAGAGTAAAGATGGTCCGGCCGGGTGGCAGCTTGACAGTATTGTAAAAATTCCGGAGGGACCTTTTGAACTGAGAAACTTTGACACAGGAGAGAAGGAGTACCTTGTACAGCTTAAGAACTTCAGACTTCAGCTTGCAGATAAGGATCTTAAAGGAATCTGGGCAATCCCTTTTGAAACACCTCTCAGAGGATATGTTGAACAGGTGGACTTTTACAATAACGGAAAGTTGCAGATGTTATTTGCGAGTGGTAATATGGTTTATCTTCTTGACAGAACAGGAAGGTACATCAACCCTTTCCCTAAAAGAGTTTCCAGATTAATTGAGCTGGGACCAAAAGTTTATAGGACCGGAGATTCTTTTATGATAATGCTACTCCATACAGATAACTCATTAAGTTTATATGACAGAGAGTGTAAACAACTTGAGGCCTGGACAGATATAAATGTTGATGAAACAATTAAAGATTTCCCTGAACTTATGGAGACAGGTGGAAATCGTTACTGGATATTAAGAACCCAGGTCAAAACCAGAATATATACTATTAATGGTTTGGAGATTACTAATGTACTTGGCACACAGAGTTTATTGCCAAATACACCGGTGAAAAAGATTTCTGATAATGAGGTAGAGGTAAGGAGATCAGATGGAGCTGATATCAGGCTGAATCTTGAAACGGGTAATATTAAAAAATTGAAAAAGAGGAGATAGATGGAAGGTTTTATTACTTTTTTATTTTTTACAGTACTTTTAATTTTTTTATTTGTAAGGTTTCTTCCCCTCCTGCTCACCTGGTGGGTGAAGAGAAAATTGTCAAAACTTACAGGTAATCCGGATGCTTTTTCTGACAAAACAAGCAGAGGAGGGAAAAAGGTGAGAGAAGATGATGGTACAATAGTCAGTGATGATGTGAAGCGGGATAAGATAGTAGACAGTGACATTGGAGAATATATTGATTACGAAGAGAGCAAAAAACAATGAAAACATTTCAAAGGCTACTTGCATACGCAAAACCTCACAGATACTACTGGCCTTCATATCTGGTCCTGAGTATACTAGGACTGGTATTCAGTCTGGTCAATTTTGCTCTTTTTAAACCGTTGCTGGTAGTAGTATTTGATCCTGAAGCACTGAGAATAGTGGAAAACAAACCTCAGTTTTCAATGACTATAGACTACTTCAACGATATTTTTCAGTACTACCTTGGAACAATAATGACATCACACGGGATATTGAGAGGATTGCTTTTTGTATGCATAATGCTTGTGCTGTTTACCTTTCTGGCCGGAGTGATAAAATATTTGTCTCAAAGGATTATTGTTAGGGTAAGGGTAACCATTATGCAGAGAATAAGGGAGGATCTTTTCAGGAAAATATCTTCACTACATATAGGCTATTTTACTGATAAAAGGAAAGGGGATATTCTCTCAAGTATTTCTAATGATGTTACAGAGGTTCAGAACAGTGTTGCAAACAGCTTTCATGTTATATTCAGAGATCCGCTTCAGGTAATTGGGTTTCTGGCAGCACTAGTCTATATGTCCCCTAAGCTTACAATTATCACACTGGTTACTCTTCCGGTTTCTGCGTTTATTATTACCAGAATTACCCGGTCACTTCGTAAAGGGGCTACAGATACTCAGATGTATATTGGGCGGATCTTAAGCCAGTTTGAAGAGGCGATATCCGGTTCAAGAATAATCAAGGCATTTAATGCGCAGAGTTATGTGAGGAGGTCTTTTGCCGATACAAATGAAGCACACAAAAATTCAAGCAAGAAAATGTTTTACAGGCAGGAGATGGCGAGCCCTTTTTCAGAGTTCATGGGTATCACAATAGCTATTGCCATACTCTTTTTTGCCGGGTTTATGCATATCACCGGAAAGTTGGGAATGGATCTTCCCACTCTAATGATATATATAGCATTCTACTGGAAAGTTCTTGAACCGGCAAAATCAATATCCAATACTTACGCAATGATACAGAGAGGTCTGGTTTCGGGAGAGAGAATTTTTGCCATTCTGGATGAGCCTGTCGCAATAAAGAAGGCTGCAAATCCGGTAAGGATAGATTCTTTTAATGACTCTCTGGTATTTAATAATGTATCTTTTAAATACAATAATGAACCTGTTCTTAAAGGAATTTCATTTACAGTAAAGAAAGGGAAAATGGTTGCACTTGTTGGACCTTCGGGTGCAGGAAAGACTACTCTTGTTGACCTCATTCCAAGATATTATGATGTAACTTCAGGGTCAATAGTAATTGACGGAAAAGATATAAGAGACTATGCACCCAGAGATCTTATAGGTCTGATGGGGATTGTGACTCAGGAGGCTATTCTTTTTAATGATACTGTGATTAACAATATCACGTTTGGAATGGAGAACGTGGGCAGAGAGGAGGTTATTGCCGCTGCAAAAATTGCAAATGCACACGACTTCATTTCTCAGATGGAGGATGGATACGATACAAATATCGGTGACCGAGGCGGCAAGCTATCGGGGGGGCAACGGCAGAGAATTGCTATAGCCAGAGCCGTCTTGAAAAATCCACCTATACTTATATTGGACGAGGCAACATCTGCGCTTGACACTGAAAGTGAGAGGCTGGTTCAGGAGGCGCTTACAAATCTGATGAAAAACAGGACATCAATTGTTATAGCTCACAGATTATCAACTATTCAGCATGCAGATGAGATTATTGTGCTTAAAGAGGGGGAGATTGTTGAGACGGGAAATCACAATAACCTCATTAAGCAAAAAGGGCTATATTCGCACTTGTGCAAATTGCAAACATTTGAATAATATTTCAGGGTAATTGATGGAAAACTCGTTGAATAAGCAGCTGGAACAAAGTTTCATAAGTAATTGGAACAATCCGGCACTTTCAGATTACAAAGGCGTGACTCTCTATTACAGAGACGTAGCCAGAAGAATTGCAAAACTTCACATTGTATTTGAGCAGTGTGGATTAAAAAGAGGGGATAAGGTATCATTATGCTCTAAAAATCAGGCAAACTGGGGGGTTGTTTTTCTTGCTACAATAACATATGGTGCAGTTGCAGTTCCCATACTTCATGAATTTAAACCGGGCAATATCCATCATATAGTTAACCACTCAGATTCGCAGATAATATTTGTAGGTGATGCAGTGTGGGAACAACTGAATGAGGCTGAAATGCCAAACATTCACGCCGTTATTCAGGTATCTGATTTTTCAATCCTATACTCAAGGAACCCCTTGATTAATGAGACAAGGGAGAGATTGAACGAGTTGTTTGGAAAAAAATACCCAAAAAATTTCAGAGAGAACCACCTGAGTTTCTATAAGGATTCTCCTGAAGAGCTTGCGATTATTAACTATACTTCTGGTACAACCGGCTTTTCAAAAGGAGTTATGCTTCCATACAGATCTCTCTGGTCAAATGTTATGTTTGCAAGAGAGGTTCATCCTCAGCTAAACAATACATCCAATGTGGTCTCCATGCTTCCTACTGCTCATATGTATGGAATGATGTTTGAGTTTCTTTTTGAAATGTGTGTAGGAGCTCATGTGCATTTTCTTACCAGAGTGCCCAGCCCAAAGATAATAATGGATGCTTTTGCTGAGATTAAACCGGATATTATAATTGCCGTCCCTCTTATTATTGAGAAAATTTACAAGAAGAAATTACAACCGATAATAAATAAAACAGCCATTAGAATATTCCTAAAGTTACCTGTCCTTGATCAGAAGGTTCAGAAAAAAATTCTTGGGGAGTTGATAAAAACTTTCGGAGGCAGATTTAAGGAGGTGATAATTGGGGGTGCTGCATTTAACAAGGAGGCTGAAGCCTTTTTCAGAAAAATTGCTTTCCCTTTCACTGTGGGTTATGGGATGACAGAGTGCGGACCAATAATTACTTATGCTCCCTGGGATAAAACTCGTCTATACTCATGTGGAAAACCGGCGCCAAGGATGGAGATAAGGATAGACTCTCCGGATCCTCTGAGAATTCCCGGAGAGATACAGTGTAAAGGTGATAATGTAATGCTTGGGTATTTCAAAAACAGGGAAGCTACGGATGCCTCTTTTACAGCAGACGGATGGATGAAGACTGGTGATATGGGTGTGATGGATTCGGATGGATATCTCTATATCAGAGGAAGATCAAAAAGTATGATTCTTGGTCCATCGGGTCAAAATATTTATCCGGAAGAGATTGAGAGTATAATTAATAATATGCCCTTTGTTGTAGAGTCTTTAGTAATTGATGAGGGTGGCTCACTGGTTGCCCTTATTTATCCGGACCTTGAACAGGCAGAATCTGAAGGTCTGAATAATATTCAGATAGAGGAGAAGATGAGAGAAAATATAGCACAGGTTAATGAAGAGCTTCCAAACTATTGTAAATTATCCAGTTTTAAAATATTCCCTGAAGAGTTTGAAAAGACACCAAAGAGAAGCATTAAAAGGTATTTGTATCAAAGAACCGATTTGTAATTATGAATGAGAAACAGCTACAGTTTGACAGGAGTTATCTGGATATGGCCCAGATATGGGCAAAAAACTCATATTGCAAGAGGAGACAAGTGGGAGCTCTGATTGTGAAGGATAAGATGATAATCTCTGACGGATACAACGGAACACCATCGGGTTTTGAAAATGTATGCGAAGATGAAACAGGTCATACAAAACCATATGTATTGCATGCAGAGGCTAATGCCATTACAAAGGTTGCAAAATCGGGAAACAGCAGTGAGGGGGCAACAATGTATGTTACCACTGCCCCTTGTCTGGAGTGTTCAAAGTTGATAATTCAGGCCGGCATTCGCAGACTGGTTTACAGAGATAACTACAGAATCACTGACGGTATAGACTTATTAAAAAGGGTGGGGATTGAGGTTATAAATCTAACAGATTAATATGAATCTTACAGAAGGAACCAGAAGGAGTTTGTGGCCAATGGTTGCTGCAATTCTGTTTGTATTGCTGATTGTGACAAGATATTGTGATAGCGGTAATATCAGGAGAGAGCTTGAAATAAAGGCAGGGCAATGGGATAAGCTTATGCTTATACTCGGCGAGATAGACAGGAATTACGTTGATACTCTTGACTACTCAAAAATTACAGAGGAGACAATTCCACTTTTGCTGGAAAAGCTTGATCCTCATTCTGTTTACCTTCCTCCTCAGGAGCTCAAAAGTGCAGAAGAGGAGCTGCAGGGTAATTTTGATGGAATTGGTGTGCAGTTCAACGTTCCAAATGATACAGCAATAGTAATTCAGGTTATATCCGGAGGGCCGTCTGAAAGGGCAGGAGTGCTTTCAGGAGACAGAATTGTTGAGGTTGATGGTAAGAGAGTAGCAGGGGTTAAGTTAGATCAGGATTCACTGGTAAGTATGCTAAAGGGGAAATCCGGTACATTAGTAAAGGTGGGATTTAAAAGAGGAAATTCTAAGTCTGTACTTAGACTGGATATTAAAAGAGATAAAATACCGGTTAAAAGTGTAGATGTAAGTTACATGGTTGACAAGAATACAGGATATCTGAAATTGTCAAAGTTTACAAGAACCAGCCATAAAGAGGTAACGGAGTCTTTGAAGCTTCTGCGTGAGGGGGGGATGAAGAGTTTAATTATTGATCTCAGGGGCAACACTGGTGGTTATCTTGATCAGGCTCTTTTGTTGTCAAATGAATTTCTGGAAAAGGGTAGTCTCATAGTATATATGGAGGGACTACACAGGAAGCGTGAGGACTACTTTGCTGATGGAAGAGGGAGTTATAAGGATGTTAAACTGAAAGTGCTTATTGACGAAGGTTCTGCGTCATCAAGTGAAATTTTTGCAGGTGCAATACAGGATAATGACAGAGGTACAATTATTGGAAGAAGATCGTTTGGTAAGGGCTTGGTTCAGGAGCCTATATATTTCTCAGATAAATCAGGAATAAGGCTTACAGTTGCAAGATTTTATACTCCTACCGGCAGATCAATTCAGAAACCATACAGGGATGACTATAGAAATGATATTATTGAGAGATATAAACATGGTGAGCTTACTTCTGTAGACAGTATAAAACAGGATGCATCCCTGAAATTCACCACGCCCAAAGGGAAGGTTGTTTATGGAGGAGGCGGTATTACACCGGACATTTTTGTTCCAATTGACACAACCGGAATTACAAAATTCTTTATCAAGAGTAATGAAAATGGTCTGGTATTCAGATACTCTTCAGAGATTGCTGATTTATACAGATCTGAACTCAGGGGCATTAAGAGTTTGAAGGAGTTGAACAGTTTCCTTGATTCAAAAAACCTGGAGAGGGGTTTCCTGGAATATGCAGCGAAAAGAGATATAGTTCCAAGCAGTGAGGAGTGGAAATTGTCGGGACCAATTTTGATAACTCAGTTAAAAGCTCTGGTTGGCAGATACTCATCACTTGATGACAACGCATATTATCCCATTATTTCAGAAATTGACAATGTGATAAAAGTTGCCCAAGAATAATTTATTGAGCAATAAACCTGTAAACTATCTCCCCTATCTGTTTTTCAGGGGCAGAAGATGATCTTGTAAATCTTGAAGATGTTGCCGCTCTAACAGCATATTCTCTAATACACAGATCTTTTGCCGATGCATTATCTATTACTTCTGCATCTGTCACATAACCATTTCTGTTTACTATTATTGCAACAGAGACGTCACCTCCGGCCACACATTTATAAACAGGTATGGGCATTGAAATTGATTTCCTCCCCTCAAGTGAATATGAGATAACAGAAGGCCCTTTATATGCTTCTGTTTTCGCCTCTTTATCTATTTTATCTGACTGTGCAGCTTCTTCGTCTGATCCCTGTTGCTGAGTTGCCTCTCTTCTTGCAGCATCAAGTTTTTCCTGTAATTTTTTTGCCTCGTCATAAACCTGACTTGGATTTTTGAAACGGTCGTCTCTCAGATTACTCCCTCTGTTGCCTGCATCTACCACAACGTTTCTAACCGGAGTTCTACCGGCAAAGATCTCTTCAAGCTCCTTGCTAACCTCTTCCTTAATCACCTCCTCTCTTCTCGCTCTCTCTAGCTCCTCCTCTTTTGTAAAGTCAAGAACAAAAGAGCTCTCCTCCTGGATTAAATAGCCAATCCTGGAGGAGAGCAGTACAATCAATAACACGAGATGCACCGCAATGGTCATGTACAACCCGGCATTATTGTCCTTCTTGAACATCTATCTCTTCTTTAAAGCTTTTTCAATTGTAGCTATGAGAATGTCAATTGCAACCTTGTTATGTCCACCCTGGGGAATTATAATGTCAGCATAACGTTTGCTAGGCTCAATAAACTGAAGATGCATCGGTTTTACTGTTTTTTCGTACCTCTCAAGCACTTTATCAATAGTTCTTCCTCTCTCAATATTGTCCCGGGTTATTACCCTGCCAAGACGGTCGTCTGCATCAGCATCAACAAAAACTTTAATGTCCATTACATTTCGCAGCTCTGCACATGTGAAGATAAGTATGCCCTCAACGATAATTATATGGGCAGGCTTTACATGGACAGTTTCTGTTGTTGATCTGGAACAAGTAAGATAGGAGTAGATTGGTTGCTCAACAGCTTTGCCGGCTTTCAGGTCCTTAAGCTGTTTAACAAGCAGTTTAAAGTCTATTGACTCCGGGTGGTCAAAATTGAGCTCAAGCCTCTCTTCAAGTGGCAAGTGGCTGTTGTCTTTATAGTAAGAATCCTGAGGTATTACTACTATCTCACTATCAGAGAGTAGTTTTGTAATCTCTTTTACTACTGTGGTCTTTCCAGACCCTGTTCCACCTGCTATTCCGATTATTAGCATATTTCGATTTTAAAATTCTGCATTTTTGGGAGTTCTTGGAAATGGAATAACATCTCTGATGTTTGACATTCCGGTAACAAAAAGCAATAATCTTTCGAAACCAAGTCCAAATCCTGCGTGTGGTGCTGTTCCAAATCGTCTGGTATCAAGATACCACCACAGACCCTCTTTTTCCATCCCCATCTCCTCAATTCTTTTCTCCAGTTTTTCCAAAGACTCCTCCCTTTGTGAACCTCCAATAATTTCACCGATTTTTGGGAAAAGAACGTCCATGGCTCTAACGGTCTTGCCATCATCATTTTGTTTCATATAGAAGGCCTTAATCTCTTTTGGGTAGTCTGTTAGTATTACAGGTCTTTTGAAGTGCTTCTCAACAAGGTAACGCTCATGTTCACTTTGCAAATCAGCTCCCCAAAATACCGGATACTCAAATTTCTCTCCGGATTTCATTAGAATTTCAACTCCATCTGTATATGAAAGTCTGATAAAATCAGTGTCAATTACACTTTGAAGTCTGGTGATAAGTTCCTTGTCAAACAGGTCGCTGAGAAACTTTAAATCCTCCATGCAGTTTTCCAGAGCATATCTAACAAGATATTTAATGAACTCTTCAGCAAGGTCCATATTCTCTTTAATCTCATAGAAAGCCATCTCCGGCTCAATCATCCAAAATTCGGCAAGATGTCTTGGAGTGTTTGAGTTCTCTGCTCTGAAAGTGGGTCCAAAAGTGTAGATTTCACCCAATGCCATTGCACCGAGCTCTCCCTCCAACTGGCCGCTTACAGTTAAATTTGATGCTCTTCCAAAGAAATCCTGAGTAAAGTCAATTTTATTTTCCTTGTCTCTTGGAATATTATTTAGATCAAGTGTTGTTACCTGAAACATTGCTCCGGCACCCTCTGCATCAGAAGCTGTTATAACGGGTGTATGAAGATAGTAGAAACCTTTGTCATTGAAAAATTTGTGAACAGCGAAAGCCATAGCATGTCTGATTCTGAAGACACAACCAAAGGTATTGGTCCTTGGTCTGAGATGTCCTATCTCCCTCAGAAACTCCATGCTATGCCCTTTTTTCTGAAGGGGATATGTTTCTGGGTCAGCTGATCCGTAAACGGTTAATTTATGGGCAACAATCTCTACTGACTGCCCTCCTCCCGGAGAGGAAACAAGCTCTCCCTCAACTGCTAAACAGGAGCCAGTAGTAACAGGTCTGAGAGATTCCTCTGTAAATTCTGACATGTCGAATACTATCTGTATGCTATTTACAGTTGATCCATCATTAAGAGCTACAAAAACAACATTTTTATTACCCCTTTTAGTTCTAACCCATCCTTTAACTAACACCTCTTTACCCGGCTGGGATTTTAGCAGACCGGCAATTTTTGATCTTTCCATTATTTTGTAGACATTTAATATGCAAAGTTACTCAAAGGTTGGTAAATCTCAATAATTTCAAACTAGTAAGATGAAGAAACTAATTTACCGGGCGAACTTTCATTCCTGCATCTGTCTATAGCTGTTACTGTGTATTTATATTTGTTCCTTTTTCCACTCTGTTTTTCAAGTTGAAGGGTTCTTCCCTGAACAATTTTATACAGATATTCACTGTTTTCATAATCCGGTTCAACTTCAGCAGGGAATCTATAAACAGCAAAGAACTGAGGCTCCTGAAGTTTGTCTGCTCCGTTTATGAAATAGGGATGAGACCATTCAAGAATACCTCCTCTGAACCTGATATTGGAAACGGGCTCAGGTGCAACAGAGTCAAGGAAATCATAAGCGGGAATAATTGCAGGATTTCTCTGATAATTCACAGCAAGTGAATCGGTAAATCCCTCAGGATTTGAATTTAATGTCCAGCCTGGCCACCAAACATTTCCATGAACATTTGAAAGAGTTCTTGTCATCTCCATCTTAGTCATGAACTGACTCCTGCCCGGATTTTCAATATCGGGCTCCCTGAAGGTTGATATATTTTGTCCTATATAAAGATGTCTGCCAAAGTTTCCATTACTCCACCACTCAATAAGTGTTTTATAGTCAGCTGCTGGATGGCCAATCTTCCAGTATAATTGTGGTACATTGTAATCTACCCAACCCATTTTTAGCCAGTGAGGGATATCAGCAAAAAGTTGCTCGTAATTTGATAGTCCGTTTGTTTTACTTCCACTTCCATCCGGTGTATCTTTAAGATTTCTGTGAATCCCAAAAGGACTTATACCAAATCTTACCCAAGGCTTGATTGCTTTAATTGTATCATTAAGTTCCTTTATTAGAGTAGCTACATTATTTCTTCTCCAGTCACCCTTCTGCCAGTATTCAAAGCCCTGTTTAGCAGCATATTTAACGAATGAGGCATCGTCATGAAATTCTTCAAATGCAATTGGGTAAGGGTAAAAATAATCATCAAAGTGGATTGCATCTACATCATACCTTGATACGATATCTGCAATAACTTTTACTGTATGTTCTATTGATTCAGGCTCACCAGGGTCAAAGTAGAGCTGTTTTCCATACTTCCTGAATATTTCCGGTTTTTTGAAATAAAGGTGATTTGGATGTAACTGCTCTTTGTCACTTGATGTAACTCTGTATGGATTGCACCAGGCATGAAGCTCCATACCTCGTTTGTGTGACTCTTCAATCATGAACAGAAGGGGATCCCATATCTCTTTTGGCGCTACTCCCTGCTCACCGCTTAGGAATCTGCTCCATGGCTCAATATCTGATATATAAAATGCGTCCGCCTGTGGCCTTACCTGAAATATAACTGCGTTTACCCCTGCTTTGCTAAAGTTATCCAGAGTTTTGATTAACAGAGACTTTATTGAATCTGCCGACATATTTTTGAACTGTTGATTCCCTACGGTGTGAATCCAGGCTCCACGGAACTCTCTCTTGCGAAGAGATTGACTCTGAGCACCTAATGTGATACTCAGAGCCAAAATTAATAATAGAATACGTTTCATCTTAGAAGTCAAGTTTCAGACTCTTGAAGATTTTTCTTGATATCTCGGTATTATCCATTCTTCCGGTAAAGTTACTGCTACCGGCACCAATTGCATAAACAGGAACAGCAACACCTGTATGTGAAGTTGTAGTCCATCCGATAAATGCTTTCTCATTCATCTCTTCATACTTATCTTCATTTGATTTATCAGCAGTCATAGACCTTTTTTGGCCTTCTAGTTCGGATAGTTTAAGAACATAACCCTTTTCTGATCCAACTGTGATACCTCCGGTATCGTGGTCGGCTGTTACAATTATAAGTGTCTCGTCTGGATGCTGAAGATAAAACTGATAAGCTACATCAACAGCCTCTCCAAGATCCAGAACTTCCATTATAGCTGTTTTGCCATCGTTTCCATGCGCGGCCCAGTCAATTTTACCGCCCTCTGCCATTATAAAGAAGCCTTTTTCGTTATCCAGATGCGAAATTGCAGCTTTAACAATTTGTTTAAGTGAGAGATCTCCCTCTTCTCTGTCAATTGCATATGGAAGATCTGATCCTTTTCCATCTTTTTGAACAAGTACAACTTTATCATTCGGTTTAACCGATTTCATCTCATCAATACCTTTGGCAATTTTGTACCCTCCTTTCTCAATCAATGAAAAGATATTGGGCTGTTTTTTGTCTTCTCCGTCCGGATTTACAAAACCACCACCGCCAAAGAAATCAAAACCACTGGTTGGAAGCTGAATTGCTATATCATAATAGCTTGACCTTGATTTGCTGCTGGCAAAGAATGCTCCGGGTGTAGCATGGTCAATTGAGACACTTGTCATAATACCAATCTTGTATCCTCTCTCCTTTAATTTATATGTAAAACTCTTCAGGTTCTTCTCCTGAGGGTCTATACCAAGCATGCCATTATTTGTTTTTGTTCCGGTAGCTATTGCTGTTCCGGCAGCTGAGGAACAGGTGATATATGAACTTGCAGAATAGGTAGTTGCAAGTCCGGTAATTGGAAATTTAGTAAAAGAAAATGGCTCATTACCAATGGTTCCCTTTTGGGTTGCAAGGTATGCTTCAGTTAGTGATATATGAGCCTGACTCATTCCATCACCTATAAAAAGAAATATATATTTTGGGGTTTTGGCACCACCTCTGTGTTGTGCCTGTACATCTGCTGAAATATTAAAGATTATCAGGAGTGTAGCAAATAGGGTAAAAAGTGATTTTTTCATTGTAATGGGGATTAATTCTTTTTAGACAAAGAAGGGTGTCCTTTTGTTTAAAGACACCCTTCTTTCCATTCATTTCTATCAGGCACTACATCCCTGGAGTGGAGGCCTTTCTGGCACCATACATAATCTTAAGAGCAGAAGTTCTTCTAAGCTCTTGTTTGATGTCTGTAATAATACCCATACGAACATTTTCGTCCGCTTTAATAGAAACTGTCATAAACTGACGGTCAGCCTCGCTGCGGGTTTCACGCTCTGCAGCGACGAAGTCGCGAATATCATCAACGGTTTTGAAGGAGTCATTCAGCTGTATCCTTGAGTCTGTTCCAAATTGTGCCTGAAGATTAGGCATTGGAGTTCCTACATAGATATACGAAGCTAGGTCTTTCCGTTCAAGTTTAGCTATTTCAGATGCAGCAGGCATCTTAATAGCAACCATTCTTTCTGTTTCTCTCATACTGGTAGTAACCATAAAAAACAACAGAATCATAAACACAATATCTGCAAGCGAGGCAGTACTTAACTCTGGTACGCCGCCTTTACCTTTTCTTGAAAATTTTGCCATTGCTCTTGTTATTTTTTATTATTTTTTACCTGTATCTTTTGGATCTGCCTCCGAAATATTCTGAGGTATTGCATCTCTTACTATTCTTTGTTTGTCTTCGTCAAGGCTCATATAGATCTTACCGAAGTTTTGAAGAGCAAATTCATCACGGATTTCGTTTACAGCTTTTACCAGTTCGTTCTGAACTTTCAAATATGCATTATAACTTGTTCCGCGTGTATTTTGTAATGAGATAACACCTTTAGAGATCGGATAAGAACCAAAACCTTCAATCTGCTTTTCCTCTTTTTCCGGAAGATTTTCATCATTCATAGGATTAAGAAGAAACTCTTTAGCCTTGTCCTTAAGCATGCTCACATCCATAGGCACACCACCAGCAAGCAGGCGGTCTGCATCGTTGATTCTTACAACCATTATATTACGACGTTTAATTTGAACGTCGTCTGTCTTTTGGTTTGGATCAGGCATAGGTGGCAGACGACGCTGCAAACCCATCTCCTGGTCCATTGTAGAAACCAACAGGAAGAATATGAGAACCATGAAGGCAATATCGGCCAATGAGGCTGAAGGTAATTGCTGTGCTGGTCTTGCCATATCTTTATTTTGTTAATCTATTAATAACTATCGGTTTCTAACCATTTTAACGACACCTCCCATAAGTATTGCCAATGCAGCAAATACAGAGAGTATATAAGTTAGTATTAGACCTGCGTCTGTTAATTTAAGAGTACTTTCTGAAGCAGGCATATTTACCTTCACAAGAAGTGGGTCGCCTGATGCAAGTGCATAGGATACACCGATAAGAACAACTGCCATTACCAGGAAAATCAGCATTTTCTTAAGCCCTTTTGGATTGCGTAACAGATTTATTGTAGGAAGAACAAATGCTGCTACTAACGCAATGCCCACCAGGATGTATGCATAATATAGGAAAGCATCCAACATTGCATCCTGATTTACAAAGAAGCCTATGATAAATACTAATGATACTGCAAACAGTATATATAGTAAATATTTAGTAAATTTAGACATAGTTATTATTTTTTAACTTTAACTAGGATATCCATAAGTGAAATTGATGCGTCTTCCATAGAGATAACCAAAGAGTCAATCTTAGAAAGAATGTAGTTGTAAAGAATCTGGAGGATAATACCTACTACCAGACCACCTACAGTTGTGATCAAAGCCACTTTCATACCACCTGCTACAACGTTAGGGGAGATATCACCTGCTGCTTCAATATCGTCAAATGCCATGATAAGACCAATAACTGTTCCAAGGAATCCAAGCATAGGTGCAGTTGCAATAAAGAGAGAGATCCAGGTAAGACCGCTTTCCATCTGGCTCATTTGAACACCGCCATAAGATACAACTGATTTTTCAACAACCTCTACACCTTCGTCCATACGGGAAATACCCTGATAGAAAATTGATGCAACCGGGCCTTTTGTGTTACGACAAACCTCTTTAGCAGCTTCAACACCACCTGTAGCAAAAGCCTCTTCAATCTCTTTCAGAAGTTTCTCTGTATTTGTAGTTGCCATGTTAAGGTAGATAATCCTTTCAATAGCAATAGCAAGACCTAAAATAAGACAGATAAGGATGGAAGCCATAAATCCTGCGCCCCCCTCAATGAACTTAGCCTTAAGTTGCTGGTGAATAGGAATCTCCTGCTGAACTGTACCTGACTGGTCAACAGTCTCAGTTGCGGCTGGAGCGGCTGTCTCTTCTGGAGTTTGAGCAGCAAGATACTGTGCAGAAATGGTCATGAAGCCAACTACTGCCAAAAACATGAAAAGTTTTTTCATAAATTTTTGAATGATTAAAGTATTAAACAATGTATTTTAAATAGTTATTTGTTTTCTATTATCGTCAAATATCGTGCAATTTAAAAAGAATTTTTTAATTCGCACTAATTGATTGTAATTTCCCCTCGCAAATTTTCTGCCAGTCTCTTTTTAATAACCTGAGTTTCATTTTCCTGCCCAAGTAAAAAAAATAATTTGGTTAATGCTGCCTCAGTAGTGCTGTCAAAGCCGTTAATAACACCTATCTCTTTAAGCCTGATTCCTGTTGCATATGCATCCATATCAACCTTTCCTGCATGGCACTGAGTTACATTTAATATAATTATATCTCTCTCAATTGCATCTTTTAAAGAATCAATGAACCAGTCTGAGGTAGGAGCATTGCCTGATCCGTATGTTTCCAGAATAATTGCTTTTATGTTATTAATAGATAGAAAAGATTTTACGAAGCTTTCATCTATTCCGGGGAATATTTTGAGTATTGAAACGGATGTTTGAAGGTTAGTGTGAATCCTGAACTGTTTACTCAGATCTGCCCGGATAATAAGAGATTCGTTATATCTGATGTGTATACCTATATCTGCAAGGACCGGGAAATTGGCCGAGCGGAAAGCCCGGAAATTTTCTGCATTATATTTTGTTGTTCTGTTACCTCTGTATAGCTGACTTTCAAAATAAACGCACACCTCAGGTACCATAGCCCTCCCGCTGTTGTCCTTTGCAGCCGCAATTTCTATTGAAGAGATCAGATTCTCTTTGCCATCTGTACGGAGCATCCCTATGGGTAGCTGACTTCCTGTAAAAATTACCGGCTTTGACAGGTTTTCAAGCATGAAACTCAATGCAGAAGCAGAGTATGACATTGTATCTGTCCCGTGGAGTATTACAAAACCATCATAGCAGGAGTAATTGCGTTCAATAATTTTTGCAATATCCACCCAGAATTCTACCTGTACATCTGATGAATCAATAGGGGGATCAAAAGAGTAAGTGTCTATTTTGCAGCCAAATTTTCTCAGTTCAGGGACCTCTTCAAGTATCTGGTTGAAATTAAATGGTTTCAGGGCTCCTGTAATGGGATCCTGCTTCATGCCTATTGTTCCACCAGTATAAATCAGTAGTATTGATGAGTTCATATCAGTATTTTTCCTGCTGCAAGTTAAACAATTTTACTGCATTGGCAGAGGTAGTTTCAGCAACCTCTTCTTCTGAAGTCCCCGTTATATCCGCAATTTTTTGTGCTACATACCTAATATATGAGGGTTCATTTCTCTTGCCCCTGAAAGGAGCCGGAGTAAGCCAGGGGGAATCGGTTTCAAGGATAATGTTGTTTAGTCCTATTTGCTTAACAGTCTCTGCAATATGTGCATTTTTATAGGTTATCACTCCTCCGATCCCTGCCATAAAATCACCGTATTTTTGTATCCTTCTGAAAATCTCAGGACTACCCGAGAAAGCATGAAAGACACCTTTTAAATTAAGTGATTTACAACTCTCAAGGACCTCAAATATCTCTTCATATGAATCCCTTGAATGTATTATAACCGGAAGGTCTTTTCCTGCAGCAAGTTTAAGTTGTTCTTTAAAGACAATTGCCTGCTCCCTTAAAAACTCTTTAGACCAGTAGCCATCCATCCCTACTTCACCAACAGCAACATATTCTCTTCTGGAAAATTCATCAAATACAAAAGAGAGCTGGCTCTCCCAGTCATTTTTAACAGATGTGGGATGGAGGCCTGAAGCAGCATAAAGATAACCGCTGTATTTTGATTCGCACTCCAACAGAGCACTGTGAGACTCTTTGTCTATTGCCGGGAGAATACATGCCGTCAGGCCGTTGGACTTTGCTCTTTCCACAATAGTACTGTGGTCATCGTTAAAAACCTCATCGTAAAGATGTGTGTGGGTGTCAATAAATTTCAGCATTGATCACGGTGATTTAGGTGGCAATGTATCTGTTGCCTGGATTCTTTGAAATATACCCCTCTACCTCAAGTTC
Organism: uncultured Bacteroidota bacterium; assembly: GCA_937901965.1. GTDB lineage: Bacteria > Bacteroidota > Bacteroidia > Bacteroidales > UBA932 > Bact-08. The sequence continues at coordinate 43,485 of CALGSW010000002.1, forward strand.
AAGAAGTGACGATGCCAGGTCTTTTATATGAATGCCTGTTAATGAGCAGAGTTCGTCCATGTTTTGTTCTGGATTAAGCCTCAAAGCTAGTAATAATTTTTCTTTAAGAGGGTCTCCGGTGTAAAACAGAGAAGTACTCTCCGGCTTTGAAACTTTACTACTTTTCTTCCAGCCCAGCGATACAAGGAAATCTTTTGCCGAGGTAAAAATTGTTGCCTCATTTTTTGCAATGAGGTTGTTACAGCCTTCTGATCTTAAATCCGTGATTCTTCCGGGAAGCGCAAACACTTCTCTTGAATAAGAATCAGCCAGTTCAGCCGTTGTCAGAGCACCTCCCTTTTTCCTTGATTCTACAATAATTGTTGCTTTTGATAAACCGGCAATCATTCTGTTTCTCTGTACAAAATTAATTTTGAATTCATGACTGCCTCTTGGGAATTCGGTGACAAGCGCCCCCTGTTTCACAACTCTTCTTGCATGTGAAGTGTGTGCTCTGGGATAAATTCTGTCAAGCGGATTTGCAAGAACAGCAATTGTATCAAGGCCATATTCAAGGGCGCTTTCATGAGCCGTTATATCTATGCCATAAGCTAGTCCGCTGGCTATAACAGGAGCCTCACCGCTCTCTGCCAGCTCTTTTACAATCATCCGGCACTCCTGTATCCCCCTTTCCGAGGCTTGTCTTGTGCCTACAACCGCAATAATTTTATCGCTGTTTAAGTTACAGTTCCCTATTGAGTAGAAAACTATGGGTGCATCCGGACAGTTTAACAATTGCGGGGGGAAGTCAATGCCTCCCATTCTGTGAATTTTTATCCCCTTTTCAACACACCAATCAACCTCCCTTTTCGCTATTTCAAGTTCTCTGCCTGAAATAATATCCTGGGTATATCTGCTCCCTTTTCCAAAGATTTCCTCAAGTTCATCTCTCCCCATAAAGAAAAGTGCTTTTGACGAGGAGAAGCTCTCGATTATTTTCTTAGGCATCTCCACTCGGTACCTGAAGATTGAACAAAGTGCCATGTCGTAAATAAGATCATCGGAATACATGCTTTTTTATTCCAAAAGTAGCATGATATCCCGATGAAAATTTTAAAACTCTTATAGAATCAGAAGAAACTCTTCCAGAATAGGATAAATCATATTATGAGCATTGCATCACCGTACGTGCCAAATTTATAGCCCTCTTTTAGTGCAATATTGTACGCCTTCATGACATTTTCATATCCGCCAAAAGCGGCAACTGTCATAAGCATGGTAGACTGAGGGAGATGAAAGTTAGAGATCAGAGCATCCGGAATTGCAAAGTTGTAAGGAGGGAAAATGAATTTATTTGTCCACCCGTTAAATGGTTTAATCCTGCTTTGTGTTGTAACTGATGTTTCAATTGCTCTGAGTACAGTAACTCCCACTGCAAATATCTTTTTGCCTTTATCTCTTGCCCCGTTAATGTCATTAGCAGCATCTTCTGAAATCAGCATCTGCTCTGAATCCATTTTGTGTTTACTGAGATCTTCTACATCAACAGTTCTGAAATTTCCCAAACCCATGTGTAATGTTATGCTGGTGGTGTTAACCCCCTTAATCTCCATTCTTTTAAGTAACTCTCTGCTAAAGTGCAGTCCGGCAGCCGGTGCGGCAACAGCACCCTCATTTTGAGCAAAAATGGTTTGATACCTTTCAGAGTCAATACTCTCTGCTTTTGATCTTATCCATTTGGGAATGGGCATTTCACCCATTCTGAAGAGTGTTGACTTGAACTCTTCATGTGTTCCGTCAAACAAAAATCTCAAAGTTCTGCCCCTTGAAGTTGTATTGTCAATTACCTCTGCAACAAGGCTGTCATTCTCTCCAAAATAGAGTTTGTTGCCGATTCTGATTTTTCTTGCAGGGTCAACCAGAACATCCCATAGCTTCTGATCGCTGTTTAACTCTCTGAGAAGAAAAACTTCAATTTCCGCTCCCGTTTTCTCCTTATTTCCGTATAATCTTGCAGGGAAGACCTTGGTATTATTAAAGATGAATACATCATCCTCATTTGTGTAGTTTAGTATATCCTTAAAACTGGCATGTTCAATCTCGCCTGTTTTTCTGTTCAGGACCAGAAGTTTTGATTCGTCTCTGTACTTTGAGGGGTACTTGGCGATAGCATCAGCCGGAAGGTTGTAATTGAATTGGGATAATTTCATAATTGAGTATAAAAAAGTTGACGACTCTTTCTTATACGGATGAATTTAAATAAAGTTTCAATTTAATGAAGAATTTTCAGGAAATTTCAAAGATAGCCTCGGCCTCTTCCATATTTAGAGCATTCTCCAATCTGAACTCTCCTGATGCGGACCTGACAAGTGCAGTGAGGTGAGCCCCGCTGTTCGCAGCCAAACCAATATCTCTTGCGAATGATCTTATATAGGTACCTTTGCTGCAGCTTATCGCAATTTTTAAATTAAGATCTGAGTATGATATAATCTGCAGATCGTAAATATTGACTCTTGCAGGTTTCATCTCTGCCTCCTTTCCCTCCCTGGCAATTTCGTATGCCCTTTTTCCGTCAATCAGTTTTGCCGAGAAAATTGGCGGAATCTGATCAATCTCTCCCTTAAGACCATCAAGCAGTGAAGTGATTAAACTAAGGTTAATATGCTCGTGAGGATATGTGACATCAATCTCTTTTTCCAAATCATATGAAGGTGTGGTAGACCCGAATCTGATATCGGCGATATACTCTTTTCCCTCAGATTGAAGCTGTTCCGCCGATCTGGTTGCTTTACCCACACAAATGAGCAAAATTCCTGTTGCCAGCGGATCAAGTGTGCCGGCATGTCCCACTTTGATATTCTTCTGATTGAAATATCTCTGGAGACGGAATTTCAACTTCCTCACAGCATCTGCAGATGTCCATTTCAGTGGTTTGTCAAGGACTATAACAAGGCCTCCCGGATAATCTTCAATATTACGGGAGATTCTCTGAGATGAGCTTGTTTTATCCAGAATATGGAATTTATCTTTCAGAATCATTTGCAAGGTATTTTGTTTACCCTTGCTTCATGTCTGCCCCCGTCAAAAGAGGCAGAAAGAAAGGAGTGAAGTATTCTTACGGCCTCGTCAGGTGTTATAAATCTTGCCGGAAGAGATAGTATGTTTGCATCGTTGTGATTTCTTGCAAGTTTTGCAAGCTCTTCATTCCAGCAAAGTGCTGCCCTAATACCCGAGTGTTTGTTCACTGTCATACTGATACCATTACCAGAACCGCATATTGCTATTCCAACAGGAGTAGTGCCATTTTCTACAGATGTTGCCAGAGGATGTGCTACATCTGGGTAGTCCATGCTTTGAGATGAGTGTGTCCCAAAATCTTCAACCTCATATCCGTTTGAAGTCAGCTCTTTTTTTAATATCTCTTTCAGTTCAAATCCGGCATGATCAGATGCTATACCAATTTTCATAATTATAGTTTTGTGAGGCAAAGTTAGTATTTTAAATTATTACATTTGTACCAATATGAAAATACAGATGCTTGACCTTAAGGGTCAATACATAAAGATAAAGGAGGAGCTGGACAGGGAGATTGGGGATGTCCTCAACGATTGTCAGTTTATTGGCGGAAGGCAGGTAAAGGAGTTTGCAATATCTCTTGGAAAATACACTAATTCACAACATGTTATAACTTGTGCAAACGGGACTGATGCATTGCAAATTGCACTTATGGCACTCGGCCTGAAATCCGGAGATGAAGTTATTCTTCCGGCTTTTACATATGCTGCTACTGCAGAAGTTGTGTCGCTTCTTGGTCTAATTCCGGTCCTGGCAGATATTAATCCTGAGAGTTTCAATATTGACACAAGTAAGTTATCATCTTTAATAACCGCAAAAACAAAGGCTGTAATGCCTGTGCATTTGTTCGGCCAGTCAGCAGAAATGAATGAAATTATGATTTTTGCCGCAAAATTTGGCCTTAAGGTTGTTGAAGATAATGCCCAGGCTCTTGGTGCAAAATATTTGATGTCAGATGGTGTGCAAAGGAGTTGTGGCACTATTGGAGATATAGGCTGTACCTCATTTTTCCCCTCAAAAAACCTTGGCTGTTACGGGGATGGGGGGGCGATGTTTACTCAGGATGAGGATCTCGCCGATATGTTGAGAATGATTGCAAATCATGGACAGAGAGTGAAGTACAGGCATGAAGTGATAGGCTGTAATTCCAGGTTGGACACATTACAGGCAGCCATATTAAGTGTTAAACTTAAGTATCTTGATCAATACACTTCATTAAGGCAGAAGTCTGCAGCTCTGTACAGAGAGTTGCTTAAAGATATAGATGAGATTGTGTTGCCAAAGGAGACAATAGGAAGTACACATGTATATCATCAGTTTACTTTAAGATGTAAAGAGAGGGATGGATTAAAGGAGTTTCTTGAGAAGAAGGGAATACCATCTATGATTTATTATCCGTATCCTGTCCACAAACAGCCTGCCTTTATCTCCAGAGTTGTCAGGAGATGTGAAACACCCGTTTCAGATAAAATTTCTGAAGAGGTTTTGTCACTGCCAATGCATACTGAACTAAGTTATAATCAGCAATTTTTTATAGCTGAGGCTATTAAACAATTCTACAAGAAGAAATGATGATGGGTAAAAAGAAAATTCTGGTAACCGGAGGTGCGGGATATATTGGGGCACACACTGTTGTTGAACTTGACTCTGCAGGTTATGAGGTGGTAATTGTGGATAATTTTTCAAACTCCACACCGGATGTATTGGATGGCCTTGAGAAGATCACCGGGAAGAGACATTGTTTTATGGAACTTGATTGTTCTGACAAAGAGGATATGAAAAGACTTTTTGCAAGACACCCGGATATCTCTGCCGCAATACATTTTGCAGCATATAAAGCTGTAGGAGAGAGTGTAGACAAGCCTCTGGAGTACTATAAAAACAATATTGATTCTTTGATTTGTCTTCTTGATGAGTTGACAAGGGAGGGTAGAGGCGGTGGTGTTGTATTCTCATCCTCCTGTACAGTGTACGGACAACCTTCTGCTGAAAATCTTCCGGTAAGTGAGATTGCTCCGCTTCAGCCTGCAACATCTCCATACGGCAGGACAAAGCAGATTTGCGAAGATATTCTTTCCGACACATCTAAAGCCTCCGGAGGAAGATTAAAGGCAGTTGCACTGAGGTATTTTAATCCCATCGGTGCCCACCCTTCGGCTTTAATTGGTGAGTTGCCAAGAGGTGTGCCTCAGAATCTTCTCCCGTTTGTAACCCAGACAGCAATAGGTCTGAGGGGAGAGCTGAGTGTCTTTGGGAATGACTATAATACGCCTGACGGGTCATGTATAAGAGATTACATCTATGTTTGTGACCTTGCAAAAGCACATGTGAAGGCAGTTGACAGATTGCTCTGTAATTCAGCTCAGGGATCCGGAGATGTTGAATACTTCAACCTGGGTACAGGAAAAGGGCTTTCGGTTTTAGAGGTAGTGAATCTATTTATGAAGGCAACAGGTGTTGATGTGCCTTATAAGATAGTTGGCAGAAGGGCAGGGGATGTTGAAAAGGTGTGGGCAGACCCCGCAAAAGCAAACGAAGTGCTCGGCTGGAGAGCCGACACTCCGCTTGAAGATGTCTTTAGATCTGCATGGAAATGGGAGCAGATGGTCAGGCAAAGGCTTTAATAATCTTTTGAATTCTTGACAGACTCTCCTCTTTACCTATCAAAGCAATTATGTCTGCAACTCCCGGACCCCTTGATGCACCTACAATTGCAAGTCTTAGTGTATTCATTACAGCTCCCATCTGCCATCCTCTCTCTTTTATAAGGGACGGGATGAGTAGTTCAACACTCTCCTTTGAAAAATCCTGTAGTTCATTCAGAGATTTTGTGATGTCATCAAGTATCTGTGGTGTCTCGGCTTTCCAGAATTTTGCCTTAACACTCAGGTCGTAATCAGCCGGAGCCTTAAAGAAGAATTCTCCCAGTTCCCAGAAATCTTTTATGAAAACAGCTCTCTCCTTAAGAAGAGAGATTACCTCAGTCACATAATTTATATCTGATTTAACCCCTTTTTGTGAAAGTATCTGTGAAAAATCTTTTGCCAGCTCATCAGTTTTCCTCATTCTAAGGTACTCCTGATTATACCAGTGAGCTTTGTCCGGATTGAACTTAGCTCCCGACTTTACAACCCGGTCAAGGGTAAACTCTTTTACAAGCTGCTCAAGTGTGAAAATCTCCTGCTCTGTACCCGGATTCCAACCAAGAAAAGCAAGAAGATTTACAAAAGCTTCAGGAAAATATCCATCTTCCCTGTATCCTCTGGATACTTCACCTTCGCTATTTCTCCATTCAAGTGGAAATACCGGAAAACCGAGTCTGTCTCCATCCCTTTTGCTTAATTTCCCCTTCCCGTCAGGTTTGAGGAGTAGTGACAAATGGGCAAAGTTGGGCTTGTTATGGCTCCATCCGAGAGCTTCATATAAGAGGTAATGAAGAGGAAGAGACGGCAGCCACTCCTCTCCGCGTATTACGTCTGTAATCTCCATCAGGTGGTCATCAACAATGTTTGCCAGATGATAAGTGGGAAGTTCGTCAATTGCCTTCCATAATACTTTATCATCAAGAGTGCTTGAGTTTACCTCAATATCCCCCCTGATCATATCATGCATTTTTACAACCCTGTCAACAGGCATCTTGAATCTCACTACCCAGTGATTCCCCTCAGTAAGCCTTTTTTGAGTCTCCTCTTCAGAAAGGTTAATTGATGTAGTAAGCTTGTCCCTTACAAGGTAGTTATATGTAAATGTCTCCCCTCTTGCTTCATAGCTGGCTCTTAGCTGGTCCAGCTCCTCAGATGTGTCAAAGGCGTAATATGCAAATCCGTTATTTACCAGTTGTTCAGCATACTCTCTGTATAGATGTTTCCTCTGAGACTGTCTGTATGGGGCATGTGGGTGTCTCTCTGAAGGTATCTCAACCATTTTCCCGTTTTCAACCCCCTCATCAGGTGAAATACCGCACCAGGCCAGTGCTTCTATTATGTACTCCTCTGCTCCCGGAACGAATCTCTGGGAGTCTGTATCTTCTATTCTGAGAATGAAATTTCCGCCACTCTGTTTTGCATACAGGTAATTATAGAGAGCAGTCCTGACTCCTCCCATGTGAAGAGGTCCTGTGGGACTTGGAGCAAAACGAACTCTGGTCTTTTCTGCCATTTTTAATCTTGTGTTTGATGGAGGTATGAGTTATCCGAGAGGAGATGCTGTTTACCCTCACTCTCTTCAATCCTCATTGATGTTGCTCCTCTTGTATCCTCAATACCCGAGGCAGCAGAGGTGCGCTCCTCCTTATTAATCAATATTTTTCTTCTGATATAAGCAGGTTGACTCTCAAGGTCAACAATATTATCTTCAGGAGCCAGTATGAGGGCAGGTTTTGTCTTTATGCTGCCTGGTGCTAACGAAGTTTGAGCTGCAGGCCTTACTGACTCTTTTGACTTGATAGGCTCTGTCTGAATCCTTTGATTTTGTTTTATATCTATAACAACCTGTGATGATGGACTCTGTATCTGAATATCACCACCAAGTGTTACACTTTCAACAAGTTTATCCCCTTCTGTTGATATTTGCGGCAGAGAGTGCATATCAAAGCCTGTCGCAACTACTGTGACGCTTATGGCCTCTCCTATTTCAGGGTCATTCACAACACCTCTTTTGAATTTCTGAACATTGTCTCCCGTGTACTCTTTAATGTAGTCCATAATCTGAGACAGTTCTGCCATTGTGAGGCCGTTGTTGCTGCTTGAAGTGATGTTTACAAGCACTCCTTTTGCAGTCTTTAAGTCATAATCATTAAGTAAAGGAGATGAAAAAGCCTCTTCTACAGCTCTTATCGCTCTGTTCTCTCCCTCTGCAGTACCGGTTCCAAGCAACGCCATGCCGCTGTTTTGCATGATCATTTTTACGTCGGCAAAATCCACATTAATGAATCCCGGTCTTGTAATAATCTCAGCTATACCCTTAACCGCAGAATTGAGTACCGAATTTGATTTTGGGAATGCATCAAAAATATTAAGTTCTCCAAAAATTTTATAAATCTTTTGATTGTCAATTATCAGCAGAGAATCAACATATTTTTCAAGCTCTTTAATACCTACAATTGCCCTTTTCAGAAACTCCAGACCCTCATCTCTGAAGGGCAGTGTTACTACCCCCACTGTAAGAAGGTTGAGCTCTCTTGCAAGCTTTGCAATAACAGGTGCTGCACCTGTACCTGTACCGCCACCCATTCCCGCTGTGATAAATACCATTTCTGTTTGCCCGGCAAGAGAGGCTTTAATTGTGTCAATTGATTCTAGTGCAGCACTTCTGCCCCTTTCAGGGTCACATCCTGCCCCGAGCCCCTTTGCAAGATCATGCCCCAGCTGAATCTTTTCAGGAACCGGACTGTTTTTCAAAGCCATGGTGTCTGTGTTGCAGATCATGAAGTCCACATCTTTTATCCCTTGCTGGAACATCTGATTTACGGCGTTTCCGCCTCCGCCGCCCACTCCAATAACTTTGATAATGGAACCATTTGATTCCCAATTTATCGGTATATAATCTTTCATTTTATCTATGCTTCATTATTTGCTGAATCAAAGAATGTGCCTATCATATCAAAAATACTCTTCCTCTTTTCTCTGGCAGGTTTCTTTGGCCTTTTTGGATCAGGGCGTTCAACTGTAACTGTTGCCGTCTCCAGAACTTCTTCAGGGAAAAGCGTATTATCAACCATTACGTTGCCCATCTCAAGCTCTTCTTCTCTTTCAATTGCCTTTTCACAACCATAAATGAGCAATCCTACAGCAGTTGATGAACTTGGTTTGTTAACCTCTTCCGGTGAGTCAAAGGTAATATTATTCTGCGGAGAGGCAATTCTTGTACTATATCCTGTTTTGTAAGTAACATAATTACAGATGTGTGCGAGTTGAGAACCGCCTCCGGTCAGGACAATACCGCTGTGAAGCTTATCCTGAAATCCTGAACGCTCAATTTCGTACATTATCGCTTCAACAATCTCAGCTACTCTTGCCTCAATAATGCTTGCAATTACTTTAAATGATACCTCTCTGGAGTTAGAGCCGTTCATGCCGGGAATAATCACGGTCTTGTTATCGGGAGCATATTCAGTAATACATGATCCGTACTGAATCTTCATCTGTTCTGCATTTCTTGATGAGACTCCGCACCCTTGCTTAAGATCTTCTGTGATTGAGTTGCCTCCAAACGGAATGACTGCTGTATGCCTTATAATATTGTTTTCGATTATGAGCAGATCTGTAGTTCCACCTCCAATATCAATCATGGCCACTCCTGTCTCCATCTCCTCTTCAGAAAGGACTGCCATTGCCGATGCAACGGGTTCAAGAACAAGTTCTTTGAGCTTTAGTCCTGCTCTTGAAATAACAGATTTACTGTGCTCTGCAGAGTTAGTTCTGCCGATAAATAATTTGTAATTCCCCTCAATCTGACTCCCTACCATACCTACAACCTCTGTCTGTCCTATATGGTCGTCAACATTGTAGCTTTGAGGTATTACGTGAAGAATTTTTTCTCCGGCGTTTACTCTTGTTTTGTACATCTCTTCTGTCATCTCATCTATCTCTTCCTGAGTAATGAGATTGTCCGGCCTTTGTCTGTTTCTTTTGCAGCCCTCGTCTGTACATCTGATGTGCTGACCTGCTATACCAACATAGACCTCTTTAATATCCACGGCGCACTCTTGTTTAATGCCGTCAAGAGTAGGCTTTAACGAATCCAGAACATTCTGGATATTTACAACTTCACCCCTCATGATTCCTTTTGAAGGGGTTTGCCTGAAGGAGATGATTTTGTAACCGGATTCACTTTTTTCTCCAACCAGGCTTACAACCTTAGTTGTTCCAAGGTCTATTGCTGCAGTGTAAGTTTTCATATATTCAGGTTTTTTTCAATATTAGTCTTGTTTTCTTTAATGCCTTTTCTTTTTGTGCATACAATCTGGTTCTCATATTGCAGGCTTATAAGGCTGTATTTTTCCCATCCGGCATTGGGTACTATGTGATCATAGAATGCCATTAACTTTTTAAATTTCTCTTCAATATTGTCTGGTTTGCCAAACACAATTAAATGCTGTCCTACCCTCGGGATAATGTACAGATCTCCCTTTTCATCAACGTCAATCTGTTCTATCTGCGCATCAAAGATTTCATTTTTATCAATGAAATTCCCCATATATACCATCTGGTCACTCCATTCCCTGTTCTCCTTTAATCTTCCCCTGAATCCGGGAGCGATGGACAGAGGTATTTTTCCTGTCACCACAGGAACATAAGAGGTGAAAGTTTTAACCAACGGGAAAATATATCCACTGTCATCAATGTAAAAGCCTCCGCTCTCTGTCTCAATTCTGAGAACAGGTCTGCGTTGTTCAACTCTTACTTTCATAACACCTTCACCATTGTAGTTAATTTGTGACACTTTAACAGCAGTCCTGTTATTTAACATCTGTTCCAACTGATGAAGATTTATGTGTTTCAGCTTGCTTTCACCTGCTGTAATGCCCTGCTCTCTTATTAATTCTCCTATCTCATCTTCACTTACAAATTTGTTTAAATTGCTGTCTAGTATTGAAATTTCTACTCTTTTGCAAATCACCTTTGAGCTCCCGCTTCTCTCAAGTTTAGTTGAAAAAACAAAATAGGCTGCCAATACTCCTATAAGAAGCACATAACCTGTATATATGGCTATTTTTCTAAACATTGTACCTCTTTTTTAGCATCCTGGTAATAGGTTCTATAAATCTGTCAATATCACCGGCTCCAAATGTTATTAGAATTTCCGGTTTCATTTTATCAATTGTCTCTAACAGGTTCTCCTTTGATACAATCTGCTTCTTTTTGAGCTCCATCTTACTGAAAATTATTTCAGACGTAACTCCGGGAATCGGCAACTCTCTTGCAGGATATATATCCATAAGGATTAACTCATCAAGCATATCCAGGCTAGCTGCAAAATCATCTGCAAAATCTCTTGTTCTGGTGTAAAGATGTGGCTGGAATATACCGGTTAATCTTTTTCCGGGGAATATATTCCTTATTGATGAGATTGCTGCGGATATCTCTCTCGGATGGTGTGCATAGTCATCAATATATGCAATCTCAGGTGTGTTGATGTGGATATCAAATCTCCTCTCAACCCCCTTGAATGAAGCAAGTGCCTCTTTAACTTTTAATTCATCAACACCATTAATCAGGGCAGCAGCAGATGCGGCTATTGCGTTCTCAACATTCACCCAACCGGGGATTCCTACAGTACAGTTTTCAATAGTGCCTTTTGGGTGTACAAGTGAGAATCTGAAATAACCTCCCTGCAGCGGTGTAATCTGGTCTGCGTAAAAGTCACCGCCATCATTAAAAGAGTATCTGTAAACTGATGTCCCAACTGATATTTTTGCCTCAACCTCTAACCCGTTTTTCAGGATAAGCGTTCCGGCAGGTTTAACCTGAGAGGCAAAGGCGGCAAAAGCATCTTTTATATTCTGATGGTTACTGTATATATCCAGGTGATCTGCATCTGTTGAAGTTATTATGGCAGTGTCCGGCCATAACTGCAGAAAAGATCTGTCAAACTCATCGGCTTCTGCAACCAGATATTCACTTTTTGAAAGGAGCAGATTTGTATGATAATTTTTTGAGATTCCTCCAAGGAACGCTGTGCACCCTTTTCCACTGGAGTTCATAATGTGCGCAAGAAGTGTTGAGGTAGATGTTTTACCATGAGTACCGGCTACGGCAAGCGTCCTCTTTGATGAGGCAATCTCACCCAGAGCCAGAGATCTTTTTATTAGTCTGTACTTGTTATTTCTGAAATATTCAAGCTCTCCCATATCTGACGGAACTGCAGGGGTGTAGATTACCAAAGTCTCATCTGAGTTGTTTTTAACGCATTCCGGGATTAGCTCCAGGTTATCTTCAAAGTGTACGGACATTCCCTCTTTCTCAAGCTCTGCAGTTATTTTAGAGGGAGTTTTGTCATACCCGGCAACATAATACCCGGCATGGTGGTAATACCTTGCCAGTGCGCTCATACCTATTCCGCCTATTCCTATAAGATATACACTCCTCATATCTCTCTGCGTATTAACTTGAATAACTCGTTTACAATAACAGATGCGGCATCTGAATAAGCCATCTGTTTTATCTTCTCCTCCAGCTCCTCTATCCTAAGCCTGTCTTCTATTAACTCTGCTGCCGAATTCATCAGATATTCACCGGCTTCAGAATCTTTTATCATCAATGCAGCCCCTTTTTTTACCAGGGTCATTGCGTTATGTGTCTGATGGTCCTCTGCAACTATAGGAGACGGAACAAAAATGCACGCCTTCCCTGCTATACTTAGTTCAGATATAGTACCAGCACCTGCTCTTGTCACTATTACATCTGCAGCTGCAATTGCAAGATCCATCCTGTCAAGGAAAGCAAAGTGGCTTACATAGGATCTCTTGTTTGAAGACATAAATCCATCCATATCCTCCTTGTAGTATCTGCCAGTTTGCCAGATAATTCTAAAGCTGCAATCTTCATGAGTGCTTATCCAATCCTGCACAGCTGTATTTAAAGTTCGTGCTCCCAAACTCCCGCCAGTTACCAGCAATACTCTCTCCTCGTCTGCAATCCCAAAAAACCTTTTTGCTTCAGATTTTAGAGCCGGAGTAGTAAGCTCTATTCCATCTCTGACGGGATTACCTGTAACAAGTATCTTCTCTTCAGGAAAAAACCTTCCCATCCCCTCATAAGCTGTACAAATTACAGATGCTTTTTTGGAGAGAATTCTGTTTGCAAGTCCGGCAAAAGAGTTCTGCTCTTGAATAAGATATGGGATACCCCTTCTTCCTGCAACCCACAGCAGGGGAGCACTTGCATAACCTCCAACGCCAACAACTACCTGAGGTTTAAATCTTTCAATAATATTACCGGCAATCTTTAAACTTCTTAATACTTTAAAAGGGAGTAACAAGTTTGAGAATGATAGTTTTCTCTTTAATCCGGCTACAGGCAGCCCCTCAATATCGTACCCTGCCTGCGGGACTCTCTCCATCTCCATCTTCCCCAGAGCTCCTACGAACAGAATTTGCGCCTGAGGATCTTTCTTCTTTATTTCATTAGCTATTGAGATAGCAGGGAATATGTGCCCCCCTGTGCCACCTCCACTTATAATTATTCTCTTTTCAATGCTCATAACTCTATGGCCTCCTCTCCCTCTTTCTGCTCTTCTGCAGTTTTTGTATTTACCGCACAATTACTGTTTTCTACACTTCTGCTTACAGCCAGTATTATTCCAAAGGCAGAGCTCATAATTATCAATGATGTTCCTCCAAGACTTATCAGTGGAAGTGTGTGCCCGGTAACAGGCAGTATGCTTACATTCACCAGAATATGCAACATTGCCTGAGATGTAATCAGAAGGCCAAGCCCAATCACCGTTATTGCCGAAAAGATTTTCGTGCATCCCCGTGCAATAGCTATACATCTGTAAAGGAACCATAAATAAAGCATAACGATAATAATTCCTCCGGCCAGACCCCACTCTTCAACTATGATAGAGTAAATAAAATCTGAATAGGGGTGAGGGAGTACATACCTCTGAGTGCTTTTTCCCGGACCTTTTCCAATACCATCTGAAGATGCTATTGCAATTTTAGCCATATCGGCCTGGAAAGTTTTGTCCAGTATACGCTGTTTTTCCTGAGGTGTAAGGTGCTCCTCAATCTGTTTTTCAGTTGTGAAATTTTTGATTCTGGACATCATCGTCGCAATCCTAGGGAATAATCCAAAAGTGACGTGTGCCAGAAATACGAGTGCAATCAAGGCTGTAGCAATTCCGGCAGTTTTAACCAGATGTGATGTTTTTATACCTGCAACAATCAGAACCAGAAATGAGAGACCACCCAGTACCAGTGCTGTTGATGCACTTCCATTCAAAATTAAGAGAAGTACAAAACCCAACGGTGCAACCACCCATATTAGAAACTCTTTAAAAGATTCAAATTTGTGATCTTCAAGAACTTTTGCCAGATATAACATGGTGGTTATCTTTGCAATCTCACTCGGCTGGAATGATATCCCAAAAATAGTTATCCATCTTTCAGCGTCATTTATTTTACTCCCGATAAGCATAGTCGCAACAAGAAGCCCTATGCTCAGAATCATTCCGAGATAGGAGATAAGCCTATACCAGCCCAGGGGTATTCTAGAGCATATGTAAAGAGCCGTTAACCCGAGAATTACAAATCTCATCTGCTTGAGAAGATAGAAGAATGTACTCCTCTCTTCGCGGAAAGCCAATGAACTGCTTGACGAGTATACGGCTGCTATAGATATAAGCGACAGAGCAATTACTATTACCCATATCACTTTGTCTCCCTTGAGCCTGTTTATTAACTTATCTTCCATAAAATTTAAAGCGAAGCAACTGCCTCTTTAAACTGTTTTCCTCTGTCTTCATAATTCCTGAACAGGTCAAAACTTGCACAGGCTGGCGACAACAAAACAGTCTCGCCTGATTTTGCAACTCTGTAGGCTGTCTCAACTGCCTCTCTGGCTGAAGCGGCATCATATATCTCATCAACAAGTCCTCCAAACTCCTCGTGAAGTCTTGTATTATTTACACCCAGACATATAAGGACCCTTACCTTATCCTTAACCAGGTCGTAAAGTGGGGAGTAGTCGTTTCCTTTGTCTTTTCCGCCTGCTATCCATATAACCCCAGTTTTCATACTCTCAAGGGCATACCATGTTGAATTGACGTTTGTTGCTTTGGAATCGTTTATATACAGAACATTTTTTACCTTAAGGACATTCTCTAGTCTGTGTTCAACACCTTTGAAACTTGACAAACTCTCTCTTAATACATTGTTGCTTATCTGAAGGACCTTGCCTGTAATTGCCGCTGCCATAGAGTTATAAATGTTGTGTTTACCCTGAAGAGACAGCTCATTAACAAACATCTTATACTCATCACTATTATAAACAACATGCATCTGTTCGTCTCTCATGAACGCACCCTCTTCCACCTCATGGCTCTGACTGAATGGCAGTTGTTTTGCCTGAAGAACAATCTTGTTAAGATGAGAGATGCTTATTTCATCGTCCGCGCAGAATATGAAACAATCTTCTGATGACATATTCCTGGTAATCCTGAACTTCGCCTTGATGTAATTCTCCATATTATTATCATATCTGTCCAGATGGTCAGGAGTGATATTGAGCAAAACGGCGATGTCGGCTTTGAAATCGTACATGCCTTCAAGCTGGAAACTGCTGAGTTCAAGAACATAGTAGTCATAATTCTTTGTAGCAACCTGAAATGCGTAACTCTGTCCTATGTTTCCTGCAAGTCCTACATTAAGACCGGCATTTTTCATCAGGAAATAGATAATTGATGTGGTTGTGGTTTTACCATTGCTTCCGGTAATGCAAATCTTTTTGGATTTATCATACCTTCCGGCAAACTCAATTTCTGAGATAACAGGAATTCCCTGTGCAAAAATTTCATCCATTATTGGAACAGTATCAGGGATGCCCGGACTTTTTATAACCTCATCTGCATCAAGAATTCTCTCTCGTGTGTGTCCGCCATGTTCATAAGGGATGTTGAACCTCTCAAGCATTGCTCTGGCATCATCCTGCAGCATATTACAATCAGAAAGGAACGTCTCATGTCCTTTAACCATTGCTAATACAGCTGCACCTACACCACTCTCTCCACCACCCAAAACTACTACTTTTGACATAACTATCTAATTTTCAATGTTATTACTGTAATGACTGCCAGGATTATTGCTATAATCCAGAACCTTGCTACAATTTTAGCCTCCGGTAGCGCTCTCTCTGGTTTCTGAATTATAGAAGGGATGCCCTCCTTCTGGAAATGATGGTGAAGCGGAGCCATCTTGAAAATCCTTACACCCTCTCCATATTTTTTTCGTGTATATTTAAAATAGAGCCTCTGAATAATAACAGACAGGCTTTCTACAAAGAATATCCCGCATAGTATTGGAATAAGAAGCTCTTTTCTTATCACTATAGCTGCAACAGCTATTATTCCACCAATTGCCAGAGAGCCGGTATCACCCATAAAGACCTGAGCAGGATATGAATTATACCATAAAAATCCCACCAATGCCCCAATAAACGCTGCCAGAACTACTACAAGTTCTCCGGTATTGGGTATATACATTATGTTCAGATAGTTTGCATATATAATATTACCGGAGAGATATGCCAGGACAGCAAGAGTGACGCCCACTACTGCCGATACCCCTGTTGCAAGTCCGTCCATCCCGTCTGTAAGATTTGTACCATTTGAAACGGCAGTAACAATAAATATTACAATAAGTACATATATTATCCACCCAATTTTTTGTCCCGCTTCACCTCCTACAGGGGAGAGCCATGCATAATCAAACTCATTATCCTTTACAAAAGGAATAGTTGTCTTTGTACTCTTTTCATCTTTAAAATATTCAACTTTATCTGTAAAACCCTCCTGAGTAATAACCTCTGCATGTGCCTCTTTTACACTATTGCTTGAAGGAACCCTTACAACTGCCTGGTCGCTTAGATAGAGACTGAGACCCACAATCAGGCCAAGACCTACTTGTCCGAAAATCTTGAATTTACCATGAAGACCCTCTTTGTTTTTCTTGAATACTTTGATGTAGTCATCAAGAAATCCGATAATGCCAAGCCACACAGCAGCCAGAATCATTAACTGAACATATATGTTGGTGAGATCTCCCAGCAGAACTGCCGGTATTAGAAGGGATACAAGTATTATAATTCCTCCCATTGTTGGAGTTCCCTTCTTTTGCATCTGCCCTTCAAGGCCCAAATCTCTTATGCTTTCTCCAATTTGTTTGATTGCCAATTTCTTAATAATCCGTTTTCCTACAAACAGTGCTATAAGCATTGATAATATAACAGCAGAAATAGCTCTGAATGAGATATATTTAAATAACCCGAAACCCGGAAAATCAATTGAACCCTGTAGGTAATCAAATAAATTGTACAACATATCTTAACTGTTTATTCCAAAAGTTTTCATAATCTCCTCCTTATCATCAAAGTGGTGTTTTACACCCCTGACGTCCTGATAATTCTCATGGCCTTTACCGGCTACAAGGATTATACTTCCTGCCGGAGCCATCATAATTGCAGCTTTAATTGCCTCTCTTCTGTCTGTAATAAATAGTGTCCTTAATAAATCTTTATGCTGGAACCCCTTTTTAATATCCTCAATGATATCCCCCGGCTCTTCATTCCTCGGGTTATCAGAGGTGACAACTATTTTATCGGAGTACCTGGCTGAAACCTCTGCCATTTCCGGTCTCTTTGTTTTATCTCTGTCTCCGCCACATCCAAAAACGGTGATTATTTCTCGTCCATCTGCACTGTCTTTCAATGTTTTTAATACATTTTCCAACGCATCCGGAGTGTGTGCATAATCCACAACTGCAGTTATATCATTGCCCCCCTTTATATACTCTAGCCTTCCTGAAACGGTGGAAAGGTTACTTAACTCTATCAGAATTTCATCTTCAGCTGCCCCCAGAAGTTTTGCAACGGAGTAAACAGCAAGCAGATTGTATGCATTATGGGCGCCTATAAATCTTGTCCACACCTCTTTCCCTCCTATACTGAGCATCATTCCGTCAAGACTTTTCTCAATAATTCTGCAATTAAAATCTGCAGGAGAGAGGCAGGAGTATCTGTATTTCACTGCACCTGTATTCTGGAGCATAACCAAACCATTCCTGTCGTCAATATTGGTAAGTGCAAATGCATCTGATGGAAGATTATCAAAAAAGCTCTTCTTCACTCTTATGTACTCGGCGAAAGTTTTATGATAATCAAGGTGGTCATGAGTGATGTTTGAAAAGATTCCCCCGGTAAACTTTACACCGGCAACCCTTTTTTGATCAAGGGAGTGGGAACTTACCTCCATAAAACAGTATTCACATCCACTCTCTACCATCTCTGCCATTAATCTGTTAAGCTGAACAGGATCTGGTGTTGTGTGTGTAGCACCTACCTCTCTGCCGGCAATGTAATTTGAAATAGTTGAGAGCAGGCCGCACTTGTAGCCCAAATTTGTGAATAACCTGTACAACAGTGTTGCTGTAGTAGTTTTGCCGTTAGTACCTGTAATCCCAACCACTTTCATCTTCTCTGAAGGGTTGTTGTAAAAATTGGATGAGAGTATACCGAGTGCACTGTGAGTGTCACTTACTCTGACTATAACGCCGTTCAGACTCTCCTTAGGTAACTCCTCACATATCACTGCAGATGCACCTTTTTCAAAAGCCATTTTTATATACTTATGGCCATCTGAAGCAACACCTCTTTGTGCAACAAAAAGGTCTCCTTTACTGCAGCATCTTGAGTCAAAGCAAATACCACCAATCTCTACAGACCCGGTATTACCTCCTGTAGATTCAAGTAAATTGATTCCCTTTGTTACTCTATTCAGTTTCATACTCTTCAGAAAGTTCAATTTCAATTATACCACGCTTTTCAAGAGAGCTGCCCGGAGCAGGATTTTGTCTTACAATACGTCCTTTTCCGGAGAATTTCACTCTGTATCCTTTGTTCTCTAAAATATATAAAGCATCCCTTAACCCCATGTTAAGTACACTTGGAACACTATCTCTGACAGGGGTATAGGTTTTAATAATCATCCTGTCCAGAGAGTCTTTTTCAACAGTCAGCCACTCTCCGTTTGCATTTCCTGCCGGCTTGGCTGCGGGAAGCGAAGAGAGGAGCTTTTCTGTCTCTGCCCTCTTACCGGATAGTATAAGTGGTTTAGTCGCAGTAATTTTACCTTTTCCATTTACCGGACTGCTCCATTGTGGATTATTTGCAAAAATTCTGTCTGAGATTTGTTTAAATACCGGTGCTGCCCAGGAACCTCCATAGAAATTTGCACGTGTTTTATTTGTATAAAGCACAACTATCGCAGAATATTTTGGATTATCACTCGGGAAAAAACCGGCAAAAGATGCCTGATGTTTTCTGTATCCCTGAGAGTCAATATATCTGCCGTCAAAAGCTATCTGAGCAGTACCTGTCTTACCGGAAATCTTATACCTCGGGTCATCCAGGGCTTTTGCAGTGCCGTGCTCAACTACGCCCCTGAGAGCTTCATGAACCAGCCTAATTGTAGATTCTGAACAAATCGCTCCACTCATCTCCTGTGGTTCAAACTCTTTTTCCACAACTCCATGTCTCTGCAAACTCTCAACAAAATAGGGTTTCATCATCTTTCCCCTGTTTGCTATTGCATTATAGAAAGCAAGTGTATGAAGTGGTGTAAGCAGAGAGGCATATCCCATAGCCATCATAGGTAGTGTGAGTTTACTCCACATTGCATCACCTGGTGAGTGGATTACAGCGCGGCCTTCACCCATAATATCCAGATTGAATTTCTCGCCAATCTTCATATTGTGAAGCCTGTCAACATACTTCTTCTCATTATTTGAGTAGTACTCAACTGCAAGTTTTGCAAAAGCAACATTTGATGATTTTTCAAATGCCTTCCTTACATCAATCAAACCATATCCACCCCTGGTAACATCAGAAAACTCCTTTGTACTGTATTTCCACCTTCCGTTACCGGCGTCAATAGGAGTTTCAAGTGTGACGTATCCATCTTCTATAAGAGCCACCAATGTAGCGAGTTTAAAAGTTGATCCGGGTTCAGTTGCCTGGCTGATTGCATAGTTGAATGATTCATCAAACTCCCCGTTGTCCATCTTTTTCATATTGGTAATAGCTCTGACAGCACCGGTCTCTACCTCCATCACAATTGCAGTGGCACCTTCAAATACATCAGAAAGAGAGAGCTGATTTCTGAGAGCATTTTCTGCAGCCTCCTGAATATCAATATCAATTGTGGTTTTAATATCCATGCCATCCTGTGGCATAACAGTCTCCTGCTCATTTACAGGCATCCACTCACCACCCAGGAGTCTCTGGACAGTCTGAATACCGGGCACCCCTTTGAGGTAATAATCATAGCTGCCCTCAATTCCTACGCCCACTCCGTTTGTATTTATAAACCCTATTGTTCTGTATGCAAGCCTGCCGTATGGATTATTTCTTCTGTTCTTCTGCTCACTTATGAAACCTCCTTTGCTGCCCCGCTCCCGGAAAAGTGGAAAATTCTTGACCTCCATCAGTTCCGAGTAGTCAACGAGTCTGTTACCAATTGCTTTGTAGCGGTTACCCTTTTTTCTTGCCTCTGTAAGCTCTTTTTTATATTCGGCAGTGCTTTTGTCTTTGAAGAAACCGGAGAGTGCGTTTGAGAGTGAGTCAATATTGCTGTTAAATAGAATCTCCTCAGGGAATACGCAGTCCATTCTTATTTGGTAGTAAGGAACGGAGCTTGCCAGAGAACGTCCGTCACTTGCAAGTATACTGCCCCTGACTGCCTCAATCTCCTCTGTTCTGAATGATATCTCCTCCGAACTTACAGGCAGATCCGCAAAAAACTGCAGATGTACTATCCTCCCTATTACAAGAAGGGCAGAGAGCACCATAAAGAAATAAATTATACCAACTCTGGAAATTATATCTTTCATAATTAATCAAGTTTGATATAAGCAGGAGGGTTTACAGGAGGTTTAAGTTCAGATTCATACTCAATCAGCTTCTTCTCAATTTCAGTCCTTTTGCTTTGGTAGAGTAAACGGGCTCTTTTCCCTGTATAATCTGCCTTGAGATTCTTAAGCTCTCTCTGATTATGCCTTTCAGTTATAAGCTTACTCTCTATGCTAAAATTCAAAGAGATATAGAATATCACAAGTCCAAACAGATACAAGACAAAACCCATCTGCTGAAGGATTCCGCTGTGGATCAGTATCTGTCCGCCCATTATTTCCGATACCCATTTTCTCTTTGCCATCTCAATTTTTCTCAGTTTTTTCTGCAACTCTTAATTTTGCACTTCTGGCTCGTGTATTTCCTGAAATCTCCTTTTCAGAAGGCACTGCAGGTTTTCTTAGCACCAACGTGAAGGGAGAGGTTTGATTCCCGTAAAAATCCTTCTCAACTTTACCGGATACATTTCCGGATTTCATAAAATTTTTAACCATCCTGTCCTCAAGAGAGTGGTATGTAATTACTGCCAGTCTGCCACCTGGTCTTAATGCTCTGAGTGATCCTGACAAAAATCCCTCAAGTGCCTTCATCTCTCCGTTAACTTCAATTCTTAGTGCCTGGTATATCTTTGCAAGATATTTGTGTCCCCCCATCTTAGGGGTGACCGGTTCAAGTACCTGATTGAGCCTTGTTGTTGTCTCTATTGCCTCTCTCTCCCTCTCGGCACATATAAGCTTTGCCACTCTTCTGCTGTTCTCCACCTCTCCGTACAATCTGAAAATCTGTTCAAGGTCACTCTCGCTGCTGTTCGCAATAACCCCCTCTGCACTCTCCTTTGTAAGAGGATTCATCCTCATATCCAGTCTGGAGTGGAATCTGAACGAAAACCCCCTCTCCTCAGTATCAAACTGATGTGAAGAGACTCCAAGGTCTGCCAGAATTCCGTCTATTTCATCAAAACCCAGGTAGGCAAGATGATTCTGAATAAATCTGAAATTGTTATGAACAAAAATGACCCTGTTGTCATTTGGAACATTTACTTTAGCATCAGGATCTCTGTCAAAAACAATAAGCTTTGACCGTTTGCCCATCCTGGCAAGAATCTCTCTGCTATGCCCGCCTCCTCCAAATGTAGCATCAACGTAAACTCCGCCATCTTTTACAGCCAGCGCAGATACACTCTCTTCTAACAGAACCGGTGTATGATACTCACTCATATTTCAGCCCCCCTTATCCTAATATTTTTTCGGCAAGTGCCAGGTAGTCGCTGTCTGTGAGTTTGTCGGATTCAAATTTCTCTCTGGCCCAGATCTCAATTTTATGCCCGTTTCCGGCAAATGTAACCTCTCGCTCAACTCCTATCTGTTCCAGCAACTTCTTAGGTATAGATATTCTTCCAAGTTTTTCGTCCGGCTCCACTATCGCCCTCTCCCTCATATACTCTCTCCAGAATTTTGCATGTTCTCTGTTGAAAAAATTCAGTCTGGATTTTACCTGCTCGCTCTCCGCTGTCCACTCATCATATGTATACATCTCCAGACAATTTGAAAATAGGTCCTTCTTTATAACCAATCTCATGTCCCCTCCGGGTGATATTGCAAACTTAAACGAAGAGGGGAGAATAAGCCTTCCCTTGTCGTCTACTTTTGCATTGTATTCACCTATGAATTTGACCATTTTACAAACTTTTACTACTCTCTTTCCGACCTATGCAAAAATATAAAATGTTTTCCACTTTGTTACATAATTTTCCATTTTTTTCCACAATTTTATCAACACTCTCCCGCGGATTCTATATCTTAGTGGTGAAAAAACGTATGATATGAGGTATTTTAAAGTTTTTGTCTTTCTTTTTCTGATAGTTGCGTGTAAAAACAGACACGATGAAAATCCACTTCCAGGTAGCGGAAAAGACTCTTTGGAGGTAATAACGGAGTTTGGAATACCGGTAAATGAATTTGAAGTCAGGGAGGGTGCTATAAAAAGAGGACAATTCTTTACAAATCTTATGACGGATTTGGGTGCAGACAATGCAGATGTATACGCTCTGACGCAGGCTACAAGAAGCGTGTTTGACCTCAAAAGGATGAAGATTGGAAATCTCTATAAGGCATATTATACTCTTGAGGAGAATCCTAAACTTGCATATCTTGTTTATCAGGAGACAAAAACCTCTTTTGTAACATTTGGAATTCACGACTCAATATTTGTTAAGGTATATGAGCTTGATGTAACTGTAAGGACCAGAGTTGGAGAGGCAATAATAAATACCTCTTTA
Source organism: uncultured Bacteroidota bacterium (assembly GCA_937901965.1). Lineage (GTDB taxonomy): Bacteria > Bacteroidota > Bacteroidia > Bacteroidales > UBA932 > Bact-08. The sequence continues at coordinate 66,441 of CALGSW010000002.1, forward strand.
TGGAATGATTGTGTTAACTCAGGGATGAGTCCTCTGATAGCAAACAGATTGTCTGAAATATATGCCTGGACAATAGACTTCTTTGGCCTGCAGAAGGGAGACCATTTCATGGTCGTTTATGATGAAATACTGGCAGGAGACGAATTTCTTGATATTGGATCAATTCATGCAGCATATTTCAGCCATAATGGTGTTATGTATGAGGCTCACAGGTTTATTCAGGATGAATCTCCAAACTACTGGAATGAGAAGGGTGAGAATCTGAGGAAGGCATTTTTAAAAGCACCTTTGAAATTTTCCAGAATTTCATCAGGTTTTACCTATTCCAGAAGGCATCCTGTAACAAGAATTGTCAGGCCCCATACCGGTATTGATTATGCAGCGCCAACAGGAACTCCTGTAATGAGTATTGGTGATGGTGTTGTTATTCAGAAGGCATACGCAGGTGGAGGGGGCAATACTGTTAAAATCAGACATAACTCAACCTACTCATCGGCCTACCTTCACCTGTCCCGATATGCATCCGGAATCAAAGTGGGTAAGAGGGTCAGACAGGGAGAGGTGATAGGATATGTAGGAAGTACAGGGCTTTCAACCGGGCCGCATCTTGATTTTAGAATCTGGCAAAATGGGAAACCGATTAATCCTCTGAAAATGGATGCCCCACCTGCTGATCCTATTAAGAGAGAGAATATGGAGGCGTTTAAGTTACAAGTTTTGAGGACAAGTGAAATTGCTGACTCTGTGAGATCTGTGCAGTACCTTGATTCTCTTGTAATTAAACTTGGTGAGGGGAAATCTGAGGTTTAATGTTATCTTTGCCGCAAATTAATTCAATTTATGGCAGACGAAAAGATAATATTTTCAATGAACGGAGTGGGTAAAATACTACCCACAAATAATAAAGCAATTCTAAAGAACATTTATCTCTCCTTCTTTTACGGAGCGAAGATAGGCATCATAGGTCTTAACGGATCCGGTAAATCTACACTACTAAAAATTATTGCAGGTGTTGAGAAATCATTTGACGGAGATGTTGTATGGGCGCCCGGATATACAGTCGGCTATCTGGAGCAGGAGCCTCATCTGGATGATAATAAAACGGTTCTTGAAGTTGTTCAGGAGGGTGTTCATGAGGTGATGACTCTGCTTAAGCAGTATGAAGAGGTTAACAATAAGTTTCTTGAGCCTATGGATGATGATGAAATGGCTAAGCTTATTGATCTGCAGGGCGAGTTAACAGAAAAAATTGAGCATGTCAACGGATGGGATATTGATTCAAAACTGGAGAGGGCAATGGATGCTCTCCAGTGTCCGGATCCTGATGCTCCTGTTAAGCATCTCTCTGGCGGTGAGCGTCGCAGGGTAGCACTCTGCAGACTTCTGCTTCGTGAACCGGATGTTTTGCTTCTTGACGAGCCTACCAACCACCTTGATACTGAGTCTATCCAGTGGCTTGAGGCTCACCTTCAGCAATATAAAGGTACTGTAATAGCTGTAACCCACGATAGATACTTCCTTGATAACGTAGCAGGCTGGATACTTGAACTAGACAGGGGAGAGGGGATTCCATGGAAGGGTAACTACTCTTCATGGCTTGATCAGAAGTCAACCAGACTTGCAACTGAGGAAAAACAGGAGAGCAAGAGACGTAAGACACTTGAGAGAGAGCTTGAGTGGGTTAGAATGTCACCAAAGGCCCGTCAGGCAAAATCAAAAGCTCGTCTCTCTGCTTATGAGAAAATGTTAAATGAAGACGGGAGGGTAAAAGAGGAAAAACTTGAAATATTCATTCCGAATGGTCCCCGTCTGGGAGATCGTGTAATAGATGCTAAAGGTGTTACAAAGGCTTTCGGGAGCAAATTATTGTATGAAGGTCTGGAATTCAGCCTTCCCCCGGCGGGTATTGTTGGAATAATTGGGCCAAACGGTGCAGGTAAGACTACTCTTTTCCGCCTTATTATGGGACTAGACAAACCTGATGCCGGAACTTTCGCAGTTGGTGAAACTGTTAAGGTTGCATATGTTGATCAGCAACACAGACATATTGATCCGGATAAAACAGTTTATGAGACAATCGCTCAAAATTCTGAGTTTGTTAAACTTGGGAATAAAGAGGTGAATGCAAGAGCTTATGTATCCAGATTCAATTTTTCAGGGGCCGATCAGGAGAAAAAGTGCGGTATTCTGTCAGGTGGTGAAAGAAACAGGCTACACCTTGCCCTCACTTTAAAGGAGGAGGCGAATGTACTTTTGCTTGATGAGCCTACGAACGATGTGGATGTTAACACTATCAGAGCTCTGGAGGAGGGTTTGGAAAATTTTGCAGGTTGTGCAGTAATTATCTCTCACGACAGGTGGTTTCTGGACAGAATTGCTACACATATACTTGCGTTTGAAGGTGATTCTAAAGTTGTCTTCTTTGAAGGAAGTTACTCAGAATATGAGGAAAACAAAAAGAGACGTCTTGGCGATATAACTCCAAAAAGATTTAAGTATAAGAAACTTATGGAGTAAGTTCCAGCCACCGGTCACTGAGCCGGTCAATTTCAGAAATAACCTCTCCAATCCTGACAGACCTTTCAGTTAACTCTTCAGGGGAGAGGGTTCCGGATGAAAGGGCAGTCTCAAGGCTGCTCTTCTCTTTTTCCAGGGAATCTAGTTTTTGTTCAATCTCCTCAAGTTCTCTCTGCTCTTTCCATGTCAACTTTGTTACCCGTTTTCTCTCATCACCTGCTCTATTTGTCTCACTCTCTCGGATTTTATCTCTCTCTTTTGCCCTCTCTTTCTCTTTTTCTGATTCAAGCTCCCTTACCATTTCCCGATACTCACTGTATTTCCCCACATAATCTTTGATAACCCCATTACCCTCAAATACAAAAAGGTGATCAGCCAGTTTATCCAGAAAATATCGGTCATGCGATACAATTAACAGAGATCCGGGGAAGGAGAGGAGATACTCTTCCAGCACGTTAAGACTTACAATATCAAGATCATTTGTAGGCTCATCAAGAATCAGGAAGTTGGGACTTCTCATAAGAACTGTTACCAGATACAATCTTCTCCTCTCACCACCGCTCAGCTTCTCAATTTTTGTATTGTGGGAGGAGTGCGGGAAGAGGAATCTTGATAAGAATTGTGTAACTGGAATAGTTGAGCCATCGGCAAGTGTGACAACTTCAGCTATTTTTCTTACAGCGTCAATCACTGTCTCTCCAGAGTCAAAATTTAGTCCATCCTGTCTGTAATGGCCTATCACAAGAGTCTCTCCCCGGTCGATTTCACCTGAAAAATTCTCAGATTTGCCTGAAAATTTTTCAATTTCACCCGTGAGTAGTTTTAAAAAGGTTGTTTTCCCGGCACCATTAGCTCCAACAATACCCACCTTTTCACCTTTGGAAAAATTGTAGGTAAATCCATTAACGGTACAATAATCTCCCCAGTAGTGAGTAAGGTTCCTGCAATTGATAATCTTTGTGCCGAGCCTTGATGCACCTACATCAATCTTCATCTGCTTCTGGATTACCCTCTTGTCTGCCCGTTCCTTAAGTTCGTAAAATGCATTAATTCTGTATTTAGCCTTGGTAGCCCTTGCCTGTGGCATTCTCCTCATCCAGTCAAGTTCAGTTCTCAGAAGATTCCTTGCCCTCTCTGTCTCGGTGTTAAATATATCCACCCTCTCATCTCTCTTTTCAAGAAAGTATGAATAGTTTCCTTTGTATGTATATAGAGTTCCGTTATCAAGTTCCAGTATATGGTTACAAACCCTGTCAAGAAAATAGCGGTCGTGAGTAACCATCAGCACAGTGGATGTTGTTCTCTTCAGGTACTCTTCAAGTTGTTCAATTATCTCCAGATCAAGGTGATTTGTGGGCTCGTCCAGAACAATAAGATCGGCCTCATTTATCATAATAGAGGCCAGGGCAACTCTTTTCTTCTCACCTCCGGACAGTGTTGATATCTGTCTGTGTGAGTCCGGAAGGTTAAGTCTGCTTAAGACCTGATTTACCTTTTGTTCATATTGCCATGCGTTGTGAATATCCATTTCATGAACAGCATTCTCAACTCTTTTGTGGTCATGAGTTGCGACGGCAGCCTCATACTCCGTTATAACCTTTGCCAGAATTTCAGAAGCTCTGAATACCTCCTGAAATATTGTTTTATTTGCGTCAAGTTCAGGGTCCTGCTCTAACCAGGATACCTTTGCCCCCTGCATTAACTTAACAGATCCATCTCCGTCGGAAGAGTCTTTGCCCGCCAGAATTCTTAAAAGGGTACTCTTTCCGCTACCGTTTGGAGCAATAAGTGCAATTTTATCGCCCTCGTTTATGTTGATATTAAGATTGTTGAGCAGAATTTTGATTCCGTATGATTTTGATAGTCCCTCTGCCTGTAGAATGCTTGCCATACTGCAAATATACGAACTACAATTGTCATCAGCAGTGCCTGCGGAACTTTTCCTGCTTCATTCGCTTTAGTGGAGACTCCTTAAGATTAAATCTGATAATCTTCCAGTTTGCACCAGACAATCTTACTGCATTCACAGAGTATCCGCATAACTTCCGGAGTTCTCCTCCTCGCTCTCTTCGTTCGCTATGGCGGAGACTCCTTCAGTTATGCGGAATACTCTGTGAAAGGTCATGCGGTAATTATTCCCAGTCATCCTCAAACACGACGGAACACCCACCGAAATAGTGAAATACGGAGGGCCGTAAGTTGCTTGCAGGCGTGGGTGGGACGAACCTCCATGGGATTAAATTTCAATGTATTCCAAAATATAAATCTTTTAAAATCAAAAGATTATATTTTGCAATTAGCACATAGCGAAGTATATAGAGGTTCGTCCCACCCACGCCTGTGCTCTGACTGCCCAATCCGCAATCCTTCCCCGGCCAACCGAGCCACGAGGGAACCTCCGCCACAGCGAACAAAGAGAGCGAGGAGGAAAAGTTCCGGAGGGGCTGCGGTTGGCCGGGGAAGGATGCAGTAGCAGACTTGGAGAAGGATGCAGAGGCAGACTGCAGGAAGGATGCATCAGCAGAAGAGTAATAAAAAAGGTCAGCCGGATTGTTGGCTGACCTCATTATTAAGATTTTTAAAGAATATTTCTTAAATAGTAATCTTAACCGGCCTTATCATATGTTTAGGATCCAGGATTTTGTCCAGCTGTTCTTTTGTGAGGATACCTTTATCCAACACAAGATTGTATACACTTCCGCCGGTTTCAAGTGCCTCCTGAGCTATCTCTGTACATTTTGAGTAGCCGATGAACGGTTTGAGTGCAGTTACTATTCCTATAGAGTGTTCTACCATGGCACGACAGTGTTCAGGATTTGCCTCTATGCCATCAACACATTCAATTCTAAGGGTATCCATGCCTCTGCTTATCCAGTTTGCAGATTCAAGAAGACTCTGAACGAGGACAGGTTCCATTACATTAAGCTCAAGTTGTGCTGCTTCAGAGGCCATGGTAATAGTAAGGTCGTTACCGATTACTTTAAAGCAAACCTGATTTACCACTTCCGGAATAACAGGGTTAACCTTTCCAGGCATAATAGATGATCCCGGCTGTTTTGGAGGTAGCTTTATCTCTGCAATACCAGTACGAGGTCCTGATGACAAGAATCGTAAATCGTTGCATATTTTTGATATTCTGATTGCAAGTGACTTTAATGCAGATGAATATGCTACAAAACAAGATGTGTCATGAGTGGCCTCAACAAGATTGTAGGCCAGTTTGAGGTCAAAACCACTAATTTTTCTGATATGGTAAATACAAGCTTCGGCATAACCCGGTTCAGCTGTAATTCCTGTACCTATAGCGGTTGCTCCCATGTTAATATACAGGAGCTCTCTTGCAGCCTTGTCCAGTCTGCGCCTCTCATGTTTCATAGCAGATGCAAAGGCTCCAAAGCTTTGTCCCAGGGTCATAGGCACAGCATCCTGAAGTTGAGTCCTTCCCATCTTTATGATGTTTGCAAACTCCCTCTCTTTTGCCTCAAATGAATCAATCAGTTTGTCAAGAGCCTCTCTTACCTCAAAATGAGTTATGTACATTCCTATATGCATTGCACTTGGGTATGCATCATTTGTACTCTGAGCCATATTGACATGGTCGTTTGGACTGCAGAACTGATACTCTCCACGCTCTTTACCCATTATCTCAAGAGCTCTGTTAGCAATAACCTCATTTGCATTCATGTTTACAGATGTTCCTGCTCCACCCTGAATCATATCAATTGGGAATTGATCAATATGCTTACCTTCCATAAGCTCCTGGCAGGCCTGTACAATAGCATTTTTAACCTCATCCTTGATAAGGCCGAGTTCGTGATTTGCCAGTACAGCTCCCATTTTTACAATACCCAGAGCCTTTATTAAATGAGGAAACTGTGAAAGCAGTTGTCTGCTGATATCAAAATTCTCAATACATCTGAGAGTTTGGACTCCGTACAATGCCTCTGCAGGTACCTGCTTATCTCCCAGAAGGTCGTGTTCCAGTCTGGTTTTCGCTCCTGTTTTGATGTTGTTTTTACCCATGATCGCAAAATAAAATTTAAGATTTAAAAATGTGGCGCAAAGGTAATAAATTATAATTTATTACGCCATAAAAGGTGAAAATGTGTAATTAAAATGGTGCTCTATGCGAAAAATTTATTGACTTTTGCCAGAGCAGACGGAAGCGCAAAAACCACAACTCTGTCGTATGGTTTTATCTCAGTATCCCCCAATGCTATAAAGCTGTTTGTTCCCCTGATCACGCCGCCTATAATTGCATCCTTTGGAAAACCGAGATTCCTAAGTTTATCCTGAGTGATTTTGCTGTTTGGATTTACTATGAATTCAAGTATTTCAGCATCAGAGCCGTTTAAGCACTTTATAGACTGAACTTTGTTAGATAGTGTAAAACGGAAAATACGGCTGGCTGTAATAAGTTTTTTATTGATAACCGCATCTACACCCATCCCCTCAGCTAATTTTATGTAATCAATGTTCTCAACCTCCGCGATTGTTTTTGAAACCCCCATCTTCTTAGCCATAACACATGACAGAATATTGGTTTCAGAACTGCTTGTAACAGCAACAAACGCGTCAAAGTCATTTACATCCTCTTCAATCAACAGGTCGGTATTTCTTGCGTCTCCATTAATTACAAGCGTTTTGCTCAGGCTTTCATTCAGAATATCGCATCTCTCCTTTCTTCTCTCAATGAGTTTTATGTAGTCAACAGTGGGTTCAAGCCTTTTTGCCACCATCTCTCCAATTCTGCCGCCTCCTACAATCATCAGACGCTTGACATCAATATTGTTTTTTCCGGAGTAGTTCATTACCTCCTGAACCCCGGTTCTTTTTGATATTACAAATACAACATCTCTCTCCTTAAATTTAGTAGAGGCACGTGGAATAATGGTATGGCCGTCTCTGGCTATGGCAACAGCCCTGTAGATAGGCTCTACACCAGGTGTTGTATAGTCAGACAGGGTTTTGTTAATCAGAGGAGCTCCGTCGTCAAGCCTGAAAACTATCATCTGAAGTTTCCCACCGGAGAAATCCATGAACTCAGATGTTCCAGTCTGTTTTAAAAGATCAATTATCTCATGAGAAGCAATCTTTTCAGGGTAGAAGAGAAGATCAATCCCCATCTCAGTAAAAAGCAGCTTGTTTTCGTTTTTCAGGTACTCATCGTTGTTAATCCTGGCAGTAACCTTTCCGGCCCCCATCTTTTTAGCCAGCATTGCACTGATAATATTCACATCCTGCTCCTGAGCGGGGCTCACAGCAATGAACAAATCTGCCCTTCTTACGGCAGCCTTCTCAAGTGTAGCAATAGAAGTGGGAGAACCAAGAATAGGTATTATATCGGATATCTCACTGACATGGTTAAGACGAGCCTCATCACTGTCAATAACCGTGAGCTCATGATCCTCGTTTCCGAGCATTTTTGCCAGATGTGTACCAACATCACCGGCACCGGCGATGATAATTTTCATAAAGTTTATTTTAGTACTCCTCTTCGTTAAAGAAGAAGTCCTCTTTGCTTGGGTAATCAGGCCAGATGTCCTCTATACTGTCGTAAACCTCTCCGTCATCTTCCAGATCTTCAAGATTTTCTATAACCTCTAGCGGCGCCCCTGATCTGGTTGCATAATCAATCAACTCTTCCTTGGTAGCTGGCCATGGAGCATCTTCGAGCTTGGATGCAAGTTCAAGTGTCCAATACATAGTGTTAAGATATTAAAAATTAAGTACTTAAGATTGTCTTTGAAAAATAGTCTGCGAAGATAATCATTAAATTCTAATTTTTACACTATTGATACCAAAAATCATCTTCAATTCCATTTTTGAAGGCTACGTACCTTCCGTAAACGAAGAGATAATCGGATAACCTGTTAAGATATTTTACAACCTCATCTACTCTCTCCTCTTTCATCAGAGAGATACAGGATCGCTCAGCTCTTCTGCAGACTGTTCTTGCGATGTGTGATTCTGCAGCAAGCCTTGGTCCGGCGGGAAGTATAAACGCAACTTGTTCAGGGAGCTCAGATGTCATAAAGTCAATCTGTTTTTCAAGAAATTCTGTCTCAGACACATTAAAAGCCTTAAGTCTTTTTGCTCCGTGGTCATCTGCAGCCAAATGAGCGGCAACATGCATAAGGTTAGCCTGAATCCTTCTTAAATTCTGATTTAGGGGAGCCCCTTGTGCATCCGACCTCATAAGTGCAATGTGTGAAATTAGCTCATCCACATTTCCGTAAGCATTTACTTTTGGGTCATCTTTACTTACTCTGGCTCCTCCCACCAGTGACGTAGTGCCTTTGTCACCGGTTTTTGTATATATGTTCATCTCTTTCATTACGAATGTCTTACTGGATTTTGATTGATTTCATCAGATTCAACTTTTCCATCTCTCAGTCTGATAATTCTGTGAGCATGCCTTGCTATATCCTCTTCGTGTGTAACAACAATTATTGTATTCCCATTGTTGTGAATCTTCTCAAAGAGCTTCATAATATCAATGGAGGTTTTACTGTCAAGATTACCGGTAGGCTCGTCGGCAAGAATCATAGATGGATTGTTTACCAATGCCCTGGCGACAGCAACTCTCTGGCGCTGACCTCCCGAAAGTTCATTTGGTTTGTGGTGCATCCTGTCTGTAAGATCAACGCTTTGAAGTGCTCTTTCAGCTCGCTCCTCTCTTGCTGCCCTTGTTTCACCGGAATAGATCAGAGGTAAAGCTACATTCTCCAGGGCCGAATATCTGGGCAAAAGGTTAAATGACTGAAAAATAAATCCTATCTCTTTATTGCGTACCTCTGCAAGTTCAGTATCCTGCATAGATGACACATCTGTGCCATTAAGCACATACTGACCTGAAGTGGGACTGTCAAGACATCCGAGAATGTTCATCATTGTAGATTTTCCCGACCCGGAAGGACCCATTATGGCAACATATTCATTTCTGTTAATTACCAAATCCACGCCATCAAGAGCGCGAACCTCCTGATTCCCTACTTTATAGGTCTTTCTGATATCCTTAATATTTATGACCATGTTGCTCATAGCTCATTCTTTTTTATATTAGCAAAACTACAAAATAAAGAGTTTATCTCTGTAAATAATTTGTGGATTAGTATCTGAAAGCCTTTTGAATAGTTCACTGACAGCCCTCTCCCCTTCATTGCCTATATCGAGAGTATAATCATTCACAAAAAGCCCGATATGCTTTTTCTGTATGCCGCTATCCATCTCCTGAGCGTGGCAGGCTATATACTCACCTGATTTATCAGGATTATCCATTGCATACTGAATACTTCTTTTTAACACCCTTCCCGTTTTTAAGATTGTATCCCTGTCAATGCCCCTTTTCATGGCAATACCACCAAGAGGAACAGGAAGTGATGAAATTGAATGCCAGTTCTCTCCCAGATCCATTATTAATTCTAACCCCCTCTCTTCGTAAGTAAACCTTCCCTCGTGAATCAAAACCCCTGCCTCAAACCTTCCAGACACAACTGCTTCAGCAATTTCAGAAAACAGAAGTGGAGTGGTTTTCTTAGCTTCAGGAAATGCAATTTTAAGAAGAAGGGCACCGGTAGTCATCTCTCCCGGAATCGCAATACTGCTATTTGATATTAGTTCAGAAAGCTCCTCTCCATTTAGTTTTGTAAGCCTGCTCCCTCTTTTTGCAACCAGAAGGGGACCATTATGATATCCCAGAGCACTTCCGCTGCGGAGCATTACGTATTTATCTGCCATCATCATGAAGGCGTGATAGCTCATCTTACAAATATCAAACTCCTCATTGAGCGCACCTCTGTTTAGCTGTTCAACATCGGCAAGGGTAACATCAAATCCCAGCCCCTCACAATCAACAAGAGAGTGTACCATTGCGTGGAATGCGAATGTGTCATTGGGACACGGAGAGTATGCAAGCTTCAGTCTCATTTTGCAAGTACCTCCAGCAGCTCCTTAACGGCCTCCCTTAATGAAGAGAGGGCCAAAGGTATATTCCACCTGCCTCTGTCTCTCTCCCCAACCTCATTGGATACCGACCTCAGTTCAACAAATGGTATTTTTTCCAGAAGACAAACATAAAAAAATGCAGCTCCCTCCATACTCTCAATTTGAGGTTTAAATCCCATTTCAAGTTGTGTCCTCTTTTCAGGCAATCCGCTTACGGTTTGAACTGTAACAGCGGTTGCCTTTCCATATTTTTTTAAAATCTTCTCCGCTTCCGGTACCAGCTGAGGGGCAGAGAGTGCCCCCCCCTTAAACGGATGTGTATTTGCATCAAGAATCTTATAATCAAACAGAGTCTGAAAGCCTGAATATGTTTCAAAACCAAGATCTCCAAAAAATTCTTTTCCAACTCTGGCCACACTGCCAATTGGATAATCTCCGGTAAAAGTGCCTGCAATTCCTATGTTCATTGCCAGTGAAAACGGCGGATTGCTTTCAACCAGCATTTTTGTAAGTCTGTAGCTTGTTGATGTACTCCCTATGCCTGTAAGCATGTAGGTAATATCCAGGGAATTTTGCTCACTTTTTGAGAGAGAGTTAAAAGCCTGTTTTGCTGTAATGAGCTCCTCCTCCTCTGCTGCGGTAATGAGTATTCTCATATGTAGTTGGTGTTTTTTTTGTAATATTGCACGAAATTAGACAATTATTATGGCATATACAAAGAGTGACCAGTACGACGAAGATATAACTCAGGAGCTGGCAAAGCACTACAAAGCCATTCTTGAACTTATAGGAGAAGATGCTGAGAGAGAGGGGCTGGAAAAGACACCTGTAAGGGTTGCCCGTTCTATTCAGTTTCTTACACAAGGCTATGAAATGGATCCTGCCGCAATACTTAACTCAGCAAAATTTAAAGAGGAGTATCAGCAGATGGTTATAGTAAAGGATATTGAACTTTACTCAATGTGTGAGCACCATATGCTCCCCTTTTACGGGAAGGCTCATGTAGCATATATACCAAACGGATATATTACAGGACTCAGTAAGCTTGCCAGAGTGGTTGAGGCATTTGCAAGAAGACTTCAGGTACAGGAGCGGCTAACTGTGCAGATAAGAGATTGCATCCAGCATACCCTTAATCCGCTGGGAGTGGCTGTAGTTATTGAAGCATCGCATATGTGCATGCAAATTAGGGGTGTTCAGAAACAAAACTCTGTCACAACAACGTCGGCCTTTACCGGAGCATTTTTAAAGGATTCAAGGACAAGAGAGGAGTTTATGCACCTTATTGGTGTAAAACTGCATTAGAGATAGAAAATCTGAAGAGAAGACCTCCCCCCGGGAGGTTTTCTGCTTTTATATCTCCATTGTGCATTATGACGGCATTCTTAACAATTGATAATCCAAGTCCGGAACCTCCGCTTCGTCTGCTTCTCCCCTTTTCCACTCTGTAAAACCGCTCAAATATCCTGTCAAGCTGGCTCTCAGGAACCCCTTTTCCTGTATCGGAGTAACTGAATGTTGCAACACCTTCTGAAACTTCTGTACATCTGATTGATATTTCAATTCTCTCCCCACCGTGGTCTATTGAATTGTCAATAAGATTTTTGAACAAAGAGTACAACAGCATGTAGCTGCCCTTAATTTCTAAGGAGTCTGTGATATCAATTTCCAATTTGATTCCTCTCTCCTCAAGTTTGAATGACAGATCATTCTTTATCTCATCTACACATCTTCGTATGTTGACACTCTCAGTGTGGAATTTTTTGGGGGACTCCTCCATTTTATTCAGAATTGAAATATCATTTATTATTGATGCTAATCTTAAAGTTTGTGAGTATGCCCTCTCAAGAAAAAATCTACGTTGGTCCGGATCAATGTTTTCCTGGTTTATGAGTGTCTCAAGATAGCCTCTTATACCGGTAACAGGTGTCTTTAGTTCGTGTGCTACATTATGAGTGAGCTCTTGTTTATATCTCTTGTTCTCTTCCATCTGTGTGAAGGCCTTCATTATCTTTTCACCCATATCTCCCAGCTCATCTTTAGGGAACTTAATCTCTCTCTTGTCAAGTTCACCTCTTTGAAGAGCCTCCATGAACTCCTTGAGTGCAGCCACAGGTCTGTTTATTCTCCTTGCCATAAAGATAATTGCTGCAATTGAGATAAACAGAACAAGAAGTATTATTGCCATATATCTGTTCTCCCTGATAAGAAGCGGGAGTACAGAGGTATTGTACTCAAGTGCTGTCCTTATATACAGTTCCGGATATCTTGTGGCGTGATACAGATAGTCGGACTTAAGAGTTTTTGAATATCTTAATCCCGAACCACTTCCACTATTTCTGGCATCTCTTAGTTCAGGTCTGTTAAGGTGGCTCTCTCTGATACTGTCCTTGTCTGAGAAATTGTCATACAACACCCAGGCATCGCCTGAAAGTATAGTAACCCTTATTTTTTCAGGAATGATTGGTTCAATATCCCTCATTGCCCTGTATATATCCATCTCAGATAGTTCAACAGAATCATCTGCTGCGGTTTTCTCAAGGTGAGAATATATAAATCTCTGATAAGGCAGCATCTCAGCTGTAAGAATCTCTATTTTTACAACACGGTCTCTGTGAATGTAAATAAATGCAAATGCAAGAGTTACCGATATCAGTAGCAATGAAAAATAGGCAACGACTCTATATCTGTAAGAAATCTTCATCCCTGTAAATCAAAACAATACCCGTAGCCGGATCTGTTAACAATTGCGGCTCCCATGTTGCCCAGTTTTTTTCTCAGGCGGGCAATGTGTACATCAACTGTTCTCTCAAGAACATAAGATTCATTATTCCATACTGAATCCAGAATATCTGCTCTGGAGTAAATTACTCCTGGATTAAGTGCAAGTTTAGAGAGAATCTCAAACTCTTTTTTTGTTAGTTTTATAGCCTTACCATCAATCTCAACAACTTTGCTTTCAATATTAATTGATAGCCCCTCCATTTTTATTGTGCTGCTCTTAGGCTGGGCAGGAACCGGTTTCTCGGTCTCTTTCTGGATACTCTTGCTTCGTAAGAGTATTGCCTGAACTCTTGCGAGGACCTCTTTAACAGAAAATGGTTTGGGAATATAGTCATCTGCTCCGGCTCCAAATCCCTTTAGTTTATCCTCTACGGAATCTCTGGCTGTTATGAAAATAATTGGGACATCATTCTTGTACTCTTTCCGTATAAGTTCAGCAAGCTTTATCCCGGAGATTCCGCCCATCATAATGTCCAGAAGCAGGAGATCATAACCATTTTTTAATAGTGAAAAGGCCTCCTCTGAAGAGTAGGCTACATCTGTTTGATAACCGGCATTACTAAGATTGAAGCGGAGGATTTCACAAAGATCCTCTTCATCGTCAACTACAAGGATTTTCTTCTTTTCCATAGCGCAAATGTATGATGATTTGTTTCAATTTTATTAATAATTGACCTCATTTGTAATAATATCTTAATTTTTTCGTCGCTCTTGCTTAACACTCACAGGATAGTTTTGCACTCGAATATTAAATTATAAAAAGTGAGAAAAAACATCTTAAAACTTACCGCTCTTTTTACGCTTCTAATTTGTGCATTACATCTACATGCACAAAATACCGGAACAATTTCAGGCCAGGTGCTTGATAAAAAAAGCGGAGAACCTGTGACAGGAGCAACGATTTTTATTGAATCCCTAAAAAAGGGTGCATCAACAGATATTGACGGGAAATATTCAATTACAGGAATTTCTCCCGGAACTTATAATGTGAGAGTTGACTGCATATCCTATGTCAGCATTGTAGTTGAGAGGTTAAATGTGGCCCGGGGTATAAATAACTTTGACATTATGCTGGAAGAGAATACAACATTGCTTAAGGAAGCTGTTGTTACATCAGCTAAAAGGATGAGTTCAGACATAGCAATAGTTCAGGCAACAAAAAGTGCGGGTGTTGTAATGAGCGGTATTTCCGGAAAACAGATTTCAAAATCACAGGACAGAAGTGCTGCAGAAGTTGTTAAAAGAATACCAGGCGTTTCTATATTAAATGATAGGTATATTATTGTAAGAGGTCTCTCCGGCAGATATAATAATGTTTGGATAAACAATTCAGCAGTTCCCAGTACCGATGCCGATACCCGCTCATTCTCATTTGATTTGCTTCCAAGTTCTCAACTTGAAAGTATAATGATTGTCAAATCACCATCTGCAGAGATTCCCTCTGACTTCTCCGGAGGATTTGTCAAAATTCTCACTAAAAGTATGCCTGATGTTAATGACATATCAATCTCATACGGTATGAATTTTAATACAGCTACCCAGTTTAACGACCATCTGTTTAACAGCTCGTCACCTTCAAGAAAGCTCCTTTTTGACACAAGGATGGACAATAATAATCCTGAAAAAGTGACAGATATCACCAGAAACGGATTTAAAAACAACTGGCAGGTAAAGAGCCATCAGCCATTTCCGGACCAGAGACTGAATTTTATGATGAACAGGAACTGGACTCTTAATGGAACATCCTCATTGGGACTGGTTGCAGCAGTTAATTACTCTCATGGATATCAGACATACGGAGATATGTTAAATGCCAGGTTTGGAGTTTACAACACTGTAAGTGATAAGTCTGAGTACATCTACAACTATATTGATAATCAGTATAGTATTGATGACAAACTTGGGATAATGCTGAATTTAACTCTCCTTAACAAGGAGAACAAGATAGAATTCAGAAATATATTTAACAGGTTAGATAAGGAGAGATACACTACAAGAGAGGGGTGGCAGAACATAAGTGCAATGTATATTCAAGAGAAGAAAGAGTACTTTACATCTGCAAGGACTACTTATACTGGCCAGTTTCTTGGATCAGGCAAGGCCGGTAGTGGGGATTATGACTGGAATGCAAGCTATTCATATGCCGGAATGGAACAACCGGACAGAAGAATAATAAACAGAGAGGAGAATAATATATATGGTGATGAATATTTTGGCCATATGGCTATTGATCAGAACGAAATAACAAGAGATTTCTCTGAACTGGATGAACATATTTTTGCTCTGGCAGCCAACTATACACTTCCTGTTTTAAAAGGGCTGCCAGCACCTGCTGAACTTAAGGCAGGTCTCTATGGAGAATATAAAATAAGAGATTATTCAAACAGGCAGTTTTTCTACAGATTTAATTCTTATGGACTGCCAAGAGATTTCGTTTACAGAGAGGTTGTTGAAAAAATTCTTACAGAAGAGAATTTTGCACATGACAAACTGTTTATCTACGAAGATACTGATAACAGAAATAGCTATAAGGGCAGTAATGGGATTGGTTCTGCTTACCTCTCCTTTAAATTGCCTGCAGGCAGATTCAATTTTCTGGCTGGTCTCAGATATGAGATGGGTGCTATGAAACTGACTCTTTATGATAAGATTTACGAATTTTCTACTTACGACAAAACATACAATCATGCAGATCTCTTTCCCTCGTTGAATATATCCTATAATATTGACAGAAAGAATCTTATAAGAGTAGCTTACGGCTCTTCTGTGAACAGACAGGAATTCAGAGAGGTATCTCCATCTGTATATTATGACTTTAGTCTCTTTTCAGATGTTAAGGGAAATCCGGATCTGAAACAGGCGAAAATCCATAATGGAGACATTAGATTTGAGTACTATCCATCTGATGATGAGTATATAACACTAGCTGTTTTCTATAAATATTTTAAAAACCCTATTGAGTGGACCTATCTTGATGCAGGAGGCTCTTATACCTACACATTTGAAAATGCACTCTCAGCAAAAAACTACGGAGTTGAGCTGGATATTAAAAAAAGGCTGGACTTTATAGGTCTTAAAAACTTCACTTTTGGAATAAATGCAGCTTTGATTTCAAGTATTGTTGATTTTGACCAGGCATATTCGTTAGAGAAGGACAGAGCGATGCAAGGGCAGTCTCCTTATATAGTAAACTCTTCTCTTTACTATGATAATTCAAATTTTGGTATAAGTCTAGGATTACTTTACAACAGGATAGGAAGAAGAATTGTGGGTATAGGAAGGGTTGACACAAGTTCGGGAGGGAGCATAAATAACGATGTGCCGGATACTTATGAGCTTCCAAGGGATGTGATTGACTTTGTAGCAACAAAATCATTGGGCAGGAAAGTTGAGATCAGACTCAGCCTTAGGGATATCCTGAATCAAGCGGTTGTCTTTGAGCAGTATCCAAGATATATTGATGGCAATGGTGTACTTCAGAACAGAACACAGGTAGCAAAAAGTTTCAATCCCGGAGCAGGTATCTTTCTGGGCGTTATGTGTAAATTTTAATAGTAATTACAAATAATTAAATGAATTTAAAATGAAAAAATTATTACTTACAGCGTTAATGATAATACTAATTGCAGTATCATGCAAAAAAGACCCCACCCCTCCTCCAATAGAGGAGAAAGAGCAGATTATCTTCGCCGGAAATCAAATAGGAAGCGGTATACAGGAGTTTGAGATAAAAGAGAGCCATACTATAAAAAAGGGAACTTATTTACTGAAGGGCTGGGTATATATAACATCGGGAGCAACACTTACCATTGAACCTGGAACAATTATTAAAGGAGACAAAGAGACAAAGGCAGCACTTATAGTTGAAACAGGGGGTAAAATTATTGCCCAGGGCACAAAAGATCTTCCCATTATTTTTACCTCTGCACAGCCGGCAGGCTCGCGTAAACCCGGTGACTGGGGAGGTATAATCGTTTGTGGAAAAGCTACAAACAATAAGACAGAGATGATAATTGAGGGTGGCCCCAGATCCAAACATGGTGGAAATGACGACACAGACAATTCGGGTGTTATCTCATATGTAAGAATTGAGTTTGCAGGATATCCGTTTAAAGCAGACCAGGAGATAAACGGACTTACCCTTGGGTCTGTTGGAAGCGGAACCAAGATTGACCATGTTCAGGTCTCGTATTCAAATGACGACTCATTTGAATGGTTTGGGGGTACTGTAAACGCAAAATACCTTATATCTTATCATGGATGGGATGATGATTTTGATACAGATTCCGGATTCAGAGGAAATGTGCAATTTGGACTTATTGTGAGAAATCCAAAAATTGCAGATAAGTCAATATCAAACGGATTTGAGTCCGATAATAACAGCGACGCACCCAATCAACTGCCGGTAACCAGACCTGTTTTCTCAAATATAACACTCATTGGTGCTGCAGGTCAGGACCCACGGTTTCTTAATACGACGGCATATATAGACGGAGGTTCGTATAATCCCAATAATGGTTCAAAACTTGGTCAGCATCAGGCTGGGATACAAATCAGAAGAGGTTCAAATCTCCATATTTACAACTCCGTTATGACAGGATTTCCCGTAGGAATAATGATTTGCAACGACAAGGGATCGCAAACACAAAGTGCTGCTACAGACGGTCGTATTGGGATAAAAAATGTATATATTGTTAAAGATGGAATTTTAGGCAGCGATAAAGATGCATCATTTAAGGATTCTCTTTCGGTAAATTCATCTACTTTTGACAGAAGTGCTACTGAATCTTTCTCCGCCTCGTTCTTTAAACAGGCTTCAAATAAAAACCAGATTTACACTAACATAAGCGAGCTTGGCCTTAAACAGCCTAACTCACTGCAAACTAGTCCAAACTGGGGGCCAGTTGCGGGCTCTGTGCTTACAGGGAAGAGTGGTCTGTTTACAGACAGTCTATTGGCAGCAAGCTATTTTGATAAAGTTGATTTTATTGGGGCATTCAGAAGTGATGCTCAGGCAGATAACTGGACTGCGGGATGGGCAAACTTCAATCCGCAACAGACTGCTTACTAAAGGCAGATAACAAATATTTTACTGCGAAGATTTTATTGTGAGGCCGAGCTCTGATGCCTTCTCTTCCATAAGAGCTCTGGCTTCATCAATATTATTACCAATTTTGCCATCCAGAATGGCGTTTTTAATATACTCCTTAATAAGTCCAACCTCTTTGCAAGGAGGAAGCCCGTAAGTCTCCATTATCATCTCTCCTGTAACAGGATTCTGAAAATTTCTTACTGCATCTTTCTCTTCAACCTCAACAAGTTTTTTTCTGACCAGATCAAAATTCTTTTTGTGCCTTCGGACAATCTTGTCATTTTTTGAGGTAATGTCGGCCTCACAGAGCATCATAAGATCCTCAATGTCATCCCCTGCATCAAATAAAAGACGTCTTACCGCAGAGTCTGTAACCTCCTCCTGAGCAAGTGCAATAGGTCTCAGGTGAAGCTGAACCATCTTCTGGACATATTTCAGCTTTTCATTCAGAGGTAGTTTAAGTTGTCTGAAAATTCCCGCAACCATCTTTCCACCAAGATAATCGTGCCCGTGAAAGGTCCAGCCTACTCCAGGCTCATAATTTTTTGTGGCAGGTTTGGCAATATCATGCAACAGAGCACTCCATCTCAGCCAAAGATTATCGCTCTTCTCAGAGAGATTGTCCAGCACCTGGAGAGTATGTGAAAAATTCTCTTTGTGACCTTTTCCCTCAACAGACTCTACACCCTTGAGTTTAACAAGCTGGGGAAGAATCAGCTCCAGCATTCCGGTCTCTTCAAGAAGATAGAATCCCACAGAAGGTTTAGGTGACATTACAATCTTATTCAGTTCTTCAGTTATCCTCTCTTTTGAGAGTATCTTGATCCGCTCCCTGTTTTTTTCTATTGACTTTAAGGACTCTTCAACAATCTCAAAGGAGAGTTGTGATGCAAACCTTACAGCTCTAATCATCCGAAGCGGGTCATCAGTATATGTTCTGTCCGGATCAAGAGGGGTTCTTATTATCCCCTCCTGCATATCTTTTACTCCATTAAACGGATCTATTAAATTACCAAAGTCCTCTTTCTGCAAGCTGAATGCCAGAGCGTTTATAGTAAAATCCCGCCTCTTCTGGTCATCCTCAAGAGAACCATCTTCAACTATTGGCTTTCTGGAATCAGCTCTGTAAGATTCTTTTCTGGCCCCTACAAATTCAACTTCCATATTTCGGTATCTGAGCATTGCTGTACCAAAGCTCCTGAATACAGTCAGACTGACCCCGAGCCTTCCGGCAACTCTTTCTGCCACCTCAATCCCACTGCCTTCAATTACGATATCAATATCTTTGCTATTTCTGCCGAGCAGCGAATCTCTTACATAACCCCCTATTACAAAGGCTCTGGTATTCATTGCTGCAGCCTCTTCGCCAATTATCCCAAATATTTTATTTTTCAGAAAGTTCATTATATTCCGGAATTTCAGTTTTGTATTCATATTTGCCCCTCTCTTCACTCCAGGATGCAAAGTAAGTTTCAGGACCGTTAGTAAGCAGGATGTGCTTTACACCAAGAGAGCTATTGTATGTGAGTATCTGATCAAACACCTCTTTACCTATCCTTACAGATGGGGCTTTGCACTCCGCAAGCAGCAGTGGTCTACCCATTCTGTCGTGAACAACCAGGTCTCCCCGGTAGATGTTACCATTGAGTGTAATTAAGTATTCACATTTCATAAGGGATACCGGAAAATGCTTTGTCCCGGATAACATCTGAATCAACTGCTGCCTAACCTCCTCTTCAGGTGTAAGTGCAACCCTTTTTTTACGGACCGGATCAAAAACAGTTCCTCTCATTTTCAGCTTTATGCTTGGAGAGACAAAGATATAAAATTTGCCCGTTATACCCTTTTTGTCTATTTTTAGCCATTCATTAACAACTATGGCAAAAGCGACATCACAATCTACATCAGAGAGTTTCCGTAAAATTATGTCCGAGATAAAAGAGGGCAAATTCAGGATGTTCTATATTCTGAGTGGAGAGGAGCCCTACTATGCCGATATGATTTCAAAGGAGATAATGGAGAGGGCATTGACTCCTGATGAGCGTGGATTTAATCAGCTTCTGCTTTACGGAAGCGATACCGATTCCAGACAAATAGCGGAGTCGGCAAGAAGATATCCCATGATGTCCGCCAGGCAGCTTGTTGTTGTAAGAGAGGCGCAGCATTTGAAAAACCTGGATCCTCTGGAGATCTATCTGCAGCAGCCACAACCTACAACAATTCTGGTGCTCTCATTCACAGGCAGACAGCTTGATAAAAGGACAAGATTTTATAAGACAGCATCAGCTTCAAAATATGGTTATTTTCTGGAATCTGCACAACTTAAAGATTACGAAATAAGCGGGTGGATACTTGGTTTTATAAAGGAGCGCGGGTTGTCTGTTGAGGATAAAGCTGCATCAATGCTTGCGGAATATAGCGGGACTGACCTGCGAAAACTTGTTATTCAGGTAGAGAAGATACTTTTGAATATGGAGTCAGGTTCAACCAGGATTACAGAGGAACATGTTGAGCGAAATGTGGGCATAAGCAGAGAGTACAATGTATTTGAACTTGCTAATGCCTTGTCATACAGAAACAGGGAGAAGGCATTTAGAATTGTTAATTATTTTTCTCTCAATGAAAAACAGTACCCATTGATAATGATTCTTGCGGGACTTTTTAGTCAGTTCTCCAGATTACTCAAATACCACTCAATGGCAATTTCAGGTAATGGTAAGGTAAGTGATTCGGCAGCAATGAGTATTGGTATATTCAGGTTTAATCAGAATGAGTTTGAGGCGGCAGCCAGAAATTATCCATTGAGGAGGTGCATGTCTGTTATGGCAACCATAAGGAGATATGACCAGATGTGTAAAAGCAATGAAAGGGGAGAAGCCTCAGATGGTGAGCTTCTTAAAGAAATGGTCGCAAGAATTGTCAATTAATTGCTATTCACATACTTCACGCCTGACTCTTGCTGATACAGATGTGAATATTTCGTAAGTAATAGTATCAAGAAGGTTTGCAAGATATAATGCGGACGGATTCTCTCCAAAGATGGTTACTATGTCTCCCACCTTTACATTACATCCGGTCACATCCATCATAAACATATCCATACATATATTCCCTATAGTAGGGGCCATATTCCCATTTATGCTGAATGAGACATTCCCGCGTCCCAGATGCCTGTTTATACCATCTGCATAACCCAGCGGTATTGTGGCAATTTCACGCTCTTCATTACTAACCCTGCCATAGCGTCCGTAACCAACACTCTTATTGCTTATTTTGCTAAGATTAATCACAGGTGCCTGCAATTCAGCTGCCGGCATAAGGTAGCTGCTTCCATCAACATAAGATGATCCATATAATCCTATCCCAAGTCTCACCATATCAAATTGATATTGTGGGTATCTTAAAATTCCCGATGAGTTGAGAATGTGTTTTATAGGCTTATAATCAATGCTTTCCGTAATTTGATTATATAAATTGCTAAACTCTTCAATTTGATTTAGAGTAAAGGTGTCATAAATAATATACTCAGCAGAGGAGAGATGCGAAAAGATTGATGTGACCTGAATTTCACTGTTATCCTTAATAAAATCTGTTAGCGCAGGTATTTGTTCGGCCCTGAAACCAACACGGCTCATGCCGGTATCAAGCTTAATATGAATTGGATAGCCGGTTTTCCCCATCCTTTTGGCAGTTGCGGCAAACTCTGAAGCGGTTTCAAATGAGGCTAAGCTGGGTTCCAGACCATACCTGATTATCTCTTCAAAGTCTCCTGTTCCCGGAGTTAAGATTATAATTGGTAAGCAAATTCCTGCTTTTTTTAATTTAATGCCCTCTATAGGGTAGGCAACACCAAGATAATCTGCTCCAAACTCCTCAACGAGGCGTGAAATCTCAACATCTCCGTGTCCATAGCCGTTTGCTTTGACCAGAATAAGTAATTTAGTTGATTGTGAGAGTTTTGAGCTGTAATAGTTGTAATTGTGGAGCAGATTTTTTCTGCTGATTTTGAGGGTAGAATGATACATTGGAAAAAATTTTCGCTGACAAAGTTATAAAATGTTTAAAAAAAAGTTTTAATTATCAAAAAACTTTATACATTTGCGGCCGAATTAACAAACAAACCTAAAACATTTTATAAAATGAAAGTAAAATCATTTTTTGCACTTGCTGCCATAAGCGTAGCACTTGTATCTTGCGGAACCAAAGAGGCTCCTGTATCTGAACAACTAGTAGGTCAGTGGACCGGTAACGATGCAATCACTGTATCAATTCTTGATTCAACTGGTACTCCAGTTCCTCAGACAATGGAAGCTCCTATGGAACTTACTTACAACGCTGACAGTTCACTAGTTGCTAATCTTATGATTAACGACTCTACAACTGTAGTTCTTGAGGCAAAAGCAACTGTTGCTGATGCACTTGTTAACTTCCAGGGAACTATGACTTGCGCTCAGGTTCTTCAAGTTACCGGTGATATCGTTCTTCAGGGAAAAGACACACTTGTAATTAACTATACAGGTGTTAATACTGAGGCTGGTATAACTCACGAAGGTAAAGCTCTTGTAGTTCGCAAAGCCGTTGAGAACGTAGAAGCAGCTCCGGTTCAGTAATCTTTAGCCTTTGGCTATTGCATTGAAGCAGTGGCGACAAATTGGTTCGTAGGTGTCTTTTTCACCAAGTACAACCAGTTTGTCGCTTTTTTTTGTCCTGTGTGAGTGGTGAGCAAGATTACCGCATCTGACACAAATTGCATGGACCTTGGTTACATATTCCGCTACAGCCATTAGCTGAGGCATAGGTCCAAAAGGATTCCCAAGATAGTCCATATCAAGTCCGGCAACAATTACTCTAACTCCATTCGCTGCCAGCTGCTGGCAGACCTCAACAAGCGAATTGTCAAAAAATTGTGCCTCATCAATTCCCACTACCTTAACATCAGAAGCATAAAGTAATATGCTGGCGGGAGAATCAACAGGAGTAGATCTGATTGAGTTTGAATCATGTGATACCACCTCAGATTCAGAGTACCTGACATCAATCATCGGTTTGAATATCTCTACCCTTTGATTTGCAAATTTTGCCCGTTTGAGACGTCTGATTAATTCTTCAGTTTTACCGCTAAACATGGAGCCGCAGACAACCTCTATCCACCCATCCTTTTTTGCACTTTCTAAAAACATTTTGTTTACTTTTGTACCAGTACAAAGATAATAAGAAGGATGCACAATATTGAAAAAGTAGCTGAAATTAGAAACGTGATTTCATCGCTTCTCCGGAATCTTGACTCAGTTGAAAAAGGATTGAAAATTGAGGAATCTAAGTGGGAAGAGATAATGATTCAGGCAGACATTATTAAGGAGAAACTCATCTCAATGAGAAGCCATGAGGTAAGAGAGATGATTGAGGTTCTCTCATCCAACGAAGAGATAAAGAGAGTTGTTCAGTCTTTTGCAGAGCTTAAGAGAGCATTCTCAGACCTGCAGCTTAATGTCTCAAAATCTGTAATACCAATGTCATCGGGACAACCTAAGCCGGCTGAAAGAGATAAAGCTATCGAGAAGCCTGAACCGGTGCTCTATGAAGATGAAGGGGAGGAGATTGAGCTCTTTGCAGATGAGGATATTGAAACAAATATTCTTGATACAGCCCGCAACTCAAGGCACTCATGGAGAACAGACCTTCCGGGAAGCAGGGTTGATGATATCAAAGTTGCAATAACATTAAACGACAAGTTATACTATATCAAAGAGTTGTTCAATGGAGATGAGGAGCAGTACAGACTCAGCATTGACAGGCTAAACGAGATGAGAAACCTTAATGAAGCGGTAGACTATATAAGGGGAGCATTTCCTGAATGGGATGAGGACTCTCCCGGTGTATACAGATTTCTTATGATTTTAAGAAGAAGATTTGATGTCTAAATTGATTATAGTTCCCACTCCCATCGGAAACCTTGAAGACATAACCTTTCGCGCGGTAAAAGTACTTAAGGAGGCCGATGT
Organism: uncultured Bacteroidota bacterium; assembly: GCA_937901965.1. GTDB lineage: Bacteria > Bacteroidota > Bacteroidia > Bacteroidales > UBA932 > Bact-08. The sequence goes on from CALGSW010000002.1 coordinate 90,783, forward strand.
CATCCTTGCTGAAGATACACGTACAAGCTCTGTACTATTAAAGAGGTACGAGATTACAACTAGGATGGAGTCGCATCATAAATTCAATGAGCATCGTATGGTAACAGCAGTTGCAGACAGAATTGAGGGGGGGCAGACAGTAGCTCTTATTTCTGATGCCGGTACACCCGGAATCTCTGATCCAGGCTTTCTGCTTGCAAGAATTTGCAGAGAGAGAGGAATTGAAGTTGAGACTTTACCGGGGCCCACAGCATTCGTGCCTGCGCTTGTAAACTCGGCAATGCCTATGGACAGGTTCTGCTTTGAGGGTTTTCTTCCTTTGAAGAAAGGTCGTCAGACAAGACTCAGAGAACTTTCTGAGGAGAGGAGGACAATGATATTCTATGAATCTCCCTACAGGCTGGTTAAAACATTAACTCAGCTGGGTGAATATTTACATCCGGAGAGAATGGCGGCAGTATCAAGGGAGCTCTCAAAATTACATGAGGAGAATAAAAGAGGGACTCTGGCGGAGTTAGCCGACTGGTATACCAAACATGAACCAAGAGGGGAAATTGTTATTGTTGTAGAGGGTTTTAAAGAATAAGTTATTAACATTTTAAAGGAAGAGAGAGATGAAGAAGAGGGGAGAGATGACAAGGTCTTATGCAAAAGGCATGGTGGCCTTGATTTTTTTTGTACTGGCTGTACAGTTTGCTGTTTTTACAATCAAAAGTTACGAGAACAGGGGTGATGTAACAACTCAATATCATGAGAAAGATGAACCTCCTGTTAAACCAGAGATAAAAGCAGATCTTGCTGAAAAAAATAATATAAGCAGCTTTTACAGGGGAAAAGGGGGTTTAAGCAAAATCAATCATTTTCAAGGTAATAATTCTCAAGAGAATCCGGCCGGGGATGTTGTTAATGCAAAAGAGGTGTCCGATATAGGTTCTGCTGAGGCTTATACTCCAATAGACTTAAGTTCAGTTTCATCTTCAGCCAGACTGGAGCTGAACAGTGCGGACTCTGCAGATTTGGTTTCATTACCCGGCATAGGCCCTTTTTTTGCCTCCAAAATACTTGACTACAGAAAGCGTCTTGGAGGATTTGCATTTAAAGAGCAGCTGATGGAGGTTTACGGAATTGACAGAGACCGCTTTTCTGTATTTGGCGAGAAGATATGGGCGGATACTGCGCTCATCTCCAGAGTTAAAGTATCTGAAGCAACACAGGAACAGCTATCCTCAAATCCATACATAGGTGCATATGCAGCAAGGGCAATTATTAAATACAGGGAGATGGAGGGAGGAAAAGCGGTCACTCTTGCGGCTCTGGCTGCAAACAGAATTATTAAAGAGGAGCTTGTGAAAATCCTTAAATATTATATTGAGTGAATAAGGATTTAATATCTTTGTGCTTAACTAACCAAAAAACCATTTTAAATGAGTATTGTCAAATGTAATAATGTGGTTAAAAAGTTTAACCAGTTTACAGCGCTTGACAGTGTTTCCATTGATGTGCCTGAGGCTTCTGTATTTGGACTTCTCGGACCTAACGGAGCAGGTAAAACAACACTGATCAGAATTATTAATCAGATTACAATGCCGGATTCCGGCGAAGTTTACTTTAATGGCAAGCCTATTCAGCCATCTGATATAAAATACATAGGCTATTTACCGGAAGAGAGGGGTCTGTATAAAAAGATGAAAGTAGGTGAACAGGCTATGTATCTTGCCAGACTTAAAGGGATGAGCCATGCTGAAGCTTCGGCAGAACTCAAAAAATGGTTTATCAAGTTTGGAATCCAGGCCTGGTGGAACAAAAAAATTGAGGAGCTTTCAAAGGGTATGGCGCAGAAGGTGCAGTTTATAATAACAATACTTCACAAACCATCGCTGCTTATACTGGATGAACCCTTCAGCGGATTTGATCCGGTTAATGTTCAGCTGATCAGGAACGAAATTCTCAACATGAAGGCAGATGGTACTACAATAATCCTCTCCACTCATAACATGGAGTCAGTTGAGGAGCTTTGTGACAACATTGCCCTGGTAAATAAATCAAAACTCATACTTTCCGGTGGTCTGGATCAGATAAGACGCGACCACGGTAAGAACGAGGTTGAATTAATATACAGAGGCGAAGACAGTCATGTAGCCTCTCTTGACTCTCTGTTCAAAATTGTCTCTGATGGTGAGCATAAAGGGGCAAGAAGAGCTGTTCTTGAAGTTAACAAGGGAGTTACCTCTTCTGCTGTACTTGGGGAGCTGATCAAAGAGACAGATATTGTCTCTTACAGAGAACTTATCCCGCGAATGAATGACATTTTTATTAAACTCGTAAGCTAATTGAAGACTATGAAAACAAATAAGCTATTTCTCATAATATCAAGAGAATTTTTAATACGGGTAAAAAAGAAATCATTCATTTTTCTCACAATACTAACTCCAATATTTTTTGCTGCATTGATGATTCTGCCAACAGTCTTCATGATGATGTCTGAAGGGGAAAAGGGGCAGAAAATTATTATTTCAGACAAAAGTGGAGTGACTGAGGGGTTCTTCCAGGATACAGAGGAGATTGCATGGTCTTACGACAATGAGTCCAGTGTTGATGAACTTAAAAAGACATTCTCCGGAAAGGGATTTGTTGCAATGTTAGACGTCTCTGCACCAGACTCATCACTAAATGTTGCAGTATCAGCATACTCATCAAAACAGCTTAATGTTGATGCAATAAGCAGTATTGAGAGTAATATTAAAAAGGCTGTGCAGAAGAGAAAACTTGATAAGTATAATATTGAAAACCTCAACTCCATAATTAAGGATATAAATACTAGTGTTTCGGTTAAAACATTTACACTTGATGAGGAGGGAGGAGAGAAGAGATCCATGGTTGAGATTTATATGGTAATTGCATATGTAGGCAGCCTTCTTATTTACATGTTTATTTTTATGTTCGGCTCTATGGTAATGAGGGGGGTAATTGAGGAGAAGACAACCCGTATTATTGAGGTTATTGTTTCATCTGTAAAACCTTTTGAGTTGATGCTGGGAAAGATACTTGGCGTAGGTTCGGTTGCGCTGCTGCAATTTATTATCTGGATAGTACTTTCATTTGGAATAGTCTTGGGAGCTCAGTCATTTCTTGGAAGTGACTCCCTATCATCAACCACTGAGATGACAAAATCATTAGCAGGGGCACAGGGAGAGGAGATTGCGTCAATGACAGAGGCATTGTCTCAGGATTCAACACCTTTTCAGGAGATAATGACAGCGTTGGGGAGTGTGAATTTCACAGAGGTAATTCTTACTTTTCTGGCATATTTTATTCTGGGTTATCTGCTTTATGCTGCTATGTTTGCAGCAGTGGGATCTGCTGTTGACAATGAAGCAGACACTCAGCAGCTGGTCCTTCCTATAACAATTCCTCTGATTATAGGTCTGTTCCTGATGATGCACACCTTCCAGCATCCTGGCAGCTCTCTTTCATTCTGGGGCTCAATGATACCTTTTACTTCGCCAATGGTTATGATGGCCAGAATACCATTTGGAGATGTCCCTTTATGGGAGTTGCTTCTTTCACTGGGATTGCTTTTTGGAACATTCCTCTTCATGACTTATGTCTCGGCAAAGATATACAGAGTAGGTATTCTTATGTATGGTAAAAAAGCAAACTGGAAAGAGATATTTAAATGGCTTAAATATTGATAAAAAATTACAATTAATTAATAATTAATATGAAGATCATTAAGAGGACATTTCTTACTTTGATACTTCTCACAACTATTCATCTTGTAGCTTCTGCACAGGAAATGAGATTTGAGTGGAGAGGCAGTCGTATTCTGATGGATAGTACTTTCAACCATCCTGAAGAGCCGGTGGTAAAGGCAATTATTGGCAAATACAAACCCTCTCTTGATTCAAAAATGCAAGAAGTAATTGGTGTTTCTGAAAGGGAGATGAGGTCCTCCAGGCCGGAATCACTGCTGTCTAATTTTGCAGTTGATGCTTTACAAGAGTTTGCCGGGAGTAAATCAGACAGACCTGTAGATTTTGCACTTACAAATTTTGGCGGTATCAGGGCCTCTCTTCCCGGTGGGAATGTAAGATTATATGACGTTTTTTCAATTTTCCCGTTTGAGAACTATGTTGTGATACTTGACATGGAGGGGAAAAGTGTAAGGAAACTGTTTGAATCTTTTGCCAGAAACAGAGTGGAGGCCTTCTCAGATAATGTGAGGCTGATAATTGATGAGGAGGATGGTGAGATTGAGGAGCTGCTTATCAATGGCAGTAAACTTGATGAGAAAAGAGTATACAGAGTTGCAACGATTGATTTTCTTTTGAGCGGCGGGGATAATGTAGTTGCTCTGAAGGATGCTATTGCGGTTGAAGAGACAGGAGCACTCATCAGAGATGCTATTATTGAAAAAATAAAGAAACAGACAGAACGGGGTGAGAAGATTACTTCGTCAATAACAGGGAGGGTAAAGTATGAAGACTAATAAGATTATTTCGGTTTTATGTCTGACCATTTTTCTGGCTCTCTCCTGTGGTGTGGAGGCCCAGGATTTGGTTATTCTGCATACAAATGATACGCATAGTAATATAGAACCGGCAACATCAGGAAGAAATGCAGGAACCGGCGGCGTTCAGAGAAGGGCAAACTATTTTGCAGCTGTAAAAGAGGCAAATAAAAATGTTCTTATTCTTGATGCAGGTGACTATAATCAGGGTACACCCTACTTCACACTTTTTGGGGGTGAAGCAGAGATTGAGTTAAATAATGCAATGGGATATGAAGCTGTCGCTCTTGGTAATCATGAGTTTGACAATGGAGTGGAACATCTTGCAAACAGACTTAAAAAAGCCTTATATCCTACATTGTGCGCTAATTACGACTTCTCAGGAACTCCACTGGAAAAAATTGTTAAACCCTATGTTATTATTAAAAAAGGGGGCAGGAGAATTGGAATTATAGGAGTTACACTTGACCTTCATGGATATGTGGCTGAAAAATCAAGAGCAGGAGTTAAGTATTCAAACCCCATTCCTGTAGTGAATGAATTGGCAGCAAAGCTTAAAAACAGAAAAGGGTGTGATCTTGTAATAGTGTTAAGCCATATCGGTTACGACGGAGGATCTCCTGATAATCCGGCTGATAAAGATCTGGCTGCCTTAACTTCAAATGTGGATATAATAATAGGAGGGCATTCTCATACATTTATGGAGAAGCCGGAGGTTGTAATGAACAGGGATGGAAAAGGTGTTATTATCAACCAGACCGGAGCAGCCGGAGTTTATGTTGGACGGATTGACATAACCTTTAAGAACTGATTGAAAAGTAATATTGATAAAGGATACCTCTATTTCTTAGTATAGAGGTATCTTTTTATTTTCTGTGTAGCTGTCTTTTCAAACTGTTGAGGAGTGTCCTTGATTAATGAAATCTTTGAGAATTTATTTACTCTGGAATTAACATACTCAGATACTTCTTTTTTAAGTTGTTCCATTTTCTCATTAAAGATTCTTACGGCTTCATCCTTGGTGTCTTCGTATGTGTGTACAAGCATATCCTTCTTTTCATAATACATCGCCAGGGCCTCATCTTTCATCTCATTTAAGGCTTTAATCTTATCAGGATTAAAGTGAACCAAAGCAATTAATTTCCCCTTGTAGGTTGTAACTACAGATTCTGAAACCATAGGATGAGCATTAATTACAGACTCAATCTCTTCTGGGTAAATATTCTCTCCGCTTGGGCCAAGAATCATATTTGACAGCCTTCCCTTAATAAACAATCTGCCTGTCTTGTCAATGATTCCAAGGTCTTTTGTCCTGAAGTAACCATCTTCTGTAAATGCTTGTTCTGTAGCTTCATGATTTTTGTAGTATCCCATCATAATGTTTGGACCCTTGGCCACTATCTCACCTTCACCATTTTCTGGATTAGGATTATCCACCCTCAAGGTAACTCCGTGAACAGCAGGACCAGTTGACTGCCATTTAACCCATTTCCCTACGGCTCCAGCCAGAAGTGGCGCACACTCTGTAAGTCCGTAGCCTATTGCGTAAGGGAATTTTGCCTCCAGTAGAAATCTTTCTACCGTACCATCAAGTTTTGCTCCTCCAATACCAAAGAACCTTATTCTGCCACCGAATGTCTTCATTAGTTTTTTACCGGCAACCCTGTGTAGAATTTTTCTTCCTGTGTTAGTCCCATATATTGACCTCATTAATGGGGAAGATGTGAACTTGGGCAATACACTGTTTCTGTATATCTTTTCAATAATTAGGGGTACACTCAGCATGGTTGTAGGCCTGGTCTTTGAAAGTGCCTGAACCAGAAGGGTGGGGGTAGGTGCTTTTTCCATATAGAAAACCGAAGATCCACTCATCATAGGCAGCATCATACTCAGGCTGTTTTCCATTGTGTGCGAAAGAGGAAGAACAGAGAGCCAAACATCCCATTCAAAGCTGGGCCTCAGTTTTGCTGCAGCATACAGGTGCGTACATAGATTCCTGTGACTTAACATTACACCCTTTGAACTTCCGGTAGTTCCCGATGTATATATTATTGAGGCGAGCTCCTCTCTTTCAGGAGATGCAGTTGATAAAAGCGACTCTCCTGAGGTTGATTTAACAACTTCCAGAGAGTCCATATTTATTACAACTTTAAGTTTAGCCATTCTCCCAGGGGAGATCTTTGAAGCTAATCGGCTTGAAACAATAAGTGCTTCACTTTCTGAATGCTCAATTATATTCTCTACCTCTGCTTCAGAGAAATCCGGCAGTATAGGTACTGCTATGCGGTTAAATGCAACAGCTGCAAAATATGCAACAGGCCAGTTGGGCATATTCTGCCCCAGGATTGCAACCTTGCCTCTGTCTCCAACTCCAGATTGAAGTAAAAGTTGATTAACCTTTATTGTCTGATTGCCAAATTCTTTATAAGTGTAATTAAGGCCGTCAATATACGCGAATGCTTTATTGTCTTTGTATCTATCTATACTATAGTTAAATAAGTCTTCCAGAGTGCTAAATTCCCTTGTCTTCTCCATCTGCTTTTTTAATGTTCGGGTGTAATGCAACAATAATCATTCCAAATCATTTCCTACTGAAAACTTTTTTGGGTATTTGCCTTCAACTCCTTTATCTTTATACCATTGACGAATCCTCTTGAGATCACCCTGAACATCGTCTGTAAGTTCAAACTTAACACCTCTTCCCACCTCTCTCTTTTTCCAGTCAAAGTAACCAAGATAGACCGGTACATTTGCTGCCTTGGCAATTGTGTGAAATCCTGTTTTCCATCTGTCTGTTGCGCTTCTTGTACCCTCCGGGGCAATTGCAAGGTGAAGCACATCTCTTTTCTGAAACTCCTTAATAACTTGCAAAACCAGGTTTGCACCCTTCCCGTGTTTTACCGGAATACCACCCATTGCCCTTAGAATTTTGCCAAAAGGCCACCTGAAAAAACTATCTTTAACCATAACGTATGCTACATGGCCTTCAGAGTTATAGTAAAGAAATGAGATAATAAAATCCCAGACAGATGTGTGTGGAACACCCAGGATAATACATTTTGGTTCTGGCACCGGGGGTTCCATAACTCTCCATCCCATCCATTTAAGTAAAAGTTTGTAAAATTTTTGCATCACTATTTATTCTATCTGATCGCCAGAGGTTATTTTAACTGAAAAATACTGGAAAGCCGAAGGCTGTCCTGTTGCAACAGAATATGTCTTATATCCGCCGGACAGGTTAAAGACTTTTCTGAAGCCGTTCTGAGTAAGGATTCTTGTTGCAAGATAACCGCGAAGACCTACAGCACAGTAAACAATAATTCTTTTATCGGAAGGGATTTCGTCAAGTCTTAGTCTCAATTCATCAACGGGAATGTTTACAGACCCGGGTATAGAGGCAAATCTGTTCTCCTCAGAAGTTCTTACATCAAGGAGAAGGTCTTTTTTAATATCAATTTTCTCAATCTCTCTCCAAGTCACCACATTTACTCTCTTACTTAGAATATTATCTGCAACAAATCCGGCCATATTTACAGGATCCTTAGCAGAAGAAAAAGGAGGTGCATATGCATGTTCAAGCTCCATTAAGTTGTAAATTGTTCCTCCACATCTGATAACAGAGGCAAACATCTCAACTCTTTTGTCAACACCCTCAAAGCCTACAACCTGTGCTCCCAAAAGTTTTCCGTTATCCGGTGCGAAGGATATTTTAACAGATAGTGGCAATGCATTAGGATAATACCCTGCATGTGAAGCAGAGTGTGTATAGGAGTCAATATGAGGGATTCTCTCTCTCTCCAGCCATTTGCCGCTCATTCCGGCAGAAGCAACGGTGAGGTCAAAAACTTTTGCAATACCTGTTCCAATTGAGCCTGTATAGGTTGATACGTTACCCAGAATCATGTTATCGGCAGCTATTCTTCCCATTTTATTTGCAGGGCCTGCGAGAGGAATTAGTGCCGGCCTGCCGCTTACAAGATGAGTAACCTCAACGGCATCACCAAGAGCATAAATATTGGGGTCAGATGTCTGCAAAAACTGATTAACCTTGATTCCTCCTGTTGAACCAAGTTCAAGGCCCGCTGCCTTTGCAAGAGAGGAATCGGGTTTTACACCAATGCTCCATATCACCATATCGGCAAAGATGCTCTTCTCCCCTTTAAGTACTGCCTCTACGTAAGCACCGCTTGTTTTGAACTCCTCTACACTTTTGCCCAGATGAAGTCTTACCCCTTTTGCCTTAAGTTCAAGGTGAACAATTGAGGCCATTGAGAAATCAAGGTGAGACATTACCTGCGGGGCCATCTCTACCAGATCAACCTTTATTCCAAGATGCCTTAGATTTTCAGCCATCTCCAGGCCTATAAAACCGCCGCCAACTACTATTGCGCTTCTTACGCTGTTACTTTTGATGTACTCTTTTATTCTGTCCGTGTCCGGTACATTTCGTAAAGTGAATATACATTTATTGTTAATCCCCGGAACAGGTGGCTTAAGTGGTTCTGCACCCGGCGACATCACCAGTTTGTCATAACTTTCACTATAAATCTCTCCGCTTGAAAGGTCCTTTACTTCAACTCTCTTTGCCACTCTGTCAATTGATAAGACTTCACTTTTTAGTCTGATATCAATTTCGTATCTGCTTGTTATTCCCTGCGCAGTCTGAACAAAGAGCTGCTCTCTTTCCGGGATTATATTGCCAATATAATATGGAAGTCCGCAGTTTGCATAAGAGACATACTCCCCCTTCTCAAAAAGAATAATCTCTGCCTTTTCGTCCATTCTCCTCAATCTTGCCGCTACGGTAGCACCTCCTGCCACTCCGCCAATAATTAAATACTTCATCTGTTTATTTTAACATATTTTGCAGCTCAATACCTATCTGGAGTTTCTTGCCATTCATCTCCGCCAATTTCAATTTACCCGATTCTGTCAAGGTAAAGATCATCTGTCTTTTATCCTCTTTACCCATATTACGCATAATATAACCTTTCTGCTCTGTGGTATTGATAATCCTTGATCCCCTGGAGCTGGAGAGACCTATAAACTCGCATATCTCATGGGCACTCTTAGGCACCTCGTCTTTAAGAGAACAAAGAAGCATCGCCTCATTGATTGTTATCTCGTTATTAGCCTGGAACTCTCTTTCAAAAATGTAGAGAGTCCTGTACAGATCTTTGATTTTACAAATCTCTTCCATAAATATTGGCTGTTTTAAATAATCTTACAAAATAATATAATTTTTAGAGATTAAACAAAAAAATAATTTCCATTGGAAATTTGTTATATTAGAAAATATATTTATTTTTGCATGGCAATTAATTTTAATAAATATGAAACTTAAAAGTATATCAATATTACTGCTGATTTTTACAATGACACTTCCTGCCTGCGGTTCAGGTAAAGGAGGAGGAGAGGTGTCTGCAAATTCAGAAACACCGGCCTCTTCAAAGGCTAAGGTTAAAACAATTAAACTTACTAAGGCTGAATTTCTTAAAAGAGTTGTAAATTACGAAGGGAATACAAATGAGTGGAAGTACCTTGGTGACAAGCCGGCAATAATTGACTTCTATGCAGACTGGTGCGGGCCTTGCAGGTCTCTTGCTCCTGTTCTGGAGCAACTTGCATCAGAATATGAGGGAGATATTTATATTTATAAGGTGGATACTGAAGTTGAACGTGAACTGGCATCTGCATTTGCAATAAGAAGTATACCAACAATGGTATTTATCCCAATGGGTGAAGATCCACAGGTGGCTCAGGGAGCACTTCCCAAAAATGTCATCAAAAAGGCCATTGAAAAGACACTTTTAAAGAGATGAAAAAGCTTTGCGCCATAAGAGATATTCTCAGGTCACTATCTGATTATGAAAATAAATTTCACAACGAACACTCAATTTGCCTGAACGAAGGAATGGTTCTTTGCTGTCTAAAGGAGAAAAGACTATCTTCAGGAGAGATTGCTGAAGAGATAAACCTCACCTGTTCAAATACTTCTAAGCTACTCCGCTCGGTTGAGGAGAAAAATCTTATAACCAGGGTTCTTGGAAAAAAAGATAAGAGACAGATGTATTTTGAACTTACAGAAAGTGGCAAGGAGAAGTTGGCAGAAATTGAAAATGACGAAATCCTTTTGGTTGAGCCTCTGAGCTCAATAATTAAAAATTTAATTTGAAATCATGGAAATGTTTATAAAAAATGAGAGTCAGTTTAATCTGCAAGAAACACTAGTTATGCTTGAAAAGGCTCTTCTTGAAGGAAACTGGAAAATTATGCATACACATCAACTGCATCAGTCGCTTAAAAATCACGGGTTTGAAGTGCTGCCTGCAGTTGTGATGGAGGTGTGTCGCCCGGATTATTCTGTTAAAATACTATCGTTGGATAATGAGAGAGTTTTTTCATCCCTTATGCCATGCAGAATTTCGCTGTATAATACATCAGACGGAAAAACATGGATATCCAGAATGAACTCAGGAGCAATGGCCAGAGAAGCAGGTGGAGTTACAGAAGAGGTTATGACAAAGGCCTTTAATGAGATTGAAACAATACTGGCCCCCATTATAAAATAAATGATTAAAAAAATGAAAAAATTTTTGTTTTACGGAGCTCCGGCAAAAGATGGCGTTGGCTCTTTCGGCCTGCTTATTCTAAGAGTAGCAGCAGGGCTTATGATGATGACTCATGGCTGGTCAAAGATTCAAAATTTTGAGGGAATGGTTCAGAGCGGATTTGACCCTATAGGTATGGGTGCGACCCTTTCTGTTATTTTGCTGATAGGGGCTGAATTCCTTGCTTCAATCTTTATTGTATTGGGACTTCTTACAAGACTCTCTGCAATTCCGCTTATTGTTGCCATGAGTGTTGCTGCTTTTGTTGCACATGCTTCTGACCCGTTGCAGGTTAAGGAGCTTTCTCTGTTGTATCTTGCAGTTTTTGCAACTATTTTTATTACAGGTGCCGGAAGATATTCACTGGACACACTCCTTTTCAACAAGAAATAGAGATAAAAATGAAGAGTGGACTAAATCCACTCTTCATTTAAAATATCACCTTTTACAGACATAACTATAACTTTGAGGGGTATGTTTCTTAACGCAGCCTCTCTTGCTCTTTTTGCTATCTGAAGCAAACCGCCGCAACAAGGAACCTCCATGATAAGTACTGTTAGAGTGTTAATCTTTGACTGATCTATCATGGCAGTTAATTTTTCAACATAACTGTTTAGATTACTGTCCAGTTTTGGACAAGCGATTGCAAGGGTCTTGTTCTTGAGGAAAGTTTGATGAAATGATCCGTGAGTAAACGATGAACAATCAGATGCAAGAAGAACATCACTATTCTGGAAATATCCTGCAGATGGATTCAGAAGGTGAAGCTGAACCGGCCATTGCCTTAACTCACTAACATTTCCTGATGGATTAAAAGATATCCCCTTAACAGAAGCCTGTGCAGAGGCTTGGTCTCTGAAATCACGCTCCATTGAACCGGGACATCCGCACGCCATCCCTTTGCCTTCTGAAGAAACTGGAGTGTGTTGCTCCCTTTTTGGGCTATTTTCAGTTTTCATAATTTGTGTGAGATCTATTGTAAAGTTGTTTTTCCGGCACCACTCAACTCCCTGATTAAACCACTCCATCTCTCCATGATTCTTTAAATGCTGAAGGTGTGCAAGAACAACTCTCTCCCCCTTGACATGTATTCTCTGCATAACTGCATTTTCGTCGTATGGTTCAGTCTCTTTTTCAATAAGTTCAATTGCCCCAACAGGACACTCTCCAATGCAGGCTCCCAGCCCGTCGCAATAGAGGTCGCTGATCATGACAGCCTTACCATCAATTAACTGCAGAGCCCCCTCATGACATCCCTCAACACAATTCCCACATCCGTTGCAAAGTTCCTCATCTATCTTAATAACCGTCCTTTTCATATTTTTTATTATATTTAATGGTGCAAAAATAGATAGTCCATTTTGCAAAAAGTGTAATAATTGAAACAATATTTAAATAATGAAAAAATATATCTCTCTTCTTCTCTCCTTTTTGGGAATCTCCTGCTCTGCACCCCACCTTGTTCTTGAGACGCAGGAATCTTTTGACCTGAAAAGTTATATGGGGAAGTGGTATGAAATTGCCCGTCTGCCAAACAGCTTTGAAGAGGGACTTGAGGAAAACACAGCATTCTATGAACTCAGGGAGGATGGCAATGTTACTGTTATTAATCAGGGGAGATTAATAGATAATAAAAATAGATTCAAAGAGGTAAAGGGTAAGGCCTGGGTTCCGGATCAGAAGGAGCCTTCTAAACTCAAGGTGAGTTTTTTCTGGCCATTTGCAGGTGATTATTGGGTTCTCAGTGTTGATAAAGATTATACAATTGCTCTGGTGGGTGATCCATCAAGAGAGTACCTCTGGATCCTGGCACGTGAAAGGAGGCCGGATCCAAAGGCAGTCAGTGATTTGAAAGCTTACGCTTCAAGCCTTGGATACGCTGTTGAAAATATGATCAGCAGCCTTGCGGACTAAATTATCATCTGCGATATTTGGTATAGTAACCTTCAGTTCAGGAGTCCTCTCCATCTCTCGCTTTATGGCAAATATGGCCCCGCTGTTTCTTGCCCATGCTCTTCTTGAGATGCCGTTGTTAACATCCCAGTGGAGCATGTTTTTAATACGCCTGTCGGCATCTTCGCTTCCATCAATTACCATTCCGAATCCGCCGTTTATCACCTCTCCCCAGCCAACTCCTCCGCCATTGTGAATTGAGACCCAGGTTGCACCTCTGAAAGAGTCACCTATAACATTATGGACAGCCATATCTGCAGTAAAAGATGAACCATCGTATATGTTTGAGGTCTCTCTGAATGGTGAATCTGTTCCGGATACATCGTGATGGTCTCTCCCAAGTACAATTGGGGCAGATACCCTTCCATCCCTTATTGCTTTGTTCATCTCCAGGGCAATCTTAATTCTCCCCTCTGAATCTGCATATAGTATTCTGGCCTGAGACCCCACAACAAGTTTATTCGCTCCGGCCTCTTTAATCCAGTGAATATTGTCCTCCATCTGACTCTTTATCTCATCCGGAGCAGTTAAGGCAATCTCCTCCAGCACAGATGAAGCAATTTTGTCTGTTTCCGCAAGATCCGCGGCATCAGATGAGGTACAAACCCATCTGTATGGTCCAAATCCATAATCAAAAAAGAGAGGGCCCATTATATCCTGAACGTATGATGGATAAATAAATGTTCCATCCTCTTTCATAATATCGGCACCGGCTCTTGAAGCCTCAAGGAGAAAGGCATTGCCATAATCAAAGAAATACATTCCTCTTGCAGAAAGAGTATTTATGGCTTTTGCATGCCTTACAAGAGTAGCCTGAACCTCTTTTCTGAATCTCTCAGGTTCTTCTGCCATCATCCTGTTTGATTCTTCAAAACTTATCCCGGCAGGGTAATATCCTCCGGCCCAGGGATTGTGAAGTGATGTCTGATCACTGCCCAGGTCCGGCTCTATGCCAGCGTCAATAAATTTCTCCCACAGATCCACAACATTTCCCTGATAAGCAAGTGAAACTGCCTCTTTACCATCTTTTGCTCTCTTAATTCTTTTCATCAGCAGGCCTAAATCAGTGAATACCTCGTCAACCCACCCCTGAGAATATCTGGTCTGCACCGCCTTAGGATTTATTTCTGCAACTACTCCAATTACTCCCGCTATTACGGCTGCTTTTGGCTGAGCTCCTGACATTCCTCCCAATCCTGAACTAACAAATACTTTTCCCCTGAGATCTTTCTCCCCGGGTTTCAGCCTCATCCTTGCGGCATTTAATACTGTGATAGTTGTTCCGTGCACTATCCCCTGAGGGCCTATATACATAAAGGAGCCTGCAGTCATCTGCCCGTACTGGGAGACTCCGAGTGCGTTGAATTTCTCCCAATGATCTTTTGAAGAGTAGTTTGGAATCACCATCCCATTAGTTACAACAACTCTTGGTGCATCTTTATGTGACGGATAGAGACCCATAGGATGGCCGGAATAGAGAACAAGTGTCTGTTCGTCAGACATTGTTGCCAAATACTGCATTGTCAGTAAGTATTGTGCCCAGTTTTGAAAAACGGCTCCATTTCCTCCGTATGTAATAAGTTCATGAGGGTGCTGAGCAACGGCATGATCTAGATTATTGCTCAGCATGAGCATTATTGCTGCAGCCTGCAAAGATTTGTGAGGAAAGTCGTTAATGGTTCTTGCTGCTATCTTGTATCTTGGCCTAAGCCTGTGCATGTATATCCTCCCATAATCATGAAGCTCTTTTGCAAATTCGGGGGCCAGCAGAGCATGTTGCTCCTCTGGAAAATACCTTAGTGCATTTTTTATTGCAAGAACCTTCTCCTCTTTTGTGAGAATATCCTTGCGCCTTGGTGCATGATTTACCGCCGGATCATAAGGTGCCGGCTCAGGAAGTATGGAAGGAATACCCTCCAGTACAGACCTCTGGAACTCTATAAGACTCATATTTTGTTTTGTTGTTTTTACAAAGTTATAAAAAAAGAGCTGTTAATTTGCCTGTTATGAAAATAATCCCTACTTTTGCACCTCTTAAAAAAGGAGGTGTTTTAGCGTGATTATAGTACCAATCAAGGAGGGCGAAAATATTGAAAGGGCGCTGAAGAAATTCAAGCGTAAATTTGAGAAGACCGGAACCATCCGCGAGCTTAGAAACAGAAAGACTTTTGTAAAGAACTCTGTTAAGCGTCGCGATGAGGTTAAAAAGGCCATCTATGTTCAAACGCTAAGAATTAACGAGGAGTAATTACCCGTTGACACCCCTGCCGGAATTCGGCCATTTACAAGATGTACAGTGTGAGCAATCCCTGTGCATCTTTTTTACTTGTATAATTCACCTCTTTTTTGTAAATTGGTAGCAAATTACAAGAAGATGGTGGTGGAGGAATTCATTAGCTACATAGGTATACAGAAGAGGTATTCT
Source organism: uncultured Bacteroidota bacterium (assembly GCA_937901965.1). Taxonomy (GTDB): domain Bacteria; phylum Bacteroidota; class Bacteroidia; order Bacteroidales; family UBA932; genus Bact-08. The sequence continues at coordinate 106,282 of CALGSW010000002.1, forward strand.
GAAAGGACGCTTCAACTGTACGAGGATTATGTCAAGGAGTTATATGATTTTATTTCACCGTCAGATGAAACAGAATTTATCCGGGAGCTTAAACCGCAAATAATCAGAGGCTTTATAGCCAGCTCTCTTGAATTGGGATTAAATCCCAGAACAGTCAATCTTAAACTCTCAGCAATAAGCAGTTTTTGCAGTTTCCTTCTTAAAAGAGGGGTTATTGATTCAAATCCTGTAAGAAAGGTTCCCAGGCCCAGGATGTCAAAAAAGTTACCACATTTTTATACAGAGGGGGCACTTGCAGGGTATCTTGAGCTAAAAAATGATGATGAGAACTTTCTTGCAACAAGGAACAGGATAATGATCCTTATTTTATATTCCACAGGGATTAGGCGTGCAGAGCTTGCCTCTCTCAGGATATCGGACTGGGACAGGGAGAGGGGAATGATAAGAGTCAGGGGAAAGGGAGATAAAGAGAGAGAGATTCCGGTTACACAGGAGTTGGCCCGCTCATTAAATTCCTATATAACAGAGCTGAAGGACTATTATCCGGATAATAAAGAGGGAATGGTTTTTCTTACAGATGCAGGAAAACCTTTGTACCTTTCATTTGTTAATAAGGTAGTAAAAGCAGAATTGGAAATGGTGCCGGGATTTACCGGAAAGAGGTCACCACATATGCTGAGACACTCTATCGCTACCCATCTTCTTAATAACGGGGCAGATCTGAACAGTATAAAAGAGGTGCTCGGACACTCTTCACTGGCTGCGACTCAGGTTTACACTCATAATTCGTTCGAACATATGAAGAAAATATTTCTAACCGCTCATCCAAGAGCAAAAAAAGGAGGATAATATGGACATCAGGATTCAGTCACTCAAGTTTGACGCAGATCAGAAATTGATTAACTACATTGAGAAAAAACTCTCCAAACTCCCTAAGTACTATGACGAAGTCTCAAAAGCGGAGGTAATTTTAAGTCTGCTTCCGGATTTTGATAACAAGAATGTCAAGGTAATTGTTGAGGTTCCTGGTAATCAAATTGTAGTGGAGAGACATTCAGGCAAGTTTGAGAATGCTGTTGTAGATTGCGTTGATGTCTTAAAGGATTTGCTTGTAAAGGCAAAAGAGAAGAGAAAAGAGCCATAGACTCTTTACTGCTCCCAGAATAAAGATAAAAACTCCTCTCCCTCTATATTTGAAAAGTAGTCGGAGAGGTTTATCTTTTCAAGCCTCTCTTTAAGCTCATTATATGAGTGTTTGCTACCCCTTATTAACTCTTCCAGTTCACATGTATCCCTGTTGAAGAAGTAGTCACCATAAATTTTTATCTCCTCAATTATACCTCCGTTTACCTGAAGGTATAGCTCCAGAAGTCCCGCCGGAAATTTAACCACCTTTGAGTATGAGTAAGCAGGAGATTTACCGTAATTCCAGCTATCCTGCGAATATTTCTCCTCTTTGAGTTTAGAAATAGCCTCCAAATCCTCTTTTGTGTAGTTGTATTGAATATAACCGGATCCCTCTCCTGCAACAAAGTTGTGAATATGTTCAATAAACCCATTAATTTGAATAGGGCTTGTCAGATGTTCAGAAATATTTGTAACCCTGCTTCTGTTTGACTGGACAGATTTCCCGGTAAATTTTTCCGGTCTGGAGGCAAGTGCATTTGACAAATCTGCCATTGAGGCAGAAAACAACAGGGTTCCATGTTGTAGTAAACGGTTCTTGTACCTGGCTACTGCATTCCCGGAGAATTTTCTGCCATCAATCAGAAGGTCATTTCTCCCCTCAAGATATGCATCCACACCCAGTACTCTTAGTGCATCAATAACAGGTTTTGTGAACCTGGCGAACATAACGGCACTATCCTCATTGACACTAACATTATCAATGAATGTAAAGTTGACATTTCCCAGATCGTGGAACACAGCACCCCCTCCGGTAAGTCTGCGTACTACTTTTATTCCCCTCTTTCTTACATAATCCAGGTTTATCTCTGCAAAAGCATTTTGATGATGACCAATAATAATAGCATTATCATTCTGCCAGAGTCTGAAAATGGGTTTGTCCATATTTTTAAAAAGATACTCTTCTGCTGCCAGATTCCACCATGGGTCTGTATTTTTGTCAATTACGTAGTACATCTTTCTGTATAATGATTTGGATAATTTTATATGCCAGATAGCCCACTGCAATTCCAAACATGGCTCCAAACAGGACATCTCCCGGGAAATGTCTGCCGACATATATTCTGCTGTATGAAACAATAATTGCCCATAAAAAGATCAATATCGTAAACCATCTTCGTCTGAAAATTGCTGATGAGAGCATTGCAAGGCCAAAAACATTTGCTGCATGGCTGGAGACAAAGCTATAGCTAAACCTGTTATTTTCAATAACTCTCGCAAGGTTACTTGTAACAGGATCCCACCCCGGCCTCATTCTGACTACAATGTATTTAATTTGATTTGATACGAAATCGGTAATAAAGAAAGTAAGCAAAAAAGCAAAGAGCAGAGTTACTATTACTTTTGTATCGCGTCTTCTGAATATGATTCTGCGTCTGTGAATATTATCAGAATCTGTCCTGCTTTCAACACTGCAGGACCAAATCGCGCAGATAACAATTGCAAGATAGAGCGGCAACCATGGAAGCCGTGCAGAAAAAAGGGTCATTAACCAGTCAAGAAAACCGGTATGGAGATTATTAAGAAACAGGAAGAGGTTCCTGTCCAGTTCCTCTATCTTGTCAAACATTGGGTTAGATTTTTCAGAGCTCTTTATTGAGCATCTCCCAGAGCATATCTTTTAATTGAACTATGCCCTTTCCTGAAACCGAAGATATGAAAATATGCGGAATTTTACGAGGAAGTGTCTTTTTTATCTCTTTTATAAGCTCATCATCAAGCATGTCAGATTTTGATATAGCAATGAGACGCTCTTTATCCAGTAGTTCCGGATTATACTGTTTTAGCTCATTAAGCAGTATCTTATACTCTTGCTTAATATCTTTACTGTCAGCTGGTATCATGAACAAAAGCATTGAATTTCTCTCAATATGCCTGAGGAATCTCAAACCTAAACCCCTGCCTTCATGTGCACCCTCAATAATCCCGGGGATATCTGCCATCACAAATGACTTGTGATCCCTATGCTCTACAATACCAAGGTTAGGCTCCAGCGTTGTAAAAGCATAATCGGCAATCTTAGGTTTTGCTGCTGATACAACTGATAAAAGAGTTGATTTTCCGGCATTTGGAAATCCAACAAGACCTACGTCTGCCAGGATTTTTAACTCTAAGACAAACCAGTTTTCCTCACCGGGTTCTCCTGGCTGGGAATATCTGGGTGTCTGATTTGTAGCTGTTTTGAAGAAGGCATTGCCCATTCCTCCGCGGCCACCTTTAACAAGGATTTTCTCCTCTCCCTCCTCTGTTATTTCAAACAGAATCTCATTTGTATCTGCAACCTTTGCTACAGTGCCAAGAGGTACGTCTAGATATATATCTTTTCCATCAGCTCCTGTACATAGTGCCCCGCTGCCTGCTACCCCGTGGTCGGCCTTTATATGTTTTCTGTATTTCAGGTGGATTAGAGTCCAGTATTGTGAGTTCCCCCGCAAAATTATGTGGCCTCCTCTTCCGCCGTTACCTCCGTCAGGACCCCCTTTTGCCACAAATTTTTCTCTGTGGAGATGCATAGAGCCCTTTCCGCCGTTTCCGGAAGCACAAAAAAGCCTTACATAATCTACGAAATTTGAATTACTCATCTAATGATTTGTCAATAATCTTGCAAATATCCACAAAGTTCTCTTCAATGGTTTGATCTCCATTTAAAGCCATGTATTTGCCCTGACTTTTATAATAATTTACCAGTGGCTCAGTAACCTTATGGTATGTTTTAATTCTGGTACGGATTGTTTCAAAATCAGCATCATCTTTTCTCCCTTCAATATTAGCCCTGTGCTGAATCCGCTTAATATTTACGCTGTCTGTAGTCTCCAGTGAGAGAACTGCATCAACTTTGCGGTTGATCTCTTCAAGCATCCTGTCTAGAGCAAGAGCTTGTGAAGTGTTTCTGGGGAAGCCATCCAGAATATAACCCTTCTCAACTGAATTACTGTTGCATATTTCATCTCTTACAATCCCAATTACCAACTCATCAGAGACAAACTCTCCCTTCTCAATGAGAGCAGCGGCAATTTTGCCAATTTCGCTCTTTTTAGCAATCTCTTTTCTTAGCAGCTCTCCGGTGGAGACATGCCTGAAGTTATACCTTCTGGCAATCAGGGTTGATTGTGTTCCCTTACCTGCGCCCGGAGGGCCGAATATAATAAAGTATTTCATTTCTAATTTGAAGATGTATCCAATACGTAAATGTCTTTGTATTGTCTGCCAAGTTCATCATAATCCAGACCATATCCAACAATGAAATCGTTAGGAATTTCAATTGCTACATAGTCAACAGGAATATCTTTCTTGTATGCATCGGGCTTTAGAAGCAGAGTACAAACGATAACCCTTGCAGCACCTGCCTTTGTAAGCATACTGTGAAGCTCAACAATAGTAGCACCGGTATCAACAATGTCCTCAACCAGAACAACTGTTCTGCCCTTTATATCAGTGTTAAGACCAAGAAGATGTTTCATTTCACCTGTTGACTCCACTCCGGAGTATGAAGAGACCTTGATGAATGAAAGTTCGCACTGAAACGTCAGATTCTTAAGCAGATCAGATGTGAACATAAAGGAGCCGTTCAGTACAGACAGAAAGAGAGGCACTTCATTTCCATTGAATTCACGGTTCATTTTTGCCGCCAACTTCTCTATACTCTTCTGGATATCATCATGAGGGATTATGATCCGGAAAGTCTTGTCATGTAGGGTGATGCGTTCCATTTAAAAAAATATTTGTGCTCGCGAAATTAAGTATTAATTTTGTCAATAACCAATTTTACTTAAATATACAATGAATCCATTAGTTAGCATCATTATGGGAAGCACCTCCGATATGGGTGTCATGAAACAGGCAGCAGAATTTTTGAATGAGATGGAAATCCCTTTTGAAATTAATGCCCTTTCAGCACACAGAGTTCCTCAGCAGGTGATGGAGTTTGCAGGTAATGCTGCTTCCAGAGGAGTGAAGGTAATCATTGCGGGGGCGGGAGGAGCTGCCCACCTTCCGGGAGTTATTGCTGCAATCACACCCTTACCGGTTATAGGTGTACCAGTAAATTCATCAAATTCTATTGACGGATGGGATTCAATACTCTCAATCCTTCAAATGCCTGCAGGAATCCCTGTAGCTACGGTAGCACTTGACGGAGCAAAAAATGCAGCCATACTTGCATTGCAGATACTGGCAACAGGTGATCAGGCCAGAATGGATCAGATGGTAAAATTTAAAAAGGATCTTGCAAAGAAGATAGTAAAAGCAAATGAGGAACTTGATGAAGTTAAATACAAGTTCAAGGTTCCAAGAAAATAGATTAATATAATTTTTTAATGAGGGGGAGATATGAAGCGAAGGATTTTATTCCTGCTCTGCACAATGTGGAGCAGTTATTTTATTTGTTATGCCCAGAGATTAGCAGATCCACTGCAACAAGTACAGAGTGCTGTCCGGTTTTTTGAAGAGGAGCTAAGTGAGGAGTTAATTGAGGATTTGGTTGAAAATCCCCTTAAGGTTAACCTCTCTAACCTTGACCGTCTTGAGTCTTTTCCATTCTTTACAAAATTCATGGCCGCATCACTCCATGATTACATAATCAAGAATGGGCCTGTACTTTCAATATATGAACTCTCTGCTGTTCCTGGTTTTAATAAGGATGTGGCAGAGTCTCTTGCACCTTTTATTGACCTGACTATTCAAAAGAGTTTTACTTTAGGGACTATAAGCAGTTTGTTTCAAGAGGGCAGATCTCAGTTGCTTATCAGAGGATCTTTTTATACCAGACAGCAGGAGGGGTATATGCCGATATCAGAAGCTGAACTGAAGCTAAAACCGGACAGCAGATACTCAGGTTACCCCGGAAGAGTTTATGCACAATACAAATTTGATGTGCCGGGTAAATTTAAGTTTGCACTTACATCTGAGAAAGATCCGGGAGAAAAATATGGTGACTACACAGGATTCTCATTACAGGCTGAAAACATTGGCAAAATATCAAAAATTGTAGCAGGGGATTTTTCTGCCAGATTTGGGCAGGGACTAGTGTTGTGGAATACTTCATCAATATTCTCATCGTCTGCTATGCTTGTAAAGCAGGAGTATGGTCTCTCTTCATACTCATCAACTGATGAAAACAGATCATTCAGAGGTGCCGGAATCTCCTGTTCAACAGACAAGATAAATATATCACTATTAGGATCATCGAAGTGGATTGACGCCAGAATAGCTGACGGGGGTTTTACATCACTTCTTACAACCGGACTGCATAATACCACTTCAACATTAAGCAGACGAAAAACTCTAAATTTGACCACAATAGGAGCAAACCTATCTTATTCGGCCAGCTGGTTAAAGACAGGAATAACAATATCAGGTTACAACTACTCTCTACCTTACACAGGAAGAGACTCTTCGCAAATTTCACGACAGAAAGCCTTTGGGAATTATGGCGGAAACGCTGGAGCAGACTTTTATGCCTTTTTCTCAAATTTTAGAATATTTGGAGAGTATGCTCTGGATTTATCAGTCAATCAAGCTGTAATTGCAGGATTTGCCTGGAGACCCTCTTATAATTTTGACCTCTCATTTGCAGCCAGATACTACTCAGATGAATATCTCTCTCCGTTTGGAGGTGCTCTCTCACGGAGCGGCAAGATGAGAGGAGAGAGAGCTGTTGATGTATATCTAACCAGGAGAGGAGTAAAAGGGACGCAATTTAAGGGATGGATGTCATACGGATCCGGGATGAAACTTCCCAGAAGCGTTATTGAACTCATACTCCCTCTGAGTACGTGTTTAGATCTGCTCCTAAGGGCAGATTTCAGAGACCATAAAGGTTCTGTCAGAATACAGACTGAGTGGGAGAGTAGTAGAATTTTCACTATAACCGCCAGGGGAGAGGCAAATCGTGTAACATCCGGAGAAAATACTTCTTATGGGTGGATGGTGTTTTCCGAATTGATCGGCAGCCTACCCTCCGGTTTTGCCGATGCATCGTTCAGGATATCTGTATTCAATACACCCGAGTGGGATAACCGCATATACGCATATGAAAAAGATTTGCTTTACGGATTCTCTGTTCCGGCACTTTACGGAAAGGGTATAAGAGGTTATTTAAATCTTCATTTTGCCTTGTTCAAATGGATGGATTTTTGGTTAAAGGGCTCTTTGTGGCACTACACAAACAGAGAGTACACTGGAGATGGTCCCTCTCGCATGGAGGGCCCCTCATCCTTTGAAATAAAATGGGAAGTAAGATTCAAATTTTAATTCAGCAAGTGCTTGATCCCCGGTCAACCGTAGCCACTCAGGAACTTTTCTTCCTCATTCGCTCCGCTACTTCCGGCGGAGGTTCCTTCGTTTTATCAGGTATGTATTACTCTATCCTTTCCACAAAGAATTCCGCAAAACTGAAGGAGTCTCCGCCACAGCGCACATAGTGTGCGAGGAGGAAAAACTCCTGAATTGAAGCGGATTCTTTGTGGATGGACTAATACTTAAATGCAAGGATTAAGCATGACCTAGGCTTGAAAAACTTTCGTTAAAGAAGTTTGATACGAATTTTTTTACCCGGAAGGATTTTGCTTTTCTTAGTAAAACCGTTTAATTTCATGATGTCGTTGAGACTCACCCCCTCAAATTTACGTGAGATTTCCCAAAGAGTATCCCCTTTCTTAACTGTATACATAAGGTACTCCCCTGAACCGGACGAGGTTTGTTTAGATGTAGCTGAGGTTGATACAGTTTCAGAAGATGAAGCAGATGAAGTTCTTGCCGATGAAGCGGGCTCTCCATTCTTGTGAATAACGAGTCTCTGACCAATTCTTATGTTGCTCTTAACCTTATTCCATCTTTGAAGATCAGAGAGCCTTACTCCGTATCTCTGTGCTATTCTTCCCAGAGTTTCCCCACGTCTTACTGTATGGTATGTTGTGGTTTGATTGCTTGAACTTTTAGCCTCATTCAGAACAATTGGATTAAAATAGACAGAGTCTTTATATGTATATACCTGCTTCTCATTGTCAACAAAAAGAGTTGTATAATTATAAGGTAACCTCAGGAGGTAGGGTTTAATTTCACTTCCGGGAATTATCTCTTTAACATACTGAGGATTCAGATCAGATATCTCCTCCTTAGGAATACCTATCAGCTCTGAAATCTGTCCAAAGTGCAGAGGTTTCTTAATTTCAAAAGTATCCACATGGGCAGGCATAGCAATAGGCCTTGGGGTAATGTTGTGATCTTTGTAATATGCCAGTGTATAAAGAGCTGCTACGAATGATGGTACATATCCTCGTGTCTCCCTTGGAAGATAAGGATATATGGTCCAGAAGTCTCTTGATCCGCCAGCTCTGCGAATAGCTTTATTTACGTTTCCTGCTCCGCAGTTGTAAGAGGCAATAGCGAGCGACCAGTCACCAAATATTGTATAAGCATCCTTCAGATATTTTGCAGCAGCATGAGAAGATGCTACAGGGTCCAGTCTCTCATCAACGTATGTAGTTATTTCAAGATTATACTGTCTTGCAGTTCTGAACATAAATTGCCATATCCCCCTGGCATTGACCCTTGAAGTAGCAACCGGATTTAGTGCCGACTCTATAATTGCCATTGCTTTAAGCTCCTTTGGCATATCATACTGATCAAAAATCTCCTCAAAAATAGGCAGGTAATAGCTGGAAAGCCCTAAAATCAGGTCAATTTTGTTAGGTATCCTTTGGGTGTAATAGATAATGTGATTTTTGATTATATTGTTGTATGGCAGCGGGATAAATGAGTTTATAGCCTTTAACCTCTTAATCAGTACAGAATCAGGAGTGTCAGAGGTGAGATTGTCTGTCTCAAGGTTAACAGATATGCCTTCATCAAGTGTGAGGCTTCTCTGTACGTACCACAGGTTTAGCAAAGAGTCTGTATTTGCAGAAGGGTCAAGCAAATCCTCTGTTTCAAAAAAGCTTATGCTTCCGGGATTTATTGTGTCATTTGAACTTAGAGTATCTGCAAAGGGGATTGAATTCTGCTCTATCTCTCTTTTAAGTGAGTCAACTGTGTATCGAAGTGACTCAATCTCCCTCTCCATATTAGCTCTGGTAGGACGCCTCTTTTTAATTATTTGGGCATCCGCAGATACCGCTGAAAACATTAGTGATACCGATAAAATGGCCGATACGGCAAAAGAGTTAAATCTGTTGGTCATTTTCATTGTTAGAATCTGATGTTTAGTGCCAGACCCACTGAGGGTGCACTGTTTTTTATAAATCTGTAATCCAGAGGCTCAATCACAGCAGGATTGAGTGAAGCTGAGATGTCATCACTCATGTCAAAATCCTGAAGATGGGCAAATACGTTTGCATCAATTACATTCAATGCATAAACTATAACCCCTGCAAGGATTGAATAATCCCTGTAACGTCTGTATGTGTCTCTGTAGTATTTTAGAGTTTCGGCACTTGCACTTCCGGTGTATCCAGAGTCTGGCGTGGTAGCGAGGTTGTGAAGATTTTTGTAGTATCTGTACTGATAATTATTGCTGGATACAAAATAACCTACAGTTATAAAGCCACCGTAAATTATGGGAACCTTCCAGTAGTCGCCGTTATAAGCCTGTCCAAGTCCGGGTAACATTGCTGAATAGATTGATGCTCTTGCTGGAAGCACTTTTTTATGATACTTAAATGACACAGCACCGTCCAGTATTCCACCCCAGTATGTTAGGGCTGCGGCAGCGTAAAATATTGACCTCTGGGTTTTGTACCTCCCTTCACCTGTTTGCTGAAACAGTTGATTACTGCGGATAGCACCATAGGTAAACCCTGCAACACCTCCGTATAAAACAGGTAATTTCCAGTAATCCTTGTTGTAAATCTGGGCAGAGCCCGGAAGTATAAGTGAGCCGGTCCAGAGCCTTGACAAGTTAATTGTATCTTTTCCGGCGATACTTCTGAAGTATCTTTTAAGAGTGTACTCAGGTGGCCGGTATTTTCCCTCTTGTTCAGTCTCTGTTGTTTGTTGATTTTGTGTGCTGCCAGGAGGGCCTGTCCTTGACATATTACCTACGAACTGTCCCTTTAGCTGAAGGGATAGTATCATAAGGAATATGATTATGACAATTTTTCGCACAGCATTTCTTTCTATTAGTTAATTTTCTCAAGGGCATCACGGAATTCTTCTATCTCCTTTTCATTGCTGAACCGAATGGTAAGTGATCCACCACCGCTTTCACCCTTTTTAAGAGAGACATTATTGTTGAAATATCTCCCAACAAGTTCAATTACGCGGAAACAAGGTTCGCTTAATTCATCATGCTGTTCAGAGTCTCTCTTCTCATCCTTTGAACTGCCCAACCTTTTTACTCTCTCTTCAACCGCTCGTACAGACAGATCCTTTTCAATAATTGTATTACAGATTTTCAGCTGATTCGCAGTGTTCTCAAGCGATAGGATAGCCTTTGCATGGCCCATGGTAATCCTGCCTGCCCTTATTGCAAGTTGAATCTCTGCCGGAAGTTTAAGTAATCTAAGATAGTTGGTTACAGTTGTCCTCTTTTTACCCACCCTCTTTGCCATCTCCTCCTGAGTAAGGCTGCACTCTTCAATCAATCTCTGAAAACTAAGAGCTATCTCAATTGAATCAAGGTTTTCACGCTGGATGTTTTCTACGATTGCCATCTCCAGCATACCCTGATCATCGGCTTTTCTGATGTAGGCCGGAATTGTCTTTAACCCTGCAATCTGAGACGCTCTGAAGCGCCTCTCTCCGCTTATTATCTGATACTTCCCGCCTTCAGACATCCTTACTGTTATAGGCTGAATCAGTCCGAGAAGTTTGATTGAATCCGCTAGCTCCTCAAGTGCCTCTGCGTCAAAAGTACTCCTTGGCTGGTAAGGATTTGCAACAATATTATCTATTGAAATTTCTGAAATGGAGGCTGCACCGGGTTCTCCCTCACTACTTGAAGGTCTGTTGAAGTTCATGCTGTCGGCATCAGATATCAGAGCACCAAGTCCCCTTCCCAAAGCAGATTTTTTCATCATAAGTTACTTTGAATTCTTCTTAACAATCTCTTTGGCCAGATTCAGATAGTTGTTTGCACCGGCCGATATGGCGTCATGCAGGATAACCGGCTTTCCAAAGGAAGGGGCCTCCTGAAGTCTTACGTTTCTTTGAATTACTGTCGCAAATACCATTTCGCCAAAGTGGCTTCTGACTTCGTCTGCAACCTGGTTTGCATGCCTGAGTCTGCCGTCAAACATAGTCAGAAGGAATCCCTCAATCTGTAGAGCTGTATTGAGCCTGTTCTGAACCAATTTTATTGTATTTAGCAGTTTCCCCAGCCCTTCAAGAGCAAAGTACTCGCACTGAACAGGTATAAGTACTGTATCAGCAGCTGTGAGAGCATTAATAGTGATTACACCAAGTGAAGGAGAGCAATCAATAATCATAAAGTCATAATCATCTTTAACAATATCAAGGGCCTTCCTTAGAACCAGCTCTCTGTCCGGTACGTTGAGAATCTCTATCTCCGCACCCACAAGATTGATGTGTGAAGGTACAATTTTAAGACCCGGTATTGCTGTCTCCAGTGTAATTGAGGAGATCTCCTCCTTGCCTATCAGAACTTCGTAAAGAGTTTTCTTTGAACCCGAATCAGGATCAAAATTTAACCCTGAAGTTGAATTCGCCTGAGGGTCTGCATCCACGAGCAACACCCTTTTCTCAAGCACTGCAAGTGATGCAGCAAGATTTATTGCTGTTGTGGTTTTGCCAACTCCCCCCTTCTGGTTTGCTATCGCTATTATCTTTCCCATATAAGTCTAATCAGAAATCCATTTCCTCAATCCGCAAATCTACAAAATCTTTTTTATTTTTTTACTGAGGGTCTACATCAGGAACAATGGTTACTCCTGACTTTTTTTTCTCTATCTCATGAGCTATCGTTTCAATCCATCTCTTTGCCAAACTGTTGCCGGATCTGGCCAGTTTTATCCAGAAGTGTAATATAAACTCCCCCCTTATTTTGTCAATTACCGGGATGAACGGGCCTGTAGTTTCAGCCCCTTTAAGAATACCAAGCCTTTTGCTGAGGATTTCAGAGGCCTCGTTTAATTTATATTTATCCGGACTTTTTATTGTGAGTTTTATCATTCTAACGAACGGAGGGTACCCAAATTCCTGCCTCTCCCTGAGTTGCTCATAAAGTTTTTTATTCCCCTCAAGAAATGATTCATATACAGGATGGTTACCGAGTGATGTCTGTACAATTATTTTCCCTCTTTGACTGCCTCTTCCGGCCCTTCCTGAAAGTTGTTCCAAAAGCTGAAAAGCCCTTTCATTTGCTCTGAAGTCATCTATTGCAAGCATAGAGTCTGCATTAATAATTACAACAAGAGACAGCCCCTTAAAATCAAATCCTTTACTTATCATTTGTGTCCCCACGAGTATGTCTGTTTTACCGGCTGCAAAATCCTTAAGCATCCTCTTCTCCTCGCTTTTCTTACCAGTTGTTTCTGCATCAAACCGCTCAATTTTGGATTCAGGAAAGAGTTCAGCTATTTTCTCCGCAATCATCTCTGTTCCCGATCCCCTCTCCACAAGTGTCCCATCTCCGCAGTGAGGACACCTGATGTCGTATGGTATATGAAAATCACAATAATGACAGCACATCTCTCTCTTGTTTTTGTGATAGCTCAATGAGGTATTACAATGTTTACACAAAGGGATGTGTCCGCATTCATTGCACTGAACCATAGGGGAATACGATCTTCTGTTGCGGAATATAAGAATCTGCTCATTCCTCTCAAGTCTCTCTCTGATTTCATAAATCACTTTGAATGAAAAGAGACCACTCATTCTGCCGGCTCTTCTCTCTTTAATTATATCAATTATTTCAACATGGGGATGTTCAGCTCCGTGGTATCTTTCGTCCAGTTTCACTAATGTATATCTTCCGGAGTTAGTGTTATAGATTGATTCAAAAGATGGTGTAGCGCTACCCAGCAATACATTTGCCCTGTATATTCCTGCCAGTACAATCGCAGCATCTCTTCCGTTATATCTGGGTGCGGGATCAGATTGCTTGTATGAAGAGTCGTGTTCCTCATCAATAATAATCAGATCAAGTCTGGAGTAAGGGAGAAAAACAGAAGATCGTAATCCTAGTATAACAAGACCTTTTTCTGAATCCACATTTGTAACCTTTGTAACAGTCTCTCTTTTTGCCGCCGGAGTCATAGCTGAGTGAAAAGTTACAAGACTCTCACCAAAGACACTGTAAAGCCTCTCCTCTAACTGTCTGCTTAGTGCAATCTCGGGTACCATATAAAGCACAACTCCGCCATTGCTTACAAACTCTTTTGCCAAACTCATGTATATCTCAGTTTTACCTGATCCGGTTACCCCTGCCAGCAGCGATGGTTTTGACCTTATAAAGCTTGAGAGAATCTCATCTTTTGCCCTCTTTTGTTCATGAGTCAATTCAAATTCTCCAGCCTTAAATGATGTCTGTTTCTTTAACCTTGAGACTCTCCCTCCCGTAACGGGGAAATTTCCGGAAGCAGCTCTGCAAACCTCACCCAAAGTACACATGTAGTAGTCTGCCATCCACTCCCAGAATCTTATCTGTTCATTACTTACCTCCAGCCCCGGTACTGTTTCAATAAGTTCATTCAACCTGCCTCTGTAATTGCCGCAATTATCATCAAGAGATTTAACAACTGCAATATACTCTCTGCCTGAGAAGTTAACCCTTACCCGGCTTCCCCTTTTTACTGAATTAATCAAATGTTCCGGGACAATATAAGTTACATCCATTCTGAGTTTGAGCGGAAGGATAACTCTGGCATATATGTTGTCAGACTCTGGCATCTAAAGCGAGAATTGTCTGAGATATCCGGCAACATCTTCAAGGAGCCATTTTGGAGTAGAGGTAGCACCGCAGATGCCCACGCTGTCACCATCCCTGAACCAGGAGAGCTCTATCTCCTCCTTGGTCTCAATTTTATAACTACTTGGGTTCTCTTTAAGACAGACATCAAACAGGATTTTTCCGTTTGAACTCTCTTTCCCGCTCACGAAAATAATGACTGAATGATCTCTTGAAAACTCTTTGAGATGCGGGTGCCTTGATGACACCTGTCCGCATGTAGTATTGAATACGCGAAACTTATCAGCCGGACCGCCAAGTGAGACAATTCTTGTTTTTATTGCATTGCAAACCTGTTTGTAAATCTCAGGGTCTTTTGTTGTCTGAGAGAATACGTATATTGGGCGTTTAAAGTCAAGTCTCTCAATATCATTTATGTTCTCAATGACTGTTGCATCTCCGTCAACCTGTCCTACTAGCCCATTTACCTCTGCATGTCCTATTTTGCCGAATATTACCAACTGTCCGTCTATTTTCTTGAGGTCCTGATAGTTTGCTTTTACCCTCTCCTGAAGTTTCAGTACAACCGGGCATGTACAGTCAATTATCGTGAGGTTATTCTCCTCCGCCGTTTTGTAGCTGGAGGGCGGTTCACCGTGCGCCCTGATAAAAACTACACGATCCTTCATTGAGGACAACTGTTCGTAGTTAATTGTTTTAAGCCCCTTCTCTCTTAGTCTTGATATCTCGGTGCTATTGTGTACAATAGACCCGAGTGAGTGAAGTTCACTGTTTCTCTCCAGATATTTCTCAGCCTGTTCTATTGCCCTTACAACTCCATAGCAAAAACCGGAGTGAGTGTCTATGTCTATACTGATTTTCATTTTTGTGCAATTAATTGTTCAAACCACTTGAGCTGATCCTCAATTGTCATATTGCTGTTATCCAGTAATACTGCATCTTCTGCTCTCCTTAGAGGAGCTGTCTCCCGGTTCTCATCAAGATAATCTCTCTCTTTAACATTTGCCAGAACACTTTCATAGTCCGGCTTATCACCCCTGGCCACCATCTCCAGAAACCTTCTCCTGGCTCTTACCTGTGCAGATGCAGTCATGAATATTTTAATATCGGCATTTGGGAATACTACTGTGCCGATATCTCTTCCATCCATAATAACGCCTCCGCATTTCCCGTAATTTGCAAGAATGGAGTCAACATACTCCCTGACGAAAGGGAGAGATGCTACAAAACTGACTTTTGAGGAGACCTTAAGGCTTCTTATGACTCTCTCTATATTCCTGTCTCCCATAAAAAGTTCGCTGGCACCATCTTTTCCGGTGGGCCTGAATGAGAGCTTCAGCACAGAGAGAGCACCCCTGAGTGCTTCATTGTCAATATGGTTTTTGCTGTCTATTATAGAATTCTCCAATGCAAACAGAGTAACCCCCCTGTAAAGGGCCCCCGTGTCCACATAAATAAGCCCGTATCTTGAGGCTATAAGCTTTGCAAATGTGCTCTTACCGGTTGATGAATGACCGTCTACCGCAATGATTGTTCCCTCTTTTATCATAGTCATACAGAGAACAAACATACGCAAAAAATAGTTTATCTTTGTAAAAAATATACTGATGAGAACTGCCATTCTGGACATGGGCACTAATGTGTTTAGTCTACTTATTGCCCAGGTTACAAAAGAGGGATATGAGATAATTGAGGTAGTAAAAATACCTTCAAAGATAGGAGAGGGGGGGATAACAAAAGGGATTCTGACAGATCAGGCCTTTAAATCCGCCGGTGAAGCCATGAAGTGTGTTGAAGATGTAATTGCAGGACATGGAGGAGTAGACTTAAGGCTGGCAATTGCGACAAGTGCGGTGAGAGGAGCCTCAAACTCTGCAGAGTTTATAAAAATTGCGCAGTCCAGTGGCTTCAGAGTTGAGATAATTAGCGGAGAGAGAGAGGCTGAACTCATTTATAAAGGTGTAAGAGAGTCAATGATTCTGTACAATGAGATTTTCCTCATTATGGATATTGGAGGTGGCAGCAATGAATTTATAATTGCAGACAAAAATAAGATTTACTGGAAAGCCAGCTTTGATATGGGTGTTGTGAGAGTGCGTGAAACAATAACTCCATCGGAACCCATTTCGGATGACCAGATTTTTGAGTTTGAGAGATACTTCAGTGATGGGATGAAAAGTTTATGGGAGGCAGCAGAGATTTATAAACCGACGCTTCTGATAGGCTGCTCCGGTTCATTTGATACCCTTAGGGAGCTCATCTATCCTGATGATGACCTCTCAGTCCCGTCGCTTACTATGGAGAGAGAAAAAATGTTCTCTCTGCACAACAAACTTCTGGCATCAAAGAGAGAGGAGAGGGCATCAATGAGGGGTATGTCTCCCATAAGAGTTGATTACATTGTTATTGGCTCAATTCTTGTTAATCTTGTCATCTCAAAGCTGAATCCTATTGAGATATGCCAGAGTTCTTATTCTCTCAAGGAGGGGTGCATGGCAGAAATATATGAATCACTAACAACCAACAGGCAGTAAGATGAAGTTACTTATAATTGACGACGAAAAGAGCATAAGAAATACATTAAAGGATATTCTTGAATTTGAGGGACACGAAGTCCATCTGGCATCGGATGGAGTAGAGGGGCTGGCAATGGCTACATCGGATAATTATGAAGTAATCTTTTCAGATATCAAGATGCCCAATATGGATGGGATGGAGCTACTTGACAAACTTTCCGAGGCCAATATAGATTCATCTGTGATTATGATTTCCGGACACGGTTCTATTGATACCGCAGTTGAGTGCATTAAAAAAGGGGCATTTGATTTTATACAGAAACCACTGGATCTGAACAGGATTCTTATTACTTTAAGAAACGCAACAGACAAAACAATTTTAGTTAAAGAGACCAAGTTTCTCAAGAAGAAGGTCTCAAAAATTCCTGAAATCGTTGGCTCTTCGCCAGCAATCTCAAGAATTAAGCAGATGATAGACCGGGTTGCCCCCACCGAGGCCAGAGTACTTATTACGGGCTCAAACGGGACAGGAAAGGAGCTTGTTGCAAGATGGCTCCATGAGAAGAGTGCAAGATGTGAGATGCCATTTGTGGAGGTAAATTGTGCAGCAATACCTGGGGAACTGATAGAGAGCGAGCTGTTTGGCCATGAAAAAGGGGCTTTTACCTCTGCTGTTAAGCAACATAAGGGCAAATTTGAACAGGCAGACGGCGGAACCCTTTTTCTGGATGAAATTGGAGATATGAGCCTGGCTGCACAGGCCAAGGTGTTAAGGGTGCTTCAGGAAAATAAACTAAGCAGGGTGGGTAGTGATAAGGATATTAATGTAAAGGTGAGAGTTGTGGCCGCAACCAATAAAAATCTGAATGAGGAGATAGCAAAGGGAGCATTCAGGGAGGACCTTTACCATAGGCTCAGTGTAATAGTGATAAACGTGCCGCCTCTCTCCGAGAGAAGAGAGGATATACCTCTTCTTGCAAACCATTTCATTAATCAGATCTGTGATGAAAGCGGGATGGTCCCCAGAGAGATAGAAAAAGATGCACTGGATGAGTTATCTTCATATCCTTGGACAGGTAACATAAGAGAGCTTAGAAATGTTATTGAACGTCTCCTTATTCTGAGCAATAACAGGATAACCAAGTCAGATGTCATTGCTTACGCCAAGCCAATTTTTAAGTAGATTTCAGCCTGTTTTGGAAAAAGTGAGACCGGCTTTAAGGGCCGGTCTCGGGTGAATTAACCAGGGTAAGAGAAAAAGGGTTATTCCCTTTCAATTCTCAGCTGCTGGATGAAATTGCCATCCTCCTGGGTTTTAACAAACAATGTTACCCTAAACTTTTCCCCTCCCGCATTGAGATTACCAATTGCGTATTTCATGGGTGCTTTGCCGCTGCGATAGGCAATGTTAAAATTCCTTGGAGTATAGTTCGTAAAGAACTCTTTCAGAATTTGCCTTGCCTGTGCTTTACTGCAAACGTTTACGCTTCCCATTACATCCACTTCCAGGTTTTGTGCAAACCAGGCCGACAGCTTCTCTGAGTCTCCCGCCTGCATATACTTTGCAATTGGGACAAAGACGTCCTGCTCCACCTTGTTTTGCGCCTGAAGTGTTGAAGCTAAAAGCATAAATAATGAAATAAGTAACGATCTCATATCTCTCTCCTTGTTATCCGATAAGAAAGTGGTTTGCAAAAATCAAGCCATAAAGAAGTTGTCCCGCACTTAAAATAATCTTATTTTTGTAATGATGAAGATATCATTTCTGCTTACCGGCAAAACAGAAAGTGCCTCTTTAATGAAGGAGATGTCGGTCTATGAGGACCGTATAAAAAGGTATACTGTCTACTCAAGGACGGAGATACCTGAACTAAAAAAAGTAGCCTCGCTCAGTAAGGAGGAGATTAAACAGAGAGAGGGAGAGGGTATATTAAAGTACATTAAACCTCAGGATCAGGTTGTTTTGCTTGATGTTGCGGGTAAAACACTATCTTCTGAAGAGTTTGCTGATTTTATTGAAAAAAGGGGAGTTTATGGAGCAAAAAGTCTCATCTTTGTTGTAGGAGGAGCTTATGGATTTTCAGATGAGGTGTATGCCCGGGCAGACTACAAACTCTCTTTGTCTCCAATGACATTTTCACATCAGCTGGCAAGACTTTTGTTCCTTGAGCAATTATACAGAGCATTTACAATAATCAGGGGAGAACCCTACCATCACGGCTGATGAACGAACTTGCAGAGAAGCTTCTTGCGTGGAGAACCACAATACTGTGGGTGCTGATGTCACTCATGGCTGTAATCTCATTCGTGGAGTTCTCTTCACCCAATTCACTGGACAGAGACGTAGAGAAGCTGGAGAAAACTATCCATAAAAGACAGACTGTTCTGGCCGAGTATTCAGCCAGAGCCCTTGAGGTACCGGACACAGTTTTTATTGACTTTCCGGAGCTCCCATCAGACATGGTTATCTACAGGTATTGTTCTGATACGCTTCAATCATGGGTAAATCAACTTCCGGTATCAAATGACGACATAGACTTTTTTCCTTTTGGGTATACTCTAAACCATCTTACCAGCCGCGGAATATCAAACACTCCTCTTGCATACCTGGTTGCAAATGAGCAGTATGTCAGTTTAGGTTCTGCCTGGTATGTAGTAAGTACTTACACAAAAGGGAAGGTTACCGTAGTGGCAGCACTGCTCATACAGACAGATTATAACACGGAGAACTCAGTCCTTAAAAGTGAGATTAATCCAAATCTCTCACTTAGCAAACTGTTGTCAATTGTTCCTGTTACACATGACGAATCTTATATAGTCAGAGGGGTTGAGGGTGATATCCTCTTCTCTGTCCTGAAAAATCTTCCGTCTGAGAGGGGAGATGAAGGTAATATGCTCAGGCTGTTCTCAATGCTCTTTGCAATTGCAGCACTTTTCAGTGACCTGGCAAGAAGGAAACGGATGAAACAGTTTTTTCTGGCATGGCTAGGGTTGACTGTTGTGCTAATCCTCTCACTCTATATGGCAGAGAGTACATCCGGAAATATGCTATTCTCGCCTTCATTGTATGCAGACTTTGGACTCTTTGGTTCAATGGCCGATATGATGATTTGCCACCTCTACATTTTTCTTGTTTTGCTGGCCCTATTCACAGTAAGGAAGAGTCTTGCACTCTCTTTCCTCAGAGGAGGCCCTGTCAGAAGGGGAGTGATAAAGACCATTATTGCAATAACTCCACTTTTACTGGTTCTCTATATACACATAACACTAAGATCTCTTGCAATGAATTCAAGTATAGTACTTGAACTTTACAAGATAGATGAGATTACAATTTTTACGATACTTGCATATCTTCTGTATGCACTGCTTTTTATAGCATTACTCTTTTCGCTTCAGCTTCTGAGACCCCTCTTTAAGTTCAGGGGGGGATTTACATTCCTTAAGCCTAAAACGATGCTCACCTTTATTTCACTTGTGTCATTGTATACACTTATTTCAGTGAGCACTTTTGGTTTTAAGAAGGAGTTTGAAAAAAACAGAGTACTTACAACCAAGATGTCTGTGGAGAGAGATCTTGACATTGAACTCCTGCTGAGAGGAGCTGAGAGGATGATAGAGACAGATCCGCTTCTTTCACTCTGGGTACAGGTTGACCAGGGAGAAGAGATGATAAACAGTATTCTTACCGAACAGTATTTCTGGAGTATTCTGCAGAGGTATGATATAAAAATTACTGTCTGCAGAAGAGATGACCCACTGCTTGTGGACAGTGAGTCTCAGCCACAGCCGTGCGGCCCTTTCTTTGACAGCGAGATTCTCAGGTATGGAATACCACTCTTTACTAACTCCCATTTCTTTTTTATGAATAACTATAATGGGAGAATCAGCTATCTGGGATATTTTGTTTATCCGGGATTTGGAGGGAATATAAATCTGTATATAGAGCTGGATTCAAAATTTATGAGAGCGAATGCCGGCTACACCGAACTCCTGTTAGACCATAAAAATGCAGGAACTCTCAATCTTAGTTCAAGCTATTCATTCGCAAAATACCTCAACAACAGAATGATATCATACTCCGGCAGATATAACTATCCTACAATACTGGAGGATAATTACGAAACCGGGTACAAAGCAATAAGAGAGGATGGATTCATCCACTTTGTAAATAAGATGTCTGGTGAAAATATTATTATGATAAGCAGGCCGGAGCGAAGCTTTTTCCCTTATTTAGTAACATTTTCATATATAATGCTTTTCTACTCACTGATAGCATTCACCCTCATAAAAACAAGGCATAAGGGAATTTTCCCTAAAATGCCGAGGAACTCATTCCGGTGGAAAATTACAATTCTTATAATTGCATCACTTGTATTTGCCCTCTTTTTTATGGGGGCCGGTAGTATCTGGTTTTCGCTGAATTACTTTGAGGGGACAAACAGAATGCAGATGGAGGAGAAGATGCAATCCGTACAGTCAACACTCTCTTATTACAGCCGTCTTGCAAAGAGGTACAATGATCCTCAGTTTAACAATATTCGTCTCTTTGAGGCAATGAACAGGTTATCTGATAACACTCAAATAGATATAAATATATACAGGCCTGACGGTCTTTTGTTAAGGACCACTCAGCCCGAGATATATGATAACTATATTCTTGGCTCCAGAATGCATCCTGTAGCGTATAAGGAGATTGTCTACAATAAGAAAAAACAGTTTGTCAACAGTGAGAAAATTGCAAATCTGAATTACTACTCTCTTTATGCTCCCCTCTTTAATGCAGACGGGAATATGATTGCAATAGCCAACATCCCGTATTTTTCAAGACAGTCAGAAGTAAGGACAGATGCATCCAGCATCATTGCCGCAATTATTAATATATATCTTTTGTTATTACTGGGTGCGGTATTTGGTGGCTTTGTCCTGTCCAATTCCCTCTCAAAGCCTCTGGCAGAGATTAGCAGAAAAATGCAACTGCTTGACATCTCTCAGCACCCAGAGCACATTGATTATACAAACAGGGATGAGCTGGGTATACTTGTTGCTGCATACAATAAGATGGTAGATGATCTGGAGGCCAGCACAAACAGACTTGCACAGGGTGAGCGAGAGCAGGCATGGAGGGAGATGGCCAGACAGATAGCTCATGAGATTAAAAATCCGCTTACACCTATGAGACTCAGCATTCAGCACCTGATCAGACTCAAACAACAGAATGTGGAGGGGTGGCAGGATAAGTTTGAAAATCTGGCCACATCCCTGATTGAACAGATAGATATATTATCAGATGTTGCCAGTGAATTTTCAAGCTTCTCAAGATTCTACTCTGAAGAGGTGACTACTGTAGATTTGAATAAACTGATAAGAGAGCAGATACTTCTTTTCAACACAAGAGACGATATAACAATCAAATTCAGAAGCGAAATTAAGGAGGCTATGGTCTCAGTAAGAAAGATGCAGATTACAAGAGTTTTTGTTAATCTGCTCTCTAATGCAATTCAAGCTATTGAACCACAGAGAGGCGGCAACGTGGTTGTGACACTTGTAAGGGTTGATGATCAATATGTGGCATCTGTTGAAGATGATGGCCCGGGAGTGCCTGATAATCTAACTCACAGGCTCTTCAAGCCTAACTTTACAACAAAGAGCAGTGGTACCGGACTTGGCCTTGCAATTTGCAAAAGTATACTTGACCAAAGCCGCGGAGCAATCTCATATTTAAGATCCTCCGAGCTTGGCGGGGCTAATTTCACAGTGAAAATCCCGGTTACTTCTGCCTCAGAAAAATCTGTATAGGCACACCATTAAAATCAAAATGTTTACGAAGCTTGTTCTCCAGAAATCTTTTATAATCCTCTCTGACATACTGTGGAAGATTACAGAAGAATGCGAATGAAGGAGCCGGAGTAGGTAGCTGAGTTATATATTTTATTTTAATATATTTACCTTTAATTGCAGGCGGAGGGAAGTTCGCAATCTCCTCAAGCATAACCTCGTTTAGCTTAGAAGTGGATATCTTCTTTGAACGATTTGCGTATACTCTTGCAGCAGCGTCCAGAACATCAAGAATCCGCTGTTTGTTTATAACTGAGGTGAAAATAATGGGTAAGTCAATGAAAGGGGCAGTCTTTTGCTGAATATCCCTGATAAAATCCTTCATTGTATTTGAGCTTTTACCTTCAATTGTATCCCATTTGTTTACAACCAGAACGCAGCCCTTTTTATTCTTAATAATCAGATTGAAAATATTCATATCCTGACCCTCAACACCTGTAGAGGCATCAATCATAAGAATACATACATCAGCAGATTCAATCGCCCTTATTGAGCGCATCACAGAATAAAATTCAAGATCCTCTTTAACCTTGGTCTTCCGCCTCAATCCGGCAGTGTCAACCAGCATAAACTCGTGGCCGAATTTATTATAATATGTGGAAATTGAGTCTCTGGTAGTTCCCGCTACAGGAGTGACAATATTCCTCTCCTCACCCAGCAGGGCGTTTGTAAGAGAGGATTTACCCACATTAGGCCTTCCAACAATTGCAATATGAGGTATCTCTTTCTCTTCAGCTTTATTCTCCTCTTCAGGCGGCAGCATCTCAAGCACCCTGTCAAGCAGATCTCCGGTGCCACTTCCACTTGCCGATGAGATGCAGAATGGTTCTCCTAGTCCAAATGCGTTGAAAATATGTGAATCAAACATCTTGTCCCCGGTATCAACTTTGTTTGCAACCAGTATAACAGGTTTCTTGCCACGTCTTAGGATATCGGCAATAACCTCGTCATAATCAGTAATTCCAGTTCCAACATCACAAAGGAAGAGAACAAGGTCACTCTCCTCTATTGCCATCAATACCTGTTTACGTATCTCTGTCTCAAACACATCGTCTGAATTAAGGGCATATCCACCCGTGTCAATCACGGAGAACTCTCTGCCGGTCCATTCGCACTTACCATAATGACGATCGCGGGTAACACCTGCAATTTCATCCACTATGGCCTTTCTCATTCCGACAAGCCGGTTAAAGAGTGTTGATTTGCCCACATTCGGGCGTCCTACAATGGCTACTATACTCATTTTAATCTTTATTGACACCCTCCGGTACCGCAGGAGCAACCTCCGCAACCATCCGAAACAGGGTCATATTTAATATTTAATTTCTTTCCCATGTTATTCTTGTGCCATAGGATTCTCTCCTCTGATTTTGCACACATGAGACCCTTTTTGCGCAATTCCTTGTTTGCCCCAATCTCAGATTCAGGAAATTTTCCGTTCTTTCTGAATATTACATTGAAAGAGAGAAGGAAAACAGCCAGTGCTACCATTAATAGTGAAAAAAGTATTACTGTCATCTTAATCAATCAATTTTATAATATATACACTTATTTGCAGGCAGAAGAGGTGAGTCCCCTACCTGTATCATGGGAGGAAGCTGATGAGCCTTGAATGAAGATGTTTTCATAAGATGAACGATTCTGTTTACCAAACTAACATCACACCCCTCCTCAATCATGTCTGTGGCACTTCGTCTCTCTTCAATCAGAGAATGCAGTACCGGATCAAGAACAGAGTACTCAGGAAGAGTATCACTATCCTTCTGGTTTATGCTTAACTCTGCTGACGGCTCTTTCACAAGGATAGATTCAGGAATGAACCTGGTCTCTCTGTTCATATACCTGGCTACAGAATAAACCTGTAGTTTATATAAGTCTGCAAGAACCATCAAAGCCCCTGTAAGATCACCGTATAAAGTTCCATATCCCATTGCCACCTCGCTTTTGTTAGACGTGTTAAGCAAAAGAGATCCGTACTGATTTGTCCAGGCCATTAGGGCAGTACCTCTGATTCTTGCCTGAATATTCTCTACAACAAGCCTGTTTGGCTCCTCTTCAAAAAGATCTTTTAGCTCAGATCTGAATTTTTCAAATATCCCTTCAATAGGGAGAGTGCCATACGATATGCCCAGATTTTCAGCCAGTTCAACAGCGTCAGTAACAGAGTGAAGTGTTGAAAAAGGAGATGGCATCAGTAAACCATGGACATTCTCTTTACCCAGTGCCTCAACAGCAAGTGCAGCTACCAACGCAGAGTCTATTCCTCCCGAGATACCAAGTACAGCGCGCTCTCTGCCCGCCTCTCTGAAGAATCTCTTTAAAGAGTAAACAATCCTGTCATGTAAAGGTTGAGGGTCAAGATTTATCATATTTAAAAAATAAAGCTTGTACTTATTGATTTGTAATTATATACCTTGTCAATAACATCAGCAAAAATATCGGCAACAGAGAGGACTCTGATTTTTGATGTATCCTGATCAGGATTCAACACGAGTGGAATAGTATCTGAAATGATAACCTCCTTTAATGCACTTGCTGCAATCCTTTCGTACGCAGGACCGGATAGTACGGCATGTGTGGCCAGAGCCCTTACACTTAATGCCCCTTTTTCCATGAGCATATCGGCAGCCTTTGTAATGGTTCCCGCTGTATCAATCATGTCATCAATTATAATGATATTTTTCCCCTCAACATCTCCAATCGCAGTCATGGACCCAACAACATTTGCCTTCTCTCTTGACTTATGGCATATAATCAGCGGACAGCCAAGAATTCTGGAGTAGGCATTAGCCCTCTTAGCTCCACCCATATCAGGCGCGGCAATAGACATGTTATCAAGTTTCAGATCCCTGAGATACGGAAGGAATATTGAACTGGCATAGATATGATCCACAGGTATATCAAAAAATCCCTGAATCTGGTCTGCATGGAGATCTGCAGTCATTACTCTGTCACAACCGGCAGCCTCTAACAGATTTGCAACCATTTTTGCCCCTATGGGCACTCTCGGTCTGTCTTTTCTGTCCTGTCTGGCCCATCCGAAATATGGCATTACAGCAATTACCTTATATGCAGATGCTCTCTTTGCGGCATCTATCATTAACAGCAACTCAAAAATGTTATCTACAGGAGGTATTGTGCTTTGAACAACAAATACTGTTGCCCCTCTTACACTCTCTTCAAGCGCCGGCTGGAACTCTCCGTCGCTGAATACTGTTACCGATGACCTTCCCATTTCAAGCCCCAGTGAACTGGCAATCTTCTCTGCTAGATATCTTGAGCTTCTGCAGGAGAAAATTTTAATCTGATGTTGATGATCCATTATTAATTTGTTATTTTTTGGCTAATATTGATTCAATGAATGAGAGTATCTCCTCTCTGCCCAAGCCTGTCTCAGCTGACGAGACAAAAATTTCAGGAAGCTCCTCCCAGTACTCATACAGTTGTGTTGAGTTTTCATCCACTCTGTTCTGGCGTGCTACAATGCCAAGTTTATCTGCTTTTGTGTAAATTATTGCAAAAGGTACCTCAGCCTCCCCCAGCTCGGCCAGAAATTTAAGGTCTATAGGCTGAAGCGGGTGACGAATGTCAAGCAATACAAACAGAAGCTGGAGCTGCTCCGATTCGTTTATGTAGTTTGTTATAATTTCACTTAAACCCTTGCGGTCTTTCTTTGATACCTTTGCGTAGCCGTAACCTGGCAAATCTACAAGATACCATGAGTCATTTATGAGGAAGTGGTTTACAAGCTGGGTTTTTCCGGGCGTGGATGATGTGTGGGCAAGTTTGCCCTGTTTGCATAAAGCGTTAATAAGGGATGATTTACCTACATTGGACCTGCCAATGAATGCAAACTCTGGCAACCTGAGGGAGGGCTTTTCACTTACTCTCCCGGAGCTGCCGGAAAATACCGCCTTGCTAATCTTCATACTCTGGAATTATGCCGCAAAGGTACAATTTTATACTTATATTTGTATGGTGACCAATAAAAAATCCAACAGGTATGAGAGAAGGGATTAGCATAGGATTGCTGGAATTGCAGGAAGAGATCAGAGAGAGGCTGGAGAGAGGACTTGAGAGAAGCTACTGGATAAAAGCAGAAATAAGCGAAATTAAACTTCAGTCTACCGGACATTGCTATCTTGAGTTAGTGGAGAGAAGGGAGGGTGATGATGGAATATCAGCAAGGGCTCAGGCAATAATATGGTCTTCTGCTTTCAGGATGATAAGGCCCTATTTTTTTTCAACAACCGGAGAAGAGCTTGACAGAGGAATGAAGGTGCTTGTAAAGGCTCAGGTTCAGTATAATCCTCTTTACGGGCTATCATTAATTATTTCAGATATTGACCCATCCTTCACAGTGGGGGAGCAAGAGATTCTAAGACAAAAGACAATAAACAGATTAAGAGATGAGGGGATGTTTGAGATGAACAGCACTCTTGAGATGGCCCCGCTCCCTTCAAGAATAGCAGTTATTTCCTCTGATAGTGCTGCCGGTTACAGAGATTTTATAACTCATCTCAAAAATAATGAATACGGATTTGTATTTAATGTTGAACTCTTCTCTTCTTCAATGCAGGGTGTTTCTGCTCCCGGTGAAATTATTCACGCTCTTGAGAGAATTGCTCAGCGGTCAGATGAATTTGATATGGTCATAATTGTCAGGGGAGGTGGCTCAGCACAAGATCTCGCATGTTTTGATGACTATGACCTTGCTGCCAATATTGCTCAGTTTCCACTTCCGGTCATAACAGGGATTGGACATGATCATGACTTTCATGTTGCGGACATGGTGGCTTTTGAAGGGCTTAAAACACCTACAGCAGTAGCAGATTTTATTATTGAAATTTTTGCATTGGAAGAACAGCAGCTGTCCTATCTGTTGCAAAGGTTAAATCTGGCTATCCGCAACAGGAGTTCAGACGAGAATACTCTTATTGAAAGGCTTCATGCGAAAATATTTTCAAAGGGTAATGAACGCCTCATGGCTGAATTACATAAAATTGAGCTTTTACAGCAACGGGTAAAATCAGGGAATCCTCTTAATCTTCTGGAGAGGGGATATGCAATCCCAATGATGGATGGCTTAAGGATTAACAGCGTAAGAAAGATAAAAGAGGGAGATCTCCTCACATTAATACTTGCAGACGGGAAAGTTGATTGTAAAATTGAAACAATAGATAACTATGAAGAAGAGAGAGGCTGAAAAAGATGCACAAATATCTTACAGAGAGGCAATGGATGAACTGGAAAGACTTGTGGCCAGAATTGAAGACTCCACAACAAATATTGAGGAGATTGCGCCCATGGTTAAAAGATCAGTGGAGCTAACTGAGATATGCAGGAAAGAGCTGAGAAGATACAAAGATGAGATAGATAAATTACAGGAGAGTATCAATGGAAGATCTTAAACTTTGGGTTGATGACCCCTGGCTGGAGCCATGGAAAAAAGATATCTGGAACAGACATCAGTCTGCTGCAATAAGGATGGCGGAAATGGCCGGATCAGGGCAGCGTCTCGCAGACTCTGCAAATAATCATCTCTATTATTGCTGCCACATTGAGGGAGATAAGAGGATTTTCAGGGAGTGGGCTCCCAATGCAACGGCTATATATCTCATTTGTGACAGGAACAACTGGAACAAATCACCGGAATACAGATTTGAACTATTGGGAGAAGGTAACTGGGAGTTGCGGCTGCCGGCGACTCTTCTAAATCACGGGGATTATTACAAATGGCTTATTGAGTGGAACGGTGGTGAAGGAGAAAGAATCCCGGCATACGCTACACGTGTTGTACAAGACCAGGAGACAAAAATATTTACTGCCCAGATTTGGGATAACAATGGATATCAGTGGAAAAACAGTACTCCTGAAAAGAGTGCATCACCACTAATTTATGAGGCTCATATAGGTATGAGCACAGAAAATTATGGGGTGGGAACATACAGCCAATTTCGGGAGAAGATATTGCCCTATATTGCCTCAACAGGCTATAATGCTATTCAGCTTATGGCAATCCAGGAGCATCCGTACTATGGTTCGTTTGGTTATCAGGTCTCCAGCTTTTACGCACCCAGTTCCAGATTTGGAACTCCGGATGAGCTTAAGCTGCTTATTGATGAGGCCCATGGAATGGGAATAAGAGTCATTCTGGACATTGTCCATTCACATGCTGTAAATAATACTATAGAGGGTCTTTCTGAGTTTGACGGAACCAGAGATCTTTACTTCCATTCAGGAGAGAGAGGCGACCACCCTTCATGGGGTTCAAGATGTTTTAATTATGGAAAAGACCAGGTAATAAGCTTTTTACTCTCAAACTGCAAATACTGGATTGAAGAGTTTCGCTTTGACGGATTTCGCTTTGACGGGATTACAAGTATGCTGTACTTTGACCATGGTCTTGGAAAAAGTTTCACAGATTACTCCTCCTATTTTTCAGGTAACCTGGACAACGACGCATTCATTTATCTGGCAATGGCAAACAGAGTAATAAAAGAGTGCAATCCCGAGGCTGTTACCATTGCAGAAGATGTAAGCGGATTGCCCGGACTGGCTGCACCCTTTTCATCCGGAGGCGCCGGATTTGATTACCGGATGAGTATGGGGGTAGCCGACTACTGGATAAAACTGATAAAAGAGCGGAGAGATGAAGACTGGAATATGGGTGAACTCTATCATGAACTTACAAGTAAAAGAGCAGATGAGAAGACCATCAGCTATGCCGAGTGTCATGATCAGGCAATGGTTGGAGATAAAACAATAATATTCAGGCTTCTGGATGCGGAGATGTATACCTCAATGGAGAGATCAGCCAGTAGTATAACACTTGACAGAGGTATTGCCCTGCATAAAATGATAAGGTTAATAACTGCGTCATCTGCAGGTGACGGTTATCTGACATTTATGGGTAATGAGTTTGGTCATCCGGAGTGGATTGATTTTCCAAGATCCGGAAACGACTGGTCGTACCATTACGCAAGGAGGCAATGGACCCTAGCATTCAATCCTGAGTTAAAATATGCAGAACTTCTGGCTTTTGAAAAAGAGATGCTTAAACTCCTCAAAAAAGAGAGCTTTTACACGGAGAGACCGGCTATTGTAATGCAGCACGACGAACGTCAACTTCTGGCATTTATCAGAGGGGGTTATCTTTTTGCATACAACTTCAGCCCCATTAACTCCTATCCTGATCTTAGGATAAATGTACCAACGGGAGTTTACAAACATGTTCTGGATACAGATATGAAACTATTTGGAGGATTCGGACGAGTTGAAAAGGGCAGAACCCATTTTTCACTCAAAGATGAAGAAACAAATTTCATCTCTCTTTACCTTCCTTCAAGATGCGCAATTGTCTTGAAAAAAGGAAGATGAAACCAAATCTTAACATTTTTTTTGTTAAATTGCGAGGATAAAAAATAACCCTATGGCCTATCTACAATTCAATAAGGGAGAGCTTGTAAATCTTGAGTACTCGCTCAAGCGTGAGGTGCTCTCCACTAACCATGCCGGAGGATATCTTAATACAACAATAGTCTGCTGTAACACCAGAAAATATCATGGATTGCTGGTACTTCCGGTTCCCGAGTTCAATAACGATAAATTCGTACTGCTCTCGTCACTGGATGAGACACTCATTCAGCACGGGAAGTCTTTCAACCTCGGCATACATCGCTACGGAGATATTTATGAGCCCAGAGGTCATAAATACATCAGAGATTTTGAAATAGACAAATGTGTTGCAATTACATACAGGGTTGGAGGGATGATTCTTAAAAAAGAGATGATGCTTGCTCACAACAAAGGGCAGTATTTTGCAAGATACACGTTGCTTGAGGCAAACTCTCCCACAACCTTGCAACTGAAGCCTTTTATGGCATTCAGGCATATTCACACACTCTCTAAGACAAACATGGAGGCAGATACCGGTTCCAGAGATATCCCCGGAGGAAAGTCATTCAAAATGTACAGAGGTTTTCCGGATCTGAACCTTCAGTTGTCTGTCAAGTCTGAATTTATTTCAAATCCTGACTGGTATTACAATATTGAGTACAAAGAGGAGAGGAGAAGAGCATATGAATCTTCAGAAGACCTCTTTGTTCCCGGCTATTTTGAGTTACCGCTGAAAAAGGGTCAGTCGGTTATATTTTCGGCCTCAACGAGTGTAGAATTACCATCGGCACTTAAAAACAAATTTGAGAAGTATGTAGAGGCAAGAAGCCACAGGGATAGTTTTGAGAACTGTCTTAAAATTGCTTCAAAACAGTTTTTGATTTCTGAAGGTGATTCTATGTCAATTTATGCCGGGTATCCTTGGCTTGACAAAAACTCCAGAGAGACTCTCCTGGCCCTTCCCGGAATTACGCTATGGGGCTTAGATGATAAGAAGAAGTTCAAAAAAATAGTTGATGATTTTATTATAAGAGAGGGGAGGGTCCCTGTTGCCGGAGGCTCTAAACCAGATGTCCCTCTGTGGCTTATATGGAATATTCAGCAATATGCAGCCTATAACAAAAGCATTAAAGGAATATGGAAAGATTATGGCAAGCTCATTAAAGAGATATTGAATTATTATAAAAACACAAAACAGTCAGATACTGTCTCACTACATGGTAATGGTCTCTTATGGGCTGAGAAAAAGGGTAGTGCACTTAGCTGGATGGATGCTTATGTAAACGGAGTACCCGTTACAGAGCGGGAAGGCTATCAGGTTGAGCTTAACTCTTTGTGGTACAATGCGGTTTCCTTTGCACTTGAACTGGCAAGGGGGACAAAAGAGAGCGAATTTGAAGAGGAGTGGGAGCCTTTAAGAAAAATTATAGCAAGAAGCTTTGTAAAAGCATTCTGGATAGAGCACGGAGACTATCTTTCAGACTTTGTGGGCCATGAGGGTCAGAATAAGTGTGTAAGGCCTAACCAGCTATTTACCTGCTCATTTCCATATTCACCTCTGACAGAAGTACAGAAATCTCTGGTTCTGAAAAGAGTTCAGCAAGAATTACTCACAGAGAGGGGAATCAGGACCCTTTCACCTGTAAGCCCTCATTTTAAAGGAGAGTACGATGGTGATGAGTTCAGCAGAAATTCAGCATATCATATGGGAACAGCAAGGCCATGGCTGCTTGGCTTTTACATTGATGCAAACTTAAAACTCCACGGAAAGGCTTTTCTCCAAAGGGCACAGGAGCTGATTGCAGCATTTGAGGAGGATGTTGAAATTCATTGCATAGGCTCAGTTTCAGAGGTTTATGACGGAGATCCTCCTC
Source organism: uncultured Bacteroidota bacterium (assembly GCA_937901965.1). Taxonomy (GTDB): domain Bacteria; phylum Bacteroidota; class Bacteroidia; order Bacteroidales; family UBA932; genus Bact-08. The sequence continues at coordinate 137,955 of CALGSW010000002.1, forward strand.
ACCAGCCACATGGTTGTACATCATACTCAATTAGTGTGGCCTCTTTGCTGTGGGCAATGAGATTGGTTAACGAATTTAAAAGCACGAAGATATGAAGGTCTTGATGTTTGGATGGGAGTTCCCGCCTCATATTTCCGGTGGCCTCGGAACTGCCTGCTTTGGTCTCACAAAAGGTCTTTCAAATTCAGGAGTGGAGGTGCTGTTTGTAATGCCATCTGCATCCGGTGATGAGGACCAGAGTGCAGTAAGAATAATTGATGCAAGCGATGTGGCTATATCAAACAATGTGCAGGATGTGAGGAATCTGCTGGAGAATGTTCAGTTTCTGAGAGTAGGTACTAATATGGTACCTTACCTTACACCCGAGGAGTTTACCGAAATGGTTGAAAAGAGCAAGAAGGGTCAGGTAAAAGGATATAAGAGCTTCCTGGGGCAGAAGTATAAGTTTTCCGGCAAGTATGGATCAAATCTTATGGAGGAGGTCTCAAGATATGCTATGGTTGCTGCAGAGATAGCTATGACTTATGATTTTGATGTCATACATGCACATGACTGGCTCACCTATCTGGCAGGAATAGCTGCAAAAAAACTCACCGGAAAACCACTGATTGTACATATTCATGCTACTGAATTTGACAGAAGCGGTGAAAATATTAATACTCTGGTATATGATCTTGAGAAGAGAGGGATGAAGGAGGCAGATATGGTAATTGCAGTGAGTAACCTTACCAGAAATATTGTTATAAGCAAGTATGGTATAAACCCTTCAAAAGTTGTTACAGTCCATAACGCTGTTGATTTTGACGGATTTGAGCAGATGGAAATTGATAAGCACATTAATGAGAAGATTGTCACTTTCCTTGGCAGAATTACATATCAAAAAGGGCCTGAATATTTTATTGAGGCAGCTGCCAAGGTTCTAAAGAGATACCCGGATGTTCGCTTTGTTATGGCAGGAAGCGGTGATTTACTGAATAAATCAATCAGAAGGGTTGCAAAACTGGGGATCGCTACAAAGTTTCACTTTACAGGTTTTCTGAGAGGCGAGGATGTAAAGAGAATGTTTGCTTTCTCAGACGTTTATGTCATGCCATCTGTATCTGAGCCCTTTGGTATTTCACCCCTTGAGGCCATGAGGTCAAATGTCCCTACAATAATTTCAAAGCAGAGCGGAGTTGCTGAGGTGCTGCACCATGCCATCAAAGTAGACTTCTGGGATATTGATGCCCTGGCTGATGCCATATATGGATTACTGGCTTACCCGGCATTGAGTACAATGGCAATCAAGCACGGACTTAACGAGGTTAACGCATTAAGGTGGGACAACGCCGCCATGCAGATTAAAGAGATTTACGCCCAACTGACAAAAAAACAGCTGTTATGAAAAAGAGCATTTGCATATATTTCCAGGTACATCAGCCGGACAGACTCAGATTATACAGATTCTTTGACATTGGCAGGGAGTCATGGTATTATGATGATTTCAACAACAGAACAATTTTGCAAAGAGTTGCAGAAAGGTGCTATCTGCCCGCTAACAGAATTATGCTGGAGCTTATAAGAAAGAACAAGGGTGCATTCAAAATTTCATACTCAATATCGGGTGTAGTGCTTGAGCAATTTGAGAAATACACACCTGAGGTAATTGAAAGTTTCAGGGAACTTTCCAAAACCGGTTGCGTTGAGTTTCTTGCCGAGACATACGCTCACTCACTCTCTTCTCTTGTGAATGAGGCTGAGTTTATTAAACAGATAAAGATGCACTCTGAAAAAATAGAAGAGCTGTTTGGTAAAAAACCTGTAATATTCAGAAATACAGAGCTTATCTACTCAGATAAAATAGGATCAGTTGTGGCAGACCTGGGATTCAAGGGTATGCTGACAGAGGGGGCAAAGCACATTCTGGCCTGGAAAAGTCCCAATTTTCTATATACAAACTCATTGAATCCAAGGCTGAAGCTTCTGCTCAAGAATTTTCAGCTAAGCGATGACATTGCATTTCGTTTCTCAGACAGGTCATGGGAAAACTGGCCCCTTACCGCTGATAAATATGTGACATGGTTAACAAGATCCCTTGAGAAATCTGAGATTGTTAATCTTTTTATGGATTATGAAACTTTTGGAGAGCACCAGCACGAATCAACCGGAATTTTTAAGTTTCTGGAGCATCTTCCGGGAGCAATACTCTCTCAGACTAACTTTGAATTTGTGACACCTGCTGAGGCATGCAAAAAGCATCAGCCCGTAGCACCACTTCACGTCCCTTATCCTATTTCATGGGCAGATGAAGAGAGAGACACCAGCGCCTGGCTGGGTAATGAGCTTCAGAATGAGGCATTCAGCAAGTTGTATGAAGCAAGGGATATGGTTATTGAATCAGATGATCAGGAGTTAATGGCAGACTTCCTGAAGCTTCAGGAGAGTGATCACTTCTATTATATGTGTACAAAATTCTTCTCAGACGGAGCAGTGCATAAATACTTTAATCCTTACGATACACCATACGAGGCCTTTATAAATTATATGAATGTATTGAGCGATTTTTTGGTGAGAGTGCAAAAACGGTCACTGGCAGCAAGGGTTAAAAGTGGCTCAAAAATTGCAGCAAAAAGTGGCTCAAAAAAGATAAAAGGCAGATAAACTGATATGTTAGAAAAAAAGAAGATGCAGCCCGACTACCTGTTTGAGGTTAGCTGGGAGGTTTGCAATAAAGTGGGCGGAATACATACCGTTATCGCAACAAAGGCACCGTATTTATCGGGAATTAAAGAGGGAAACCACATATATATTGGCCCGGATGTCTGGAGAGAGACTGCACTGAATCCGGAATTCCTTGAAGACCCAAACCTGTTCCGCTCCTGGAAAGTGAAGGCTGCAGAAGAGGGTATCAGAGTGAGAACGGGAAGATGGAATATTACAGGAAATCCCGTAGCAATACTTGCCGATTTTAGCCCTTACATTACCAGAAAAGATGAAATCCTTACAAATTTTTGGAAAAAATTTGGTCTTGACTCATTAACTGGTCATTGGGATTACATTGAAAGTGCACTTTTTGGATATGCTGCAGGAAGAGCAATTGAGAGTTTTGTCCGGTATAATCTTTCTCCCTCACATAAAATTGCGGCCCATTTTCATGAATGGATGACAGGTGCCGGTTTGCTTCACATTAAAGAGTGTAAACTGCCTGTAGCAACAATTTTTACAACACACGCCACTACAGTAGGACGTTCAATAGCCGGTAATAATTTACCTCTGTATGACAGTACAAAGTGGAGCCATCCGGATAAAACGGCAGGTGATCTGAATGTTACCGCAAAGCACTCATTAGAGAAAACAGCTTCAAGAGAGGCTCATATATTTACAACCGTAAGTGATATTACTGCAAAAGAGTGTAAACACTTTCTTGCAAGAGATCCGGACATTGTAACACCAAATGGATTTGATCCGGGGATAGCACCGGATGGTGAAGATTTGCTGCGTTTACGTAAAGAGTCAAGGTTACTTCTGGCAAAAGTTGCCGGAGCTATGACTGGAAGAACAATAAGTGATGATGCGATGTTTGTAGGCACTAGCGGCAGATATGAATTCAGAAACAAAGGGCTTGATCTGTTTCTGGATACAATGTCCCTTCTTAGAGAGAGAAATCTTGAGAAGGAGGTCTTGGCATTTATCTTTGTTCCTGCAGGAAACAACGGTCCCAACAGAGAGCTTATAACCAAGATGGAGAGAGGGGGTGATTACAAAACGAATATGACTCATATTCTGAGTGAACCTGAATGGGACCCGGTTGTTAATAAGGTGAGAGAGCTTAAATTATTCAACAGCCCGGAAGAGAGAGTTACTGTTCTTTTCATTCCAACGTACCTGAATGGTAGTGATGGTGTATTCAATAAAAAGTATTACGATTTATTATCTGCACTTGATCTGACACTGTTTCCTTCGTATTATGAACCGTGGGGTTATACACCCCTTGAGAGTCTGGCTTATTCGGTTCCAACAATCACAACCAACCTTGCCGGTTTTGGATTGTGGATAAAAGACCATATGAAGGGTGGACATCCCGGAGTGGAGGTAGTAGAGAGGGGAGATGGTAACTACTATGAGACATCCGTGAAGATGGCAAATCTGATTTCAGAGATGACTGCTGATTCACCTGAAGAGAGAGAGAGAAGGCGAGAGGGTGCCAAAAGAGCATCCGAAACAGCATTATGGAAAAATTTAATTGATAAATACAATAAAGCATATTCAATGGCACTTGACAATATATCGGAAAATAATACGGGATTTGTGCAGACACAGGACGAAAGGGATAAACTGAGTTTCAAGGTAAATGTGGCGAATTCACCCAACTGGTCCTCAATAATTATCAATAAACAACTCCCTGAGAGAATCAAGGCACTTGATGTAATCTCAAAAAATTTATGGTGGTGCTGGAACGAGGAGGCCATTGAACTATTTAAAATGGTGGACCTTGAACTTTGGAGAGCGAGCCATGGGAATCCAATAATGATGCTTGATTCTGTAACTCTAAGCAAGGCTAGGGAGCTGGAAACGGATTCAAAATTTCTAAGGAAACTGGACTCAGTTTACGCACAGTTTAACGAATATATGGCCGCAAAGCCGGATGAAAAAGAGGCAACAATATCATACTTCAGCATGGAGTACGGACTTGATCAGTCTTTGAAAATTTACTCAGGAGGACTTGGTATTCTTGCCGGTGACTATCTCAAAGAGTCAAGCGATAAGCTTGTTCCCATTACCGGAGTAGGCCTGCTTTACAGATACGGATATTTCACTCAGAAACTCTCATCACTTGGAGATCAGGTTGCTGAGTATGAAGCTCAGGATTTTACAAAACTTCCTGTAAGCCAGGTTAGAGATAAAGATGGTAACTGGCTTATTGTTAGCGTTGCTATGCCGGGGAGAGTACTTAAAGCCAGACTGTGGAGGGCAGATGTAGGGAGGACTCATCTATACCTCCTTGATACGGATTTTGAAGATAATACACCTGAAGACAGAACTATTACCCATCACCTTTACGGAGGAGACCTGGAAAACAGACTCAAACAAGAGATGCTTCTTGGTATAGGAGGAATAAGAGCCTTAAGAATGCTTGGTATTGAGACAGATGTATATCACTGTAACGAAGGTCACGCAGCATTTACAGGACTTGAAAGACTCAGAGAGTATATTAATGATAAAAATCTCTCATACGGGGAGGCACTGGAAGTTGTGAGAGCTTCATCACTCTTTACCACACACACACCTGTCCCAGCAGGTCACGATGCATTTCCTGAGGACTTACTGAGGGGCTACATGTCTCACTACCCGTCACGATTAAAAATCTCATGGGAAATGATGATGTCACTTGGTAAAATTGACCCGGCAAACCATGGAGAAAAGTTCTCAATGAGTAATCTTGCCTGCAACCTATCTCAAGAGGTAAATGGTGTAAGTTGGCTTCACGGTAAAGTGAGCCGTGATATTCTGGCTCCTCTGTGGCCGGGATACCTTCCGGAAGAGCTTCATGTAGGCCATGTTACCAATGGAGTTCACTACCCAACATGGACATCAAGTGAATGGAAGCAGATTCACTCAGAGGTTTTTGGAGATGATTTTAAGTCACACAATTACAATAAAAGCTGCTTTGAAGGAATCTATTCAGTTGATGATCAGAGAATATGGTCTTTGAGAAATAAGCTTCGCACGAGACTTATTGAAAAAATAAAGGACACACTGTCAAATCCTGCTTCAACTGCTCATTACACACCGCAGCAGATTGTACAGATAAAGGAGAGTTTGAGAGATGATATACTAACTATTGGTTTTGCAAGAAGGTTTGCAACATACAAAAGGGCACACCTCCTCTTCACAGACATCACAAGACTTGAAAAGATAGTTAACAATCCTAAACAGCCCATACAGTTTATTTTTGCAGGAAAGGCGCACCCGGCAGATAAAGCTGGGCAGGATCTGATCAGGCACATTGTTGAAATCTCATTGATGCCTCAGTTTATTGGGAAGATAATTTTTGTTCCCGGGTATGATATGACTATAGCTAAGAGACTGGTTCAGGGGGTTGATATCTGGATGAATACCCCTACAAGACCACTTGAGGCATCCGGTACAAGCGGAGAGAAGGCTGTTATGAATGGAGTAATGCACTTCTCCGTGCTGGACGGCTGGTGGGTTGAGGGTTACAAAGAGGGAGCAGGCTGGGCTCTTCCTATGGAGAAGACCTATGAAAACCAGAACTATCAGGATGAGCTGGATGCTGCAACAATATACAACATGCTTGAAAATGAGATAGCCCCTATTTTCTATGATACCGATAAGGAGAGCGGTGTTCCAAGATACTGGGTTAATATTATAAAAAATACAATTGCCAAAGTTGCCGGAAACTTCACTACAAACAGGATGATAACAGACTATGTGGAGCAGTATTATAAACCACTGGCAAGAAGACACAAAAGAGTTGTAGCAAGGGATTACGAGTTTGCCAGAGAGATGGCATTCTGGAAAAGGAGAATGCGAACAGAATGGCCTCATATAGAGGTGAAAAGTATTATCAAACCTGATAATACGAGGGTTAACCTCTCAATAGGCAATGAGTATCATGCAGAGGTGATTCTCTCTTTGGGATCTCTCTCTCCAGATGAGGTGGGTGTAGAATTTGTTCTTGCAACATTTGATCAGACTCAAAAGAGGATGGTTATTGCCGAGAGACATGAATTTTCACCTGAAAAGGTTGAGGGAGGAGATGTAAGATATATCTGCAATATGCTCCCTGAGAAGGCTGGTGCATATAGTGTTGCAGTAAGAATGTTTGCAAAGCATAAGGAGCTTCCGCACAGACAGGATTTTGATTTAGTAAGATGGTTGTAGCAGCTACAGGTTTTTTTGACGGAGTTCATAAAGGACACCGTGTTGTGATTGATAAAATGTGTGCTCTGGCAGCAGCTCAGGGTGACACCTCTGCTGTTATCACATTGTGGCCGCACCCAAGAACAGTTCTCCAGCAGGATGCCGCAAAATTCAGGCTGCTTAATTCACTTGAAGAGAAAGTTGCACTGCTTAAAAGCTACGGAATAAACGAAGTGTACACACTCCCTTTCGATAAAGAGTTTGCCTCACAGACTACCGATCAGTACTTCAGAGAGTATCTTATAAAAAGATTTAATGTTAGAACACTGGTAGTTGGTTATGATCACAGAGTTGGTAACGATATTAACCAGACTCAGGAACAGATGATGGAAATTGCCAGAGGGCTTGGTATAAATCCTGTTAGGGTGAACGAATACTCTGAAATTGAATCAGGCCTTGTGATAAGTTCAACAAAGATAAGAGAGATGCTTCAATCCGGAGAGATTGATACAGCAAACACGATGCTTGGATACAGATACGGGCTGGAGGGTGTTGTGGTGGAGGGAATGAAGATAGGTAGAGGTATAGGATTCCCTACGGCAAACATGAGGTTGTACGAACCATTAAAAGTGCTGCCTGCTGATGGAGTATATGCTGTATGGATAGAGACCTCAGGAAAGGTCTACAGAGGAATTACAAACATAGGAAGAAGGCCTACAGTTGGAATTAATAATGAGAGAACGATTGAGACTCATATTCTGGATTTTGACGAAGACATATATGGATTGAGTATTAAGCTTGAGTTTGTAGCTAAAATGAGAGATGAGGTTGCATTCTCTTCCTTAGAGGAGCTAAAGGGTCAGCTACATAAAGACAGAGAAAATTCGTACCTTTACCTTCAGGAGAGTAAAATAAAATTCAGGTAATATGGATGCCAGTACAATATTATACATAGTTCTAGGGCTAGGTGCTCTGATACTCCAGGGATATATGGAGAAGAAAAAAAAGGAGCAGGCCAGAGAGAGACATCCGGAGGAGATTCATGAAGATTTTTATGAAGAACCTGTCAGACCAATTGATGCCCATTCTGAAAAAAGGATTGAGTACTCAATGATTGATATACCTGTATCTCAAGAATCTGTAGTGGAGGAGATTCCGGAAGAGGGAATTAGTTCATTCAGGCATGAGATAAATTCAGTTCAGGAAATTTCAGAAGAGAAAAGTGATGAGCACTCTTTTGTAATAGATCCCAGAAATCTTGTGCTTTATTCAGAAATAATGGCCCCTAAATTCAGGGAGTAATTTCATTTTTAAGTAAATTTTTTTATCTTTGTAACAAAGAGTCCAGTCCTGCTGGATTCTTTTTTAATTTTTCAAGTTATGTCAAAAATACATTATTTAACTTCAGAGGGGCTGGAGAAACTCAAGGCCGAGTTTCATCAGCTGGTGTCGGTGGAGAGGCCTGCCATATCAAGACAGATAGCAGAGGCCCGGGACAAAGGGGATCTATCTGAGAATGCAGAATACGATGCGGCAAAAGAGGCACAGGGACTTCTGGAGCTCAAGATTTCAAAACTTGAGGATATGATTGCTAATGCCAGGATTATTGATGAGTCAAGAATAAATACAACCCATGTTCAGATTATGAACAAGGTAAGATTAAAAAATCTCTCAAATAATTCAGAGGTTGAATACACACTTGTTGGAGAGACAGAGGCAAACCTGAGGGAGGGAAAACTGGCTGCTGCAACACCCATCGGCAAATCACTAATAGGTAAGAGTAAGGGAGATATCGTTGAGGTAAATGTCCCTTCAGGTGTTATTAAATTCCAGATTTTAGAAATATCTAAATAAGATGCCATCAATATTTTCAAAAATTGCATCCGGCGAAATACCTTCATTCAAGGTGGCTGAGGATAGGAATTACTATGCCTTCCTTGATATAAACCCACTCGCTGCAGGTCATGTACTGGTTATACCCAAAAAGGAGACTGACTACATCTTTGACATTGAAGAGGAGGAGTTAAAGGGGCTGTTTGCTTTTGCAAGTAAAGTTGCAAAGGGAATAAAAGAGGCTATTCCATGCAAAAGAGTGGGAGTGGCCGTTATAGGTATGGAGGTACCCCACGCCCATATTCATCTCATCCCAATAAATTCAGAGTCTGATATGGATTTCAGAAAACCCAAGCTTAAGCTGGAAAAGCAGGTAATGGAAAACACAGCAAACGCAATCTCATCTAAAATTCAACTTTGACAACACTTATGAGAAAACTTCTCTTTTTATCATTTGCAGCTATTATTGCTGTCTCATGTAACTCAGACAAGGCAACCATAAAGGCAAAAATTGACGGTCTTAAAAATGGTGAACTTGTACTTAAGGTTCTTCGTCTTAACGCACAAAGCGTTGTAGATACAATTAAGACAGACGCAGAGGGTTCATTCATATACAGAGCCGGAAAATTGTCAGATATGCCTGAGTTTTACTATCTCTACTACAAGGAGAGAAAGGTGGCCTCTTTGATACTTGAGGGTGGCGACAAGATATATTTAACAACAGATACTCTTGGTACAAGTGTCTCAGTGGAGGGCTCTCAGGAGAGCAGTCTTCTTAATGAACTTGAGAGAGATCTTGCAGAGAAGGACAGAGTATTTGAAGCCCTTCTTTCAGAGATGAATAATGCAATTCAAAGTAAAAACACCATTTTGGCAGACTCATTGAATTACAAGTTGGGGTCTCTGTTTGTGAAGAATAAGCAGGATGCAATCAAACATCTTTATTTGAATCCTAATTCCCTGACGAACGTATACCTTCTTTACTATAAGGTAGCCGGAGATCTTCCTCTCTTTGGCGATATGAGAGATATTTTACTTTACAGAAGAGTTTATGACTCTCTTAATGTAGTGTATCCGGGTTCTTCTTATCTGAATCCACTTCTTGATGAAATATCCGTGCGGGAAAAAAATGAATCCATTACATCAAAGCTTCTTGATGCATCAGAGGTTGGATTCCCCGATATAAAACTTCCGGATACAAAGTCTCAGACAAGAGTACTCTCTGAACTTTCTGGCAAACCACTTATTCTGGTGTTTTGGTCGGTTACAGATGTTAATCAGAAACTCTTCAACAGAGATCTGCTTGATTTGTACGATAAGTACTCTTCATCAGGCCTTGAGATTTATCAGGTTTGTGTTGATACAGACAAGACGGCATGGGCAAGAGCAGTTGAGGAGCAAGGTCTGCCGTGGATAAATGTTTGTGACGGACTGGGTTCATCTTCTCAGGCAGTTACTACATATAACATAGTTGAGGTTCCGTCAATCTTCGTGATAGATAAAAGTGGAACTATTGTAGCTAGAGATATCTTTGATTCTAAACTGGAAAAGGTTATAGCAGGGATCGTTTAGATACACCTGCAATAAAATCTTTTAGATAAAAAGGTTCGAAGTATGCCACATCGGCAAATTCGGACCTTTCATATTTCTCCATAGCAGGTGCTATCATCCCCCTTGCAGAGGCATATCCGTCAACAAAAATTGCATTTGGATGGCCTGCTATTGGTTTAAATTTGTCAGAGCCATCCCCGGTAAAAATAACTTTTCCTTCAGAGAGAATATCTGAATAACTCCCTTCAGTGAGTACATGTGCCTCTGTTCTGGTAAGCTGTTTATAGTTATGATCAAAAGTTGCAGTGTAGACCTCCATTCTGCGAGCATCAATCATGGGGACAATTTTATAAGGTATTTCCGGAGCTACACATTTTTCAAGAGCAAGCCTTGCAATCAATTCAAGGGAGCTTACGGCAATAAGCGGTAATGAGGCACCATAACAAATACCTTTTGCAACAGATACCCCTACTCTTAGCCCTGTGTAAGATCCCGGCCCTTCGCTAACCACAACGGCACTGCAATCTGAGATTTTAAGTTTTGCCTCATCAAGCACCTCCATTATAAAACCGGAAATAACCTTTGCATGAGCCTTGTGCTCCTTAATCTCTCTTTGAGCCGCAATCTCTCCGTTTACCCCAATCGCAACAGAGCATACCTCGGTGCTTGTCTCAATTAACAATAGATTGATACTTCTATTTTTTGTCATTCCAGGTAACCTTTGATCCTGATTTGAGAGTTTTGCTAATAGCAGAGTATGGGCCTGACACAATTCTTTCACCCTCTTTAAGGCCGGATATGATTTCAATGTTTGTAATATCCTGGATTCCTGTCTTAACCTCCCTTACTTCAAGTGTTTTGTCCTCTTTAACTACAAATACCTGCTCAGCCAGCTCTTCGCTGTTCTTCTTGTTTGCAAGGGTGTCCTCATTAATATCCTTTCTGGTTGTAATGGTTTGTACCGGAATTGATATTATGTTATCTCTTCTGTCTGTCTGTATTGAAGCAGTTGCAGACATTCCGGGACGGAACGGATTGATCCCGTTTGCCGCAAGATCTGTATAGGACTCAGGCAGAATAAGAATCTTAACTTCAAAGTTTGTTACCTGCTCTATTGCTGACCCTATATTTTTGGCAGAATTCGCTATCTGTGTCACCAGACCGGTAAATTTTCTTCCCGGATAGGCATCTACCTCAACCATTGCGGTATCTCTCTCCTGAATTCTTATAATATCATTTTCATTCACGTCAACAAGAACCTCCATCTGGTCAAAATTTGCAATTCTGAAAAGTTCAGTACCTGCCATCTGACTTGTTCCCACTACTCTTTCACCCTTCTCTACATTCATTTTAGAGATTATTCCATCCATAGGGGCGTATATTGTAGTCTTAACCAAATTATCCTGAGCCTCCTGAAGAGCAGCTGTGGCACTTTTTACATTAAACTCAGCAGCCTTTATCTGCTCCTTAGTTACATTGAATTGTGAGAGAGCATTTTCATAGTCAGCTTCAGAGATGGCTTTCTGTTCAAATAGTGTTTTATTTCTAAGGTAAGACTGTTCAATCTGACGGAACTGAGCAAGTTGTTGTGTAAGCTGAGCCTTCACAGAGTTAAGAGAGGCCTCAGCCCTGTCTTTCATAGAGATATAAATATCCTGCTTGATTTTAATGACCAGTTCGCCACGCTTAATCATATCGCCCTCTTTGAAGTTAAGCTCAACTATCTCACCGGAGACATCCGGAGATATTTTCACCTCAACAACAGGTTTTATCTTTCCATTAGCAGGAATTACCTCTGTAATACTCCCTTTGGCTACGACATGGGTTGTAATTTCAGTCCCCTTATTGCTGTTTTTTCTTCCAAAAATTACAAGCACAGCAATCAAAAGTACTGCTGCACCGATTATCCATTTAAAACTCTTCTTCATCTTTATAAAGTTATGGGGTTCCCCTTGTAGAAATCAATTATTTTTTGTTGAAATATGAACTGATATTTAGCCTGCAGATAATCAGATTTGCTCCTGAAAAGGTTGTTCTTTGCAACAGTGTAATCTGTAGCGTTCAGAACTCCTACATCAAACTTCTGCTGAACATATCTGAAGGACTCCTCCATTGCCCTGACATTTCTTTCAGTTGCCTTAAAACGCGCAAAATATGAATCAGCATCATTTATAGCCTGCTGAATCTCTTTATATAATATTTGCTCTCTGCTTCTTGCCTCAAAATCTGAACTTGTAACTCCCAGTCTTGCATTTTTAATTGCAGTATTTGTTCTCCATGAGTTAAAGATGGGGATGCTCAGACTAAAAGACATTGAGGGATTTCTGTTTTCGTTAAACTGATCCATAAACTTCTCCTCCCGGCTATCTGCATAGTAAGATCCGTATCCGGCTCTGAATGAGAGCGAAGGGTAGGCCTGTCCCTTTGCTATTGCAAGCTGAAGTTCCGAGTTCTTTTTGTTAAGCCTTGCTACCTCCATCTGAGGAAGATCCATTGAAGAACTGAAGAGCTCATCTGCGTTATCAGAAGTGTACTGACCCACCTTAAGGTTGTCTCCCGGTGATGAGACATCAAATGCACTCTCCCCGGGTAAATCAAGGAGTTGTTTAAGAGTAAGAAGTGCCCCTGAAACCTGATTCTGGGCATTAGTCTGCTGAACCTGCTCACTTGCCAGCTGTGCCTCAATCTCAAGAAGCGAACTATATGCCTGACTCCCTGCTTCTACAAATTTTCTTGTGCGTTCTACCTGCTCGGCAGTACTTTCAAGGCTTGAATTTGCCGATTCAAGGATCTCCCTTGCAAGAAGTACCTGAAGATAGGCCCTGGCAATCTCAATTGAGATGTCATTTTTGATTCTCCCCACCTCTTGTCTGGCAATCTCTCTGAGAACACCTTTACTTTTGAGTTCGTTATTCTTGACCATACCCTCAAAAAGTACCAGAGATGCGCTTGCAGATGCATTTGTACTTTGGCTTAATTTATTCTCAATAATCTGCAGGTCGTTCATATTAACGGAACGGCCCCAGTTCATACTATGGCTGAGGGAAGCGTTGAGGGAGGGCAAATAGTTCATTTTTGCCTGGAAAAGATTGTTTTCGCTCTGCTCAACGGCAAGCTCCTGTTGTTTGATTCTCAAGTTGTTGTCCCATGCATACTTTATGCACTCCTCAAGACTCCATAATTTCTGCTGTGCAGAGATTACAGTAGGGATAAAAATGAGGATAAAAACGGGGAGTTTCAAAATACTTTTCATAGAACACAAAGGTATAATTATTTTTTTTTCAAAACCCCCCGAATATGCGGAAATTAAGGCAATTTCATCTATTTATAGATAACCATTGATCTACTTTGTGATTCATAGAGTTGTCTACTCATAAACCGGAGAGCATTAAGAAATTTTTTCGCTCCGTAACCCAGGCCGAAACCTATATACTTAACAACCTCCTGATCCCAGCCGTCACCACCTCTGACAGCCATGCATTCACTCTCATCCATGGGAGTGAGGCAAAGATAATTCAAATTAAACTTTTCCATTACGCTTTCTCCCATCCTTGTTTAAATCCCTCTTTAAAATTTGGCCAGTACTTCTCGGCTTTTTCAAGAAGTCGCAGTACCTCGTCAATTGCATCAAGCAACCTTTTCAATTTGCTCCCGCCATGTTCAAGAAGCTCCCTCTCATTCAGGGGAGTAACTCCCCATCTCTCCCTCTCATTTCTTTCCATAGTCGTATTATTAAATTCCCGCAAAACGGCGTGCGGGAACCGCCATGAGTGTGCACACTCTCTTATATCCTTTGTTATTATATTCTGTATATCCTGTCTGATAAAGTTTTTGAACGCTCTTTATGTGATATCAGAATAACAATTTTACCCCTCTCCCTCTCAATCCTGAGTGCCCTCTCTGCAAGATGTTCAGAATCTGAATCAAGCGAAGATGTGCCTTCGTCAAGAATTAATACCGGTGCATCCTTGTACAGGGCTCTGGCTAATGCAACACGTTGCTGCTGCCCCCCTGAAAGAGCACTCCCGCTTTCTCCAACCTGATTGTCAAATCCAAGCGGAAGAGACGCAATGAAACTGGTCATACCAAGTTTGTCACATATCTCAACAATTTTATCACTATCAGGATCCACCTCACCAGGTGCAATATTTTCAATAATCGATCCTGTAAATAACCCCGGAGATTGTGGTACAACAGCAATCAGATCTCTCCAGCTCCTGAGGTTTATATGATCTATATTGACTGAGTCAGAGTAGATGATTCCGCCGGAGGGTTTTCTTAATCTTGTAATAAGAGACACCAGAGTACTTTTTCCGCATCCGCTCTCCCCGGTTATTGCCGTTATTTCTCCTCTTCTGAACTCCATGTTAAGATTATTAAGGATTGTGGCTCTTCCCGGATACGAATAGCTTAGATTGCTTATTCTTATTGAATTTGGTACACCTGTAGAACTGACAAGGCCACTTTCAAGAGGCTCGGCCTCTAAATCAAGAATTTCATAAAGTCTGGAAGCTGCCACTGTCCCCTCTCTCACCTCAGGATTTGATGACACCAAAGTTGCCAGCGGGGATGTGAAAAGTGAGACAATAGTAAAAAAAGCGACAAGCTCACCGGGTGAAATATCGCCTTTTAACATTTCACTGCCACCTATCCATAATACCAGGATTACAAGGATTTTTGACAAGAAATCGGCAGCAGAGCCGGATAAAATGGCTAACCTGGCACTTCTCTCTACACTTTCAAGAAGTGAGTTTAACTCCGAGAAGCATTTACCGGCAAAATAGTTCTCGCTTGAGGAGAATTTGATTGTCAGATATGATTTGACAGTATCAATTATTCTGTTTTCAAATTTTGCACCCCTCTCCATCATAATCCTCTGTTCTCGTTTGTTGAAGCTGTCTGCACAATAGAACAGCAGATAGTAAAATGGAATTATAATGAGTGCCGGAATAGTCATGGAGATTGAAATGGTAAGCATAATACCCACTGCAAATACCATCATAATTACTGAAATTATAATTGTAGAGAGTGTAGTTGTGAGATAATTCCTGATTTTAGCCGAATCAGAGATACGTGATGTTATCTCACCGGTCTCTCTTGAGGCATAGAATATTCCGGGTAACTTAACGAGATGCCTTATATATTGACCCATCAGATCTTTATCAATAGATATGCCGGTTTTTACCAATATCATGTTTCTTATCCAGCTTAGCAGTAGAGATATAAGGAAAATAAGTGCAGCCATCAATGATGCAATAGTAAGATTAACCATTTTGCCTGATGGGATTATATTGTCCAGGATTATTTTGACAAAGAGAGAGATTGAAAATGAAGCTGCGGTATATAGCAATGCTGCTGCCATTGCCTTACTTAATGCCCTTTTGTTTATCAGCAGGAGAGATATTAGCCTTGATTGTACGCTTGTACCATGTTCTCCTCTTTTGAAGTTGATGTCAGGTGATATAAGAATTAATTTTCCGCTCCACTCCTCCATAAACTCTTCAAGTTTTATATTGTGTATCTCCCCGTCAATGGGGTCCATTATTCGCAGTATATTATTCCTTATTCCGTAAAGAACCACAAAATGGAGCAGGCCACCCCTTTTCTGAAGGTGGAGAATAGCTGGCTTTTGAATTTTGTAGAGTGTTCTCTCCTGTGCCTTGAACCCCTCGGCCTTTAATCCAAAAGCCCTTGCAGCATCAATTATCCCCTTAATTGTAGTCCCTCTTGAATCTGTATTACTGAAAAGCCTGATTCTTGCTATGGGAAGTTTAAGACCCCAGAAAGCAGAGACTGAAGCAAGGCAAGCCGCTCCGCAATCGCTGAAGTCGTGTTGTCTGATTTTTACTGAATACCCCATCTCTCTCCCTCCTCATATTTGATGATTAAAAAAGCAGATGGCGGCAACTTCTCTCTCACTACTCCCGGCCCCAACAGGAGATCACACTCCACGGCCGCCACTCTGCAGTACAAAGATGTTGTGTTAACGGGCAGAAAATGCGCTAAATGGTAAAAAGATTGTTGACTTTACCACAAGGATTGAGATTGCTGAATTTTTAAGAAAAATTTCAGAAATCAGATAGACGATACTAGATTTTTTAAGTACGGAAAAACCACAGGTGCAATTTTTGAAAGATATCCGTATAAAACCGATTCTTCAAGTGTCTCTTTTGGAAGAAACTGGAAAAGCTCATCAAATGATTCCAGAAGATATACTACTATACTCAGTACAAATGCATATTTAAGTAATGCAAAGATAATACCCAGTATTTTATCAAGCCATCCGAGCAGAACCAGCTTTATCATACTCTCCATAGCCCTCCCTGCAAGGTTTACAAGAATGAGAATTCCTATGAATATGATTGCAAAAGATATTATATCCAGAATATTTTGTTCTGCTTTAATCCAGGAGAGTAGTTTGTTGCTTACAAAATCAGAGAAGTGATAACCTGCCCAAACTCCCAGCACCAGTGCCAGAACAGCAGCTGCCTGTCTTACAAAACCCTTCATGAAACCAGCGAAGAGAGCCGGAATCAGGCATATAAGAATTATAATATCAGCAGTATTCAAAGACATAATACTCAATTTTTTTCAAAAGTAGTGAATAATCGTATCTTTGCAAATTCAAAAAGTTTTAGAAAAATGAGGTTTACCGAGTACAAAAATCTTGATCTTGTAGAGATAAACAATGCTGTTCTTGAGAAATGGAAGAGAGAGAGCTGCTTTGAGAGAAGCGTATCTGAGCGTGAGGGAGCTCCCCTATTCGTTTTTCATGAGGGACCACCATCCGCTAACGGAATGCCGGGAATACACCATGTAATGGCGAGGGCTATCAAGGATGTGTTTTGCCGATACAAGACTCAGAGCGGATTTCAGGTTCAGCGTAAGGCGGGTTGGGATACCCACGGACTTCCTGTGGAACTGGGAGTTGAAAAGAGTCTCGGAATAACTAAAGAGGATATAGGGAAAAGTATTTCTGTAGAGGATTACAATGCTGCCTGCCGCAAGGAGGTAATGAAATACACCAAAGAGTGGGAGGGACTTACAGAGCAGATGGGCTATTGGGTGGACATGAATAACCCTTACATCACTTATGACAACAGATATATTGAGACACTCTGGCATTTGCTGAAAAATATTTATTGCAAGGGTCTGCTCTACAAAGGGTACTCTATTCAGCCATTTTCACCTGCAGCAGGAACCGGTCTGAGTACTCATGAGCTTAACCAGCCGGGATGTTACAGAGATGTTAAGGATACAACGTGTGTTGCTCAGTTTAAAGTTATAAGAAACAGTGTGTCTGAAAAACTTTTCAGCAGACTTGCAAATGAGAGGGGAGAGGAGTTGCCGCTGTTTATGCTGGCATGGACTACCACACCGTGGACACTCCCGTCAAATACAGCTCTGTGCGTGGGACCAAATATAAAATATGTTACGGTAGTTTCAGAAAACCCTTATACACATGACAGGGCTGTTTATATCCTTGCCGAGGAGCTGGTTGATGTGCATTTTAATGCAAAGGGTGCTGCCTATGAAATATCTGAAACCGTAATAAGAGGCTCAGAACTTTGCGGAATTGAGTATGTGCAGCTGATTCCGTGGATCAAGGCGGCCCCTGGAGCAATGAGAGTGATATCCGGAGACTTTGTAACTACCAGTGACGGTACCGGAATTGTCCATATTGCACCCACTTTTGGTGCCGATGACGATAAGGTGGCAAAGGCAACCGGTGTTCCGCCGCTAATTGTAATTGACACAAACGGACAGAGACAGCCGCTGGTGGACAGAACGGGAAAGTTCTTTAAAATAGAGGATCTTGACGCTGAATTTGTAAAGGAGAGTGTTAACGAATCATACCGAGAATTCGCAGGAAGATTTGTGAAAAATGCGTATGATCCTACCCTTACTGAGAATGATGCAACCCTTGATGTAGATATAGCTGTTATGCTAAAACAGCAAGGTCTTGCGTTTAAAATAGAGAAGCATACTCACTCATACCCTCACTGCTGGAGAACAGACAAACCGGTTCTTTATTATCCTCTTGATTCATGGTTTATCAGGACCACCGCTGTTCAGGAGAGGATGATAGAACTGAATAAAACAATCAACTGGAAACCTGAAGCAACAGGAAGCGGAAGGTTTGGTAAGTGGCTTGAAAATCTTCAGGACTGGAACCTTTCAAGAAGCCGTTATTGGGGGACACCGCTTCCAATCTGGAGATCTGAGGAGGGTGGAGAAGAGATATGTATAGGGTCGGCAAAGGAGCTGTACGAGGAGCTGGATAAATCTGCCGTTGCAGGTTTTATGAAGTCAAATCCACTCAGAGATAAGGGGTTTGTACCCGGTGATTATTCTAAGGAGAATTACGAAAAAATAGACCTCCACAGACCATACGTAGATGACTTTATACTTGTTTCGCCATCCGGAAAACCAATGAGAAGAGAGAGTGATCTGATTGATGTATGGTTTGATTCGGGAGCAATGCCATTTGCACAGGAGGGTCTTGAAAAGCTGGAAAGCGAAGCCTTTGGAAGAACTGCCGATTTCATAGCAGAGGGTGTAGACCAGACAAGGGGATGGTTCTTTACTCTCCATGCAATCTCTACTATGGTTAGCGATAAGGTAGCCTTCAGGACAGTTTTATCTAACGGACTTGTCCTGGATAAGGATGGAAATAAGATGAGCAAGAGGCTCGGAAATGCAGTGGATCCGTTTAAAACTCTGGGAGAGTACGGAGCCGATGCTCTGCGCTGGTATATGCTTACAAATGCCCAGCCATGGGATAACCTTAAGTTTGATATAGGCGGTGTGGACGAGGTTAAGCGGAAATTCTTCGGGACACTCTATAACACTTATTCATTCTTTGCACTTTATGCAAATGTTGATGGATTTGACAATTCCCAGCCTCAGGTGAAACTCTCGGAGAGACCTGAGATTGACAGATGGATAATTTCACTGCTTAACACTTTGAAAAGAGATGTGGCTGCGGCATACGAAGATTTTGACGTAACATCTGCCGGCAGGATGATTCAGGATTTTGTCAATGATAATCTTAGCAACTGGTATGTTCGTCTGAACAGAAAACGCTTCTGGGGCGGAGTGATGGACAGGGATAAGCTGTCGGCCTATCAGACTCTTTACGAGGCGCTTGAGACTGTGGCAATTTTATCGGCTCCTATAGCCCCATTCTTCATGGAGAGGCTATTCCTTGACCTTAACGAGGTGTCGGGAAAACACAAAGAGATCTCGGTACACCTGACAATTATACCAAAGGCTGATGAAAGTGCAGTGGACAAGGCTCTTGAAGAGAGGATGGAGCTTGCCCAGAGAGCATCCTCTATGATACTTGCACTTAGAAGAAAGGTTAATATTAAGGTAAGACAACCTTTAGCCAAGATACTTGTTCCTGTACTTGACAGCAGACTGCAGGAGCAGTTTGAACTTGTTAAGGGGATTGTTCTGGGAGAGGTAAATGTAAAAGAGGTTGAGTACATCCATGATACCAAGGGTCTTATAACTAAGAAAATTAAACCCAATTTCAAAACTCTTGGCAAGAGATACGGAAAGCAGATGAAAGAGATATCTTCACTTTTTGGAACTTTTGATCAGGAGATGATATATGCAATAGAGGCTGCTGATAGTTATACACTTGCACTTCCTTCAGGAGAGGTTGTCCTTGAGAGGGATGATTATGAAATTTTGTCTGAGGATATGCCCGGATGGCTTGTAGCTGTGGACGGCAAGCTGACCATTGCTCTTGATATTACTGTAAGTGAGGAGTTAAGAAGGGAGGGTGTGGCCAGAGAGTTGGTGAACAGAATTCAGAATCTCAGAAAAGAGAGTAAGTTTGATGTGACAGATAAAATTTCTGTTGAGGTTGAAGATATTCCCGAACTTGCAGATTCTCTGAAGTATTTTTCTGATTATGTATGTAATCAGACCCTTGCAAAGGAGATACAGCTTAGAAAGAGTATTGAAGGCAGCACTGAGATAGAGTGGGATGAGGGTACACTTGCAATAAAACTTACGAGACTGTAAAGCATAAGTAGATTAAAAAGTGATAGAGATGGATATGAGGGAGAAATTTATGAGTGAGGCCATAGGGCTGGCCGGAAGCAACGCCTCCTCTGTGAGTGGAGGCCCGTTTGGAGCGTTGATAGTTAAAGACGGGGAGATAATCTCCGCCAGGACCAATAGTGTTACACCGGATAAGGACCCTACGGCTCATGCAGAGGTAAATGCAATCAGGGATGCCTGCAGGAAGCTTGACACATTTGATCTCTCAGGGTGTACACTTTATACATCTTGTGAGCCCTGTCCAATGTGCCTGTCTGCTGCCTACTGGGCAAAGGTGGATAAGATCTACTTTGCTGCCGGAAGAGATGATGCTGCTGATGCCGGATTCAGCGACTCGTTCATTTACGATGAGTTCTCCAAGTCTATGGAAGATAGAACTATACCTATTGAACAGATAATGCCTGAAGAGGGGAAAGAACCATTCACACTTTGGAAGAAAAATGATGATAAGATACCATATTGAGAGTTGGTAGAAATCTAGATTATATTATTAACTTTACATATTAAATTAACAATTGTGGCTATGACAAAGAAAAGCAACCCTGCAGATGAGGTTAGAGAGAAAGTTCGCTACAGCGACGAGGAACTGCAGATGTTCAAGGAGCTTATTCAGCAGAAGCTCCGTGCTGCCCAGGCAGAATATGAGCAGTTAAAGGCTGCTGTTACGCACAGCTCCAGCAATGACACAGAGGACACCTCTCCTACATTCAAAGTACTGGAAGAGGGAGCATCTGCCCTTTCAAAAGAGGAGGCAGGACAGCTTGCTCAAAGACAATATAAGTTTATAAGATCTCTTGAGGCTGCCTTAGTAAGGATAGAGAACAAGTCTTACGGTATCTGCCGTGAAACAGGTAAACTAATTCCTAAGGAGAGGCTTCTCATTGTTCCTCACGCTACACTAAGCGTAGAGGCTAAGAACAAAAGAGACTAACCGATGCGCCTTACCCCCGGAAAACAGGTTACACTCATCGTTTTCATTCTTCTCCTTATAGATCAGGTGGTCAAGATTTGGATCAAGACCCACATGACAATAGGGGAGAGCATTCCGGTTTTTGGCAACTGGTTCCAGATCTATTTCATTGAAAACAATGGAATGGCATTTGGTATGCAGTTTGGCGGTTCAGTGGGCAAATTTCTGCTTACCGCACTCCGCCTTGTCCTTATAGGAGTTATTATATACTATATTAAGAAACTTATTGAGGGAGGCGCAACAAGGGCTTTCCTTACAGGGATAGCCCTTATACTGGTGGGTGCAATAGGAAATGTAATTGATTCAATGTTCTATGGTCTCATCTTTTCCGAATCTACCTTTACAGACGTGGCTGCATTGTTACCGGAAGGTGGCGGATATGCCCCATTTATGTTTGGGAAAGTTGTGGATATGCTCTATTTTCCCCTTATTGATACTGTGTTACCTGAGTGGGTGCCATTCTGGGGAGGTGAGCAGTTTATTTTCTTCAGGCCAATTTTTAATATTGCCGACTCTTGTATCACTATAGGTGTATTCTACCTGTTGCTGTTCAGGAGGAGAGAACTCATTCATGCTTTAAAATAGATAAGAATATAGAGTAAGAGGGTGTACAAAGCTAAATTTGTACACCCTCTTTTCATTAATATATAATAGTTGCAAAAATTATCTGTCAATCTTCTCCATCAGTTTCTTTCTTGAGAAGTGAATCCGGCTTTTTACAGTACCCAGGTGAAGACCCAGCTCTTCTGCAATTTCTTGATATTTAAATCCGTTATCATGCATCTGGAATGGGATTCTGAATTCAGGCTCCAGATCATTAACAATAGATGTAAGCTCTCTGAAACCAAACTCCTGCTCAGGTCCAAGATCTGCAGGGCGATTATTTATAACAAATTCATGAACGCCTTCGCTGAACAGGCTTTGGCGTTTACTTCTGCGGCGGTAGTCGTTAATGAAGGTGTTCTTCATTATTGTATAGACCCAAGCCTTAATATTTGTATGCTCGTTAAATTTGTCCTGATTGTTGAGTGCCTTGAAAAAAGTCTCCTGAACAAGATCTTTAGCGTCGTCCCTGTTTGAAGTAAGGCTGTATGCGTATCTGGAGAGGTTGTCCTCAAGTTCCAGAATCTCTTTTTCAAATGTTTTCAACTTCATAAATTTAAGTGGTATTAAATGTTATTAGTCGCGGCTGTCGTGGTGTTTGTCATTAGCGAGTTCAAAAGTACAATTAAATAAATTAAATTGCAATCTATTAACTTATAGAGGTTGTCTATAAGTTTGCACTAGCATAATTTTATATTGGAACAAAATGGCAACAACAAAAACCCTGCCTAAAAACACGATGAGAGGGTCGCATCTACCTCAGAGGAAAAGTGTCAAACATTTAATAATCAGTCCTATAGCTATATCAATTGAATTTTGTAGTTGATTGAATTTCTGATGTTTGACACTTTTCCTCTGAGGTAGTCTCGCTTTTTTTTGCACGCTTGGAAAAAATACATATCTTTGCATCCCTAAACAAACGGAGAGGTGGCAGAGTGGTCGATTGCGGCGGTCTTGAAAACCGTTGAACTGAGAGGTTCCGGGGGTTCGAATCCCTCCCTCTCCGCCAAAAACAGAGAAACCCGGTAGCGAAAGCAGCCGGGTTTTTTCATTAAGAGGGTGCCTAAGCTTGCTTAGGAGCACCCACTTAATGAAAAAATCAGTTTGCCATTTGGCAAAACTGTTTCTCTGTTTTTAAGGCTCTCACTTCAGGGAACACGCCGCTTTGCGGCGTAATCCCTCCGCGCAAGCTAGCTTGCAAGCGGAAAGGGAAATGAAAAAATCAGTTTGCCATTTGGCAAAACTATTTCTCTGTTTTTGAGGCTCTCCCTCTAAGGGAACACGCTGCTTTGCGGCGTAATCCCTCCGCGCAAGCTAGCTTGCAAGCGGAGAGGGAAATGAAAAAAGCAGTTTGCCATTTGGCAAAACTGTTTCTCTGTTTTTGAGGCTCCCCCTTCAGGGAACACGCCGCTTTGCGGCGTAATCCCTCCGCGCAAGCTTGCTTGCTAGCGGAGAGGGAAATGAAAAAAGCAGTTTGCCATTTGGCAAAACTGTTTCTCTGTTTTTGAGGCTCCCCCTTCAGGGAACACGCCGCTTTGCGGCGTAATCCCTCCGCACAAGCTAGCTTGCGGCGGAAAGGAAAACTCAGATCACAGGCGTGGGTGGGACAAGCATCTATCTAGTTGAAAAATCATGCGTTATAAAATATAAGTTTCATATAACCAGCATTTTACGTTTTGCAACCACTTCAACAACAACCCCATAGATGTTTGTCCCACCCACGCCTGTTTTATGCCGAACGGCTAAACACTGCGAAGCACATCTCAATCCGGCCACAGGCGGTATCAAAAAGCGAAGCACCATTTAAATCCTGTTGAGGCGATGTGTAAAATGCTAATTTGCTCATAACGATATCAGCCCGCGAGTCCGTAACTATTTATATGTTTGGTTATTAACACTTTATCCGAGGGGTCATCCGTCGGATAAAGTGTCAAATAACTATATATCTGCAATTTACAGCGATGCGGGTAAACGATTGTACTATTGAAGTGGAAGATAAATCTCGGTCTTAAGTTTGTCCGGTTCTGTTCTGGAGGGATCGCTTATGTACTTTTCAAAGATGGGCAGGTCCCTTAGTTGCTCTCCGCTCTCAGGAAGCCATTTTGAGAAAATTGTGTCATAAACAAGACCTAAACTACTATAAGGTCCTTGATAAGAGAAAATTGCATACTTGCCTCCGGGAATATTCTTCACTCCAATCTCTCCATGAGGTTCAACCGGTTTGGATATTACCAGACACACGTCTGAACGGAGCTTTTCAATCTCTGTTACTTTTGGATCATTGTGATAAATTCCTATATGCTCTATACCGGCAGAAAATAATTTCTTCTCCTTTACATATGCCCAAAGTTTTGCAAATGTTCCGGGGAAGTCAAGATCGCTGTATGCCCCTGTCAAACGGATGTAGATTGCCTTTTTTGGTTCAAGCTCCAGGATCTTGGGAGCCTTCAGTGTAAAATCAGGATTCAGATTGATTTTTTTCATTATGAAATAGTTTTTGTCTGCCCGGTACTCTTTGGGTGATATACCGTACAGCTGTTTAAATGATTTTGAAAGCGAAGAGGGAACTTCATAGCCTACTTTGTATGCAATCTCTTCAATGGGTATCTCTGAGTACCTCAATTGATGTGCTGCTGTCTCAAGCCTTAATCTGGTAATATAGCTGCCCAGCGGCTCACGGACAAAAGCTTTAAAGATTCGGTGGAAATGGAATTCAGAAAAATTTGAAATCTCAGACAGAGTTCTCAAATCGATTGACTCACCAAGATTGCTGTTGATATACTCAATTACAATGTTGAGTCTCTTTTGGTATTCCTCCCGCGTTGATTGTTTTGTATTCATAATGCAAATTTAGGAGGATGCTCTCCTCCGGGCTTTTCCTGTATTGCTAATTTTGATATCCTGAAATGCTAATTTAGAATAAACTTTTCTCTACATTTGCATATCTAAAATTATTGGATGGTTATTTCTAAATCGGATTTGGTGTAAATGCTGTCAGTCTGAGGATTACTTTCCCAGATGGCAGAATTGTAAACTCTTTGTTTCATGCATTTTTGCATGAAATGTTTTTTTGTTTGATTAACAAAATCAAAAATTCTAAAAATTAATTTACATCATGAGTAACGAAATAAAATCAATTACAGAATTCGACTTCAACCTTATTTGCGAATATTTTTCTTTAGTAGAGAGACAGGGGCCGGGAAGTCCGGAGGCTACTATTAAAGCCCTCAGTTTTGTAGAGAACCTCAATGAAAACTCAAAAATTGTCGACCTGGGATGTGGAACGGGAGGTCAGACAATGGTGCTGGCACAAAATACACCCGGCTCAATTACAGCAATAGATCTCTTCCCAAAGTTTATTGAAATCTTCAATGAAAATGCAACGAGACTCTCACTTAATAACAGAGTAAAGGGTGTTGTAGGCTCAATGGATGATCTTCCCTTTAAGGAGGGAGAGCTTAATTTAATCTGGTCTGAAGGGGCTATTTACAATATCGGTTTCAAAAAGGGGCTCAGCTACTGGAGACAATTTCTAAAAGATGGAGGGTATTTGGCAGTAACCGAGGCGTGCTGGTTTACTTCAGAGAGGCCTGAGGAGATTAATAATTTTTGGGTAGAGGCCTATCCCGAGATTGACACTATACCGGCCAAAATCTCCCAGATTCATGAAGCCGGTTATTTACCCGTAGCTTCATTTATATTGCCGGAAAATTGCTGGACCGACCACTACTTTCTGCCACAGAGGAGCTCCCGCGAAGAATTTCTCAAAAAGCATCCTGATAACAGAGCTGCAGAGGAGCTGGTTGCAAACGAAAAGCGTGAGTCTGAACTTTACGCAAAGTACAAGGAACATTATGGATACGTCTTTTTTGTGGCAAAACGTATTTGATGTAAAATTTTTTATCATTGTATCCCTAAATATGGTTAATCTTATCTGCGCAGTCCCTAATAGTGGGGATTGCGCTTTTTTATATATGTGCGGACCTTTGCACCGTTTAAAGAACCAATGTTTAAAAACAAAACGATGCACAGGTTATTTTCAAAAACAATTTTTTTGCTTGTACTTTCATTTGCAGCCGGTTTTCAGCTCTCTCCGGCGGCTTATGGTCAGGCAGATCTCTCTCTTACCGGAGTTGTAATCTCAGAAGAAGATGGCAAACCGGTATCATACGTAACAGTTAATATAAAAGGGACAAACCGGCACACACTCACGGATGACAACGGAAAGTTTGTGATTCCCGGAACCATAGGCGATACTATTTTTGTCTCATCTTTAGGCTACAGCCCTGTTCTTATTGCAGCAGACAATCATAATCTCAGCGTTAAGATTAAACCATCAACATTTGTACTGAAAGAACTTAAAGTTGTAGCAACAGCCTTGGGAATAAAAAGAGCTCCCAAAGAGCTGGGAAGTTCTACCGAAGTGATAAGGGCGGATGAACTTACCCAGGGATCACCCCTTAACCCTCTTACGGGACTAACCGGAAAAGTGGCAGGATTGAGAATTAATATGTATGACAGCAAGGTTGATCCAAATTTCCAGATAACAATGCGCGGGTCACGCTCAATCACCGGAAACAATGCTCCTCTCTATGTGGTTGACGGTGTTCCTGTCCCGGAAATAAGCAGGCTTAATCCTGGTGATATTGAGAGCATAACAATACTGAAAGGTGCAAACGCGGCTGCCCTCTACGGATCAGAGGGTGTTAACGGAGCACTGATTATTGTAACAAAGAGCGGTGAAGGCAGTAAAGGCAGAGTCAGTTTCAGACAATCAACCTCCCTGTCTGACGTATATCTGCTACCAAAAGCTCAGACAGAGTTTGGTCAGGGGCTGGATGGAATCTACAGCCCATCTGAATACCAGTCATGGGGCCCGGCATTTGATGGGACAAATGGCTACTCTGCAAGAAAAAGAGATGTGAGGAAAGAGCTTTTCACAACAGGAATCAACATCCAGAACGACCTCTCTTTCTCAAAAGAGACGGGAGACGACAGATACTATCTCTCTCTGCAAAATATTACAGTTAAAGGAATTATCCCTAAAGACAGAAGTTCAAGAAACGGAGCAAGATTCAACACTTTACAGAACATAGGAAAGCTAAGGGTTAATTCTGCTATAAGTTACAGTCATGTAAACACAAATACAACACCTGATGGTCCTTGGGTATCAATGTACAAAATGCCGGCAAACTTCCCCATTGAGGAGATGGTAAACTGGAGAGATCCAAACTCTAAGGGACACCCTGATAACTTCTTTACTTCGGTTGTGAAAAATCCATACTTCTTGATTGACACATACAGAAACGAATCAATCCAGCAGGTGGTTAGCGGAAAAGTAGAGGCAGAGTACCCTGTTACAAGCTGGTTAAGGGTAATGTACAGACTGGGCCTGTATAGTAACTCCCTCCAGACAAGAAGCACCGTTGAGCGGTTTGATTCAGAGAGGGCGGGTGCAAGCCAACAGGGAAGTGTGTCAGACGGAACCTCAAACTTCCGCAGAATAAACGGAGACCTTATCCTATCTGCCGAGAGAGAATTTGGCAAAATAAAAATTAACGCAATTGCCGGACATAACTTCAGGGATGAGTTGACCAAAACAACCAATATCGCAGCCTCAAACCTTCTTTTTCCAGATCTTTTCAACCAGGGAAGCAGATCCGGAAATCTGACAGGAGGTTCGGCAATACTTACCGAACGTCAGTTCTCTATCTATGCCGAGGTGACCGCCGGTTATTCGGGTTACCTATTTCTAACCTTAACAGGAAGAAGAGATAAAACCTCCCTTCTCCATCCGGACAACAATACATACTTCTATCCCGGTGCCAGTGCGTCATTCATCATTACCGATGCCTTTCCTTCAATAAGAGAAAATACGGTAACGGACTATCTCAAACTATACACATCTTACAACAAAACAGGTAACGTAAATCTCTCTCCATACTCACTGAATCTTACATACACTCAAACCGGTGGATTCCCATACGGTGACCTGACAGGATTTGTGCCATCATCAAAAAATCCAAATCCGGATATAAGACCTGAATTTGTACGTTCATTTGAAGCTGGTGTACAGTGGAGTCTTCTGAAGAGGAGGCTTAATGCAGAGCTTGCCTATGTTTACTCAAACTCACAGGGTCAGATTTTTGCCGCAACAAGTTCTGCAGCTACAGGATATACCACATCCATGGTTAATCTTGGAGAGCTTGAGAATAATATCATCGAATTTACTATTGACGGAGATATTGCCAGAACAAGAGATTTCAGAATAAACACAGCATTCAGCTACACTTATATTAATAACGTGGTTAAAGATCTCTATGGAAGCGGAGAGGCAGAAGAGTACAACATTTTCCGCCAGTCTTATGCTATAAAAGGTATGCCATATCCCAGCCTGAAGGTTACTGACTATAAGAGGGACAATCAGGGGAGAATAATTGTAGATGCAATTACAGGACTTCCATCTGCCTCAACTGAGCCCACATATAAGGGTACAATGGTACCCCCTCACCAGTTAGGCTTTCAGGCAACAATCAGGTATAAAGGAATTTCTCTATTTGCCGACTTTGAGTCCCGCCTGGGAGCATGGATGTATTCAGAGGTGGCCAACGCAATGATACAGACCGGAACGCACCCAATGACTACCCAATACGGACGGAAAGAGTTTGTAATTCCAAATTCAGTCATAGAAATCAACAATCCGGATGGGTCGGTTGCATATCAGCCAAACACATCCGTCGTTGCCAAAGGGAGCGGAAATTCGGCCTACTGGAATAAATATGTTGCAGGATATTCTGTAAACTACGCTGCTCCGGGTGACTATTTCAAAATGAGAACTCTCTCTCTGAAGTACACTTTTTCAAGGGCTGCAATTGCTAATATGAAGATATTTAAAGAGGTAACAATTGGAGCAGAGGCAACAAACCTCTTTATCATCAGACATAAAGACAATGATTTTGGCGATCCGGAGTACTTGTATAATAACACAGCCGGATACTACAGTTGGCGTCAGGTTCCCCCGTACAGAACAGTGGGATTTACAGTAAATATTGTTTTCTGACAGAATTAGAAATTTACAAAAATGAAAATTAACATATCATATTTTGCTATAATTATAATAGCCCTAATATCAACATCATGTGAAAAGTATCTTGATGTAAACAAAGATCCCAACAACCCTGTTGAGGAGCATATCAGGGTAGAGCAAAGACTTCCGGCTGCACTTTACTATACAGCTTTGCAAGAGGTTACTCAGCTAAATCAGCTTGGTTCTTTCTGGGGAGGATACTGGGGAACCTCTAATGAGGGGAGCAACAGCTACAAAAAGGAGCAACTCTACAATGGCCCCGCAATAATGGCAAAGAGAGACGGTATCCCCATCTGGGAAAATGGTTACACCTATTTGAACTATTATGAACTACTCAAGGCAGATGCAGAGGGGGAGGGGGCTCCTGCCTATTCTGCAATTGCAATGATAATGCAAGCCTGGCACTATCTTAGACTAGTTGATACCTACGGAGATATCCCTTTTACACAAGCTCTTCAGGGGCAAAAATACCCGCGGCCGGTTTACGATGACGGTTCAGATGTTTACAAAGCATCAATTGATATGCTCTCATCAGCTATAGATCTCCTTGGAAGGAGCCCCCTCCCTTCAGAAAAACGCCCGGCTAAGGATGACATTCTCTTTAACGGGGACCTTGGTAAATGGATACAGTTTGCAAACACAATAAAACTCAGAGCACTGTTAAGAGGCAGTGAGGTAAGCAATAGCAGTTATATACAGACTGAGATTGCAAAAATTGGCTCTGTTCTGAATGAAACAGCACAGGTTCAGCCCGGTTTTAACGCAACAAACCTCAATCCATTCTGGAGCACCTACTATAGGAACAGTTCAAACAAAACTACAAACGGATACATACACATCAGGCCTACTCAGTTCGCTATTGACAGTTACTATTCACTCTCAGACCCAAGGCTGTCAAGGCTCTATGCGAAGAAAAAAAACGGTGTTTATAAAGGTGTAATCTTTGGATATGAGGGTACCGATGCATCATTCAATAAAGATAACACCTCTCCGTTTTTTGGTCCGGCTGAAAATGGCGGAAAGTCTGCTGCTATCCTTAAGAGCCAGACTCAGCCAATAATATTGATAAGTGCTGCGGAGAGCTGGTTCCTTCTGGCAGAAGCTGCTCACAGAGGCTGGATACAAGGTGATGCGGCAGAGTACTACAGAAACGGTATATCGGCCTCCATGCAACAGATGGAGGTTTCTGCAACAGAGAGAGATGCTTATCTGGCTCACCCGGATGTGACCTTTAACAACACACTAGAGAGGATAATCCTTCAGAAATGGCTGGCTCTGAATTCAATATCAGGTTTTGAGGCTTGGAGCGACTACAGAAGGCTTGGCCTTCCTGAAATCCCAAATACACCAGGCACATCACCAGACGAGAGGCCTCGCAGACTTCTCTATCCTGAGACTGAGGTTCAGACCAACATTGCCGAGGTATCAAAAAGAGATATTAATAACATAACAACTGCCCGCGTTTGGTGGGATTCAAAATGAAAAAAATACTCCTCAAACTCCACCTCTGGATTTCACTCCCCTTTGGTCTGATAATAGCACTAATCTGCTTTACCGGTTCCATAATGGTATTTGAAAAAGAGATTAATGAATTGGTTTATAAAGAGAGGTACAAAGTTACCCCGGTAAGTGGAGAGAGGATCACTCCGGCTGAGGCGGCCGCTGTTGCGGCCGCCGTACTGCCCGACACTATGAATATAGCATCTGTACAGATACCTTTTGATGAAGTGTCCACTTATGCAGTTTCAACACCCGGGCGCAGACGTATAACAGTTTATGTAAATCCATACACAGCTGAGGTTACAGCGATTCAGAATCCGGGAGACGGTAAATTCTTCTCAACAGTAAGAGAATTGCACAGATGGCTCTCATTCAGAGGCGAAAGCCGGTCGATAGGAAAGAATATTATTGGCGTCACCACCTTCGCAATGGTTATTATCCTCATTACAGGCCTTGTAGCCTGGATCCCAAAAAGCAGAAAAGGGCTTAAAAACCGACTCAGGATTAGTTTCAGCCACGGATGGAGACGTTTCTGGCATGACCTTCATGTTGCCGGCGGCTTTTACACAATCCTCCTACTGCTCCTTATGAGTCTTACCGGACTAACCTGGTCATTTGACTGGTATAGGAATGCAACTTATAAACTATTTGGTGCCGAACTACCAAAGGCTACTCCGGTAACAGCTCCTGCTGTTGCCTCTTCCCCTGCGAAGAAAGACACATCTGCAAGCGTCTCTCCGGTCAAACCAGCAGTCCGTTCAACAGACTTCACCATCTGGGACACCGCCCTCGTTGAAACACTCAAGATAACATCCTCATGGAAAACCATCACTATCACAGATGGTTCCATTCAGGTAGCCCCCGACAAACCATTCGGCAATACACGTGCTTCAGACAGATACAAATTTGACAAAAAGAGCGGCCAGATCACTGATGCCGAACTTTATCGGGACCAACCCAAAGCCTCCAAACTAAGAGGCTGGCTCTACTCTCTTCACACCGGCTCCTGGGGAGGAATATTTGTTAAAGTCCTCTATCTGATTGCTGCACTGATGGGCGGAATCCTTCCCGTAACAGGTTACTATTTGTACGCCAAGAGGGTACTCTTCAGGAAAAAATAGGGTATTTTTCGCTGTGGCGGAGACTCCTTCAGTTTTCAGCTTGTTCATCTCTGGTAACTGCATGACATGTATTCATCTACCCGATGTGACTCCGGAGCTTTTCCTCCTCGCTCTCTTCGTTCGCTGTGGCGGAGGCTCCGTCGTCTACACCGGTTAGCTGAATAAGGAGAAACATGTAGTTGCCGGGGATGAACAGGCGTGGGTGGGACAAGCATCTATGGGGTTGTTTTTGAAGTTGTTGTAAAACACAAAGTGTTGATTACATGAATTTTATGTTTTGCAACATATAGTTTTTCAACCAGATAGATGCTTGTCCCACCCAAGCCTGCGAGACTTTGAGCCACAAGGGCACCTGCATTCAGCCTCCTTCTACTGCCGAAGGCTATCAAAAGGCCGGGCGAAGACCCGGCACCTTCAAAACTGGAGCCGACTGCTCCCCGCGTCGCCGTATGTAGCAGACAAATAGATGTTTAACACTTTAACCGAGGGGTCACCCGTCGGATTGATTGTCAACTCTCAATCTAACTGAATGTTATATCCACGCGGGCACATGTAGCCTTCTGCAGATTTAAATGGTGCTTCGCGGTGTTAAGCCTTTCGGCAGAAAAACAGGCTAGGGTGGGACAAGCATTTATGGGGTTGTTTTTGAAGTGGTTGTAAAATGCAAGTTGTTGATTATATGAGTTTTATGTTTTGCGACACGCAGGTTTTAAATAGATAGATGCTTGTCCCACCCTAGCCTGCGAGATTTTGAGCCACAAGGGCACCTGCATTCCGCCTCCTTCTACTGCCGAAGGCTAAAAAAGGCCGGGCGAAGACCCGGCACCTTCAAAACTGGAGCCGACTGTTCCCCGCGTCGCCGTATGTAGCAGACAAATAGATGTTTAACACTTTAACCGAGGGGTCACCCGTCGGATTGATTGTCAACTCTCACTCTGACTGAATGTTATAGCCACGTGGGCATATGTCGCCGCCTTTCGCAGATTTAAATGGTGCTTCGCAGTATTGAGCCGTTCGGCAGAAGACAGGAGTAGACTTACTTGGTTGTAATCAGCACCTCGTCAATAAAAATAAAGCCCTCACCACCTGCTCCTTCGTGCCATCCCTCATCCGGGATTGTACCATAGTTTTTGGCGAAGACTTTAATGTAACGGCCTGTTACTAATTTGTGAGAACTGTCATTTTGTAAATTATCTCCGGTATTTGTAAACTCCAGGATCATATCCTGTATTTGAAGTTTCCAGTCCTGTTCACCCACTTTATTATCAATCCTGCCTAGGAGTTCAAATTTCTCACCGTCATCTGAGATAAAGAACTCAACATATCTGGGCATCCAGATCCATGAGCGGGCATCCTGCAGGAAACCCGCACCCACCTTTGTAATTGTTTTCACGCTTCCAAGGTCCACAATTGCAGTTAAGTCTGTATCCTGATAACCCTGCCATCCTCCAAGCCTGAAGTTCTCCGCACCCCTGACACCATCAATCAGCCCTTCGTCTCCACCTGCATTGTACTGTTTATTGTATTTTGACAGCAGAGATATTTTCCATTCACTGTTTACCTTTCTTAGTGAACAAGTTACTGTAGAGCTTTGTTTGCCTGAACTGTTTATGGAGTAGGCTTCAAGTACGCAGCTCTCTCTTAAAATTATTGGTTTAGAGTATTCCTTAAACTCTCCTGAGGCAATCCGCCAGAAAAGCCTCTCTTTGCCGCCTTTGTCTGATTGCTCAGTATTACCTCTGCCCGTAAGGCTTACAACTGTTGAATCTTTGAATATATATTCAGAGGCCTCAAACCATGGGGCAAGAGGAATAGCTTCGACCATCATGCCTAAGTTTTCACCTGAAGTAACTGAACTATTGATATTCATTATTGATACCGGACGGTCTCCCTTTGCTACTCCAAATGAGTAAGATGGTGAAGAGGAGGTTTTGAATATAAGTTCACCGCCGTTTTCAATGCTTTTGTGAGAAATGTAGCTCTTTGTGTACTCCTCGCCATTTAGCTTTAAAGCGTGTACGTATATGTCTGTGTCAGGTTTTGCGCTGTTATCTGAAGATTGAGCTTTTACAGTGAACGTTTTCCCGCTCTCCATATTAATCTTTGCACTTTTAAACAATGGTGAACCTATTGTGTAGGTGGGATCCCCGGGAGTTACAGGATAGAATCCGAGAGCACTCATCACATACCATGCGCTCATCTGTCCGCAGTCCTCATTTCCGCTTAGACCATCCGGGGCAGATGTGTAGAGCTCTGTCATAATACGTTTAACCATCTGCTGGGTTTTCCAAGGTGCTCCTGCATAGTTGTAAAGGTATGCTATATGGTGGCTCGGCTCATTTCCGTGGGCATATTGCCCTATTAAACCGGTAATATCAACCTGAGTCCTTCCCGTTGTCTTTTCAGGAGCTGAAAAAAGGGCATCCAGCCTCTCAATATAGGCCTTATCTCCTCCAAGCATTTTAATATGACTCTCAATATCATGCGGAACATAGAAACTGTACTGCCATGAGTTGGCCTCTGTAAAGTGCACGTTAACCTCAGAAGGCTCAAATGGTTTCAGCCAGCTGCCGTTAATCCTCGGCCTCATAAAGCCGGTCTGAGGGTCTGCAATATTTTTCCAAGACTGTGCCCTCTTAGCATATTCAGCATAAATTCCCGCTTCGCCAAGCTCATGGGCCATTTGAGCAATACACCAGTCATCGTAAGCATATTCAAGTGTTTTAGAGACCGATTCGTGTTCAAGGTCGGCAGGTACATAGCCATGTTTCATATACTCCCTTATTCCAAACTCATCCTTTCTTGAGCTCTCAACCATTGCATTCAGAGCCTCTCTCTTGTCAAAACCACCGATACCTTTTATCGCGGCATCAGTTATTACAGAGACTGAGTGGTAGCCAATCATGCAGTTGGTCTCATTACCGGAGAGCTCCCATATTGGCAGTTTTCCGGCCTCTCTGAACATTGCAAGCATAGATTTGATAAAATGGGACGTTCTCTCCCTCTCAATAATTGTCATAAGCGGATGCAGTGTTCTGTATGTGTCCCATAGAGAGAAGACAGAGTAATGTTCATAGCCGATAGCTGTATGAATCATCCTGTCCATCCCCCTGTATTCGCCATTTGCGTCGGAAATAAGGTTAGGGGCTATTGCAGTGTGATAAAGTGCTGTATAAAAGGTTTTAAGATGCTCTTCATTGCTGCTCTCAACCTCAATTTTCCCCAAAAAGTCATTCCATGCCCTCTCCGTCACTTTGCGTAATCCGTTAAAATCCCAGGCAGGAGACTCAGCCTCAAGATTCATCTTTGCATTATCCGTAGAAACAGTTGAAATACCCACTTTTACCAGAAGTGTATTGTTGTCTTTCAGGCCCGATTCTGATGTTTGAGTGCCGTCAAACTGAACCAGTACCTTACGTTTCATCTCACGCATCTTTACCTTTGCAAATGGTTCCGAGAACTCCATATAGAAATAGACCACCTGATCTTTTGCCCATGAGCGGGAACGTCTGTATCCCTTGAGTGCATTGTTGCCTTGTATCTCTACATTCCACTCAATAAGGGGGTCCCTGTGTGCAAGGTCCAGAACAACCTCTCTGCTGCTACCGGGAGTATATGTATATTTATGAAAACCCACCCTTCTTCCGGCAGTCAGCTCGGCCTTAACTCCCCATTTATCCAGGAATACCTCGTAGAAACCCGGAGAGGCCTTCTCGCTTGCCTTTTGAAAAGGAGATTTATACTCGTCATTAACAATTTCGTCACCTTTGTACCCACTCACAGGCATCAGCAGTATATCACATAAGTCCATTGCTCCGGTTCCACTAAGATGGGTGTGGCTAAATCCATAAATAGCACTGTCTGAATAGTGGTAGCCCGAGCAACCGTCCCATCCTGTCAGGCGGGTATCCGGGCTCAGTTGCACCATCCCAAAAGGGTAGGCGGCTCCCGGAAATGTGTGACCGTGGAAATCGGTCCCCACAAAAGGATTAACTAACTTTGTGTACTCTTTTACAGATTTTGACTCCTTTTCTGATTTGCCCGAGAGCGGAGTGAAAACAAGCAGTAATGCAAAAGCAACTGCAGTTGAGAGAAGTTTTTTCATAGGTGTTGTGTATTTATCGCAAAAGCGAGAGCTACACAAATATACCTAATTACACTCTTCTAATTACCCTCTGCAAGTGAAAAAATTTGTCTCCAGATATGAGATTCGCCCTTGATCTTTTCAACACATCCATCCGCAGGGGTTCGCACCATTCCCGGACTTGATTCCAGAAACACTACAACCATAAAGATAATCCTTTCTGAGCTGTGTCTGAGGGCCGGGTTCAGCTTGTAGAGAGGTGTTCCGTGTTCAATCATATTATCAGGGATGAGATCAGAGTACAGGCCTGTTATCTGCTGAGCTCCGTGTGACCAAACAGCCTGCTTTGCCCTTTCAGAGGCCGTCATAACAGCAAGTTCATCTTCAAGTGATTTTAAAACTGTTTTATAGTGTAAGTACATTGGATCTGCCAATGCTTCAGACTTTAAGTCTCTTGAAATATGTTTTTCTGTCTCCTTTATCACCTGTTCAAGACCCTTAACTGCCTCCATTATGCTTGCAGCTGTCTCCGGATCACTCTTCTTCATAGCCTCTGCCATTTTTTTCATCTCGGCATGCTGAAGCTTCGTCTCTTGGAGGTTATCACTCATTGTCTCCTGCTCCTTAATCCCAATGTTTTCATCAGACTCAAACATCTTTGTCTTCTCCCGCTCCTCTTCAATAATTGCTTTGAGGTACTCCTCACGTGAGCACGGAAGAAAAGGATTGTTCACCCCTGGCGCTACAAGTACATATTTATAAGATCCGCAATCGTAGAGCGGGTAACCGTTAAACTCACCCACTTTGGAAGGGAGCTCAAAGAATGTGCTTCGTATTATATTTCCAGAGGCTGTTTTAGTGTCATTTATATAAACATTTAATGACGACGAGCCTTTGTGATAGTAATCTCCCTCTGGATTATCATCGCTTCTCACAAGATTACTGAAGTTGAGCTCAACATTTGTAAATTCGGACAGGGAGCCGTATGCCACTATGTCTACCCCTTTTGCACCCCTGACTGTCTCAGATGAGAGTAAAATTGAAGAAATTTTTTCAAGCCTGTCTTTCAGAAAATCAGCTGATTCTCCCGGATAGATTTCCCGGAAAGAGTATCCGACATCTGTTTTAGATGTGACACTTCCTTTTTTTTCAGGTGCAAATTTATAACCATCCTGACCACTCAACTCAAAAGAGAGCAGAACCATCAAACCGGCAATGAATGATTTATAACTAATCTTAGCCTTTACCATTATTAGATTATTCTTCAAATTTCCCGCACCTGAACATATAAGCATCACTTAATACGACGGCATACTCCTCAACAGCAGCTACTGCATAGAGATTTTCATCATTAACTACTGCTGCAGAAACTCCCTGAACAGTAGCTATCTCATTGTCAAGCATCTGAAGCCTCCTGTACAGAGGTATAGCATATTTAAGTCCGGTCAGATACTTTGTAATATAATCAAGCATCAATGGAGACATAGTACTACAGTAGTCATTTTCACACTGATAAATCAATTTTTTAAACTTCAAATCCACTTTGGGGTCCTGCATTAAAGCCCCGTCCGGCCACGGTGCACTCTCCCATGCTTGTTCAATTGACTTAATTTTCTCGTTTTTTTTGCGGGTTTCAATTGTATCCTTTACTTTAATTTCCTGATACATTACTGCAAGCTTGTTGTAAATGGCATCAATCTCACCCTTTACCTTCACTCTCTCCTCATTCAGATTATATAATTTCTTTGCCCTGTCTGCATTTTCACCGGCCACTGGTTTCCCTGCCTTTGCCGATGCAACCTGTTTGGCGGCATACTCCTGAGCCCATTTCTCCTGCTCTGCCTCACTCATATTTGCAAGCTTCATAAGATCTGCCTGAGAGATTCCTGTCATTGCAGAGGCCGATGCATACGCCTCCCTCTCTGCCTCCTTTTCACTTTTACCGGCGGTAAGGCTAATCCTGTCTGAATACTCCTTGATTTTCCCCTTTACCAGAATAATCCTATCACTAAAGGCATCCACCTCAGACTCATCATTTGTGCAAACAGATGACGGAATTGCAGGAAGCAGTCCCAGAAAGGCCTCAGGTGTACTCTGAGCCTTAATATCCGCTGAAAATGCAAATAGCAAGAGGAGAGCCACTATTGCCTCTCTTAAAAATCGTATCCTTTTCATAACTCTAAAGTTTAATGAATTCTACCCTTCTGTTTTTAGCCTTATTCTCCGGTTTGTCATTTGAGGCAACAGGCTGCTGCTCACCCATGCCATCGGTCTGAACTCTGTCAGTTGCTATCCCAAACTCCTTCTCAAGGAACCTCTTAACAGCAGCCGCTCTTCTCTTTGAAAGATCCAGATTAAGAGCATCATCCCCATCACTGTCTGTATGACCCACAACCTTAATTTTTACATCCGGATTCTCCTGAAGGACTGCTGCAATCTCTTTAACCGAGCCATAAGATTCCGGCTTAACCACATCCTTTCCGGAGTCAAAGTAGATACCATAAGAGACAATCTTACCCTCTGTAAGAAGTTTACTTCTGGTATCAGGAGATGCAGTAGTGATTTTTATATTACTTATGAATGGGTGACTGTTTCTGTCCCATCCGGAGAATCGGATTCTGTTGAATTTTGTATTAGAATAAATGTTTGTAGGAGCATCAAGTACCTTAGCGCCTGAGTGATAAATACGCACGCGCCTGTTTTGAATCCAGATAATTACATGGTTGCTCTCCTCCAGTACCACCGGATTTTTACTTGCTTTCGCTCTCAGCCAGTCGCTGCTCTCTTTGTATCCTAGTGTCTCCCACTCATTACTGCCGAGCATTAGGTGGATTCCGGCAACACCTGGATAGAGGTCATCATCGGCAACTTCAGTGTTGTCAGATTGATTCTCGTAAATAGTAAAAACAATCCCATCATATGAATACTCCTTGTCAGGAATTATATCAAACTCAATTATAAAGTTTGAAGGGAAATCAATCTTCCTCATATAGCAGTAAACAGCATCTTCACCATTCAGATGCAGCCATTTACCTGATGCTACGCTCACACTCTTTACCTCGCCGCTTCCATTTGATGTCCACAGTGCCGGAAAATCACCTATCGCATCCTGAGAAAAGTCCTCAAAATAGAGAATCTTGTCTCCGGGGACAAAGTCATACTGAGTAAATGATTCAAGAGATTTTTTCTGCTGAGGAGCATTTGTCTGATTACTACTCTTCTTAGCGACGGGTTTTTCCAATTCTGCCTCCTGACTCACCTCTTCTGCCTGTTCTCCCTCCTCTTCACCCTTTACACCCTTCTCAACACTCTCAAAACCTTTCTCCATTACCTCTTCAGTCTTCTGCTCAACTTTTTGCTCAACCTTCTCTTTCGCTTTCTCCTTTGCTTTGTTACCCAGCGTATTAAGCCAGCTTTGACCGTTTGCCCCGCTTACGGCAAACAGCATAATTCCCAGAATAATCAATATTTTTTTCATAGCAGTGCATTTTTGTTAAAGTTATAATACACTAAATGAAAAAAATTGTAAAAAAACGACAAGATAGGTGGCTAAATTGAAAACAATCAGAATAATGAGGGGTGAGAAGAGTACCATTCATACAACCTCTCTATACCTGACTCAAGCGGAGTTGATGGCTTATAACCAAACCGGCTCTCAAGTAAGGTAGTGTCTGCATATGTTTTATAGACATCGCCGGCCTGCATCTCTGTAAATTCCTTTGCTATTTTACGGCCTGTGACCCTTTCAATAGCCGAGATGAAGTCAAGCAGAGCGACAGGGGTGCTGTTGCCAATATTAAACACTCTATGTCCCGCTCCTGATGAATTTGCAGATCTTTCAGGCGGAGTTCCCTCTGCAACTGCAGTAACACCGGTTA
This sequence comes from uncultured Bacteroidota bacterium, assembly GCA_937901965.1. Taxonomy (GTDB): domain Bacteria; phylum Bacteroidota; class Bacteroidia; order Bacteroidales; family UBA932; genus Bact-08. The sequence goes on from CALGSW010000002.1 coordinate 177,523, forward strand.
TAATGTCATCTATATATGTAAAATCTCTGTACAGATCTCCATTATTAAATACCCTGATACTTTTTCCCTCCATTGCAGCCTTCATAAAGAGCATGGGAGCCATATCCGGTCTGCCCCAGGGACCGTAAACGGTGAAAAACCTCAGCCCGGTAGCAGGAATTCCGTAAAGAGATGAATATGAGTGGGCCATAAGCTCGTTACTCTTTTTTGTTGCAGCATACAGACTGACGGGAGAGTCGGTTACGTCACTTTCGTGGAAGGGAACCTCTTCATTCATACCGTATACACTGCTTGAACTAGCATACACAAGATGTTTCACGGGGTATCTTCTGCAGGCCTCAAGTATACTTAAGAACCCTTCAATATTCGATTTTATATATGAAAATGGATTCTCCAGAGAGTAGCGTACCCCTGCCTGAGCTGCAAAATTGCATACTATGTCAAAGTTCTCCTCACTAAAAAGTTTTTCCACAGACTCTTTGTCCGAGAGCTCCATCTTTATGAACCTCAGTAAAGGATACTGAGAACTGGTTACCATCCTTCCACTCTCAAGCTGATGATCACTAAAACCGCACTCTGCAGCACGGGCATATTTAAGCCTGATATCGTAATAGTGGTTAAGATTATCAAGACCCACAACCTCATGGCCGGAGGAGACAAACTTCAGGGCTGTATGGAACCCAATAAATCCGGCCGAGCCTGTTACCAGTATTTTCATTGTGAAAAATTTCTACAAAGTTACACAAAAGAAGTATCCAACTGCTCTCCTCTCTCTCCCTTCAATCAATGAGGCTAACTCCGGATTCTTTTCAACTGAACTCTGTTTTACAATAAGAACTCCTCTCCGGTCACCCTCCAGAATACCCTTTATCTCATCAACAGATATGTTTTTTGGGACACTGCCAAGATAAACATCTGCATTATCTGCCCTTGGGATGTCAAACACAAAATAGTCAGAAGCACCTGTATCTGCAGCCATCTCCTTTGCAACTTCCGATATTCCGGCCATGCCGATATTTGGGTTGTAGTGAGGTACATAGAAAGATATTGTAAAGATTGCCAGGAGCATACCTGCCCCTACAGAAATAATGCTCCTATGTAAAGAGTTCTCACTTCTCCATCTCTTACCGGTAAGGAACCACAGAGCAAATCCGCCTGCTAAGGATAGTACAGCCGATGCTGCCAATATCCAGACCGATTCAAATACAGGAAAAAGCTCAAGTAATCCTGCCGCAACTGCACCGGGAAGAGCAATAAAAAGTATAACAGCAGGTATAAACATTGTTGCTCTGGCAATATTACTCCCGGAGAAACGATTTAACCATAAAACTGTAATTCCCACGAAAAACGGGAAAGCAGGCAGCATATAAATCTGAATTTTAGAGCTTACAAGTGACATCATAACAAATGTACCCAGGGATGCTACCAGAAATATCCTCTCCAGATCTGTCTTTGCAATTCGTTTAACAAGCCCGGAAGCTAAGAGACCTACAATCAGGAAAACCCACGGTGCAAGAGAGTACCATATTGCAATCAGATAGTACCAAACAGGCTCTTTATGGTGAAATGAGTCTACAGCTCTGTTTATTGTCTGGTTAAAGAGAAGATTGTTTAAATACTCATTTCCACCCTCGGCATAAGCACTTCCAAACCATACTGCACATAAGGCAATCAGGATTCCGATAGTCCTTAATCCCCAGTATTTTCCTATTTGTCTCCACTCACCTTTGAGAATAAGAAATACAATTGTTGTCATCAGCGGAACCATAATACCTACAGGTCCCTTTGAGAAAATTGCCAGGAAAACGTAAACGGGAAACAACCACTTATCACGTCTCTTCTCCTCTCCGGAATACATTCTGTAAAATGTAAACAGAGAAAGAGTTATAAACATACACATAAGCATGTCCATCCTCAGGACCACAGCAGATCCCATAAAGAAGACGGATGTAAGCAGCATAAGCTCTCCGGACACTCTGCTGACAACAGGTGCCAAAGTACTGCTCCATCTGTTCATAATCCAAATCACAACAAGTGCCGGAATATAGGAGAACAGGGCAAGGAAAAACATACTGTGTGTCCCAAACAGAAGTTTACCTGCCATTACTATCCACAGGTACAAAGGCGGCTTGTCGGCATAAAAGACTCCGTGATTTGTAAATGTGAAGACATTTCCGTTTCTGATGGCCTCATCGGCTATGCTCAGATACCTGAGTTCATTGTTTCTGGTAAAGTCCCTTGTAAGAAACATTGGCACCAGAGCGAGGAAGTAAAGGATATATCTGTATTTATAGATCCATCTGCCCAGCTGTTCCATATTGTTTTTTGTGTAATGAGATATTTCTTAAGTATGTAACAATACCGGGAACCTGTCCCAGAAGAAGGATGGGATCCCTTCTGATTATCCCGTATGCAATAATTACCGCCGATCCGGATACGCTTATAATCCAGAAACCCAGCGGGAGCAGAGACTCCTTTCTTTTATATGAGTAAATAAGCTGATAAACAAACCTTAGGGTAAAGATAAGTTGTCCTGCCGAGCCAAAAATAAGCAGCCACATGGGCACGCTGTCATTCTGAAGGAAGGTGGTGACAAAAGACGCAGCATCTCCGGATGCAAGCACAATGGCTGCCGGAGGTGTGCCCGCCAGCAGAACCCTTAGCTCAATTGGGATTTTTCTCCACAGTCCCTTGGCATCAAGATTCCAGATGTATATATAGTAAGAGATGACCTGCCCCAGAATAATTGCAAAATCCTCTCTCATCCACCCGTAAATAAAGAACAACCAGGATGCAACCATACTCAAAATCCAGTAGATAGATGGAGAGAGGCTTTTTCTCGCCCTCTCAGACATTACCCACTGAAGGAGCGTTCTAGCTCCAAAAAATATTTGAGCTGTAAGACCTATTGCGTATAATAACATCAGCCTAGGTTATTGTCAGATACAGAGTAGTTTATATATCTTTTTTTCATCCATCTGTATGCAAATGTATCCATAAATGGTCCCACAAGTCTGTTGAAAAGGTGAAACTTGGAAACCCCTGCAACCCTTGGATGGTGCTCTACAGGTACCTGCTTTATCTTGCCATTCTGAAGTAAAAGCAGAGCAGGAAGAAATCTGTGCATTCCGTTGAACATAGGGAATTTTTTTGCAGACGAACTTCTTATGATTTTAAGAGGGCAGCCTGTATCTTCAACCCCGTCACCGGTCATCGCTCTTCTGAAACCATTTGCAATTTTTGATGACAGAGCCTTTACAACAGTATCTTTTCTGTGTTGTCTTATTCCCATAACCATTTCGTATTCATTAACAAAAGGTATAAGGAGTTTGAAGTCTTCAGGGGCAACCTGGAGGTCTGCATCTATATATCCTGTAAATTCAGATTCGGCATAGTCAAAACCGGCCTTAAGTGCTGCACTTAAACCAAAGTTTCTTTCAAACTTCAGATAAAAGAAATTCTCTTTTTTACTGCAAATCTCTTTAATCAGTTCAAGGCTTTTATCTTTAGAACCATCATCAATAAAGAGGAAGCATACCGGGAAATCATTGCATGAAACAGCAAAGGATTCAAGCCTTTTTACCAGAGAGGGAATGTTTTCCTCCTCGTTCAGCACTGGTATGGTGACAGTCAGTTTGTAAGCACCGGTTTTATTCATAAATAATATTGATAAAAGTGGGTGCAAATATAGGGAGATGCATTCACAATTTTGCTAAATTTGGTAACTTTTGACAATAAAACAAATATCATGCTAGATTTCAACAACACAGAGATTGCGTTTGCATCAAAAAGCAATAACGATTTGCGCAACGCATACATATTATTTAAAGCAATGTCAAGTAATACCGTGGTAAAAGCCGGCAAGGGAATCACGCAGTTTGCCTCAGGAATAGGATTTCCCCTGGGATGGGCTGTTAGACCCACGCTTTACAGACAATTCGTTGGTGGAGAGACTCTCCATGAGGCATCAGCAACGGTTGATAAACTAATGAGCGAGAGGATTTTCTCAGTACTTGATTACTCTGCAGAGGGAGGAAAAGAGCTCTCGGATGTAGAGAGAACTTATAATGAAGTGATGCGTTCAATAGACAATGCAAAGGGAAATGATGCTATCGCATTTACTGTATTTAAACCTACAGGCCTTATAGTAGGTTCTGTTCTTGAAATTGCAACACTAAACGGAGCAGAGCTAAATGATATTGAGAAGACAGAGCTGGAGAACTTTAAGTCACGCTTTATGGCTCTATGCAAAAGGGCAGCAGACAATGGTGTCAGAATCCTTGTAGATGCGGAACATTACTATTGTCAGGAGCTCTTTGACAGACTCACGGAGGAGGCAATGGCCACATTTAACAAAGAGAGGGTTATAGTATTCCATACTCTTCAGATGTACAGGCATGACAGACTGGATTACCTTAAGAGAATTCATAAAGAGGCAAAAGAGCGCGGCTATAAACTCGGAATTAAGTTTGTACGCGGTGCATATATGGAGGAGGAGCGGGAGCGGGCTATAAGAATGGGGTATATCTCACCTATTTGTGCAAATAAACAGGAGACAGACCTCAGCTATGACAATGGACTGAGGTATGTTGTAGAAAATATTGACGATATGGAACTGTTCAGCGGAACACATAATTATGAGAGCAACTATCTCCTGGCAGATTTAATAGTTAATAAGGGACTTGATAAGGGCGACAAAAGGATTTGGTTCTCTCAGCTGTTTGGTATGAGCGATAATATTACTTATGCCCTCTCACGTGCAGGTTATAATGTTTGCAAATATATTCCTTACGCACCTGTAAAAGAGGTTCTCCCTTATCTTTTAAGAAGAGCAGAGGAGAATACCTCAATGGCCGGCCAGACAGGCCGGGAGCTTGGACTTATTAAAGAAGAAATGAACAGAAGAGGTATTAAACTTGTTTAGAAATTAAAAATTTTAACATGGGAGAGAACATAACTCATAACAGAGAGATATGCAGATTTGAATACACTGCACCTGAGGCAGTGGCATATATTGAGTACAAAATGGAGGGCAATGTGATGGACCTTACACACACAATTGTTCCAAAGGCACTTGAGGGAAGGGGTCTGGGCGGGTCGCTGGTAAAGCACGCCCTGGACTATGCACGTGAAAAGGGCTACAAGGTTAAACCCACATGCTGGTTTGTGGATAAATTTATAAAGAAATTCAAGGATTATCAGGACATGGTTGTAGATATTCCGGAAGATTCACATAATGGACCGATATGCGAAATATAACAAACACATAAAATAAAGATATGAGCGAATACATAAACAACTCAAGCCAGAGAAAAGAGTTGCTGAAACATATGCTTTTGGAGCTTCATAAAGGCGAAGCGCCGGAACAGGTTCAGGAGAGGGTAAAATCACTGCTAAAGCAAATTCCTTACAATGAAGTTGTTGAGGTGGAGCAGCAACTGATTGCAGAGGGCCTCCCTGAGCAGGAGATTCTTAAGTTCTGCGACCTTCACAGTGCCGTTCTTGAGGGTTCTCTTACAGGTCATGATGCTAAGGTTCCTGAGGGGCATCCTGTTGATACGTTTAAAAAGGAGAACAGAGAGATAGCAAAAGTTATTGAGAAGATAAGAACCCTGCTCGTCAGACTTGAGATCCTCAAAGGGATGCCTGATGATAAAGATTTTATCAATTCACTCATAATTGATATGAAAAGAGAGTTTAACATGCTCTCGGATGTAGATAAACACTATAAAAGAAAAGAGTATCTGCTATTTCCGTTTCTTGAAAAGGCAGGCATAACAGGACCTCCCAAAGTTATGTGGGGCAAACATGATGAAATCAGAGAGGTTCTCAAAGCTGTACATGATTCACTTGTACCGGGAGCTGAGATAAGCGGCAGTGATCTTTACTCTCTGGGAGATCTTCTGATAAGGCCGGCCATTGAGCAAACTGAAAGTATGATAATGAAAGAGGAGGAGATTCTTCTTCCAATGTGCCTTGAGACACTTAAACAGGAGGATTGGGTACAGGTATACAATGAAACAGGAATTTACGGCTACTGTATTTATGATCCTAAAACTGAATGGAGACATGAAGCCTCAGAAGGTGCTGCAAAAACACCGGGAAATGAGACTGCAAAAGTGGAGTACACCTCAGGAGGGCCTGTGAGACTCTCCTCAGGGAGTTTTGACATGAAAGAGCTGGAGGCTCTGTTTGTTACTCTCCCAATTGATATAACCTATGTTGATGCAAACGATAAGGTGAAATTCTTTTCTCACAGCCCAAACAGGGTGTTTGAGAGAAACAGATCAATAATAGGAAGGGATGTAAGGTTATGCCACCCTCCCGGCAGTGTCCATATTGTAGAGCAGATTCTTACTGATTTCAAAAGTGGGAAGGAGCATCAGGCAAAGTTCTGGATGAGTAATTTTATGGGAAGATTTATATACATAGAGTATACAGCTCTAAGAGGAAAGGATGGAGAGTATCTGGGTGTCATTGAGGTGACTCAGGATATCTCTGAATTCAGGAAACTTGAGGGAGACCAGAGGTTATTGTCATACACTAAAAAATGATGAAAGAGATTACACAGGAGACAAAGATTTCAGAAATTTTAAACGAGTGGCCTGAGCTCGAGCAGACACTGCTCGGGCTCTCGCCCGCTTTTGCCAGGCTGCAGAGCCCGCTGCTGCGAAAGACTGTTGCAAGGGTAACCTCTGTTAAGCAGGCAGCTGCAATTGCCGGAATTGATGCATCGCATATGCTTACGATGTTAAGGAAGGCTGCAGGGCTGGCGCCTGTTGATTCAGGTTCGGATGTGGAAGATGCAGAATCACTTCTGTCTGTTCCACGTCCGGGCTGGTTTAGTGAAGAGCTTGTTAAGGTAAGATTTGATGCCTCTGCTGTCCTGGATGAGGGGAAGGTTCCCATGTCCAGAATACTTGAAGAGGTAAAAAGTCTGGATATGGGTGTGATATATCTTTTTACAACCCCCTTCTTCCCGGCACCTATAGTGGAAATATTGTCAAACAAGGGATACAGAGTCTGGAGCAGACTAAATGAAAAGATTATTGAAACATACGTTATAAAATAGATGATGATGAAGAGAGTATATCCGGTAACAAACATGAGTTGTGCAGGATGTGCCGCCGGCGTAGAGAAGACACTTCAGGCACAGCCGGGGGTTAAGAGCGCAGCGGTAAATTTCGCAGATTCAAGCGTGGTTATGGAGATTGATCCGGCAGTGACCACTCCCGAGAAACTCAGGGAGATTATACAGGCAATGGGTTATGACATAATAACGGAAGATCCGGAGGAGGCGAGATTAATCAAAGAGGAGAGGGCGGAGAGTAACTATAAAAAACTGAAAAGGAATACAATTCTTTCGTGGATATTTTCAATTCCTGTGATGGTTATCTCTATGCTCTTTATGGACCATACATCATCTCACGAAGGAGTTGATGCTGTAAATATTATTCTTATGGCACTATCACTGCCTGTTCTGGCAGTATTTGGAAGGCAGTTCTTTATAACAGGTTTAAAGCAGGCAGGGATGATGAGAGCAAATATGGATACTCTGGTAGCTCTCAGTACATCCATAGCATTTTTGTTCAGTTCATTCAACACACTTTGGCCGTCATTCTGGCTGGAGAGAGGGCTTGAGCCGATGGTCTATTTTGAAGCAGCTGTAATGATTATTTCATTTGTCCTTTTGGGGAAATTCCTTGAGGAGAGAGCAAAGGGCAATACTACAGCCTCAATAAAAAAATTAATGGGCCTTGCCCCGGATACTGCAACTGTTATAAGAAACGGAGAGAGAGTTGAGGTAAAGGTTTCAACAATAAAAAGGGGTGAGATAGTAATCGTAAGACCGGGAGATAGAATTCCTGTTGACGGAATTGTCACAGAAGGGGAGTCTTACGTGGATGAGAGTATGATAACCGGTGAACCCCTGGGAGTCCTCAAGGTAAGGGGAGAGTCTGTCCTTGCCGGAACAATAAACCAGAAGGGAAGTTTCAATTTTGAGGCAATAAAGGTTGGGAGCGAAACAGTCCTTGCCCGCATTATTGAGATGGTAAAGGAGGCTCAGGGAAGTAAAGCCCCTGTTCAGCGCATAGTAGATAAGATTGCGGCAATATTTGTTCCTGCAGTAATGGGATTGTCACTTCTTACTCTTTTACTCTGGCTGCTTATAGGAGGAAACAGCCATTTTTTCCATGCACTTATATCGGCAGTATCGGTTCTGGTGATTGCATGTCCTTGTGCACTGGGTCTTGCTACACCCACTGCACTTATGGTGGGCATAGGGAAAGCTGCCGAGGAGCACATTCTTATTAAAGATGCAACAGCACTGGAACAGATAAAGGATATTGATGCAGTTGTACTTGATAAAACCGGCACACTAACAGAGGGAAAACCGGCTGTCACAAATTACAAATTTACCGGCGAAGAGAGCTATCTGGAAATTTTAGCCGAGATGGAGAGGCGCTCAGAGCATCCTCTTGCAGATGCAATAGTTGAGTGGGCAGAGGGTGAACTTGGCGCAAGTGTGAAAAATGTTGAGATTTCTGACTTTGTAAGCATTACCGGCAAAGGGGTGAGCTGCACATTCAACGGAGAGAGTTGGTGGGCAGGAAATGCTGAGCTGTTCCGGGGAGTGGCTACTCCTGAAATTGCGGCTCTCGCAGAGGAGTGGCAAAGCAGAGGTCTTAGTATTATTTACTTTGGCAAAGAGAGCGAGTTAGCAGCCATCATTGCAGCTGCAGACAGAATAAAGGCGGGTTCATCTTCTGCTGTGGCAAAGCTCAAATCCATGGGCATTGAGGTACATATGTTAACCGGGGATAATCCAGTTACAGCAAAGGCAATTGCAAAAGAGGCCGGAATTGACAACTTTTTTGCAGGAGCTTTACCATCTGATAAAGAGAATTATATTGTATCTTTACAAAAGAGAGGACTTAAAGTAGCAATGGCAGGAGACGGTATAAACGACTCACAGGCACTAACAAGAGCAGATGTGAGCATTGCTATGGGAAAGGGTACGGATATTGCCATGGATGTATCAATGATGACTATAATGACAGACGATCTTCAGCTCCTGCCAAGAGCAGTAGAGCTTTCCAGAAGTACCGTACGTCTTATAAGACAAAACCTTTTCTGGGCCTTTATTTACAACCTGATAGGAATCCCTGTGGCAGCAGGACTACTCTATCCTGTAAACGGAACATTGCTCAGCCCAATGATAGCGGCCGCAGCAATGGCATTCAGCTCCGTATCCGTAGTACTGAACAGTCTTAGATTGACAAGAAAATGAAAAGTTTACGGAGAAGACTTCGAACTGCAGCATTGCTTATATCAGCATTGCTGAGCGGAGTTTATCTACAGGCTCATAACAATAACAGTTACGGCACTGGAAGCCGCCATATTCTTATCGTAAGTTCGTACAGCAACGGATACAACTGGTCAGATGAAATAATCGACTATATAGGGGGAGAGCTTACAACAAGGCATGACCATTATGATGTAAGTGTTGAACACCTCTCCGGAGAGTACAACCCGGACCCAAATGTGTGGATCTACAGATATAATATTATAACATCTTCATACAAAGAGTATCCGCCGGATTTGCTTGTGCTTATTGGAGACGAGGCCTGGCATGCTTACAGATACTCCCTTAAAAGAGAGACATTTAAAAACGTCAAGGTAATTGTGATTGCAGCAAAGAGTATTACTTTTACCAAAGAGCAACTAGAGCAACCGGACTCTCTTTCATTTTCAGACATTCAGAAGACAGAACCCATCCTTAAGGAGATGAATGCGACAGGAGTTCTGAGAGATCTGAATCTTTCAGGTCTGTTTGAGGTGATTGAGGATATGATTCATCCTCTAAAGAGAATTTATATTCTTACTGATTACAGAATACAGGGCTTTTATTCCAGACTTCTTGCAAAAAAGGTTCTTGAAGAGAGAGGCCACCCGGAGGGTGTGTTTATTAAATCTCAGGATATGCCAACTGACTCTTTGCTTAGGTCTATACCGCACTTTAGTGATTCAAGTGCCATCTTTATCTCCTCATGGTTTACAACGGGGTTTGGATTCAGATATTCTCTCAACTATGTTTATTCCCGAATCTCAAAAAACACAAAACTTCCAATTTTTGGTATAGTTGGAAAGGCTGTTGAGAACGGACACTTTACCGGAGGGTACTTTATGCCCCAAACCTTTTGGGGAGAGAGGGCCGTGAAGATGATAGAAGAGGTTGAAAAAAGAGGCTCTGTAAGGGAAGTCCCGGTGGAGACTTACACAGATTCACTTTTTCATATAAACTGGGATAATGCAAAGGAGAGAAATATTACAAGAAGAAACATTCCCAAAGGTGCCAAAATTTACGGCAGGCCTTTAGACTATGTAATTAAGTACAAAAAGGAGTTTACAATTGTAGGAATAATATTTCTCATTATAATAGTCTCTTCTGTATTCGTTTTCAGAAGCTATCTCCTGGTTAGGGCAGCCAGAATAAGGCTTATGGATTCAGAGGATAATCTCTTTAAAGCATTGAGAAAATCGCAGGAGAGCGACAGACTGAAGTCTGCATTTCTTGCTAATATGAGTCATGAAATCAGAACCCCTTTGAATTCCATACTTGGATTCTCTGAGCTACTTTCAGAGACTTATGACGAGAATGAGAGGAGACAATACACTAAAATAATATCATCAAGCAGCGATCTTCTGCTGAGGTTAATTGACGATATCCTTGACCTGTCAAAAATTGAGGCCGGTACTTATGAATTTGTCTTTGAGAGAGTAGATATCTGCGAACTTCTTGACGAACTTAACCAGATATTCCAACATAAGGCCCAAAAGAGTGTGGAGTTCTCAGTTAAATGCAAATTTGACCAACTGGAGATTTTTGCAGACCGTAAGAGATTATTTCAGGTACTTACAAATCTGGTTAGCAACTCAATGAAGTTTACTTCAAAGGGATTCATTAAAGTTACTGCAGATATTGAGGAGTTTGACGGGGTAAGAATGGTTGCTGTTATAGTTGAGGACACAGGAATGGGAATCCCTAAAGAGAAACTTGATTCAATTTTTGAAAGATTTGTAAAACTTAACGACCTCTCAGAGGGTACAGGTCTCGGATTGACAATATGCAATTCAATAGTACAAAAACATAAGGGTACCATTGAGGTAAAATCCATCTATGGTGAGGGGTCAAAATTTATTGTAAGGATTCCTGTTTAAATCTTAAAAGTATCAGATCCATCCAAAAGGGTGTGGGCTCTGTTCCAGAGCAGCCAGCGGGTGGTAGTCTCCTTTAAGGCCTTTTGGTTTTGCATGCCTTATTCCATGAACAATCTCCACGGCAGTTTTTGCATCTTTAAGGCCGAACCCTTCTCCTGCCAGAATTTTTTTGTAAGAATCTGTATGCAACTCTGTGAAACCGTCTGAAAACTCAATCTCCTCGCCCTCCATCTGCAGTGAACGGAATGTTCTTTTACCCGCTTTTTTTGCATCATCCGGAAGAGTCTCCTCGTTAATGGAGAGAAAGTATCGGACCCTTGCCTTTTCAAACTCAAGTATTCCTGCAACTCTGTCATGAGAAGAGACGTGTACAGTGTTTCCCCTGAGCGTTCCAAAAACCCATGCAAGCATATCGTAAAAGTGTACTCCAATGTTTGTAGCCACCCCGCCACTCTTTCTCTCATCTCCCTTCCAGCTGGTATAGTACCAGTTACCTCTGGAGGTGATATAGGTCAGATCTACATCAAAAACTTTTCCCTCAGGTGAGTTTGAAACTCTCTCTCTAAGCTTCTGAATGGCAGGATGAAGCCGAAGCTGAAGAATAGTATTGACTCTCTTTCCGCTCTCCTTTTCAGCAACCAACAGTGCATCAATATTCCATGGATTCAGGACAAGAGGCTTTTCGCAGATTATGTCTGCTCCCAGTCTAAGACCATACCTTATATGAGCATCATGAAGATAGTTTGGAGTGCAGATAGATAGATAATCAACTCCCTTTCCCTCTCGCTTCATCTTGGAGAGATGCCTGTCAAAGAGCTCAAACTCAGTAAAAAATGAAGCATCAGGAAAGAAAGAGTCAATAATGCCCACGCTGTCAAATACGTCATACGCGGCAGCCAGATTATTTCCTGTATCCTTGACCGCCCGGAGGTGCCTTGGAGCTATATATCCTGCTACCCCTATAATTGCAAAGTTCTTCATAGGTGCAAAGATAGTTATCTCTTTTCCACAACAACAATCAAACTCTCTTTATTGCCATCACGGAAAGACCTCTCCTTTTCGTAGAAAACTGCCTTGTAATCTGTATTGAAAAAAGTTGAAGTCATCAAATCCCTCTCTACCAGAAGCGACTCGGTCTGAAAACCGCTATTTCCTATATACCTCATCCATTCCTGATATATCTGCCTGTCAGACGTTTTGTAAAGACCTCTTATTGATCTTTTGTCAAAAATGTAGACAGTGGCGGTATCCATATCACCAAGAGTATTTCTGTTTGAAAAACGCTCCCATCCATAACTGTCACTGCTCTCCCACTGTGAGGCGACATAATTCCAGCCCTTCTTTTCAAAGAAACTCCTGATCTGTTCCGGACTCTTAAAGTCACAGGTAACAGCAAACTCCATGAAGGAGAGAGGCTCTCCGGACGGTTTCACGATACTCTGTGCTGAGAGTGATGCACCCATGAGCATCAACAACGCTGCAAGTGCAAAAACGGAATAAGCGCTCTTTTTCATAATATTTTGATTTAATTCTCTAAAATATCTTCAGGTGCAGAGGGGATATAAGGGCCCTCTTTTACCTCAAATATAACAGTCCCCTTTGAGAGCACCTCAACTGTGTGAAACGCTCCGGCAGGGATGTTCACCCCGTAATTTCCATCACATGGGTCAAGTATAAAGCTCTCGGTTATCTCCCTTTTTTCATTATAGAACATCACCCTTATAGAACCCCTGAGAACGATATAAGTTTCATCAGTATGTCTGTGTCTGTGAACAGGAAGCATGGTACCGGGCTCAAGGGCGTTCATCAGCCTCTGGGCAGGGGCATCAAGCGACTCGTGAATGTTGTAATTCATTCTGAGCCTTGGAGAGACCATGGCCTTATGGGTAATGGTATTCAGAAGAGCATCGTCTATCTTGAGTATTTTCTTCATAGTGCCCGGGTGTTTAATTTACCTCCCTTTGTACATATTATCATAATAACTCTGATAATCTCCTGAGGTAATCCGCTCCATCCACTCACGGTTTTCAAGGTACCATTTGACTGTCTTTTCAATTCCCTCTTCAAACTGGAGCGAGGGTGACCACCCGAGCTCCCGGTTGAGTTTGCCGGAGTCAATCGCGTAGCGGAGATCGTGGCCGGCACGGTCTGTGACATAGGTTATCAGCTGCAGCGAGGCCCCCGCAGGGCGGCCGAGCTGCCTGTCTACTGTCGCTATGAGTACCTTTATAAGGTCAATGTTTTTCCACTCATTAAAGCCTCCAATGTTGTAGGTCTCGCCATCTGCACCCTCGTGAAAAATAAGGTCAATTGCACGGGCGTGGTCCTCAACAAAAAGCCAGTCACGTACATTCTCTCCCTTACCGTAAACAGGAAGAGGTTTGTTGTTGCATATATTATTGATAAAAAGAGGAATCAGCTTCTCCGGAAACTGGAAAGGACCATAGTTATTTGAACAGTTGGATATCTTCACCGGCATTCCGTAAGTGTCGTGCCATGCCCTTACAAAGTGGTCACTTGAGGCCTTTGATGCTGAATATGGTGAGTGAGGGTCATATTTTGTCTCCTCTGTAAAGAAGGTGCCGTCATTCTCAAGCGAGCCGTAAACCTCGTCGGTAGAGACATGATAAAAGACCTTACCCTCAAGTCCGGCCCTGTTCTTGCCCCCTTCGCTCCAGTACATCCTTGCGGCCTGAAGCAGCGAGAGAGTACCCATAACATTTGTTCTGGCAAATGAGAAGGGATCAAGAATCGATCTGTCAACATGAGATTCGGCAGCAAGGTGGATAACTCCGTCAATCTTGTTTTCGCTCATAATCCTGCTCATAAACTCCACATCACAAATATCACCCTTGATAAACCTGTAGTTGGCCATCCCCTCAACATCCCTGAGGTTCTCAAGGTTTCCCGCGTATGTAAGCAGGTCAAGGTTAAAGATATTGTAATGCGGATATTTGTTAACCATCAGCCTCACCAGGTGAGACCCTATAAATCCCGCACCACCGGTTATAAGTATGTTTTTCATAGGTAAATAATATCTTTTTTTTTAATCAACGTTCAATAATCATCTTCCAGAAACTCTCATCTTTAAGCGGCTCCATCCAGTGGCGTATCTCCACCCCAAATGTGTTTTTGATTTTACCTTTATCCAGAACAGAGTAGGCCGGCCTTACCGCCTTTGTGACAAATTTGTCTGATGTCACCGGGATTACGCGGCACCTTTTCTCCTCTGCTCCCTTAATAACCACCCCTCCCTGATTAATAATCTCCTTTGCAAAATCGTACCATGAGCAAACCCCCTCGTTTGAAAAATGGTAAATCCCGCACAACTCTCTTCTCTTTTTTTCATCAGCAGACTCCCACACAGCCATCACTTTGCAAATAACAGCGGCAAGGTCTCCGGCGTAAGTGGGGGTGCCCACCTGGTCAAACACAACATCAAGAGTCTCCCGCTCCTTTGAGAGGCGGTTAATGGTCTTTACAAAATTTGCCCCATATCCTGAATATAGCCAGGATGTCCTGATTACAATTGCATTGCAGCCGGATTTCGATACAGCCTCTTCGCCTGCCAGTTTGGTTCTTCCATATGCCGATGCAGGTGCTGTAGGGGAGTCCTCCCTGTATGGCCTGTGGCCTGTTCCGTCAAAGACATAATCGGTAGAGATATGGATAAGAAGCGGACCTCCCTTTCCCGATATTCCTGCTCTCCAGACGGCCAGAGCCCCTTTTGCAAGATTCTCCGGGGCATCCCTGTTTACCCTCATTGCCGTCTCCTCATCATCCTCGGCCCTGTCAACGGCAGTATATGCAGCACAATTTACTATAACATCAATTTTGTTATCAAACAGAAACTGCTCAACCTGCTCGCTTTTTGTTATGTCAAGCTCTTTAACGTCAGTGTAAAAGACATTTGATCTCTCTCCCAACAGTGATCTGAGTTCACTGCCCAGCTGTCCTCCGCTCCCGGTTATAAGTATATTGCCCTTCGGTTCCATCATTTAAAGTGTTCTGAAATTTTCAGTGTAGTGCTAATATAGTTTAGAGCTGTAGTCAAACAGCTTTGCATCCCTTAGCAGGGGATGGTGTTTGTCCTTCTCGCTCAGAATTATCTCATCTTGTCTCAGCCCCCAGTCAATTCCCAGAGACGGGTCATTCCAGAGAACTGCAGCTTCATCTGCGGGAGAATAGTAGTTATCGGTTTTATACTGAACAATCGTATTGTCTTCAAGAACCGAAAAACCATGTGCAAACCCCCTGGGAATAAAGAGTTGCTTTTTGTTTTCCGCAGAGAGCTCAGTAAGCACATATTTCCCAAAAGTGGGAGAGCCTTTTCTTATATCAACCGCAACATCAAGAATCCTTCCTGTCACTACCCTCATAAGTTTTGACTGCGCCACGGGAGGCAACTGGTAGTGCAGCCCCCTCAGTACCCCTCGGTTTGAAAAGGACTCATTCTCCTGTACAAATTCTGTATTAACTACCTCTTTGCAAAATTTCTCTTTCAGAAAACACTCCATAAAGTAGCCTCTTGAGTCCCCTCTTACAATGGGCTCAATGATTACAACTTCAGGTATCTCAGTTTTAGATATAATCATCTTCTTTGCTACTCTTTACTTACTCACCGGCCATCTTAACCAGATACTGACCGTACTGATTTTTAATCATCGGCTTTGCAATCTCCTTAAGTTTATCAGCATCAATCCACCCGCTGTTGAAAGCAATCTCCTCCAGACAGGCAACCTTAAGACCGGTACGCTTCTCAATAACCTCAATAAAGGTTGAAGCCTCTGACAGTGATTCATGTGTCCCTGTGTCAAGCCAGGCAAATCCGCGGCCAAGTGTCTGCAGTTTTAACCTCTCCATTTTTAGAAACTCCTGATTTACTGTTGTGATTTCAAGTTCACCCCTTGCAGATGGCTTAATTGACTTGGCAACCTCAACAACTTTGTTTGGATAAAAGTAGAGCCCTACTACAGCATAGTTACTCTTAGGCTCCTTAGGTTTCTCCTCTATAGAGAGAACCTTGCCCTCTTTGTTAAACTCGGCAACACCATAACGTTCAGGATCATGAACCCAGTAGCCGAATACTGTGGCATCACCATCCTCTTCTGCAGCCCTTACAGACTCCTTAAGCATTTTGATAAATGACTGACCATAAAATATATTATCCCCAAGGACAAGACATGCCGAGTCATTTCCAATGAATTTCTCTCCAATGATAAAGGCCTGGGCTAGTCCGTCAGGTGAAGGCTGTTCTGCATATTCAAACTTAACTCCATAATCGTTGCCGTCTCCTAAAAGCCTCTTGAAGCCGGGTAAATCTCCTGGAGTAGAAATAATGAGAATCTCCCTGATTCCTGCCATCATTAGTACGGAGATGGGGTAGTAAACCATTGGTTTATCATAAATTGGAAGCAGTTGCTTTGAGATTCCCTTTGTGATAGGGTATAGTCTTGTTCCTGATCCGCCGGCTAGGACAATTCCTTTCATATTAGTTAAGTTATTTATTACAAAACTAATGAATTTATTCTCTACCTGAAAGAATATCTAATTATCTGAAAGAATATCTACTTATGCAGCAAATTGCCCGCAATAGTATCCAACAGATCTCCATTATGGTCAATATAATGCTGGGCGGCATTTACAAGCTCCTGAATATTTTTTTCGCTTGCCCTGTCCATATCAACATCTGCATTAAGCAGCGAAGGTTCAATTCTGAAATAATTTTTAGGACAACCTACAGTTTTGCATACTTGCTTAACCTGATAGTCAACAGTCTCTGCTACAGATGAAAGCATAATATCAAGAATGGGGCTTAGCCAGCCGATATAGCCAAACCTTCTAACCCTGTCGTAAGGATATGACCGGTCAGCCTTACCGGTGCCTGCAGAGACCATCATGAAATTCTTCAGCGACTCATCCGGCCACAGTTTTATTGCCTCAACCAGTGCGCACATAGATGGATTATTCGCATAAATACCTCCATCAACAAGATTTCTGAATGGTATATTGTCGGCTGAGACACCCTCGGTCTTTAAATTGGCTGAGCTCATAGGGTAGACCTTTGCCGGTGAAAAATATGTAGGTGCCGCCGATGTGGCACGGACAATGTCGCATAGTCTGTAATCTGCCAGACTGCCATATTTTCCTGTGTCACTCTTAGTGAATAGCATGGCCTTTCTTGATGTCATTTCGTAAGATGTAATAAGACAATCTTTTGCAACTTCCGATATTGTTGTCTCCCCCAAAATCTTTTGTGCAAAGTCAAAAAGGGCATCCTCTTTGTATCTGCTGGAGAAGAGTCCAAATCCCGAGGTGAGCTTATAGGCAAAGCTTCTGTGAAAGAGCTTAGGCCCCAGTTCACGGTAAAACTCAAGGATCTGAGCTCCTGTATAACGTTTGGGAGATAGATAGAGAATTGCGAGAATACCACCCGTAGAGGTGCCGGCAAGGAGATCAAAACAATCGGCAAGCCTGAGTTCCCGATTTCCCGATAAGACTCTCAGCCGCTCCTCCAGATTGGCAAGGATTGCAGCAGGAATTACACCGCGAATCCCGCCTCCGTCAATGGTGAGTATAGTTTTCATTTCTGAATGAGTATTTTTTATCTATTAATTGATAGAACAAATATATCAACCTGTCTTAACCCAAATGTAACAAAAAATGATTAACTTAGCGAGACAATTCTTACTGAATGTGCTTGATTATTAACTGAGAAAAAATATAAACTAAAAATAGAAACAAAATGAAATTCAACAAAAAAGTAGAGGAGATCCTCAATAAACAGGTAAATGCAGAATTCTGGTCTGCATTCATGTATCTCTCAATGTCTGCCTGGTTTGAAAATCAAGGTCTTAAAGGGATGGCAAACTGGATGAAAGTTCAGTATCTTGAAGAGACTTCACATGCTATGAAGATTTACGACTTCATCATCAGCCGTGGCGGTAAGGCAAAACTTGCAGCTATTGATGCCGTTCCTACAGAATGGAAGGGTATAACTGAGGTTTTTGAAGAGACCTACAAGCACGAGTGCAAAGTGACCGAAATGATCCACAACTGCTACAACGTAGCCGCCACAGAAAAAGACCATGCTACAACAAACATGCTTCAGTGGTTTATAGACGAGCAGGTTGAAGAGGAGCAAAACGTACTTGAGATACTTGACCAGCTAAAACTAATCGGTGACGAAGGACAGGGCGTATTCATGCTCAACAAAGAGCTCGCCACCAGAGTTTTTGTTGATGCAACCAAAACCGCATAACTATCTGTGTTTCAGATCGCGTAAATTCATGTGTTTTAAATAGTTGAGGCTATCCGGAAACGGGTGGCCTTTTTTTTGTGCGGGCGTGGGTGGGACGAACCTCCATTGAGTTGATTTTTAAGGTGCTGCAAAATATAATTCACACAATATCAATAAATTGCGTTTTGCAATTCTGTCATTACGAGGCCTGTGGAGGTTCGTCCCACCCAACACCGCAACCTCTCAACCCAGAAGTCTGGCCAAAGGCCGTATAAACCGCGCAGCACCATTATAATCTGCGGAAGGCGATGTGCTCCGCAAGTCTGCGCTAGACAAACTCTACCCGCACGGCTGTAATAATCAGATTAAGAGATAAATAACACTTTACCCGAGGGATCACCCCTCGGATAAAGTGTCAAATCACACACAATTAGCAAGTTACAGCCGCCCGTGCTTCACTATTTCTGGCAGAACTTACCGCATCCCCTTTCACAGAGTAGTCCGCATAAACTGAAGGAGTCTCCGCCACAGCGAACGAAGAGAGCGAGGAGGAAAAACTCCGGAAGTTATGCGGACTACTCTGTGAATGCAGTAAGATTGCCAGATGTAAACTGAAGGAGTCTCCGCCACAGCGAACGAAGAGAGCGAGGAGGAAAACCCCCTACACCACCGCCTTGAGTTTAGCAGGAATCTCAGCGGGCTCGTTGACGACAACAACGCCGGCGGCCTCAAGGGCGGCGATTTTCTCTTTTGCTGAGCCGGTGCCGCTGGAGATGATGGCTCCGGCATGGCCCATACGTTTGTCCGCAGGGGCGGTACGGCCGGCGATAAAGGAGAAGACAGGTTTGGTTACATGCTCTTTAATGAAGGCTGCAGCTCTCTCTTCGGCATCACCACCTATCTCGCCAATCATCACTATTGAATCTGTATCAGGATCACCCTGAAACATTTGAAGGAGATCAATAAAATAGAGACCTGCTACCGGATCTCCTCCGATTCCCACGGCTGTTGACTGTCCGATTCCGGCCCGGGTCAGGTTATATACAACCTCGTAGGTGAGGGTTCCGCTTCTGGATATGACACCTGTTCTTCCAGGTGTGAAGATGTTGCCGGGCATAATACCTACAAGGGATTTACCAGGTGAGATTAGTCCGGGGCAGTTTGGCCCGATAATTCTTGCACCCAGTGCCGTGGCGTAGTGGCGTGCAGCTATAAAGTCAAGGGTAGGTACCCCCTCGGTAATTACAATAATAAGTTTGATTCCCCCGTCGGCAGCCTCCATAACGGCATCCTTCACAAACGGGGCAGGAACAAAAATTATGGAGGTATCTGCCGATGTCTCTTTGACTGCCTGTGAAACTGTGTTAAAAACCGGGAATCCGTCGTGAACTGTTCCCCCTTTACCGGGAGAGGTACCGCCCACAATGCGTGTGCCGTACTCCCTCATTTTTGATGCGTGAAAACCGCCATCCCTGCCGGTAATCCCCTGCACCATGACCTTGCTGCTTTTATCTAATAGTATACTCATTTGTAAATGCTTCTAAATATTAATAAACGTTTAAACAAGTGCCACTGCCTTCTGTATCGCCTCTCCCATAGTCTCTGCCGAATGGAACGGAGTTCCCTCAAGCAGCGCTCGTCCCTCTTTTTCATTGGTACCGGTAAGGCGGATGACAATAGGAATATCCGTTTTGATTTCGTTAAAGGCAGTGATGAGGCCGCGGGCAACATCGTCACACCTGGTAATACCGCCAAATATGTTTATCAGCACCACCTTCACCTCTTTGTCAGAGAGAAGCAGCTTCATCGCCTCAATAACCTTGCGAGGGTTTGAGCTACCGCCGATGTCAAGGAAATTTGCTGGTTTTCCTCCGTAGAGTTTTATAAGGTCCATTGTGGCCATTGCCAGTCCGGCTCCGTTTACCATACAGCCAATCTCCCCGCCAAGGTGTACAAAGCTGAATCCGTTTGCTTTAGCCTCAAGCTCTCTCTTCTCCTCCTCGTCAGGCTCAAACAGAGCCTCAATCTCTGGCTGACGGAAGAGTGCATTGTCATCAAAATTCAGTTTTGCATCAAGGGCAATCAATCTGCCTTCAGTAGTGACTACCAGCGGATTCACCTCAACAAGCGAAGCATCCGTGGTTACCATGAGTTTGTATAGATTCCGGATTAAATCCTTCCCCTGCATAACAAGCTGCCAGTCATCAAACAACATGGATGCAGCCTTTTTAGCAAGGAAATCGGGAATACCCACAAACGGGAAGATGGGAATTTTATAAATCTTTTCCGGAGTTTTGGCGGCAACCTCCTCAATCTCAACACCCCCCTCACGACTGAGAATCATTACCACACTTTTGGCATTTCTGTCAACCGCAAAACTGAAATAGTACTCAGCAGCAATATCCACCGCCTCAGCCACCATAACCCTGTCTACAACAAGCCCCTTAATCTCCATTCCCAGGATGGACTCAGCTGCTGCGGCAATCTCACCGGCATTGTTTCCCAATTTTATACCGCCGGCTTTTCCACGGCCGCCTGTGAGGACCTGAGCCTTTACCACAGCCCTTTTCAGCCCCAGTTCACCATAAGCAGAGAGCGCCTCCTGAACGCTTCTGCACACTACACCCTTAACAGTGGGAATACCCATCTTGTCAAAGAGCTCCTTACCTTGATATTCGTGAATCTTCATAAGCTTCTATTTACCTATAAAGATAGTATAATTTCTGAATTATTAAGCCTTTGCAAACTCTCTTATTTGAGGCATCAAACCCGATATTATCCCAATCAGCATCAGCATCACCCCTCCCATAATAAAGGCATTGGTGACGCCTATAGAATCGGCAATAAACCCGGTTGCCATAAGTGAGAACATGGCAGGAATCATAATGAGACTATTGTGTATGGAGAAGATTCTCCCAAGCACGGAACTGTCAAGAGAGCTCTGCAGTACTACAGAAAACGCTCCCCAGAAAATTGCCCCGGCAATTCCTCCGATGAATGTGAAAATCACAAAATAGTGGTACCCTCCGGCAGGTAGAAAGCCGGATAGCGCAAAAGTAGCACCAAGAATTATGTACATTGCATTGATGAGCATCACCTTGTTGAACTTGAAACGCTCCAGACTCATCAGCCCTCCACCCGCAAGCATCCCCACACCCCAGGAGACCTCAACAACACTCATCATATAAGTATCACCCGCAAAATGTTCAAGAGTCATAAGCGGAAAAAGAGTTGAGACAGGAACCATGGCGAGACTTGCAAAGACTGTAAAAATAAACATCCACATCAGCCCCGGTCTCAGACGAATCTCATGCATTGCAACCCCCATCTCGTGTATAAACCTTTTTATCTCTTCACTCTCCTTATGCACCACTGCTCCCTTTTCCGGATTAGGAATCTTTACAAAGAGCAGAGAGGAACTGGCAACAGCAGCACCAAACACATCAAAAAGAAGAACCCATACGATATTCAGATTGGCAACAAACAGCGCAGCAAGGGCAGGGGCTGCAATAGTGCTCATAGAGAAAATCATATTGTTGACACCTGCCACTTTCATAAGCTTCTCCTTGGGGGCAAGAAGCGGAATGGAGGCCTCAAGGGCAGGCATGTGGAAAGAGCTCCCTATTGACCTCAGAGCTAGTAGTGCATAGAGTATGCCCACGCTCACCTCTCCGTGTCCCATCTGGAATATTCCCGCCATAACAAGAGTCATCAGAGCAATATAGAGGTCTGCAATAATCATGGTTCTCTTCCTGTTCCACCTGTCCACCAGGACACCCGTAAAGAGGCCTAAAACAAGCTGAGGAAGTAAAGATGCAATAGTTGCAAATGCAAGAACCTCTGCCGAGCCGGTCTTTATGCTCAGCCAAAAGATTACTGCAAAGCTTACCATGCTGCTGCTCAGGGTAGAGAAAAGCTGCCCCGTCCAGATAAATGCAAATGTTCTCCTCCAACTATTTTCACTATTCTCCATCACTCAAATTTTTTGCGACCGCTAATATAATAAATAACTATTTTTGGAACCATTTTTGCATTAATTATGGCGACTTAATACGACTCCAAATGAATAAAGAGCTAAGATCACTGGGTTTTTTTGAAAACTCCAGACAAAACTCAAAAGAGTATATACATCAGTACATTAAACTCAGACTTGAGGCACTGGGCCTTGTAGACGGAGATTTTGAAGAGGAGGCTGCAGACGGATTTCTGGACCTGGCAAAATCTCTGATTATTAACTACAGGGAGAGAGAGAGACAGTTCAAAAACTACCTCTGCCCTGCAGACCAGAGGATACAGGATTTTATAAACAGCTATTTTAAAGGTGCCGGTGCTCCGGAGATAAATATACCATCATTTACATTCACTCTTGATTTTTACGGTATTGCCAGAGAACTATCAATCCCTGAGAAGAGAGACGAATACTCATCGGAGTATCTGACATCATACAGGGTGAAGCAGGGAATTCTTCACAATCCCCGCAATGACAGACGCACCACAAAAGGTGTTTTTCATATAGCCGAGGGCGGACTCCCCATCCCGGACGATAAAAAGGCAGTACCTCTGAAAACTGCTGCACTTCTGTTGCAGAGAGCGACCATGATAGAGGGCGATATCTTCAACCTCCCGTTCACTGAGGATTGTAACAAGAAGGCTCAGATTTTTGTATCACTGCTTCTGAGACCAAAAGTAAGCCCTGAGGTGACAGGTATCTCTCCAAGAAAAAGGATGGAGGTAAGGTTTTTTGCACCAGGCTCACTTGTATCAAACCTTGACTTTGTAGAGTCAATCTTTGGTAACGGAGGATCTCCATACCACATCTCAAACGACGCAGGTCTGGACTACGAAAACTGGAGCGGACACACAGGCTGTATCATCCTTGCACCACAGCTTACCAAACTCACAAAAAAAGAGGTGGGACTTCCCCATATTTCAAAGGCAACAGAGAGGCAAAAAAGAGATGGAATGTGCTGGGAGAGAGAAGAGGAGCTGTATAACGACGGGTCGGCCTTTAAACTGACCATGCGCACAGATGAGGGGGTAATTGTAACGGTAATTGCCGATAACTACTTTGGATACTCAAAGAAGGAGATAAAGACCTTCATCTCATATGCTGCCAACCTTATGGGAAATGCCGAGGAGGAGCATGCAGGAGGTGCACTGATTTTCCCTTCATACAACCAGGGTGAGGGTCAGATTACAAAAGCCGAGAATTTTAATAAAACCCTTGAGGATACAGCCAAGTTATTTCCGGAAATAATTGACATGAAACCGGAGGGTTACGGAGTAGACAAAAACTACTCAGATATCTTCTATGTTCCTGAACTTTCGCGGTTTGACATTAAAT
This sequence comes from uncultured Bacteroidota bacterium, assembly GCA_937901965.1. Lineage (GTDB taxonomy): Bacteria > Bacteroidota > Bacteroidia > Bacteroidales > UBA932 > Bact-08. The sequence continues at coordinate 201,330 of CALGSW010000002.1, forward strand.
CACAGCGAGTTTCATGGAAGAGGGGAAAGGGTGGAGAGGAGAGCATAAAACTGCTTCCAAACAAAACATACATTCTGCCTAACGGCCACAAATACAGAATGGAGAAGGCAGCCGGAACCCTTAATTACCGCCTGGTTGAGACAAATGCCGAGGGGGTGTTTATCCATAAGCCCTGCACTGTATCAGGAGGGGGTAAATCGGAAATATCCAAATCAATTGAAGATTCAATTATTTCAGGCTCATTCTTTATAAAGGATTTTGAGAGCGACTTCAGACAGGTAGAAGAGATAATCAATTATAATTACTTCTCACGCTTTAAAGATCCCTCAAAAGGGAAAAAGATAAGCCGAAGCTTCCTCAGCAGCAAACGTTCAATGGGGTCGGCAATAAAAATGCTCACTCCTTCACACGAATTCACAGAAGAGTATAACAAGTGGCTGGAGTCTATTCCACAGTACATTAAAGGTATAGCTTTTATTGTCAAGAGATTCTACAGAGAGGAGTGGGGGAGCGACTGGAGAAGCCACTTCTCGGTGGACATCCTCAACGGACAGCCCGGAAATGAGCTTAAGTACCAGAACAAAAAGATAGCAGCAAGATACCTGCGCGTGGGCTATGACGACAAAGGGGCATGGCGAACATTCAAACTGCGTCAGGATTACGTTCATGCGGACAAGATTCAGATGGAGGATGATATATCTGCATCAACAGTGGTTCCTTTAAGCTCTCTGAGCAATCTCAACCCGCTTGTTACAAACAAGAGCGTTAAGATTCTTGAGAACTGCGAAAGCCGTTTCTTCCAGCGTCCGGACGAGGCAATAAACAGAGGCTTTGACAAAAAGGCCGAATCTGACCTGGCGTCGCCTTGCACATTCATATCAAATTTCCAGCCACTTACAACTGATGACGCAAAGGAGATGGTTGAGGATGTAATCAACTTTGACCTCTACACAGACCCTATGAAAAAGCTCATTTCAGATGTGGCTGAGGGACCTGATAAACAATATTTTGTCTCATCATCAAATCCAAGAATTGTTGACGGGAAACCATCCAAAAATGTGCGTTACCTCCAGACGAGGGATGATATTATTGACCCGCGTACAAAATATATTGCTGAGACAGGCATAAGGATAGCAAGGAGCATCACAATTGACAAACCTGTATACGTTCCTGTGAATGCAGTTTTGCCGGGAAGAAGAAACAACCCTGCAGAGAAGGGTATCCGCCCGCTGGCGGTATATAATCCGCTCCACTACCAGGAGCTTCCGGAGCTGTTTATGGACTTTGTATGTTCACTCACCGGAAAGTCACCATCCACAACAGGTGCAGGCTCAGAGGGTGCACTCACAAAAGCACCTTTCAATGCACTACTTCCTATAATTGACCTCAACAACGCCCTTGTATCATTTATACTAACAGGATACAACGGATTTACCACCCCTGCAGGCTACATCGGCCACAGATACAGGGTGGACCACGACCTCAGCCTGCTGATGCCGGAACTATGGGCGCGACTTCAGCCATTTGAGAAAGACCCTGCAAGGATGATTGCAGACGGAGAGCTGGAAAAAATAGAGGATTTTGAGTACGAAGGAAAACCAATACCGGCGTCAATTCTGGGCTACCGTATTACTGATAAGTTTGTAAATGGTTTCTTTGGACGAGTGTTTGAAAATCCTAATGTAATCTTCCCGGAAGATATGCTCAAGCCTGAATTCCAGTCCATGGAGCAGTTTGCCGACGGAGTTCTTAATATTGTTGAGGCGCAGCAAAGGGTTGCCGAGTCTTATTTCCGCGATGGAAGCATAGATTCCGCCTGCCCTCCGCTCAAAGCTCTGCTGCATATAATGGCCTACGGCGAATTTGAAGGCAAGGGGCTAAACTCGCCTGACATACGCAAGATGTTCACCTACGATTATCTGGTTGAAAGCGACTGGTACAAATCCAGAATCATGCTCAAACAGCAGACCGACATCGCCCAGATGGCCGAGCGCATCCGCTACATTGAGAAGATTCTCCGTGAAGACAAAAACCTCACCCGTGAAATGGTTGAAGACCTCACCCAGCGTCTTGAAGGTGCCAAAAGCACCCACGACTACCTCTGCTCATACGACTACGCCAAATTCCTTTACGGAACCATAGGTCGCGACAATATCAGGAGGCACTAGGGATGCTTTGGTCGCTGTGGCGGAGACTCCTTTGTTATAGCCTGTATGTATTGCTCCATCCACAAATAATCCGCTTCACTTCAGGAGTTTTTCCTCCTCGCTCTCTTCGTTCGCTGTGGCGGAGACTCCTTCAGTTTTGCGGACTTCTTTGTGGAAAAGATGGAGGAATACATACTATACTGGCTGAAGGAGTGACATCCGCCGCAGCAAACGATGAGTTGAAAAAACCGGCGTGGGTGGGACGAACCTCCACGGAGCTCATTTTAAGCGAATTGCAAAACATAAATTACTGATATTCAAAGAGTTGAGTTTTCAAACGCCTTGAAATCCAACCCCATAGACGTTCGTCCCACCCACGCCTGTGGGCTCTAATCGCTCGCCCACAACTGTTTGCCTATTATTTTAACAACGAATTGAGCTCATCCTGGATTTTGCGGAGCTTGGATAGGGGGAGCATTAGTTCATCAAGGATTTGTGGATTTTCCTGAAGCTGGCGGCAGATAACGATGCCGCGTTCCATGAGGAGCTCTTTCTGGGCACGGGTGATGGTGGAGAGGGCGGTGATTGGAAAGATGCCTTCGCGGTCGATTATCTCACGCAGGCTGCCGCCCTTGGGATAGTCCCAGCTTAAAAGTTTTAATCCGGCGTATTCACCGTAGGCGATGGCGTCGGCAGAGAAACGGGTGTTTGTTGCAACTCCGGCTGAGAAGGTGTAGTTGTCAAATTCCGGAAATTTTTTTCTGTAACTGAAGATGTCTTCCATCCTGGAGTGGACGTAAAGTGATACCTGAACGCCCGCGTTTTTGCCGTTTGTCTGATAGTATTTACACTCAACAATATGCTGGTGGAGTTTTCCCTTTTTGTCTTTGTGAGTTGCTACCACATCAACTTCATGAGTGAGAGCGTTACCCTGAAGCGTCTGAGCCACCTCAACCATTTCGTAACCGAGAATTTTATATATCTGTCCCATAAAGTGTTCAAACGGGTGTCCTGTTGGTCCCAGCTCCATCATTGCACTTTTAAGTCTGTATCTGGCTGCACTTCCGTTTTTTCTTTTATTGAGAAGTGCAAAGGCTTTTTTATATATTGAGCGAGTTGTAAGCTGAAGGTTACTCTGTTTGTTTACCTCTTCAATCCACTGAGTTATCTCCTCAAGAATATCTTCAACAATCTGCGGATCTGATCCGGAGCGAAGGAGGGATCCTCTGATTTTTTCTGCAGAAAAGGGCTCCATTTCGCCGGAGGCTTTACGTACGAGTATATCTTTTACCATAGAACAGGTTTTTTTGTTGATTTTATAAATATTGATGCTAATTTAATGAAAAAACCGGGCAGTCGGTGTGACTGTCCGGTTTTCGCGAATGAGTTTTTCATAGTAGAGAACTAACCCCTTAATTACTTAAACTAGATTATTCATTCCTTAAGCGTAATCAAAAATAGGATAAAATAGGGGAGATATGATAAAAATTAGTGCTTACCCTATCCTTCCCCTATTTTGAGCATTAAATAATTATTTATATATTTGAGTAAAATCACTGATTGTGAAATATAAACGGATTCTATTGCTATTATTGGGTTTACTGATATTTGCAACCTCACTTCGGGCGCAGAATCCGGTTTTTACCATAAGGGAAAATAACTTCCCTTTTGCCTTCAGAGATCAATATTTTGTCCTTACGCCTGACACTCTTTACATTTCAAATGACGGAATTCTCTGGGATGCAGAAGAGAATACTTTTGGGTTACGACAGATGCAACTCTCCTCTGTTGAGGACCACTCAGCAGGATATGTTTTTCATGAATCAGGAGGGAAAATTATAACATACAATGGTACACGTTTCTCTGTTCAGCATAATTCTGTTGAATTCAGAAATCAATATGGAGGATTACCATTTATGCACAATAAGAGTCCGCATATATTCGGAGGTTACGGGCTTTTTACCCATAAAAATATAATATCGGCATATGATAAGCTGCAGCTTGACTGGGTAAAGGTACAGGTTAAGACCCCAATAAATTCATTGCCTCAACCCAGATTCAATTTATGCGGAGGTCTGTCCGGAGAGGATCTCTATATAGGACTGGGAGTGGGGATAGATGAGAATAGGGAGAATTCAGAGAGCCACCAGATTCAACTCAGTGATTTCTGGCGTTTCAGCTTTATTACAAAGGAGTGGCATTTGCTGGGAACCATAAAAAAGAGTATTGATTTAAGGAGATACTTTAGAATCAACAATTATAAAGAGGGTGCCCTGCTGCTGGGGCTTACTGATGCATACTATCTGGACATGAGGGGTAACAGGATGTACAGATACACCTCTGTGGATGGCTCTATGCTTGCAGAGACATCAAAAAATTTATCTGTGCCAGGTTCAATTGCCTACAATAGCAATACAGATAAGTTTATTGTGCTGATTATTAAAGATGACGGATACAGAATGCCGCTTGTTGTTAATGCCGATAGGTTGCTTGGGGATAGTATTGAAGAGAGCAAACTTTATGAGACACCTTTTCCCTACAGGATTGTAATTACCATTGCATTTGTAATGATTACCGCGATACTTCTTATTTACTACAGATGGGGAAGAAGAAAAGTGGTAAAGAGTCACCTCCAGAAAATATCGGAAACAATGCCTCAGATTGAAGAGATCCTTACAACAGAAGAGTTCAGCATACTCAGAATGATTTTGAATAGTCATCCTCAGCCGGTTCAGTTTCTGGATCTTATGTCAATTTTTGATCCTAAAATGAGCTATGAGTCTCATAAAAAGAGGCTTCGCAGCACGCTGCTCTCAATTGACGAGAAATTAAAAAAACACCTGCATACTAATGCAGATGTTTTTGATATTGCCCGCTCTAAAGAGGACAGACGAAACAAGGAGATTAAATTTCTTTAATCTCCCGTTAATCAAGGATTAGTACCTGTAGTGCTCAGGTTTATAAGGCCCTTCAGCAGGAACGCCGATATATTCAGCCTGCTCAGGAGTCAGTTTGGTCAGCTTAACACCTAGTTGCTCAAGGTGCAGTCTTGCAACCTCTTCGTCAAGGTGTTTAGGGAGTCTGTAAACACCAAGCTCATATTTCTTAACCCAAAGCTCAATCTGTGCAAGAGTCTGATTTGTAAATGAGTTACTCATTACGAATGATGGGTGACCGGTAGCACAGCCAAGGTTAACCAGTCTGCCTTGCGCCAGAAGGAAAATTGCATGACCGTCCGGGAAGGTATATTTATCCACCTGTGGTTTGATGTTCAGCCTTACGATTCCGGGCCAGCTCTCAAGACGTGCAACCTGAATCTCATCGTCAAAGTGACCTATGTTGCAGACAATTGCCTGATCCTTCATCGCAGCCATGTGCTCTGCAGTGATGATATCCTTGTTACCGGTAGTGGTAACATAGATATTGCCCTCTTCAAGAGTGTCTTCAATGGTCTTAACCTCGAATCCCTCCATAGCAGCCTGAAGTGCACATATCGGGTCAATTTCGGTAACAATTACCCTTGCACCATAACCCCTCATTGAGCGTGCACAACCCTTACCCACATCACCATATCCGCAAACAACCACAACTTTACCTGCAATCATTACATCAGTCGCTCTCTTAATACCGTCTGCCAGCGACTCACGGCAGCCGTAAAGATTGTCAAACTTGGATTTGGTAACGGAGTCATTAACGTTAAAGGCAGGAAACAACAGTTTGCCCTGCTCAATCATTTGATAGAGCCTGTGAACACCTGTAGTTGTCTCTTCAGAAACACCGCGGATTTCAGGAACAATTTTGCCCCAGCGGTCTGGAGTATCTGCAAGAATCTTCTTCAAAATCTTATAGAGCTCCCTCTCATCCTGAGTATCTGCTTTAGTATCAAGTACCGATGCATTTTTTTCAGCCTCATACCCTTTGTGAATCATTATAGTGGCATCGCCGCCATCATCAACAATAAGGTTTGGACCCAGTCCGTTTCCAAAATCCAGTGCCCTCTCCGTGCACCACCAGTACTCCTCAAGAGTTTCACCCTTCCACGCAAATACAGGAGTTCCTGCCTCAGCTATGGCAGCGGCAGCATGATCCTGAGTGGAGTAGATGTTACAGCTGCACCAGCGAACATCAGCACCAAGCTCCTTAAGTGTCTCAATAAGGACAGCAGTCTGAATTGTCATATGGAGTGAACCCATAACCCTCGCCCCCGCAAGAGGTTTTGAAGGGCCGAATTTTTTCCTTACGGACATTAGTCCCGGCATCTCCATTTCTGCTATCTCAATCTCTTTTCTGCCAAACTCCGCAAGGGATATATCGGCAACTTTGTACTCTTTTGCTCTCATTTTTTATTTTAATTGTTTAATTGCTTATTCTAGAAAGAGGCTTTGACGATTCTTGCTACGTTATCTGAACGCCCAAGTGTATAGTAATGAATACCCGGAACACCCTTTTTGATTAACTCTTTTGACTGCATCGTAGTCCACTCTATTCCCACTTCACGAGCCTCCTCATCTGTTTTGCACTTAAGTACAGCATTATAGAGGTCAGCAGGCAAATCAATATGGAAAGTCTGTGGCAGCAGCTTTATATCATTCAAGGCCGATATCGGTTTAATACCCGCAATTATGGGAACGTCTATACCCGCTTTTCTACAGTTGTCGCGGAAACGGAAAAATGCAGCGTTATCAAAGAACATCTGAGTGGCAATATAGTGTGCCCCTGCATCTACTTTGCTCTTAAGATTTTGAAGGTCAATCTCCATATTGGGTGCCTCAAAATGCTTCTCAGGATAACCGGCTACACCTATGCAGAACTTAGCAGGGGAGTTGCTCTCAACCCTTCCGTTCAGATACTCGCCACGCCCCATTGCGCTTATCTGCTCAACCAATGCTCCTGCATTTTCATTGCCCCCCTTTTCAGGGATGAAACTTCGGCTTCCTTTAGGAGGGTCACCCCTGAGTGCAAAAACATCTTCAATACCCAGAAAGTTCATCTCAATAAGCGCATTTTCAGTCTCCTCACGGGTAAAACCACCACAAAGAATATGGGGAACCACCGTGATATTGTATTTGTATTTAACAGCTGCAGCCAGGGCAATAGTGCCCGGGCGTACGCGGGATGTTCTCTTCTCAAGGGTACCATCCGGATTCTCAATAAACTGAACCTCGTTTCTGTGCGAAGTAAAGTTTATATAGGCAGGCTCAAACTCAAGCAGACTCTCAATTGTGTTGTATACCCTCTCAATGCTGTGCCCCTTAAGCGGCGGCAGAAGCTCAAATGTGAAGAGGGGCCCCTTTGCCCTGTTTAATTTATCAATTACTGTCATTATTCAGATTTTGAATCTATTGGTTCTTTATAATAAATTTGGAGAGAGCCATGATGTGGCCTCTTTCACAGTCATACCTTTTCTGGCTGCATAATCATTCAGCTGATCCTCACCAATCTTGCCCACATTAAAGTAAGCAGACTGAGGATGGGCAAATACAAACGCACTCACAGAGGCAGCAGGCACCATTGTGTAGCTTTCAGTTAAAGATACACCAATTCTCTTATCGGCCTCAAGCAGTGCAAAAAGTTTTCCCTTCTCTGTATGCTCAGGACAGGCAGGATAGCCGGGAGCAGGGCGAATTCCTTGAAATTCAGATTTAAACATCTGCTCCAGAGATATTTTCTCATCAGGAGCGAAGCCCCAGATTTCACCCCTCATTTTGTGGTGAATCCACTCCGCAGCAGCCTCTGCAAGGCGGTCGGCCAGTATCTTAATCATTATGATTGCGTAATCGTCATTCTGATACTTGACAAGAGCAGAATCGTCAAGTTTGGCGGTGACCACAAAGGCGCCCAGGTGATCCTGGGTGGCCTTGCGGCCGGCAGCGCCTCCGGCGCCGCCGGCCGCAAGGCCGTCGCTTCCGCCGGGAGCGATAAAATCAGCAAGACACAAGTTATTGGCATCCTGCTTCTTCTCCTGATTTCTCAGGAAACAAAATTTCACTTTCTCATCATCGCCTGATTCAGTGCCCTTAAGAACAACTACATCATCCCCGGAAGATTCAGCTGGAAATACACCGCACACTCCATGAACAGAAACCAGATGTTTGCTCTTCATCTCATGCAGATAGTGCAGGGCATCTGCCATAAGCTTTTTAGCCTCCGGCCCCTTAACAGGATCCTCAAGGATGGCAGGGTATCGGCCACTCATCTTCCATGCAAAGAAGAAGAAGGTCCAGTCAATATATTCAATAACAGAATCTAAATCAATATTGTGCAGCTCCTGCAAACCCTTTCTAAGCGGGGCAGGGGAGAGGTAGCCGTCACTGATAAACCTGTTTTTTCTCGCCTCGGCAAGAGAAATGTAATCACCCCGTTTTACAGAAGCATTATGAAGATCACGAATCTCACGGTACTTATCTCCAATCTCATTTGCAAACAATGCAGAAGAATCACCAAGAAGCGCAGACATTACACCCGCAGCCTTTGAAGCATCCTTAACATGCACAACCGAACCAGAGTACTTAGGAGCAATTTTCACCGCAGCATGAACCTCGGAAGTTGTTGCCCCACCTATCAGAAGCGGCAGCCGAATCTCCCTGCGCTCCATCTCCTGTGCCACATTCACCATCTCCTCCAGCGAAGGGGTAATCAGACCACTCAGGCCGATGGCATCTGCACCCACCTCAATCGCCCTCTCAATTATTTTTTCAGCCGGCACCATAACTCCCAGGTCAACAATCTCGTAATTATTGCATGAGAGAACCACCGCAACTATATTTTTTCCAATATCGTGAACATCACCCTTCACAGTGGCCAGCAGCAATTTACCCGCACTTCTTGACTCACCCTCGGCACTCTCCTCCTTGATAAAAGGCTCAAGCACTGCCACCGCCTTTTTCATCACCCTTGCACTCTTAACCACCTGAGGCAGAAACATCTTCCCCGCCCCAAAGAGGTCACCCACCTCATTCATCCCGCCCATCAGCGGCCCCTCAATCACCTCTATTGTCCTTGGGAACAGCTCCCTGGCCTCAAGAATATCATCTTCAATTTGGTCATCAATACCCTTTATCAAAGCATGTCTAACCCTTTCAATAACAGGAAGGTCACGCCAGTCCGATTTTTTTGCACCCCCGTCAGCTCCAGCCTCATCCTTACTCATCTCAGCATATCTGAGAAGCCTTTCAGTTGCATCCTTGCGTCTGTTAAGTACTGCATCCTCCACAAGCTTTAGCAGATCCTCAGGAATCTCGCTGTAAACCTGAAGCATTCCCGGATTCACAATACCCATATCAAGACCAGCCTTTATTGCGTGGAACAAGAATACCGAATGCATCGCCTCGCGGATTCTGTCCATCCCCCGGAATGAGAAAGAGAGATTACTTATACCCCCGCTCACCTTAGCATGCGGAAGATTCTCCTTAATCCATGAAACCGTTTTGATAAAGTCTACTGCATAGTTTGAGTGCTCCTCAATACCGGTGGCAATTGCCAGGACATTAGGGTCAAATATTATATCCTCGGCAGGAAATGAGATCTTTTCAGTCAGAAGTTTATAGCTCCTCTCAGCCACCTCCTTGCGCCTCTCAAATGTATCGGCCTGCCCCCTCTCGTCAAACAGCATCACAACTGCCGATGCCCCGTATCTCCTTATAAGGTTTGCTCTTTCCAGAAACAGCTCCTCGCCCTCCTTTAAACTTATAGAATTGACAACGCTCTTACCCTGAACACATTTGAGACCGCTCTCAAGCACCTCCCATCTTGACGAATCCAGCATCAGAGGCAGTCTTGAAATATCAGGCTCAGACATTATAAGATTCACAAACTTAACCATTGCCCTTTCAGAGTCAAGCATCGCCTCATCCATACAGATGTCAATCACCTGAGCACCGCCATCCACCTGCTCCCTTGCAACCGCAAGCGCCTCAGAATATTTCTCCTCCCTTATAAGACGGGCAAATTTCTTAGAGCCCGACACATTCGTCCGCTCACCCACGTTAATAAAATTGCTCTCCGGCCTGATCTCCAGCACCTCAAGGCCGCTGAGTTTTGTAACCCTGGGCAGCTCAGGAATAACTCTCGGAGAGTAACGGGCTGCAACCCTGGCAATTTCCCTTATATGGTCAGGAGTGGTACCGCAGCAACCCCCTATGATGTTAATCCATCCACTCTTCACAAAATCCTCTGCAATAGAGGCCATGTAAGCAGCACTCTGGTTATAGCCGCCAAACTCGTTGGGAAGGCCGGCATTTGGGTGTGCCGACACAAAAAAAGGTGATTTCTCGCTCAGCTCCTTTACAAAAGGCCTCAGCTGTTCCGCCCCCAGCGCGCAATTCAAACCGGTACTCAAAAGCGGAAAATGGGAAATACTTACCAGAAACGCCTCAAGAGTCTGACCTGTAAGCGTGCGTCCGCTCGCGTCAGTTATAGTGCCGGATACCATTACCGGCAAACGAATTTCCTTTTCCAGAAATACTTTGTCAATTCCAAACAGAGCCGCCTTTGCATTTAATGTATCAAAAACCGTCTCCACAAGCAAAATATCCACTCCGCCATCAATCAAACCCCTGGTTTGCTCCGCATAAGCCTCCGCCAGTTCATCAAACGACACCCCCCTTGATCCAGGATCATTCACATCCGCCGACATTGAAGCCGTTCTGTTCGTCGGCCCAATTGAGCCCGCTACCAGCGCCACTGCGCTGCTGGCAGGTCCCGCCTCACCATCTCTCCCTGCCTCACCGGCGCGACCCGCCCGGCTCCCCATCTCATCCGCCACCTTTCGCGCCACCCTCGCCCCCTCAAAATTCAGCTCATACACCAGGTCCTCCATTCCGTAATCGGCCATAGAGATAGCATTAGCATTAAAAGAATTCGTAGAGACAATATCAGCACCCGCCTCAAAATACTCCCGGTGAATATCAGCAATAATATCCGGCCTCGTAATAGAGAGCAAATCATTATTCCCCTTTAGCGACCGAGGATGGTCGGCAAAACGAGCCCCCCTGTAGTCACTCTCCTCAAGCCCCCTCCGCTGAATCATCGTACCCATTGCACCATCCAGCACGAGGATTTTTTTTCTGATAATATCTAAAACAAAATTATATTTTGAAGCATCCATGATATTCTGCCAAATAATGAATAATAAAAGCGAATTGCAAAATTACTCAATTTATTAATAAACTTGTATTTTATGAAATTACATTAATATCTCAAAATTATTACACTTATAAATGCTTCGTATTAAAAAATAAATTCATAACTTTACACGAGAAGTAGTGATGAATTGTCCAAGAATTCACAAACCGACGGTTAAATTATTGGAAGCACCTGAGCTAATAAACTCAGGTGCTTATTTTTTATCAAAACTGTAACATTATTTGATAAATACCATGATTTTCCACCTAAAATATTTTCTATAAACACATTGCCGGTTTTCTAAAATTAGATTATATTTACATAAGAAGCCCCTTTTTCACAAACCCCAAAATTACACTACTATGGCACGATGCAACAGTAACCACAATCTGATTGTACACCACATTAAAAGAGATGGAGGCAACAGTCTGAAAAATGCAGAAGTTCTTTGCTCCGTTTGCTATTCAAATCACACAACCATTAACAACCCCGGCCCCGGCGAGCCAATCAAATTCGAAGGACCCACCCCGCCACCATTCTCACAACAAACCATCAACGAAGCCCTCACCCGCTCACACCACCGCTGCGAATGCGAACGCCTCACCTGCCTTAATCATTAGGCAGATAATGCAGAAAACTTAAATCAAGCTTCCTACTGCACTAAATCAACCAAAAATTACTACTTTTGCACCCCGATACCCAATCAAAACAATTGGGCAAACAAGGAGAGATGCAGGAGTGGTTGAACTGGCCCGCCTGGAAAGCGCGTATACCCCAAAAGGGTATCGGGGGTTCGAATCCCCCTCTCTCCGCCAAAGAAAAAAAGCCAAGCCCTAAAGGGCAAAGCAAAAAAAGGAAGACCACCTGAGCTCGCTCAAAGGTGGTCTTTATTTTTTGCTTTATCTGCCTACAGGCAGATTGGCTTTTTTCTCTTTCAGGCTCCCCCCTTTGGGGAACACGATGCTACGCATCGTAATCCCCTCGCCCCGCGAGGCAATCCCCCACCGGCGTGGGGCGACAACCCCTAGTGTCCCTCATTGACGACCCATCCCAGTGTCCCGCGCCTGTGTCTCACACCCGGCGACCCTCCCCGGTGTGGTCAGACCCCACAGGCGTGGGTGGGACTAACCTCCATTGAGTTAATTTTAAACGCATTGCAAAACATAAATCGCAGATATTCAAAGATTTGCATTTTGATATACCCTGAAATTCAACCCCATAGACGTTCGTCCCACCCACGCCTGTGGGCTCCCCACCGCCAACAACCTGTTTTTTCCCCACGCCGGAGGCTAACTCATGCCGGGCGTCAGTCCCGGCACCATTTAGTTTTAAACCGGCAAATCCCCGCGTCGCTGCAAATTGCAGAAAAACAAACACTTAACACTTTATCCCTAGGATCATCCCAGGGATAAAGTGTCAAGTCGCTCTAAACCTGTATGTTGCAGCCATGCGGACACAGACAGTCTCCCGCCACCTTACCGCCTCGCACAGATTTAATCGGTGCTTCGCAGTTCATACGGCCTGCGGCCGGAGTTCTACCTGGTCTTAATCGTACACCCAATTGCCACTGTGCTCTTTACCTCAGGCTCCCGTCCTTTGAGCAATGCATCAAGGGCGCTCTCAACATACTTCTGGTCTGCGTCGGTTGCATTTTTATAGTTGTTGTCAATCGCACCTATGTATTTAACAATGTTCTTCTTGCCATCCTTCTTCAGGATATATACATGCGGAGTTTTCTGAGCACCATACTGAGGATAAATTTTTTGACCTTCATCTATCAGATAGGGATAAGTAAATCCTTTACTTTTAGCCCTCTGCTTCATGAGTTCAAAACTATCCTGAGGCTGAACTTCCGGATCATTCGGATTGATTGCAATCACGGGGTAACCAAGTGTTTTGTATTTTTTATCCAGTGCAATAATCCTGTCTTCATACGCAACAGCATATGGACAATGGTTACAGGTAAAGATCACGATAAAACCTTTTGCATCTTTAAAGTCCCCCAGGGAAACAATCTTATCGTCAATGTTTTTCAGCTTAAAGTCAGTGGCCTCGTCTCCCACCTTATAACCCTGTGCAAAAGCCGGAGTTATTGCAAATGAAGTAATTATAAGTGTTACTAAATATTTAACAAGAGTTTTCATTTTTATTTAATTATTTATAAATGGGTAATAGGTTCAAATTTTCAGTTCCAGAATTATTTTCCTCAGCTCATCCTTCTCAATAGCATTCGGCACAAATTTCAGACTTTTGCCATTTCTAATGAAAAGTGTAGCCGGTATAGATCCTGACCAGGATGAATCAACAGCAGGTATCCACTCATTCATCCTTTTGATGTCGTCCAGAAGGTAGAGATCAACACCCTTTAAATTTTTCTCCTGAATAAATTTCTTAACAGGACCGTCAAGTTTGTCAGAATCGTCAAGAGATACTAGTATCATTCTAAAATGGTCCGAGTTGCTAAATTCAGAATTGACCGCCATAAAATCCGGCAACTCCTTAACGCATGGAGCGCACCAAGTTGCCCAGAAATTCACCACGTAAAGGACATTGTCTGTTTTCGTGAATTCAGGTTCTAGTTGTTCAAAATTTACTATAGAAATCTCTTCAATTTTATCCGTTTTACTGCTAAAACTACATCCTGTTCCCGCGAATAAATATACTAGCAATCCTAAAGCAGGTAATATCTTCTTGTATTTCATTCGTATAAATAGTAAATATAATACACTTAAATTATTATGATTTTTATTCATAACAATCAGATATACCAAATTGTTAATAGCGAGCTCTGAATTTAGCAATCGTGAGAACATCCTCAAGCTGCTCTTCACTGTAAACATCAATTGTAAGCGGAATCAGTTTTCCAATCGGTTTAGCAGTAATAAACAGACTTTTAGCAGACTCAGATATCGGCAAAGAGGAGATGCCATCCTTGTGCATTTCGGTAAAATAGAAACTTACCTTAAAGTAATCTTCCCATACGGACAGCCAGAAAATCGTCCGCTTCTTATTAACCACCTTGCACAACCATGATTTACCATCATTATAGTAGCGCCATTCAGCGGAAAATTTACTTTCATTTTCAGAAGTAATGATTTTTAGTAATTTCACATAAAGAATATAAGACTTTTCAGTAAGTACCTCTTTTAAAATATTTTCGTCAGGAATCAATTCTGGATTGTTGAGTACCATTTAAATTGAATTTTACTTAAATTTAATAATTGTTTTTATAGCTTGTAGGGTATTTTAAAATCCACCAATGGAACTCACAGAAGCAAAACAGATCTACGAAATCATAAAAGAATCAAATCATCAGCCTTTGGTAAACACACTATTGGTCAATGCCTTAAAATACACAGACTACCGGGTGAAGTGGTTGATTGCAGATATTAACGAGAAAATTGAAATTGACCAAGAGCGCACCAGAGCTCATAATGCATTCATCTCCTCATGCGATTCGCTCGCAAGAAACATGCTCCGCTCCGGCGAAGACTCCTCCTGGCGAAGCCGAATCGGCAAAGAGAGAAAAGCCATCGGTGATTTTGCAGTACTGCTTGTTGCAGTGATGGGGCTGAAGGCAAGGTAGTTATAATCAGCTTCTGCCCCGGCTGGAAACAATATTTTACAGCATTATCAGATGATGAAAAGCTGGCTATCAGAGAAAAATACAGCTTTGTAAAGTATTAGATTTTAAATATATTGTACTTTAATGCTTTAACTCTTTATCCGAGAGTCACCTTGTACTTTGAATCTACTTCAATGACATATTATTAAATATTGTAAGCCAATTCTCATCTGTCACACTTTTTTCTTTCTTAACATTATCAAAAGATTTTTTGAGAACTCCATTTACATATATCTCAATAATAAATCTGTGTGTTGACCATGAGGAACTTGACAGCCTTGTTTGTCTTATGCCATTCCATAGATTCCCATCTTTTAAAAATCCTTTTTCAAAAATTTCATCATCCCAATATTTAGTAATAAGACTATCTTGTATAAGCTGACCATTTTTCCAAAATCCGGTAGTTGTCCACTTATCAGGTTTTTCACCTTCAAAATAGGTATAAGATCCTTTACCATTACATTTAGAAATAAATAAAGTTAAAAACAATTTCAATAGGAAGAGCATATTCCAATAACAGGCGCGCATGGGACGAACCTCTATGGATCTGATTGTGCGCGAGTTACAAAACAAAGTTTAATCAAAATCGCAAAAACACATTTTGCAGCTATCTGATAAAGAACCCGATGGAGGTTCGTCCCACCCACGCCTGTGACCTCATTTCTCTCACCTTTCCGCCGCCCGCAAATTTAAATGGTGCTCCGCCGTGTCTAGCCGTTCGGCAGAAAAATATTCGCTCCCTGTGTCGCTGTAACAGATTGTAAATCAGATACTCGACACTTTATCCCTGGGATGATCCCAGGGATAAAGTGTCAATTAACACATAGTCAACAACATCCAGCCGCGCGGATTAAACTACCTCTCAATATACCCCTTCCCTTGACAATGGTAGCATTTAGTCTGTACGTGAACTATTCCATGATCAAGCAGTTGAGAACAATTTTTACACCTGGTTTTCACATTGGTGTGCGTTCCATATGTCGGCACACTCTTAACCACGCATATATAACCCGTCCCATTGCAATGCGGGCAAAGCACCCTTACCGGCTGTCGTTGCTGAGTGTTGTTCTGGTACTGATTATTATTTTGGTACTGATTGTAGTTATTATTGTGCTGAACAGGCGGTTGGTATACAGGTGGTTGACTCACAGTTGAATGTCCCGCACCAGCCTGAGTTCCATCCTCATGAATACTCTGAAAAATTGAAACCTGTTTATTAAACATTTCGGCATCAGAAGCCCCGCTCAATGAGGGATAATACTTTCTGACCGAATCAAAATCCCCTGCAGCAATATAGAGATTCGGGATAACCCCCTCAGGAATAGAAACCCCACGAATCTCCAAAATTGTATAGGCATGAGCCAGATTCTTCATACTCTCCTGATGCCCTCTTAAACTACACACTTCCAACACCTTTACCGCCTCTTCATACTTCTCCTTTGAAATTAAATAATCCCCATACTCAGACATCGCTATAGTCAAACCCTTATCCGAAGCCCTCTTCAGCCACTCCAGACCCAATTCCTTATTCTTCTCCACACCATTTAGGCCGAACATATATGCTTGACTAAGAGCATACATAGCCCGAGCATCACCATCCGGACCCTCGGCATACCTCAAATACCCCTCCACCACACTCTTTGGAGCCGATGCCGAATCCACCTCCGCCAGCCTCTCACACTTTTTTGCCTTCTCAAAATAGTAATTTCCACTCAAGTAGAAGTACTTTATTGCCATTTTCAAATCCTTCTCAACAACCAACCCCTTCTCATAAAACTCTGCCAGATAAGAATTTGCACCATCGCACCCCTCATTGCTAGCCTCCATAAGATATTTGAAAGCCAACTCATTATCCTGCTTTACTCCACCAAACCCATACTTGTGCAAAGCCCCCAACCTAAACTTCGAGTACGAATCCCCCCTATACGCCGCCTCCTTGTGCAACCTTAAAGCCTCCAGATAATTAGTCTCCACACCCGACCCATTTTCATAACACCCGGCGAGTCCCTTCATAGCATAAGCAACCCCCCGTTTAGCATTCGGTAAATATTGAGCAGCCAGCCCACTTTGAGCAAAGCCACACACACTCACACCGATACAATATATCGGCAGAAGCAAACTGATAAGAAACTTTTTCATGATATAAAGTTCACAAGGATTTCTCAAATCTCCAAACAAAATCCTCTTTTTCAGCTCTCTAACACCAACGCCCGCTGGCTCGTTTTGGTTCCCTTTTACGCTTTCCGCATCGCCTCCCGCAAATTTATATGGTGCTTCGCCGTGTTTAGCTGTTCGGCAGAAAAATCCCATACCCTGAGTCGCTGCAACGATTTATATTTCAATGCATTAACACTTAATCCATGGGGTCATCCCAGGGATTAAGTGTTAATCAACACATATTCTGAGTGTTACAGCCGCCCGTGTATTCAAAAAACCACCCAGTTTCTCCCCCTGAAGTTATTCTCGCACCCCGGGTTATTCCCGTGCGGGCAAGCAAATAAAAAACCCGTTTGCAAATGAGCGGGAAATAACCCGGAAAGGTGCGGGAAATAACTTCATTTAACGAGAAATTACTTCAATTATATGCTACTCAGCCGTGTTTAACCATTCGGCCCTAAAAATAGCTCTTCAGAGCCTCAACGTAATCCTCAAACGCCTTCCGCCCGGCCTCGGTAATCCGGCAAGTAGTTCGGGGACGTTTTCCGCTGTAGCCCTTCTCAATCTCAATGTACCCGGCCTCGCTAAGTTTCTCAAGCTGAACACTAAGGTTACCGGCAGTAGAGGAGGTCTTCTCCCGCAGGTAAACAAAGTCGGCCTCTTCAAGCGAGACAAGAATTGATATTACAGCCAGCCGCAACTGCGAATGGAGTAGGGGGTCCAGCTCCTTAAACATGATTACCTCCCCTCATAACTTTTCCCCCTCTTCTTTTAGCATCGTTTAATATGTGCCCCGGAATTATAAGCATAATCACTGCAAAGCCCGCAGAAACAAGAATTTGCTCCATCCCCGACACCATCAGCATTACAAAACTTAGTGCAATTCCCAGAAAACCGGCAATGATAACTGGCTTAAACTTAATAACTAAGCCACTAATCGCAACACCCACATTCACTAAAAGAGCCATTACAAAAAGAATAGGGTATGCTTTGTAATCCACCAACATATACAAAGACAAAAGTCCGGCCGCCACACCTACCGATATCCATATATTTCCGATTACCCTGCCGATAAAGGTCACTACCCCTTTGTCCCTTTTCTTAAGCATATATATCATTGCAGGATAGCCGATTATCGGCATTGCAAACCATAGCCACTGCACTCGGTAGTCACCCGTTTCCAGAATCAGAAAATATACAGCCAACGCAACAATCAGCCACAAATAACCCCAAAGCAAATAGATTCTTCCGCCATCTCTTTCCAGATTTGTCCTGGTCTCCTTGATCATTTTAGAAATGAGTTCAAGACTCTCGTTCTGATTTAAATTTTTCTCTTCCATAATTCAAAATGTTATTACAAAAATAAATAAGTTTACAATATAAACCAAATAGCTGTTAAAAAAGTGCAACTGGTTTTCATTGCACTTTGCAAATGTAAATAAGTTTATAATATAAACCAAATTTATTGGTGCTTCGCCGTGTCTAGCCGTTCGGCAGAAAAATCTTCGATCCACGAGTCGCTGCAACGATTTATATTTCAATGCATTAACACTTTATCCCTGGGGTTATCCCAAGGATAAAGTGTCAATCAACACATATTCTGCGTGTTACAGCCGCCCGTGTATTCAAAAAACCACCCAGTTTCTCCCCCTGAAGTTATTCTCGCACCCCGGGTTATTCCCGTGCGGGCAAGCAAATAAAAAACCCGCTTGCAAATGAGCGGGAAATAACCCGGAAAGGTGCGGGAAATAACTTCATTTAAATGGTGCTCCGCCGTGTTTAGCCATTCGGCAGAAAATAATGCTCGCCTATGGGCTCTAATCCCTCGCCTGTGGCTTCATGTCGCTCACGCCGCCATCCTCGCCTGTAGGCCCCTCAAAAAATCCTATTTAAGTTGTTTTTGAAAGCATCAAAAACATAGTAACGGCACAAAAGGAGGGAGAATTTTAGTTTTTGTACAATTATTTAATAATAAATTGTAATTATAATCTATGTTTTAGTATATTTATAGGCTCTTTAATTAACCAAGTTTCTTAACTTAAACTGACTACACTGGCTTTTGGCAGGTCACAAACAGTTAGCTGAGGGCTTACTTCTCTTCTGATTTTTATTCTTACATCAAAAACTAAACTGACTAATTAATTAAAAGATGGTCAAGCGGATTCTACTATTGTTGGGAATTCTGTCTGTACTATGCAGCTATTCCTATGCCCAAATTAAAGTTACCGGAAAGGTAACAGATGCAATCGATGGAACGCCGGTACCTTATGTTTCTGTTATGGTGAAGGGAACTTCACACGGAACCTCTACAGATGCAAACGGTATTTACTCACTAACTAATGTTCCATCAACAGGAACATTGGTATTTACATTTATTGGGTATCAGCCACAGGAGGTCCCTGTAAACGAGAGGGGAGAGATTAATGTTGTCCTCGTCCAGCAGGCTGTGGGTCTAGACGAGGTAATGGTTGTTGCCTACGGAACAATGACAAAGGGATCATATTCCGGTTCTGCAACTCAGCTTAAACAGGAAAACTTCAAAGACATACCTGTTGTAAGCTTTGAGCAGGCAATTGTAGGCTCTGTTCCCGGAGTTCAAATTTCACAGAAATCGGGACAACCCGGATCACTCCCTGAGATTAGAATCAGAGGATTCGGATCCTTCAATGCAGGTAACGAACCACTATATGTTATAGATGGTGTTCCTGTAACCAGCGGTGACTGGGGATCAGGGAATATGTACACAAGCTCGATGAACTTCCTCAACCCCGGCGACATAGAGACAATTACTGTTCTTAAAGATGCTGCAGCCGCATCACTTTACGGCTCAAGAGCATCAAACGGAGTAATTTTGATAACAACTAAAAAGGGTAAAGCGGGTAGAGTGGTTACAACCTTTAAAGGCAATCTGGCCGTATCATATTTTGCCGTTGATAACTACCCTATGGTATCAGAAGAAGAGGGTGAAATGTTAACAAGAGAGGCCTGGACTAACTACGGTAAGGATAACCCTGTGTTCTGGCAATCTTACGGCTCTCTTGATAACTACGTAAACGCACAAACAGAGAAATACTATCCATCAAGAAAACCAAATCTTATTTATGAAGATTGGGAGAAGCAGCTTTTCAGAACAGCCGTATCACAAAACTATGAGCTCTCAGTATCCGGCGGAAGCGAAAAATCTAAAGTCTTTGCTTCAGTTGCATATACAGATGATAAAGGTATAAACAGAATTCAATACCTGGACAGACTTACAGCAAGTATGAATGCCGAACATCAGATGTCTAAACGCCTTAAGGTGGGAGGCTCATTCCAGTTCTCAACACAGGACCAGAGCGGACACCAGGATGGTCAGGCAAAAGATAATGTCTTCTATCTATGGAAGGTACACCTTACCCCACGCTGGCCGTTCAAATATGACGATGGATCCTACTGGATGGAGTACTACGACGGCGGAACCAGGGTTAACCCGGTACCTCAGTTTGACCTTCAGATAAACGACGCAAATCAGCTTCGTATACTTCTTAAGGGGTGGGCCGAACTTCAGATTACAAAAGACCTTAAAATTAAAAGCATCGTAAGCCACGACTACCTCAAGATGCACGACCGCTTCCACTGGCTTTACGGACACATTAACTTCACCGCGTATGGGCAAGGATTTGCATCGGACCGATACAGAATGGTGGGAAGGACAGTTAGCAGCACAATTGCAAACTACAATAAAACCATAAAGAAACACACCTTTGCAATTATGGCAGGGTGGGAGGCCGAGAAAGAGGAGTTTCTCTATACCCGCCTCGCAAAAATGGACTTCTCTAATTACGGTGCAACCGAATCGGCACTAGCTACCAACTTCGAATCCGGCTATACATACCGAAGCAATTCAAACCTTCTGTCAGCAGTATCAAGCGCAAACTACGACTTCGATTCTAAGTACTATATATCAGGCTCCTTCAGAAGAGATGGTTCATCCAGACTCGGGCCGGATAAAAGATGGGGTAACTTCTGGTCTGTTGCTGCATCATGGAGGTTGAGCAACGAAAACTTTATCAAAAAAATCAAGTGGATTGACGACCTAAGACTTAGAGGCTCATATGGTACCAGTGGTACGCTTCCATCTGATTTATACGGTTATATGGCTGTATTCGGATATGATATTTACGACACTGCAGCAGCAGGCTACCCGAGCAATCTGGCAAATAAAGACCTCACCTGGGAGAAAAACAACAACTGGAACATTGGTCTGGATGCCAGGATATTTGACAGAGTCGGCTTAACGGCTGAATACTATAAAAAAACTACCAAAGACCTGCTGATGAATGCAACAGTTCCATCAACAACAGGGTTTGGAAGCGCACTCACAAACATAGGCTCAATGGAAAACAAAGGGGTTGAGCTGGCAGTTAATGTAGATATTATTAAGAACAAAGAAATGACCCTCACAGCCGGCCTCAACTGGGCAACGCTTCACAACGAAGTACTTTCTCTATCGGCAGAGGGAGAGCAGATTGTAAGCCGACCTCATATCTGGAAGGCTGGGTACTCATTTGTTCAGTACTACACCAGAGAGTACTACGGAGTTGACCCTCAAACAGGTAATCCACAATACTACTCAAACGCAACACTCCCTGATGGTACCAAAGACAGAACTCTTGTATCAAGGTCACAAGCATCATCAACAATTCTTGAAGGGATGACAGCAATACCTAAAGGTTTTGGAGGATTCAACGCCTCCTTCACCTGGAAGTCATTCTCGGCAGCATTTAGCTGGGCCTATAAATATGGTCACTATGTATTTGACAACTCAGTAGACGATATTGAAGACGACGGATACAATTCGTACAAAAACACCTCAAAAGAGCAGCTGAGAAGATGGCAGCAGCCAGGCGATATTACCGATGTACCACGTCGTGTTGCAGGAAATACACAGGGTGGATATTACGACTCAAGCAGGGCTCTCAAAAAAGGTGACTACCTGAGACTAAAAAATATGACAGTATCCTACCTATTCCCTAAAAACATTACAAATGCCATTAAGGTATCAAATGCAAGAATCTTCCTGTCCGGGAATAACCTCCTGACATTCACAGGACTCAATTTTGACCCTGAGGTACAGTCAAACGGCTACTACAATTTCACATTCCCTGCACTCAGAACTGTGACAATTGGTTTGGAGATATCACTATAACTCACTAATAATGATGATTATGAAAAATAAAATAAAACAACTGATTCTCATTCCGCTAGTGATATTCACTCTTGGATCCTGTCAGGACTTTCTGGATACAAGGCCTACCAACGTAGTGGTAGCAGAAACAGCAATGAAGACCATTTACGACGCAGGAGTAGCCGTCAACGGACTCTATGTGGATATGAAATATCAGGATTACTACGGAACCCTTATGCAACTTATGGGAGACCAGCGCGGAGACAACATCCAGCCAAGGGTTATGAGTACAGGATGGGTGCAGATCTACACATTTGGTTACGAATCTGAGAGCAGCAGCAATTTTGAAATGTGGAAAAAATGCTATCAGACCATAATGAGATGCAACACCCTTATCGCAAATATTGGGAATCTCAATGTCACAAAACCAGCCGACATTGCAAAAAAGAACGACTTCCTTGGCCAGGCTCACGCAGTTAGGGCACTAGTTTTCTTCGATCTTGCAAGACTCTACGGATATCCATATTTGAAAGACAACGGAGCTTCACTTGGTGCAGTACTTATTACAGAGATACTCGCCCCTTCAGACTCAAAACTTCCAAGGAGTACTGTAGCCCAAACCTACACTCAAGTTCTGGCAGACCTCACAACTGCACTTCCACTCCTCTCAAAATCAAAAAATACCGGACACTTCAACTACTGGGCTGCAAAACTTCTCCAGGCCAGAGTGTACCTCTACAAAGGAGAGTGGGATAACGCACACAATGCTGCAAAAGAGGTCATTGAACAATCACCTTACACCCTTGCAACCCGTGACCAATACATCAACTACTGGAAAGAGGTAGGAGCCTCCGAGACAATTCTTGAGCTCTTTGTATCGGCCCAATCAAACATTGACGATGACGGAGGATACGGCTCATACTGGCACAACCTATGGCACGGCAGCCCATCAGCAGGAGCATCCCTTATCCCTACAGTAGCCTGGATAAACCTTATTGAATCCGATCCGGACGACATTCGCGCCCAGTTTGTAAGGTACGACTCGCAATACGACTTACCCAAAGCATGGCTCAACAAATTTCCGGGCAACGGAGGTGTAAATTTTAGGCTCAATAACCCTAAACTCCTTAGACTTTCAGAGGCATACCTGATAGCCGCCGAGGGAGCCCTCAAAGGCAGTGCCGGAGTCACAGCCGCAAGCAACTACCTTGACGTAATCCGCAAACGCGCAAACCCAGCAGTGACCAAACTCACCGCCACAGACGACCTAATCCAGATTGAGCGACGCAAAGAGTTCATTGGGGAAGGCCACCGATTTTTTGACCAGATGCGACTCGGCAAATCAATAACCCGCCTCGACGGCGACGGCCACAACTTTGCCCAATCCGCCGGCTGCCCCGGCACCATCACCTGGGACTTCAACAAAATCGTCCTCCCAATCTCCCACACCGAACGCCAAATCTACCCCGAACTCCAGCAAAACCCCGGCTACACCGAATAGGCTATTAAAACCGATAAATGAATTCATTTAAAATCAAAAAAACTATGGCTCCCAATTGGGAGCCATACTTTTTTTATCCAAACACACCACAAGTGCATCCCCATCCCACAGGCTCACATGAGACGAACCTCTATAGGATTAACTATCACATAAAGAACCCGATGGAGGTTCGCCCTACGCTCGCCTGTAGGCCCTAATTCCACTCCTGTGGGCTCCTTCGCCCGCCTTTCCCGCCTTCCGCAAATTTATATGGTGCTCCGCCGTTTTAGGCCGTTCGGCAGAAAAATTCCGCACCCCGTGTCGCTGCAATGATTTATATTTCAGTGCATTAACACTTAACCCATGGGATCATCCCAGGGATAAAGTGTCAATCAACACATATTCTGCATGTTACAGCCGTCCGTGTATTCAAAAATCCACCCTCGTCTGTGGTCCCCCCTACAATATCTTCTTAATATTCTGCGCCTCCTCCTTGCTGCATACCAGAATAGCATCCGGAGTCTCAACAATCACCATATCATGCACACCAAGCAGAGCAATCACCTTCCCGCCCCGGCCGCTCTTCACATCGCTCTTAACGTCACCATTCACATCACTCTTCACATCACTCTTCACATCACTCTCCTCAGATCTAATCACAATATTCCCACCCGAATTATACTCCTTCACCTGCGCATTCCGAACAATCGTATTATTCTCATTAGAAGGAAATACCTCCGCCAGGGCAGGGTAGGATCCTATATCATTCCACCCAAAGTCCACCGGCACAACATAAGTATTTGCAAACTTCTCCATAATTCCAAAGTCAATAGAAATCTTGACAAATTTGCCAAAGAGATCTTTAAGCTTAGATGAATATTCAGGATCACTCTTAAGAGCCTGAATATCTTTTAAAACTGCCCAATGGTCCGGCATTAATCTTTCAAACGCACTGAACATTGTTTCAACCTTGAAAATAAACATACCGCTATTCCAAAGAAAACGACCACTTTCCAGATACTCCTGAGCTTTTTCAAGAGCAGGTTTCTCGCAAAAACGCAGAACCTTCGCCGGAATGCCCGTTTTACTCTCCGCAGTCTCCAGATACCCATACCCCGTCTCAGGCCTGTCAGGCTTTATGCCGAGGGTTACAATCGCCTCAGAGCGCTCAGCCACCTCCACAGCCACCAGCAGAGAGCGTCGGAAAGCCTCCTCATCCTTTATAAGGTGGTCCGACGCAAGCACAACCATTGTAGAGCCGGGAATAAGCGTTTCTACATACGTACAACCATACCCGATGGCGGCGGCGGTGTCCCTGAACGCCGGCTCCAGAATTATATTCCGCTCCGGAATCATCCCCAGCTCCTCCCTCACCGCCGCCGCCTGCACCTCATTCGTCGCAATAAAAATCCTCTCCGCCGATACCATCGGCAACACCCTCTCCACCGTCATCCGAATCAAGCTCCGTTCACTATCAATCAGCCTCAACAGCTGCTTCGGCCTCTCCCTCGTCGACAACGGCCAGAACCTCTCCCCCGATCCCCCCGCCATTATTAGAATTGTTAGGTTCATATTGTTATTTAAAAAGTTTCATTTGTTTAATTGTCTTTTAACAAAAGTACTTAAAAACAAATATTTGACATAGTATGTGAGAATATCTTCCTAAAAAAATTAGCTACTCAAATAATCTTCATATGAAGATTTCCAGTTAATGAACAGATAAATTAATTGTAGAATAAAAAGTGATGAAGCGGTTGCTCCAATTTGAAAAGCTGTTCTAGTTTCTGGAAATTGAATGAATTGCTCTTGATAAGATAATATATAACTTCCTATTAATATTGGGACATCGCAAATAATAATGGTCTTGAAAGTCACTTCATACACATTTAGAAGTTTCGTTTCAGTATGCTTTGTTATCAAATTGCTTTTTGAAGATTTTCGTGATGCAATTAAAATAACGAAATCCAACAGAGTTAATAATCCGATAATAAAATATTCTTTATAAATAAAAATTGAAGTATTGTAACTAAAAATTGGCTGTTGATTATATAATATTTTGCCTTCAACTAATTTGATTAATAACAATAATATAATTGAAATTATTAAAGGGAAAGTAAAATAGTAAAGAACTCTAAAACCAATTGGAGATATTTCTTTGTTAATATCTTCAAAAATATCTCTGATGTACCAAAGCCAATAAAGAAAACAAGTAACAATTGTCGCAATAATACTTACAGGTCTTATAGCTGAAACGTTAGGGTTAAATAAGTGAGAGCCGAAGAATGACGATGCATTTTTAAGATTATTTTTAATATCATTTGCATATTCATGATTACTAAGGAAAAGCCATGAAACAAAGATAAGGATTAACATCTGTATCCATATTCTTCCACTTCGCTTTAAAGAGACCATATATCTTGAAAATAGAACACCGGTAAAAATATAGTCCTTTTCTACAGCGATATATTTTTTCACTTCTTTTCTTAAAAATTTTGAAAAGTTCAAGTCATTTAAAACAACTCTTTCTGGTTTGATGCAATCTTTTATACTTTCAAGATAGTTTTTTGATTTGAAAATATTAGTGAATGTTTCAATTCGGGTATACTTTGTATAATCTTTTTGTTTGAAAGTTTTGCAGTTTGGAAAATGGGCAGTGTCATAATTTCTTAATTCATAATTGTTTATAGGATAATTAATTAATACGAATCTGCCTTCAAATCCAAAAAAATTCTTCTCGATATTATTATTTAAACCTTTATTTTCTTGTTTAAGGTTATTAAAATTAAATGTTTCAGATATTATAATATTATACTTTTCGCTACAAACACAATTTATATCATCTAACTTGATTGGTAGGTAATTTATTTCAATTTCGTATGCTGTTCCGTCTATAAAGTCGTAATTATATTTAATGTCGTTAATGACATCAGAAATAATTAAAATCCTTATTAGTTTGGTTATCATCTATTTGATTTTTTTGAAAATTGAATATACTGATATATTTTTGGGATAAACCTTGATGTGCAAATAATTTCATCATAATCAATTAGTGATAAACCTTTAGATTTTGCAAGTCTAAAATAGTCTGCTAATGAGTAAAGAACGCTTGCATATCTTAGATTATTTGATGATGCATACCCTAAGTCGATAGGTTGGAAGAAATATGGAACATTGCCTCCATTCTTTGTTTTCTCGTAATCAACTAGGTTCTGCTTAAATTCGTCAAAGTTTTTGCTTATCGCAACAACTAAATATGTAACATCTATAGTTGAGATTATCAAGCTGCCATCTTTTTTAAGAAATTGATAAGCATTATCAAATGCTGACTCTAAATTTGCAATTTCAAAAAAATTGAAATTATTAAAGACAAAATCAGCTTTATTATAATACTTTTGATTTAGTGGCTCTTCTAAGTCAGCCAATATAAATTCATAATTTGAATTATTGAATTTCCCATTTAAAAAGTCAATAAACTTCTTATTAAAATCTATTCCAATGTATTTGACAGATATGTTGAGCTCTTGAATTAAATCAATAAGCCATCCACTACCGCAGCCTAAGTCAAATATTATGCAATTATTAAATAAAATTTCTTTCAACTTATTAGTGAAAAAGCTCTTTGTATCTTCTACTTGTCTGAGTGGAGAATTTAACCAATAATTTGTGTTTTTTTTCCAACATTCTAAGTTCTCTTTTTTGAACTCTAGTTTACTATACATCTTGCTAATCATTTTCTTCTATTTTGATGATACCAATTTACAAATGTATTATTTACGGTTTTGTCGTAATCATAATTATTCAATAGTCCAAACTCTTGTAATGTTTTTGCCATACTATCCCAATCTTCTCTGGTTGATGTCAGAACTCTGCCATTTGCTCCTTTATAATAATCAACACCCTTCCTCAATGACAATAGTTCTCTTTCGAAATCAATTCCACTATCAAATTTTTGTAACAATTCGATGCTTTTTTCTTTGTCACCAAGTGCTTTTTCCCATCCCTCACACAATGAATTAACTAGCCTTTGCACATCTTCTGTGTAATTCTCAATAATGTTTTTTGTTGTAAAATAAACTGTGCCAACGAAATATACTCCATAATCTTCCGGCCTCACTACTGTATATTTAATACCCTTTTGATCTAGTGTTACAGGTTCATCATTATAGAAAGCAGGTCTTACATCATAGGCGTTTATAATAAAAGTTGCCATGTCCCAAGGAGCTTCAACTTCTTTAATCATCTTAGTATCAACTTTGCCTCTTGTCATTAATGCTTTATACATTAGGTATACAGATGTTCCACTTTGAATTCCAACTATTTTGCCTTCAAAATCTTTTGGCTTATTAATATTTTTTTCCTCTTTTGCTATGAAACAGCCTAAGGATTTATAATTAATTGTTCCAATCACTACCAATTCAGCACCTTTTGAATTGGCTTCTAAAATTTGGTCAGCACCTGCTACTCCTACATGACTTTGACCACTTAATACTAGTTTTATAGGATCAACATCATCCGCACCGGCCTGCAAATCAATTACAATGTCATTTTTATGACAAGTTTCATAAAATGCAAATAGTTCTCCGGCATAACCAGCATTTGGAATCCATTGCTGTCTTAGAATGATTTCTTCCAATTTTGGATGAATTTGGTCATTCTTATGATTGGCATTAATGCAACTATTTAATAATAGTAACACAACGGTTATCACATTGCAAAATTTTATCATGTTATTAGGTTTAATTATGTTTCTGATCTTTTATATACCATTTCCCAATTCTTCTTTCAAATGAATAAATCATTAAGTAAAAAGAAGCACCCAATATACAACTGAAAAAAATTGAGTTAATCATTAATTCAGCCTCAAGTCTCTTCGCCGACAAAAACAAGTTTTTCCCTAGACCTAATTCAGCTCCATTAAATTCAGCTACTATAGCACCTATAACAGCTAATGTGGAGCTAATCTTCAATCCAGAAAAAATGTAAGGTGTAGCTAAAGGAAATAATAGATGGAAAATTTTTTTTGTTTTAGAAGAATTATAAATACTAAATAAGTTTAAATAATTTTTTTCAACAGAATTAACACCACTAGCCATGTTTACAAATATGGGGAAGAAGCACATTAGTGCAGCCATTGCCACTTTTGACTTAAGACCAATATCAAGCAAAATTATGAAAAGAGGAGCAAGTGTAATAATTGGAATTACTTGCGATACGATCATTAATGGCAATATAAGTTCAAATAATTTATAATTGTATAAACAAATAATTACAAGTACAAAACTGGTTATAACTGCAATTAAGAATCCCAAAACGCTTTCAAGGCCAGTATATGCAGTTGCAATTAATATATTATCGCATTCATTTAGAAAATATTTGAAACTATCAAAAGGATTTGATATTAATAGTTTTAAGTGAGTGTTGTCAAAGGTAGCAAAATGCCAAATTAATAATAATGAAATTATTAGAAGAAAGTAAAATATAATATTTTTCAATTTGTTTGAATGTTTAGATTATAATCATTTATAAGAATATCTTTTATAAACTGGACCTCTTGGTCAACAACTATTGAGTTTAAAATTCTTTGCTCATATATTATTGTTCCTTCTAATCCAATTAAAATTATTTTATCTGCAATTTTTAGTACTTCTTCAATATCATGACTCACTATGATAATAGTAGTATTATTCAATTTTTGCAAAGTTTCCAATTCATCGTATAATCTTTTTTTCCATCCGATATCTAGTGAAGAAAATGGCTCATCAAGTAATAGAAGTTCAGGGTTAGTTATGAAGCTTCTTGCTAAGGCTACTCTTGTCTTCATCCCGCCACTTAGCTTGCTTGGAAATGATTTTTTGAATTTATCCAGTCCCACTAATCCAATTATTTTATTAATATTTTCGTTAGATGGGATGCTTAAAATCTTAAAAGGTAGAAATACATTTTCCCACACATTTAAATTGGGCATTAATGTTGATTCTTGAAACATGAAGGAAAATTTACCGCAAGTTTTAAGCGTTCTAATAGGATTATTATCAAAAATTACTCTCCCAATTAAATTTTGATTTTCTTTTTTGTCTAAAAAACCAGCAATAATTTTTAACAATGTAGATTTTCCAGTCCCACTTACTCCAATAATACCCAGTGTTTTACCTCTTTCAATGCTGAAAGAAATATTATTGAGTATTTGCCTATCATGAGAGTAACTAAACGAAATATTGTCTATAATCAAACACATTTGTTATAATTATTTGTTTTTGCTTTCGTGATGTTTTTTAACTTAATGTTAGCATTTTAACACCCAGTTTTTTTAAAATTCTACCTCAATCAATAATATTCGGATTCTTCTTCATTGAAAACTTATCAATAGGCATTGAGACGAATTTTCCGATGTACTCTTTTATGTTGCCTTCAACTACATCAAGATCTTCGCGGATACCTTGAATTAAATCATCGATTGTGACAAATATCTTTTCAAAGTCACGGATATCTGTAACATATCGTTTTTTTGTTTCGGAAATCAATCCATTAGTGTAGATCAAGTTTATGAAGTGTTCTCGCTGCTTGTCATTCATGCTTCTGGGATATAAACAGCCATATATTTTTAGTTGAATCATGAATTGCGAGAAACAGGATACAAGCCTGGCATTAGCGACAATCGAGGCTTCTCCTATCTTATTTTCAATTTGTTGGATTTCGCTGTTTTCTAATAAATTGTCATCGTCTGCTTTAAAGAGAATCTGCAAAAGTTCCTGGTAGATCTCAAGTTTCTTTTCAAATACCTTAGATGCAAATTCTTTCTCCTTCTCTTGTCTGGATTGCAGCTTAATAACAATTGTCATAGCTGCTACTGTGAAAATAGATGCTAATACAGCTGAGAAGATTTCCTGACTTAATCCGCCAATTTTTGAATTGTAAATCTCTTCAAGGAATACGATTCCAAAAACACATAAGCCTATAGCTAAAAGAATAACTAATAGCTCGTTAAAACTAAATTTCTTCATACACTACATAGATTTCAGTTAAAAATCTAATAATTAAATTGGTACGAAAGGAGCAATAAATAAATTGTATAAGGTGCGATGGAGCTAGTGGAAATCTGGAGCCGATTGGCTATTTTCAAAAAGAGCTCGTGGTGACTGAAAATCAGCCATTAAAATTAATATAATTTAATTTAATACTGAAAATATTTTATAGAAAATTGCAAATAAATATTTTAAAAACTTCAAATTGAAACCATTTCCCAATTATTCTCCCTAAATTTGCTTCCACAGCTCCATTAATCTCCTGTCTCCAATAATTTTAACAACTTTTTGTTATGCGGGAAATATTGATGATTGATGATAAGTTCTCTAAGTGGTATCCTATTCTGGAGAAGACGGCGAAACAGTATGATTTTAGTTTGACTAATGCTCCGAGTGTGGAGGAGGGGCTGGAGAAACTTCAGAATTATAAGGGGAGTTTTGAGGCGGTGATATTGGGGCTCACTTTTACCACGGGAGAGATTCAGGGGAGGGAGGGGTTGCTGAAGATAAAGGAGATTGACAGCTCTATTCCGGTCATCATTTTAACAGCAAAGACAGACGATTTTCAGCTTATTTCCGAATGTATCCGCATGGGTGCATACGACTATTTTGCAAAGCCGAATGTTAATACCGGCAGGCTTTTTTTGCACATTGAAAATGCAATACAAAAATCGGCACAGCAAAAGAAGATACTCAATTTTGCAAAGACGGTGACAGATAACAACGCCGTAAAGCCGTTTTTCCACTTCACCGCCAAGGATGACAAACCGGACAAAGGATATTTCGCATACAGGCTCAACTCCGTCGCCTGCTCATCATTTGACAACAAGCCTGAGGCCGAATACCTCTGCCAGCTCGCAGCAGAATGGCACTCAAATTTTCTCAATACAATCTCCTTTTACGATTCCGGACTAACCATCAGACTGAGATACTTGTACAAACCCGGCAGCGACTACATAGATCCTGTCCTGATTGTTGAATTTGACGTCCGCTCATACGAAGAGGCAATCATAAAATTCAACGAAATCCACAACGAATTTGACCTCTTTATGCAGGCAAAAAAGGAGTTCGGCAAAACTATTTACTTCTTTTCTCCCATTATTGAGGAGGCCGATTTGCTGAACACCCTGTTCCCCTTCAGCGTCACCACATTTGTCCAGATTGTCCCTGAATTCACAGAGTTATCACAATCAAACTCAAAAAGCGTAGGCTTTTCGTCGGCAAAAAGAGAAGAGGGGAAGCGGAGCATAACACTTCCGGCTCTGATGATGCCGGAAATTAAGCTGGACCGATTCTGTGAACAGCTTACGCACCAGAAGAGCCGGACCATGGTAGAGATAGTGCTCTCACCGGTAAAACTGTCAAGAAAGGAGGTTGATTATCTAAGAGATGCATTAAATAATATCAGCAATTACTTCACTACAAATCCTGAGAAGGAGCGGGCAAGCCAGATAATCTCAACATACCTTCAGGCACCATCAAAGTGCTTTAACGTTGAGGTATTTGAGGCACAAGAGACAAAAAGAGTAGGGGAGAGTATGCTGTCAGCGATATCGGCAGCATTCTTTGAAAGCGCAGCGCTTGTAAAGACAACACCCGTGAAAGTGTCAGCAAGAGAGATTCTTAAAAAAGAGGAGAAAGCGGGAGCAGAAAGGAATTGGAACTACCTTTACTCCCTTTGCAACATATTGAATGTTTTCAAGTTCCCTTATCCATATTCTGCTTCAATCCCCGGAATTAAAACACATAAACAGGTATTCGGCTACATACCTGAAAATTTAAGTAAAACCGGTATTCAGCTCGGAGAGAAGAAGACAGGAAACGGAAGTATTCCGGTGACAATAGATGTGGATGACCTGAGCAAACACCTCTATATTTTAGGCCAGACCGGGACCGGTAAAACAACAGTCCTCTACTCAATGATTATGGACAGAATCAAAGCCGGTAAGGGAGTCTGTGTCATTGACCCGCACGGAGATCTCTTCAGAAATATTATGATTAATATGCCCGTTGAGAGGCGAAAAGATGTTATCCATTTTGAGCCGGGCTTACCAAACAATAAAATTAGAATTAATCTTCTGGAGTACAACAAAGCCCATCCTCAGGAGAAAAGCTTTCTTATAGACGATCTGTTTAATTTTTTCAAGCAGGAGTACGAGCATATACAAATATCCATGGGCCCCATTTTTGAGCTCTTCATGAAAAATGCACTGCTTCTTCTGATGGATGACCCGGACGATCTGGGAACTATTGCAGATGTCTCCAGAGTATTCCAGGACTCTACATTCAGAACCGACCTTTTAAAAAAATGTAAAGACCAGGATGTGGTTGAATTCTGGAAAGAGACTGCCTTGAGAATGACTGGCGAATATAACCTCACAAACATGACCCCTTACATTGTAAGTAAACTCAATCAGCTTACAATGAACGAATTTATTAAACCGATTATATCCACCAAGGCAAGCAACATTAATTTCAGGGAGGTAATAGACAACGACAAAATCCTGATGGTCTCCCTCTCAAAAGGAAAAATAGGAAAGATTGGAGTCAACATCCTGGGAACAATTGTCCTCTCCAGAATTATCAACGCCGCACTCTCCCGCCAGGACCTTTACGAAGACTCACGCAAGAACTTCACCCTCTTTGTGGACGAATTCCAGAACTTCATGTCCCACTCAGTCATGTACGCCATGTCCGAAGCAAGAAAATACCGGCTCAGCCTCGTCCTGGCCAACCAGACCCTCGGCCAGCTAAGCGATAACATGAAGCACTCCATTTTAGGCAACGTCGGCAGCACCATCTTCTTCCGCCCCGGCATCAACGACGTGGACTACGTAATGCCCTATTTCACCCCCTACCTCACCCGCGAAAACGTCCTCACCCTCCCCAACTACAAGTGCATAGGCCGACTACAAATCCAAAACACCCTCTCTTTGCCTTTTATTTTTGATACTGTTAAGCCGAAGTAATGATTCTCTTCAACTATTTTTAATGAATAAGATAAAGCCTGAGTTTAATTCTTTATTGGGGTAAGCTTTTCTATTAATCCGGTTAATTTGTCAAATAAATATTTAAGATCTTCTTTTAAATTGATTTCCTGTTTTTGATTGGAAGCATATGAATGAGTCAATTTTGATAAAATGTCAAATTTGAAATTACCACAAGTATTAACATTATTATCATCATTGTTTGATGTGTTTATCAATTCTTCGATATTCATTGCTATTTGTGCTTTATCCATATAGAAATCATGAAGTTTTGTTACTCTTGACACTTCAAAAAAACTCCATATTGATATACCAACTAATGGAAATCTAATCATAAAAATTTTAATAATTCCATTCAACCCTTCAAATTTATCGATATCTTTTATTAAAATAAAAGTAGCACATAAGGCTAGTGATAGGCCTAGGATAGTGTAAATTATTCTTTCAATGAAAAGAGATTGGGCTCGTTTATAGTATACGCTTGATAAGATTTTTGAATTATAGTTAAATGATTGTGTCAATTTCCTCTTTCTTAATTCAATTTCTTTATTAATAATTGCATCAACATTATTTTCAAGATTATCAATATTTGAAGCAATGGCCTCAATCTTAGGCTTCAAAGATTCATATTTGTCAGCCTCTTTTTTTAATGCATTATACTTTGAATTATCAGATATAACTCTTTGAACTGTTGATAGTATAATAGACTCAATTGATAAGTCATCAATCAAAGAAATTAATAAGTTGTTAGTATCCGATATATATGAGTTTATATTGTTATTTAAGCTCGTTATGACTTGTGTTGGTTGGCTATTAACAATAGGATTATATAAATTGTACAATAATGAATAATTAACAGTTTGACTTGAGTTATCTAATTGTTTAATCTTCATTAATCTGGTTACTTTTACTAACTTATTTAAGAGATCATCTAGTAACAGAGGTTGAATTATCAACTGAGGAGAGTCTTTTGCATTATATAATGACGCAATGATTTCGTTTATCTTTTGGATATCAGATTCAGTAATCATATGTAAAAATTTTTAGTTATAGATTGTATTAATCATAAATGCTAATTTCAATTCTGTCATTGTAAAAATTCCTGTATCTCCACATTCTATTTTGTGGATTACAAAAAATTGGATTCAAGGAATCATACAGATATTTCTCGTCTTTAACTTTATACTTGAAATTTATTTTTGGGAGTCCATCTGGGTGATTATCAAAATTATTAACGACATCCACTTCTAAACCTATTAGTTCGTTTCTAATATCTTGTAGCTCATTTCCAAACTCTTCCTCAGCAATAATACGTTCTTTATCTGTGAGAACATATAGAGAATTGTAATGTGCAACAGCTATAAACCGGTTAAGAATATTATTAGCTCCGCAGTGACACTGCCTTGTAAATAAATCAACATTTCGATAGGTACTCCCTTTATGATTTTTTGCACTTTTGAAGCACTGTAAATACCCATACTGCCAGATTTCTCCATGCTCTTCTTTTTGAAATGATTCATTTCTGTACCACTCTTCAAATCCGAAACCCTTTTCTGTCTCCCATAATTTTGGGCACTTACCAAATGGACCGGAAGGATGCTTCCAATCTTTAGTATTGTAAGTTATTCTTGCAAATGGCATATCAGTAATAGATTAATTAGTTACTATTAAAGTTCATAATAATAATTCACTCATCCAAATATAATCCTCTTATACAGTTAAATATGAATTTGATTTATATCGCCTGTGCCATATAATATCTAATTTCAAATTTAATTTTGAATTCAATTTAATTTGAGTTTGAATTTGAAGCTCACCTTGCCACAACTTTTGGCAAGTTGCAATCATAGAGATATTTACACAAAGTATTTTTCTATAATTGAAGGAGTATTCCAAAAAGTTCCTTTCGTATATCTCAGGTATACAATTACTTGCCAAAAACTGTGGTAAGGTGAACGGAGCCTCCTGGCAAGGTCTCCGCTCCGCCCATTCCTCCCAACAACAATAATTATGTTAAATAGCCAGATTCTTAAAAACGCAACCCTCTCAGATTGCGTTATTTGCCAAAAACTGTGGCAAGGTGTTACCCTTGATGCAATTTAAAATTCTTCTTCATAAACCACATATAAACCCCTGCCAATACAGTTGCTACTGCTAGAAAGTAAATCCACTGGCTAGCTGATGGGTATAGGTTCATAAACACAAAATATCCTACCATAATTACTCCCTGTACTGCCATATATGTTAAACTCACTGTTGTGTGTGGTATCTTGAGTTCATTTGACATAATCTGGTAGAGGTGTTTGCGGTGGGCCTGGAATATATTCTCTTTTAGAATTAGGCGGTGGATAATTGTGAGTATGCTGTCAACGCCGTAGACCATAAGGATTATGATGAATGTTTGGTTGCCGGTCTCTACCATTAGTTTACCAAGTAAGAAAACTATAATAAATGCAATTGAAACAGCCCCTACGTCACCGGCAAAGCATCTGGCCCGTTTGCGAAAGTTGAATAGGTTGAATACGAGGAGTGAGATACCGATAACATACAGAAAGTTGTTATCAATAAATTGATGGATATGATTATTAATCCACCAAAATGACCCCATTACCATCAGACTATAACCTCCTGTAATTCCGTTTATGCCGTCCATAAAGTTGTAAGCATTGATAATCCCGGTTGAGACAATTAATGCAATTACCAAGTAATACCAAGGAATGGAGTAGAATCCACAATCGTAAAACATCAGCATCATTGCTATGAAGTGAACAACAATTCTGACTTTTGAAGAGAGAGTCCATACGTCGTCAACAAAACTGATTACAGAGATTAGTATAAGTCCCGATATGAAATAGGGGAGGGTTAGACCGAAAAAGAGGGTGTATAGTATGGCTCCAATAAAGAAAATTATTCCGCCACCCCTAATTGTAATATGTTTATGAGAGCTGCGATGGTTGGGCTTATCAATAATGTTGAATTTCTCGGCAATTACAAAGTACTTATATATCGCAACAAAAAGAATAGGAAGAGATAGTGATATTTTTAATAATATAATGTGGTCCATCTAATTATCGATTAATTCGCATAATTTGTCAATACACTGATTTTTGCTGAAATGTTTTTTAAAGTAGTTATATCCATTTATACCTAATTCTGAAAATTTCTCTTTATTTTGACTAATATCTTCAATAATTCTTGCTAATTGATGTGAATTACCAGCATTAACTGCAAATCCGCAACATGCCTCCTGAATCAATAAGGAAGTCTCTCCATTCACCATAGCTAAAATTGGTTTGCCTGAAGCCATATACGATTGGGTTTTGGCTGGAACAGTAAATTTAAAAATTTCCTCATCCTTTAATGTAACCAGCATAGCGTCAGCTTGTTTATAAAAAGATGGCATGTACTCTATCGGATATTTACCCAACAAGAAAACAGTTTTCTCTAATTTATTATCTTTTATAAAGTTCGTAACCCATTCCTTTTTACGACCATCTCCAATTATTATCCATTTAATATTTTCATCAAATTTTGTTAAAATCGCAGTGTTGAGAATGGATTCAAAATCTTGAGCTTCGCCGATGTTACCAGCAAACATTATTTTAAATCCCTCAGGAAGCGTTGGGACTTGAAAGCTCTGTGATTCTACGAAAACTTCTTCGGCCCAATTCGGAAAATATAAAATTTTGTCAGAATAATCTCCTTTTTGTAATATTGATTCTTTAAATGACTTTGAGCTAATTAAGATTTTATCTGAATTGTTATAAATGAATTTTACAATACTATTAAAAAATGAAATAATTTTTTTATTTGTAATGCCACCAGCTGATCTCAAACTCTCCGGCCATAAATCCAAAACCCAAAAAAACAATGTTGTTTTACAAATTTTTTTAAGTAATACTCCGGGTATTCCCTGTGTTACTGGAGAAGTTCCTTGAACAAATATCACATCATATTTTTTAATTAATGCAAATAATAAAACCCAAAAAGTTGAGAAAAATACAAATGAGAGATAATTAAGGCCAAGAAGTATTTTATTATTCTTACCTCTTGGAATCTGTAGTACCCTATAAACATTAACACCATTTATTATTTCAATTCTCTTGTTCAATACCCCATATCCTTTAAAATAAGTGCCATAAGGATAGTTTGGTATGCCAACTAAAGCATCAACGATGTATCCTCTATTAACTAAATCAAAGGCAATATCATTACTTTTAAAATTTTCGGGATAAAAATTTTGTGTAATTAATAATACTTTCTTCATTTATTGGGAATTATTCCAAACGACTCTTTTAATATAATCTGTATAACTCAAAATTATTCTAACAACCTTATCACTCACATTTGGCATACTATAGTCGTAAACTGGGCGAAAATTTCGTGGGCTACCAATATTTTGATACTGCAACTGCACCAGCCCCTGCATTACTCGTTCAGGATTAAGCCCCACCATCATTACTGAAGCCTCTTCCATAGCCTCTGGACGTTCGTGTGCTTCACGAATGTTCAATGCTCTGAAGTTAAGTATAGAGCTCTCTTCAGATATTGTACCGCTATCGGATAACACAGCAAATGATTTTAATTGTAACTTATTATAATCGCTTAATCCCATCGGCTTCATTAACTGCACATTTTGGTGGAATATGACCCCTTTGGCTTCAATCATCTTTCTAGTACGAGGATGAGTAGAGACGATAACAGGATAGTTGTACTTTTCTGCGATTGTATTTAAGATTTCAACAAGGTTGTTAAAATTCTTTTCTGAGTTAATATTTTCCTCTCTGTGTGCTGATACAACAAAATATTTGCCCTCTACGAGTTTTAATTTTTCAAGAATTGTTGAGCTTTCAATTTTGGGCAGATATTGCATTAACACTTCGTACATAGGACTCCCTGTCTTGATAATCCTATCGGGACGTAACCCCTCTGCAAGCAGGTACTCTCTTGCTATATCGCTATATGTTAAATTTATATCAGCTATGTGGTCTACAATTTTTCTATTGCTCTCTTCAGGAACCCTTTGGTCGAAACAGCGGTTACCGGCTTCCATATGAAAAATTGGAATATGGCGTTTCTTTGCAGCAATCGCACACAAACAAGAATTTGTATCTCCTAATACAAGGAATGCATCCGGTTTAACCTCCTCCAATACCGGATCAACATTAATTAAGATTTGTCCGGCAGTCTCTGTTGCATTTTTACCTGCAGCATCAAGAAAGTAATCAGGTTTACGAAGTCCGAGATCCTCAAAGAATACCTCGTTGAGTTCATAGTCGTAATTTTGACCTGTATGAACTAATGTATGCTCAACAGCTTCACTTTGATCTAGTTTTTGAAGGACACAAGACAATCTGATAATCTCAGGTCTTGTGCCTACAACTGTCATAACTTTTAATTTTTTCATCTAAACCTCCTCAAAATATGTATCCCCATCTTCAGGGTTATACCATTCGTTAATCCAAAATTGTGTATATAAATCCTCCTCTCCAATATTAGTGATGTTATGTGTGTACCATACCGGCATATCTACATAAGAAGGCTCATTGCCATCAAGGAAAAAATCGAATATTTCTTCTGTTCCGATTTTCCTAAGTTGAATTCTAGCCTTACCCTTTATAACTATAAATCGCTCAATCTTTCGTGTATGATAATGATTTCCCCTTGTTATGCCGGGAATAGTAGTTGAAAACGATACCTGTCCCCCCACGCCTAATTTGATTGTTTCAACAAATATCCCTCTGTTGTCCGAATGCTTTATAAGTTTTATGGGGAAATGGGCTTTATAGTCAATATAACTCCTAAATGTATTGAATAAGTTAATCTCATTTTTATCAATTAATCCGGGGATATACCCACACTTTACATATAACTCACTGAATTTTTCAAACAGAGAAAGTATTTCAGATACTTTTTTGTCAAAGTCATAAGGTATCTCCGCTCTTTCGATAACTCCGGAATTTGATATCTGTATTCTTTCAATAATAAACTTACAAAGAGAATCAATATATATTAATTTAACATTAGCATCAATGTGAATCGATGGATTTTCTCCATTAATCAATTGGTGAGCAAAAGTTGCAATAAAGGTATTGTAATATGGCTTGGAAAAAGGCCCGTATACATTTGGTACAATCATTCCCGTAAAAGAAGCACCACACTTTTTTGCCCAGTTTTCAAATAATTCTCTGCCCTCTTTTTTTGATTTTCCATAGAGATTATCCAGTTCTTCCTGAGTGGAAGAAGAGAAGAAAATGTACGGGGCAACATTTTCTGCCTCCATCGCAAGAATAATTTGTTTCGCAAGAGATAGATTTGTATCATATATCACCTGAGGGTCAGGATGTCTGTTCAATGCTGCCAGATGAACAATTACATCGCAACTTTTTACAAATTTTCTTAGTTGATCCTCATTAGTGAAATAGGAATCATCGAAGGGAATTCTTTCAATCTCTTCATGAAGGGCCAATGTGTTGTACAAATGAGTTCCGACAAAGCCTGCTTGTCCAGTTATACCTACTCTCATAAGTTAGATTGATAAATCTTTTTTGATAATATCAAGTTTTAAAAGGAGCTCTTCCATCCCCTCTAAATCAAGCTGTTTAGTATTATGTGAATGATAATCTTCTATTTTTGAAACTTCCTCTTCTCCTTCTACAAAATACTTGTCATAATTTAAATCTCTTGAATCGCAGGGGACCCTATAATAGTCACACATATCTATGCTCTTAGCCATCTCTTCCCTTGTAACAAGGGTCTCATATAGTTTTTCTCCGTGTCTTGTTCCAATTATCTTTATTTTTGTCTCAGTATTATATAGATGAACTAAAGATTTTGCCAGGACATCTAATGTTGCAGAGGGAGCTTTTTGAACAAAGAGGTCACCATTCTTGCCATTTTGGAAGGCATATAGCACTAAATCAACAGCATCTTCAAGTGTCATCATAAACCTTGTCATTCTAGGATCGGTTATTGTTATATCTTTCCCAGATTTAATCTGATCAATCCACAACGGGATAACAGAACCACGGCTGGCCATTACA
The DNA here is from genome assembly GCA_937901965.1 of uncultured Bacteroidota bacterium. Lineage (GTDB taxonomy): Bacteria > Bacteroidota > Bacteroidia > Bacteroidales > UBA932 > Bact-08. The sequence goes on from CALGSW010000002.1 coordinate 242,081, forward strand.
TTACCATATCTTGTACAGCAGATAGTCGTGGAAGCATTGGGTCCCAAGGCACGTCCTTTTGCTATCGCAACCTTTTCCATCATAGCCTTGCTTATTCCCATTGCATTGATAGGGTAGGCGGCTTTATCAGTGCTTAGTATAACAACATTTTTAACACCATGCTCAATCGCAGAGTCGATAACATTTTCTGTTCCAAAAACATTTGTTCTTACAGCCTGAATTGGGAAAAATTCGCAAGAAGGAACCTGTTTTAATGCGGCTGCGTGAAATACATAGTCTACTCCAGCCATTACACCGTCAACAGATCTTTTATAGCGAACATCTCCTATGTAAAATTTTACCTTTGGATTCTGAATTTCATGACGCATATCGTCCTGCTTCTTTTCATCACGGGAAAAAATTCGGATTTCCTTGATATCGGAATTTAGAAATTTTCATAAAACTGCGTTGCCAAAAGAGCCTGTTCCTCAGGTTATTAGTAATATTTTATTATTTATCATTTAAATGAATTAAGATGTTTCATTATATATTATTTACGAATAAGTTTGTCTTTTCCTATTGCTAACATAAATTTCTCACCAAAGCTGTACATCCACTTATTATTTTTATATTGGTTTGTACACTTTGGCATATCGCGATATTTCATTAGTTCTTCTTCACTTATCTCAAGTTTCTTAGCTACTGCTGAAAATAATTCTCTTGACTCTTCTTCTGTCAAAGGGGGTTTTGATAGAATATTGAGGGCTTCTTCTCTTGACATTTGGTTTGTTAATACAATACTAGATAATTGAGCTTTGCGGATATCATAACCAAAACGGATCGGCAACCAATATCCTTCCAAAAATTTAGTCAATAAATCTTCAAAATGCTTTTGACCATATGGAACAAACCCATACTCCTTAACAAGTAGTGCTTCTGCTTCTTTCTTGATATATGACGTGTAGTCCAACAAGCGAATAGTCTTAATGCCTAAAACATAAGGGTTCCAGAGTTTACGTTTTAATACATTGGTATAAGTATAATTTTTAATTGTAACGTCGCAGTGTTTCTTTAACACATCTTTTACGAAACGGCCATCAGAAGCAGAACCGCCATTCTCATCCCATGATTTTGGGTTAACAACTACTTCCGTAGAAGTATTGCCACCATTTAGAATGTATTTAACACCTATTTTTTTCGCGAACTTATCTACCATAGCGATGAACGCACAATCCTGAGGCACATCCATACAAGGGAGTCCAGTTTTGAAGAATGCAATTTGCATCTGACGCATCTCCTCCCAATTCATGGTTTCTGTATAAAGTTCAATGCCAAGTTTATCGCATACCTTTTGTATATTCTCTACTGCGACTGGCAAATCCCATCCTGCATCAACATGGTAAACGAAAGGTCTTAATCCAAGCTCCTTTACAGCATAATGAAGCATATAGGTACTGTCGTAACCACCACTAAGACCGAGGATTGAGTCGTATTTCTTACCCTTACCAGACCGTTTAATCTTTTCTACGATACTCTTCAATTCTTCTTCATGTCCTTTTCCGTAATTCCATCGAGGAAGAATATTTTCTTCATACTCGTTACACCTTTCACAAACTCCTTTTTCGTCAAATTTAATGTTTTTGTCAGTTGTGTCCATTACGCAATGGTTGCAAATTTGATTTTTATTAACTGTGTTTTCCATATTTTAAAAAATTTTAGTTATTGACTTACTAATTTTAATGATATCTCAAAAAAATCTAATTTAGCTTTAAGAATCTCAATCGGGTTAATGAAATAGACCATCATTTAATCTGTCTCCGAAAGGCTGTGTATGAATTCCAACAACCATCAACGCACATATAAATTTAGATAAATCAATAGATTTTACCATTATTTATTTTTTTTATATTTACAATGGGACCTTTAGAAACGAAATGTCTCATGAAGAAAAGAATAACCTTATAAAACAGAAACAGTTTTACAAATGCATACAAAGAAGGGAAATAAGATCCTCTTGAAGATAGAACAAAATGGCTAAATATCATTAAACAAGCAAAGCAAATGAACCTGTTTGACACGAACCTCTTTTCAAAAAATATCAACATATATGCAAAGAATATAGATAAGATAATAAAACCTACAAAACCAGCATCATATATCTCTGTAATACTTGAAGATCCAAAAGATGCACCCGCAAGATAATAGTCTGGATTAATAGTATACATTAGCTGATGGCCAACTCCACAGTTATGCTGTAAGACCTCTATACTCTGACCTGTATATCCTGTAAACCCACCGAATATAGTGTATAGGAAAAAAGGATAAAGGTAATATTGTAGATTGGCTGCATAATCTATGTATAGTGGCAATATATAAAAAGATATTCCCTGGTCTACTAAGAATTTTGTTAATGAAACAGAAGCTAATCCATTCGAAGCTCCATCTCTCATAAATTCCATTAACTGGAATATTACAAGCATTACAACACCCAAGATGAAAGCTGTTCTTTTTTTTATTGCCATCTTACGGTAGAAGGTGTAATTGTACCATAAATAGAACAATGCAAAAGCACCAAACATGCCACGGTTTCCAAGCAATATTTCAGGTACAAGCACTACAAAATATAAAAGAGTATATTTCTTGAACGACTTTTCATTTGGCATGCTAGCTAGAACGAAATAATATCCATATTCAAAGAATGATGCCACAAATCTAACCCATGTAGGTACTGGATTAGCCATATTTCCTAATAGGAATATTTCTACTCGATTAGCATTGAAGGCGTTAAAATAAAGATAACCTTTATAAATTTGAAAGGCAAGGAATGACCACATGAGTATTTTGCCTATCTTATAATATTGCTCGTTTCCACTAAGTCTTTTCGCAAAAACAGCTTTGCTAGATGATTTGCTAAACAAAAAGTTGTATGTAGCATATGTAAGCATAATAAAAACAGAATATGCCCATAATGCCTCCTGAATTGTTCTGTAGGAAAATGAATAGTTACCGAACCCCCTCTCTATATAACGTATATCATCACCGGACACAAGGAAATGAAATATGGCACCAATTGAAAAAATAAACATGCCAACAAGGAATAAACTATATAGGCTAAATAGTCCAAATTTTTTATAACTATTATATTGAGCTACGCCCCAAATTGCTACCAGTTGAAATTCCATGAACCTAGTAACTTCTGGACTATTGTTTAACAAAAATCTTTCAATTATAAAATATATTAGAGAGATGATTAGTATTATTATACGTGAGTTATTCTTCATACTCTTTCCTCAATAATTTTTTTAATTTCATAAAGAGAAACTACTGTATGATATAGGACTTCGATCCCCACAGATTCATATTCATGCGCGAGTGTGGAATCATATGTTATGACCAAATTAACATGAGGGAAGCGTTGTTCTTCGATAAAAGTAAAAATCAAATCCTTTTGCAGCTTCAGATAAGGTTCATTGCTCTGCGTCGGATGATTCTTAACGTATATATCGATATTCAACTCCTGTAAACCTTTTATTATTTCTTTTTCTTTCTCAAAATATATACTGCTATACGCGATGATTAGTACAGAAAATTTATCAGATTTCAATGGATAAGTTTCAAATTCATATCCACCCACTACAAATTCAGGATTACATCCTATAATAGAAAGCTTCATTGCTGATATCTCCTTTTCAGAAAAAACAATTACTTTCGAAAGAGTTTGATATTTATATGGCATATGCTGGGTCCAACCACCACCAGGAACTGGATTCATTGCACGCTTTTTTGCTATATCATCAGAGCAATTACCGACCTCAGAACCATGTTGGATCAATGTCTTATGCTTGCTGCATATATGATCTTCAAGGAAAGCCCACCTGTCTTTATGATCTACGAAATACAAGGATGACTCTATTGGCAACTGCTTACACGCCTTCCAGTACATCAGCCATTTGAACGCATTCATGGAACATAGCATGTAATAAAAACCAAATTGCGCGCATATTAATATGTAAGCCACAAAAGCCCCAACAGATGCGGAAAAAATGTCGCTTATATTTACCACCTGAAGACTGCTTATATACATACCACTTGGTATTACATAGTCATTAGGATTAACGCCATCATTAAGGAGCCAACCTGCTTTCCCGATATGCTTATTGATTCGATTGTTTATAGATTTTGAAAAATTTGATGATGCAATGTAGTATTCACCTTCTGGCAGGTTTTCTTTTTTAATGCAAGAATATTTTATTAACTTTTGAATAAGATTCTTTGCAATGAGGACAATGAGTACAACTGGATATATAACTACAAAAGCTGTTTTAGATAGCGGATTTGCAAAATACTTAATAGCATTTTGGGGAACTCCATAAAAACCAGATTTTCTCCTTATTCCCAGTAGAATGGCGTCTTCATGAAGGTATTTATCGTTTTTTATTGTTTCCACAAACAACTTTGCATCTGATAAAATATTCATTTTATTTTACGTATTATCGATTGCTTAATATTAAGATACAGATCATCTTTTAATATATGGAGCGATACCATATAAATTAAACCAAAAAGAATGGCAGAAATAACCCAGAAGCTACCAGACAAGAGCATAGAGCATAAATATGCAAGCACAACACTTATGGCTGTGGCTATAATATAATTCAAATAATCTCGCAACAAGAATGAAACTTTGAAAAAAGTGCTTTCCATTCCAACTAGAACTCCAGCGATAGACAAATTAGAAACAGCGAAAGCTATGAATGTTCCGTGATATGACAAATAGGGCACTAAAATATAATTCAGCATCACACTAAAAACTAAACCTGCAAGATGTGCGCATATAATGGGTTTTGTCTTATTTTGCGGGTAAAGAGCCTGGAAAACATAAGTATTAACAAGAACGCTCAAAAGCAGAAAAAAAGACATTTCCTTCATAAGTCCAACTGAACCTTTAAACTGCGCACCTCCCAAAATCAAAATAATAGGCTCTGCAAACAGATATAAACAAGCAGAAGCTGGCATCCCCACAAGAAAAAGTATGCGTATAGTTTTATTCAATAATCTGTTAAAACCATCTCTATCATTAGTCTCAAGGTAATAAGCCGAACGTGGCATCAATGTGGTAGCAGTAACCTTGAGAATTGAAGAAACTATAAGGAATACTTTTAACCCCATTGAATATATACCAACAGCATTATCTCCAGCAAGTACTCCAAGTATAACGACATCACCTAGGCCTATATAACGTAATAATATCTCAATAGAAAATATTGAGGATAATGGTTTTATATATTTTGACAATCTTAATGATTCCAAACTTCGGAAGTCCGACAACTTAATCCAATAATAAATATTTGTCAATGAAGTACCCGCAATGCTAAATGTCGTGATAGCCACATATCTAACCAAATGTTCAGGTTCCGTAACAAGGAAAAATATCATGATAGTAGATAACGTCTTAAAAATGATATTTCTAACCAACATAAATCCCTGCATCTCAATACCTACAAAAAACCATTCGGCTCCAATTGCATTAGTCAGCAATGTGAGACTGAAGAGAATAATAATCAGCCAATCATCTGAGTATGAAGAAAAGAAAGCAAAGTAAATAATTAAAATTGCAGAGATAGCCACTGTTATCAAATTGATTGTTATCAACTCAGCAAATGTTTGGGATCTCTCTTGTCGATTATCAACACATTTACCTATTTCTCTTGCTCCATATAGAGCTATACCAAATCCAGTAAATAATGCCGCATAAGTAAGCGCAGAACTATAGAATGAATATTTGCCAATTCCACCTACACCAAGTACTCGTGTAACATACGGGAATACAACGATGGGGATAATCAAATTGAATATCCCCCCCATCATTGAATATATTACATTTTTATATGCAGATTTATTTGATTTCATTATATCCGTTTATTTATACTATTACAACGAGTGTAGTACATCACAATAATTATAGATCATACTTTTCAATGTAAAATGTTTGAGATAATGTTCTCGAGCCTTTACTTTCATTTCGTGAGTAATTTTTTTCTCTTCTACAACTTTTGAAAGACATTCCGCTATTTTATCAGCATCCCGTTCAACAAATTCGCCACAACCTGGTGCAATCATTTCTGGTATTGCACCAGTATCAGTACCAATTACGTACATACCTTGACGCAATGCTTCAATAATACTCATAGGAAGACCCTCAGATATACTGGGCATAATGAACATGTCCATTTGCTTAAGAAGTTCCGGCACATCATTTCGATTCCCATAGAACACAACATATTCTTCAAGATTGAGGTTATTTACCAAATCCTTTAATTCTTGCAATTGAGGGCCTGAGCCGATAAGATGCAGTTTATAAGACTTACGAATATCCTTTGGTAATTTAGCCATCGCATAAATAATAAAGTCCTGCCCTTTCCACCATGCCATAGAACCCACACACGTCATATTTATAGGACTGTGTGGCTTTGTGATTTCATGAACATGCAAATCCTCCTCTCCATTGAAAATATAGGTCTTTTTTTCTGGAGCAACAGGACTATAATCCACAGCACGCTGACTCAGATAGACTACTTTATCAATATTTGAAAATACAAATTCTGTATTCTTTTCAATCCAATGCCTCCATTGACTATTCGCAAATAATGCAGGAAATTCAGGTTTTGCCTGTTCGAAGACATCCTTACTGCAATGCAAGATTAAAATAGATTTCTTTCTATGTCCATCGGGTACATGCTTCAAATAATAGCCAGCGGTCATTTTATCCTGAAAGATTATATAATCGTATTCATCTTGTTTAATTAGAAATCTGTCAATAGATAGTTTTGCACTCCTTATATGGTTAAAATAAAACTTAATAGATGCACCTAACAAATAGTTAGATGATAATATTTCTCGCAAAAATGAGCGAATTTTACGTTCACGGGCATAGGATGTAGTCCCAAGATTTGAGCCTATCAAATCAAGTTTATCTTTTCCCTCGCATTCAAACACTCCATCGGGCGCAAAAATACTCGTCAGTTCGAATCCCTTGTCATTGAAATATTTCTGTCCTTCTACAAAAGAGTTATTGACATAATTTATACCTTGAACATCGGTTAGTGTCTGATTATATACAATGGCGACCTTTTTCATATTTATTTCATATTGACTTATTGCATATGTATCACCAATTCTTTTGCTCTTTCGTACTCCTGTGGTGTTCCAATATCAATCCAAGTACCGTTCAGAGGGTAGCGAATTACTGTCTTTCCTTGACCTATAAGTTTCTCCACAAGGTGGGTTGCATGGAAGAATGTATTTTCAGGTATTTCGGAAAGGGCACGTTTCTTTATAAGATAAATACCCGCATTTGCATAGTAGTTATACTTTGGTTTCTCAATAAGACCTTTGATATTGAGACCATCAAGGTCGAGAATGCCAAGTTGTATACTGATATTATACGGAACAGCGGCTACCGACATCTCGGCATCATGTAGTTGGAAATGAAGGAAAAAGTCTTCGTAGTCGATATTAGTAAACAAATCTGAATTCATCACCAGCACCGTGTCGTTGTAGAAGTTCTCCACAAGCTTAATGGAGCCAATGGTTCCAAGAAACTTTGGTTCGGAGAATGTCCTCACTTGAATACCATTACGTGGCTCGGCAAAATGCTCTTCAATCTGTTCCTTCAGGTAATTGACAGTTACATTGATGTTCTTGATTCCATATGAAATCAAACGGTCTATATTGTGATCTATGATTGCTTTATCTCCAACCAGGAGTAGAGGTTTTGGAGTATTCTCAGTCAATGGACGAAGACGCTCACCCTTACCGCCTGCTATCAAAACAGCATCAATGGGTAAACAAGAATAGAACGTTCTAAGATTGATAATGTCAACAATTCTTCCATTGTTATCTAATATCGGAAATATAAATATTCTATTCTCACGAAATGCCTTTATCACTCGCACGTCGCATTCACCATATTTAATAAATTTGAAATCCTTATACATCACTTTTGAGACACAATCAGTCAATTGAGCACCAGAAATAAGTCCTCGTCTAATATCTCCATCTGAAAGACTGCCTACCATCCTATTTGTCTGATCAACGACAAACAGAGATTGTAAATCTTTTGCAGTGTGCTGAAGCAACCTTAGCGCGTCAAGAATAGAATCTGTGCTATAAATGATATTAGTCATAATCATATCGCAGTCCAACCTCCATCTACTAATAGATTTTGACCAGTAATATATTTTGCATCGTCAGAAAGCAAAAAAGAAACAGCTGGAGCAATATCTTCTGGATTACCCATTCTTCGCATTGGTACCTTGGCCTCGTATCTTTCTATAAAACTAGGATGTTGATTCTTCTCATCTTTTATTCCTCCGGGTGAAACGCAATTTACTCGTATCTTTAATGGACCAAAGTATGATGCCATAAAACGAGTAAGATTAATAATTCCACCTTTCACAGCAGAATATGATGGGGAAGATGTGCCTCCATACGCTTCATAAAGTGTAAAATCGTTTCCAACGACACCATATATCGAGCCAATATTCACAATTGAACCGAATCCTTGCTCTTTCATTTTAATTAGTATTTTTTGGCAGAAAACAAAGCAACTGTTCATTTGCCAGTCTACATTCATTCTCCAAGATTCAGGTTTCATTTCTTCAAAACGTGATCTTCTATCTGGAGTACGAGGATATGCTGAATTTACAAGGCCATCAATTTTTCCGAAATGATTAAAAACTGTATCTATTGCCTCTTGAATTGAATCATCTGAAGTTACATTACATTTAATTGTAAACTCTTTATCAAGATTTGTTTCTACAGCGATATCTGCATTGATTGCTATTCCACCACGCTTTTTTATATCAGCAACTATGGCTCGGCCAATTAGACCGGAACCACCGCTTACGATAATCACTTTGTCTTTTAGTTCCATATCTCATGCAAGTCTCTGGAAACCAGTCATACAAACGGAGCCCAAAAGAAGGTCTTTTGCATTGCCATCTTTCTGAGCTTTAGCAATAATTGCAAATACTTCATCTACAGATTTAAGATACTCGTCAATATGTTCCTGCTTATGAGCAAATGATGCATAGTATGAATCCTTAGCAAGTATTCCACGCCTTAGCATCTCCTGAGAGAATAATGTTTTAAGAACAAGAGGGTCGTCAGTAAACGAAATATGACTAAGTGGCTTTATCCCTGTAACTTTAATGCTCAGTCCATATTTCTCAGCATATTTCTTCCAGCCTGCTTGAATCTGTTCTCCACAATTGATAAGGTGAGATTGTACGTTTTCTCTCTTCATTTTTCTTATTGTTGCGATAGCTGCAGTTAATCCTATACGCTCTGTCCAGAAGGTCGAACTGATAAAACTATCTTGAGCATGATCCATAAACTTTGCTTTACCAATAATTGCTGCCATAGGAAAACCATTGGCCATACCTTTAGCGAATACGCAAATATCTGGTTCAATGCCGTAAACAAGATGTGATCCTCCCCAAGTAAGGCGAAAGCCACTTGTTACTTCATCAATAATAAGGGGGACTCCAAGACGCTTAGTCTCAGCCATAATAGTTTCAAAGAATCCATCTTCAGGCTCTTTTCCCCTAACTGCTTCTAGAACAACACCCCCAATATTATCTCTAAATTTTTCTATCAAAGACAGGAATTCCGACGTATTGTTATATAAGAAAGGATAAGAGGTTCCTTTTAAGTTTCTTGAAACACCAACAGGACTAAGTCCTTTAAGCAGTTGACCATCAAGTGCTTTATCGTCAGACAAATTTGCAGAGAGGTACCAATCGTGCCAGCCATGATATCCACTAAAGAGAACAATATCTTTCTTTGTCGCAGCACGAGCTATTCGAACGGCAACAGCCATAGCATCTCCACCACCTTTGGCGTATCTAACCATCTCAGCCCACGGATGCATTTCAAGAAGTAATTTTGCCAACTCAACTTCTTCCGGAGCCATCAAAGATGACATACTTCCATTTTCTATACAATTATTTACAACTGCATTTATTTCATCATCAGCGTATCCAATGATACACGAACCAATGCCCATCGTTGCCATATCTAGCAGTTTATTGCCATCAAGATCCCAAACATAGCAACCTTTCGCTTTTGAATAGTATGCAGGCATATAATCTGGAAGGAACTGTTCAGGGCGTTTTGAAAGTAACTGACCACCACCAGGAATAATCTTCTTTGCTTCAACATACAAAGACTGACTTTTACCTTCTTTTGTCAACTTAATATTTTCCATAACGTTGTTTATTTATTAAAATAACCACTTTGTTTTAATTTCATTATTGCTTCAATCACCGTAAAGTCAATAAAATCATCTACCTCATATGATTTCCATTTTGGAACTACATAGGCCAAGCATTCTTTATGGTAGAAAAGCCGGTACTGTCGAAAACCATCAATAGAAGTCGCATAAATAGTTCCCTCAAAGAAATATAGTTCCTCTAAGTCTTGTCTTCTCACGGAATTGGCACGCTCTATATAAGGCACTAATAAACCATCATTAATCTTTGTCAGATACATAGGATGTTGGCCTTCTGATTTACATACACCAACAATACTTTTTGCTGAAGGATGATCAATAAGCATCTCCAATGATTTATCAATATCCTCAGCATCACGCAAAGGGGAGGTAGGCTCTAATAGAATCAAATAATCAAAATGATTACCCACCTCTTCCATTCTATTAATTGTATATTCAATAAAATCCATAGAACTTGCAGTATCAGAAGCAAGATACGCCGGACGCAGGTCAGGGACACTAACACCAAATGATTCTGCTACATCAGCAATCTCCTGATTGTCAGTAGAAATATAGATCTCATCAACATATTTACTATGTTGAGCTTGTCCAATTGACCATCCAATCAACGGCTTGCCAAGCAATGGTCGGATATTCTTTCCTGAGAGGCCTTTACTTCCCCCTCTTGCCGGAACAATAGCTAAGATACGTTTGCCTTTGTACATAATGTTATTTTTGTTAAAACTCTTCTGATAATACTTTTCTAATCATATTAATGCTGTTTCCTATTCCGTAAATATTTACCTGATCAAAAACGCATTCTGATTGATTAATATATTTCTCTAGTGATTCTTTTATTATCATACAATCATTCGGGACATTAATTACCGACTTAGGGGCATTTCGCCCAGATTGACGTTCACCAACATTTATAGTATATTTCTGGAAATAAGGAATTTCAATTATTCCACTACTTGAATTCCCGATTACAAACATAGAATTGTCAACAGCAACGTAGTATAACTCTGCCCCCAAATTCTTTCTGACTATTATAAATGGATCATCTTGCCATTTTTTTATAATGTCAATAATATCCAAGCTTCCATCATCATTATTAGGATAGGTAACTAATACATGAACGCCATTCTCAACAATGGTTTTAATGGCTGTATCCATTACTTCCGGAATAGTATTCTTTTGCTGTTCAGACATTGTTTCCGAATGAAACGTCATCAGGATATATTTCCCCCTAGTTAGTCGACTATCAATAAGTGAAGCATCTTTAGGATGCTGCAAATAAGATTTTATAGAGTCAATAGCAGAAGAGCCGACAAAGAATACTTTTTCTCTATTTATAATTGGAATATTCTTGAGCCTTTCTGCTGCATAAATATTTGTCACTAGATGAATCTTCGAAAGATTAGAAATGTTGTATCGATAGATATTGTCAACTGCACCATTAGTAATCTGTCCTCCTGCATAGTGAACAATAGGGATCTTGTGAAAGTGTGCAGCCAATGCAGATGCATATGCTTCAAGTCGATCGCCAACTATATACACAATATCGAATGGATGCTTATCAAAAACGGAGTTAATAACATTAATAAGCGCAACGAAATCCTTTTCTTTTGGTTGATCTACTTCAGAATAACAGGGTGCATCTATAATAGGTGCAAGCGCATCGTGGCGAACAGAATCAATAGTGTAACCATATTTATGTTGATAATGCATACCTGTTGCAACAATTGATACAGAAAAGTCAGACTCCAAAACGAGTTCCGTAATGACACGTTTCATAACTCCATAATCAGAGCGAGCACCAGTAATAAATGCGATTCTTTTCATCCAATTTGTTCAGGAATAATGACTCTATCTGCTTCAATTTGACAAAGAGCTTGTTTACCAACGACCATCTCCTTCTGAATTGGAAGAAATCCCGTACCTGGGCGTTTAAAACAAATATCCTTCTCCGTTATTGTTTCTCCCTTTTTGATTATATGTTTACTTACAATGCTTTTTCTTGCTACCTTAGAAATCTCAACTTGCGCATTACTAAATCTCCTTTCAGGGACACCAATTGCCTGCTCAATATGACGGATAGAAGTAACCAATGATGCTAACTCGGGAATATCTATTGATGCCTTATGGTCTGGACCAGGTAAAGATTTATCAAGAGTTACATGTTTTTCAATGATTTTGGCTCCCATAGCTACTGCAGCAATTGCACATTCATTGCCAATTGTATGGTCTGAAAAACCGACTTCGTAACCAAAACGTCTCTTAATCTCCAGCATATTCAAAAGATTAACTTCATCATACTTTGCTGGATAGTTTGAAATACAATGAAGAATAGTAATGTCCTTCTTGCAGTTCTTGTCCAATAGATTAATCGATTTCTCGATTTCATCATATGTTGCCATTCCGGTAGAGAGGATAATATGCTTATTCTGGCGGGAAATATAGTTAATTATGTCTAACGAAAATATCTCACCTGAAGCAATCTTATAGTGCTGCATTTCAATGTGCTCATCAAGAAACAACAGACTATCTAAGTCAAATGCTGTACACACATAATCAACTCCAAGTTCTTTACAACGTTTATATAGAGCTATATGATCTTCTCTTTTCAGCTGATAACTAAGAGACATTTCAAGTGGACTCTTTGACTTGTCATTCTGCTTTTGATAACCTGCTTTAAAAGAATCTTTGCTATAAAGCGCATATGGGTCTGTCATCTGAAACTTGATACAATCAACCCCTGTTGCAGCGATTTTTTCTATCATCTCTAGGGCACGTTCAATACACCCATTATGATTAGGACCAATCTCTGCAATAATATAAACACTATTATTGATATTATTCATTTCCTTTAATCAATTTGCATGGAGTACCAAAATATAACCCTGACTCTAAACAATCCTTATTGACGAGACTGCAAGCGCCAATGGTACAACCATCCACAATAGTCAAGTCATTCGTTACTACCACATTAAATCCAAAAAAAACAGATTTCCCAATTTTTATTCCTCTACCGAGTGTGCATCCGGAAACTACTTGTGAGAAATCTCCAATTTCTGTATCATGCGAAATTACAGCCCTGTCTCCTATCATTACACAGTCGCCTAGTTTGACATTTGATTGAATAATTGCGCCATCTCTTAAAATTACCCCATCGCCAAACTGTGCTCCTTTGTGAATAATTACATTTTGGCCTTTTATGAGAGGTAGTTTGAATCCTAACGACAATACTTTAGAGAAAATCTTTTGTTTCAAATATGTATCACTTAGGCGATTCCCAATCCCCAACACTGCGAACTTGACCCCGTTATCATATAGATTTTGTAATACATCATCATTTCCTAGATATTTATAACCGAAAAACTCACCATGGTCTTCAATATCTGTATACCCTACAATCTGATAACATCCCATAGTCTCAATATAATTAATCAGATTTCCAATAAAGCTTCCACCACCTATAATTGCGATTTTTTTCATAATTAATAATTTATTTATCCAGCCTTACGCTACTCGGAATATTCACAACTCTGTCAACTAACCAAATGGTATTCTCCAAACTGTCATGTTGACAATGTGCAAACATAGGCAAATTGTTCATCAGTTCCCAAATCGGTCTAGTCATCACTCCATTGTCGTTTGTCCCCTGTAGGAACTCCAACTGTGCATCCTTATTCTTAAGAATGACTACATTCAGCCAGTAGTTGGAGAAGCAGTTTTCAGGTTCTGTGAAGAAGTCTATGCCGTCAATGTTCTTAAAGAACTCGGCATATTCTGCTGCGATCTGGCGCTTGTCGGCAATAAAGCGGTCCAGGTTCTCGAGCTGGGCACAGCCAAGAGCAGCATTAATATTAGGCATACGATAGTTATAACCGATATGATCATGACGAAACTCCCAACGATGAGGAACCTTTGCCTGAGTGGTGATGTGCTTTGCAAGCTTGCCCAACTCCTCATCCTGGAAAAGCATCATACCACCACCACCAGTGGTAATGGTTTTGTTGCCATTAAAGGAGATAACCCCCACCTTGCCGAAAGTTCCTGTATGCTGTCCTTTGTACGTAGAACCAATGCTCTCTGCTGCATCTTCAAAGAGTTCGATATGCCACTCCTCACAGAGAGCTGCGATCTCTTCGATGCGAACTGGATGGCCAAAGGTGTGCATAGGCACGCAAGCTTTTACTTTGCGACCAGTATGCTTATTCCAGCATTCGCCATTACGAATCTCAGCATTCTTGATAAGCCACTCCTTCATTGCATCTGGTGAAAGCCCCATGGTGGAACGGTCAACATCAATGAACACTGGATGTGCTCCAATATAAGTAATGGCATTACATGTAGCAATGAAGGTGAGTGCCTGGGTGAGTACTTCGTCATCACGTTCAACACCTACAAGCATCAAAGACATGTGGAGAGCATTTGTACCGCTTACGCAAACTACAGCCTTCTTAGCTCCGGTGTATCTTGCCATTTCCTCTTCGAAACGGTCAACAAACTTACCGACTGAAGAAACAAAAGTGGTGTCAATACATTCGTTGAGATATTTCTTTTCATTCCCTGCGAAAACAGGAACAGATAGAGGAGTAAACTCATGATTGCCGTAAAGCTCCTTTATGAATTTAATTGTTTTTGAATAATCTGCCATAGTTTTGTTCCAATAATTGTATATTACCAATTACATCTTTTGATCAAGATTCTTACCCTTCTCCTCATGCTCGAAGTTAGGGATAAAACGTTTAATTGATTCAACAACTTCTGCTTTGGTAAACTCTGGTGCAGCAAAGATGCTTTCGAGCTCTACAAAGAATTTATTAACATCATCCATATCCCTTCTATTGGTCTCTTCCACTACACCAAGTGCCATAAAACGCTGCATATTAACTTTCTCGCCGGGAATATAGAACTCCTCGTATGCCTTTTCACCTGTAGTATCAGACTTGAAGTAAACAACCGGATAGGTATCTGAATCGTAAGACATCTCAGCTGAATATTTTTTTGCCTCAAAATCGTTGTTAAACTCTACCTTTTTGAATCCTTCTGCATTTACGAAATCATCGCAGATAGCAGAGAAAGTAAGCATTTGATCTTCGCCAAGTTTTGGAAAGAATACTTCACCACCATTTCCCAGAATGCAAGCGAGCATACAGATTTGACCACTCTCTTCGGGACTTACGAAATAGCGTTTTACATCAGAAGGAGCTGCCAGTGGCTGTTTTTTTTGCATACGATGAATCCATCCATCAGGAAGAGAACCATTAGAAAAGGCCACATTTGCAAAACGAGCAGTAGTAACCTTGAAACGACTGTTGTATGCCATCACAAGGTTTTCCATGATACGTTTACTGGCACCCATGATATTGACAGGATTTGCAGCTTTATCTGTAGAAACACAGAAAAAGTGTTTTGGTGGATATACACAAAGCAAATCCATTAGCTTCTTTGCCTTAATATCATTGTTTTCAATGAGAGCTTGAACGGAATACTTGTCCTTCTCGGAACGAACGTGCTTGTGAGCAGAGAAATTGGCTACAATATCGAAGCCTTTCTCTTCTCTGAATATACGTTCAAAGATTGGATCTGCAAAGTTTAGCGTGTAGCAACGAAACTCATCTGGACAATACAAGTCTTCAGTACTCCTAATGTCGCGAACAAGTTCCGCAAGTCCATTCTCATTTAGGTCTACTACTACCACACTTCTCGGTTCAAAGCGGAGTAAAGCCTTAATGAATGAAGAACCAATGGAACCAGCCCCACCTATCACACATACTGACTGTCCCTGTATTTCCTTAGACAGCATTTCTTTGTTTGCCTCGATATCACTTGCAAACATACTGACAGAGCGGGACGTTACACTATCTGATATGAATTTATTTAAATTAAACATCTGACTGTATTTTATTAACAAACCGGTTCAAAATAAGTATCAGGTCTCTCTGAATCAAATATTTCGTTGCAGTACATTACCGTGACTAGGTTTTCGGTATTCGAGAGATTTATGATGTTGTGGGTGTATCCTGGAAGCATGTGTATACAGCGGATGTCCTCACCGGTTACTTCAAATTCGATGACTTCATCTGAGTCTATACTACGCTCCTGGATAAGGCTGTGGCCTGAGACTACTATGAAAAATTCCCACTTCGTGTTGTGCCAATGCTGGCCTTTGGTGATGCCTGGTTTGGATATATTTATGCTGACCTGACCGCAGTTTAGGGTGTGTATCAGCTCGGTGAAAGAGCCGCGGTCATCTACGTTCATCTTCAGAGGGAAAGCTACCTTTTCTTTCGGGAGGTAGCTCAAATAGGTGCTGTACAGACGTTTGGAAAAGCTGTCAGCCGGGATCTCAGGAATTATCAAAGTCCGGGGCTGGTCGGCGAACTGATGGAGCAGATCAACTATCTCGCCAAGTGTGACACTATGGGTCACGGGGCAGTAACAGTAGCGGCCTTTTGGGCTTGGTACGGGGTCTAAGCCTTCAAATTCACAGCGGTGCTCCTGACCACGTAGTGCCAATATCATCTCTTCTACCAGATCATCTATGTAGAGCAGTTCCATCTCTACAGTTGGGTCGTTGACCGTAATTGGCAGATCATTAGCTATATTGTTACAGAATGTGGCTACTGCGCTGTTATAGTTGGGACGGCACCATTTGCCGTAGAGGTTTGGGAAACGATAGACCAGAACACGGGCACCCGTCTCTGCAGAGTAATCGAAGAATAGTTCTTCGCCTGCCTTCTTGCTGCGACCGTACTCGCTATTGCCAAAGCGTCCTGTTAGGGATGCCTGGGCGGAGGAACTTAGCATTACGGGTGCAGTGCTATGATTAGCCTTCAGTGTGTCAAGCAGGGTGCTTGCGAAACCAAAGTTGCCCTGCATAAACTCCTCACTGTTCTGAGGACGGTTTACACCGGCCAGGTTGAAGACGAAGTCAGCCTCTGCGCAATAGCGGTCCAGCTCTTCAGGAGTGGAGTCTATGTCATATTGGAAGACCTCTTCTATGGTGAGGTCACCATAACAACGCGCCTTGCCCTCTTTTATATTGATTAGCTGGGCGCACAGGTTCTTACCTACAAAACCATTTGCTCCAGTTACTAGTATCTTCATTCAAATAATCTTTCTAGTATTTACGCCAAACCATCTTATCGATGATACCGGTATATGACTGTATAATTTTGACTACCTTGGTAGAGACGTTTTCATCTGTATAGTCAGGTACCGGAATGCCGTGGTGACCATCCTTGTTTAGTGTTATGGCTGTATCTACAGCCTGTAATAATGATGTCTGATCTATGCCGGCTATGATGAAATCTCCTTTATCCAGGGCTTCGGGACGTTCTGTGCTGGTGCGGATACATACGGCTGGGAACGGATGTCCTACTGAAGTAAAGAAACTGCTCTCTTCAGGCAGTGTTCCGGAGTCAGATACTACAGCAAAGGCATTCATCTGGAGACAGTTGTAGTCATGAAAGCCTAACGGTTCATGCTGCACGACACGCTTGTCAAGGCTGAACCCACTAGCAGTAAGGCGGTTGCGAGAACGTGGGTGACAGCTGTAAAGTATTGGCATATCGTATTTCTGAGCCATTGCATTTATTGCTTTGAATAGACTCAGAAAATTCTTTTCTGTATCTATGTTCTCTTCGCGATGGGCAGAGAGTAGTATGTATCTGCCTTTTGTTAAACCTAAGCGGGTATGAACGTCGCTAGATTCTATATGGAGGAGGTTCTCATTTAGGACCTCTGCCATAGGCGATCCTGTCACAAAAGTACGCTCTTTTGGCAGACCACAATCGGCTAAATAGCGGCGGGCATGCTCAGAGTAAGCCATATTGACATCTGAGATGATATCTACTATGCGACGGTTAGTTTCTTCAGGAAGGCATTCGTCCTTACAGCGGTTACCGGCTTCCATGTGGAAGATGGGTATGTGAAGACGTTTGGCACCAATAACGCTGAGACAGCTATTTGTATCGCCAAGGACCAAGACAGCATCAGGCTTGGTTTCTACCATTACCTTGTAAGACTTGTCGATGATGTTACCCATGGTTGAGCCTAAGTCATCACCTACTGCCTCCATGTAAATCTCAGGATTTGTCAGGTTCAAGTCCTTGAAGAACACACCATTCAGATTGTAATCATAGTCCTGACCAGTGTGAGCAAGGAGTACATCAAAGTAAATTCGGCACTTGTTGATGACAGCAGCAAGGCGGATAATCTCAGGACGAGTTCCTACAATAATCAGGAGCCTGAGTTTTCCATTATCTTTAAAATGCTTAATATCCATATTCAGATTATTTAGCAAAGTTTTCGACACCCTTGAGCTCATTCTGGATGTATTCAAGAGAGGCGATTTTAGCCTTTGTTTCTTCTACATTCAGGATACGAGTGTTGTTAGAGTTGAACTCTATGAGCTTGTTGCGCTCAGATTCACCCTGGCTGAAGAACTGATCATAGTTGAGAGTACGGTTGTCGGCAGGTACGCGATAGAAGTCTCCCATGTCAATAGCCTTAGCACACTCCTCATTTGTGAGCAAAGTCTCGTACATCTTCTCTCCATGGCGAATACCAATCACCTTGATATCCTCTTTTTTAGCACCAAAGAGTTCACATACGGCTTCTGCCTGAGTACCGATGGTACAAGCAGGAGCCTTCTGAACCAGAATGTCACCATTATGACCATTCTCGAATGCGAAGAGTACCAGGTCTACAGACTCTTCTAAAGACATGATGAAACGAGTCATTGAAGGCTCTGTCAATGTAATAGGATTTCCTTGGCGAATTTGATCAATCCACAAAGGGATAACTGAACCACGAGAACACATTACGTTACCATAGCGGGTACAGCAGATTTTGGTGTCACCTGAGTAGCGAGACTTTGCAACTGCAATCTTCTCCTCTATAGCCTTTGTGATACCCATAGCATTGATGGGATAGGCTGCTTTGTCTGTAGAAAGGCAGATAACTGCTCCAACCTTTGCCTCAATAGCTGCTGTGAGAACATTGTCGGTACCTATCACGTTTGTCATGACGGCTTCCATTGGAAAAAACTCGCATGAGGGTACCTGCTTCAAAGCGGCTGCATGGAAGATGTAATCAACACCGGGCATGGCATTACGGCAAGACAGGAGGTTGCGAACATCGCCAATGAAGAATGTTATCTTGTGGGCTACTTCGGGATAGCGTACCTGATAATCATGACGCATGTCATCCTGTTTCTTCTCATCACGAGAGAAGATACGAATCTCTGCTATGTCTGTGCGGAGAAAACGGTTTAATACGGCATTACCAAATGACCCAGTTCCACCGGTGATCATCAGGGTCTTGCCTGCAAAAATGCTCATAAATTAAGTTGGTTTGTTTAATTAATCTTTTTCTGGGATGTTGGAAGAGGTTTAAAGACTAGAATTACTCTATTTTTGACTTAATTTCTCAATTATCAATTTTATATATGGCCATCCAAGTATCCACCCTATTCCTCCAATAAGTCCAAGGAAAATAAATCCTACCAACATTATTGCTCTCTTTGGCCCTGATTTTTCTGTTGGAATGGTTACAGGTTCAATCACAGTCAAAATAGGTGTTGTCTCAGTAACCGCAATCTTCGCCTGCTCCTTCTGTTTTGCTATCTCTGTGTAGATTCCTAGTAATAGGTTGTATTCTGATGTTAGCTTCTCTTCCTGGGTTCTTGCCATTGCAGAGGAAAGGTTTTTATTTGCATCTCTGAATCTAGCCAATTCTGACTGTTTGTTCTCAAAGTTAATTTTTGCTTCATCATAACTCTTCTCGACAAACTCCAGATTGCTCCTTACCTTCTCAATTTTAAATTCAGTTATATATTTTTGCAATAATTTTTGAGCAGTCAGGACAATCTCAGCGGAAAGTCTTGGCTCTCTGCTGGTGTAGGATAGAGAAATATATCCCTCCTTGTCGTTAAGGTTAAAGCGAAGGTTATCAAAAACGCTTTTAATTACTTTGCTCTCTTTAATCGTAAGTCTATCTATAGTTTTAGTAGTATTTGATAATGAATCAGAAATCTCCTTTGGTTCACCCTTGATTGCTCCAATAATTACCCCAGGCAAACCGACGGTGTACTTTTTAATAGAACCTAGAAGATTGAATGAGGAGTACTCCTTATTGGTCGCATACTCATAGTAGGAAATTGGTTTATCTGCATTTTCAAAATTGTATTTTGAGTATATAAGTTCCTTCTGAAAGTTTACATTGTTTAAAATCTTTGGATAAACAGATGGTGAAAGAACTTCTCCACTACTCATCGAGCCTAGATTTATTCCTGCCATCGCAGCAAGCCCCCCTAAACTTCCTCCAACCCTCTTCTCACCTGTTTGAGGAACCATAGTTGTTGAGGCTGTATATTCATTAGGGGTGAAGATTGCTATAAAGAGGCCTATCGCCATAAATATCAGCGTTGTCTTAATTATAAACCTTCTCTGTGCCCAGAGTTTGGCGGCAATCTCAATGAGGTCTATTTCGTCCTCGACCGGGTTCTGTGTAAGTATATCTTTATCTCTCTCTTCCATCAGAATTGTCTTATTAGGGTTGTTACCATTGCTGCTGTTGATACTACGGAGGTTGTAATTCCTAGTATCTCTGATAACGAGGTTCCGGATCTCTCTGGCTTTTGCGGAACTATGATTTCACATCCGGGCTCTACGCGGGCGCTGAGGCCGGTGGAGACTTTGCCATTCATGTAGACAATGTATGGGCGTTTTTTAGCTCTGTATGCATATCCGCCGGCGTTGTCAATATATCTTCCAACAGTCATACCCTTAGCGTATGTAACTGTGTTTGGATACATAACTGCTCCGGAAATCTTAACGGTTCCGTTATAGGTAGGGATATCAAGTACATCTCCCTCTCTGAGAACAATGTCATCCTCACCACCGGGGTTTGCCATAGCCTTTTGAAGATCAATACCCACATAGTATGAATTGCTGATATCCTCTTCATCAATCATTAGAGAGTCTTTTCCCTGACTCTTCGCAAGCTCCAGGGTCGCCTCAAGTCTGGCTCTCTCATCTTTGTCCATCTGCCTAAGTAGTCTTGCGCCCTGAATGTTCGCGCTCTCCGTTAATCCTCCCGCCCTTTGTACAAGCGATGATAGCCTTTCATCTCTAGTCTTTTTGGTATATAGGCCTGAGAAGAGAATCTCTCCAATTACTGAGACATTCTGCTGAACTTCGTATCCGGGAGAGCGTCTAACTGTGACGATATCAAATGGCTGCAGAACAAACTTTTTGTCTCCGGAGATAATTAATCCATTCTCCAGTGCAAATGTGAATGTTTCGCTCTTTCTGTCAGATTCGGCAGTGCTCATAGGGTTTTTAATTCTTCTGGAAACATCAACCCTTGCTCTGGATGCGCTTTCAAGGAGTCCGCCACCCTGAACAATAAGGTCCTCAATGCTCATGTTTCTTGCATAGGGATAGGAACCGGGACGCTTAATCTCTCCTGAAAGGGTTACATTGCGCTCATCTCTAAGCTCATCCTGAGATGGAACATATAGCCTGTCATTGCGTTTAAGTTTTATATCAGGAAGATTATTGTTAATAAGCATTCCAAGGTTGATTGACTCAACCGTAATTGAGAGGTCCGGATTCTCTCTATAGAGCAGGGCTCTACCCAGGAAGGCATCTTCAGTAGGCCCTTCAGCTGCCATTATAAGTCCCTTTAGCGTTGAAATTTTTTCACCAAGAGCGAATGTTCCCGGCCTGAATACTGCCCCCTCAATTACCACTCTGTTTTCGTATCTCTCCAGAATTGCCCCAACTGTGACAACATCTCCGTCCGCGAGTTTAAAAGAGTTGTAATCAACAGCCTCAATAGTATGTACGCTCTGCTCTTTCTCTCCCTTTCTCTCGATCAGAAGGCTTGATTTATATGCATTACCACTGAATCCTCCGGCGAATGATATAATATTCTCAATAGTCTCACCATCCTTCATTTCGTAATACATGGGTCTTTTAACCTCTCCGCTAAGCATCACCCTGGCTCTGTATGGTTCAACCTTTACAAGGTCTCCGTCTCTAAGAGCTATGTCAGAGCTACTGTCTCCTTTAAGCAGATAGTCATAAACATCCGCAGTTGCAATTAGTTTGCCTGCTCTGTAAACCTTAATATCTCTTAGACTTCCAATCTCGTTAATTCCCCCTGCTGAATAGAGCGCATGGAAAACTGTTGATAGAGAGGAGAGGGCGTAGGTACCTGGTACCTCTACCTCACCCATTACATTAACCTGTATTGTCCTTGTCTTTCCCAGTGAAATGCTCATGAATGTGCCGGGCTGTGCCGACGCCAGGTCTGAGTAGATTCTGCTGAATGACCTTTTTATTCTGTTTCTGGCATCTTTTATCTGAAGTCCAGCAACATGAATTGGCCCCACTCCGGATGCAACAATCTTCCCATCCGGAGATACTGTAAGAGACACATTAAGCTCACTGTTGCCCCAGATATCTATTAGTACCTCGTCACCTGCTCCCAGAATATAGCTCTCGGGTGTAGGGAGGTTCATATTTGGCTGGAAGGTTAGATTAGGGTTTGAGAATGTTCTTTCCCCAAAAATTCTCTCAGGTTTGCCTCGCTGACTCTCTTTTATTGCTTCCCACTGAGCTGGATCCGGAAAATTAACCAGGGGCACTCTTTCTCTGGAATCCTCTGTTTGGATTGTCGTTACTCCTGATTGTTGATTAGACCCCGACTCGTACTGAGTCTTTATCCTCTGCAGTTGCTCCATTGTCACCCCCTTGGAGGCGAGTTCAGTGAATATCTGCTCCTGGGATTTGCCTGATGTGCTCAGCCTCTTAAGCTCTGCAACCACCTGTTGGTCGCTCATCTGAGCAAAAAGGGCAGATGTTGTAATCAGCACTGCCGCTAGTGTAATCAATCTTTTTGCAATTCTCATATATAGGTACTTGTACAATTATCAAATTTAAGCTGTTATCTGTTCAACCTCCTCCAGCTCCACCTCTCTGTCCAGAGCCTCGTATTTGGCTGAGTTGGTGCTCTTGAACTCGGGGATGAGCTTTTTGAGCTTTCTGACAACATCATCCGGATAGACATATTTGTTTGCAGTATAGAGCATCTCCTTGATTGTTGGGTGGATGAAGTCGTAGTCGTATTGTCTCACCTTGGCAATCATCACCTTTTTATGGTAGGTTGGGAGGGTGTTTTCGCTGGTTGCGAGGAGCTCTTCATAGAGCTTCTCGCCGGGGCGGAGCCCCGTCTCTACAATGCGGATATCTTTGTGCGGAATTCTGCCGCTAAGGCGAATCATCTTCTCTGCAAGGTCGTAGATCTTTACAGCTTCGCCCATATCAAAGATATAGATTTCGCCCCCTTTGCCGGTACAGCCCGCCTCAAGTACGAGTGAACAGGCTTCAGGGATGGTCATGAAGTATCTTGTTATATCTCTGTGGGTAACAGTTACCGGGCCGCCCGCCTCAATCTGCTTTTTAAAGAGTGGAACCACCGAGCCGTTTGAGCCGAGTACGTTGCCGAACCTTGTTGTTACAAACTGTGTGGGATTTGCTACGCCCCTCTCAACTTGTTTGAGATATAGTGATTGAACATAAATTTCAGCCGCCCTTTTTGAAGCACCCATAACGTTTGTAGGGTTAACTGCCTTGTCAGTGGACACCATTACAAACCGCTCCGCTCCGTACTCCAGGCAGAGGTCGGCCACAATTTTTGTACCCCCCACATTTGTTACCACTGCTGCCGACGGGTGGAACTCCATCATAGGGACGTGTTTGTATGCTGCAGCGTGGAATACAAGACTCGGCCTTGCAATTTCAAAAATCTGCCTCATCTTGATCTGGTTGGAGACATTGGCAATTATCGGTTTAATTATAATGCCTGTATTTTTCGCGATTAGCTCAAGCCAGAGGTCGTTGAGTGGTGTTTCGGCCTGGTCAATTAGCAGTAGCTCTTTACAGTCAAACTGGACAACCTGTCTGGCTATTTCGCTACCTATTGAGCCCGCTGCTCCGGTTATCATTATGGTCTGGCCGGTGAACTGGTGCTCAATCCGGCTCCTGTCCATTTTTATTGTGTTTCTGCCCAGCAGGTCCTCAATTTTGATTTTGTTAATCTGTGGTATCGCCCTTCCCTCGTTTTCGTCAAAGCGGGTGAACATGCTTACGAGCATTATGTCCATCCCCTCTACGATGCATTTGTCGTAGAACTCTTTTGACATCATGTCAAGCTGGTTCTTGTAAACCAGAAGTGTCTTTGCTTTGTATTCAATCATTTTACCGGCAAGCCCCCTCTCAAGAGAGATAATGGGCACGCCGCTCACCACCTTGCCTACCTGATTGCTGCGGAATGCTACAAAGGCGATGGGGAGGTATGGGCTGCTGCGGTCTGAAAGAATGTGGTTTCCCAGAAGGATGGAGTCGTAGTCGCTTCCCAGGATGAAAGCTCTTGTCTTGTTGCTGCTGTTTGTGGTCTGCTCAAAGTTCTCAAATACGCTTTTTACAGTAAATCTGAATATGAACTGACCTGCCAGGGTCATCATGCCCAGCACAAAGGGGAACCAGTAATTAAATGTGAGGTGCAGCTCACCCTCAATATCGGTGTTGTTGAAGATGACTGCAAATGCGAAATAAATTAGTGCGCCGGATATGGCAGAGTAGGTGAGACGCTTAAGGTCTGCCATCGTGGAAAACCTTACAACTCCGTGGTAGGTTCTGAAGAACATGGAGGTTGAGGCGAAGATGGTGGCTACGATAAAGAGCTTTAGGGTGAAGTGCTGAGCCGGCTCTGCCGCGATGGTCTCCCGGAAGAACCACAGAGAGACGAACGCCATGACTACAATGAACTCGTCAAAGAGGAATATGGTCCAGCGGGGCATGAAGTTGCCCATAATCTTAAGGAGAAACTTGTCTATCCTCTTGATCTGGTCTTGTATATTGCTCATAGGGTGCTTAAGTTTAGAAACAAGGATGTCCGGTGAGTCACAATTTAGGTGCCTCCCCTCTTCCCTGTTTATCATGCAAATATAGTATTTTTCTCCTCAATCTCAAATTATTGTGGGGTGAATATGCACAATTTCCATATATTTGTGATAGGTTTTATTTATTACTTTAATACACGATGAGAAAAATAACCCTCTTAATCTCGTTGCTGTTTGCGGTTTTGCTTATTTCACCGGCGGCGGCTTCTCAAAACAAGAAAGTTATAACTAAAAGCCCTGACGTAATTAAGTTTGCGTTTCTGACAGACCTGCATATATCTGACGTGGCTTCCAATATTGAGGACCTGCGTCTCTCTGTGGCGGATCTTAATGCTGCCGCCGCTGCCGGTTCTGAAGGTGCAGTGGACTTTGTGATTTTTGGCGGGGATATTACTGAGTTTGGGAGTGATGATGAGATTGCGCTTGCGCACTCGATTATCTCCGGGCTTAAGATGCCTTGGTATATAGTGGGGGGTAATCATGATTCGAAGTGGAGTGAGAGTGGATGTAATACCTTTAAGGAGGTGTTTGGGTATGAGTTTTTTGATTTTGAGGCGGGCGGGGTTCGGTTCATTGGGACGAATTCGGGGCCTAACATGAGGATGGCTCCGGCTTTGGTGCCGAGGGATGCGGTTCTGTGGCTTGACTCTTTGTCTCGCCGAATCGCGCCCGCCACCCCGGTGGTGTTTGTGAATCACTATCCGCTTGATGATGCTATGCTTAATTATTCGGATATTTTGACCTCTCTCTCCAGGATGAATGTTCAGGTTGCTCTGTGTGGTCACGGGCATAATAACAGGACCTATAATTATAGTGTGGGCTCTCCGGCAGGCGACTCACAATTTTTGCCGCTTCCTGCTGTAAGAGGTGTGATGGGCCGCTCTAACCTGCGTGCGGGGAAGGGTGCTCATGGCTACAATATCATCGCCGTGATTCCTGGTAAGGGCTTGATTACCTTTGAAGAACGTGTTGGAGGTGTGACTAAGGCACCATGGCATAAACTGTTAATGAACACTCCGTTACCAAAATTTGCCGTCAAGGAGATATTCAACTATCAAGACAACTTTGACATTGGTTCCGCAGCGGTAATGGACGATAAGGGAAAGATATACTGGGCTAATGCTAACGGAGTTGTCAAGGCTTTTACAGAGGGTGGTAAGCAATTATGGTCGTTTAATGTCGGCTCAAAGGTCTTCTCTACTCCTGCGATTCATGAGAATAAACTTGTCTTTGGTGCTACTGACGGAACTATCTTCTGTCTTGATAAAGAGAGTGGTAATCTTCTGTGGAAGACATCTGCCAAGAAGTCTGTACTCGGCTCGCCAGCCATTAAAAATAACCTCGTATATATAGGTGCATCGGATAATTTCTTTCGTGCGCTTGATGTGAATTCCGGTATTCCGGTATGGGAGTTTACAGGGGTGAAGAGTTTTGTTGAGTCTAAGCCTTATGTTGATGAGGATGGTGTTTACTTTGGCTGCTGGGGCTCTACGCTCTACAAGCTTGACCCTAAGGATGGCACCCTTCTGTGGAGCTGGACAAATAACAAGGGGAGGGGACTCTCGCCTGCTGCTGTCTGGCCTCTAGTAGCCAACGGCAAGGTTTTTATTGCAACTCCTGAGCGTATGACTCATGCAATTGACACAAAAACTGGCAAGGAGCTTTGGCGCGCCAAGGGTGGCAGGGAGAGCGTCGGCCTATCGCCTGATAAAAATACGTTGTATATCAAGACCATGCAGGATACTGTTTTTGCTTATCGTACCGATGTTGATTTTAACGGCATGGTTCCGCTTGCGGATAAATCAGTTCGCCTATGGACCTCTCACACAGGCTATGGTTACGAGATTGCCCCATCTTCTACCACTGCTGCCTATGG
The DNA here is from genome assembly GCA_937901965.1 of uncultured Bacteroidota bacterium. Taxonomy (GTDB): domain Bacteria; phylum Bacteroidota; class Bacteroidia; order Bacteroidales; family UBA932; genus Bact-08. Next base: position 269,195 of record CALGSW010000002.1, read on the forward strand.
TTTTATTTTTGTACCCACAGACAAGGGCAACATCTTTGTTCTCAAAGAGAGGGACGGCTCCCTGGCCGGTGTGATTCCATTCTCCGGTGCACTGATCAATCTCGTTGAGCCTGTGGGTAAGAACCGGATTCTTGTAAGCTCTATGGATGGCCGCGTTGCCCTGCTTGAGATCTCAGGCGAGAATTTTCTGACTGGAGATATTAAACCGGATCCTAAGGCTAAGATGCGCAAGTGATGAAAACTTCAGCTATATACAGCAGAGTGGCGGGCGGCGGTTCTCCCGCCCTCCGCGTTGTGATAGGTGTTACGGGAGCCTCGGGTCAGATTTACGCCGCCCGCATGATTGAAATTTTGAGGGAGATCTCTGCTGTGGCTCATGATGGCTCCCTTGAGGTTGACATCGTCTTCACGGACACCGCCCGCCAGGTCTACCCTCACGAGACCGGCCTGCCACTGCCTGAGGGGCTTATTCCAAACGACAGCTACTACAACAGGAATGCGTCGGGTTCCAACGCCCCCGACGCCCTGATTATAATTCCATGTACTATGGGTACTCTGGGCCGAATCGCCGCCGGTACTTCCGACGACCTGATTTGCCGCATTGCCGACGTTCAGCTCAAAGAGCGCCGCACCCTCATCATTGTCCCCCGCGAAACCCCATACTCCCTCATCCACCTCCGCAACATGACCACCCTCACCGAGGCCGGCGCCATAATAGCACCGGCGTCACCGGCGTTTTATGCGGTGGGGCAAAGTGATATGAATCAAGTTATCACCCAATTCGCATATCGCATACTCTCAATCGCCCGGATCTATCCCCTGCCAGAAGAACAGCAGTGGATGAAATAGGTAAGGTGCAGCACCCTTTGGGTGCGCGCCTGTTTTTCTTTCATATCCCGGGCGGCTGTAACTCGTAGGCTGTTAGTAGTTTGACACTTTACCCCTGGGATCATCCCAGGGATAAAGTGTTAATATTTTTAAATATTGATTATTGCAAGGGTACGGATGCGGATATTTCTCTGCCGAACGGCAAAACACGGCGGAGCACCAATTTTTTAGTAAGTAAACTGAATCGGGTTACCGTAATATGTACCCTTGGCAGTTATTGCATATGGTTTTACGTAGTATACCCCACGGGCGGGTGCTGTGAGTGTGGTTTCATAGCCACCCGAACCGCTGCCGGAGGTTACTTTGGTATCGCTGGTAGTTGGATTTGTGTTGGTTTTTGAGTAGACGAATCCTCTTTCAGTAATTGTTGTTCCGCTTTCTGCACTTACAGAGCAAGTTAATCTAACGTAGCCATAGCTATAGCCTCCGTATGTGGAAATAGATGAGAATGAAGGAGGTGTGACATCAGTTGTGAATGATACTTGTGTTCCGTATACTGTTCCGTATCTGTTAGTTCCGTATGCTCTTGCATAATATATTGTATTACTTGTAAGACTAGAAACACTTCCTTCAAATACACCGGCACCTGTTCCAATGGATAGTTTGACAACTCCACTGCCACCAATACTTGGATTTTGCAACATCGAGTATACTACTCCTCTTTCTGTAACGCTGGAATTTCCTTCGTTTGTAACATTACCTCCTAGTGTTGCTGCATTGTGAGTAACACTTTTTGGCTGAGATGTACTTACCTGAGCCGGTGTTGTTGCAAGTGTTGTAAACGAAACTTCGCTACCATAGGCGTAACCAGTTGAATTGTATGCAAAAGCTCTTAGATAGTATTTTGTATTTGGATTTAAACTTATGATTGTCTCGGAGAAACTTCCGGTCCCGCTTCCAATATTTATTCTTGTATTGTTATATGTGGGATTTGGACTAGTAGAAATAACTACGCCTCTTGATGTTACCGTTGAATTACCGTCACTGGTAACATTGCCTCCAACAAGAGCTCCACGGATGGATATATTTGCTATTGCTGATGTAGTTACTGTTGCATTAGTAGCAGAAATCGTAGTAAATGAGCGAATATTTCCACTTGCCTGTCCAACCTGATTAGTTGCAAAAGCGATATAATAGTATGTCCTGTTTGCTGCAAGACCTGTAAGGTTTACTGTATAATCTCCTGATTGCTTTAGTGTAGCTGTCGCTTTTGCCCCGTATAATAGGAGGTAATAACTTGTATTATACGAATCTGAGTATCTTATTCCAATCTCTAGAAGGGGGCTGTTCCCGTTTGAAGATATTGATCCTCCAGCTGTTGCGCTGTTAGCTCCAATATTAGTCGCAGCAGATGTTGAAACTGTTGCAGTAGTAGCGTTACTGGTTGTGAATGATAAAATTTCTCCAAGACCATATCCGGCACTATTGGCTGCGTATGCCCTGAAATAATATTTTGTATTTTGCTGGAGGTTTTTGATAACAGATGTAAAATCTGAGTTTACCACGTTCTCTGCAGCTATTGTTGAGTAACTTGAAACATTTGAATCAGTTGAATATCTGAAACCTCTGCCTGTAATTGTCCCTCCTCCATCATTTGTGATTTTTCCGGACGCATTTGCTGTATGTGCAGTAATGCTTGTTGGTGCATTAGTAGTTACTGTTGGGACTTTAACTTTTTCTGTCGTAAAAGCAATTTGCTGACCATATGAGGTTCCTGAGTTATTTACAGCGTATGCTCTTGCATAATAGGTTCTGTCCGGGGTAAGTGAAGTTAGTTTAACAGAATATACACCTTTCCCGCTGCCTGAAGTTACTTTAGTGTTTGAAGTTGTAGGATTTTGATATGTACTGTATACAATACCTCTATCAGTAACTGATCCGCCACCTTCGTCGGTTACTTCACAATTAATTGTTGCCTCTGTCGTTGTGATGGAAGTAGCAGGAGACGTGGTTACACTTGCAGGATTTGACAATGTTGTGAAATTTAGTTCATTACCATATGCTGTTCCATTTTTGTTTGTAGCAAAAGCTCTTACATAATATTTTGTTGCTTTGTCCAGATTTGTAAGAATAACAGAGAAATTAGCTGAAGAAGTTGTATATAAAACCTTTGAATCATTAATATCAGGAGAAGAGGTTTTGCTGAATACAACACCTCTTTCAGTAATTGTAGCACCTCCGTCAGATGTGATGTTAACAGAGACCTGAGCAGTTCCTGATGTAATTGATGAGATATTTGTTGTTGTGAGAGTTGGTATATCTGATGAGGTAGTAAAGGTTAAAATTTGACCGTAACTTGTTCCTAAGTAATTTGTTGCATACGCAATAAAATAGTATTTAGTGTTATAAGATAAATTTGTTATTTCTCGGGAAAAGCTGCCTATCCCTGAACCCACGACAATCTTAGTCCCATAATATGTTACAGATGAACTTGTAGAATATAAAATTCCACGTTCTGAAACATCGTATCCATTGCTTGAAGTAACATTTCCTCCTATAGTAGCAGAAGATGCTTTTATGTTCGTAGCTGTAGACGTTGTTATAGTTGCTGTAGATGCATTAGTCTTGAAACTACTTGATTCACTGTATCCTGTTCCTGAACTATTTGTAGCGTATGCTCTTACGTAGTAGGTTGTATAAGGCTTTAATCCGGTAACTGTTTTACTGAAGCTTCCTGATCCACTTCCTGCAACCTCTTTTCTATCTGATATATCAGGTTCTGATGTCTCTGATAAGACAAATCCTTTTTCTGCTATATTGTCACCACCAGTTGTTATAATATTTCCTGATAGGTAAACACTAGTAGTACCTATTGAGCTGCTGTAAATTGTACTAAGTGAAAGAGTAGGAAGAAGAGGCTGTGTTTTAAATGTAATCTGGTTTCCGTATCCTGTGTACAAACTGTTTCTAGCATAAGAACGAGCGTAGTATGTTACATTTGGAGAGAGAGAAGTTAAATTTGCGGTGAATGCACCCATTCCTGTACCTGCTGAGACTCTGCTTGATGTATAGATTGGGTTTTGTGTCGTAGAAAATACAATACCTCTGTCAATAATGTCTGAGTTTCCGTCTGTCAAAACCTCTCCTCTGATTTGTGCGCCGGATGCTGTAACTGCAGTAGGAGTTGAAGTGTTCAGGGTAGGTGTTGATATTGATAGTGTCATGAAATTACGCTCTTCGCCGTAGAAGGTTGCCTCTTTTGTATTAACATATGCTCTTGCATAATAACGAGTATTATGATCAAGGTTTGTCAAGTTCAAGGAGAAATAAGAGGAAGTTCCAGAGTAGGCCAGTTTACTATCTGTAATTTTAGGGCTGGCTGATTTTGAGTAAACTACTCCTCTCTCGGTAATTGAATAGCTGCCTCCTTCGGCGCCTTGGATACTTACTATAGCCGATGTTGCCCTTATACTACTTACCATTATTGATGTAAAGGTAGGTGTTTTAAAGGATGTGCTTGTGCCGTAAATCACCCCATCGGAAGTGGTTTTTACGTAAGGCCTTACTATGTAGGTTTTCCCCTGCTGAATATTTTGAATATTTGCTTGATAAATGCCATCTGATGCCGATGAAGTAGAAGCATTATTTGATTTAACGGTTGGCTCTGTATTATCTGTAGTCCAGCATATTCCATAAGCTTTTAGTTTGAAGTTATTTGGATTTGTGAAATTGCCGGTAATAGTGAGGCTTTGTGAGGCTCCTACCGATTCAAATTTCTGGGAGGATATTCTAACAGAAATACTCTCTGCAGGATCTGGCATTTTTACACAACCTGCTACTATTATGATTAGAAAAATAATAAGTGTACGAACTTTCATCTCTTGTCCCTTTTATAAACTTACTCCAATACCAAAGTGAATCTCTGCAAATTTTATAGGCGAAATAATTGTATTATAGCCACCGAATATTGAGAAGTACTTGAAATTTAGCATAAGCCCACCTTCTACCTCGGGGCCATTGTCAATCGACAAGTAGTATGGCTCCGAATCACTTGTAGCTACGTATGCTTGTCCATAAGTTCCGTAGCCTCCTCCTGCATAAATGTATAAATTCTTTGTAATCCTGATGATTGCACCCCCTGTTATTGCAGACCGGAAGTATCCGGAACTTCTATAGCTGCCCGGGCTTAAATCTTGCATCGGTTCTCCGGAGTTAGGCGATAATCCGGACATATAACTTGCATAGATACCAACCCTTTTTGCAAAACCGACCATTCCTCCATAACTAGCCGTTAGTGACATCTTGTAGTTAACGAAGAATTTTGCCGGGATAGGTGTACTTTCTCGTTTTTTATTATAAGTTGTCTTAGGCAATCTTGATATATCGCTCGTTATTTTTGTTTGTCCGTCAATTTTTTTTATCAGAGTAAAACTTACTGGAAGTATCTTTCCCTCTATAATGGTTAATGTCTTGACTCCTGGATTATACCCATCGGCATTTAATTCAATGGTTCTTTTTCCAATTAAAACATCTTGAATAATCTTTGGTGTGGTTCCGTAATCTTTGCCATCAATTGAAATTGTAGCCACAACGTCTGAAGTTATATCAAGAGTTCCTGTTATTGGCACAGGGTGTTCAATGTTGAAGCTTATTGAATCATTTGTTTTTATTTCAAGAGTTTGTATACTCTCTCTATGCGACTCCATTCTTGCAGTTAATTTGTAGCTGCCGGGTGTTAGTCTTCCGTTCCAGTTTCCTTTGCCCTCTTGATTATCATTTATTAAAATAATTGCGTCAGGATGTGTTGTGATATTAACCTGAGCAAAGTTTGGTTTAAGGTCAAAGCGTTTTATTCTGTTACTGTTGTCGGTAACTATAAGAGTATCCTCCAATGGAAAAAACAGACTTTTTAGGATCTTGACTGAATGCTGCCCGCTGGCTAGTTTTTCAATCACCAGTGGAGTAGACCCCACTCTCTTGCCATCAATGAAAACATCAGCCAACTGTTCTGGAGTGGAGTGAATTGAAATTGTTCCAAATTTGGGTTTGAGTTCTATGGTTACAGGTTCTTTAACCTCTTTTGTTACTTCTATTGACCCGGCGGTGGGAGCGTAAAGTGGGGCCTCAACAACATATTTGTGTTTTCCAAATGGCATTGCCTTTGAGAATGTTCCGTTAACAAATGGTTCCGGAGCCATTTCATTGAATGAGACTGTTGCCCCCTCCATGAGGCATTTTAATACAACATATTGAAGATTTGAATTATCTGTAAGTGTTATCTGAACATTTGATGCGGTAATCTTCATTATATAGACAGTTGCCTCTTGCAGTGGTTCAAAAAATGCATACCTTCTTACCGGTTCGTGGTATTTATGAGTAATTGTAATATACCTGGCTCCGGGAGACTGGTAAATCCAAATTTCTCCCTTGTGTTGTTCTGTGTGTTCAATTCCAAGCATTCCCCCATCAAATGTGAATTCGTTGAGAGGGAGTGTTGTCTCAAGTTTGATAATGGAACACTGTTTGCCATTTTTGTCAGTTTTAGGGGATTTAATCCGAGCTGTCATATCGGTCTCATCTTTGACAAAAGATAGGACTGACATTTTTGCTGCAACATTTTGTCCTGATGCACTTTCTCCAATTGAAAGCAAAATTGAAGATAAAATGATGCAAAATGACAACTTATGTAATATGCTGGTTCTCATAAACTTTGATTAAAATTACTAGAATAGCGAAAGGTCAATCAGTCCGTAATCCGGATCTCTCTCCTGCTGCCAGGTCCTCACATGAATAATCGGATTTGCCGGTTTATTAAGGTCAACCATGAGGAATAGGTATCCTGTATCTCCATAGTTGCTTGAAAAGTAATCCTGTTTTATTTGAATCCCGTAAATTTCACCTCCATCTCCTGCTTTGACAACTTCTGAGTTTGTAAACTTGATGTTAATAAATTCATTGCTGTTGAATACAACACTTAGCCTGTCCAGGTACTGTTTTTTTGAATATGTTGTTCTAATAGCCTGAGGTAACTGATACCTGTCAGAATCTCCTCCGTATGTAGGTTTAAGAACCTTACCCACAATAATCAATGCGTTGTCTGAAAATACAGCCTGTAAATAATCAAGTCTTTTTAGAGCGTATGCAGTCTGATAATTTTCAAGAAAATTTATAATGGAAATCTTAGAGTCATCTTGCCACTCCTCTTTTACCATCATATCTCTTATAACATTTTCAGATAGTGAAAATGAGAGAGAGGTTATTAGTTTGTCTTTTTCTGAAATTTCAAACACAATGTTCTCAACAAATTCTCTTCTGTTGTTTCTAAACTTGAATAACATTGGAAGTGAGCGGGCAAAAACAGATCCCTGGTAACTCAGGAAACTAAATTTTGGGTCTAAAACAATTATGCTTGCGTCCCCATAAATAACAAGCTTCTTAAAAATTTCAAATCCTGATTCAGTAAAAAGAGCTCTGAGATTATTCAGATCTTTTTTTGTTATCCCATCTGTGACTTTTTGCATCAATTCATAATAAGGAGCTGTGTCTTCAAGATAAAATGATGAAGAATTTTCAGTTTTCTCTTGTGTCCTGAAAGTAGCTTCAGATACTTTTTCTTCGTTTATTGTATTTGATTTAGGTTCAACAAACGGAATAGCATATTCAGACTTTTTAAAATTGATTCCTTCCAATGCATGAAGCAGGTCGTATACCTCCTGATCTACTTTCCACTCTCCCTCAAAGATGTACTCAACTTTAAGTCTGAGAAACTCGATGTTGGATATATCTCCTGTTAGTTCAACTGTGCCAATGCCATCTTTGGCAGCCATTATGTTTGACCAGAATCTCCCATCAAAAAAGCTGTATTCAAGGTTTGTAACATTGTTTCCATTGAACTGTATGTTTAGAATGCAGGTTGTTATGTTGTCGACTACTTTTTTTTCTAATATATTGAAACTGAGATTGTCAAAAATGTAGTTCATCTTTTCGTTGATAAAGGATGTCACGAATCTTCTGTTCCCTTCGTGCATAACCTTTATTGTATCACCATTTGGATGGCTTCTTGTAAGCATAAGAGCCCAGTAATAGTGCTTTAGCGCATCTGCAACCTGGAGTCTCTTTTCTGCTTTAAGTGCTGTGTTTATAAACTCATTTATTTTTAGTTCTCTCTCTTTGAATATTTTTGAAATCTCCTCTTTCTTAATATATCTGAATACGTAAATTTCAGGCTCTTTGCCCCAAGTGAGAATTTCTGTGTTTTTTAGTGTAGCCTTTGAGTATGTACTTATCACCTCTTTAACAAGCTGGTTGACAATTTTCTTGTTTTTACCGCTCTCCTCTTCCCTTAGCATTTTGAATTCACTCTCAATTTTTACCGATATGTTACCAATCAGCATGGATAATGCATCCTTGTCTGCCTGACCGGTATTGGTTCCAACTCCTTCTCCCCAGTAGTAATTGTTTCTATCTGCTTTTATTTGCTCAACTGTTTGTGAAGTAAGCAGATTAAAGTACATCAGGAGAGTAATTGTAAGCAGTGTGTATTTTCTAATTAAGGATTGCATTATGATTAATTTTCAGGTTACGATGGTTCTTCTAGTCTAGTAAATAGAGCTTTGCACTCTCTTCTCTAATTTCTGGCATTGATTCTCCTGCCGGAGCGTTTATGTATGTAGGATCACAAACAATGAATTTCTGGCCGTTGATTATAAAGTAATCACCATTTATATGCTCGGTATTAAGATTTACTGCAGTGGCAAGATGGTTAGGGTAATTTACCAATGCAACATCAAGTTGTAATATCTTTCTCACAAGCATGGAAAAGAGAATGCTTCTATCCTCACAATCGGAATAAGGATAGTGGAATATCTCATCTGCGAAAAGTACTCTCTCTTTGCCGAATTGCAGATTGTCTGTTTTGTACTCAAATGAATTTTGAACAAATTTGAGGAGGAAGTTCAGTGCATCAACCTTTCCCATACCTGCAGTTTTATCTTTTAAATTATTTATGAGAGATTCTTCAAGTTCTTTGCTGAATGGCACTTTACAGTAGCTGGAAAAGTGCATGTCTGGAAACTCATTAAGCATATCAATCAGGTTTTTATTAACGGTTACAGAAATTTCTACCTCTGAGATATTCAATGTTTTGCTAATTAGCTTTTTTGGAAGATTGATTTGATTGTACCTGAGATTCATCGGTACTAAATTATTTGAGGTGCTTTTACCATAAGTATAAATTGGTCCAGTAATGTTTCCCATAATGTAGTAGTCCTTTCCTTCAAATACCAGGTAAGAATATCCATAAATAATTTCACTAGTTGGAATCATCAGAAATATTCTGCCGTTATTTCTGCAAATCCTTGAATCAAATCCTGTTTTATTTAAAAGATACATCTCCAGAATTGCTCTCGCACCAGAATCTTCGAACAACTGTTCGGATATCTTTTTTGCAAGAAGGTAAACAGACCAGTCAGGATACGAGTACTTTTCTCTGGCTACCTTCAATACCCTTAGAATGCTGCTGTTATCGCTTTGAGTAATATTTTTATAGAAGTCTGAGACTTCCTCTTCGGTTGTGCTTATTAATTTCAAATCTGATATATGATTTTCGTTAAAGAAGAATTTTTCACCAAAGAAATTTACTTCTGAAAGATCCTCATTCTCAGTATTAACTGGCTTCTCAGTCTTTATGGGAATATTAACTTCTTTTACAGGAGAGATCTCCTCTTTGTCAGCATCTGTATTTGTGTCTGTATTGATATAAGTTGAATCAATTATTAGTTGTGAGCCTGATGATTTTTGATTTGCACTATCTTCATCAAATTTTACAGGCGAATCAGGGAATTTTCTTATTTCAATCTTTGAGTGCATTGTCTCAAACATCTCCCATTTCTCCTTTAGAAGTTGTGTAATATCTTTATCAACTCTGTTGTAGAATTCATTAAACTCCTTCTCCTTTGAACTTGCAAATTCAAGGAATGCTTTCACATCTTGTGAAAGCAGTTGTTTAAGAGGCGAAAAAAGGAGAAAGACAAGAAAGATAAGTCTTATCATGACAAGCAATATGAAATTTTAGAGGTTCAGTTTTACCTCTTCTCAAACTTATCCATCTCTTCTTCAAAAACCTTGTTGAACTGATATGCATCAAAGTCAAGCTTAAGATTTTCATCAGCTGAGATCTTCTTAGTTATTTCATGCTTGATGATATTCTTATCCATTTCAACAGCAATAAAATACTCGTAACCAACTCTCTTCTTTTTGAAGATTTTGTCTCCAATTATTTTAACATCGTTAAGAGTCTGGTTAATAACATTCATGGTCTGCTCTTCAAATTTTGATTCGTATTCTTTCTTGTTTTCAATTGTACGCTGATTTGTGTACTGATTGATAACAGCTTTTATTATTGAGCTGACATTATTTGCTAATTCTGTTCTTGCATTAAGAAGTGCAATTTTCTTTGCAGTAGCTAAGTCTGCACTAGCACCTGATTGAGAAGCCCTGAAATGAGTCTTGTCAGTCCTATACTCTTGCTCTGTAAAAGGAACTTTAAGTTCCGTAAGGTTGTTTGCATCTGCATATTTTTGTTTAACACTGCAAGAGTATGTAAATGCAATCGCAAAAAGCGTTGTGATGATTAAAAGTTTTTTCATTAGTTAAGTGCTTTTAAGTTTTTGTAAATAAGGTATGTGAAGATATAGTTATTGTCAATACTAGAATTGGAAATTAGTGCATACCTAATTCTTCCCCTATTTTTTAGCCACTTACGGCAAGTGTTTAACGAGCGTCTTAGGTAGTAAAAAACGCAATTTGTTGGTTTTGATCAAATTCTGTTTTCTGACTATTAGTATATCAAACCAATGGAGGTTCGTCCCATACTCGACAGTTTATTTAGACCTCAAATTCCTCTGCCGAACGGCTAAACACGGCGAAGCACCTATTACCAGAAGTTATTTCCCGAACCTTGTCGGGTTATTACCCGCTCATTTGCAAGCTGGTTTTTCATTTGCTTGCCCGCGCGGGAATAACCCAGGTGCGAGAATAACTTCAAGGGAGAAAAAGTAATCCGCATGGTTTTCTTAGATAAGCACGTACGGCTGTAACACGCGGACTGTTAGTAGTTTGACACTTTACCCGAGGGGTCACCCCTCGGGTAAAGTGTCAAAGCATTGATAGATAAATTGTTATAGCGACACGGGCGTGTGAGATTTCTTAGCCGAACGGCTAAACACGGCGGAGCACCATTTAAATTTGCTGAAGGCGGGAAAGGGAGACGAGACGGACGAGGTAGACGAGGTAGACGAGATGGGTGAAGCGAGCTAGATAGCTCCACAGGCGTGGGTGGGACGAACCTCTATGGAGTTATAAATGGATTAGTTACAAAACGCAAATTGTTGATTATGTTCAATTTGTGTTTTGTAACTATTAGTCGTTCAAGTGGATGGAGGTTGGTCCCACCCACGCCTGTGGGTTCCGGTGGCCGTCTGCCAGGGGCAGGGGGCTACTGGAAGTAGCGGGTTTTGAGCCAGGTTTTGTACATCGGGTCGAGGAAGTGGTTTCCTTGTTTGGTGAATTCAATGATCTCTTTCTTTTTGAGGGCGTCTTTGATGCGGTTGACGTTGGCGGAGGACTGGAGGTTGTAGTTCTCAAGGGTCTCCAGTGCGCTGAAGCGTTCTACGCCGTCAAGTATGGCTTTCAGGAAGCTGATCTGGTAGTTACTCAGGCGGGCGGTCTGCAGGCGGAATCGGTATGAGTGTAGCTCCATCAGTAGTTCAAAGGCCTGATTGATAATGGTTTCTGTGAGGTAGCCGCGTGTGAGTCCGTAGGCGATGTCGGCCAGCTGCTGGGTGTACCATGGCTGTCCCTCTGTGAGGTTGTAGATGTGGAGGGCGAGCTCTCTTGGAACAACGCGTCCGGCTTTTAAGAAGCTTCTGATAATGTATTCTGTGAAGTGGCGCTCTTCTATTTTGCTGAAGCGGATGCGTTCGGCCTGATTGTAAAAGAATTTGATTTCGTCAAAGATGACGCGCATGGCGTTAACGAATGAGCCCGAGAGTATTAGTGAGGTGTTTTGGTGTTTGCGCTCTCCGCACTCTCTCTCCATACTTTTCAGCGGAATGTCAGGGTCGTCAAATTTCAGAACCTCCTGGAACTCTTCTATGTAGAGGATGAGGTTTGTCTGGGCTGCCTCGGCCCGTCGGTTTGCCTCTTTTATAAATTCTCCTGCCGATGTGATTTTTGGCCGGTCATGCGGCGGAACTGGCAGAATGACTTCAAGTGCTTCTGAACACTTCCTGATGAGGTGTTCGTCTGTGCGTACATTGAAGAGGTTTATGTTGCAGAGGCGGTATTTAAAGCCGTCGTGCCTTAGCCTCTCAAATGTGTACTGGATGAGCGACTGTTTTCCGCTTTTGGGCGGCTCGTAGATGGCTGCGCATCTGTGCTCTTTGATTACTTTGTATAGTTTGTCGCTCTCTGTGTTGCGGGGGATGAAGTCGCTTCCCGCTACAATGGTGTTGTAGATGAATGGTGAGTCCATGATTTAAGTTTAAGTAATAGGGGTGTTACAAATTTAATAAATATTTTAAGATGTCAAATTTTTTGAATGTAAATCAAAGTGTTTTGGAGAATAAAAAAGTTTGATTATATTTGTCGTCCCAAAAAGCAAATGATAAGATTGCCAAGCTTTTGATTAAGAGTTACTTATGGTAACCGCTTGCAGTCAGTAACTATAATATTTTTATACATGTACGCAATTGTAGATATTGCAGGACAGCAATTTAAAGTAGAAAAAGAGAGTAAAATCTTTGTTCATCGTCTTCATGCTGATGAGGGTGCTTCTCTTTCGTTTGAGAAGGTTCTTCTGATTGATAATGACGGTGCTGTGAAGGTGGGCGCTCCTTATGTTGAGGGTGCGGTTGTAAAGGCTACGGTTCTTGAGCATCTTAAAGGCAAGAAAGTTATTGTCTTCAAGAAAAAACGCCGCAAGGGCTATATTAAGAAGAATGGTCATCGTCAGTATCTGACAAGGATTCAAATTGAGGAGATCGCTTAATTACTAACCAACAACAGAAAAACATTTAGATTATGGCACATAAAAAAGGCGTCGGTAGTTCCAAGAACGGACGTGAATCACACAGTAAACGACTGGGCGTTAAATTGTTCGGTGGTCAGTATGCTAAAGCCGGTAACATTCTGGTTCGCCAGAGGGGTACTGTGCATGTAGCGGGCGAAAACGTAGGCATGGGAGTGGATCACACTCTGTTTGCTCTTGTTGATGGTGTTGTTACTTTCAAAAAGAGGGTTAACAATAAATCGTATGTTTCTGTACTTCCTCAGCCTAAGGTTGAAGCGTAGTTTACAGATTCAACGTTCAGAAAAATGAGCATCCCTTGAGGGGTGCTTTTTTTTGTGGGTGGTGTGTGAAATGTCTTTTGCCGAATGGCTAAACACTGCGAAGCTCCATATAAACCGGCCGCAGGCCGTTTGAACGGCGAAGCACCAATAAAAACCGGACGATAGTCCGTGAAAAAAAGCGGAGCACCAATAAATGAAGTTATTTCCCGCACCTGGTCGGGTTATTTCCCGCTCATTTGCAAGCTTTTTTTTCATTTGCTTGCTCGCGCGGGAATAACCCGGGTGCGAGAATAACTTCTTGGCAGAGAGACAAGGGCGGGCGGCTGTAACTGGGTGAGAGTGTGTGGATTGACACTTTATCCCTGGGATGATCCCAGGGGTGAAGTGTTAAAGTGAAGAATGTCAGAGATTTGCAGCGATGTGGGGCGGAGTCGGTGTGGGTATCTGGGTGAACGATGTGGTATGAGGCGATGTCGGCTTTAGCTATCTTTAACTCTCTTCTGAGTTTGACTTGCAGTGGATTAGTACCCATCGGTAATTTTCCTGGGTGATGGATGCGATTTGTCTGGCTGTTGCCGATGTGTTAAAGTTCAGGTGTTTAATAAGTTCGATCTTTTCTAATCGGTTTAGCTCGTTTACTTTTTTTGAGGAGTGGTGGTCTGATAGATAATTGTTGGTTGTTCTGATTACTTCTTGATCAGGAATTTTGATTTTGATGGGTTTGCCTTTTTCGCTGAGTTCGCAGCGTTGGATAATTCGGGTGCCAAGTTCGCGGAAGAAACGCTTTTCGGTTGTGAAAAATGAATCGGTAAGTGATGTGTCAACTTTAATGTGTTTGCTGAATGAGTTATATTTTTTAAAGTGGAATCGGTATGAGCTCCACTTGAATTCAGAGGGGTGATGGCAAATGCCGGCTTTGACGGGATTTTGGAGAATGTACATTGATGTTTCGATAACCCACTCTGTTTTGGGTTTACTGACGCTTAAAAAGGGAGTTTGGAATAAATTTCCTGATGTTGAATATTTTAAGTTGTACCACTTTACATAACTTATCAATACACTACTTACAAATTTTGTGAGACAATTTGTTGAAGCAAGAATGTGGACGTGATTATCCATAAGTGCAAATTCTATGATTTTTGCATCGTGTTCATTTGCAGCCCAGTTCAATCGGCTTAGAAATTCATACCTGTCTGAATTGTCGTAGAATACGTTATGCCTTCTGTTACCTCTGATGCAAATATGAATGTAGCCCTCCTGTATCCTTTTCTCACGTTTTGGTTTGAAATTCATATTCTTTTAAGTTAATTATCTGCCCGAATTTATTGTTATACTTTTAACTATTCAAGTGCTAGATAATGAAATGTTTAATTGTAGAAAATTTATGTTTGAAACTAGATTTTTTTATTGCGATTCTTGTGTTGAGTGGGGTGGGTGGTGGAGGCCGTGTACCCCGGGCGGCTGTAACTGGTTTGGGGTGTGTGGGTTGACACTTTATCCCTGGGATGATCCCAGGGATAAAGTGTTAAAGTTCGCATTGTCAGGGGATTGCAGCGATGCGGGGTTGAGGGGGTGTGGGAAATGGCAGCGATGCGGGGTAAAGGTGGTGTGGGAGTGACGAGTGCCGAATGGCCAGAGAGGGCGAAGCACCAATTAAATCCGGACGGTAGTCCGTGAAAATAGCGAAGCACCAATTAAAGAAACAAAGAGTAAAAATCTTAATTAGTCGGTCTCTTTTTTTATCTTTGTGTGAGAAAATTATGGTGTTGTATGGAGAGGAAATATAAGGAACTTTTGGATGAACTTTTGGAGGGCAGGATGAAACTGGCGGTTGTGGGGCTGGGATATGTGGGATTGCCTCTGGCTCTGGAGTTTGCAAGATTTTTGGATGTTGTGGGGGTGGATGTTGATGAGGCGCTTGTTGCCAGGTTGTGGAAGGGTGTGGATCCGAATGGGGAGATAGGGCCGGAGTCGTTTATGGGGAGGCGGATTTCGTTTACCACGAATCCTGCGGAACTGAAGGGGGCTCGGTTTATTGTTGTGGCTGTGCCGACTCCTGTTGACAAGTTTAATAAGCCGGATCTCTCTCCGCTTCTCGGGGCCACAAAGAGTGTGGGTAAGTACCTGAAGAGGGGGGATGTGGTTGTTTATGAGTCGACTGTCTATCCGGGATGTACCGAGGAGGAGTGTGTTCCGCTTCTGGAGAGTCTGAGCGGGCTCAAGTGCGGGGTGGATTTTAAGGTAGGGTATTCGCCTGAGAGAATTAACCCGGGGGATACTGAGCACTCTTTGCAAAATACGGTGAAGATTGTCTCCGGGTGTGATGATGAGGCTCTGGATGTGATTGCATCGGTTTATGAACTTGTGGTTCAGGCGGGTGTGCACAAGGCGCCGGAGATGAAGGTGGCCGAGGCTGCCAAGATTATTGAGAATACGCAGCGCGATGTTAATATTGCTCTTATGAATGAGCTCTCAATTCTGTTTAATAGAATGGGAATAAATACATTTGATGTTTTAAAGGCTGCGGGGACTAAATGGAACTTTTTGCCGTTTACTCCGGGGCTTGTGGGTGGGCACTGTATTGGTGTGGACCCTTATTATCTGGTACATAAGGCTGCGGCGCTTAAGTATCATACTCAGATGGTTGCTAGTGGCAGGTTTGTGAATGACTCAATGGGCGGGTATATTGCGAAGCAGACGGTGAAGAGGTTGTTTGGGGCGGCGGGCGCGGCTCCGGGAGGAGCCTCGCCTGACGGCGGCGCGGCTGTGGCCGCGGCGCCCGCCGCCCACAGGGCTGGATTGAGGGTTCTGGTCATGGGCTTTACATATAAGGAGAATGTTTCCGATATCAGGAATACACGTGTTGCCGATATTGTTCATGAGCTTGCTTCATATAATGTATCGGTGGATGTTATAGATCCTAAAGCGGATGCTGACGAGGTTATGGAGGAGTACGGCATTAAGCTGGCAGCTATGCCGTCAGGCAGATATGATGCTGTGATTTTGGCCGTTGCTCATAAGGACTACCGGGAGATGGGGGCTGAGGGGATATCTTCCCTGATTGCTGAAGGTGGACTCTTTGTGGATGTCCGGGGTATAATGAGGGAGTTAGAGAGCCGGTTCAGGTACTGGTCATTGTAGTTATGGTATGGTATGTTCTATATACTGCGGCCAGAGCTGAAAAGCAGGTGGCGCAGAGAATATCGGGAGAGGGAATTGAGGCATTTATTCCGCTTCACAGACGTAAAAGGAAGTGGAGTGACAGGGTGAAGGTTATTGAGGAGCCGCTTTTCAGATCATATGTTTTTGTTAAGTGTGCCGATCATCAATTGTACAATTTAAGACAGATTCCGGGTGTAGCAGCAATTGTGCTGTATGACAGGCGTCCGGCAAAGGTTAGGGATGTTGAGATTGATGCTGTCAAGGAGTTCTTGAACTACGCAGAGAACAGAGAGATAGTCTCTTCCGGTGATAAGGTGCAGATTTTGTGCGGATCTTTTGAGAAGAGGGAGGGTAAGGTGCTCTGGACCGATGGTAAAGTTGCTTCGCTGTTTCTTGAAGAGCTCGGGGCAAAGATATGTGTTGACCTTGCAAAAGTGGGTAAGGTGGATAAAATTGAAAAGAATCAGAAATAATATTTCTAGAAATGGATTATAATACACAAAGAAAGAAGCTTATCATGCCTGAATACGGCAGAAATGTCCAGAAGATGATTGAGCAGGTGATGAAGATTGAAGACAAGGATAAGCGTAATGAACAGATTAAGACTGTTCTTACCGTGATGGGTATATTGAACCCCTCTCTGAGGGATATTAGTGATTTCAGGCACAAGCTCTGGGACCATGTTCAGATAATTTCAGATTTCAATATGGATATTGACTCTCCGTATCCTACACCTACGAAAGAGACCTTCTCTACAAAACCGAATCCTATACCTCTTGAAAAGTCACCGCTAAAGGCGGCTCACTATGGCCGTAATATTCAGAATATGATAGAGATGGTTGCTGCCAAGGAGGATGGAGAGGTGAAGGATAATATGGTGAGAATCCTGGCTAACTATATGAGACAGCAGTATCTTATATGGAATAAGGAGACTGTTACTGAAGAGACTATTTTTGCCGATATCAGAAGACTCTCTGAGGGCAGGCTTGTTGTTGGCCCGGATATCCATATAGGTGTTCACAAGGAGGGTGTGCACAATTTCAAGGAGGGAGGTCACAGCTTCAATAAAGAGGGTGGCCACAATGTTCCTCACAGGAATCGTAATCCTAAATTCAGGAACAAGAATGGTAATAAAAATCCTAATCAAAACCGTAATAAAATAGGTTAATATATGGCTATGTTCAGAGTTGAGGGCGGTCATCGGCTTAAAGGTGAGTTGATTCCGCAGGGTGCTAAGAATGAGGCGCTGCAGATTTTGTCGGCGGTATTACTGACGCCTGAGAGGGTTGTGGTGCATAATGTTCCGGATATTCTGGATGTGAATAAGCTTGTGGAGATGCTTGGGGATCTGGGGGTTGAGGTTGAGGAGCTCGGGGCGGGCGGCGCGGAAGCGGCGCGAGCCGATTCCGGGGCTGCGAGCAGCCCTGCCGGCGAAGCCGGCGCCGCCCGCCTGATATCAAGATCTTACGCCTTTACCGCACGTAACATAAATCTTGATTTTGTCCGCAGTGAGGAGTTTCGTAAGAAGTCATCTGCACTTCGTGGTTCTGTTATGCTTACCGGACCACTACTGGCAAGGTTTGGTTTCGCATTTATGCCTAAACCGGGTGGTGATAAAATTGGGAGGAGAAGGCTTGATACTCACCTGATTGGGTTTGAAAAGCTGGGGGCAAAGCTTGACTGGCAACAGGGTGCATCCTATTTTGAAATCACTGCTAAGGGGGGACTTCGCGGTGCATATATGTTGCTGGATGAGGCCTCTGTGACCGGAACAGCAAACATAGTTATGGCTGCCGTTCTTGCAAAGGGAACTACCACTATTTATAATGCTGCTTGTGAACCATATCTTCAGCAGTTATGCAAAATGCTAAACAGAATGGGGGCAAAAATCTCCGGAATCGGCTCAAATCTCCTCACTGTTGAGGGTGTTGAGTCGCTGGGCGGAACAGAGCACACCATCCTGCCTGATATGATTGAAGTAGGAAGCTTTGTAGGCCTCGCAGCCATGACCGGCAGCGAAATCACAATCAAGAACGTCGCTTACGACGAGCTGGGCATTATCCCTGCTCAGTTCCGCCGTCTGGGCATTACTGTTGAGAGACGCGGAGACGATATTTTTATTCCTCAGCACGAGCACTATGAGATTGAGAGCTTCATGGATGGATCTATCATGACAATTGCCGATGCTCCATGGCCGGGGCTCACTCCGGACCTGTTATCGGTATTCCTGGTGGTTGCTACTCAGGCAAAGGGTAGCGTTCTGATTCACCAGAAGATGTTTGAGAGCAGGCTCTTCTTTGTTGATAAGCTCATTGATATGGGTGCCCAGATAATTTTGTGTGATCCTCACAGGGCTACAATTATTGGCCACAACAGGGAGTTTTGTCTGAGAGGTACCAGAATGGTCTCTCCCGATATCAGGGCTGGTATAGCTATGCTGATTGCGGCAATGAGTGCAAAGGGAGTATCTGTTATTGAGAATATTGAGCAGATAGACAGAGGTTATCAGGATATTGACAGAAGACTTAATTCAATAGGGGCAAAAATTGAACGTATTTAATTGAAGAAGAAATATATGGCCAGCAAAGCACAGGATACCAAACAGAAAGAGAAAACAGATCCACAATCACAACCAAAGGTCGCAACCAAAAGCAAAAGCAGGTCCAAAACCGGCGAAAATGCTCCCCCTCCCAGGGGTATGGAGGCAGCCCGCCTTATAACAGGGCTCTTCTTTGGAGGGTTGTCCGTTTATACATTTATCGCTCTTATCTCTTATGTTTTTACATGGGCCGAGGATCAGTCTCTGCTCTCTAATCCTGATTTCTGGAATAATATAGTTCCGGTTGAGAATGGTGGTGGAAAGATAGGTTTTCTTTGGTCTAACTTACTGGTGTCAAAGCTATTTGGTCTGGGCTCATTTGCAATTCCGCTATTTTTTGGTGCTGTTGCAATTTTTTCGCTGAGGATAAAAAGGGTACGACTTTTTAGAATATTCCTGCTTTCAGCTTTCGGTGCCATTATAATCTCCGTATTTTTCTCATACGTTTTTGGATTTACAAAATTTGTTGACTGGTTTGGAAACGGAGCCGGAGGCTCTTATGGCTATTATGTTAACGAGTGGCTGAATGCTATGATAGGTGCCACGGGAGCAGGTATTCTTATAGTTACCGTACTGGTGTTGTGGCTCTTCTTGTGCAGCTACAGATTTATAACATGGTTCAACAGAGGAATTGATGCCATTTTCCATAGAAAACCTAAAGAGAAGCCGGAGGAGGTACCCGCTGCTGAAGCTGTTGTTGCCGATGATCTGGCTGACGAGGCTGCTGAAGAGATATCCCTAGAGGCAGATGTTGAAGATGCTGTTGCGCTTCCTGTTGAGCCCGATGCAGCCGATGCCGGTGAGGAGATACTATTTGAGATAGAGGATGAGGTTGGTAGTAATTCCGGTATTGAAGCAATACCCACTCCCCCGCAGGAGGAAATTCCTCTTGAGGTAATTGACGAAACAGAATCTGAGGAGGATGATTCAGAGGACTTCCTTAAAGATCTTCCTTCCGGGTCGCTTGATACACTCTTTGACCCAAGACTTGATCTCCCAAATTATAAATCACCGGGCATTGATCTTCTTGATGATTATAAGGACAAACGTTTTGAGGTTTCACGCGAAGAGCTTGAGATGAACAAAAGGCGTATTGTTAAGACTCTTGGTGATTACAAGATTGGAATTGAAAGAATTACAGCCAGAACAGGTCCTACTGTTACAATGTATGAAATAACACCGTCTGCCGGCGTAAGAATTTCTCAGATCAAACGCCTTGAGGATGATATAGCTATGTCTCTTGCCGCAAGAGGTGTACGTATTATTGCACCTATACCAGGTACTAACAGTGTGGGTATTGAGGTTGCAAATTCAAAACCAAGCGTTGTCCCTCTTAAATCAATGTTGCTTGAGGATAAATTCCGCAACTCCGGCTTTGAACTACCTATCGTTCTCGGCAGAACTATATCTAATGAAGCTCTCGCCTTTGACCTTGCCAAGATGCCCCACCTTCTGGTTGCCGGTGCAACCGGTCAGGGTAAATCTGTTGGTCTTAATGCAATAATATCTTCTCTCCTTTATACGAAGCATCCATCCGAGATGAAGTTCGTGCTTGTGGACCCAAAGAAGGTTGAACTCTCACTATATGCAAAAATTGAGAACCACTTCCTGGCAAAACTTCCTGATGCAGAGGAGGCTATCATTACAGATACACAGAAAGTTGTGTATACTCTTAAATCTCTTACAATTGAGATGGATACTCGCTATGACCTCCTCAAGCTTGCCCATGTAAGAAACATTAAGGAGTATAACGAGAAGTTCCTTTCGCGTAAACTTAACCCTCTCAAAGGGCACAAATTCATGCCATTTATAGTTGTGGTTATTGACGAATACGCAGACCTGCTTATGACTGCCGGCCGAGAGGTTGAGGAGCCTCTCACAAGGCTTGCTCAGCTTGCCAGAGCAATAGGTATTCACCTTGTTATTGCTACTCAGCGTCCTACTACAAATATCATTACCGGCCTTATCAAGGCAAACTTCCCGGCGAGGGTTGCCTTTAAAGTTATTTCAAGCATTGACTCACGTACTATCCTTGACACTACAGGTGCAAACCAGCTGATAGGCCGAGGTGATATGCTCTTCATGTCCGGAGCCGAGCTCACCCGTGTGCAGTGTGCTCTTATTGAAACCAAGGAGATAGACCGCGTTGTACAATTTATAAGCGACCAGAAGGGATACTCATCTGCACACTATCTGCCTGAATACGTAGGCGAGGAGGGAGAGGCAATGGCCGGAGAGATAGACCTGGGTAAGCGTGACAAGCTCTTTGATGAAGCTGCAAAACTTGTAGTTCAGTATCAGCAAGGATCTACCTCACTAATTCAGAGACGAATGAACCTTGGCTATAACCGCGCAGGCCGAATAATGGACCAGCTTGAAGCCGCCGGAATCGTCGGTCCGTCAGAGGGAAGCAAAGCCCGCCAGGTTATGATTACCGATTTCAACTCACTTGACAGAATTCTCGCTAGTCTGGACTAAAGTGATGGCAGACGTTCTCGCCTGTGGCAGGTGTGGGTGGGACAAGCCTCCATGGATTTGACTATGAGGTGTTTGCAAAATGAGTTTTGACAGTTTTGATAATTTTGTAATTTGTAAAGTAATGACTAACACACATATAGACGCTTGTCCCACCCAACCCCAACACCTCAATTACGTTCAGTTCATTACCTCCCTCTTCTTTCTCCTCGGTTTAACCATATTCTCATCCGCACCGGCATATGCCTCAAATAAAACCTCTGACATACTTTCGGCCTTAAGCCGGAATATTAAGAGTGCACCATCAATTAGGATGGAGTTTGACGTTTATGTCTCTTCATCTAATGGTAGCTATTCCGGGACTGTGCTGGCGGCAGGGAATTCGTATAAACTTGTAAATCCGCAGTTTGAGCTTTATTGTGATGGTGAGTCAAAGTGGATGGTGAACCACACTGAGAGGGAGATAACTGTTTTTCAACATGATGCCTCTCAAACCGATATTGTTGAAAATCCTTTGGGATTTTTTACTTCAATCGGGAATAGTTACAATTTTGCCGAAAGGTCTGGGAAGGAGTTTATAAGAAATGTGAATCCAGTTATAAATGGAAAAGAGGTATGGATGGTTAATCTTAAACCCAAGAATAGTCGTGCACCATATAAAACTATTAAGCTTGGAATAGATAAGAATAATAATCAGCCGGTTATAGTCGTATATACATCAAGGGATAACTCGGTATTCACTATTGTAGTAAAGAAATTTGTTCGTCTTGAGCAACCTCTTCCTCAATCAACCTTCAAACTGCCAAAGAGCACTCCATCTGGTTATAAGACAAATGATCTAAGGTAAAATTATCAAAAGTTTCAACCGTCTCAATTCAGGAATCATATATATTGTTTTAGATTTCTGGAAATAGAATTGGAAAAATTTCTTACATAATTGGAAAAACAGAATCCGGCCCGGGCTGGATTTTTTCTTGTCAGAGTATCTTTAGGCTATCATAATTTGAGGATATGGAAAGCAGAAGATCAAAATTTGAAAATTTATTGGTACAAAGGAGTATGGTGAAAGAGGCTAATATGAAATCGGCTAATAGACTATTGGGATTGAACCGGATTCAAAGGGTAAAACATCGGGTTATAAATGGGAAATTTCATGTCTATGTAAGGGGATTTCAGAGGAGGGAGCTTTTCCACGATGATGAGGAGAGGATGATGTTTTTAATAATTGTTAATGAGGTATTTGCTGAGACAAAATCTACTCTTTATGCCTACATTTTAATGGATAATCATGTTCATCTTCTCCTGGAAACCAAAGTGTTATCAACTCTTATGGGGCAAATTTTGTATCGGTATTCAAGGTGGTACAAACGCAAGTGGCCGATTGTTATGAAGGTTTTTGACACTCCTTACGGAAGTTCGCCTATTAGCAGGCCATCAACTTTTTATGACACCTTCCTCTATTTGCTGAGTAATGCAAAGAGGGCTAAATTGTGTGAAGTCCATCAGGATTATTTCTGGAGCTCTGCTAATAAGTATTTTTCAGGTGGAAAGCATCTGCTTGACAGTTATATAAAAGTAGATACAACATATGCAGAGCAGGAGTTTAAAAATGTGAAAACTCTTTTATTGTCCGGTGACAAGCTTGTAGAGGAACTGGATTGAGGGGTAGGTGTCTGAGAAGTAGTTGGGAAGCTGGGATTCGGGGGCCCAGATGGCGCGCTCGATGTCTTCTTCTGACTGGGGGTGGGTGTCGGTGCCATTACCGAGGTAATTCATGTGGAACCAGCTGGTGGTTTTTAGGTAGAAGAGGCCGTCGCGATGGTAGGTGTGGAATGTATCGCAGAGGTGTTCGCATAGTTGCAGGTCTTGGACTCCGCACTCCTCCTGAACCTCTCTGATGGCCGTCTGGCTTATATCTTCACCTTGCTCCTGCATCCCTTTGGGGAAGTCCCAGACTCCGTGGTGGAAGATGATCAGGTATTCGCCCTTTTTGTTACGTACAATTCCTCCTCCTGCGGTGATGGGGGTGAGGTTTGTAGTTAGCCTGGCTATTGTTTGGACTTTGTCTTCGGTTGATATGTAGAGTTTCTCAAGTTGAGGAGTCTCTTCAAAGTATCTTGGAAGATCTTCAAGTTTGGGAAATATGTCCGGTGAGTATATAACTGCGTCGGGTTCTGTAAGGGCCTTATGTTTTGGAGAGCAGACTGCAAGGCAGCGCTTGTTGAAGAAGATTCTGTACATTAAAAAATAGGAATGAAATTACTATCTTTGTACAAAGATATGTTTTTTATGGAGTCTATTGAAAAAATTATTGCCAGACAGCTGCTAGATATTAAAGCTGTGAGACTTAGCCCTGATAAACCGTTTACCTGGGCTTCAGGCTGGAAGGCACCCATTTATTGTGATAACAGGAAGATTTTGTCCTACCCTAAGGCAAGGGAGATTGTATATAAGAGTCTTGCGAGAATTGTAGAGCAGAACTATCCAAAAGCTGATTTTATTGCAGGTGTTGCCACCGGTGCAATTGCCTGGGGTATGCTTGTGGCCGAGTTTCTGGGAAAGCCGTTTGTATATGTTAGGCCTAAACCAAAGGATCATGGAACAGGGGCTCAGGTGGAGGGTGATCTTCCGCACGGTGCCAACGTAGTGATGGTTGAGGATCTTATATCTACCGGCCAGAGCTCTCTCTCTGCTGTTGAGGCTGTTGAGAAGAGTGGCGGTCATGTACTTGGGATGGTGGCTATCTTCTCTTATAATTTTGACAAAAGCAGACGCTCTTTTGAGTACAGGAACCTGGAACTGAGGACGCTCACAAATTATGACACACTTATAGAGGAGGCTGTGAGCTGTAACTATATTAAGGAGGAGGAGCTGGAGACACTGCGCGACTGGCGTTTCCGTCCTGATGTCTGGGGAGTGGAGTAGTTATATGATTCATTAATAATTGACTATGAGTACAACAAATGCTGTGGGCAGACAGATAAAGGTCTCTCGTCCTGCTAGTGAGTTGTTTGCTGTTTTTTCTGACCTTACAAATTTCACAAGGGGGCTGCCTCAGGAGCAACTAGTGAAGGCCGATGTAGTTGCCACTTCTGAGTCAATCAGAGGTAAGCTTCAGGGGATGGAGATTGGAATAAAGATAGGGGAGCGGATTCCATTTACGTTGGTTAAATATGAATCGTTTGGCCCCTCTCCCGTACCATTCAGAATTTTTGTAAGGATAGAGGATGCCGGAGCTCTTAAGAGCTTGTTTAGTTTAGAGCTGGAGGCTGAGCTTAGCGGAATGTTTAAGATGATGCTTAGAGGAAAGCTTCAGGAGGCTGTTGATCAGTTAACTGACAGACTGGAAGGGGCGCTTGGAGGATCTTGAGATAAGTTAGATTTTAACCCCAAATTTACTATAATGATAAAATTTCTAAAACCTGCCGGATTATTGCTAATTCTAGTTTCGGCAACAATGCTCTTTTCTATGAATCTTAACGGACAATCGGGAGTGGAAATAATACCACAGCCTTTGAAGATATTAAATGAGGGTGGAGGCTATATGACTCTTGATAAGTCCACCAGAATTGTTGTAAAAAGCCCATTTGCAGATCATTCTGCTCAATTTCTGGCAAGTTATCTGAAGAGATATTATGGTCTTGAAGTGAGTATTGTAAACAGGGGTTCCAAGGAGGGTGACGTGATTCTCGGCCTTACTCTGGATGGTGTGAAGAGAGTTGCCGCAACTAAATTTGACCCGGGTAATCCTGCAGGAGGCGTGGAGGAGAGTGCTTATCGGCTTAAGGTATCTGCAGAGGGTGCTTTGCTTGAGGGAGAAGGACGTCAGGGTCTTTTTTATGCGGTTCAGTCTTTTATCCAGCTACTTCCTGTTCCTGAGGTTACACAGGGAGATGTATCTGTTGAAAAGAGGGTTAAAAGTCTGTCAGTGAGCTTTCTTGAGGCGCAGGATAAGCCCAGGTTTGAGTACCGCGGAATGCATCTGGATGTTGTAAGGCATATATGGTCTGTTGATTATATTAAGCAATATATTGATTATCTTGCTCTTCATAAGATGAACTACTTTCATATCCACCTAACCGATGATCAGGCTTACAGGATGGAGAGTAAGAAGTACCCAAAGCTTAATTCAATCGGTTCATGGAGAGCAGGAACAATAATTGGTCTCTTTCCCGGAACAGGCGTGGATTCTACGAGATATGGCGGTTTTTACACATTTGAGGAGTTAAAGGATATAGTAAAATATGCCTCTGAAAGGTTTATTACTGTGGTTCCTGAGATTGATGTTCCGGCACACTCAATGGCAATTATAGCAAGTTATCCTCAGTTTAGTACTACCCCTGAAATACCAAAGCAACCGGCAATTACATGGGGTATCTATAACAGACAGAATAACGTTCTTGCTCCATCTGACGAGTTGTTTGTTTTTCTTAAGGATATCTTCAATGAACTGATGGATGTGTTTCCGGGCAAATATGTTCATATAGGGGCAGATGAGTGTGCAAAGCGCTGGTGGGAGGAGTCCGAGAGTACTAAACAGTATATGCAGGCAAATGGAATTCCTGACTTCAATTTGCTTCAGAAACACTTTGTGGAGAAGCTATCGGTTGTTATGGCTGAGAGGGGCAGAACTATTGTGGGCTGGGACGAAATGATTGATGACGGGCTGGTACCGGGTTCGGTAGTGATGAGTTGGAGAAATGCCACAAACGGTCATAAGGCTGCGAAGATGGGTCATAAGGCAATATTAACCCCTTCAAGATATAGTTATCTGAATATTCAGCAGCGTGAGAATGAGGACTCTCTTGCACACAGGGGTCGTGTTGTAGGTCTTGAACAGGTTTATAAGTTTGAGCCGATTCCGGACTCATTGAGTGCACAAGCTGCTGCGAATATTCTTGGTGGCCAGGGTTGTATGTGGACTGAATATTTCCCTCACAGGGAGAGACTTGAATATGGGATTTTTCCAAGACTTAGTGCTATCGCCGAGGTGTACTGGTCTGCTCCTGAGGTGAGAAATTATGAGAATTTTGTGGAGAGGCTTCAGACACAATTCAGGCGTTATGATTTGTGGGGGGCAAACTACTATTCTGGCGACAGACGTAAATAAACATTTTTTGTTTTATCCTTGATGAGCAAGAAGAGCAAGAGACTTGGGGGCGGGGCGGGCGTTGCAATCAAATCCAACGCCCCCATCGTTCAACTTTCATCAATACCTTCTCCGCTATCTCTTCCGCAACAATTTCTGGATATGCTTGATTCTGCCGTTGGTCAGGAGATTGCATCTAGAATAGTAACAGCAATTCAGGAGTCACCGCCTGTGATTTCTATTAGAATTAATCCTGCAAAATGGCCAAACCTGGTGGCCGCAGGCCACCCGCTGGTAAATAATAATGAATCACTATCCGGCGAAAAAAATACAAATATTGTCGCATGGTGTCCTGCAGGACTTTACCTCACCGAGCGTCCTAATTTCACCCTTGATCCTGCTTTCCATGCAGGTGCATACTATGTTCAGGAGCCAAGCTCCATGATTATTGAAATTCTCAGGCCCATTGTCTCAGAGGCAAGTAATGTGCTTGACCTTTGTGCCGCACCCGGGGGTAAGAGTACTCACCTGGCGACTATGCTCAGGGGCGGGGCGGCGGCCGGCGGTGAAACCGCCGCAGCCTTTGGCCGCCCGGCCTCCGGCCGGCCCGCCGCCCGCCTCACAGCAAACGAAATAATCCGCTCCCGTGCCGCCACGCTCCGCGAAAATATCTCCAAATGGGGAGATCCCCGCGTTACTGTAACTTCTCTGGATCCTTCGGCCTTTGCAAACAGAGGCGAGATATTTGATTTTATTCTTGTTGACGCCCCATGCTCTGGCGAAGGTATGTTTAGAAAAGACCCGGAGGCAATCTCTGAGTGGAGTCCGCGTGCAGTTGATGAGTGTGTTACAAGACAACGTAAGATTGTTATGGATATCTGGGCTACCCTTGAACCGGGCGGATATCTTGCATACTCAACCTGCACAATGAATCTCCACGAAAACGAAGAGAATGTAGACTGGTTTGCCCAAAATATGGGTGCACAGATTATTCCGCTAACGTCATACCTGAAATCTCATGACCAGGGCATAATTATTACCTCTCAGGGCTCACTCCGCCTTCATCCCGGGCTGGTAAAAGGGGAGGGCCTCTTTCTGGCATTACTGCGTAAACCCGAGGATCAATTTGTTGATTCTGAAGTTCAGAATATCAAATCTAAATTTCAATTTAAAACTTCTAAATCAAACTCAACTTCAACTAAAGCAGATAGTTCAAAAACTTCAATACCTGATCATTACGAAGCTATGTCTTTTGAATATAATAATCAATATCCTTCCGTTGAACTATCCCGCAAACTGGCTATCAAGTTCCTATCACGCGAAACTCTCTCTCTGCCAGATTCTCCTATGGGCTATCTACGTGTTACTTACTGCGGTTTAGGACTTGGATTTGTTAAGAATATCGGTTCAAGGGCAAACAATCTTCTGCCTACATCATTGAGAATTCTGAGGCCGGGAATATAGACCACAGCCTTAGGAATAAGTTTTTCACACCTGTTTTTCCTCCTCGCTTTCTTCGTTCGCTGTGGCGGAGACTCCTTCATCGTAACCTGTATGTATTACTCCATTCACAAATAATCCGCTTCACTTCAGGAGTTTTTCCTCCTCGCTCACTCTGTTCGCTGTGGCGGAGACTCCTTCAGTTTTGCGGACTTCTTTGTGCAAAAGATGGAGTAATACATACAGGTTTATCATTGACTAAAGAACCTCTGTAGCAACAAGCGAATTGAGCTAGGAAAAACAGGCGTGGGTGGGACAAGCATCTATCTGATTGAAAAACCATGCGTTGCAAAACGTATATATCATATAATCTGCAAATTGCATTTTGCAAACAATTCAAAAACAAACCCATAGATGCTTGTCCCACCCAAACCCGGGAGATTTTGAGCCACAATTTTTACCTGCAATCCGCCTCCTTCTACTGCCGAAGGCTATTAAACGGCCGGGCGCAGTCCCGGCACCATATAAACTTGGGTCCGGCAGATTCTCACATCGGCGTAAGTGGCATAAAAACAGTTTTTTAACACTTTAGCCGAGGGGTGACCAGAGGGGTGACACTTTACCTCAGGGATAAAGTGTCAAGTCGCACAAAATCTTCGTATTACAGCTGTGTGGCCCTCATCGCCTTCTGCAGATTTATGTGGTGCTTCGCAGTTTTAGGCCGTTCGGCAAGCGATAGAGGCTTCTCTGGCGTGCACAAAAAAGAAGGGCCTGCCCTTTTGCCGGCAGGCCCCTCGTGGGGTTAGAAAATGGAATTGCAAAAGTACTGTTTATAAGTTGCTACTTTGGGTGTTACTGTGAAATGTGTAAATATTCTGTTTGTTAGCTACTTACCACAAATCACGGCGTTGAATTTGGCTAGCCACCAAAGTCGTCAAACGCTACGTTCTCTTCAGGTACGCCCAGACTGTCCAGCATGTTGGTTACGGCACTGTTCATCATTGGCGGGCCGCAGAGGTAGTATTCAATGTCTTCAGGTGAGTCGTGTTTGCTCAGATAGTTATCCAGAAGTGCTTTGTGGATGAAACCTGTCAGGCCTGTCCAGTTGTCTTCAGGTTTTGCTTCGCTGAGTGCAATGTGGAATTTGAAGTTAGGGAACTCTTTCTCTATAGCGCGGAACTCATCTTCGTAGAATACCTCTCTAAGGGAGCGGGCTCCGTACCAGAAGCTCACTTTGCGGGTGGTCTTCTCTGTGTGGAAGAGGTGGAAAATGTGTGAGCGCATAGGGGCCATACCGGCACCACCGCCCACAAATACAATCTCATTGTCTGTAGGCTTAATAAAGAACTCGCCGTAAGGGCCAGATACCATCACTTTATCTCCTGGTTTACGTGAGAAGATGTATGACGAGCATACTCCCGGATTGACAGGCATAAATGTTCCTTTTGACCTGTCCCAAGGTGGGGTGGCGATACGGATGTTGAGCATCACGATATTGCCCTCTGCAGGGTGGTTGGCCATTGAGTAGGCGCGGTATGTATCTTCTTTATTGACCATTTTGAGGTCCCATATCTTCATCTTGTCCCAGTCCTCATGGTACTCGGGCTGAACATCAATATCCTTTGCAAAGTCAACTTCGCATGGAGGAATATCAATCTGAATGTATCCGCCGGACTTGAATTTCAGGTGCTCTCCCTCTGGGAGTTTTACCACAAACTCTTTGATGAAGGTAGCCACGTTGTTGTTGCTTACAACCTCGCACTCCCACTTCTTTATACCGAGTACCTCTTCAGGTATCTCAATCTTCATGTTCTCTTTAACCTTTACCTGGCATCCCAGACGCCACTGAGTCTGCTGCTGTTTTCTGGTGAAGAAACCCACTTCTGTAGGGAGAATCTCTCCGCCACCTTCAGTTACGCGGCATTTGCACATTCCGCAGGTTCCTCCGCCACCGCAAGCCGATGGCAGGAAAATCTTCTCGGCACTGAGTGTGCTAAGCAGGGATGAACCGGGTGCAACCTCAATCTCCCTCTCTCCGTCGTTGATATTTACCTTCACTTTGCCTGAAGGCATCAGTCTGGCCTTAGCGTACAGCAGTATGGCTACCAGAGCCAGTGTTACCACAAGAAAGGCAATAATGGAAACGATTATAATTATTGTAATATTCATCTTTTTCTCCTCCTCTTAGAGTTTTATACCCATAAAGCTCATAAATGCTATACCCATCAGTCCCACTACAATAAATGTAATGCCGAGTCCGCGAAGCGGTTTGGGCACCTGTGAGTATGAGAGCTTTTCTCTGATAGCAGCAAGTGCTACAATTGCAAGGAACCAGCCGATTCCGGAACCCAGTGCAAATGTAGTTGCCTCTGCAAGTGTTTCGTAACCTCTCTCCTGCATAAACAGCGATCCACCAAGGATTGCGCAGTTTACTGCAATCAGGGGAAGGAAAATACCGAGTGAAGAGTACAGGGATGGAGAATACTTCTCTACAATCATCTCAACAAGTTGAGTGATGGAGGCGATAACTGCAATAAATATAATGAAACTGAGAAAACTCAGATCTATTCCTGCAAAGTCAGGTCCCAGCCAGGTGAGAGCCGCAGGAGTCAATACATAATAATTGAGCAGATAGTTAACAGGCAGGGTTACTCCGAGTACGAATATAACCGCTACTCCAAGACCGATTGCTGTTTTTACGTTCTTTGATACAGCCAGGTATGAACACATTCCAAGGAAATATGCAAATACCATATTGTCAACAAAAATTGACTTTACGAATAAACTTACTAATTCTTGCATAGTGAATGTGTTTTATTTTTCTTGTAACTCTTTTTGTATGCTTCTCTGTACCCATATCACAAGGCCCACCAGTATCAGAGCCATAGGAGGGAGGATAAAGAGTCCGTTGTTTTCATAAAATCCGCCGTTTTTGATGTACCACTCGGCAGGGATAATCTGGAAGCCGTAAATGGTACCTGAACCAAAGAACTCTCTGAAGAGAGCAATTATTACCAGAATAATACCATAACCGAGTCCGTTAGCCAATCCATCAATAAGAGATGGAATAGGTTTGTTGCCAAGGGCGAAGGCCTCAATACGGCCCATAATTATACAGTTGGTAATAATTAGACCCACGAATACGGAAAGCTGTTTGCTCACATCGTAAGCAAAGGCTTTAAGTATCTGGTCTACAAGGATAACAAGCATTGCAACAACTACCAGCTGAACAATGATTCTTATTCTGTTTGGTATTGTGTTTCTCAGGAGTGATACGATGAATCCGGAGAATCCGGTCACTATTGTTACCGAGAGGGCCATAACTATGGCCGGCTCCAGTTTAACCGTTACTGCCAGTGCCGAGCAGATACCCAGTACAAGTACGGTTACCGGGTTGTTTCTGAACAATGGTTCTGTAAATATCTTTTTGTCCATAGCTTACTGGTTTACTGGGTTAGTTGTAGGTACTACAGTTGAATCTGCATTAGCTGTTGAATCTGCAACCGGAAGGCCTTCTGCGGGAGCAGCACTTGCTGCAATCTTGAAGTACTCCAGATAGTGCTCTATACTTTTGAAAAGCATCTCCTCAACTGCCTTTGAGGTAATTGTACCTCCTGATATGGCATCAACTTCATTTGTGGAGGCAGGGTCGGCTCCGCCTTTTACAACCATAACGGATTTAAATACTCCGTTAGTAAAAATTTGTTTGCCTTCAAACTGTTTGCTGAACTCAGGGGTTGAGATCTCTGCTCCCAGACCCGGAGTCTCTCCTTTATGGTCATATGTGGTTCCGTATATTGTATTGAAGTCGCTCTTAAGAGCCACATATCCCCATACCGGTCCCCATAGCCCTGTACCATGAACAGGTACAATATAGAGCTTTTCACCGTTATCCATTGTGCAGATGTAAAGTGTCATCTCTTCAGTGCCGGAAGTTACTTTTGTCTCGGCGATATATTTGTCATACAGCCCCTCCAGATAAGTGGCTTTGTCATCCTGCTCAGCTGCATCCAGGCCAAGTTTGACTGATTTAAGAATCTGCTGTTTGGTCTCCAGAGCTACGTTTCTCTGCTGGCGATCTTTGAGGAGATAGGATGCGAGCGCGAGAAGCACTGCAACCACAACTACCATAATGGTAGCGTATATTACTGTATATGTATTTTTATTGGTATCCATCTGTAATCCTCCTATTTATTGATGGCTGCCCTGCGGAGCCTGCGTTTGATGTTTGACTGAACCACAAAGTGGTCAATAAATGGTGCAAATGTGTTCAGAAGCAGGATTGCGAGCATCATCCCCTCAGGGTAGCCTGCGTTGAATACTCTTATTATTACGGCCATCACACCTATAAGGAATCCGTATATCCATTTTCCTCTTTCGGTCTGAGCACCGGTAACAGGGTCGGTTGCCATAAAGACTGCTCCGAATGCAAATCCTCCCATTACAATGTGGTTGATTGCAGGCATTGCCATATATGTTCCCTCAGGTGCAAGTGCGTTTAGCAGAAGTCCTGTGAGAATACCACCGGCAAAAGTTGAAAGCATTATCTTCCAGCTTGCTATTCCTGTCCAGAGAAGCATTACCGCCCCAATAAGAATAGCCAGGGTTGATGTCTCTCCAATTGAACCGGGTATAAAACCGATGAACATATCCATAAAGGATGGGATCTTGTCAAATTCACCTGCAGCTGCGTGTGCAAGGGGTGTTGCACCCGAGAAGCCATCTACAATGCCTTCGCCCTTTGAAAGACCTTCAATCCATATTTTATCTCCGGATATTTGTGAAGGGTATGCAAAGAATACAAATGCTCTTGAGAGAAGTGCCGGGTTCCAGATATTCATTCCTGTACCTCCGAATACCTCTTTTCCTACAATTACTGCAAATATTACAGATAGTGCAAGAATCCAGAGAGGAACGTCTACAGGCATAATGAGGGGGATAAGCATACCTGTTACCAGATATCCTTCATTAACCTCATGGCCCCTGATTTGTGCTGCAATGAATTCGATACCAAGTCCTACTACATAGGATACTATTATAAGTGGTAAAACTTTAATGAATCCAAAGAAGAACATCTCCCAGAAGGTCATGTCTCCGCCTGTTGCAAGATTGTGCTGATATCCTGTATTGTACATACCAAAGAGGAGAGCCGGCATTAGGGCCAGTATAACAATTGTCATAGTCCTCTTAAGGTCAATGGAGTCTCTCACGTGAACACCTTTTTTTGTTACGTGGTCCGGCACAAACAGGAAGGTTTCAAAAGCATCAAACGTAGAGTGGAGAAAGCCTAGCTTTCCACCCTTGCTGAATGTGGGCTTTATATTGTCTACTAATTTCTTTAAAACTTTCATCGCTGTTCTGTTATGACATTTCTTTAATCATGATGTTGATGCCTCTTGACACAATATCCTGTATATCTGATTTGGACGGACAGACAAATTCGCAAAGTGCCACGTCCTCCTCTATCACCTCATATATGCCGAGTTGTTCCATCTTGTCTATATCTTCCGCAAGAATGGCTTTGAACAGATATAAAGGCAGAATGTCCATCGGGAGAACCTTTTCGTAAACACCAGTTACAACAAATGCACGCTCTCCTCCGTTGAGGTTTGTGTCAAGGTTGTACTGTTTGTTAGGCATTAACCATGAAAAGTATGATCTGGAAATACTGAATTTTTTATCTCTGAGTGGTTTGATCCATCCGAACATCTCTCTGTAGTTACCCTCAGCCATGACTGTAATCACGTTGTGGAATATTCCGGTGTACCCGTCTTTTCCAACATTCTCTCCTGTGAGGACATTTCCGCTGATGTATCTTACACCTACCTCGTCGCCGTATCTTACCTCATTTGATGAATCAGTAAGGTCTGCAACCTCTCTTATTGCCATGCCCGGAAGGGTCTCCACATAAGAGGGTTTCTTTGCCTTTGGTCCTGCTACAGCAATAACTCTGCGAAGATCAAAAACACCTTTATTAAAGAGCTTGCCTATTGCAGCCAAAGTGTAAAGATCAAGTGTCCACACTGTTTCGCCTTTATTAATGGGGCTTATATGGTGAATCTGAACTCCTACGTTTCCTGCAGGATGCGGACCGTCAAATACGTGGATTTTCGCCTTCTCAAGTCTGTGCATGGGGCTGCCTGCAAATGTGTCTGCATGAAGTCCTATGTGAACTCCGCCTTTTGACAGTTTGGTAAGGATATTAACACCCATCTGCATATTGTCAAATTCGCTTTTCATTGCGTAATCCATGTCAGCAGCAAGGGGTGCCGAATCGAATCCCGATATAAATATAGCTTTTGGCTCTTTTGCCGGGTCTGCAACCGTGCCATATGGTCTCTGTTTTATCATTGCCCAAAGGCCGGATGACAGCAGTGCCTCTTTTAACTCTTGAGCCGTTCCGTTTTTGCAGAGTTCATGAGCATTTGAATGAGCATACTCCTGTTTTTTGTCTGCCTGAATAAGAATTTGCAGAAGTTTTCGCTTCTCTCCGCGTACAATCTCCTTCACTATACCGCTCGCAGGTGAGCAGATAAGGATCTCCGGATGTTTTTTGTCTGCCAAAATAGGTGTGCCTGCCTTAACAGCATCGCCCTCCTTTATAAGGAGTTTAGGGTTAAGTCCTTTGAAATCTGTGGGTTTAACAGCCAAAATGTCCGGTGAGATGCTTCTTGCGATCTGGTTTACCGCACTCCCTTTAAGCGGAATGTTTAAACCTTTGCGTAAAAGTATTTTGTTTGACATTTTATGGGGATAAAAAATTTGCGGCAAAGATACACATTATTTGTAATTTTGCCATTAATGAAAAGAGATTTTTCCACTATAGTTGAGGGGCTGAATAGTGCTCAAAGACAGGCTGTTGAGCAGTTCGAAGGACCATCGTTGATTGTAGCAGGTGCCGGATCCGGAAAGACAAGGGTATTGACCTGCAGAATAGCTAACATATTGAACCACGGGCATAAAGCCAGTTCTGTTCTCGCTTTGACCTTCACAAATAAGGCCTCAAAGGAGATGAAAGAGCGTATTTCACAGATGGTGGGTGCCGATAATGCCAGATATCTCTGGATGGGTACATTTCACTCGGTTTTTATACGCTTTCTGAGGGAGGATGCGGAACTTCTCGGGTTTCCAAAGAGCTTTACCATATATGATACTTCAGATTCCAGGAGTGCAATAAGGGCATGTGTAAAGGAGCTCGGGCTGGATGAGAAGATTTATAAACCAAACGAGGTGCTCTCAAAAATCTCAAAGGCAAAAAATAGTTTGATTCTGGCAGATGCATACCTTGCCAGCGGAGAACTGATGGAGTCAGATTTGAGAAACAGAAAACCTCAGATTGGTCAGATTTACAAGCTTTATGAGCGAAAGTGCAGGCAAGCAGGAGCGATGGATTTTGATGATATTCTTGTATATACAAATATTCTTTTCAAGAATTTTCCTGATGCATTACAGAAGTTTCAGCAGAGATTCAAATTTATACTTGTTGATGAGTACCAGGATACTAACTATGCACAGTATCTCATTGTTAAAAAACTCTCTGCAATACACAGAAATCTGTGTGTGGTTGGTGATGACTCACAGAGTATCTATGCTTTCAGAGGGGCCAGGATTGAGAATATTCTAAACTTCCTGAAGGATTACCAGGAGGCAAGGCAGTTTAAACTTGAGCAAAACTACCGTTCTACTCAGACAATAGTTAATGCTGCTAACTCTCTTATTGCTAAGAATTCAAACAGACTTAACAAAGAGTGTTTCTCAGAGGCGGATCCCGGTGAAAAGATTGAGGTTGTGAGGGGTTATTCAGATCAGGAGGAGGCATTTACTGTTGTCTCATCTATTAAGACGAGGCTCTATTCAGACAAGGCTCAGTACTCAGATTTTGCTGTACTATACAGAACAAATGCACAGTCTCGTGTGGTTGAGGAGGCTCTCAGACGTGGCTCAATTCCTTACAGAATTTATGGTGGTCACTCTTTCTATGACAGGCAGGAGGTTAAGGATGTGCTTGC
This sequence comes from uncultured Bacteroidota bacterium, assembly GCA_937901965.1. Lineage (GTDB taxonomy): Bacteria > Bacteroidota > Bacteroidia > Bacteroidales > UBA932 > Bact-08. Next base: position 305,148 of record CALGSW010000002.1, read on the forward strand.
ATATATGAGACTTCTAATGAATCCTAAGGATGACGAGGCTTTCAGAAGGGTGGTGAATGTTCCTGCAAGGGGTATTGGGGCTACTACTATTGCTAATCTGGCGGCGGCGGCGGGGGCGGCCTCCCTCTCTATGTGGGAGGCCTTTCACAGGGGTGACCATGATGCCATGGGCATCAAAGCCCCCGCCGCCGCCCGTCTCGCACAGTTTATCTCTATAATAACCGAGGTTGGTAGTCATGCCTTGACATCAACTGCATATAATATTACAATGGAGATACTCATGCGGTCCGGATACATGGAGTATCTCAGAACGGATACCTCTACTGAAGGGCAGGCTCGCCTTGAGAATGTTGAGGAGTTGTTTAACTCCATCAAAGAGATGGAGGAGGAGGTGAACGGTGGTGAGATCCCGGAGCAAAACTCAGATGCGCCACAGGAAAAGGTACTTAACCTGGAGGAGTTTCTGGAGAATATCTCTTTGATGAGCGCAATTGATGAGGGGTCAGACAGCAAGGAGGATAATAATAAGGTGAATCTTATGACTGTTCACTCTGCCAAGGGGCTGGAGTTCCCATACGTATACGTTATAGGTATGGAGGACACCCTCTTCCCTAGTGTGACGGGTGTAAGCGCCGAGCACGAAATAGAGGAGGAGAGGCGTCTCTTCTATGTAGCACTTACAAGGGCTATGAAGGTTGTCACTTTGTCGTATGCACAGTCAAGATTCAGATGGGGGCAGCAGGTGAACTATCCTCCCAGCAGATTTTTAAAAGAGATTGACCGTAAATATCTGAACTGGCCATATGAGGAGGGGGTTATGTCAATCTTCAGGAGTGATGACTCAGAAGGATTGTTCTCCTCAGGTTCAAAGTCTTATGGTTCGTCACGATTTGGTGGCGGGTCGGCGGGGGCCGGCAGGCCGGCCCACCGGGAACGCCCGTCTCCTACGGCCGTTCCCGCTTCGCCGTCAAAGACGGCTCCGCCGCCACCCAGACGCGAAAACTTTTTTCCTGACCCCGTAGAAAAATTGCGAGTAGGAATTAAAGTTGAACACGAAAGATTCGGCTACGGGAAAATAATTTCACTTGAGGGTGATGTGCTCAATATGAGAGCAGTAGTTGACTTTAATGATAGTGGTCAAAAGACACTTTTACTAAAATTTGCAAAACTTCGCGTTGCTGAATAAACTTTGGCACAAGATTTGAATATTCCTAAAGCGAAGTTTTTCATAGTTTAAGTTTAGGTTAAGTAATGAGGTTTTATCCGTTCTGGATAAGGCCTCATGAAGTTTTATACCTAACCTGTTTCTTGTCTCTTTTCTACTTAAACGCCTGCTCGCTCAGACCCTTACCGCTTAGCTTAAGATCGTGGAAATATTCAGGCACCTCTTTACCCTGCAGGTAGTCAACATACAGTTTTGCAATATATTGCGACAACATAAAGCCGTGACCTCTCATGCCTGTAAACAGACCTAGTTCAGGATCTACAATATACCTTGGTTCAATGTAGTATCCGCTCCAGACTGCCTGGAAGCCTACTCCGCTAAGCTGAGGAATCCAGTTAGTAAAGATTTCGGTGGCAATCTCAATAAACTCTCTGCTGTTTATCTTGAGATTCTTATCTGTCTCGGTAGCATCTATGGCAGGTGAGGCGCAGCCGATTATCTGACCTGTCTCAGCCAATTGCTGTCCGTAAACTGCAGAGAAGCCCTTGTATTTGCGTCGGTCTATAAGCATGTCAAGATTTGCACCATCCTTGCCAAGCATAGGGAGTCGTTTGGTGATAAATGCCTGGTGCTTTACAGGATAGAGTCCTGTTTCAATACCCAGTTTTTTTGCAAATTTGTCTGCCTCGGCTCCAAGTGCATTTATGAAGATTTCTGTTCTGTACTCAGCATACTCTTTGTCCGGAGTGAGCACGATAACTCTGTACTCATTACCCTCTTTCTGAACGTCTACAAGTCTTGTATTTTCAAGTACTTTTCCTCCGTTCTCTCTGCCTATCTCCCTCACGAGATCCATTGTAAGTCCCGGATTTGCCTGCCAGCAGTCATTAGTTATAAGTGCGTGGCTGTAAAGATCAAGAGATGGGTTGAAATATGGTGAAATCTCTTTGCGGAAATCCCTTTTCTCAACCATCCTTGCATCGCTCCAGTTACGTGACATATCCAGGGAGTCAAATGTGGCCTGATCGTGAACAAACCCCACGTATTTAATCAGTTTCAGATCTATTGAGTGTCTGTCGTTCAGTTTGCTGAAAATCTCAAGGTTGTGTTTGGCAATATCGGCAAGAGCCGGAAGCGAGAATGCAGGTCTGCCGCCTGCAATGTTTCTCCATGAGCTTCCCAGACCATCATTGATTAAATATGGTTTCATCCCTGCCTCTGCCATATAGCGGAAGAGTGAACTTCCTGCAATGCCACCTCCGGCAATTATAGCAGGTACCTTCTCTACCCACTTGCTGCCCTTTGGAAGTATAATATTCTCGCTTTTGCCCACAGGGTTCATATCCCCGAGGGTTACCAGGTTTGACATAGGTCCGCGAGGAGTCGGTTCTCCTATAACCTCTATTCCGTATGGCTTCAGGAACATCCTTGCCCTTGGCACACATCTGCTGCCCCGGCAAGGGCCCATGCCAATTCTTGTGATATGTTTTAGTTCATCTGAAGAGATAACCTTTCTCTCTCCAATTGCAGCAAGCATCTTCTCCACAGTTACATCTTCGCAATGGCATATATATGTCTTAGCATCGTGCTCCCCTTCAAGCGGTTTAATCTGCACTGGCAGAGGATATTTCTCCTTAACTATAAATCCCCTTACTGCCAGAAGCTCCTCTTCTGCAAGACCTTTTGCTTTAACCCTCGCAACATTTGTCTTGTTCTCCTTCTTAAGTATCTTCTCTATAACACCTTCGCCTACCTTCTTCCCGTTATTATCAACGAGAAAAACCTCAGCACCCTCATCGGCCTTGTACTCTATAGGGAGGAAAACCCAGTTTTTATTGAACTGGTATCCAAAGATGGCCAGACCCGGACATTGGTAAACGCATCGCATACAACCTACACACTTGTCAAAGTCTATACGTGGGACCGTAGATGTAGAGGATTTGGTAATAGCTCCGTATTCGCATGCAAATGAGCATGGATTACAAGCAAACCCGTAAAGACAGTCAATCTGAACAAACCCCTTCTCCTTCATTCGCTCAGGAGCAGGTCTGAAAGGCTCCTCAATTACCCTTACGGGATGTTGCTGTGAATCGATATACTCTTTAGAAACAGCCAGATAGTCGTTGTAATTATACCTGAATCCCAGATCCTGCTGAATCTCATATGCACACTGTTTTCCTCGCAGTACTGCCGATGTTCCCTCTCCGATTCTTACTGCGTCACCCACTCCATGGCAATGTCTTCCGTAGATTTCAACCCCTTTTCTGAAAAGTTGATTGTCCGGAATCAACCCGGTACATATGTTAATGCAATCTATGTCTTCTACAAGCTTTTCTGTCCCCGGGATGGGCTTGAAGTTTTCACACTCAGCTATTATTGCCCCCACAACACCTGTTCTGTCTGCATTTGGAATAGCCTCAAGCAGAATGTGAGATGTCATAACAGGTATGCCGAGTCTTCTTACTCTGTTTGCCTGCACCGGGAATCCCCCTTCGCGTGGCATTGCCTCTATGATAGCCTTTACCTGGGCACCGGCCTGCATTGCCTGGTAAGAGGTAAGATAACCTATATTTCCTGCACCTACTGTAAGTATCTTTCTTCCGAGCATTGTAAGCTCCTGGTTCATCATCCTCTGAACTACGGCAGCTGTGTATACTCCCGGCAGGTCATCGTTCTTAAATGCTGGCATAAATGGAACAGCTCCGGTGGCTATCACGAGATGCTCAGCATCTACATAACTAATCTCCTGTTTTGCAATGTCTTTAATAACCAGTCTTTTTCCCTCAAGTATATCCCATACAACAGAGTCCAGTAAGATACCGCTGTGGTCATCTCCGGCAAGTGTATTTGCAATGTCAAATCCTCTCATCCCTCCAAATCTCTTCTCCTTTTCAAAGAAGAAGAACTGATGGGTCTGCATCAGGAACTGACCACCAATTTTACTGTTATTGTCAATTACGAGGTTCTGGATTCCGGCTTTGTTAAGCTCTTCACGTACTGCTAGCCCGGCAGGTCCAGCCCCGATAATTGCAACAGTCGTTTTCCTTATTTTTATCTCTTTTCCGTCACTTTCAACCAGAAGAGTACTCTCAGGAAGGTAAGATTCGTCAATTCTTTTTACATTTTTGACCTCATCCACCTTGGTTATGCAAATGCGTCTGACTTTTCCGTCAACCAGCATTTCGCATGCACCACATTTTCCAATGCCGCACTCCATTGTGCGCTCTCTGTTTTGAAGACTGTGTTTGTGAACAACTTTTCCGGCCTGATGCAGTGCTGCCGCAATCGTAAACCCTCTCTGACCGTTTATTTTCTGCCCTTCGAAGATGAATTCCACTCTATCCTCCGCAGGAATTGCCAGGATAGGATGCTCAGTAATTCTGTACATAGTTAAGTTTAAATTTGTTCAAATTTAGCTAAAATTTGAAATCGTAATTTTAAAATTACATATTTTTTACAGTTTGTACCAAAAAGCCATTTTTTGCTTGATAAATGTAATATTTTAGCAGCGAAAACCAATTAAAACATAGGGAGATATGAAGAGAGTGATCTTTTTGGTTGCCATTCTGGCGGCAGGCTGCCAGGGCATGACTTTAACTGAGGGGGGAAACGCCACCCTCACACTAAGCATCTTAAATGAAGATGTATCTACAAAAGCTTTTGTGCACCAGATACCGGACACAAATTTAATGACTCTTGTAATCAGCAAGGGGAATGACACCCTTTATAAAGGACTGTATGGTGATAAGCCATCCAAACTAACAATTCCTGCAGGTGAGTACAATGTTGATCTGTACAGCTACAAATTGCGAGAACCGGTGTTAGGCAGTCCATGTTGGGGTGATTCCAAACAAATTCTTCTGGAGAAGGATAAAACTACTGCCCTTTCATTGGTTTGCCGGCAACTAAGTGGTGGAGTGAAACTTGTTTTTACACAGGCATTTAAAAATAAATATGCCTGGTACACACCAGCTGTTTATAATGAATTCGGATCAGTGGACTACTTATATTCAGAAAATCGGTTTGTCTATTTAAAACCGGGCAAGTTTTTCATGAAGATAAAATGGGCTACTGATCCTGAAGGCCACCTGCCGGTATTTACGAAAGTAATCAATCCTAATGACATGATTACTTTCAGTGTAGGATTGTCACCTGCGGATTCGGGTAAGGTAGGAGGCGGAATAGAGATTGATACCATCTCAGTATGGAAAACAGACACAGTGTCTATAGATAGAATTGATGGCAGATCCGCAGAGAATGCATTAGAGCTTACAAGGTGGGAGGAGTTCATTACAATCAAAGCCTGGTTTAATGCATACATTGTTGGGACAGATGTTTCCCAGGATTCAGTAAAATTTGTTCCGCCATTTACGAAAAACAGCCATATTGCAATAGCATCAGACCCAAATGAGAGAAGAAGAGAGAAGATATTTGGTGCAAACTTATCAACTGTTTTGCAGCCTATGTGGGGGCTTGCAAACAATCCGGCAATGCTTGGGCAGAAGATAAAGATTAGAGGGACTTTTTCCAGATCTTATCTTGGTGGACCCGGAATGGGAACGACTTACGAAATTATTAAGTGAAATTGGTCAGTATTAATTTGATTGTTTCTCAATAATTCCTGAAATTATCTAAATTTGTTTCATGGAAAAAGCGGAAATTAACTTCTTTGCACATGAGACTGCCGTAATAGATGATGGCTGTGAGATAGGTGAGGGTACAAAAATCTGGCACTTCTCACACATAATGGAGGGGTGTAAAATAGGCAAAAACTGCAACCTGGGGCAAAATGTGGTAATTTCACCCGGAGTTACTCTGGGAAACGGAGTGAAAGTTCAAAATAATGTATCTGTATATACAGGAGTGATCTGCGAGGACGATGTCTTTCTTGGTCCCTCCTGTGTTTTTACAAATGTTATGAATCCGCGCAGTGCGGTTAACAGAAAACACTCCTATTCACGTACGAAAGTGGGCAAAGGTGCTACTATAGGGGCAAACGCAACAATAGTATGTGGCCATGATATTGGTGAATATGCATTCATAGGAGCAGGCGCGGTAGTGACAAAATCAGTTAAACCATATGCACTTATTGTTGGTAATCCGGGTATTCAGATAGGCTGGATGAGCCGAATGGGTCACCGCCTTCAGTTTGATACCTCCGGCCACGCCCGATGTCCCGAAAGCGGCGAGCGATATATTCTTGCTCATGGTCATGTAGAGCTTGTAAATTCATAATGTCCGGCCTGAACGCGCCTAATTGCAGACAAACTCCTTCAGTTTACATCTGGCAATCTTACTGCACTCACAGAGTATTCCGCATAACTTCCGGAGTTCTCCTCCTCGCTCACTTCGTTCGCTGTGGCGGAGACTCCTTCAGTTATGCGGAATACTCTGTTGAAGGGAATGTAGTAAGATCTGCCAGAAATAGTGAAACACGGACGACTGTAACTTGTTATCCGCGTGCGACTTGACACTTTATCCGAGGGGTGATCCCTCGGGTTGATTGTCATTACTCTCTTAATCTGACTGTTACAGCCGTGCGGGAGTTTGATCGCCAGTCGCAGAATTGCGGATAAACATCGTCTTCCGCAGATTTATATGGTGCTGCGCAGTATATACGGCCTTTGGCCGATAAGTGGGATTCCAGAGGTTGCGGTGTTGGGTGGGACAAACCTCCACCAACCTTGTAATGAGCCAATTGCAAATCATAATTTATTGATTATGAAAGATTTATGTTTTGAAACGCCATGGAATTCAACCCCATAGACGCTAGTCCCACCCACGCCGGTGACATCACTTTGCTCTCCCTGTTCGCTATGGTGGAGGCTCCTTAGTATATATGTTGTCTAGTATGTATTACTCCATCCACAATGAATCCGCTTCACTTCCGGAGTTTTTCCTCCTCGCTCCCTTTGGTAGCTGTGGCGGAGACTCCTTCAGTTTTGCGGACTTCTTTGTGGAAACGATGGAGTAATACATACAGGCTAAAATGACGGAGCCTGCTTCCGGATTTTTTATTTGCCTCCCAGCAGAACTTTATCTATTGCATCCTTGAAGCTGGCTTTTGGTAGTGCTCCCTGTGCCATTTGCGGTGCTTCATTCATGGGACAGAAGAGCAGGGTAGGGATGCTTCTTATGCCGAATGCGCCTGCCAGCTCTTGTTCCGCCTCTGTGTCTACTTTGTAAATGTATATTTTATCAGTGTATTCTTTTGCGAGTTCGTCAAGTATCGGGGCCACCATCTTGCACGGGCCGCACCAGTCTGCATAGAAATCTATGATACATGGCTTATCTCCAAGATACTTCCACTCTGTGGGATTGGCCTCGTAGTTTGCTACTTTTTTGAGAAACTCATCTTTAGTTAAATGTATTGTTTTCATTGCTTTTCTTTATTAATTATTTTTTGTTGTATATGTTTAATTATGCGTTTAATTATTTCTCTATTACACTTTTTCTTGCAATCATGATGAATTGTTCGTATTGTTTATCTTGCTTGCTTATTGTGTTGTATGTGTATGTCTTCTCAATTTCAAATCCAGCGTTTTTTAACTGCAGTTCAAGTTTGTCTGTGTTAAATCCTTTGTGAGGAATCGGATCGCCGTTGTGAAAACTTCCGTCCTCCTCTTTAAGGTCTCCTATCACCAATACTCCTCCCTGTTTAAGTACGTTCTGAGATATGTGTCTCAATGAACTCTCCGTATCCTCAACGTGGTGCAGAGCCATAAGTGTTGTGACAAGATCAATATCCCTCTGGTTGTATGAGTGGATGTGTCCGTTTATTATTGTACGGCCAAAGTCTTTAAGCGCGCCAAGTTTTTGATTCAGAATTTCAAGCATTGCCTCTGAGGGATCCAGATAGACAATGTCCCTGGAAAGTTTAGACAGTTCAATTCCAACCAGTCCTGTTCCGCATCCGTAGTCCATTATTTTATGACTTTTGGTTATCTGGAAGTTTTTCAGAAGTTCAGTGATGAATTTCTGAGACATATCTTTTTTCACCGGGGAGTCCCACTCCTCCGCTTTATTCTTGAAATAGTCCACTGTAGTCTGTTTTACTGTAGTCAGGTTTTCAATATTTACCCTCATCAAGAGGGTTGTAACCGTTTTCTTTAAGTTTAGTGAAGATTTCTGAAAAGTCCACTTCATCTGTATGGTCAACAGTCACTTCATTCTTGTAGTTGTCAATATTAACTCCGTAAACTCCTCCAAGTGATGCAATATCTCTGTTTAGTGAGTTATTAAATACGCAGCAGTTTGTTCTCTCAACTTTTATGACTGTCCTCATCAATTCCCCTTTTTTCTGTCCCTTTTAAACATACTGCCAGTTAGTCCGCCAAGCAATACTCCGTACAGGGTGCTGTTGAGTGGCGAGGAGGTAATTGGACAGGTACCGCTGTTACAGCCGATGAAGTACCAGTAAAGATATCCTCCAATAGCCCCTAAAGCAGCACCTGTTAATATAAGCCATTGCTTTTTAATATATTGAATAATCTTTTCAGCCATTTTAAGTTTTTATAATAATAATTTTTTTGCAAAGGTAAAATATATTTTCTAATAAAACAATTTTCCAATGGAAAATAAAATTGACGTTTTTAAAATTTATTGGACTATATTTGCCGTCGGTTAAAACATACTTCTGATAAACAATTTTTCAAACGAGATGTTTTAAGGAGTGTAAATAATTAAATATGTCGTACAATTTATTGAAAGGTAAAAGAGGGCTGATTTTTGGAGCCCTTAACGAGAACTCTATTGCGTGGAAGACAGCTGAGAGAGTGTATGAAGAGGGAGGAAAATTTGTTCTTACAAACACGCCTGCTTCTATGAAAATGGGTTCAATCGATAAGCTCGCAGAGAAGTGTGATTCTATAGTAATTCCTGCCGACGCAACAAGTGTTGAGGATCTTGAAAATTTGATTATCAAAGGAATGGAGTTTTTGGGAGGAAAGTTTGATTTTGTCCTTCACTCAATAGGGATGTCTCCAAATGTAAGAAAGGGCAGAACCTACGATGATCTTAACTATCACTATCTGCATCAGACGCTTGATATCTCGGCATTGTCTTTTCACAAGGTGCTTCAAAGCTGTAGAAAACTTGATGCCATAAATGATTGGGGATCTGTTGTTGCTCTCTCATATATAGCTGCTCAGCGTACACTCTACGGTTATAATGACATGGCTGATGCAAAGGCACTTCTGGAGTCAATAGGGAGAAGTTTTGGATATATCTACGGTCGTGAAAAGAATATAAGAATTAACACAGTTTCTCAATCTCCTACAATGACAACCGCCGGCGGAGGAATTATGGGTTTTGACAAATTGTATGACTTTGCCGAGAGGATGTCGCCACTTGGAAATGCCACTGCAGAGGAGTGTGCCGATTACATAATCACCCTCTTCTCTGACCTTACAAAAAAGGTAACAATGCAAAACCTCTACCATGACGGGGGATATTCAAGCATGGGTATGAGTCTGGCTGCAATGAGCGTCTACCGTGAGGGTCTTGAGTACTCAGACGTTAAGGAGGATAAAAGTAAGAGCAAATCTTAAGAGTAAACAAAATCTATTTAAATCTGTAGGAAGTCCTGTGAAATGAGCAGGACTTCTAGATGACGTCAAGATTTTCAATGTAAAACCTGAGGAACTGTTCTTTAATCATATCTCTGATACGATAATATTCGCTCATAACATATTCCGGAGTACCGGTTTTGTGGGATGGATCTTCAAACCCCATGTGTATTCTGTGTTTTACATTTCCAAGGAAAGCTGGGCAGGTCTCATTAGCATCGTCACAGACAGTAATTACATAGTCCCACTCTTCATTAATGTATTTGTCAACAAGCTGCGGTTTGTGGCCGTAAATATCAATACCCAGCTCTTTCATTACTTTTGCAGCTGTCTGATTTACCTGTTCTGCAGGTTTAGTTCCGGCAGATCTTACAATTAAATCTTTATTGAAAGATTGTAAAAATCCGTGAGCCATCTGGCTCCTGCAACTGTTTCCCGTACATAAAATAAGTATCTTTCTCATCTGTTCAGTAAAGTATTTTAGTTTAGTAAGAGCTTAGTTTTGAGAAGTTTGTATCCACCTGAGCTTGACCGGAGAGTAACGCCGGTGCTTAAATGAATAGTATAGCTCTCTTTTCCGTAGAGCTCTGTTTTTACAACCATTCGCGTATTAACAATTGTTGAGCGGTGGATTCTTACAAAATAACCCGGAAGAGTCACTTCAAAATGTTTCATGGTCTCTTCCTTTACAAACTTACCTTCGTTTGTAAAGAGCATTGTGTAGTCACCGTAGGCCTGAATATAATGTAAATTTTCTGCTCTTATTATATGCAGTCGGTTGCCCTCCTTTACTGAGATTGTCTCCTGAACACTCTTTTCAATATCAACAACAGGAGTGAGCATTCCCAACTCTTCAGGCTCTGCACAATTATATAGTGAGTACATCTGCGAGATTATTATCCAGCATAAAATTCCAATTGGAATTATGACAGGCAGCATTCTGTAAAACCACTCAGGACCGCAGGAGTCTGTAAGAATAAGAATTATTGAGGCCGATGCAGTTGATGCAAGCTGAACCAGCATCGCAAAGGCCGCTTTAGCAGCTAAGGTCTTTAAATACTGTTTAAGGTACCACCAGTAGTAAGCGGAGAGTGAGAAGATTAGTGTATAGGAAACTGACGCAGTGACAGTACACAACAAGTTATGTGGATTACTGTACTTCTCAGAGAGCAGTGTAAGCAGAGCCACACCCGATAAAGCGGATGTGGCTGTTAAAATTATATCTCTTCTGTTCTCTGTAAAGGGATGCATCCTTAACAATTAAATTTAAATGTGAGTTATCAGCTTTTAACCTCAACCCCTCCGAATGAGACATTACCCCTCAGAACCAGCCTCCTGCTGTCTGAGAAACTCTCCCCGGCAACATATCTCTTGTCTTCAGTACCACCGAGGAAATTCTTAATCTGCATATGAACTTTCCAGGATGATGGAACATAAATCTCAACGCCGCCAAAATTGCAGTCAACGTCAATATAGGTCTCCTCGGCCTCCAGACTTGTTCTTCTAAGGTCAAGAATGGTTGCTCCAAAGCTGTTCCTTATCCTTGCACCTTTGAAAACAGGATCTACTACAATGTGATTTACAGATCCGAATGCTACCTCAGAGTCAACAAATCCTTTATCTGATTTATATGAGACATCGCTTGAAAAGTTATGACCTCTCCATGACTGTTTTGATTGTGATCCCGGAAGAATGAACCTGACAATAAGTATTGCTCCTACAATAATCAGTAGAAGCGGCCACCAGGTAGCAGCCCAGATCATGCCGGCTCCGGTAAGTCTTGGTACGATGAAAAAGAGACCTATCCCAATCAAGATTGCTCCACCGGTATTGTTTCTCTTTGTTAACGCTACTGCTCCAAGAAAAATCAGAAGCATCTGCCAGGAGATTACTACTCTCAGTACACCATGATTAATAAAACCCAGGTTTCTTCCAAGAAAAAGAAGACCAATAATAATAATTGCTGTTGCAGCTATCAGGGCTCCGTGGCCGTCTCTGCGGGGGCTGCTCCCTTCATTAATTACATGCATCTTTTTTGTGTTTTAAAAGTTTTTGCAAAGGTGTACTTCAAATGATTCAAAAAACAGCATTTCCCGATGAAACCGGGTAAATTTTCGGTAAATACTCTATTTTGCAGGAGTAAAAAGGTATCCATTATCCCCTTGCTTAGTAACTGTACCTATTGAAGGGTAGGAGATATGCATCCCTGCAACAACCATTTTTTTGTTGGTAATATATTCAAGTATTCTCAATCTGCTTTTCACAGCCATCTTAGGATCCGAATCGTATGATATGGCAACCTCCGGATAAGGCATCTGAATTGCCATTGCGTGAGTAAGATCACCCCATATCATAAGATTGTCCACCATAAAAACAGTATGGCCGGGAGTATGACCATATGCTGCCATTGAGCTTATACCATGGATGAGGGGAGTGCTCTCCTCTTTTGGCTCAAAAATCACGATATCATCCTTATACATCTCCATTAATTTCTTTGCATTTTCCGGGATGTTTTCACTCTCTTTTTGAGAGAGATAAATTTTCGCATTAGGAAATGCTCTTGCACCTTCTCTGGCCAGACCCAGAAAGTGGTCAGGATGAAGATGTGTAATCAGGATCACATCTACCTCTTGCGGTTTCACTCCGTGTGCTTCAAGGTTTTTGAAGAGTTCTCGTCCAAGTCCCGTGTCAACAAGGATATTATAACCCTCTGTTTTTACAAGAAATGCATTCGTGCCTCCCGGATAAGTTTTATCCGGAGCAGTTTCGGCGGCTATTTCAGCTGTAAAGCCTATAAGATTATCGGCCTTTCTGATGCTGTTTATTTCAGCCAGAAGTATGACCTCGGCCTTTGCGGTTTTGTAAAGGAATGTGTTCTGGGCTAAAGACGGTATAGCTAATATTAGAGCTAATGCTGTAAAGAGTGTTTTCATTTTGTAATGATTTGGCATATCTACGTAAAGATAATCACAAAACTTACATTAAAAGCAAATAAAAAAACCTCATAATCTATAGACTATGAGGTTTTTTTTCTGGCGGTATGGACGGGACTCGAACCCGCGACCCCCTGCGTGACAGGCAGGTATTCTA
>CALGSW010000003.1 GCA_937901965.1 uncultured Bacteroidota bacterium
TGCTAAATTATAACGATTTCAAAGAACGAAAATTAATTTTTAGTGGACACTAATGGAGTTAAATATACAAATAATAATTCTGGCTTCAATTCTGCTACTGCATACTTCCCCGGCAATCGCAGCCCCTCCGGAACTTTTCCTCCTCGCTCTCTTCGTTCGCTGTGGCGGAGGTTCCTGCGTGGCTCGGTTGACCGGGGAAGGAGGGAACTGAATATCTTTTCACTTGGTACACAAAGGGTGCGGCCATTTTAAAGTGGTGCTTCGCTGTGTTAAGCCGTTCGGCAGAGGGATTTGTTCCGGTATGGGTACCGGATTGGCAACGTGAGTAAATGATTGGCCAGGGCTGGGCACAGGCGTGGGTGGAACGAACCTCTATCTACCTTATTATGTACTAATTGCAAAATATAATTTATTGATTTTAAATGATTTATATTTTGGAATACCTTGAAATTTAGCCCCATGGAGGTTCGTCCCACCCAAACCCGCAACCTTAGGAGCCAGATATTCGGCCAAAGGCCGTATAGACAGCGAAGCACCATTTAATACTGCAGTCGGCAATCTAGCACCGGACGGCTGTAATACGTATATTAAGAAAGACTTGACACTTTATCCGAGGGGTGATCCCTCGGATAAAGTGTCAAGTTGCACACTGTTTGAACGTTACAGCCGCCTGGGTTTCGTTGCTTCCCAGTCAACCGAGCCACGCAGGAACCGCCGCCACTGAGAACAAGGTAAACGACATTTAAACCCCCTGGTTTAATTACACTTTGTGATTATAAAAAGTTTATTAAACACAGATAGTACACTATTTTACTTATTTATAGCGATTTTTCTTATTTACACCTCATTTTTGAGATTAGAAAATTTTAACTATCTTGAGCCTCGAAAATTGAGCAACTTAAATCATCACTCTGAATGATACTACACGAACAGTTTATTAAAATGGCCAGGCAAAATCCATCAAGGATGGCCATTATAGACAGAACCCTGGACAGGAGAGTCACCTATTCAAAGGCTCTTATAGGGGCAATCATTTTAAGCAAGCGATTCAGGAAACTAGACGAAGGTTTTGTGGGAATAATGATTCCAACGTCTGCAGGGTGTGCACTGGCCACTCTGGGCGTACTGATGAGCGGCAGAACTCCTGTCATGATAAATTACTCAACAGGCGCAGAGAGCAATGCAAGGTATGCACAGCAAAAATGTGGGTTCAGAACCATTATAACATCTAAAGCCCTGCTTGAAAAAGTGGGTTGCCCTGTAATTGAAGGGATGATATTTCTTGAAGATATAATGGCAAGTATTGGCACCGGTGAGAAGATTAAAGCCGCATTATTGAGCAAACTTCCGGCTGCGGCTATTATAAATCTGACTTACAAAGGAAAAGAGGACGATGTAGTAGCTATGCTTTTCACAAGTGGCAGTGAAAAGAATCCAAAGGCAGTTCCTCTTACAAACAAAAATATATCATCAAATATTGAAAGTTTTGGAAACTATGTAGGTATTTCAGAAAAGGACACAATTCTTGCCAATCTTGTATTTTTCCACATATTCGGCTTAACAGTAAATCTTTGGGTACCTTTCTATTACGGCATTACAATGATTACTTATGCAAATCCGCTTGATTTCCAGACAATAAGCAGAATTGCCAGAGAAGAGAGACCAACAATGATGGTGGGCACTCCTAGTTTTTTCTGGGGCTACCTTCATAAATCAGAACCGGGCGACTTCAAGACCGTAAGAATAATGGTTTCAGGTGCAGACAAATGTCCTGATGCACTAAGGGAGGGTTACATGAAAAAGCATGGAGTTACACTTCTGGAGGGATACGGAGCAACTGAAACATCTCCGGTAATATCTGTAAACTCTCATCAATTCAATCGCCCGGGCAGTACAGGCAAACCTATTCCGGGTGTTCAGGTAAGGGTAGAGCATCTTGAAAGCGGAGAGGAGTGTAAACCGGGCGAGGTGGGTAAGATTCTTGTAAAAGGGCCCTCTGTTATGGGTGGATACTTCAGAGACCCTGAGCAAACTGCAGAGGCACTAAAAGATGGTTGGTACAATACCGGAGACATGGGATACTTTGATGCCGATGGCTACCTGTTCCATTCAGGAAGATTTAAAAGGTTTGTAAAAATAGGCGGCGAAATGGTCTCCCTGGTCAAAGTGGAAAACACACTTGAAAAACACCTTCCTACAGGAGTCTCTTGCTGTGTTGTAGATGTACATGATGAGGTCAGGGGATCTTCAATTATAGCGACTGTAACCATTGAGGTTAATAAATCAGAGATTCTGAAAAAGATGGGTGAGGAGCTGCCAAACATTGCACTTCCAAAACATTTCATAGTAATCAGGGACCTCCCTATGATGGGGACAGGAAAAATTGACTTCAGGAGTGTGACCAAAATTGTTCAGGAACTACTGGACAATCCGGAAAAAATTTAGGATTTATTAACTGAATTCCGTAAATTGCATGTAGTTGCATTGTGGAAAACAGAAATGACCATGGACAAACTGATATTTAACGTAGATAGGAGCATTTTTGAAAATATCTCATCCGGAGTGCAGAAAGCATTCGTTGCACAAGTAAAGCCGTCTGAACTAAATAAATACTTCATTCTTAATGAAGAGAAAAAGATTGATGTCAGGTACTTTAATGAAATTGAATTCACTCACGAAAATAGTCACTGCTCTTTTAAAATTGGATACGCAGAGATTGATTTTTTAATACCAAATCAATTACTTGATTCAGGAATTGAAGATCTGACTGAGTATTACAACTACGAAAACATGCCTCCTGTTGAGATTATGTTTCAGCTTAAAGAGAGACTTAATTAATTATCCCTTTTCAGCAATCAGTTGAAGAGCTTTTTTGTTTAAAATCTCCAGATTCCTGCCGGAAACTGAAACAAGTCCATCTCTCTGAAAATCAGACAAAGTATTTATTATACTCTCTTTTGAGTATCCCAGCGTGGCAGCCATCTCCTCTCTTGTAAAGGGGAGAATCACCTTTTTGTCACCAAAGACTCTCTCAACACTGAGGAGCAACATGGCCAGGGCGCCATTTGCATTCCTGTGGCTCAGAGAAATAAGTGTATGTACAACGCCGTTAGTCATCTCAGACATCATAGAGACAATGTATACAGCAAACTCCCCATTCTGGCCGATTAGTTTCTCAAGAACATCTCTGTCAAAGATCCTGACTTTTGCCGGAGTTATTGCTATAGCTGAAAATTCAAGCCTCTTTCTTACAAAAGAGCACATCAGACCTATAAAGTCTCCTTTTACAGCAAAACCAAAGGTAGTATCCCTGCCTGCCTCCTCAAGATTAAGTTTTGCCATCCCCTCTTCAAGAAACATTATCTGAGAAGCCATGCTCCCCTGTTTAATTATTGCCTCCCCTTTGCCGTAGCTTAGTAAAACCGATGACTTGGCCAGCTCCTCTCTTTCTCCGGATGATAATTTACTTGCCCATGAATAAGTAATATCTCGCTCCATACTTTGACTCTTTAAGTTCAAAACATGTAATATTACATCTTTTTTAGTTAAAAATTGCACTCCCGCATAAACCAGGGGCCTGTTTAACATTCTTAACTTTGCAAAAACCAATAAATAAACATTATGGCGGATTCAAGATTCAGGGTAAAAGCACACAGTGAAAGCCCTACAAAAACAATTGTGAAGGCAAGACAATTTGAGATAGTTATTGACGAACCTGCAGAGCTGGGTGGAACAGATCAGGGAGCAAATCCTGTTGAGTATGTTCTCGCTGCATTTGCAGGATGTCTGAATGTTATGGCGCATGTGATTGCAAAAGAGCTGGAATTTGAACTAAGAGGAGTTGAAATTGATCTCTACGGAGACCTGAATCCGGCAAGACTTTTTGGTATGAGCTTTGATGAAAGAGCCGGATACAAGCAGATAACTGTAACACTAAAACCTGATACAGATGCAGATGAAGCCACTCTTGCCAAATGGGCAGAGAAGATTGAAGATCGTTGCCCAGTAAGTGACAATCTTCAACATACAACACCTGTAAAGATTGAGGTTAAGAAGCAAAAATAAGCAGTTGATAAATTAACCCCCTAAACCTTGCAGAATATATATCTGCAGGGTTTTTTTATGTAAATTGCAAAACTAATCCCAAACTCACTAAATATGAAAAAACTAATCTTCTTGACCCTTTTCTTCACGCTCTCATCACTCTTATCACCTGAAAAAGTATTTGCAGAGAGAGCAAAATTAGATTCACTGCTACCCGTAAGAGGTTTTTGTATTGCCTTGCCTACTCCGGACAGAATGGATGAATTTGCAGACTTCATTGAAAACGAACTGGCCCCAAGAAATGTAAACACACTTGTACTTAGGGTAGAGTATAAATACAAATGGAAGAGCAGACCAGAACTTATTGATACTCTTGCCCTGTCAAAGAGAGAGATAAAGAGACTGCTTAAAGTATGTGAAAAGCATAATATTAAGATGATTCCACTGATTGACCTGCTGGGACATCAGTCCGGAAGAGGCGGACTCAATCAGCTTCTCTCTACTTACCCGCAATTTGAAGAGACTCCAATGGAGCTGAGCAATGAACCATCAAGACTGCCTATGAATGGATTCAATATGAGAAGCTACTGTCCTAACCATCCGGAAGTTCATAATGTTGTATTTGATGTCGTTGACGAAATATGCGAGGTATTTGAATCTGATACTTTTCACGCCGGGATGGATGAAGTTTTTGACATAGGAAACGACAAGTGTCCGCGCTGTGCAGGCAAAGACAAAGCCGAATTATTTGCTCAGGAGGTTTGGACTATAAGAAATCACCTGGCCTCAAAGGGCAGAAAGATGTGGATGTGGGGAGACAGACTACTTGACGGCCGTACAATCGGTCTTGGCAGATGGGAGGGAAGTTACAATAACACCCACAGGGCTATTGACATGATACCTAAAGATGTTACTATATGCGACTGGCACTATGAAAGAGCAGATGTAACCGCTGCACTTTTTGCAATGAAAGGCATTGATGTTATGACATGTCCATGGAGAAATCCAAAGGCAGCAGTTTTACAGGTTGAGGATATGGTAAGGTTTCGCCAGAATACAGCTAAGGTAATGCAGCCAAGATTCAGGGGTGTTATGCACACTGTTTGGTCAAATGTGGGCACATTTCTTGACGGTTACTATGGTAAAACAACTGATAACACACAAGGTGACCAGACTCCGTGGGAGGCTTTCAGAAAGATGTTTGACCGAATTGCCTTATTAACTCAAGAGTAGTGGTGTCTGAGGCAAAAACCGAGTAGAGCCCCTGAGGCTCCTGAGCAGGGTCACCGGTATACGGGTCCCCCCTTTGCCAGTCAAATCTTCCCTGTAAAGTATCGGCATAGCCTCCCCAACCCCAGAAATTAACTCCTGCAAGAGCTCCTCCCTCAGAGGAGCTCTTTTTTAAATAGTTGAAAATAAATTTAAAATACTTATCTCTGGCCTTCACACCGGAGGTTCTTGCAAAGGAGAAGCCATCTCTTGGATATCCAAACTCTTCAAGTGCTAAAGGTTTATTTAGTCTCTCCGCAACCTCAACATGGCTCAAAATATATTTTTCTGTCTCTCTGATAGAATTATCAAGCTTCTCATCAATACTATCCCGTGAAGACCAGCCCCAGTTATAAGGCCAGATGTGCATATTCAGATAATCTATGTATTCAGATGCATGGATTCTTTCATAAAGGTTCATATCCACTTCACAACCATACAAACCTTCACTGCCGGTAGAGACCATATGGTTCTTATCTATTGTTTTTATTAGCATTGCCACACTGACAATCCAATTGTAAAAAGGCTCCTTTCCTTTATCAGAAAAGGCCCTCGGTTCATTCGCCACCTGCCATGAGAATATTGCCGGATCTTCAGAATAAGGCTCTCCGGTAATAGTATTTATTCTGGAGACAATAAACTCAACGTGATTGCCATACATCCTTTTACATGAATCGCAGAAAACAAATTTGGCTGCATAGTCTCTGAAGGGAATCCACCCTGATATTGCCGGAATGGGGGCAGTCCCGGCTCCTGACCACATTAAGTACTGCGAGAAACCTCCCGACCACTCCCATGAGTTGCCCAGGTAGAGTACAGCCTTCATACCCCTTTTGCCAAGTTCAACCAAAAGCCTGTCAAGGCCTCTCAGAAGAGTATCATTATATAATCCAGGTTCAGGCTGCAGAATAGGTTCTATCTTTGAATGAACACCACTCTCACCCTCCGCTCCCACAAGAACACGGATATTGTCTAAGCCTGACTCTTTTAGCAGGTCCAGTTCTTTGAAAAGCCTCAAAGTATCACCTCCTTCACCATCTGATGCTAATATAGCTGCATACCACATATTGGTCCCCATAAAATAGTATGGCTCCCCGTTTACAATAAACTGTCCCCCCTCAACCCTCGCAAAATCATTCCTTTTCAATGTTTGAGAGCATGAAACGACTATCGACAATAACACAAGTAAAGCCAAAGTCCTCATAATCGTTTTGTAATTTTAATCAACCTATCGCCGGTACCTATGGAATATCCGCCGGAGCTGAATACTATTCTTCCAAAAGTGTCTGCAACAATAACCAGTGGTGATGGAGTTTCATTCTTAATACCAAGACCTTTAACAGCAGAATTCTGCAATTTTCCGTTAGTATCAGACAGAAAAATAAAGTTTTCCGGCAAGCTGAGCTGAGACAATTTAACCTCAGCGGACTTCAGGGATTGCAGGTCCGGATATACAAAAACAACACCTCTTCCCCATTTCTCAAATTCATCCTTATACTTAATTATATCAGATAATATATGATTACCCGGTTCATGATTATGTCTGAGAAATACAAGTATAAAAAATCCCCTTCCGCATTTTTCTACTATTGAGACATCTATGTTCATGCTCCCCAAGACTTGCAAATCCTCTTTATCCTCTCTGAGTATAAGAGGTACTTCTGTTACCTCTCCCTCCCTTATATTGAAATAATGCATTCTGGAAAGAACCTTGCCATCAGCCATTCTGGTCCCGCTTGTCAATAGATAATATCCGGGATCAAGATCAACCTTATCCACCTCTCCAAATATACTTTTCCAGGAACTTGTACCCTCAAAACCCTCTCTGTTTCTGAATGACAAAACCTTGAATCCAGAGCTCTCTATTCTTGAAATTGTAAAGTGAGTTTCAAATTTTGGATCCTCTACACCAGCTCCGTTATATGTAATATGGAGAGATCCCTTTGCCGATAACTGAGTCTTTTTCCATTCATTATTAAAGAGGTATTCAGGCTCGGAAGTTACGGGGTTAAGTCTTGCCGGGATTTCAAATGTTCTGCAAAGAGCAACCATGAACAGATCTCTGGAATAGCTATCTGCAACACCAAGCCTCCATACTCCGGCCGGTGAAATGGGGATAGCCTGAGGATTGTATCCATTATGTATCCTGATTGAAGAGCACAATTTTTCAATAGCTGCCGGATTATTATACAGAGTGTCGGCACCAGGAATATTTTTAAGATCCCCCCTCCAGGGAGAGAGTAGTTCCCTTCCAATTCTTGGAGATATAATAAATGGATCAGATATATCTTCACCAGTATTTTCCAGATGATCAATCAGCACATTGGCAGGTGTATCCTTAAAATCTTTTGAAGAGAGAGAGGCAAGAATAGTTTCACCGATGTGTCTCTTATTCTCTGGCACAGATTTAACGAATTTATCAATTTCAGGCTTGTTACCCTGAGAGCCATTTAACCTTGCTACCCTTATAGAATCCTCTTTAGCGAGAAGAATTCTGTTATCCATAATCTGCTTATCAGTAACATCTCTTTTGACAATCCCCTCTGCCGGAGGAACTATATCGTATTCAGCAATAAATACATCTCCCATATCTCTATCTATCAGAATTTCTTCCGTCAGTGAATTTCCATTCATAGAGATTACCTTTAATCCAAATTTATCTCCCTTAATAGCCCTGACCAGAACATCTCCCCGTCCAAAAGAGGCACTGACAGCCCCCTTTGAGTCACTTTTCATTTTTACGGCAGGCCAAAACTCAGCATAGTTATAAATGCAAAACTCTGTTATTGCCCCCTCAACCGGTTTACCGGATAAATCCCTTACAATAAGTGAAAGCTCTGTTACCGGAGCATAGTTTGAAGTAACATTAATCTCTGTATATACATCTGTCTGTTCAATTACATCTTCCGGGCCGGCATATCTTCCAAATACTTTTGTATGCATAAGCAATGCCCTTGTTGCCGATGTTGTAAACCAGGCCATATCAAGAACCGGCTCCGGTTCACAAGCTCCTATGTAATGCCATTTTCCGTTTGCCCATGCCTCTATCCAGGCGTGATTATCATCTGTATGGGCCCATCTGGGTGTGTAGACCTGCCTTGCAGGAATACCCACAGCTCTTAGCGCAGCCACTGTAAAGACCGACTCCTCTCCGCATCTCCCCTCTCCGTTTCTCATGGTAGCAAGGGGCGATGAAGTTCTCTCATCACTCGGTGAGTATATAACATATTCGTGACACCAGTGATTCACCTCAAGTATAGCCTCCTCCATTGAAAGCCCCTTAATTCTGGGCATCAGCTCCCTGTTCATAATAGCTCTGGAGCTGTCCAGACTCTCATTATTTACTCTGAGAGGAAGGACAAAATGGTTGAAAAGCAGATCCGGGATTTCCGGACCCCAATCTGTAGTGTGTTTTGTAGATAGTGCGATTTTTGCAGCCTCAGCAAACAGAGAACCGTCATAATCAGCAATATCTCCCAGAGGCATGTAAGCGTAGAGAAATTTTAATGCCTTCTTTAACTCTATGTCACTTGTTGTGTCAATAACGAGAAAGAGGCCCTGATCTCTGATCAGCGACCTCTTTGACTTTAGATCCTTGTCCGTCAGATTACCAGAACAAGAGAGAAGAAGTAGTGTTGATGAAACAAACAGAGAAACTGTAAGACCCTTAATTTTATTCATTATATCCTTCATTCAGCTGCTTATTATTTTGAGAGCGTAGTTTTCTTACCTTTTCACGCTCTTCGCTGATAAGGTTTTCTGCAAAACCTACAACTGCAACCAAAACAAAAGCCGCCGAAATCCAAATATAATAGGTCCAGTCCGGTCCGTCACCTTTTCTTTGCTGCTCTTTAGTCAACTCTCGCTGCACTGCAGAACCGCTTGCCATTGGCTCAACCTTAGCAGAAGAGCTGGCAGCAACCGGGAAGCTGAACAGAATTAGCAGAAAAAATACCGTAATTTGCCTTTTCATAAAAGGAAAGTAATCTTATGTGATAAAATTAAACCCCTTTTATTATAAAATAAGCAAATATTAGTGAATACCCTATTCTTCCCCTATTTCTAACTCTCGCTCAAGGCCGCTCCAATTGCTGTAGCGAACTCAGCATCCTGAGGAAATTCAAATTTGATGTTGTACATCCTTGAGATGCCCTGTAAAATTTTTTGACCTATCTGATTTCTGCTCCCGTTTCCGGTCACAAGAACGCAATTAGCATGTCTGCTCCTGGCTGCAAACACAGATATCACCCCTATCACCTGGAATACCATGTTCATTATTCCCATAGCAATATCCTCTTTTTCCGCAGTTTCCAGCATCTTACCAAAGTTTGCGGCTGTAGCTGTTTTATCCAGAAAGCTTATCTCCTTTTCAGAGATATCACCAATAAGCAAATCAACCTGATCCAGCTGCCCCTTCTCAGCAAGTCTTATTATATTATCAAACACAGATGTCTTTATCAATTCTTTTGATAACCCGGTGATTGTACCACCACCTACACCTGTTCCACCTAAGTGTACTATCCGCTCCTTTGAAGCCTCAATAATTGATGTTCCTGTTCCAATATTTGCAATTACTACCGGATCTCTCTTTGCAAGAAACATCCCTCCAAGCCCTATTGCATTTATCTCATCAATTTTATGAGTGACAATCCCAAATATCTCCTTATTAATATTTACTGAACCTGCACCGGTGATAATAATTTTTTCTATTGATGATATGTTAAAATTATTCTCAAGGATCATCTTTCCCAAAGCACCTGTCGCAGAAGTGACTGAATCAAAAGCCCTTGTCTTTACAGTTGTAAGAATCTTCCCATCCTCTACAGCAACAGCTTTTGTTGTAGTGCTTCCTATATCAATGCCTATAATCATTGTTTAAAATGTTAGAAAATACTCGTCAAATATAGTAAAATCAATTATACTCACTATTATTTCAGCACCCAGTCGTGAATTGCAATCCCCTCTTTATTTCCCAGGAAGTGTCCTGCAATCTTGTTGATTATATCATGACCTGCAGCACTGTTTGTAAAGTAAACAAGAATCCTTTTCTGATGGCCTTTAGATCTGGGTACAATCACAAAGAGTGCTTTAAAATTCCCGTTATCGCCCCAGTGAAAAGCCAAATCACCCAACTCTTTATTTCTCTCAACACCAAGACCAAGTCCCCAGAAAATATTATTATCACACTCTCTGGGCCTCTCAGGATATCTAACGGCATTAACAACCGGTGAAAATACCTCACTTCTCATTCTTTTACCAATACCCTTCCCGTCACTCAATGCCACTAAAAATTTCATATAGTCTGAAGCTGTAGTTCTGAGAGTATAGGCAGAATTTGCTCGGGGAAATTTTCCCGGCCCCCTGTTTACCCCCTCTCTCGTATAACCCGATGCAGCAAGTGTGTCATACTTTTCCAACCACAAATAGGAGGTAGATGTCATTCCCAGGGGATTGAAAACCTCCTCCCTGGCTATCTCCTCTAATCCCTTCCCTTTAATATTCTCAACTGCTCGCTGAAGATAGGCAAAGGCTTCACCTGAGTAAGAGAAAGCTGAATCCGGCCTGAATTTGAAAGCAATTTTTGAATCCGGCCATTCAGAAGAACTGGGAGAAGCTGACCAGTTTGGGAGACCCGTTTTATGGCTAAGCACCATTCTGGCGGTAATCACTGAAGCTGATTCGCCATCCTCAAACCTTCGTGTATCTGCATAATTGACAAGCGGTTCGTCAAGATCTATCTCCCCCCTACGGACCATCTTCATAACAATATAAGCAAATACCGGTTTGCTTAACGAGGCCGCCTGAAAAACAGTTGAACAATCAGCTCTGGCTTCTGTTGTATCTGAAGATGAAATCTCATAGCATATGCCTCTGTTTCCGTTTGTATATGCAACCTGAATAAGCGGAATGCCTGCTTCTCTGGCTATCTCTTTAATACGCTCCTGCGATTCGGCGCGGCTGAAAAATAAAAAAAGGGCCAGCAGGCTCAGCGAAATATATTTAATCATTGTACTCAAATTTGACCGTAAAGTTATATATTTTTACAGGAGTAAAAAGTTAAAAAGATGAAAGCTGTTATTATTGGGACAACCGGTCTCACCGGTGAAAAGATATTAAATTATCTCCTTAAAAAACCCCTGATTGAAGAGGTAAAGTCCTTTCAGAGGTCAGGTTCAGAATTCAGCCACCAAAAACTCAAAGTCATTATAACTGATTTTAGAGATATTGAAAATCTGAAAGACCAGATAACAGGAGATGTTCTTTTTAATGCAATGGGGACTACAATCAGGAAAGCCGGCAGCAAAAAAGAGCAACAAAGAATTGACCGGGATATCCCGGTTGCTTTTGCCAGGATTGCCTCTCAGAATGGAGTAAAACTGATGCTCAACGTATCAAGTATTGGGGCTTCATTAAATAGCGGGTTTTACCTGAAAACCAAAGCCGAGATGGAGGAGGGAACCTCATCAGCTATGAATGGGAGAGTAGTTCACTTCAGGCCCTCTTTACTCCTTGGGAAGAGAAAAGGAACGGACTTCAGGCTGGCTGAACAGATGTCATCTGCAGTCATGAAATTAATATCACCTCTTCTGCGAGGTTCTATGTCAAAGTACAGAGGCATAGATACAGATCTCCTGGCAAAAGCAATGGTTAAAGCTGCTCTAAATCCTGAAAATCTCCAAAAAGTATTTTACTATACTGATATCGTAAAAATCGCTGAAGAGGTATAGTATAATTACACTTTTATATTTAAATTCAGTGCGATTTAAAAACTGAATTGGCTATGAAAAAGACATTCAAGCTTATAGCATTATTATCTATGCTATTTGTGCCTGTGTTGTTATTTACACAGACACTGCCAAAGACACTGGACGTTCATGAAAAGGATGGTAAAATAACTAGATTTTCTCTTGAGAATATTGAGAAAATCACAATTGGAGGCCCTCAGATTGCCTGGACAGACAATATGGTAAAGGATGGTGATGGTAATATTTACCAAACAGTTAAGATAGGACATCAGGTATGGCTGGCCTCAAATCTTAAAACAACCAAGTATAATGACGGCACCCCTATTGCAAACATTACAGTAGGTGCAGAATGGAGCAAAACCAAAACCGGAGCATATAGCTGGTATATGAACAATGCCGATAACAAGGATGTTTATGGCGCTTTGTACAATTGGTATGCTGTTGCTGAAGACAGAATCTGCCCAAAAGGATACCATGTTCCAAGAAAAGAGGAACTTAGGGCGCTCGTGGAGGCTGTAGGTGTTGCCCAGCCGGGAGCCAGACTTAAGGTTGCCGGTACTCAATACTGGAGAAATAATAAACCTGAGACAGACAATTCAAGCGGTTTCAGCGCACTCCCAGGAGGAGCGAGACAGCTCAACGCATCTTTTCAGGGAGAGGGTTCAATTGGCAGATGGTGGGCAATTGATGCAGGATCTGCAGATTATGCAGACTTTCTGATAATGTATGACAACAGCCATGTTGCAAATTTTATGGTTGCACAAAAATGGCTTGGCTCCTCTGTTCGCTGTGTGAGAGACTAACTCTCCTGTTTGTAAACAGCAATGGCCTCTTTCAGCTTCTCCCAGTAACCCTCGGTTCTGTCAACAAGCTCAAGCGAGAAGAGGCAGATTCCCTTTGAACCGCCGTTTTTTGCATAATTGAAGAACTCGTTAATTCTCTCCTTAGGAACATGGCCTATGAATAGCCCTGATGTGAGGTATGCTTTGCTTCCGCTTAACTTAAGTGCCTCAACACCCTCTCTGGTTGCCCTCTCAATATCCTGGTCATCCCAATCGTAGAATTTATGATATATCATAGGAAAAAGAACATCAACATTCTTGAAATTTGCCCAATCCTGCCTTACTAACTTTTTTGACTCTTCAGGAGATGCAAATACTGCAGCAGAAGCGATTTTCCCGTGGGCTTTGATCTCTTTTGCAACTTCACTGGCCATATTGGCAAGGGCATCCCATCTGAACTGCATCCATTTCTCATCTGCAGTAGGGTCTTCAATATCCATAGGATCAACTCCTGTCTTCTCTTTGTACTGCTTTCTGCACTCATCGCAATAACAGAAGTCCCATAAAGGATAGACCTTATCCTGAATAACATTCCTTGATGCGTGGAGTCCGTATGGCAAAATTGCATCGGGATATCTTATGAAATCCATATGCACCCCGGCGAGTCCATCAATCTCTGCCAGCTCGGCAACTCTATCCTTAAGATATTCAATTGTCTCCGGTCTTGAAGGGCAGAGCCACCGGTAGTGTTCCCTGTTATAAAGCTTTATATCCAGACAGGACTCCCCCTGTGCATTCACCTGATACCAGTCCGGATGGGCATTTCTCAGGCTCATCTCAGTCCTGTTTGTTGTCCAGAGCCAGGCGTGAAGCTCAATATCATATTTTTGAGCATACTCAAGTGCCCGTTTTACGATGAGAATTGCGGCACTGTCTCTGAAAGCCGTTGAATCCCCTATCACTTCAGGGTAACCTCCGTGGCACTCCAGAATTATTGCGTCAATTCCTGCATCAGATGCTTTACTGAAATAGTGCTCCCACTGGTCGGGAGTCATAGTGGTTTTGCCGGACATCCATGCCCACACTTTCTTATCTGCACCATCCTGCCTGCCGCAAGACAATATAATTGAAGAGATTAGCAAAACAAACGGGATTAAAAGTCTTTTCATATCTCAAATTTAAGCATTCCAACGCAATTTAGTATATTTGTTCCTATGAAAAAAGTATTGGAATTTCTTAATAATCTTCAGCAAAACAACTACAGAGAGTGGTTTGAAGAGCATAAATCTGAGTACAAAGAGGCTCAGGCAATTTTTAATGATACGGTAAACAAGCTGATTGCCGCAATTTCATTATTTGACCCCGCAATAGCAAAACTTACGGCAAAGGATTGTACATTCCGGATATACAGAGACGTAAGATTTTCAAAAGACAAGAACCCATACAAAACACATATGGGCGCCTTTATCTCTCCATACGGAAGGGGCAGTGGCTATTCAGGGTACTATTTTCATGTTGAGGCCGAGGGTTCTAACTACATAGGCGGCCACATCCTGAGTACAGGTGTTTACAGGCCGGAACCGTCTGCGTTAAAGAGCATCCGCGAAGAGATTTTTCTGAACGGAGACGAATTCCAGGAGACAATCTCTAAAGCAAAAAACTTTAAGATTGAAACAGGTGAGGCATTAAAAAGGGTACCCGGCGGATACCCCTCTGAATTCAAATATGCAGATTACCTAAAGCTGAAAAACTACTTTCTTACCAGATACGTTGACGACAGCTGGATGACCTCGCCTGACCTGATTGAGAGATCTGTTCAAGAGTACAGAACCACTAAAGAGTTCCACGATATGCTCAACAAAGCAATCAGCTACGCTTTTGAAAATAGATAAGTTACGCCTTACTTAATCAATTTCTGTATAGCTCTATAAGCTTATCCTTTGTCTGAGCTAAGTGACCCGCACCCATTACAACAAATACTCTTTTATACTCATTTTTAGACTTCTCTAATAAGTTCAGAAGATGAATATTTCTAAACGAGGTTATATCAAGGTATATATTCTGAAACATCTTATTGTCTCTTTGGTTACTTCCGTATTCCCTGTACATTTTTGATCCCTCCCAATTGGTTGAATCAATTTTTTTAGAAATGTTTGAATTGACAACCTCCAGTAACCTGTCAAATCCTATAAGAGTTGAATCTATTACTAGTCCATCTTTAATAAGGTCATTCGTCATACTCTTCATAATCTGTT
Source organism: uncultured Bacteroidota bacterium (assembly GCA_937901965.1). GTDB lineage: Bacteria > Bacteroidota > Bacteroidia > Bacteroidales > UBA932 > Bact-08. Next base: position 15,097 of record CALGSW010000003.1, read on the forward strand.
CTAAAGAGAGTTTCCTTACATTTCCCGTTAACTGGACAGAGCCTATTTGTCTTACAATATAAAATGCTAGAATATTTTCAGGACTATATTTTGACTGGAGATAGCGCAGCTGATCTTTAAAAGAGGGCTCAATGTCTCTAACTAAAATACCTTTGCTTTTTGCATAAAATGAAGCAAATGAAGACTCTCCAGCCTTTATTGCATCAGCTTTTGTTGTGTCTCTCCTCCTGTTAGCACCTCCCTCAACAAAAACAACATCCGGGCAGAATTCATCTATCTTTAACTCAATCTCCTTAAAAATTGGATTTTCTGCAGATTCGGTGTGTATAGTATAAAACCAGAACAGCGATCTCTCACCGTCACTAAGTATTAAATGTTTGTTACGGTGTTCATATTTAACATCTTTATCGGCACATACTCCATTTATATGAAAAAGAGCAAAGAACACAGAGAAGAATACAAAAGTCCTCATATATAAATCAATTAATTACTATAATCCGTCACAAAAATAAGGGTGTATAAATTTATATAAAAGAAAGAATGGGTGAAGCTGAATACTTCACCCATGAACGAGATACATCCGACCCTACTCTGGCCATATTGACATTTATCCTTAATATTTATAATTGTCACCCCTTTGAGTATACCTGATTCTCCTGCTCCTCAACCCTGATGAATGTGGTACGTTTTGACAACTCCTTGAGCTGAGAGGCACCCACATAAGTACAGGTGCTCCTTACCCCTCCCAGTATGTCAAGGACAGTTTCATCAACTTTTCCTCTGTAAGGAACAGTAACGGTCTTTCCCTCGCTGGCCCGATATTCGGCTACACCCCCGGAGTGCTTTTTCATTGCCGTTGCCGAACTCATACCGTAGAATATTTTAACCTTCTCACCGTTCTTCTCCTCAATCTCTCCGCCACTCTCGTCGTGACCGGCAAACATACCGCCGAGCATCACAAAATCTGCCCCTGCCCCAAATGCCTTTGCCACATCTCCTGGTGTTGAACAACCGCCGTCGCTGATAATGAGGCCTCCAAGACCGTGAGCCGCATCGGCACACTCAATAATAGCAGAGAGCTGGGGATAACCTACTCCAGTCTTTACCCTGGTTGTACAAACAGACCCTGGACCAATCCCCACTTTGATTATATCAGCACCTGAAAGTAGCAACTCCTCAACCATCTCACCGGTGACAACGTTACCTGCAATAATTACTTTGTCAATAAATTGCTTTCTAACCTTTCTCAGAAATGCGACAAAATGTTCTGAATAACCGTTGGCGACATCAATGCATATAAATCTTAACTGAGGGTGGTCATTAATCACATTTAGAAGTTTTTCAAAATCTGCACCTGAAGTTCCGGTACTAACAGCGATAAAATTTTCAATTCCTTTGGGAGCCTTTCCCATAAAGCCCCTCCACTCCTCAATTGTGTAGTGCTTATGAATTGCTGTAAACATTTTATGCTTAAAGAGGGCTAGTGCCATATCAAAAGTACCCACTGTATCCATATTTGCAGCCATAACAGGAACACCTGTCCACTCGGTCTTGGTATGCATAAGCCTGAATGTCCTCTCCAGTTTAACCTGAGAGCGGCTCTTTAGTGTGGATCTTTTAGGACGAAACATCACATCCTTGAAACCCAGTTTAATATCGTACTCTATTCTCATTTTATATATTTTAATACACAGTTCCTATTCAAAAACCCAGTTCAGTCTCAATAGGCGCAAGTGCTTCAATTGCAAGTTCTGCAAATTCATCTAGTGGAATTCCCAACTTTTCGCACTCCAGGATATTCTCTCTATGCACCGATGCTGCAAAAAGTTTCTCCTTCATCCTCTTTACAACCGACTTTGTCTTTACGCTTGATATTTTCTTGTCCGGATAGACAAGTGCAACTGCAAAAATTAGCCCGGTTATAGTCTCCCCGGCAGCCAAGGCATGATGAAATTTCTCACTCCGATGCCTTCCGGTAGCCTTTTCATTATGTAAAAGAATAGCCTCAACAGCATCCTCAGGGAACTCCTCACCCCTTAACATCTGCGCAGATACATTTCCATGTTTCAATGAATCCCCGTTAGTAATCTCAACATCCAGATCGTGCATTAGCCCGGCCAGGCCCCATTTATCAAGGTCCTCCCCCAGCCTCAGAGCCAGTGCTCTCATCACCGCCTCAGACGCAAGAGAGTGAGCAATCATTTTAGGGTTAGAGATATTAGCTTTCAGAAGATTCAGGTAGTTTTCTCTGGTTTTCATTTCACTATAATTAGGGGAACGAAGTTAGAAAAAAATACAAAACTCCACCATCCCGGCCGCAGCCACAGCCCAGGGGTCAGACATAACCCTAGCCCTAGCCGCTACCCCAGGGGTAAAGTGTCAAGTGTCAGAAAATAAACATATTACAAAATATTGCTAATTCAAACAAAATGCTTATTATCAATTGTTTGACACTTTACCCCTGGGGTAGCGGCTGTGGCGGCTGGGGCTGGGGTGGTGACTTGCCATCAGCTTCAGCAAAGTACCGCGGAAGGCGATGACCTCGGCCTCGCTAATGTTACTGGCGCTGAAAGAGGCGACTATCTTTTCGGGGATGCAGAGTGCTTGCTCTTTCAGGGTGCTCCCCTCCTGTGTGAGGGAGACGATAACGCTGCGTTCGTCCGATTCAGAGCGGCGTCTGTTTACGATACCTTTTTGCTCGAGGCGTTTTAGCAGTGGTGTAACAGTATTTGATTCAAGAAGCAACTTATTGCATATCTCAGTTACCGGCATCTCTCCGTGCTGCCAGAGAACCAGCAGCACAAGATATTGCGGATAGGTAAGACCCAACTCATCAAGGAGCGGAGTGTAGATTTGAGTGGTCAATCTGGAGGCTGCATATAAAGGAAAACATAGCTGATTCTCCAGATATAACATTTCACTTTTATCTTTCATAACATTATGTATTTATGAGAGTTTTAGAGAATTTTTTCCAGGAACGACTCCATTTTCTCAGGTTTGGTAAATGGCGAGAATCTCTTTACAGGTTTGCCATTTTTGTCAATCACAAACTTATTAAAATTCCATTTGATTTTGCTTCCAAATATGCTGCCCAGCTTAGATTTCAGATATACAAACAGCGGATCGGCAGTGGGGCCGTTCACATCCACCTTTGCAAACATAGGGAAGGTAACCCCATAGTTCAGCTGGCAGAACTCCTGAATATCACTTGCACTGCCCGGCTCCTGGTTTGCAAACTGGTTACACGGAAAGCCGAGAATCACCAGCCCCCTATCCTTATACTTCTGATAGAGCCTCTCCAGCCCCTCAAACTGCGGTGTAAGCCCGCACTTGCTTGCAGTATTCACCACTATCACCGTTTTACCCTTATACTCTGCCATTGAGACCCTTTTCTCCTGAAGCGTAACCACTTCAAAATCATAAAAACTTTTATTTGTCATTTTATCGTGTTAGATTATATCGTTTACGACGCAAAGATGGAAATAAGATTTAAAAATACAATATTTTGTGTGGGGGTATATATTCCTTCCAGGCGTGCACGCTCGTCGTGGGCTCGCTTGTTGCTTGGTTCTTGCCTCCTTGCCTCAGAGGAAAAGTGTCAAACACCTAACTATAAAGCGATTAGACAAACTGTTATGAAATCATAATTAATTGACATCGTGATGTTTGACACTTTTCCTCTGAGGTGGGAGAGAGACATTGCTCACAAAACAGCAACAAGTTCACCCACTACATTATAGTTGTCATATTCTGATAAGATGATAGGGTCAAAATCTTTATTTACCGGCTTAAGAATAATCTTTTCGTGACGCCACTCTCCGGTTTTGGAATCATAGCTCTTCTCACTTGTGTAAGTCTTGATAGTAAAATTGCCGCAATGATCCGGATCGAAAAAGGAGTGATGCTGAACAAGCACTATTTTATTGTTTCTGGAGCCTGCTACATTCCTGTTAAATACACAAAGTGACCCGTCAGGAATCCTGGGTTCCATTGATTTTCCGGAAGCTTTAACAACAAACATATTTGCGTTTAATTTGCCAACTCCCTCTGCCCTTACCCACCCTGATATATCAACATCTTCACCATCTGCGAATTTCCCGCATGCCGCTTTTATTGTGTAAAAAGGGAGAAAGTCAACAAACTTTGCACTCTCCATCACATCTGGCTCAATTCTGAGCACTTCAACAACAGGGATAGCGTCTTGGATATCATGGACTATCTCATCTGAAATATCTTCCATTTGCATCCTAAAATGATCTGCAAGATTCTTATCACAGAAATAAACATAGCATCCCTTCATCCCGCGCGTCATTAATGTTCTGTATGTGTTCTTGATTATTCTGTCAGCAATCTGAAGAGCCTCTTCCTGATTCTCTTTGAACTTAGTTTTTATTCCCTTCAAAGACTGATCCATAGTAGAACGCCCGTTGAAATCAGTTACAACCTCATCGTTTTTAAATCTTATATCACCTCCCACAATCACTCCCACATAATCCAGCTCCAGACCCTGACAAGTATGTATACAACCGGCTTCATTTACAGAGTTAGGTGCTATTATCCAGTTACTCCCGTCATTCTTCAAATTCCACTTCATTGCAAAATTAAACTCTGGTATAATAACATCCATATCTTCCGGGTTCTTTTGGCTTTTCCAATCCCAGCAATACCCAGCAACTATCCTTGATTTGTTATTTATAAGATTCTTCTCTTCAATTACTCTTCTAAGTTCATTTGGATTATCAAATATTTTAAAGTCAAACGTTTTATTTGATAACTTGATATTTGCAGTGTTCGTTATTTGTAAAGTATTATCAAGCCAAGATAAATACCCATCGGAACCATTACACCTAAATTGAGACTCCAGCTTAAGTTTTGCTACATGCGCACCCTGTCCCAGGGCAATATGAGAAATCTCCTTGCTTGTACCTATATCCTTAATATGAACTCTCTGGTCATTATCAATAAAGAAAACTGAAAATTTTGACGCCTGAATAATTTCAGTAATCTGATTGTCTCCCAAATTCTGGAACAGACCACTCTTAAGGTTCAGTCTGTGAGCTTCGTCAACAATAAGGGCATCAAAAATATTGTTCTCACATTCAATAAAGCTGCCAGAACCTCCAAAAAGATTGTTAATGTTACTATTACGAATTCTTCCTTTTAATTTAGTTGCATAGACTGCTCTTGGGGCTGCATTCTTAGAAATATATTTTGCAACCATTCCCTCTTTTGTCAAATTTGCAAGAAGATTAATTGCTACTACGCTTTTACCCGTACCGGGGCCACCCTCTACTATCAAAACCTGCTTTTTCCCATGCTTTGAAACCCTTGCCATTTTTACAGCTGTTTCATAAACCAGCTTCTGATCGTCTATCATTATAAACTCACTAACCCCCTTTAGCATTGAGCCGACGGCGTCAGCAAGTTGTTTAGATGGTCTTAATTTACCATTCTCTATTCGGTACATGATCTCTCTGCTGTCCCCGAATTTCACAAACCTTTTAATAAACTCTCTAAGTTTCAGAGCATCATTCCTTAAAAAAACAGGTGCTTTATCTATATAGTACTTAAAGAGATCATTTGTTATAACACCATCTGGATTATAATTATGAAGATATGCACAAGGAATAATATCAATTTTATCATCCTGAATTGTTTGATTATAATCCGTTAGGGTTGATGCATAAGACCACGCCTGATATGAAGGGTGGACAGTGTTTGTGAATCCATGCTGAAATCTTGTCCTTACAAGATCCGGCAAATCAGTCAGTTCTGCAGAACTCCATTGTTTTAGTTCTACAATTACAACCTTCTCTCTCTTATCCACATCCAAACCAGTGATTATAAAATCAATCCTTTTTGAAGTTAGTGGGATTTGAAATTCAATTGAAATCCCTGCATCAGAAGCAATTTCTGGATCCTCCAAAACATTCTTCATTCTTTGCATCGAATTCGCCCATGAGAAAACCTCATTAGGTGATGGTTTTCTTCCTAAAAAAGATCTGTAAGCTCTCTCAATCTTTATCTCAATTTCATTATTGACAACATCGTTAAGGAAGCCCTCTTTTAAGGATTGATAAACAATCATAACTCGTTATATTTCTTGGCAGAACCTCTTGCCTTGTCTACTGGATACTTTTCTGAATTTTGTTTCAGTTTATTTTCAACTATACTCTGAATATCCAGACTATATTTATTAGTTAAAAGAAATGAATAGATTAATATATCCGCTAACTCCTCCTTTACCCTATCAATGTTTGCTCCATCTTCGCTCTTCCATAAAAATAACTCAAGTAGTTCAGACGCCTCGACATTTAATGCAATCGCAAGATCTTTAGGATTATGGAACTGCGCCCAATCTCTATCATCGCGAAATTTTACGATTTTAGAAATTAATTCATTCAATTCTGACATTTTGGAGAGTTTTAAAATATTCTTTTACAAATATATCAAAAAAAAGACCTCCTCACGGAAGTCTCTCTGTTCTAATTTTTGCATATCGTATTTCATCGTATAGTGTGTTGTTTTTAAATATTGACTTTTTGAATACCGCCTCCTTTACAAAACCACACTTTTCCAGCACTTTTTGTGAACCAATATTGAACTCAAAAACGCCGGTGTATATACGTACAATATCCAGATTATTAAAACCCCATTCAGTAATTAAATTAACAGCCTCGGTCATTATTCCTTTATTCCAGAATGGCTCTCCAATAAAATAACCAATCTCCGCGCTCTTTCTGTAGACATCGCCACAAGGCATCAGGCTTATGTTCCCTGCATATTCTCCGTTGTACTCAATAGCGAAGATTGTTTTAGGGTTTTGTGCATCAACCATTGATTTGAATTTAACAGCATCTTCATAAGTGAATGGAGATGGGAACGAGTCTCTTAAATTCTTAGCGACGTTGAAGTTGTCCGCATATAAACTAAGCATGTGCAGATCTCTATCAAGCAGTTCTCTTAGTACTATATCATTTTTTTGTGCAATTATTTTCATATTAATCCAGCATATAAATATTCTATTTCCTCCTGAACAATCTGATAATGTTTTTACCTATTTCATCCAGCCTTTCAAATGGCTCAACCAATGAAGGGTTATTCGGGTCAATTTCATATGCAACATGCTGCACAGGGTAAACTATAATAAAGCTGTTGTTTTGAAAATATCTATTAAGATATGAAGGAAGATTAATCATATTGGGATGGTATGATACCTGATTAATTTTGCTGAGAATAATCAGAAGATTATCATCACTCTTTACATCTCTGGATATTATCAGAAAATCATCCCAGTCCTCAAATATTTTAAACTCTGCCTCTATAGGGTGCTTATGCTGAATCTTTTTAATGTACTCAGATGTCTTCTCATTAGCATAAAATACCAGTTTTGCCCCGGTGTTTTTAGGTATATTCCAGACCTTAGAGAGCCAGAATGGGAATCCAAACTCCTTCTCGGCATTTTCAGGTATCACCACAATGTGCCTCTTTATTGTTCCAACCGGCTGGAGCGGTTTGTAAATAAATGTTGTGGCATTGCATTTTGAAAGGACACTCTCTGTAATTTTTCCAAGATAGGATTCAGATATCTTTTTATTATGATGCAGTCCCAGAACCAGGTCAGTGATGTTGTGCTCCTTGACCACCCCCACAATACCGTTGGTGGTGTTAATATCATATCTAAGCAGTGTATTAAGGGCCATATCTGAGGCCGATGCGGATACCTCCGCCTTTTCAAGGAGTTTCCTCCCTTTTGAGGCAGCATCAGTATCGTCATTCTCAACAATGTTGAGGGCATATAGTCCCTTCTTATTCTCCCTGTTTTTTAAAATAGAGCTCATTGAAATCAGCTCCTCAATAGTATCAGGATTACTTATAGGAATCAGAATCCGCTCCCTCTTTTCCAGATCCTCCTCTTCTGCCGGAGGTGTATCTTTGAGTGAAATATTTTTACCGCCCTTCTGAGCCTCCAGAGAGGCTATAGTACAGGTTATCAGAATCATTACAATTGTACCATTAAGGATTGTATCATCCAGCAGCCCCACATTGTACCCCACCAAAACCGCCGCCAGAGTTGCCGCTGCCTGTGCATTACTAAGGCCGAATATAATCCTGCGTTCATCTGCCGAGTAACGTAAAGATTTCTGTGTAAGCCATGCCGCAAGATATTTGGCTACAGTAGCAACTACTGTCATAACGGTTGCAACTTTAATAGTCTCAAAATCCTTAAAGAAAGCCCTGTAATCCACAAGCATCCCCACTCCAATGAGGAAGAACGGGATAAATACTGCATTCCCCACAAATTCAATCCTGTTCATCAGAGAAGATGTGGACGGAATAAGCCTGTTAAGCGCCAGTCCTGTCAAAAAGGCCCCTACAATTGCCTCAATACCCGCCAGCTCGGCGAGAACAGCCCCCAGGAAAACCATTACGAGTACAAAAATGTACTGTGAGACGTTATCATCATATCTTTTAAGGAACCACCTCGCAATTACCGGGAAGAGGAAGACAACTATAAGACCAAATAAAACCATTGATACAGATAATCTGGTCCAGAAAGCGGCATCCACAACTCCGGCATTCATACCTACTATCACAGCCAGTACAAGGAGAGCCAGCGTATCAGTAATCATCGTCCCCCCTACGGCAATATTCACAGCCCTGTTCTTTGTTACTCCAAGCTTGCTGAGAATTGGATATGCTATAAGGGTGTGCGAGGCAAACATACTGGCAAGAAGTACCGATGACATCATTGTCATATTGAGTACATATAAACCCGTGACAGTCCCCAGGCCCATGGGGATTAAAAAGGTCAACATCCCAAACAGCAAACTTTTTCCGCTGTTCTTCCTGAACTCCGCCAGATCAATCTCAATACCGGCCAGAAACATTATATAGAGCAGTCCTGCCGTTCCGGAAAGTATTATACTGCTATCCCTTAGTAAAAGATTAAATCCGTTTGGACCTATAACTGCTCCGGCAATAATAAGACCCAATATGTGCGGTATCTTAAACCTGTTTAGTACAATAGGCGCAAACAGTATTATTATCAATATTACCAGGAATTTAAGCACCGGATTGCTTAATGGTAACGTAATATCTGTTATTGCTAGTATGTTCATTTTTTATCCGTTATCCGTTCACTCTTTTGTAGTCAGCCAAGAATTTTTCCAGTCCCGAGTCCGTAAGCGGATGCTTCAGCAGACCGAGTATCGCATCCAGCGGACAGGTGGCCACATCGGCTCCCGCCTCAAGACACTGGATAATGTGCATTGTATGGCGGATGGAGGCAGCAAGCACTTCGGTTTGATAACCATAGTAATTATATATCTCCACAATCTGTCTTATAAGGGCAACCCCGTCTGTAGAGATATCATCCAGCCTGCCTACAAATGGTGACACATATGTTGCACCTGCCTTTGCGGCAAGCAGTGCCTGACCTGCTGTAAATACCAAAGTACAATTAGTTCTGATCCCATTTTCAGAGAAATGCTTAATAGCCTTTATCCCCTCTTTTGTACATGGAACCTTGACAACTATCTGTTCATGAAGAGAGGCAAGCTCCGCCCCCTCTCTTATCATGCCTTCAAAATCGGTTGCAATCACCTCTGCGCTGACGTCACCCTTAACTATATTGCAGATATCTATGTAGTGCTGTTTAATTTTCGCCTCACCCTTGATGCCCTCTTTAGCCATAAGCGAAGGGTTTGTAGTTACGCCATCCAGGACTCCCAGGTCATTGGCCTCTTTTATCTGTTCAAGATTTGCAGTGTCAATGAAAAATTTCATGAGGTTATATTTTTTTGATGAATTACGCAAAGATAGCTCTTATTACTCAAAAAATTGCTGAGCACCTTTGTGCCCCCTTTCAGCAGCATATCTCAGGTACTCCTCTGCCCTTCTCTCATCTTTTGTCACCCCGTTTCCTTTTAGATAGCAGATACCCAGAGAATAACAGGCCTCAAGAACTACCTCCGGAGCATCAGATTTGAGACACTTCTCAAACCATCTGATTGCTTCCGGATAGTTTTGGGGCACCCCCTCTCCATTACCATAACATGAAGCAACGGCAAGGTCTGCGTAAGCAAATTTATCTGTAGCTTTCATAAACCATGAGAATGCCTCTTGCTTATTGACATCTGTTCCCAACCCCATTCTAAGCATCATACCGAGCATATACATTGACTCGCCGTCTCCCTCTCCGGCTGCAGTACGGAACCATTTAACAGCCTGAACTCTGTTCTGCTCCTTTCCCTCATTGAAATAGCTATATGCCAAATATCTGTGAAGCGTGCTATTCTCGTAACCTTTGTTAATTGCCTCCAGCATAAGCCCTCCGGCACTCTCGTAGTTTCTCTCCACACCTTTGCCGTGAAAATAGAGCATGGCAATATTGTAATAGGCAAGTCCATCACCCTGAATCGCAGCCTGTGAATACCACTCCATTGCCTTTTCATAATCATTTATACTCTCATACCTGTCTCCCATTATAATCTGAGCAATTGGGAGCCCCTGCTCCGCTGACTTTCTGCAGAAAGCAGTATCCGCAGTGAGCCTTTCAACAAAATTAAGCTCAATATTCTGAGCTGAAAGAGTTGTGGTTACTCCTAAAAAAAGAGTTACCAAGAATAAAAACCTTCTCATGATTAGATTTGTTATAAAAGTGCATAAAGTTAGTACTAAATATTTTTACAATATTTAAAGAGTTAAGTATAATTTTAAAATAATAAGATATGGAAAACAACCCTAAAAAAGAGAGCAAATGCCCCGTGACCGGAGCAACCGGCAAACACAGCATTGGGGCTGTTGGTACACAGAACAAAGATTGGTGGCCAAATAAACTTAGTCTTAATATACTTCGTCAGCACTCAGAACTATCAGATCCTATGGATAGTGGTTTCAACTATGCAGAAGAGTTCAAGAAGCTGGATCTAAAGGCTGTAAAAGCAGACCTGCATAAACTCATGACAGAGTCACAGGACTGGTGGCCTGCAGATTACGGCCACTATGGCCCGCTCTTTATCAGAATGGCCTGGCATAGTGCCGGAACCTACAGAACAATTGACGGAAGAGGTGGCGGGGGCCGTGGACAGCAGAGGTTTGCACCGCTCAACAGCTGGCCTGATAATGTTAGCCTGGACAAGGCAAGAAGACTTCTCTGGCCTGTAAAACAGAAATATGGAAAGAGCATCTCCTGGGCAGACCTTATGATTCTAGCCGGTAACGTGGCTCTTGAATCTATGGGATTTAAAACCATCGGCTTTGCAGGAGGAAGAGAGGATGTCTGGCAGGCCGATGAGGATGTTTACTGGGGTTCGGAGAGCAAGTGGCTTGAAAACGATGAGAGGAAACTTGATAAGGAGGAGGTGACAAATCCTCTTGCAGCAATTCAGATGGGTCTTATTTATGTCAATCCGGAGGGGCCCGATGGAGTTCCCGACCCTCTTGCGGCAGCAAAAGACATACGCAACACATTTGCAAGGATGGCTATGAATGATGAGGAGACCGTTGCTCTTATAGCAGGGGGCCACACATTCGGCAAAACCCACGGAGCTGCAAGCGCAGACCATGTAGGGGCCGAGCCTGAGGCAGCAGGGCTGGAGGAGATGGGGCTTGGGTGGAAAAACTCATTCGGCACAGGAAAGGGAGGAGATACTATCACAAGCGGACTGGAGGTAATCTGGACCCAAACTCCTACTAAATGGAGCTACTACTTCTTTGACAATCTTTTCAACTTTGAGTGGGAGCTCACAAAGAGCCCAGCCGGAGCATATCAGTGGGAGGCAAAGGGGGCAGGAAAGATAATGCCTGATGCGCACGATAAGAGCAAAAGGCACTACCCTACTATGCTTACAACAGACCTCTCCCTTAAAGTGGATCCTGCATACGAAAAGATATCAAGAAGATTTTATGAGCACCCACTTGAGTTTGCAGAGGCCTTTGCAAAAGCCTGGTTCAAACTCACTCACAGGGATATGGGACCTAGAAGCAAATACCTGGGCTCTGAAGTTCCAAAAGAGGTATTTGTGTGGCAGGACCCAATTCCTGAAGTAAACCATCAGTTAGTTGACGAGAAAGATATAAAGAGTTTAAAAAGCAAAATTCTTAGCTCCGGACTTACAGTATCTGAACTTGTCTCAACCGCATGGGCATCGGCCTCTACATTCAGGGGTTCCGATAAGCGCGGAGGCGCAAACGGTGGCAGAATAAGGCTGGCGCCACAGAAAGACTGGGCAGTCAACAATCCAAAAGAGCTGGCATCAACGCTTGCAAAGCTTGAGACAATAAAAGAGGAATTTGACAAAGCACAGAAAGATGGCAAAAAGATCTCTATGGCAGACATGATTGTTCTTGGTGGCTGTGCCGCTGTAGAGAAGGCGGCAAAAGATGCCGGATTTGACATTACGGTACCATTCACACCGGGAAGAGCGGATGCATCTCAGGAGCAGACAGATGTTGAGTCATTCGCATTTCTTGAGCCGCTTGCTGATGGATTCAGGAACTTTATCAAGGCAAAATTCAGAGTCTCTCCGGAAGAGCTTCTTATTGACAAAGCTCAGCTCCTAACCCTGACAGCCCCTGAGATGACAGCACTTATTGGAGGGATGAGAGTTCTCAAAACAAATGCAGACAAATCAAACCACGGAGTATTCACAAACAGACCTGAAGTTCTCACAAACGATTTCTTTGTAAACCTTCTGGATATGTCCACTGCCTGGAAGCCTGTTACAGAGGAGAGAGAGCTATACGAAGGCCACGACCGGAAAACCGGTAAACTAAAATGGACAGCCACACGTGTTGATCTGATCTTTGGATCCCACGCTGAGCTGAGAGCCATCTCCGAGGTTTATGGCAGCTACGACGGCAAAGAGAAATTTGTCAAAGACTTTGTCAAGGCCTGGAACAAGGTGATGAATCTGTAATACTATTTTTGAGCTGCAACAGATTTTCCAAACTCAAATGCTTTCTGCAATGAATCTTCGTCCGGACCCCAGTTACAACTTATGGGGTCCGCGACGATTTCAAAGCCCGAATCCTTTAGATGACCGGCAATAATCTTTGTTGAGGCATCACTCCACCCAAAGCACCCAAAAGAGGCACCTTTTTTACCTTTAAATTTTAGCCCTTTAACCATTTCCATCAACCCTGCAGTATGAGACATAATCCCGTTGTTAACAGTAGGTGAACCAATAAACACAGCTTTGGACTTGAAGATCTCAGTTATTATGTCATTTAGGTCATTGGTGGCAATATTGTACAATTTAATATCAACCACCTGATCTTCTGAATTTATCCCTTTAACTATACTCTCTGCAATTGATCTGGTTCCATTGTACATTGTCTCATAAACTATTGTAATTTGGTTCTCCTGATATGCAGAAGCCCACTCCACATATTTATGGATTATCTGAGCCGGATTATCTCTCCATATCACTCCGTGACTTGGACATATAAAGTCAACAGGAAGGTTAAACTTGAGAACTTCATCAATCTTCTTCAAAACAAGTGGGCTAAAGGGAGTCAGAATATTTGCGTAGTACTTTATTGCCTCCTGATAAAGTTCAGACTGATTTACCAGGTCATTGAACAATAATTCTGTGCAGAAGTGCTGGCCAAAAGCATCATTACTGAAAAGTATATTATCCTTAGTCATATAGCAGAACATACTGTCCGGCCAGTGTAACATTGGGGCCTGGATAAAAATAAGCTCCTTGCCATTTCCCAAATCTAATTTATCTCCGGTTTTCACTGTCTTAAAATTCCAGTCTCCATGAAACTGACCTTTAAGGGATTTAACTCCGTTTTCTGTACAATAAACAGGAGTCCCGGGAATCTGCCTGAGTAACTCAGCTATTGCACCGCTATGATCCGGTTCTGCATGATTCATTATGATGTAATCAATGCTTTTTAAATCAATCTCTTTAGCCAGATTATCAATAAAATCTTTTGAGAAAGGCTGAAAAACAGTGTCAATCAAAACTGTTTTCTCCTCTTGAATTAAATAAGAGTTGTAGCTGGAACCCTTATGGGTTGAATATTCATACCCGTGAAACTGTCTGAGTTCCCAGTCGTTTTTACCCACCCAGTAAACATTGTTAACTATCCTCTTTTTCATATCTCTTAGGCATTAAATTTTTACGTTAGTGTAAATATAATCTAAATAACAATTATAAATTCGTATTGTATCACTTAATTTAACCCACAATGAAAAATGAAAATTATCACACAGCCCCCTCCGGTGCTGTTTACGGTCTTGGCCTTATAGGGGCTGCAATCTATTTTATTGGAACAGCCACATCATTCTGGATAGGAGTTCTTGGCTTCCTGAAAGCAATAATATGGCCGGTATTTCTTGTATATGAGTTGCTGAAGTATCTAAACGCATAAATACTTGAGCGAAAAAATAAAGGAAAACAGATTTTTTGAATATCCGGGAGACGTCTCTTATTTTCTATTTTGGATCTATATCAAGTTGCCGGCCCTCCTCTGATGCCTTTTTATCCATGGAAGCACCAATACCAAGCCCTATTGCAAGTCCTATAGGAAGCCCTATCCCCAGAAATGCCATATTGCCAAGGCTCATCCCAAAGACTATTCCCAGTGGAATTCCAAATGAGGCCAGGCCAAGTGCCATCCACTGATTTTGATAGTGATTTTTTGACACAAGTTTTAGCTCCTTTTCAAGAAACGCCAGAGAGTCTCTTGAAAATTTCAGCATTGCATTGCCAAACTCTTTAGAACTGCCACTGAATAAATTAAGCATCTGGACACCTTCATTTATTTTGTCTGTAACATGGTCAGGCAGTTCCCTCTCTCTTAACAGGCTCAGAAACTTTATGGAATGATTGTACAGATTTTTTAATTTATCAGAAGAGAGCAACTCCTCACTTACAATAAGGTTAATAATATCCTTTGCCATAATATTTGTTTAAAGCCATTCTAATCAGGTATAAAATTAATCTTTTTATTTTTATTTTTAGATTTGATGTATGGTTATAAAAGATAAAATAATTGTAGTCACAGGAGGAGCCGGATCATTCGGAAGTTTGTTGGTTAAAAGGCTTGCAGAGTTGGGTGCCGGAGAGGTAAGGGTATTTTCAAGAAACAGCAAAACCGAATGGGAGGGTGATATAAGGGACGCATCGGCATTAAAAAAGGTTATGAGCGGTGCCGACTATGTTGTTCATGCGGCAGCTCTAAAAGATGTGCACTACTGTGAAGCAAATCCTGAAGAGGCAGTAAATATCAATGTATATGGTTCTCTCAATGTACTTTCAGCTGCAAAAGAGGCTGGGGTGGAGAGGATTGTTTTTGTAAGCTCGGATAAGGCTTGCTTTCCCATGGGGACAATGGGCATAACAAAGGCTTTGATGGAGAAGATGGTATTGGCCGGATGCAGAGATGAGAAGTCTCCAGTCTGCTCAATTGTGAGGTTCGGGAACCTCATGGGTTCAGCCGGAACTGTAATACCACTTTTTGTAAGGCTGGCAAGAGAGGGTACAGAACTCACAGTCACTAATCCGGAGATGACCCGTTTTATGATGACTATTGCAGACGCTGTTGAACTTACTCTCCTTTCACTTGAGTATGGAGAAAACGGGGATATAATGGTTGAACAGGCTAGTTCAGCAACAATTGAAACTCTCGCTCAGGGAGCCTTACTATTTGCCGGTGTGACATCAGAAAATGAGCGTAAATCCAGAATAAAGATAACGGGAGCTCGTCCCGGTGAGAAGTTGTACGAAACAATGGCTACTTCAGAGGAGATCTCCAAAGCAAAAATAATATCGGTAAACGGGATGATATATCTTAAAATTGCCCAATCTGTTGAATCTCCCAATAAACACTCTGAGGAATACAACTCACACAACGCACCTCTGCTAACACCAGAAGAGATGTCAGAGATAATCAAGAGGATTATCTGACATTTGTTCCCATCTTGGGATTAATCACATTCAATCCCTATTTATCCATTTTCATACACATTTTTAACTTCCCGGATCATTTCATTTTTTTATCTATCAGACATATTAATACTTTCGCACCCTTAAATACAACAGGATACGGCCCTGGTTTATATTTAGGTTTAAGTATTGTGATATGATTAAAAAACTAAGTTTAAGGGTTATTTTTGATTAGGGGCCGTTCCTGATTGTTATTACAATCATATAATGAGAGATAATGAGTGTATACTGATTTATGAATCAATATATAACGGGAATACAGTAAAAATAGCAAAGGCAATTGCCAGAACACTTGGATGCAAAATAGTTACTGCATCTGACGCTCTTGAAACAGATCTTTCAATCTATAAAACAATTCTGCTGGGATCCGGCATCTATTTTGGGAATCTCCATCCATCAATAATCAAAATTGCAGAAAAACTTGACAACTCTCCTCAGAGAATATTTATTTTCTCTAGCAGGGGAAATCCTATGCATGGCAGATATCACTCTTCACTACGAAATATTCTTTCAAGAAAAGGCAAAAGCATTGCCGGAGAATTTACAGTCAGAGGTTACGATGGAACTGGTCCCTTTTTGATATTTGGAGGAGGAAGCTGTGGAAGGCCTCATGAAAAAGACATTGAGCGAGCAGTAAAATATGTTAGAACAATATTTCCTGAATATTGTGTAAAAGACTATTATAAAACTGTTGTAAATAAAATTCCCGTAAAAGACGGCATAACAAACACTTACAAAATAGCAGATAATAATAATAATAATAATAATAATAATACAATAGTCATTAAGGGAGATATAGTTTCTGTCAATCAGAATCTTTGCATTGGCTGCCAGAAGTGTGTGACAGTCTGCCCTATGAATATTCTT
Organism: uncultured Bacteroidota bacterium; assembly: GCA_937901965.1. GTDB lineage: Bacteria > Bacteroidota > Bacteroidia > Bacteroidales > UBA932 > Bact-08. The sequence goes on from CALGSW010000003.1 coordinate 31,929, forward strand.
TCTGCACAAAATGGAAAAGCTCTTCCGGTTAATGAGCTTGATTGTACTTTATGCAGACTTTGCTCAGATAATTGCAAAGAGAGGGCAATTTACATTCACTATACATGGAGAGATGCAATTAATGTTGCAAAGAGACACTCCGGAAGAACAACTCTTTAAATAGCAATCAGATGAAAATTAAAAACCTGTTCTGCATCATTACAATTCTGTTCTCAGGTGCCTGTTTTGCAAATACAAAATCATTTGTTGTAATCTCCGGGGTTACCCACAATAATACAAATCTTTATATATCAATATTTAACAGTGAACAATCATACAAAAAAAGAGAACCTTTTTTTTCAAAACAAATAATTGCCAACTCAAATATTGTTAAAGTAGAAATTGATCTGCCACAGGGAGAGTATTTATTCTCAGTTTTTCAGGATCTTAATAAAAACGGTAAATGCGATTCAAATATTATAGGGATTCCTAAAGAACCTGTAGGTATATCAAAATATGATGGCAAAGGAGCTCCGGGAAACTTTCAAAAGCACAAAGTACTTATAGGCCCTGATTCAAATAAGGTATCCATAGACCTTCATCGTCTTTAATTATCCTTACTTTTTACTCTGTATATCCCTCCATCTGAACTTCCGAAATATATACTTATATCATCAACAACCGGTGTTGAAAGTATAGCACCAAGTGTATGGATAGTGCTTTCTGAGTCAAGATAATTTTTTCCGTACAATTCAAAACCCTCCCTGAATTTTCCGTCCTGGCCATATACTTTAGCACTATTATCAATATTGCCTTTTGTTTTGTATTCAAATACAATTCTCCCGTCAGTAACGTCAGCACCTTTCAGAGTGCCATCAAAGCACCCGAAATAGACAATGTTTCCGATAACTGCAGCAGAACCATAAACTCTCATAGGAACCGGAAGACGCCAGAGAGACTTGCCTGTAATCTTGTCAAAACAGACAAACTCATGAGTGTCTGATGTGCCAAAGAAAAGCTTGTTCCCATGAACTGAGGGCGTGGAAATCACCCAGCTTCCCTCCTTATTGTTCCAAACACCTTTTCCCGTCTTTTTATTAACTGCATAGATATTATAATCACGGCTGCCAAAATAAACATTGTGCTCATCAACTGAAACACCCTTTTGTATCTCTCCTTCAGGAAAGTATCTGTCTCCAACTGTCTTGAATGACCATTTTAACGACCCGTCATTTGCATTTAATGCATATAAAAACCCTCCGTAATCACCTATATACAATGTTCCTTCATCTGGTTCAGGTGTGGCGTGGATTATTCCCGCTGCTTTAAACCTCCACCTGATTGATCCCGATTTTTGATCAAGAGCGTACAGACAACTATCTGCACTTCCCCAGAAAACATCTCCATTTGAGACTCTTGGAGAAGAGAGATAGTAATCCCAAATGTCTTTCATCTTTTCTCCACTACTTTTAAACTTCCAGTTTAGCATACCGGAATTTATATTAATTGAGTAGAGAGCTCCATCTGACGAACTAATGAATACATTCTCACCGCTCACAGCCGGAGTTGAGTGAACAGCACCACCTGTTTTATATTTCCAGATGAGCCTGCCGTCTGATTTGTTTAAAGCATATAAACAGCTGTCGCCACTTCCTGCTAACAGAAATTCATCAATTATTACCGGAGATGAGTATACTCTGCCATCTGTTTGAAATCTCCATAAACAATCCGGAGGATAGACTGATCCAATATTATCAATATATCTTTTGAAATCCGCCAAGTGTTGTTCAAAATTTTTCCCTGTAATATTAAGAACAGCATCCTCAATATCATTTGCCACATAAACCTTCTTAAAATGGTTTAATCCCATTAAATCTATTAAATATTTTGTAAAAACAGCGGAGAGAGGATAGTATATCATGTTTGAATAAAATTCAAATGATCCCTCCTTCATTATACTTTTCTTCAAAAGGTCAATATTCTTTCTTACAACCTCAACATCATTACTGAATGCCTCCCTTGAAAACATGTAGGCTGTATAAGTTGCAAATCCTTCCAAAAAAAAGACATTTTCAGTTTTTCCTATTTTCTCCTCAATAATACTATGAGCTGTTTCGTGCTTAAAAGTTGTGAGATCAAAATTCTTAAGATGGCTGATATTACCGATTGATTTACCGTATACAGTCATTGCTTTAGGCACTGCTATGAAAAACTGAAGGTCTGCCATATCTGAATATACATATGTCTTTAGTCTTTTAATGTTCGTCTCTACTCCAAGATGACTACACAATGATTTTATATAGCTGTCAATATCTGAATTTATAATACTTTTTAATGAGTCGCTCAAAAGATGTGTCGGAATTCCAAACTCTGTATATTCTGTGTATAATTGTCTAAAGTAATTACCCCTCAGTTGTTCAAGTTTGTTTAATTTTAATCCTGGTTTCTCACTCTCTTCAAAACCGGTTATCATGATTTCATTGCCTCTGAATACATACAACTGGTAGCTGCCGGCTGCAATCTGAGTATAAATGTTATTGTGTTTGGTTGAGTTTCTGCACGTAAACATTCTGCTGGCATCAGAAGTGATATAGAACATAGCATCTTCATCCATCTCATATCTGACATTCTCCAGCTCAAACCCACGAGGTGTTTGCCTGAATGGAGATTCAACAAGCTTTTTATTTTTAAATTTAGCAAATGGCCCGTAAAGCTGAATTTTTCTGGAGTAATCCGTGTCATTCAACTCAAATTCTCTTTTAAATATATAGATTGGCTTTTTTTGCCATTGACCCCAAAATACATAACGTTCAATATCCCTTTTATCTTCATTCGTGAGAAGGTAACTATCCGGTGTTACCACTAAAACAGTATCGGTTTTATGAAATGCAAGTGCCAGAGTAAAATTGTCATCCGGGAGAATCTTCTGCACAGATTGGGCCGACAAATTCAAAAAACAATACTGTAATAATATTGCTGCTATAATGATTTTAAATAATTTCATAATATCTCTTTTTTAGTCTCTGTATTTAACACAACTTTTTACTCTACAAGTGGAAGAGTTGCAATGTAACACCCATCTTTGATGATAAATAGAGGATATCTCTCACAAATAATCTGATACCTCCTCTTGATATTTTTCTGTCCCAAACCGGTTGATGCTATAATTGATATTTTGGGCTGGTAATTATTCTTTACAACAATAGCCCCATCTTCGTCAAACAACTCAATAAGAAGCGGGCTATCTTCATTCACAATATTATGTTTAATTGAATTCTCAAGAACCGTCTGCAATGAAAGTGGCGGAAGTCTCTTGTTGTATAATTGAGTGGAGACAGACTCCGTATATAATAGGCTATTTCCATGTCTTATTTGTTGAAGATATATATAAGACCTTAAGAAATTTAACTCATCTGCCAGATTTGAAAGAGGTTGTTCAATGGTCTCAAGAACATATCTGTAAATACTTGAAAATTCCTGAATAAAAATCTCTGCCTTATCAGGATCCTTTTTGAGTAATCCCGACAAAACATTGAGACTATTAAACATAAAGTGCTGGTTTATCTGATTTTTAAGTATATCCAATTTAATTCCAGCAATTTCATCTCTTAAAATTGCCTCCTCCAGTTTTGATTTTTTATGCTCCTTGTAAAACAGATACCCCTCCAATGATGTAGTAAAGAGGATATTAGTAATTGAATATATTACAGTTGAATCAAGAAAAGAGTAGTGTGGTTGTTGTAATTCAGAGGAGAAAGCTCCTGCAGTTAGATAGACTACTAATGTTATTGCTATTGAGACAGCAACCACTATTATGAATTCCACTGACACTCTTGCAACAGAGTGTACTCCCCATGGCAGGTACAGATTCAGTTTTTTTATAAGTAAAATTAGGGGGAGTGCTACAATCAGGCTGGAAATAAAACCGACTGCAGATCTTGAGACGATTACCCCAACAATTAAATTGGCGTCCATCTCTTCGTAAAAACCTTTAATGTAATTACTTATAAAAATACCTGACTGCAAAATGATTGCAGTGAAAATCAGAAAAACAAACAAATCCTTATAAATTTGATAGAGGCTTCTCTTTTCTGTCATTTTCAATCAGTTATTAGTGGTATTTTAACTATGAAATATCCGTCGCTCTTCTTTAATTCAGGTAGTCTGTTACTAACAAAAGCATATCTTTTAGTAAGATTCTTGAGTCCTGCTCCCGCAGATAAATCATATGACTTTTTAGGGCTGATTCTGTTCTTTATTATCAAAAAGGATTCTTTTGACACAATTTCAATGCAAAGATTTTCTGATGAATCAATAACATTATGTTTTATTGCATTTTCAAGTACTACCTGGAGTGATAATGGTGGCAGTTGGTATTCAAGTAAATCATCAGGAATCTCAGCCTTATATTTCAACGTCTCACCATACCTTATCTTTTGTAAATAGATGTAGCTTTCAACAAATGACAGCTCCATCTTCAATGTTACCAGAGGCTCCTCAATTGTCTCGGCAACATATCTGTATATTTTGGCAAAATCCTCAATAAATTGTTGTGCTTTAACAGTATCTTTTCTAATTAACCCGGCAAGTACATTAAGGCTGTTAAACATAAAATGCGGATTAATCTGATTCTTTAAAACATCAAATTTCAGCTGACTCAATTCATATTTCAGACTACCAGTAACAACCCTTGTTTTTTTTGTTTCGTAATAAATAACCCAGCCCTCAAGTATTATCATAAACAATAAGTTTGAGACAGAAAAGAGAATCGCATTAATAATATATACGTTGCTTAATGTCTCTTCGTATTTATGGATAAAGTCATTTGAGATTGTAGTTGTTATATAGGAGAACGACACACCGGTCACTATAACGAATACAATTTGAATTAAAAATCTTTTTGAAGTATGGCCGCTCCATGGCAGCTTTTTGTTTAGAGTCTTAATACACCACAGATCAATGCTAACAATCAATAAACCAATTATAGTACTGATGACTGTGCTGATACCTATCCTTAGAAATAGTTCATATGTTGATTTTACAATATGAAATCCTGTGAAGTGATTATAAGAAACAAGAATAATCTGAATTAACAAAGAGAGCCCTGCAGTAAGTGCTAATATACTCTTAAAGGAGAAGGGACTTAAATTGTTAAACCTACGAATATTCATTTGACAAACAATTACTTATCAAGCCATCTTTTGAATTCGGATGATCTGTCTATACTTACAATTGCTTCAATTTCATTTTGAAATTCCGGCACAAGTACAATCTTAATTCTCCCTCTTGAATATGCTGTCATGCCTGATATTGAGGCATGAGAAATCAGCAATTTTCTGTTAATCCTAAAAAACAGATCCGGATTAATCATTGACTCTAGCTTGTCTATTGTATAATCTACCGGATATGTGTTTCCTGAAAAAGTTCTCAGATTAATACCCATATCGGAAGAATAAAAGTAGGCTATATCCTTTATCTCAATTTTTGTATATCTCTGACCCACCTGAATTAAAAAACGCTCTTTATATTCAGTCTTATACTGAACAAAGATATCTGACAGAGTCCCGGAATCAATTGCATATGCAGCTTTTACCGACTTGAATTTTACCAAAGCCTCCTCCAGTTGCCTCTTTCCAATAGGTTTCAGCAAATAAGCCAGACTGTTCACCTCAAAAGCCTTAATAGCATACTGGTCATATGTAGTTGTAAAAATTATTGGCGTTCTGGTCTTTATTTTTTCAAAAATCGAAAAGCTAATTCCATCTGATAATTGAATATCAAGAAAAATTAAGTCGGCAAAATTTCTGCTAAGCCAGGCTACTGACTCTTTCACGGATCCCAGTTTACCTACAATGTTGACATTTGAGTCAACCTCAAGCAGCATCTCTTCCAGCCTGTCGGCAGCAAGAGATTCATCTTCAATAATTAAAACATCCATACTATAACATTTCCTATTAATATTCTTAAATGGCAATTCAACCGGGGCAAAAAATGCTCCCGGTTGAAAATGGAATCGCCTATAATAATACAGTTAAAAATATTTAACCACACCCAGTCTTAATGCTAAATAATTCAAATTTACAGCGGTTGCAGAGTTATCTCTTAACATAGATGGCAGAACTACATCTCTTTTCAAATGCTGGAATTTCAGATTTGAATTAATACACCAACCTTTACCCAAACTATACTCAACCCCACCGGACAGATGAACTCCCAAGCCATGGCCACTGTCAGAATAAAATCCATCAATAATACGGGGAGTTGCATCTTCAATTTCAATGTGATTGTACAGCCCGCCGGCTCTAAGGTAATAAGAAAATGAAGATTTATTTATGTCATCCTTAAACTGGAGGCCAAACATATAACCAGTATCCTCAAAATCATAATAATTACTTCTGAAATTATTCCAACCCCATCCTGCAAATAACCCGAAGTGCTCCAAAGGCATATAGGTAAAAATGCCTTCAACTCCTTTCCCCACTTTCATTTTAAATTCGCCCAGATTGTTAAGGGCAACAGAGGGACCGGCAGTTAACTCAAATCCCACTTTTCTTCTTCTCTCCTGAGCGTTTGCAAAATTTACAAACAGAACCAGCGCTGTGATAGCTATCAGACTTTTAAATTTCATAAATATTTTTATTTAAGGTGCGCAAAAGTACAATCTAACAAACATCCCGGCCCGCAAATTCCCATCCGAAGTGTTATATTTCCGGCTGAAAGCGCGTAAATCAAGGCTGAATCATTTAAACCATCTTTTCAAATGGTGAACTAGTACTTAAAATCTTTAAGCGGACTATTTATCTCAGTTAATCTTTATTCTTTTACGCATCTTACAGATACTCCGTAAGCTCGATAATTCTTTGACATCATTGTACTTGAAGAGTCAAAGTAAAGAGTTGCAGGATTGGTAACATCAATATATGTTGACCAATATGTCCCAGAAAAATCTCTTTGGTCTGAGTTTGACGAATTAGTTCTTAGTCCAGAGGCAGGAAGAAAAACACAATTATCCTTAGTTCCTGCATGATCCTCGCCAAACCATCTTCCCGGCACACCATCTGGACCAACACCCCAAGAACTTCCTGAATCTAATAAAGATTGCAACTCAGTTTTTGTTGGTACTCTCCAGCCTTCAGGACAAGGGTTGTGCGCCCTAATCATACTCCATGAAGGTTGTTGTACTGAACAACAATCATATGGCGAATTCGTGGAAATTATATACTTATCCTTATATGTAAAGCTGGAAATACTTGATAATGAAACAGGAGAGGTAGGAAATGCCGGAGCTGGAGTCTCATCTTTATATGTCTGACCATATTTTCTGTGCCACTGATATAAAAGTCCGTATGGATAAACATCACTATATCCGGCATTATATGGGGCCCATGTAACTCCGTTTATGGTAACCTCTTTCCCATTGTAATTAGCAGGACTTTTCTTTATAAACTTGTACTGATCACCATAATAAACAGTCCCTCCTGAATTTTTGGCATAAGCTCTTACATAATATGTTTTCGTCTCCTCTAATCCATTAATATCTGCAGTAAACGAACCATCTCCTGCAGTTGATGCAACCACTTTTGTTGAAGCCGGATTTATTGAGCTTCCATAGAAAACTCCTCTTTCGGTAACTGGCAAGGAACCCTCCTCCTCTATATACCCACCTGTTGTAACTAACCCCTCCTGTACATCAACCGGTTTAATTGTATGAAGTAAGGCTTCTACTGAAGCCGTTTTTTTAACACATCTGACAGAAACCCCATGAGCTTTATTCATAGAATTAATTTTTGGATTTGAGCTTTGATTATCATTTACAGTCAATACCTGTCCATTATAAGATGTAGAGGGTTCACCGTAATAAGCCAGCCAGTAATTACCACTAATAAAAGTAGATGGCCACGTTCCGTTGCTAGCTGACAATGTACCTGTAAATGGGAAGAAAACTGCTGTTTTTTCTCTTTCACCCGGAATATTATGATTAGGACCTACCCATCTGCCTATCAGACCATCAACTCCTCCTGCATTTTCAGCTATTATACATGTATTTCCACAAGAGATTAGACTTTCTACCTCTGTTTTAGTCGGCAGCCTCCACCCAACCGGACATGGATTAAACTTTTCAGTACGGTTCCATTCTATTTGATAAAATGGCATCCATTCATATGACGAACCCCTCCATACAAAAAAAACATTCCGATACTTATCCAATGATGTCTCCTGATCCAGATCAATATTCCACAAATCATAGGCAGATTGTATTGTAAAATTCCTATCAAAACCATACTTTCTGAACCACTGAAAATATTCTCCCATCCTTAAATCCTCCCTGTAACCGGCATTTACCGGTGCCCAAATAACCCCATTAACTTCTACCGGCTCAAGATCCATCCCATCTATCACTGGTATCTTTGCATTGGCAACATCAACCTTAACAATGTATTTCTTCCCCCTTTTAAAAGTTACATTTTTTTGGACAACCTCCTTAAAAACCCCGTCGCTCTCTACTCCTATTTTCACATCTCCTGTATGAACTCCCGGAAGTATAACCATATAGACCCTAGGAGTTGTAGAATAATTGTTTGTGGGGTTAACAGGTGATGTAAGAGAAACAGTCACACTATTGGATGGGCTTGATATATTGTCTATGATATAGTTTGTCCCATCCTGAGGAGTAGCCTGACTAAGATCAATGAAACCTCCATCAAAAGCCAGAGGCACTTTTCCACTTAGCTTAACTTTTGAAATAGAGCCGGAGCTTCTGATTATCTGGAACTCAATAATAGAAAAGAGATGGTTATATCTCAGCGAGACCGAAGCCGGTGTTCCGTCTGAGCCCGGATATTTTGCAGTATATGGCCTGGCAACCAGAAAGTCAAGGGAGCCTATATGAGAACTGTCATTGCCTGACGATTGAGTCTGGCCCGCAGGGAGCGATACCGGTACTGCCGTATAGGGAGGCGTACCTGCCACATACGGATAATATGAATAGAAGTCGTGATCCCCGGTGTTCCAGTAAACAGAGCCGCTGAACTGAGATCTGACGCCGCTACTGAGAGCTGTAAGTGGCTCGTTAACAACCCCGGGACTCCCACCAATCGCTACTGATGCCTGAGGAGAGAAGAGCCCGACTTGATCACTTCCTTCCACCCATTCGGTCTGCAGACCTTTAAGAGTGGTCTTGGTGGCCGGTTTAGAATCTTCGCAAAGAAAAATTATGCTGCCGTCATCAACAAGCTCCGGAACCGGCTCCTCTTTTATACAAGATGACATATTTAAAACCAGTGAAACCGGTAATAATAACAGACTTACCCTAATAAATGATTTTATTAATTTTCCCATACAATAGTCTCCTCCTGAAATATCTCAATATCAGAAATTCTTTCAACCTTCAGCCTCGCATCCTTGAGGTTGATACCCTTGAATTTTAAATTAATAGTATATTCTGTATTGTTGTTAATGTTATAATTTGTGGTAAGATTGTTCCCCAGATAGAGTTTAAAAGTTACATATTCGTTTACCCTGTCGTCACTACCTATCCCCTCTCCTTTAATCTCAATCCATGTAGAATTCACTGGTGCAAACAGAGGTTTCTGCTGCTGTGTACCTACAGATAGGTTATCCCCTCTTATATTCTCAGGCAGGTAGTAGCTTACGAAACCATCGTAATTGTTTATCGAATAGGCTTCACCTGAAACACCGGTTGCTGAGCCGGAGGTTACGGGATAGTTTACAACATATGCGGGCGTAGCAACAACGGTATTTAACGGATCTGAAATATAGGAAGAGCTATCCGGAACATCTTTAAGCTGTACCGAAGTAATCCTGAATCGTGAACCGTCAGGCACACTGCTCACATCTTCCGATGTATATGTTAAAATAACCTTTGCACCAATCCTGTACAGGAGTACGGGTTCGTCTTTATTTGGCACATCTCCATCATAGGAACCGTACATCCTCATATATTTCTCTCCGGAACCGGTAAACATACCCGATTCGTCAGAGATAAAAAATTTCTTCTTTTTAAATTGTGAGAAAGAATATTTACCCGGAGATGCATTGTCCCCATTAAAGAGTTCAGAGTCAAATGTGTTCGCTATAAATACCACTCTCTGACTTTCGCCCTTATTAAGGATAATTTTTAAATCTGCCAGATTATCCACCGAGTTTTTGTATTCCCTCTTCACTAGGGTTGAAGCATCTGTAGTTCCGTCAAACTGCAGAATCCAAAGGTTCTTAACGGCATCAACATCAGCAGTGACATCTGCTCTGGTAATTGCAGCACCAAAATTTGCAGGAGCAAGCGAGAAGCCGGTCTCCACCTCTATTATCCCATCACCACCGGGCTGCTCTTTTGAACAAGACCCTAAGAATATAAGTCCTATCAGTAATATGATTGTATGGCTTCTCATCATTCAGTTATAAAGATTTTACACATCTTATACTCAATCCTGCTGCTCTTGACCAGGAGTTGATTTGGACAGAATACTGATCCATCTGTAATATTTTTGCATAAACAGAAAATGTATCGCTACTCCAATATAAACCTAGAGAATTCCTCTGCGTAGGAGAAGTGTTTTCTCCTCTTATATATCCGGATAGAGGAAGAAATACACTACCTTCTTTATTTGTGTTGTGATATCCCCCAAACCAGAACCCTCGTTTATTATTTAAACCCGAGCTATCAAATGTATAACCGGAACTAATTAAAGATTGAAACTCGGCAGATGAGGGAACTCTCCAGCCTTCTGGACATGGATTGTAATTAACAGACATATCCCAGCTTGATAATTGTGGCGTAATACAATCGTAACTACCTGAAGAATTAAAATAGAATCTATTCCTATTAGTTACATCATTTGCCAGCTCTATTGTGACAGGCCCTTGTACTGAGATTGGAATGGGAGATTCATTATAGCACTGTCCATATTTTCTGTGCCATTGGAACATTAGCCCATATGGATTACTTACAGGGTCATACCCTACATTAACCGGCGCCCATAACAGGCTGCCAATCTTTACGGGTTTCATACCGTACCAGAGGTCATCGTAGCCACTGCTCACTTCATATGAGACGAGGTTCCAGTCAGCAACCCCGGTAATTTTTAACGAATTGGGGCTGAGTTTGACCGTGAATATGCTGGCATTTCCCGGAGTAAGGGTGAGGGCTTCCGTACCCGGGAGGGGAGATGTATAAGCCTCTCCGTCAATTTCAAAAACAAACTCAATGTCCTCTCGCTGTGCAATATTTATAGGGGCAAGAAACATATAGAAGGTCTTGTTTGTGAACAGATATGTTGGAGTAGTTTGTAGCAAAGTTTCCAATATTATGGGCGCATTGATATCAGTCAAACTTAATGCAGGGACCATACTTCCCCCGCTTATTCCTCCATTTGAGAGGCTCATCTTCAGGTCGTTTGTCCCGGCTTTATTAACGTTAAAGATATTTGTAGCAGACTTGCTCCTCATCTCCATAGAGGTAATTTTACCCTCTCCTGTATATCCGGATTTATAAAAGACAAAGGCCACCATTGACAAAGCGTGGTTTAGACGAAGATAAACCTTTGAATTTAGAGCATTAATAGCGTACCCACCCTCCGGAAGCGTTTTATCCTGACAGCTCCACAGATAGTCTTTAATATAACCATAAGTCTGGCTTGCCGGTAAATCAATTTCCATTGAAGAGGTAGCACCTGTCCCCTGAACCAGCTCGGGAGCATATGGGCAATATGCAAAAATTTTCGCCCCATTGCTAAAAACCTTTACCTCAACTGGGATGTCATTTTTATCTGACATCTTCCACAATCCGTCAGGCAAAGATTTTGAAAGTTTTATATTAATCAGGGCACTATTACCATCATATTCTGCAGAGCCATCCAGTTCAGTTATCTGTATTCCAATATCATTTTCTGCAATATTAGAATTACTAATTATTGATTTTACATCAATTTTTGTCCCCGGTTCAATATAAAGCAATGCCTCTTTTCTGCCGATATCTCCCTCCTTTTTACAGGAGAGAGACATCAACACAACAATCATCACAGATATAACGGAGAGGAATTTCACTAAACAAGAAGATTAATTTATCACAATCTCATCTTCATATTTTGGATTCCATGGGGTCACGCTGACACTCTCAATAACTAACTCTGTACCGGCCAGTCTAACTGTATAGATGTATTGCGTTCCCTTCTCCCAGTTTACATCATCAGTTCCGGTCAAGGAGGCGACATAATCTCTGCCATCAATGTTAAAGGTAAATTGTATATTACTTTTGCTGGCAATTAATACAGGGGTGAGTAGTAGATAGGCATTAATATATTGCACAAGATCGTTAGCGACAAGCGATGGTTTTGCTGTTAGAGTAATTGTGCTCCCTACATTTATAACTCCAATCTCATCAATAGTCTCTCCTCCTGTAATTGTACCATCCGCCACTTTTAATGCAAGGTCATTTCCTGAGCTTTTACTAATTATAAATGATGGAGCGGACAAATCTTTAATTTTTACAGAATAAATATCTCCATCCCCTGAGAAATCAGCCTTGTAAAAGACAAAAGCCACCTGAGTTAGTGCATGGTCCATTGTTAGATTAACCGCAGAGTTTGAACTATTTATCTTTGTGGGACCACCCTGCGTTGTCTCCCCCTGGCTGCAATAGAGGTAGTCAATCTGATCATCCATATCCTGAGTTGCAGGGACGTCAAGACTCCTCTTTAAAGTACTGTATGATCCTGTCTCAACTGTTGCCGGATCTGTTGGGCATGGAGCGTAGGCATAGATTCTGGCAAAATCATGAGTAAGGTAGAGTTTATCCGACATAACCCATTTAGTATTGCCGACATCATATGTGAGAGTATATTTTGCGCCAGTAACAAGGTATGATGCAGAGCCATCCTCTTTTGCAACCTGAATTCTAATCTTCTCACCTGTTATGTTAGAATTATCAATTATAGATTTTGTATATTGCTCTCTAAGAGAAGGAGAGATTGAGAGTATTCCAGATTTTGGCTCTTCAGTAGAGTTCTCCTTTGTGCAGCCTGATGCCATGAGCAAAACTGCTGCAGAGATACAGAATAATTTTTTCATAAATAATATATTAATAGATTATTAAATCGTCCGCAAGTTCACTCTCCCACTGTGCAATTGTAACCTGAGAAATTGTAAGTGATGTACCTGAAAGCTTTATTGTATAGATATACTGTTCACCCCTCTCCCAAGTAATTGATGAGATGTTATTGACAGAGTATCTGTTGCCATCAATAACAAAAGAGAACTTAATTTCACTTGCTCCAATTGTGGATGTGGGGACGACCATTGTTGATACACCTTTAGCCAGAACCTGAGCCTTCAGCTCAGTCAGGTCATCAGATGGAAATTTTGGATCCGCAGTGGCCTGTCCTATAACAAGAGGTGTTGATAGATTTCTCTCAATTACACCCTCAATGCCACCTGTTATTGACCCGTTAGTGATATTCATTGTGAAGTCAACTGGATCTGTGTTTACAAGAATATGGCCTGTTCCCGGGGTTACATCTTCTATGAAAAAATCTGTAAGGTTCCCATCTCCATTGTAATTCTCCTTATAGACCAGCATAGATATCTGCGCCAGTGCGTGGTTCATATGAAGGCTTATTGTGTTATTTGCGTTATAAACCGCATTTGCTTCGCTCTCAACAGGGGTAGCAAACATATAGTCTGTGTCAGAATTGTATCCGGCCTTTGCAGTAATTGAGACAGGTATTGTCGAGAATGGCAGAGTATTGTCAGTGAGTGACATGTATGGGTAGTATCCATATACCTTTGCCTTAAGAGGGTTTAGAATATAGTTCTCTGCAGAGCTCCAGTTGCCGGCTCCGTCAGAGGTAAACATTACATTGGTTTTTGCTGAGTAGGCTGTGCCATCAGTAAGTTTCAGAAGCTGTACACCTATTCCGGCCCCTTCCGGAAACCTGTCTTCATAGATGATGGACTTTGTCTGGGTGGTTCTGGCAACTATAGCTTTTACCTTCAACTCCTCAAAATAATTGTTTGTCAATCCGTTGTTCTTTGAACAGCCTCCCAATAGAAGCAGGAGAGACAACCCGGCTAGTGTTTTACTTTTCATTATTAAGTTATTTATTGTTATAGTTCAAGTTTATCTGTCTGATGAACAACCCATTCAGCAACATTCACAGAGATTGATATCTCTGTGGTATATACTGATATTGTTATTGTATAGCTGTAACCTGGTTTAAAGAGGTAAGAGAAGTTTGATCTTATAACCTGCACAGATGTATCACTATTCTCTATGGCAGGGATTGACAACACAATGTTATATTCTGACATACCCTCACCGGGAGCAAAACATGTTAATGAATCATTTTTTGTTATAATAATTGAAGGATCAATCTCTCCTCTTATTAACTCACCTGTACTTACATCAAGGAAACATCTCTTTGAAAAGCCGTTTATTGAGTATTCAGCCTTTTCAAAATCATATCTGTCCTTTGATAGGTCATCCCTTTTATCCTCCATCTCAAACACCACCTGTGTAGTCATATGCCTGAATTCAAGATTAACCATGTTCAATGTATCCTGACCTGCTGCAGGGAAACTTGCCTGAGCCCACAACACATCGGTCCCGTGGTTGAAAGGCAGGAAGTGTGATTTTGAATCACCGGTAGGCATATAGGGGGCGTAAGCGTTTATATTGAATATTTTGCTTTTGTCCAGATACAGGTTGTCCCCGTTCATTACTCCGTCATTGTAGGTATAATGCATATTGTAAACGACAGGAACCTCAAACTTGCCTGTCAACGGATAATCAATTACCTCGTTAACATAAACTCCGGCAGAGGCGGCTGAAAAGTCATAACTATTTGAAACTGCAAACTCCACCTTGCCAACATTCAAAGTTTTCAGGGTCTCTTTTGAACACCCCGTAAGGATAGAGGTAATCAACATGAATAGTACTAAATCTCTTCTCATCTCTTATATATTCACATTATCTTCTACCAGAATCCAGGATTTAATTGTTGCATTAAGCTTTGCATTAACTTTCTGTATATCTATATACATTATCAGCCTTCTTGAGTACATATTTTCGTTGCTCAGATTCGAAAGATCTACAGAGGCATTCTGCATAGTATTGTTCTTATAAACAAACTGAACTTCAAGCTCTTTACTGGAAGGATTTAGCCCCATAATCCAGAATGAGCCCGTAAACTCGTTTGATGAAGAGGCCTCTGTGTACATTTTTGAGAACTTGAACTCCTCAAAAAGCTGAGTGTAGTCTGAGAGTAAAAATCCATAAGAGACACCATGCTGGACTATTATGCACTTCTCAAGTGAGTCTCGGGCCCCCTCAATAACCAATTGGTATTCCAGTTTTTTAACTTTATCCGGTAACTCCAGATTCAACGTATTCTGAGAGTACCTTGAGACAGTAAAGTTTCTGGTAGTTGCAGAGTAGAGGCCGGACAGTGAGTCCGACTCCATCAGCACCCTTGCCATGCTGAAATCTCTTATATTATCTATAAAAATGCCCCTTGCCGCTTTATTGATTGTTATAAAATTATAGGTGCCGGATGAAATGTTTATTGTGTCAGTGGTCTCTCTTAACCGCTTTTCTCTTAGAAGAGAGTCTCCTGAATAGATATATGTTACAAGATTAATGGAGTCGAATGAACTCCCTTTACTTTTAATCAGAGTGCTTCTGACATATATTCTGTCAAGCTCCTCCCAGCTGCCCGGCAGATCTCTTTTGCTGCAATTGTATAATACAGCAACACCCACTAAAAGAAGAACGATTAAGAGACATTTCTTCATAGCTGCCTCCCCTTTTGTTTACCTATCAACCTATAAACAAGGCTGATGTTATAATCATAGAGCATTATACCTCCCCTGTTTCCGGAGCCTGTCTGGTAACAGGAATTTTCTATCACCAGATAGCTGCTGTTGCTCTCTCTCTTATACCCCCCCCTGGCCCCAACCTCTACCAATAGCCTTTTTGAAACCGGCAGGGCAAAGCCGATGCTAAGACCTCCCCCAATAAAATTTCCGGTATTTCCCTCTTCGTTTTTTAGAGGATCCATAATGTCAAACTCTCCGAATGCGCCGTAAAGTCCCATATATAACCCCTTAAAAAGGCCAGGCTTACTTAGCCAGAATCTATGTTCAAGACTAAATCCACTAAGCTTATGCCAAGCATCTGAGTCTGTCTTTTTGTGATTTAGAAGAGGAGTTAAATAACCCTCTAGCGCAATAGAGCTTCTTTTCAAGTAGTAAAGCTCCATTGTTATATTATACAGGGGTTTTACGACTTTAGCCGGAGGGGTAACTCCGGCTATATTCAAAAGATTTGTTCTTAACCCAAATATGGGTTTAAAACCTCGTTTTAAATTAATTTGGTGATCAATATTTTTATGAGGGCTCTCTGTTGTATCAGCCGGTCTCAGTGTGTCGACAGGTGGCAGAGTGTCAACAGGTGGTAGTATGTCAACGGGTGGAAGGGTATCCACAGGGGCAATAATGACGACAAGTGGGACCGGTAAAGTTGTCGTCTCAATCTGATCATCTCTTTCCTCAAGCGGCAGCTCTCTGTACTTGGACATAGCTAGCATCAGGTCTCCGTATGAGGGCTTTAAGGTAAAGTAGATATCCTGATTATCTGTCGGCTTTACTGAAAATGGCTTATACTCAATTCGTACATATTCTGCCAATTCACTTTCTGATCTGATTACAAAGGTGAAATTTGTATTTACAAACCCATATCTGGTTTTGAGATATGCTCTTACGATGCTGCCCAGGATGGATGCTCTGTTCAAAGAATAGAGGTCAGATGAACTGCCCTCTTTAATGTATGAGACAATTGTAAAGTGGGCACCGCCTGTCTGTATTCCATATTTGTTGTGAAGTATAAAATCCCTGAGATTGGCTAGCTCAACATTATTACTGCCCAAATTTGCATCTAAGATGGTTGAGCCCGGTGAGAAAATGAAATTGAAAGAGACCTCGCCCCCCAGACCGCTTTGCGCTCTGGAATTTGTATTAAGGAAAAATATTGCACATAATAATGCAACAATAAAGCATCTTAATGAACTCATGTCTTTATCAGCTTTTCTATTTGAGATTTCAAAGTTGACGGCTTGAACCAAAGGACATTTTGATAGTTGTGTGAGAAGGCCTTAATACAGTCTGTATTGGCAACATTTATCAGGAATGAGGCATTGGGATTACTCTCCCTTACTCTTCTCAGGGGCTCCTTCAGCTCCTCTCCTGTGTCTGCTCCGTTAATTACTACAATTCCCGGTTTGGAGAGACTCTCTGTCATTCCCTCTCTGAAGCAGGATTCTGTAGTCCTCAGAACCAGGTATGATGAGCCAGGAATTAATCTTTTAATTTTCGCAAAGCTCTCATCATCATCGTCAACCACAAGTAATATCTTCTGAGCGGAACAGGATTTTGAATCTCTGTATCTGTTCCGGAATGGAATGTCCAGCTCAATATTTTTTGCTAATCTGTCAAATCGAAGATTCATTTTTCCTCCTACAAGCTTTGAAAGTTTATCGCATAGTGCCATGTTAATGCCGACACCCTCTTCAAATATTCCATTATTTAAATCCTCGTTCTCTTTGGTCTCTTTCTGATCAATTGAGAGGATTAAACTGAACGCCTCTGAGGTTAATGTGTAATCAATGACTATTTTACCGCTCTTATTTAAATAGGTAGCACTGGATAGTAGAAGGCAAAAGAGCTTTTCCAGTTTGAATCTGTCTGTGTAAAAAATAGTTCCTGAATCTATATAAAGAGCCTTGTTAGCAATGTGAATCTCCTTTCCACACCTGCCAAACTCCTCGCGTATGATTTTGGCTCCTCTTATGATCATCTCACCTACCTCAACTCTCTCCAGAAAAATTGAGCTATCAAGCTCAAGCGTATTATAATAAATAACTTTATGAATTTTTTCCAGAAGAACTCTGCTATTATCCTTTATAATATCTGCGTAATCTTTTATTCTGTTCAGGCACTCCTCCTCAAGAATAAGATCGGTAAAGCCGATAATTGCATTGAGCGGAGTCTTCAGTTCGTGAGAAATGGTTGTAGTAACAATCCTGTCGTTTTCCAGATTAATAATATTTGAACTGTTCATAGAACTCTGCGGTAGAATTATCATTTGCAAAGCTATGTTTGTTGAGAGATGGAGGGCAAGGAGAGTATCTGAGACAGGGGATTTTTAAGTTGAAACTGCATAATGAGATGTTGATCCTCTCTTTAGGATGAAAAATCCGGCTCAACTGCTCTGGAAAATCACAGTTAAGCCGGAAAGTACAGCCTTGAAAATGGTAAAATATCCTAGTTTTTCTTGTAAGAGACGGGGATGTTGAGCATTGGTAGCTGTGTATTGTTCAACTTAAGCGTCTCTATAATCTGCTCTTTATTCATAAAGGCTCTCGGACGCGCCTCCATTCCTACCGATGAGCAGAATAGAAGTACATTCTGTGCTACAAATGCAACATCCATAGCGCCCCACTCTCTTTTTAAAGTATCTTCTCCCCTGGTGAACTTTGATATATCAGAAACAAGAAGAAGAATTACAGAAGGATATGGGTCTTTATCCTGATTCGAAATTATTTTTCTCAGATCTCCGGAGAGTACAAGTATAAGCGTGTGCTTTTGAGCATTGTAGAGATAAACACCTTCACTATCAAACAAATAGACATCAACATCCTGAGCATTAATTGCAGACGGGGCGGTTCTCTTTCCGCTCTCTGCCCGGTTTACTCCGTTTGCAGCCCAAAGGAGGTCTGACAAATCCCGGAGAGAGAGAGGAGTTGAGTCAAACTCTCTTGCAGAGGCTCTTTGAGATAGGGCCTTCATAAGGTTGCCCTCACGCTCCAGATTGGGTTTGTTCAAAACTATTGTTTGGGCTAAAGTTATACCCGACAATAATAGTGAACCTGATATTATTGCTAAGGTTTTTAGAAATGTTCTCATATCTATCTGTTTATTTTCATTTATTACTCACTTTTTCTTTGAGACTAACGGCGAATCCACCCCCCTCTTTCATTGTGATATTCAGGGTTGAATTACTTCTTATCTCTCTCTCCTCAATATCTATTGCAACCGGATTGATTTTGTAATGACTTTTTTGTGAATCTCTGTAAATTGTAGCAATGTATTTTTTGCCTTCTGCCAGAAAATCAAACTTTACGCTAATCTCTCTTGCATTTTCATCAGTCACTCCCCCTACAAACCAATTTCCTGTCACTCTCTCCTCTCTTGCAATTACAATATAATCGCCCACCTCTCCTTCAAGAACTCTTGTCCTCTCCCAGTCAACACCCACATCCCTTATGAACTGGAAAGCCGGCTGGTTTACATAGTTCTCCGGAAGATCGCAGGCCATCTGAATGGGGCTGTAAATAATCACATAGAGTGCAAGTTGATGTGCAAGAGTAGTATTAATCTGATTATGTGGTTTGCTAGGTAACGAAATATCAAAAACACCCGGGGTAAAATCTATCGGACCGGCAAGCATTCTTGTAAAAGCGACAATTGAGATATGCTCAGGCGGGTTACCGCCATCTGGTGACCAGGCGTTAAACTCCTGCCCTCTGAGACCCTCTCTTGATATGGCATTTGGGTATGTTCTTCTAAGCCCTGTTGCCTTTATGGGCTCGTGTGCGTTAACTGCTATTTTATACTCAGCCGCCTTTTCCAAAGCTCTCTGGTAGTGGTTCACCATCCACTGGCTGTGGTGGTGCTCTCCTTTAGGAATGATTCGGCCCACATAACCGGATTTTACCGAACCGATGCCCAGTCTCTGCATAAGGGCGTAGGCAGTATCCATCTGCTTCTCGTATGTTCTTGGAGCAGAAGATGTTTCATGATGCATGATTATCTCCACGCCACGCTCTTTTGCGTACCTTACCACCTCCTCAATGTCATAATCGGGATAAGGTGTAACAAAATCAAAGATTCCCTCTCTGTCCTCAAAACCGGTCCATCGCTCCCATCCGGTGTTCCATCCCTCTATCAACAGGCCTTTAATTCCTTTCTGTGATGCAAAATCTATGTATCTCTTAGCATTTTCAGTAGTTGCTGCGTGCCGGCCGTGAGCCTTTCCTGTGTCCACCCATTTTCCGCTCTTTTCATCAAGTGTCATTCCGTAATCCCATGACCCTTTGTCAATGTGCATCTCCCACCATATTCCCATGTATTTCATAGGCTTAACCCAGCTTACATCGCCTAGTTTGTTTGGTTCATTAAGGTTGAGAATCAGTCTGGATTCAATCAATTCTCCTGCCCTGTCTGCAATTTGAATTGTTCTCCATGGTGTTTTGAACGGTAGCTCCCTTTTGACCTTGTATCCCAACCTCTCAGATCCCACAAGTTGACTTGTAAACTTAAGACCTGCTGTGTCTGCTTTAAGTGTCATACTAGCATAATCTACAAGAGCAGCTTCATGAATACTTATATGCAAGCCCTCATTGGTCCTCATAGTTACAGGTGTATGGACAGCATTATCCATGATATTTGTAAAGCCGAGGCCTGGAGCATTGTTGTGTTTCATTGCGTCAATTCCGGAGACAGGGGTTGTGTTGTAAAGGTGTTCGTAGCTATCCCAGTCTCCCGGGATCCACCATGTTGTGTGGTCGCCTGTCAGTTTAAACTGTGTATTCTCCTCCATAATGATAAGGGAATCAACACCTTTCTGAGCCAGAAACTCATAGCGAAAGGCGACTCCATCATCGTAAGCTCTGAAATAGATATTGAGCCTCCTTTTGGGTGTAGTGCTCTCTTTAAGCTCTACAACCATCTCATTATAGTTGTTCACAACCTCCCTCTGCTCTCCCCATGGTAGCTCCCATGTCTCACTGAATGAGGAGTGTGAAGATTTAACAATTTTGAAACCAGATTTGAGCGGCTTCTGATCTTTGAGCTCAAAGCCTAATGAAGAGGTATCAATTATTGCTTGTTCTTTATGATTAACGAGATAATGAATCTCTCCCGTCTGAGAGAGAATTACTTCTACTCTGTTTTGTGAATCCGGAGAAAACAGGATCAATTCGCTTTGTTTTGCCTTGCACCCGGTGAGTATTATTGCCAGGGTAAGGATTAAAGAAATACTACTTCTTCTCATCGCTCTTAAGTTTAGGTTTCTTCTTTGGTTTTGGAAACGGCAACTCCTTTACAGATCTTCTGACAAGTTCGCTCAGCCACTCTCTGTCCTCCAGTTTGTCCTCAATAAGGAAGCTGTTCTTCGCACCCGGATATGCAGGCGCCTCAACAGGATTTCCTATAAACTCCCTTCCGGACTGAGTCGGCTTAATAAAAAGCTTATTGTCACATATAAGGCCGAATATTATGCCGTCTGCATAGATTCCGTACTCACCAAACATCTTAATGACAGAGACCTCGCCTACGTTCTCAAGCTGGTCTGTGATGAAGTCAACAAAGTTTTTGTCAGTTGCCATATTTTACCAATTAAGGATTACCTCTGCTTTAACCGGATAGTGGTCAGATGGGATTCTTACCGCCTGTGTGGAACTGTCGGCTTTACTCCAGTACATATCTGTAAGTACTCCATATTTGACAACCTTAAACTCTTTAGTCGTGAAAATATGATCAATCCTGCTGTCGCTTTTGTACTGCGGTTTAAAGTTATTAAATGTTCCATTAGGTGAATATCTCAACTCCGCAGTTTCATATGTGTCTTTCAATAACTGTGAACCAGAGATAATTCCGTATCCTTCTGCTCTCTGATCATAGTTAAAATCTCCTGTAAGTACTACCGGTTCGCCGTTGGTCATCGCTTTTATTTTTTCAAGGACAAGTTTTGTCCCCTCAACTCTTGCAACCTTTCCTATATGGTCCATATGAAGATTGAAAAACCAAAAGTGTTTTCCGTTTTCAAGAATCTGAAATCTGCCCCATGTGCATATTCTTGGAAGAGCAGCATCCCAACCTTTTCCGGGGATACTGTCGGTCTGAGAAATCCAGAAATTTCCTGTTTTAATGAGTCTGAACTTTTCTTTCTTATAGAAAACCGGCGAACATTCTCCTGATTTATCACCATCTGTCCTGCCAACACCTATGTAGTTATACTCAGGCATTGCCTCAAGCATTCCTGTCAGCTGGCTGTAAAAAACTTCCTGTGAGCCGAATATATCAAAATCGTGATAACGGATGAGATTTGTGATGTGCGGCAGTCTCTCTCCCCAGCCGTTTCCTTTCAGGGAGTCATCTCTGTTCTCATATCGGATGTTATAGGTGGCAATGTTTATCTTCTGGGCGGACGCATCTATTGATAAAACACAGACTAGCAGGATTGTAAATACAAGGTATTGCTTCATAATTGTCATTTTGAGAATTGGAAGATGAAACAAATATACCTTTTTTGTGCAAACAATTAGTTGCTTTGTAAGCCCTCAAACACTTCTTTATTAAGTTGAAGTAAGCCTGCCGGACTATTGTTAGTCTGATTCAACAGAATACTTTTGATATTCTGAGGTGTTAATTGCGGGTTCTTCTCTTTAATAAGTGCTATTACACCTGATATTACAGGTGCTGCATGTGAAATACCCCAGGTCACAGGAGTCTCTTTTGATATGAAATTTGTTCCGATAATATTAATCTTCTCCTTGCTATTACTATACTTTTCAAACTCAACAACTCCCGGCATTATTACGCTGTTGTTGTCTCCCGTATAGTTTATATAAACAACTGACACACCTCTATCAATAGCATTTTGGATTGCCTCGTCCAAAGCAATTTGATTGTCTTTTACAGCCGGCTGACTGCAACTTATCACATTTGCTCCATTTTCAACTGCGTAATTAATTGCTTTAACAAACGATTCTGAATATCCGGTCATATTCCCGTTAGTCATTACTATGGGCATAATTTTTACATCCGGAGCAATCATTACTAAGTCTTCAGCCATAAATGTACCGTGGTCAGATTTTTCAACTAAAGGCTCTTCTCCCTCAACAAAGCTGACAGGCGAAACGACTCGCCCTTTTAATGCTGCACTGTTTTTGTTGAATGAGTGATCCAGTATCGCTACCGTAACCCCTTTCCCGGTTGATATTTTATTGATCTCCGCAACATTAAGCGCATCTGCACACCACTCCCCATACATTTTTTCTGTAATCCCTAGAATTGAGGCCAAGTCAAGCGTTGAGGCTTTAAATACAGATCTTTGCAAAATTTTAACTCTCTCATCATCGTATCTCCCCAAATAATCTTTATCAAAATGGGGTACCATAATTTGAATACCATCTTTTCCCTCCGGTATTAAAATATGGGACCAATATACTATCCTTCCTCTCTCTTTGAGTAAATGCTTCAACTCACTATTATCAAGTTTTGGATAGTAAGACTTGATTAAGGCAACGGCGGATGATGTTGTATAAACTGTTTTCTCAAGATTATGCTTGATTTTATAATCCGGCATCATCGGTTGAAAGCCGTCAATATCTCTGCCCATTACAGTGAAAATATCAACCGGAACCTTATTCCAGTATGACAAATCACCTAACTGATACATATCTCCGTGTGATCCGGAAATTATACATCCTGCATCCGAAGCCCTCTTCACAAAAAATTGCCATTTGGTATAATCTCTTTCTGAGTCCATTGGGCCATAATAAGCAGAGAGGACGCAGCTTAGTTTTTTAGAGCTAGAGGCCATTTTAATAAAACTATCATACTCTTCCTCTTTTATTTCATCCGCAACAATCAACACATCAAAGCTTTGCACTTTAAACTGATTATTTAGAATATCAGATGTTGAAAATGTAGAAACCTCTGAACAAGGAACGTATTGCTTTACAAATTTTACTTTGGAAAGTAAAGCTGTATTCCCTTCATTATCAATAATTGCAATTGATATTTTTTTATCCGGCTGATTCTCCCAGGCAAAGGGGAATTTGCAGAAATTTGTAGTAAAATCGGAAGTTGGAAGAACGGTTTGTCTCTGTGAGTACCCCATTGAGGATATCACAATAAACAGAAGTGTCAAAAGTCTGAATCTCATATACCTTATTGTTGTTCAATCTCTATTCTTCTCTCTTCAATAATAGTCCTGTCCACTGTTTTTACCACCTTCTTTTCAATGGAATATAACAGCCATCCTGTCTCGTGAATCCAAGATATTACTCTGGTTGTATTACTAAAGTTTTTAAACTCCTCTCTATTGGGGGCCTCCTCTCCTGTTGATTCTGAAGCGGAGTCAATAATAATTATATCAACATAAAATTTAGTTTGCTCATTTGACAGTGTGTCTGCTCCCTTTATGTTAATCTTTTTCTGTGTTATGGAGTATGTTTTTTTATCACCCTTGCTCCAGAATCCGGAGACCTGAACTGTTGAATCAGATATATTTATTTGTCCATATAAATTAATGCATGGAATTAGAGTTAACAGAATTGCCTTTAGTCTCTTCATTAGTATTATTCAAAAAATGGAGAGCTAAGGAAATTGATATAATGCCCAACATCAAATTTTTCCTGTTGATTTTGTGTATTACTCTTATGAAGCCGGAATATTCATGTTTAAGACAAATTATTTCAGAATCTCCTTGTAATATTTCTCAAGCGCAGCTCCATTCTGTTTATTAAGCTTCTGCATCTCTATTTTTCTTTGAGCCTCGCTCTCTTTGCGGCCGGCCATCTCTTTCTGCCAGGTAACTCCGGGTACAATGTCTTGCAGGAAATTTGAGTTCACACTGTAACTAAAGTAGATATTCTGGCCAACTTTTACTGCATCCAGAGAGTAATTAAAAGCAGTAAATATATCTTCATATCCGGCTGTTCCGGAGACGTCAAAATCCGGTTTTTTCATATTACTTTCAACAACCTTTGCATAGCTATGCCATACGTAAGTGGGAGGTCCTCCTTCAAATGACAGTCTGTAAAAACCCTTCTCTCTGTTAAGTACATCTCCTATTGCAAAATTGTTTGGATTTTGATCAGTTGGAGCAGTAGGTCTGGTCTTGAAATTTGACTGATTAACCCCAGCAAAATCTGAAAAATTTACACCGTCATTCCAGAAACGATACATCCTGTCCAGAATCGCATCTGTCTCCTGAGGGACTTTAACTATATATGATACTCCCAGCACATACTCCTCATTTGAGCCCCATGGTTTAGGCCCGCAATTTTGCAGCCCTTTGATATAAAACCATATCCACGAATCCTCTGTCAATTTATACATTAATCCGCTATTGGGAAGCCTTGTATTCTTAAAGAGCTTTTTCATCTCCTTCTCACTCACTTGCTCCAGCCCTTTTTTTGCGGCAAACTCTTTAACCTCCTCCGGCCTGTAGGCAATCCAGTCTCTTATTTCTGTAAGAATACACTTATAACTGGTTTTGGGAACATTTCCGGGCGCATAGGCGTAATAGGTACCGGGGCCGTAGTTTTTGCTTTTACGTGTATAGCCGGGAACATCCGGTGCAAATCCGGAAACAGGTGTAGGTTCAAGATCCGGCAACGGTTTATAAACAGTAAATGTGCTCTTTCCGTATGTGACCTTTTTTTGAGGATACACATTTAGTGACAATAAAATGCATGTCGCGATTAATGTAGCTTTTAGAATGTTTGACATCTGTTATTTGTTTAGTTTTATTCTTTACAACATGTTTTGACTGGAAACCCTACCATTTGACTGCAATAGCCCTTTTACCAAGTATATAGTTATCAAATATGATTGCGCCCTCTCTTTTTGCCGCTCCGCAACATACATGGAGCGGAAGAAGGTGCTCCTCTCTGGGATGGCAGTATCTTGCACCAGTAGCCTTTTCCCAGTTAATTAATTTGCCCTCTCTTTCAAAATCCGAGTACTCTCCTGTGCAAACATCTGTAAGCCAGTTCTGGAAATTATCATTATTCCCGTCAGGATTGTTTGCTCCGCTCCAGTCAAAGGCTCTCATATTATGGAATGAGAATCCGGAGCCAATTATAAGAATATTTTCGTCGGCTAACCTTCTGAGCATCTTACCAAGATGTATATGTTCTGAGGGGTCTAATCCTTTTATCAGTGATATTTGGGTTACAGGTATATCTGCCTCAGGATACATTAAAAGCAATGGGATAAACACTCCATGGTCAAGTCCGCGCTTATTATCAACCTTAAGTGGGGCTCCACTATCTTTGAATACCTGTTTTATCATGTTTACCAGCTCTGTATTCCCGGGTAGTTGATAGTCAATTTCATATGACTCCTTTGGGAATCCATAGTAGTCAAACAGAAGTGCCGGTTTTTCACTCTCTATTACTGTAGGAACTTCCTCTTCCCAGTGTGCACTTATGACAACTATTGCATTTGGTTTTTCTATCTCATTTGGAAGTCTTCTCATGAATGAGACCATCTCTTTATGGCCCGGGTCTCCTAATATAGGTAACGGGCCACCTCCGTGTGAAAAATAAACTATTTGCCCTCCTTTGTCCATATTGCTGTGTTTGTTGTAAAGGTAACGAAATTTAGAATTCACTCTTTCCCAATATTTATTATTCATTTAACGGCAAAGTGAACTTAAACTTACTCCCTTTGCCTAATTCACTCTCTGCCCATATTTCGCCACCATGTTCCTCTACAAATTTTTTACAAAGCATCAGTCCAAAACCGGTTCCTTTTTCGTTTGCTGTTCCGCGAGTTGAATTGAGTTTTGTTGTATCAAAAAGCCGTGGCAATATATTGGGAGCAATTCCAATTCCATTATCATAAATTGTAACCAGAATATCTGACTCTGTTCGCTCAGAAGAAATATTTACAATACCACCTGAATCTGTGAATTTAATTGCATTAGAAATTAAATTGCGCAAAATTGTATTTAGCATATCAACATCGGCAAATACGACAGTTTTATCTGATTCGTCAATGTTGATTGTAATATTTTTAGTATTTGCGTTTGGCTTAAGAAATTCTGTAACCTCTTCAATACTGGATTTTAAGTTGAATATCTTTGGTTTAAAAGGGATTGCACCAGATTGAGATCGCGTCCACAAAAGGATGTCATTTAACAAATTAAATGCGCCTTTAGCAGAATTATTAACAATTGAAATGTAATTTTCAAGCGTATTAACATCATATTCACGTAAGTTCTCAGATAACAGATCTAAAAAACCAAGCATTGAATTAAAAGGAGTTATCAAATCATGCGCAAGAATGGACATTAGAATATCCTTATCTTCACTTAATCTCTGAAGTTCTGCATTTTTATGTTTAATATCCTCTTCAATCTGTTTACGCTGGGTAATGTCATTCAAAGTACCGGTCCATATAATATCCCCATTTTCCAGTACTCTTGGAATGGATTTAAATTGAGTCCATATCAGGTTGTTATCTATTAAGAACCGTCCCTCCCATTCAAAGGGAGTTTTGTACTTATTTGCCTCAACATTAATTTTTGCAAATTGAGCTTTATCTTCTTCATAAATAAACCGGCTTATAATACCAGGATTGTTTATAAAAGAAGATCTGTCTAAATGAAGTATTTCATAAAACCTGTCATTCGCAAATTCAATATAGGAGGGAGAGTCTTCTGAACTAAGCCATTTATCTTCAAATAAAGAAAGCTCTTGATAAACTCTAAGGCGGTAAACACCGGAGGGAAGAGCACTTGCCAAATCTTGGTACAAACCATATTCCATATTATTAGTTTGCAGCTGATTGGATTTTTCCCGGCAAGTCATCACTGTATATTTTTATTATTAAAACATTATTACAAAGTTATAACTAATTATTGCCTGACAATTTTCAAAATTAAATTAGTTTTTATTGTAGAAATGAAACGATAGAGCGAGCAAAATCTCGCTATTATGCATATCAAAACTGTTTGTTAATCATTTCTGCTCATTTGTTACAGTCAACCTGTTGTTTTTTCGTCATCAACGTATTCTAAAATGTCACCGGGTTGACACTTCAAGACACTACAAATTGCCTCCAAAGTGCTGAATCTAATTGCCTTTGCTTTTCCTGTCTTAAGTATGGAAAGATTTGATAATGTCAACCCAACTTTACCGGAAAGTTCGTTAAGCGATATTTTACGCTTTGCCATAACAACGTCTAAATTAACTACAATTGCCATAGCTTAAACAGTTAAATCGTTTTCGTTTTGGATATCCACCCCTTTTTTGAAAATGACCGCAATAATATAGATTACAGCCCCCATCAAAATGAACGCCTGGCCATCCTCCCAGAATTGATTAAGGTTATCTGTTATCTTTTTTGCAATTAAACTTAAAAGTCCAACTGAAAGAGTAAAATAACTTATCAATGTGATTTGTCTTGCTGCAAAAGAGCTGAATGGTTTGGATAAATCAAGTTTATGCATCAGTCTGATCACAATATAAAACATGCACGGCTTTAATATGGCAATTGTGAGGATAAAGCCATAGGCGCAAAAGAAGGACAATTCACTCTCATTATACATTTGAGTTAAGTCTATTTTTTGATAAAGGTTCTGGAGCAATTCAGGCTTAAACAGACTGAAGAAGAAATTAACTATTAATCCGCCTGCTTCAATAGATAAGCCGACAAATATGAGCCAAGCTATAATAAGCAATCCTTTGTATACAAAATTATCAGTTTTTGTCATCATCTTAAATTTTAAAATTACCCCCGTAAAAATAATAAATATATATTGATATACAATAAATATTTTCTTTTATTACTCTTGTCAATTACTACAAATATTATCATCAAAAATGAAGCTAAAAGAGCCATGAAAGAACCAAAATAAAATGGTGCATTTGAATTATAGCTATTCTGGTCCATACTGGGCCACCATTCTGGCGGATACCGGGCCATTTTATAAAATACAGGAGGAGAGCAGGCGCTCGTTTTACTAGCGCTTGCATTCTGTTAGCAACTGGCAGTTATTTGATTGTCTTCAAGTATTGGGCTGCTGTCATTACTGGCAACTTCGCTTTTTGAAAGTCTTTCAGGTTTCTCGTGATAATGACATCAACTCCATTTTCTAAAGCAGTGTAGTATTGTAAGGCGTTTTCATAATCCTTAAAGTCATTGTCGTTAAGCGATAGTCCTACAATTTTCTCATCAAGACATAAAACTTGTACTATCAGCTTCAATTTTCGTAGAATTAGCTTTGCTTCATCTGGCCTTTTTGATTGTAAAAGAATGTAGTTTGTATTAGCAAAAGAAAGAGCTGAAACGCTTAAGCCTATCTTTTGTTTGTCCGCCAGAGTGAATAGCATTGCTGCTTCATCATAGAATGGGTCCCTTTTAGCAAGAAGGTCAATGATGATGTTTGTATCTATAAAAAGGTTTTTCATTTATACTTTTCTGCCAAGTGGTTTGAATAGTCCTTTCTGTAATTAAAATTTTCGTCGAGTTGAATAACTCCGCTTAGGCTTTCTACAAGAGGTGAAATTTCTGTAGCTACTGCTTTCTGTTTAGTTATTGATTCGAGATAGGACTCAACCACCTTAGAGAGACTAATATTATGATTATGTGCATAATCTTTAGCCTTATCAATAACTCGTTTGTTTAGTCGTAGTGTTAATTTCGTTTCCATAGGGAGGATGTTTACGTACAAATATATATTTTTTGCACGTCAATAACAAGAGTGCTTAATTTCTTGCTTGTTGCTAACGTTATCGCGGTAAAACCCGTTTTAATGGAATTTAACGCGTGTCAGCAAACGTTGTTACTTAATATCATTTTCAAGTTTCTTTAATATTTCATTTACCT
>CALGSW010000004.1 GCA_937901965.1 uncultured Bacteroidota bacterium
TTTTATTGTTGTTTAAAATTTTTAATTGAGTTATTTATCTACAATGTTTGCTAACTTGTTTATGTATACAATAAAGTTGAATCAAGGAGTTGAAGTAATGAGGCTTGAAATAGGTTTATTGAATAATATAAATTAAGCAATCGGGTACAGTTAATGTTTTATTCATAAGTCAAAGTCATCTGTTGGGTTTTTGATCTTCTGGAGGCCGGTCATACTTACCCAGGTGTATATCTCAGTTGTCTTGCTGCTTTTATGTCCTAACAACTCCTGAATGTATCTCAAACTTACTCCTGCCTCTAATAGATGTGTGGCATAACTGTGTCGCAGACAATGTAGTGTAAAGCTATGATTTTTAATAATTTTCCCCAAATATTTGTGAAAGATATTTTTTCGGTCGGTACATTTTGTAATATCTGATAATCATATCCATAAGCTTATCACTTAATGGTAGCACCCTGTCCTTCTGCGCAAACCGCAGGCATAAACAAGGGTGAGTGCCGTTTTGTGTTTGAAGTTGGGAATTGACACAAGCATTTGCTCTACGACTTGCTTTGAGATGACCTTAGGGAGCGGGCGGTATTTTCTGGGCCTCTTTATCTGCGCCCCTTTAGCCACGCCTTGAAAGAAGAGGATTGAAAGCAATTTAAAACCTTTTGTAAACCTCCTCAAAAGGTACCCGCATCCGGTCTCCCCAGACTCCACCCTCTGCACGGATTCCGCAGGAGATCACCATATTGATCTGTGCACCCATAGGTAATTTCAATATCCTCTTTACTCTTTTGCTGTCCAGCCCCTCCATGGGGCAGGTGTCGTAGCCTTCGTTTGCCATTGCCAGCATAAATGTCTGGGCTGCCAGTGCGCAGGTTTTGTGGACGACTACTCTTGCATCGGCCTCAGAGACCTGATATGTTATTGGTCTGAAGAGGCCGACAATTGATACTATGACTTTGCGGATAATTCCCGGTATACCAAAGAATCTGGAGTAGAGGAGCGGCATAACGTATCCGTAGTACATTTTCCAGGTTTTGACTCTCTTTTCGTGCTTCTCCTTTGGGCTGTTCTGCAAGACGTTTTGTGATTCCAACTCAATAAGTTGCTTAGCTCTCTTTCTGTACAGATCTTGTCTGGTTACAAATACAACCATCTGCTGTGCAGTTTTTGCGGCTTGTTGGTTTAAACATGCAACGGCGAGTTTTTTAAGCATATCTGAATCTGTGATGTGATAGAATTCCCACATCTGCATGTTTGAACTGTTGGGTGAGAGTGAGGCCAGTTTAAGGCAATGCATGACTCTCTCAGGGTCAATGGGTGTATTTTTATATAGTCTTACTGAACGTCGGTAGTTTACGATTTCCTGGAATGTCATATAATTATTGATTAATTTATGCTGAGTGTTAATTTGAAAATTATTTTGGCAGTTTATAAGTAAGTAACAGAATCAGAGCACCCAAAATTGCAATTGCCGGCTGCATCCAGGATACGTACCCAATAATTGCTACCTGTATAACAATCCATCCCAGAACAATTGCGGCGCTAATAAATGATGCTGTCCTTGCCTTTTTGTGTTTTCTGAAAACAAGCAGAGATGCTGTAAGGGATGACCCTCCAACAATTACAAAGAGTATAAGGGCAGGTATAAAATAGTTGTTAAATGGGCTTCCTTCCAGCCATTCAACAGGAACATCCTTTGCTCCTGCCATTCCGTAATAACCTCCTCCAAATGCATTTAATGCAAGGAAGAGAAGTAAAATACCCAAAGTGTTTTTCATAAGTGAAGTGATTATTAGTAAGGGAGTAGGTTATTTATTGCAAATTTCTATGAGTATTTGTATTAGAACAGGTTATACCCACCTTTAGTTAAAATCATTCCCTCAATTTTATCTCCTACAATCTGTACAAACCCATTCTGCTCAATGCCGGTCTGAACCTCTTTTTTTGTAAAGATATACTTGTTATCCTCCGTTTTAACCAGTAACAATACAAAAGTTCCGGAATCGCTCTTTAACACAGCATCTTTTGGCAAAGCAGGCAATGCCTCTTCTCCTGTAATAATCTCTGAATCTACTAGTTGGTTTATTATTAAATCCTCTGATCCGTTTACCTTTAAACCGGCATAGCAATTAATCGATTTCCGTTCATTATCTACCACCTTCCCTACAGATTTCACAAAGGCTTCGCTGTTTAACCAGGAGTTCAATGTCTTAATTCTAACCTTATGGCCTGTCTTTATTTTGGAAACATCATCCGGAAAAATATACAACTCAATCTGAATTAGAACAGGATTTACAATCTCCATAATCAAATCTTTATTATCTATTCTACTCCCGGAGAAGTTTTTTAGATTTAATATCTGTCCTTGAATAGGTGATTTTATTGAATAGGATGAATAAAACTCTCCGCTCTCTATTTTTGCAGAAGAGAGTTCCAGTGCATCAATCTTTAATCTTAAGCCTTTGAATCTTGCTAAAGAGGATAAATATTCAGACTTTATAAAATTATAATCTTTCTGTGACGTCACATCTTCTTCGTACAATGCTTTAACTCTTAAATATTCACTTTCAACTCTTTTAAATACTGCAGATGCTTCAGCATACTCCTTTTGCAAATCAACTATGTCATTTCCGCCAATTTCAATCAGCGGGGTTCCCTTTTTAACATAATCGCCATTGCTTTGATAAATATTTTTTACAATTCCTCCAACAGGTGCACTCACTTGTGCAAGACCCTCTTTAAGCGGGATAATTAATCCTTTGCACTTCACTACAGACTCAAATGTATGTATCTCTACCGCTCCCAGCTCCATTTGATTGAACTGAAACTGATCTTTAGTTATCTCCAGTAAGTTGGAAGTTACCTCATTGTCTGCCTGATTACCGGAACAGGCTGTTAAAAGACCCGCAATCAACAGGATTTTGATAATTTGACTTATTTTCATATCATTCAGATAGATAATTTAGCTCAAGTGTGATTCTCGTATAGCTTACAAGATTATCCAGATATTCAATTTTCATTTGCATTGCCTCTTCAAGATTCATTGCAAATTTCTGGGAATCAATTTCACCCTTTTCATAGCTTAGCTGTGAAGTTCTAATTAACTCCTCACAAAGTGTTTTTCCACTATTATGATACTGATCCAGCAACTCTTTATATTTAAAGTGTGCATTTTTCAACTCCTCTCTTTTAGACATTAAGATTTCCGCCTCATAATCTGCTAACTCTTTTGTAGCCTCCATTGCAATTTTTGACGCTCTTATTTTTGATCTCTGGCCGTTGAAAAAGATAGGTATTGAAACACCTGCCTCAAATCCATGATAGATCTTTGAGTTTTCATAGGCGTTTGTTCCACGAAAATAGTTAATGGAAATATCGGGAAGCAGTCTGCTCTTTTCCATTGTAATATTTGCCCTGCTGAAAGCCTCTCTTTTTTTCTGTAACTGGAAAATGGAAGATGATTCAATCTCTTTATCTGTACGTTTAATTATCTCTACATCTTTTGATAAACTAAATGGTTCCTTATAACCCATCAGGACTCTGAGATAGTTGAACATATCACTTATATTATACCTAATCTCTTTTAGCTCATTTTTCACACTCAGCTGTTTAGCTTTTATTGTGAGTAATTCAAGCTGGCTGATGTCACCATTTCTGCGTCTTGATTCTGCACCGCTTAGTATAATAGTGTAGAGGCTGTCAATCTCTCTAAATATCTCCAGTTTCTGCTGCTGAACCTGCAGTTCAACATATTTCACAGAAACCTTTTTTATCAGATCAATAAGCTGCAATTTATATTCGGCAACAGATATTTCGTGTTCTGTCTCCCTCAAACTTTTTTCAGCAAAATACTGTGTGGGAAAACTTATATTCTGCGTAACACCCCATACCCTTAACGGGTGATTATTTTCAGCTATGTTATTCTGATCAGTTCCATAAGTAATAGTTGTTTTATCAAATAATAATGCAGAAGAAATAAGAGCCTCTTTTTCATCTGCTCTGAGGGCAGATGCCCTAATTTCTCTGTTGTTTCTCAGTGCAATATCAACAACTTCATTAATTTTTAACTCTCCCGGCTGAGCAAAGATTGTTGCACCTGGGGCTATTAACAATAAAAACAGCATTGCCTGCTTTGCTCTAATAAATCTAAGGGGGAAAAATTTTATTCCTATAACATTGTTGAATATCTCAAATAACAGTGGCAAGGCAACCATTGTAAGCATCGTAGATGTAAAGAGTCCTCCAATAACAACGGTAGCCAGGGGGCGTTGCACCTCTGCTCCGGCTCCTGTAGAGATAGCCATGGGAAGAAATCCCATGGCAGCAGCTCCCGCAGTAAGCATCACAGGTCTGAGTCTGTCTTTTGTACCTTTTAGAATTACCTCTCTTATAGTCATACTCTTCCTTTCATTCAGATCTTTTAAATGTTCAATTAGTACTATTCCGTTCAGAACCGCAATCCCAAACAGTGCTATAAACCCCACACCTGCCGATACACTGAATGGCATACCCCTTATCCACAGCAATAGAACACCGCCAACCGTTGCCAATGGAATTGACGTAAAAATCATAATTGCATCTTTGAAGGATTTAAATGCGAAATGGAGGAAAATGAATATTAGAAGCAGAGCAACCGGAACAGCTACAAGCAAACGGTTTGTCGCATTCTGTAAATTTTCAAACTGCCCTCCGAATTTTACATAAGTTCCCGGCTTAAGTATAATGTTGTCATCAATTGCAGACTTAATATCACCCACAACAGACTGAAGATCCCTGTTGCGCACATTTACACTCACTACTACCCTTCTGTGAGCATTTTCCCTTGAGATTTTAGCCGGACTTTCAGTATACTCTATAGATGCAAGCTCTGAAAGGGGAATCTGATAACCTTCATGTATTGGGACTCTCATTTGCCTGATATCAGATATATCTGTTCTGCTGCTTTTGTCAAACCTTACCACCATATCAAATCTTTTCTCTCCTTCAAAAACAACTCCGGTTGCCTCTCCTCCAAATGCAGTAGAAAGATATCTGTTCAATGTCTTTATATCAACTCCGTAGTATGCTATTTTATTGCGGTTGTATTCAACTTTAATCTGAGGCAGTCCTGCTGTCTTTTCCAGAATAATGTCGCTCGCGCCGGGTATGCCCGCAATTAGATCTTTAATCTCTAACGCTTTCATATTAATGTAATCCAGATCATCACCAAAAATCTTAATGGCAATATCTGAACGGACACCGGTTATAAGTTCATTAAAACGCATCTCGATGGGCTGTGTAAATTCGTATTCAATACCCGGGATAACTACAAGTGCCTCTTTAAATTTATCTGCAAGCTCCTCCTTTGTAGACGCACTTACCCATTTCTTCCTTGGTTTAAGCTTGATTATCATATCAATCTCCTCCATTGACATAGGATCTGTGGGTACCTCTGCAGCACCTATTCGGCTTACTATTTTGTCAACTTCAGGAAAATTACTTTTTAGTATTTGCTCCATTTTTGTTGTTGTCTCTATGGTTTTTGTCAGAGAGGTTCCCGTTTTTAATACAGGCTGAATGACAAAATCACCTTCGTCCAATGTTGGAACAAACTCGCCACCTATTTTAGTAAAGAGGAACAATGTCAATAGCAAAGAGACAAGGGCTGCAAACAGAACTGTCTTTTTATGACAGCAGGCCCATTTGATAACTGGAGTGTATGATTTCAAAGCGAAATTCATAATCCAGTCTGACGTAGTCTTCCTACCCGTTCCAGATGGTCTGAGGAAGAGTGATGATGCCACCGGCAACCAGGTCATTCCCATAATCATGGCACCGAGTATTGCAAAACAGAAGGATAGAGCCATCGGCCTGAACATCTTCCCCTCTACACCTGTAAGGGAGAGAATAGGTATAAAGACAATAAGAATTATAATTTGCCCGAATATTGCAGACTTCATCATTTTGGAAGCCCCTTCCAAAGAGATAGAGTCCATTAAATACAACCTCTCTTCACCGTTCAGAGTTTTAAAATCATCTTTTCTCGCCAGTATCTTCAGGGCAATATACTCTACGATTATTACTGCTCCGTCAATTATAATCCCAAAGTCAAGTGCACCAAGGCTCATTAGGTTTGCATCTACCCCAAAAATGAACATCATAGAGATAGTGAACAAAAGAGATAGTGGTATCATTGATGTGATCACCAAAGCGGATCTGACGTTCCCAAGAAGAAGGACTACTGTAAGCATCACTATCAAAGCTCCAAGTATCAGGTTTTCAACTACAGTAAATGTTGTCTTAGACACTAGTTCACTTCTGTCTACTATAGGATTTATAAACACCCCTTCCGGTAAATTCTCCTGTATTTCGGCTACTCTGTCCTTTACCTCTTTAATCACCTCTTTTGAGTCTGCATTCTTTAGCATCATAACCTGCCCCAGAATGGTCTCTCCTTTTCCATTGGCAGTTATGGCACCAAACCTGTTTGCATGGCCGAATCCTACTTTAGCAACATCTTTAATAAGTAATGGGCTTCCGTTAACGTTCTTTACAACAATATTTTCAATATCTTCTACAGATTTAACCTGACCATCGCCTCTGATAAAATAGCTTTGGTTTGTCTTTTCAATATAGGCTCCTCCTGAAATACTGTTGTTGTTTTCAAGAGAGTTAAAAATTTCCATGAGAGATATATTCAAAGAGGCGAGCCTTACAGGGTCCACTGCAACCTCATACTGCTTAAGGTACCCACCCCAGCTGTTTATCTCAACAACCCCGTTTATGCCGGATAGTCTTCTTTTAACAATCCAGTCCTGAATAGTTCTTAAATCCGTTGGAGAGTATTTATCTTCATAGCCCTCCTTTGTATCCAGCGTGTACTGATATATTTCACCCAATCCTGTTGTGATAGGTCCCATCTCAGGCTCGCCGAACCCCTGTGGTATTTTTGCCGATGCTACTTTTATTTTTTCTGCAATAAGCTGACGTGGAAGATATGTACCAGTTTTATCACTGAAAACAATTGTAACCAGTGATATTCCAAATTTGGAAACAGATCTTATTTCCTTGACTCCCGGCAGATTTGCCATCTCCATCTCAACAGGAGCAGTAATGTACTGCTCTATCTCCTGAGTTGACAAATTTGATGAAGTGGTAATTACCTGCACCTGATTGTTTGTGATATCGGGAACCGCTCCCACTGATATCCTGAACACAGAATAGAGTCCAAATGCGGCAACTGACAAAGTGAAAAGAATAACTATAAGTTTATTCCTTATGCTAAAATCAATTATTTTTCCAAGCATAAATGTCAAATAATTAATTATAAATCAACAAACTTCTTTGATCTCCTTATCTGCTTATAAATTTCAAACCACGTCACAGATGACAGACCAGCTATTATACAAACTATTAGTTCAGGAATTGTTATTTTTTCAAACTGGAATAAAGTTAACAAAAAAGGGACTTCCATAATCAAAATCAGGAAGAAAAGTGCTCCGCCAACTACCCACTTAACAGCCCTGTTAGGGGTAATCAGAATCCTGAATATGTTTGTAGTCCATGATCTGTTTGATAAAATAACTGCAATGTTTGAAACAATGAGAGTAACAAAAGTGAGTGTTCTCACTCCGGAAGATGAGTATCCCATTTTGAGCCCTGTGAAATAAACTGCTAAACAGACAAGCAAAATGCCCAATCCCTGAGTACAGCTCAGTATAATTTTTTTAATCCCGAAAAATGGTTCATTTATATTTCTTGGTGGCCTTGACATTACATTTTTTTCTTCCGGTTCAGCTTCAAAAATTATTGAACAGGCAGGGTCAATTATCAATTCAAGGAATACAATATGGACAGGCCATAAAATAAGCGGAAGCTCTGCAAAAAAAACAGGGATTAACGATAGTCCTGCAATAGGCACGTGTATAGCAAAAATGTAGGCTAATGCCTTTTGAAGATTATCAAATATCTTCCTTCCCATTCTTATTGCTCCTACTATAGATAAAAAATTATCATCCATTAGAACTAACGAAGATGCTTCCCGAGCAACATCTGTCCCTTTTTCACCCATTGCTATACCTATGTTTGCAGCTTTTAGAGCAGGTGCATCATTTACCCCGTCACCTGTCATAGCTACAATCTCATTATTAGCTTTCAATGCATTTACAATCTTGAGTTTCTGTTCAGGGATAACCCTGGCAAAAATATTTACCTCTTTTATTCGGCTGCAAAGCTCATCTTCTGACATCTGCTCCAGTTCACTCCCTGTAATAATATTATCAGGGTTGATGATTCCAATCTCTTTCCCAATATTAGATGCTGTTACAGGGTAATCTCCTGTAATCATTATAACTCTAACCCCGGCTTTATAGCATTCGGTTACAGCACCTGCAACATTTTCCCTTATTGGATCAGAGAGTCCTATTAAACCAATAAATTCAAAATCAAAATCGTGTTGTTCTGAAGGAAGATTTATATCAAGAACATTTGCTTTGGCTACGCCAAGAACTCTTAGTCCTGTTGATGCCATATTCTCAACAGCTTTTGAATATTTCTCAGCTGTTTTACTATCCAGGTGGCAAAGGTCAAAAATTGCTTCAGGAGCTCCCTTTGCAGCGATTACTTTTCTATTGGTATCGCTGTTTGAAAACACCCTTGACATTGCAAGCAACTCTTTAGATAATGGATACTCTTTCTCCATTACCCAGTCCATATGAATATGTTCTGAGTTTTGTAAATATTTGTCCCCGGTATTAAGAATTGCTTTTTCCATTGGATCAAACGGGCTTGCCTGGCTGGATAAAATGCCATATTCAATAATTTCATGAAACGGCTCTGACAGGTTTTCACGTGATACATCACCTGAATATTCATCTCCATTAAAAAGAGAGGTGACTGTCATCTTATTATGGGTGAGTGTTCCTGTTTTATCGGTACAAAGTACAGTTGCCGACCCTAAAGTCTCAACGGATGCAGGATGACGGGTAAGTACACTCTTTTTTGACATTCTCCATGCTCCAAGTGCCAAG
This sequence comes from uncultured Bacteroidota bacterium, assembly GCA_937901965.1. GTDB lineage: Bacteria > Bacteroidota > Bacteroidia > Bacteroidales > UBA932 > Bact-08. The sequence continues at coordinate 9,000 of CALGSW010000004.1, forward strand.
AAAATTGTTAACACCACAGGAAACTCTTCCGGAAGCATGGCCATTGCAAGAGTGATGCCTGCAAGAAAACCATTAAGCAGATCACCTCTGGTAATAGTATATATTACAATTACAAGAGTACACAAAAACAATCCGAGTATCGCAAGCCTTTTCACCAGTGTACTAATCTCTTTTTTCAACCTTGTAGGCTCCTCTTTTACAGATTGCAAAGCTTTTCCTATTTTGCCTATTTCAGTATTAAGTGCAGTGGCAACAACCTTAACGATTCCACTGCCTTGTACAATCATTGATCCTGAATATACAACCGGTAATTCATCCCCACCCGGCAGAAAAGTTCCGTCTTCAGAATTCCACTCCCTTTTGCTCACAGGTACCGGTTCTCCTGTTAAAAGGGACTCATCGGCATATAAATTTAGACAGCTAAGTACAATTGCATCTGCAGGAACTCTGTCGCCCTCTTTCAGAATTACTATATCATCTGTAACAACATCCCTTCCGGCAATACGGACAGTTTCTCCATCTCTGATTACTAAAGCCCTGGGACTTGCCAGATCTTTTAGTGCATCAAGTGCTTTTTCCGTTTTCCTCTCCTGAAAAAACTCAATTCCCATTAAAACTATTACGAAGCCAAGAAGCATTAGACCCTCCTGAATATCACCAAGAAAAAGATATAGCGTTCCACATGTTACCAAGAGTAGAAACATTGGCTCTTTTACAACTCCCAAAGCAATCTGGAATACATTTCTTGGCTTTGATGAAGGAAGCTCATTATAACCCTCGCTTAATATCTTTTGATCTGCCTCCTTTTGTGTAAGGCCTTTCAGATCTTCAATTTTGAATGTTGTTTTCATTGATTTTTTGTTAGTATACACTAACTATATATTTAAAAAAATTATCTCTCTTTTAAGACTCTTAACAATAAATCTTCCAGCACTTTAACTTCGTCTTCATTTAATTTTCTAAGAAATATCTCGGCGATTCTTTTGTGAGCATAATCGTGCATCTGATTAATTAATTTACCCTTTTCTGTCAGATGAAGATGAACACTTCTTCTGTCGTGATCTGATCTTACTCTGTACACATATTCCTTATCTATCAACTTATCAACTGCTACTTTTACTGTTGGTTTTGATAGCTTCAACTGTTGAGCCAATTCAGTTATATTTGGATTATCCAGGTGATGTATGACCTCCAGATAATTCATTTGATTTGAGGTAAGGTGCAGTAAATTAAACTGCTCCTTTGCCTCTTCCTCTATATTCCCAATGAACGAAGAGAGATCAGATATAACATTAATTAATTTTTTCATGCTGCAAATATAGTTAGTAAGTGCTAACTACAATCATTTTTTAAAAAATTTTTAATTGGAGATATTCGCTTTCCTTTAAAGGATTTAAATGCTAAATGGCTTCAATCTTCTGAATTCCATCTTTGTTGAGTACTATTCTGTATTTCTTCAAATCATTCTGATTTTCATTTCTTTTTTGGATAATCAGATTGATATAATAAAATTTCTTGCCCTTTATTACTTTTAACCCCTCATTGTCGTCTTGAAGAAAAAGAGGAAAATCAGGATTATCCATATTTCTGAGAAAGTTGTAAGTATTAAATCGAAGTATAGAATTAACACCTGAAAAGTAGTATGGGCTTATCATATTAAGCTTATCTCTGTCAATATGCATATTGACTCGGTAAAGTATTACTTTTTCAGATTCCTTCCTGTAAATGGCATCAATTATAGGAGCTCTCCCTCTCGCCTTGAGGACATCATTCGGCACCTTACTGTCAGTGATAAAATCCATACTCTCTTTTGCCCATCCAATATCAGTATTGTTAATATTCAAAGCGAACTTATGGTCAAAATATTTTGATCCCATTTTGTGGGCAAAATAGTATCTCGACATCTCTTTTATTCTGTCTTTTAGCATATAACTTACCACTAACGCAACAAAGAGAGGCATTGTGTAGTTCCCGAATTTTTGCTGAACAGAAAATGCAATTATTGTTGCAAATATCATTGAGATACCCGCTGCCATACTATACATAATTTGTTCAGTAAGCACTCCGTCCTTCCTTTTTTTCACATTAAGGTAAAGGTGACTCTCTGCATATTTCTTTAAAAGGCCTAGTCTGTAGACAAAATCCTTGCTTCCATCAGAATCCTCCTCTACTATACCATATCCTCTGCTTTTTTTGTAATCAACTATATGATTTATAAGATTTAGTATTGACTCTTTATGATTATCATACAGTACTGACTCCTTTTTCTTAATTACTTTCAGAAGTAAAAAACAGTATTTTTCAATTACATTGCACAAAAACTCTTCAGAATACGCGTATGAATTCCTTAGCCTTTCATCAAGTTTAGGGATGTTTATGATTTGAAAAAGCTCTCTGTAAGTATCAAAAATGGCCCTGACATTGCTTGAGAAATTCTGGATAAGATATTCGCAATCCGGGTTCTTAGAGTTACCTATGTGATTTACCTCATCTCTTAATGAACTCTTAAGTATTGAAATAAACATTTTAAGCTGATATTCACATTCTTCAGAATTTAATCTTGTAGGTTGAGCAATATAAACTTTAAATGATTTCTGAAGGTATGAAAGTGGAGAATTGTCTTTCCAGATTATCTGCCTAAGCTGATAAACAGGTGTTATTAATCTGATATTTGATTTAAGATCTTTATAAAAATCTGTTTTTGAATAGCTGAACCTGTTTATGTCAAGGCTATTTGGTATGAAAAGCCAAATATTAAATGAAAACTCATTAATTTTTAGCCGTTTTCTTGCTTCAAAGCCAACCTTAATTTCAGCTGAATATTTATCGTGTTGCTTAACCAGTTCATCTATCATAATTAAATCAGAAACTTAACTAAAAAACTCCGTTTGGGGTATAACCCAGCCAGTGAAGCATAGTTTCACCCCATATAATTATTAAAAGCCAGCTGATAATTACCATAGTTATTCCAAATTTAAATGTGTCTGATATACTATAGTGATTGGTTGTATAAAGTAATGCAGCAGGCTTGCTGTTAAATGGCAGGACATACACATGTTCAATTAAGAGTGCTACAGGAAATGACAAACTCATTATGGGGTATCCGAATTTTTGAGCAATTCCAATCGCAATTGGCACAAAGATCAATGCCCTCATAGTCTTAGACTGAAAGAAAATACCACTAAAAATCATGACAAATGTCAACCCCAAGTAGAGCACCCAGAAAGGAGTTTCTGCAGTTATTCCAAAATGGCTGAATACAAAATCTACCATTATTGCCGGTAAATCAGTCACCTCAAGACCTGCTCCGAGAGTGTATGCTCCTGCAGAGAAAAGCATCAGGTGCCAGGGAATATCTACATCATTCCACTTTACAATACCAATTCCCGGAAGCAGGGCAACTACAGCCCCCATAAAAGCTACTGCAGTTTGTGAAATGCCATGCTGTTTATCTGTAGCCCAAAGCAAAAGAACAATGAGAAAGATTGCTATGGCTTTAAATTCTTCCGTTTTCATTTTACCCAGAAGAGTATACTCTTGCCTTAATCTTTCCATCCCCCCCTCTATTTGAGGGATCCGCTCTCCCGGCTTCATAGGGAATATAATTTTGGTTCCTACTATCCAGCCAATAATGATTAGCAGCAGACATAAAGGGAAAGCTGCAAAGAACCAATCCTGAAATCCAAACATTGACATACCCATAGCCCCTGCAATCAGGGATCCGGCAAGTAAATTTGCACCAGATCCCGTTATGAATCCGCTAGCTCCGATGTTAATCTGGAAAAGGTTTTGGAGAACAATATTCCTCCCAAAATTATTCCTTTTGTCAGGAGTCGCTCCATAAATTGCTGCAATAACCATAAATATTGGAAGAAGGATTGTTGCTTTTGCAGTAGTTGCCGATATAAATACGGAAAGGACAACATTAATAACTATAAAGCTTATAAAAATCCATGTCGCATTCTTACCGAAACGAATAACAAACCACAATGCAAAGCGTTTTGCCACCCTTGTTTTAACAAGCATACTTGCAAGAACAAATGATAGAATATTAAGCCACATTACGGGATGACCAAGCTGGGCATATGCCAGCTTTTCTGAAGTTACACCTGTCAGAACCATAGTGATAATAACAAGCAGCGAAGTCAGATAATTCGGGATAGCCTCTGTTATCCATAAGACAATTGATGCCGCAAAAATTGCAAGCATTGCATAGTTTATCCTGCTGAAACCATCTGAGCCAAGATCGCCAAACCTTTTTAAAGCATCCCCCTTAAGTAAATCCGGGCTAATATTATTAAGAAACGAAATATCTGCAAAAAAGTATATAAGAACAAAAACAAGAACAGCAAGCGGACCACCAGCCCACTCCATCCACTTCTCAAAGCCCTCTTTTTTATTCTTCTTTAGTTTTTCCACACGATAGTTGTTCATATCAAGAACATCGTGTACATTATCATTTGCAGTATTCATATAGTTGTTTATGTTTAGAAAAATGTCCACTCGCATATTAATCCTTAGCGAGTGGACTTTGTTACATAATTACCACTTAGTATAGGGATTCTTCATCAGCATAGAGTTGTAATATCTGGCATCTCCAGTTACCTCTTCTCCCAGCCAGGCCGGTTTCGCAAATACTTCGTTCTCTGACTCAAGCTCAATTTCAGCGACAATCAAACCATTATTGTCTCCATAGAATTCATCTACTTCAAAAGTGTGCTTCCCGGCTTTTATTTCATACCGTGTTTTATCAATTACGCCGGGTTCACAAATTTTCAGAAGATCTTCCACATCTTTGACAGGAATCTCCATCTCCCACTCAAATCGGGAAGCACCGCTTTCACTTCCAACTCCCTTTACTGTTATAAAGCCTCTTTTGCCTTTGACTCTTACCCTTACAGTACGCTCCGGAATAGAAGAGAGGTAGCCCTGTGTTATACGAGTCTCTTTGGAGGCCTCTCTCTTAAAGTCCTCTGACTTTACGAGAAATTTCCTTTCAATCTCTTGTGCCATATTATTCGTTTGCAAAAGGTTTATTTATCATTCCTATTACTCTTTTAATTGCCTGCAGATAATTAATGTTCTCAACACCCTCCAGCCCCACATCTTTAATTGTCTTGAGAATATCATCCACCTCAGTTGACTCCGAGTTTATTGTCATGAGCTTTGCTCCGTTTATCAGGACTACTCCGGTTTCACAAATAGTGTTATTCACCATATAGCCGAATCTTTGTTTGTATACTCTGACAGCCTGCAAATCCGGGTGTTTTTCAACCATATCCATAAACTCTTCGTATGAGTATTCCTCCTTCTGAAGGGGAGAAAATTCAACCATAAACGCAGGAAATACCTCTTTTGTTAAAACCTCTGCAGATAAAGGAAACTCTCCTTTCATAAGTGGATTCCACTGCTCAAGACCATTCACGGAGCAGACAAATGTTTTTATATCCATTTTACCGTCCCTGATCTTGGTATTATTGATATCATTTGTTTTGGATACAATATATATCTCTGTGCTTGTTCTCTCCCAAACTTTTTCCGGAACCGGAACTGAGAGCCTGGCCATGCGCATAGCCTCCTTTTCAAAATTTTGTCCAAAAGTTCTGAACTCGAATCTTGGTTTGGAGATCTCGCCTATTTTAAGTTCTTCTTTACTCATAAATAATATTTTTAATATTAGTTTGCATTATTATTGGAAGATCCTCTTGTAGGGTTAGTAAATGTGACAAGAGTAGACGATCCGTCAGGCTTTCTTCCGTAGGATTTTTTCCCGGACAAAGCTATGGTACTAAAATCAAGTGACGCAACAAGTACGCCTGAAGGATTCTCCAGATAGACTGCATCCCCGCTTGTGCTAAGTCCAAACTGCACTGCCTCTTCGTTATACTCGGTTGTAAGTACCAGAAAACCCTTTGCAGCAATAGTAAGGTTGCCTAAAACCCTTTTAGGCTTGGAAGTACCGTATATGCCTCCGTCTGAGAGGAGATAACCACTCAGATTTACAGGGATTTCCGAATTATTGTAAATCTCTATCCAGTCTGGATTTGTAGCATCTTTTGTTCCGTCTGCAAAGGCCTCATTAACAAAGAGGCTTATAACAGTTGATGCTCCAACAGTATAAGATGCAAATTGAGATGGAGCATTTGCAGGATATCTTGATACAAATCCGTCCTGATTGGCAACTTCAATGAAGTATTGTACAACAGAATTCATTGCCTGAGCCGGAATTGTTCCGGTATAGGTAAAACTTGCCTGAGCTGTCATTGGGACTGATGTAAAAGAAGATGCTCCTGATATTTTGTACATTAATGCAACTGATGAAACACCTTTTAAATCAGTAATTTTTGCAGTTACAACAACTGGCTCTGTTGATTTGGGTGCTGCAGGTACAGATGAAACATTAGCAATAGATGCCGGCCCCTCAAATATCTGATCTTTGACACACGATTGAGTCATAAACAATGACAAGACAAGAATCAATATGAATAATTTATTTTTCATGACTTAATATTTTAAATTTAGAAAGCTATCTGGAATCTTACACCTAACATACCGTAATCGTCGCCACCTTTTCCAGCAGGATCAGCAACTTTTTGAGGGTCCTTTGTAAGGTTGCCTTCAACATCTCTGCCAACAAACAATTTCTTCTTACCGCTTGCATACCTGTCATGATTAACATAGCTGTAATTAATCTGGAATTTAAAATTGTATCCGGTATAAATATTCAACCCGGCAGTGATTCCTTCTGCAGAGCCACCATAAATCTCTTTGCTGTTTAGATTTACATAATCGTAACGCAAAACAAATTCAACATCTCCCCACTTTTTACCCAGTTTTGGCATTGTAAATTCTCCCTCTCCTTTATTGTAAACCTGTCTTCCGCCAAATAGCATATAACCTCCCTCAATATGATAACCTCCAAAATTCAGAGTCTCTAAATCATTCTTTCTTATAAGATTATTTCTCATTATCTCGCTTTGAAGATAGAGACCTTTATAAAAAGCTGCTATTTCAAAATTTAGAAAACTTTCGTGACACATATTCGGAATCAGGTCTGTATCCAAATACTTCTTACGGTTGATATTACTAAGTGATCTTGCGCTGTACCTTGCCATACCCCATTCACCCGGAGCAACGCTTGTTTTAGGAGTTCTGTAAGAGTAAGCAACTCCCAGGTGAAGTCCGTAATCAGTTTTGTGATTAAATGGTTGATATACAAATTTACCTGTCAGAGAATATCCCTCATCACGGCCAAAATCTTTATTATTGTCCTCTGTATAAATAGCTTTTTCCGAATCCTCAATCTCCTGGAAGAAGATACCCCCTACAGCAAGAAATTTCTTCCCTGAGTATGATGTCTCCCAACCAATATGCCTTGATGGAGCAAATGTTCCAACCTCCAAAGATCTTTCCATAAATTTAACATATCTTGAAGTTGTAGTCTGAGTCATAGAGAAAGGCTCTTTAAAATTGCCCACTCTGCTTGAGAGTCCTTTAGTAAAATCATACTGGAGATAAGCATCATTCAATTCAAGAATTCCATTCGCTACATTTATATCCAGTTCTGCATATAAATTTTTGTTTATCAGAGTTTTTACAGCAAGCCGGGCTCTTCTGATTTTAGCACCGTTGCCAATTTCATTGAGAGTATTTTTTGAAAAAAACTGAGCATCAGCTTGTACTCTCACATCCAACCAAAGTTTATAATCCTGGCTTTTAGATTCAAATACAAGAATCCCGTTACGGGCTTCTGCAGACAGAAATTTCCTGTCTTTAATAATGTTTCCGTATTGGTCATAAAGCACCTCTTGTTTTGCAGGCTCCTGGCCATACAATATTGCCGCTAGAGGAAGAAGCATAAGTGTTAATAAAAAATTTTTCATGTTTCTAAGTATGTTGGTTATTATATGTTTTTAATTAAATCAGTTAGGGACTCCTCCTGACTCAAATTCAGTTTTTTTCTTAGTCTATAGCGACTAATTTCAACGCTTTTTACCGAGATATTCAAAATTGGAGCGATCTCTTTTGAAGAAAACCCGATTCTCAGCAATACCATTAGTCTTCTGTCTTGAAGTGTCAGATTTGGAAATCTTTGGGATAGCCGGTTAGAAAAATCGGTATACACCTGATCTGCCTGACTATATATCCTGTCTACTTCACTGGTAAAGCTCATCTTTTGCTTTATCTTTTTTATCTCATCAGAAATTATCTCATTTTTTTGCTGCAAGTCAATTGCATTCAATGCATTGCCGAGATTCTTACAAATTGAGTTTAGTAATAATCTTTGCTCTCCTATATTTAATGAGTAGGTTACCAGTTCTCGCTTTCTCTCTTCCAGTCTTGTAACAAGTGAGTCGTTTTCAAGCTGAATAGTACTTACTTCCATATCGCTCAGAGACTTTCTGACATCTGTGTAATTAACCAATTCTGTCCATTTTTTCTCATTTTCTTTAAGCTTCACTCTGTTTTTTTGGTAAATGAAAAAGAGTACAACTATCCCTATAAGTAGGAGAAAAAGCAGTATTACTATAAGCATATTAACCAGTTCTACAGGAACATTTATATTTGATGCTTTTAGTGGTTGGAGGTCAAGAACACTTTCCGCAACACTATTTTTCTTAACAGTAATTCCAAAAACACTCTTAACGAAGAAAAGGGCGAAAAAAGTTGTAATTCCGGATAATATTGGTGTGAGAATCCATCCTCCAATAATATTTCTGATCATTTTAAACTTAATTTCGTTTACACCTTTAACGAACCCTATACCCAAAAGAGAACCTACTACTACCTGAGTACTTGAAACAGGGACAAGAGGGATGGATGGTAATCCTATATTATGAAGAAGATTTGAGACGGAAGTTGATGAGAATAAAAAAAGCACCAAAGCCTGAGCCAAAACAACAACTATAGCACTTTCAGGTGTCATCTTGAGGATTCCGTTACCTATTGTTGTCATCACTTTTTTACTATAGGTTAAAATCCCCAGTGCAATTGCTAAACCACCAAGAAAGAAAAGAATTTGTACAGAGTTAAATGAAAAATTTCCGATACTAATAGTGAATGAAACAGATTTTACAAATACACCCATTACATTCGCAATATTGTTTGCTCCCAGACTATATGCTCCAAATGCACCTACTATAATAAGTCCGTATCTGATTATCGTATCCAGTTTAAGAAGATGTATATGACTTCTTCTAATGTATCTCCTAAGCAACAAATATAGTCCTGCAGAAAAGAGGGCTCCCAGAATCGGCCCACTAATCCAGCTGCCGGCAATTTGAACCAATATATCATAATCAACCGGGCTTGCAGTAAAGTAGCACCATCCCATTATTGCACCCACAATAGCCTGCCCGGTTGATACCGGGAGCTTTAATCTTGTCATAACTGTTACAATTATGGCAGAACAAAGCGCTACGGTGAATGAGCCTCCTATTGCATCAACAGAGCCCAATTCTGAAAGAGTCTCTGTTGTCCCTGAACCCTGGAAGACAGCACCTAGTATAACAAAGAAACCTGCTATAAGAGCAGCCTTGGAAAATTTAATCATTCGGGAACCTACTGCCGTACCAAAAATGTTTGCAGCATCATTTGCTCCCAATGACCAACCAAGAAAAAGTCCGCTAGAAATAAAAATCAGCGTTAACATTTCTACACAACTCTTTTTATTGCCATTATCGATAACAGATCTGCCACCTTCTCTGCAGTATCAGATATCATCTCTATATGTAGTGTAAAATATCTTAAATGAAACTTCTCGCTTAATTTAAGATCAGGCATCTCTCTGAAAATTCTTCTTCTGATAATATCAGCCAGAAGATCAGCCTCCTTTTCATAAAAATAAACTCTGTGAATCTTCTCATTTACAGCAACTGGTTCTGTAAAATAAGATTTAGCAGCGGGAACAACGGATTCTGCTGCAGAGACAGAAATTTGAGTAAGCTTTATGAAATCCGGAATAAGTTCCGGTGGTATATGCGGCATCTCCACATCAAACTGAAAAAGATTCTTCTTTGCCTGATCTATTATATTGTCAAGCTCTTCCAGCAGTCTCATAAAATCACCCCTTAACTCAGGCATAAGTGATTGCTTAAACAGGGTGCTTTCAATTTTTTTTCGTAATTTATCAGACTCAAGTTCAGCGTTAGCAAGAGACTGGAGATTTGCGTTAAAATTTTCAGTGCTTGAATAGAGGTAATTCTTTACACCCTCTCTGAACAGAAGCAGACTTTGGTCTACACAATTAAGAAACTGGTCTATCAGCTCAATTGTATTGTTAGCTTTTTGAAAAAATAACATACTACACAGAGTTATTGTTAAACACTATGCAATGTAAGAATTAAATCAGTTGTAAAAACTGTTAATGAATAATTTGGGTTTTTGGGACGAAGTATTTTGTAGAGGCAATTATATTAAGCTTAAACTCTGATTATATACATATTAGCCATTTATAAATAAAGTATTGTATAGTTGCTATGTTTATAATTATAAAATATGTAGAGTTTATGTTAAGTTAATTTTATCTGTGTAATGATTGATTCTTCCTCTACCAGGCTCAACTATAGAATCTCTGTGTAATACTTCTCAAGGGCTGAAGCGTTCTGTTGAAGCTGTCCGACCGCACGCTGCTATAACGGTCAGCGGGTATAAGAAGTGGCAGATTAAAAAACACTTCAATTTCAGTTTGGAACGGAACTTTACTAAAAGCACAGAGCTTTGATTTTGCACTGAAACTGCGATTTCTTGTACATGCTGTCAGCAGTTCGTTGTTTTCCGTCAAACTGTTTCTATGGAAATCCATTTTCCAACTGTCGGAGCTACATAATTTTTCATTTTATCAAGAAGTTCTTCAATATTGTCACTAACTAAAAGCATTTGCTGATTTACTTCCTTTAAAAACCCTTTATTAACCATTGTCTGTATCAAGTTGTTTAAAGAATCATAAAAACCGTCAATGTTTAAAATTGCAATTGGCTTCTTATGAAGTCCCAGTTGGCCCCAAGTTAGCATTTCAAAAAATTCTTCTAATGTCCCAAAGCCACCTGGCAGTGCAATTACTCCGTCGCAGAGTTCATTCATTTTTGTTTTCCTTTCGTGCATACTATCAACCAAGATTAATTCGGTTAATTGTTTGTGGGCAATTTCTTTTGATTTTAAAAAGTTAGGCAATACGCCAATAACTCTCCCTCCTCCACTCAAAACTCCGTCTGCAACTGCACCCATAAGTCCTACATTTGCACCTCCGTACACTAATTCAATGTTTTGTTTCGCTAATGTTTGTCCAAGCAAAGCCGCTTGAGATTTATATATATCTTCTGACCCAAAACTTGAACCACAAAACACCGTCACTCTTTTCATGTTTTTTGTCTACTCCAATATTCTTGTTTGTTTTTCTCTTGGTCCCAGCCCAGTTCCATACTGTACCAAACATCTTTTTATGTATAAGTAAGATAAAATCTTCTGAAAGAAGTTGCTCTCTACTTATTTTACTCTTCATGGACCATTCTATCGCATCTTGGATGTTGGCTTGTTCGAATTCATCAAGTTCACCTCTGGTAGATATGGTTTTCAGGAGGAGGCCCTCTTTCTCATCTTCATCTAGGGGTGTTTGCCCCTCTATATTTTCAAAGTTTAGTCCCATAAGTACTTAGGCATTGTAAGTTTTATTTCCTCTGCTTTCTCTTTAACTGCTTTGTGAAGTCTGCTAGGATTATTTTCTTGATCTTCAAGCTTCATAGATATTGAAGTTCTATTGACGATTTCTGTTGCTAGTTCAAAAGCACGTTTTTCGATTATCTTTTCAAGACTCCCATCTGATGGCAAAAATCCATAAATAAGTTTTAAATCGAGAGAATGTCCAAATTGTCGGAGACCTTTAATGGTAATTGTTCCATTTTTTTCTCTCTCTTCTATTTCTTTGATGCTTTGAGGTGTTATTCTCATTTTATCTCCTAATTGCCTCATGGACATTCCTAGAGCTTGTCTAATCGAATAAACCCATCCAGATGCTGGAATTACAAAGTTTTCTGCTTTCTTAAGCTGAGCAATCTTTGCATCAATTTGTTCTAATATTAATCTTTGTTTTTTCATAAGGGCATAACCTTAAAATAATAAAACAAATATAAGGTTAAACCCTGAAAAGAGCAAATACATTTTAAGGGTTTAGCCTTAAATAGTTGATTTGGGTATAATTGTGGCTAACGGTATCGCAGTAAAATCCCGTTTTAATGGGATTTACTGCGTGTTACCGGTTCGTTGATATTATTTCAATTTTTTCATTGCTTTGCTTTCAACTAAAGATCTCATCTGGGAAATAGCAACTTTGTTGAGTTGAAGAAGTCGTTGAGTTTGCGATAAGCCTTGTTGAATCAACAATGCGTTAATGCTTTCCATGTTGCTCAATACAACAAGCTGTTCCAATGTTGCGTAATCTCTGATATTTCCGTTCTTGTCAGAATTATTGTCTCTCCACTCTTTAGCTGTAATCCCAAAAAGTGCAACATTCAAAAGATCTGCTTCAGTTGCATAAACATAAGCCATTTGTTGGCCGGTTATTTCTTGAGGGATAAGATTTTCTTTAATCGCATCTGTGTGGATCTGATAATTTACTTTTGACAAGGTTCTTTGTAGGTTCCAATCTAATTTTAATCGATTGTTTTCATCGCTCTTAAGGCGCTGAAACTCTTTTACAAGATATATTTTAAATTGAGGGCTAATCCACATACCAAATTCAAATGCAATATCTGGATGGGCATAAGTTCCTCCATATCGACCGGCACTGGCTTTTAACCCTATTGCATTAGTTTGTTAAACCCATTCTTTAACGCTTAACTTGTAACTGTTTAATCCTGCTTGACCTTTAATTATGGCGAATTCGCCATAATTAAAATCAGGATTATATATTGATTCCCAAATACCGAGATACTCAATGGTATTACGATTACGCAACCAATCAGCAATAAAAAAATCACCATCTTTTGCTTTAAGCATATCGGTCAATGAGATATACTCCTGATTGCTATCAAGTATAACCGATATTTCATTCCCTTCTACCCAAATTTTTCTGTTTATTGCCATATATTGAGTTTCTTATAACTTCTGATTTATCCTTTGCATTTTTATGACCGGTAACGTTCCCGCGGTAAAATTCCCGTTTTAATGGGATTTAACGCGTGTCAGCAAACGTTGTTACTTAATATCATCTTCAAGTTTCTTTAATATTTCATTTACCTCAAAATCTAACACTGAAAAAGCAAAC
>CALGSW010000005.1 GCA_937901965.1 uncultured Bacteroidota bacterium
TATTATTTTCTATTTTCTTTACCTCTATTATCTCTCTCAAAATGTCAATGAACTTAAACCGTTTTTTCTCAAACGGGCTGCAAAGGTATGTACTTTTTTCAAATCTCCAAAATATTTTGATTTGAATTTTCTAAAAAACTTGAGAGTGGCAAATAGATGCGGATTTACTATCTTAGCCCAAATTTTTTGAATATGAAGAAAATTTCTGCAACTCTGTTATTTACAACAATCAGCTTTTACTCATTATTGGCATGCACAAATCTCCTGATAACGTCCGGTGCATCAGTAAACGGGAATAATATGGTAAGTTACTCGGCAGACTCTCACACAAGATACGGTGTGCTTGTGCACTACCCGGCCGCCGGATACTCAAAAGGGAGTATGCTGAACATATATGAGTGGGGCAAAGAGAGATACCTTGGACAAATCCCTCAGGTTTCTGAGACATACAATGTCATAGGTAATATGAATGAACATCAGGTAATAATTGGTGAATCTACATGGGGCGGGATTGAGTCACAGTATGACCCTCAAGGTGTTGTAGATTATGGTTCGCTTATGTACATCGCATTGCAAAGAGCCAAAAGTGCCAGAGAGGCAATCAATATAATCACAACACTTGCAAATGAATACGGATACGCTTCCACAGGTGAATCAATTTCAGTTGCAGATAAAAAGGAGGTTTGGTTTCTTGAAATAATTGGAAAAGCACCAAAGCTGGTAAATGGTAAAAATGTAAACAAAGGTGCGGTATGGGTGGCAATAAGGATTCCCGACGGCTATATATCGGGCCATGCAAACCAGGCTAGAATTACAACATTCCCAAAGAATGATCCTGAAAACTGTATCTATGCACCAGATGTGATTTCACATGCCAGAGAACAGGGTCTGTACTCCGGAAATGACGACTCCTTCAGTTTTGCCGACACCTATGGACCGGCTGACGGAGCAACTGTAAGAGGTTGTGATGCAAGAGTATGGAGCTTTTTCAATAAACATTCATCTGAAGATATGAGCAAATATCTTGATTATGCTCTTGGTCACAATTTAAAAAACAGAATGCCTTTATATGTTAAAGCAAAATCAAAACTTAGCGTTAAAGATGTTGCTGATATGATGAGAGACCATTATGAAGGGACCCCAATGGATATGACAACTGATATTGGAGCAGGAGGAAATGCTTTACCATACAGATGGAGGCCGATGGGATTTGAAGTTGACGGAGAGAAGTATATTAATGAAAGGGCTATCGCAACACAGCAGACAGGTTTCTGGTTTGTTGGAGAGGCACGTGCAAATATGCCTGATCAGATAGGTGGAATTTTCTGGTTTGCAGTTGATGACGCAGCCACATCTCCACTCACACCTGTATACACCTCTTCAAAGACAATTTCAGAGAACTATGCCCTCGGTAACGGTTCTATGCTTGAGTACTCTCCAACATCTATGTTCTGGATAACAAACAGGATTGCTCAGTTTGCCTACCTGAGATACAATCATATAGGAGCTGAAGTGAGGTCTGTAATTGATGCGCATGAAAAACATATTATGGAGAGGGTTAGTGAAACTGACAAAAAAGCTTTGGAGCTGATTAAAACAAATCCTGACAAAGTTTCAGACCTTACTACCGATTTTTCTGTTAAATCTGCCAACGATCTGTTCATCAAATGGAAACAACTTGATGAATATCTTCTGGTAAAATATATGGATGGTAATACAAAAAAGCAAAATCCGGACGGAACTTTCAAAAATAACGGACATTCTGATAGAATACCACCGTCACCTGACTTTCCGGGATATACGGAATTATGGAAGAGGGCTGTAAAACACAGTGCCGGAAGCAGACTAGCTGTCCCATAAATTCTGAATTCTATTAATTTAAGCCCCTGAACTGGGGCTTTTTTAAAATAATAATAGTAAACCGTTTTACTATAAAAATTTTTACGGTATATTTGTCCTAGTTGAACAGGTACATACTAAACTTACAAATGATGAAAAAATTCTTCTTGCAATTCAAGAATGAAGATTGGATTGCTACCTTTATGGGTGCTATTCTTGTTATTCTAGTTATTTTCGTTCCATCTCTTGGCAAGGTAAAATATCAGTTTCCGGAAGGATACCCTGAGTGGTTTGCCAAAGTTCCGTTTGAGGTAACAAAGTTTGTGATAATTTTTGGTTTAAGCTACTTGGGTCTTTGGCTACTGGATGTCAAGATGAAGTGGTTTGCCCCCTCATTCTTATTTATCTACGGTCTCTCCTTTCTGGCCCAGTACATAAGTACTCTGGCCCCAGTTAAACAGGTGGGATTTGAAGCTGTTTTCTTCTCAGTAGCTATAGGACTTCTGATAAGAAATATATTCGGACTGCCCAAATGGCTTGAACCTGCAACAAGAAGTGAATTTTTCATCAAGGCAGGGCTGGTTGTCCTTGGTACAACTATCATCTTTGGAGAGATAATGAAAGCCGGTTCTCTTGGAATGGTTCAGGCAATTATTGTTATTGTTCTTGTCTGGAATTTCTCTTTCTGGATTGCAAGGAAAATGGGCATAGACAAAGAGATGGGTGTCTTACTCTCAACTGCAGTCTCAATTTGCGGTGTTTCAGCCGCCATTGCGGCAAGTGGCGCCATGAAGGGTGACTCAAAGAAACTCTCATTCGTAGTGTCTCTCGTACTTGTTGTAGCTGTTCCCATGATGTATATTATGCCTTATCTGGCTCAGCTTCTTGGCCTTACTCAGGAGGTTGCAGGTGCATGGCTTGGCGGCACTATTGATACAACCGGTGCAGTGGTTGCATCAGGAAAATTTCTTGGAGAGGTAGCAGAATCACAGAGTGTTATAATCAAGGCATCACAGAACGCACTCCTGGGAGTTGCTGCATTTGCAATATCAATTTACTGGTCTCTCAAGGGGTCAAACAAAGAGATAAGACCTTCAGCGTCTGTTTTGTGGGATAGATTCCCAAAATTTGTGATTGGATTTATGCTCGCTTCCGTAGTGTTCAGCTTTATGCTTGAACCCGCAACTGCAAAAGGTTTGAGCGGCGCAGCAAAAGCTCTTAGAGAGACTCTGTTCTCTGTGGCTTTTGTTGCAATAGGTCTTGAAACCGATTTCAGAAAGGTATTTGGTAAAGAGAACAACAGATACACAGCAGCCTTCCTGATTGCTCAGACATTCAACATTCTTCTTACCCTGGGAATAGCATTCCTGCTCTTTGGAAAGTATGAGTTCAACTTTGGTTTCTAAACATCTATTTACCAAACATTGAAACTATAGATTTAAATTTCACGATAATTTCGCTGTTACAAAGATTGCCTACACTTCCAATATGAGTGTGGGCAATTCTCTTTTCTGCTCTGAAAGTTCCGTCATTTACCTCCTCTCCTACTGCTCTGTATGCATCTCTGAACGGAATCCCGGAAATTACTCTCCTGTTCACCTCTTCAACAGTAAACAGATAGTCATATTTTGATTCTGACAAAATATTCCTGTTTACAATCATATTGCTTATCATGTAATTAGTCATACCCAGTATATCAACCACAACATTCAGAGCCGGGAAGAGTATCTCTTTCAGAAGCTGGAAATCCCTGTGATATCCGTGAGTAAGATTGGTTGTTAAAAGAGTAATCTCATTTGGAAGACTCTGAAGTCTGTTTGAGTGTCCTCTTATGAGTTCCCATACATCAGGATTCTTTTTGTGAGGCATAATGCTTGAGCCTGTGGTCAATTCATCCGGAAATTTTATAAATCCATAATTCCCGTTCATAAAGAGAATTGAGTCAGAAGCAAGCTTATTCAAAGTAGATGCTATAGAAGATATTGCAAATGCAAGTGATTTTTCACACTTTCCTCTGCTCATATGTGCAGCAACCGAATTATAGTGCATACCCCCAAAACCAAGCAGCGATGTGGTCATCTCTCTGTCAAGAGGGAATGAGCTCCCATATCCGGCAGCCGAGCCAAGAGGATTTTGGTCTGCAATATTCCATGCAGAGAGGAGTAACAACAAATCATCTGACAGAGTCTCGGCATACCCCCCCAGCCACAAACCGAATGAAGATGGCATTGCTATCTGGCTGTGAGTATATCCCGGCATAAGTACATCCTTTTGTTTTTCGCTAAGATTGACAAGAGTATCAAAAAGCAAATCTGTCTGGCCAAGTATCTTCCTTATCTCCTTTTTCAGAAATAGCTTAACATCAACAAGAACCTGATCGTTTCTGGATCTTCCTGAGTGAATCTTTTTTCCAAGTTCGCCCAGCTTTCTTGTTAGATTTATCTCAACCTGTGAATGAATATCCTCAATATCATCCTCCAGGACAAATGTTCCATCCTTTACCTCGTTTGCCATAATCTCAAGCTCCTCTACCAGAACACGAGACTCCTCTTCAGTAAGTAGTCCTATTGTAGAGATCATATTTACATGCGCTATTGAACCCTCAATATCACATCCTGCGATTAATATGTCAAACTCTCTGTCCTTACCAACTGTGAAGTCTCTTACTTTAATATTGGGATCATCCCCTTTTTTCCAAAGCAAATTCATCTCTTCAGATTTAAATTATTAATGAATTTAACGTAACCCTCTATTCCTGCCTTTATCTCGGCAAGTGTAACAAACTCATCTGCCCTGTGGGAACGGCACGAATCCCCCGGACCCATTTTAATTGCAGGGATGGGAATCCTCATCCAGTCAGATGTTGTTGGAGATACATATTGATTTATTCCGCATCTTTTTGCACAACTGATAAGCTCATGACCGTCGGGGGTTTTTGAACATTTATTACTGAATGACCTGGCTACCAGAGTACTTTCCAGCAACTCCTTATATGTTTCAAAAATTTCCTCATTTGTATATAGCTCATTTGGCCTGATATCAAGAGTAAAACAGCATTTCTCAGGAATTACATTATGCTCTCTGCCTGCCTCAATCCTTGTAACGCTGGTTTTCACACTTCCCATAAGGGGTGATACTCTGGGAAATTTATGAGTAATAATTTTCTCAATATCCCTGTGAGCTATTAGTATTGAATTAACACCCTCTTCCCTGGCCGCATGACCGCTTACACCATTTGCTGTTGCATCAATAACAAGCAGTCCCCTCTCTGCTATAGCAGCCTCCATTTTCGTAGGTTCTCCTATAATTGCACAATCTGGCTGAGGTAAAACGGAATATAACATACGCATTCCTCCCGGACCCGAATTCTCCTCTTCACAACTTATTGCCAATAATATATTAAATGGAGAGCCATTTTTTGAAAAATAGAAAAAGGTTTCAATCATAGATACAACTGAAGCACCGGCATCATTACTGCCTAAACCGTAAACAATATTGCTGTCATGTGGAGGATTAAATGGATCAAATGTATAAGAAGAGGATGGTCTTACAGTATCCATATGGGAATTAAGCATAAGAGTGGGCAATTCAGGATTAAAATCACCGGCGAGTGTCCATAAATTATTACCGGCTCTATTGACTATAAGACCCTCTCGTTCAATCCATAATGCAATAAGATCCGAAACCTCTCTCTCTTCTGAAGAAAATGACTGAATTGAAACCATCTCTCTCAGTAAGGAAGAGGCTCTGTCCACTGAATTATTAATCTGTTCTTTTGTCATCAGATTTTCAACATTGTTCCCCCATTGTGTAATATCTCTGCCCAGTTTCTGATATATACCTCAGATACACCACTTTTAAGAGCAAAAAAGGCGTTGTCAATTTTTGGAATCATACCTGCAGAAACACGATTCTCCCTCTTTAATCTCATATACCCCTCGGTATTGATCAGTGGTATCACGCTGTTATCATCCTCTTTATCACTTAAAACTCCTCTTTTTTCAAAGCAAAAGACCAACCTTGTGTAATAATGGTGAGACATGGCAATAGCTATTGATGAGGCCATTGTATCTGCATTCGTATTCAACAGAGCTCCATCTCTGCTAAAAGTTATTGGAGCAAAAACAGGTGTAATTCCCCGCCCAAGCAGACTGCTGATAAAGCCTGAATTTATTTCAGCCGGATTTACATCACCTACAAAACCATAATCAACAGGTTCCGGTAATCTTTTTTTTGCAGGAACTGATGCTGCATCAGCACCTGACAGACCGAGAGCATTACAACCGGATTTCTGTAATGATGCAACAATGCTTTTATTAATCCAGCCTGCATATACCATTGTGCAAATTTTTAAAGTCTCTGCATCTGTTATTCTTCTTCCTTCAAGCATAACAGTCTCAATACCCAGTTTAGCCGATATTTCACTGGCAAGAATTCCACCTCCGTGAATAAGTATCTTAAGACCCTCTAAATTATTGAGTTTCACTAGAAATTTCCCCAGAGAATCCCTATTATCAACAACGTTACCACCAATTTTTACAACATTGAGAACTTTCATTTCATTGTTTTTAAAGTGTTCTTAACATCTCTCTTAATACAGCCTGTGCAGAAACGACACGGTTTGAAGCCTGATGAACTACAATTGATGATGAGGAATCTAGAACATCATCAGAGACAATCATGTTCCTCCTTACCGGAAGGCAGTGCATAAAGAAGGCTCCGTCAGTTAGTGCCATCTTTTCACTGTCAACCATCCAGGATCTGTCCATATGAATTACCTTTCCGTAGTTTTCTTTATTATATGCAGACCAGTTCTTTGCATAAACAAAATGTGCCCCTTCATAAGCCTTGTTCCAGTCGTATTCAATTTTTGCATTACCGGTAAATTCAGGAGACAACTCATAACCCTGAGGATGAGTAATTACAAAATCGTAATCAGCCTCATTAACCCATTCTGCAAACGAGTTTGGAACGGCCTGTGGCAAAGCCCTTGGATGAGGTGCCCATGCAAGAACCACTTTTGGCCTCTTAACTCTCTTATACTCTTCAATAGTAATAATATCTGCATAACTCTGCAGTGGATGCCTGGTGGCTGACTCCATACTAAAAACAGGCTTCCCGGAAAGTCTGATAAACTGATTTATTATCTCTTCACTGTAGTCCGATTCTCTGTTAATCAAATTAGCAAATGATCTGACACCAATAATATCACAATATGTCCCCATTACAGGTATTGCTTCCAGTATGTGCTCAGGCTTGTCACCATCCATTATAACTCCAAGCTCTGTTTCCAGTTTCCATGCTCCCTGATTAATGTCCAGAACAATTACATTCATCCCAAGATTTGTCGCCGCTCTCTGGGTGCTCAGTCTTGTCCTGAGACTTGAATTGAAGAAAATCATTAAAAGAGTCTTATCTCTCCCCAATTCTTTATCTGCATATGGATTTATTTTAACATCCCATGCAAGGTCTAGAGCTCTTGAAATGGGGCCAATATCCCCTGCTTTTGTAAAATTTCTCATTGCATCTCTTTTTCTAGTTCTCTGAATGCAGATATAAACTCATCTGCCTCTTTAATTGATATATTCAGTGGTGGGAGAACCCGAATGACACTCCTGCCCGCAGATCCCGTAAAAACACACTTTTGAAACAGAAGCCTCTCTTTTATCTTTTCAAAACCCTCTTTAAGTTCAATACCTATCATCAATCCTCTTCCTCTTATCTCGGCAACAGAGACTGAACCTCTTAAGTTATCTGTTATATAGTTTCCTACTGTGACTGCATTTTCCATCAATTTCTCCTCTTCAATAACCTCAATAACAGACATAGCTGCCACACATGCAAGATGATTTCCTCCGAATGTTGTTCCAAGCATTCCTGCCACAGCTCCTATCTTATGGGATATTAACACTGCCCCTATGGGAAATCCGTTGCCAATTCCTTTTGCCATAGTAATCATATCTGGTTTTATCCCTGAGTACTGATGAGCAAAATATTTTCCCGTTCTTCCACAGCCACTCTGCACCTCATCCAAGATGAGCATCACTTTATGTTTATCACAAAGCCTCCTGAGATCCGACAGGAATTTATCATCAGGCATTACAATTCCTGACACACCTTGGATTCCTTCAATAATGACAGCAGCGTAATCGCCCTTTGCAAGCTCTTTTTCAGCCAGGGAGATGTCGTTCATTGCAATAAAAGTAACTTTGGAGGTCCTGTTAAATGGTGCTCTTATAGCCTTATTATCAGTAGCTGCAACAGCACCGGACGTTCTTCCGTGAAAAGCTCCTTTAAAAGCAAGAATCCTGCTTTTACCAGTTTGAAATGATGCCAGTTTCATTGCATTCTCGTTGGCCTCTGCGCCGGAGTTGCACATAAACAGAGAGTAGTCATTGCAACCCGATATTTCACCAAGTTTTAAGGCCAGTCTGTTTTGCAATGAATTAATAACTGAATTTGAATAAAATCCAAGCATCTCAATCTGCTCTTTAATTGCAGATACATACTTAGGATGTGAGTGGCCAATAGAAATTACGGCATGACCTCCGTACATATCAAGATACTCTTTTCCATCTCTATCCCAAAGCCTTGCTCCGGAACCTTTGGCCAGTTCAACAGGCCACAATTTATAAACCTCAAAACTTTTCATTAAAATGCAACTCCTTTAAGTTTCAACGCCCTCTCCCGGGGAAGTCCAAACATTATATTCATATTCTCAACTGCTTGTCCGGATGCTCCTTTAAGCAGGTTGTCAATAATTGATGTTATATGTAAGTATTTACCGTGTCTCTCTATTTGGAGAAAGGCCTTATTAGTATTAACTACCTCTTTAAGGCTTATACTCTCCCTTGAAATATGTACAAAAGGGGATTCAGAGTAGACTTGACTATAAATTTCTTCAATTACAGCATAGTCAATACTTTCATCTATTTCTGTATAGATGCTGGCAATTATTCCCCGTGTAAAATCTCCCCTCATTGGAACAAAATTTATCTGCTGCAATTTGCTTCCGCCAATTCTTTCAAGAGTATGGGTTATCTCTGCTAGATGCTGATGTTTAAATGGCTTATAAACAGAAATATTACCCTCTCTATAACTAAAATGTGATGTCTGTGAAAGGGATTTACCCGCACCAGTAGAGCCGGTAACAGCGTGTATATGAGACTCATTCTTCAATAAACCACCCTTTGCCAGTGGTGCCAGAGCAAGGGTTATTGCAGTTGCAAAACATCCCGGATTGGCAACTATATCTGCTTTTGAGATTTCTTCCTCTAAGAGATCGGTCATTCCATATGCAACAACTTTATTTTCAAACTTTCCTTCAACTCTGAAATCACTACCAAGGTCAATTATCTTACACGAAGAAGAGATTGTTGATTTTTTTATGAAATCTCTTGACAATCCATGGCCAAGTGCAAGGAATAGTACATCAGGATTACCGGTCTCTTCTGTGAATCTAAGACTGCATTCACCAAGAAGGTCTCTGTGCACTCCACTTACAAGTTCTCCTGCCAGAGATGTACTGGTAAGCCACTTAAGTTCAACATCTGGATGGTTAAAAAGTATCCTGATTAACTCTCCACCTGTATACCCTGTTGCTCCTGCTATTGTTGCCTTAATCATTTTTATTTACCGAATAGTATATTTTCAAAGGATTAGCCATAACCCGGGTGAAGCCTATGACATCCGCCCCGCTGAATGAACTGTTTTTTTCTCCATACTGACCAAATTCTGAGCTCATCAAATCATACTTAGATTTACAGCCAAGGACTGAAAAGTGGTATGGCTTCAGTTCAACATAAACTTCGCCGGTAACTCTCTGTTGTGTGTCTTCAAGAAAATTTTCAATATTCCTTGCAAGAGGATCAAGGTATTGAGCCTCATGTACCAGCTGGCCATACCAGGCAGCCAACTGATCCTTCCAGTAAAGCTGGCCCTTAGTGAGGGTATGTTTTTCAAGAAGGTGGTGGGCTTTTATCAGAATCATAGGGGCAGCAGCTTCAAATGCAACTCTTCCTTTTATACCAATAATTGTATCACCCACATGCACATCCCTTCCAACTGCATATTCCGATGCAATTTCAGCCAGTTTTTTTATCAGGTTAACAGGCTGCATCTCCTCACCGTTAAGCGATACAGGCTCTCCTTTTGAGAAGCCAAGCTTAATAGTAATGCTACCCTGAGCGTTAAGCTGTGAGGGATAGGCATTTTCCGGCAAAATTCCATGTGAGGTTAATGTCTCCACACCACCTACACTTGTTCCCCACAAACCCTGATTGATTGAGTACCTAGCCTTCTCCCAAGAGAGATTACAGCCATGCTTTGAGAGATATTCAATCTCCTGGGCTCTGCTCAGTGCCAACCCTCTTATGGGAGCAAGAATTGTAACTTCAGGTGCCAGTACCTCAAAAACCAGGTCAAATCTCACCTGATCATTCCCGGCTCCTGTACTTCCGTGAGCAACATATTTGGCTCCGAGTGACTTAACCTCCTCAAGAACGGCAAGTGCCTGAAAAATTCTTTCTGAGCTTACAGAGAGTGGGTATGTACCATTTTTGAGAATGTTCCCAAAAAGCAGATATTTTATCCCTTTTGAATAGTACTCATGTGAAGCATCAATATTTTTGTGAGATTTTGCTCCCAGAGAGATGGCTCGCTCCTCAATCGCCCGCTCCTCATCTGCAGAGAATCCGCCTGTGTTTACCATTACTGAATGCACCTCAAGTCCCTTTTCTTTTATCAGATACGGTATACAAAAGGATGTATCAAGTCCTCCGCTGAACGCAAGTACAACTTTATCTTTCATTTATCTTATGGTTTTGTAGGATGGGTCGTAAAGGAGACCAGTACAAAGACACATCCTGTGGTTATTTCTTAATAGTATATCATAGTTCCGGCATCCTTCGCAACCTTTCCAGAAGTCAGGATCGTCAGTTAGCTCTGAAAAGGTAACAGGGCGGAAACCCAGTTCGTAATTAATCTTCATCACAGCAAGTCCTGTTGTGATACTGAATATTTTAGAGTCTGGATATAATTCTCTTGACAAGGAGAAGATTCTCTCTTTGATTTTTCTTGCTAATCCGGTGTTTCGGTGAGAATGTGCAACTATAAGACCTGAGTTTGCTACAAACCGGCAATGACTCCAGGTTTCAATATATGCAAATCCCACTGCAACACCCTCATCAATCGCTATAACGGCTTTCCCTTCTGTCATTTTTCCTGCTATGTATTCAGGAGACCTTCTTGCAATACCGGTACCTCTCTCCTGTGCGGAGATAAACATAAGGTCGCAGATTATTTCTGCATAGACAGCATGGCTGGAATTTGCCACGACAATGCTGACACTCATCTTAAATTAACGGGGGTAATATGTGGATACTGGGGTTATGGTGGGGGCCTTAAGCCACCCGGCAATCCTAAGCAGATTATTGTATGTAAGCTGCCAGGACACATCGTCGGACGTGTCTGAGCTTTTTGCTTAAATTGATATGATTGCCTGTTGAATTCATATGGGGTGCAAAGGTAAAAGAATAATTCATAAATTTCATACCTTTGGAAAATAAACTGAATTAAATTATGGAAATCAAGGAAACCAAACCTAAAGGCCTTCCGGAAAACGCATACAGAGAGCTGGGCAAAGGCGAAGAGTACAAACCACTTATGTCGCCGGACAAGTCGTATCCGGAGGTTACCCCCTGGTCTGTATCCATGGGTATTCTTATGACAATAATTTTTTCTGCAGCCGCGGCATATCTTGGACTAAAGGTAGGGCAGGTATTTGAAGCGGCAATTCCCATTGCAATAATAGCTGTAGGTATTTCAGGAGCACTTAAAAGAAAAAATGCACTTGGAGAGAACGTTATTATTCAATCTATTGGGGCAAGTTCGGGGGCAATAGTTGCAGGGGCAATCTTCACTCTTCCTGCCCTCTATATTCTCCAGGCTAAATATCCGGAACTTACTGTTGATTTTGGGAAAGTATTCATGAGCTCGTTACTCGGCGGAGTACTTGGAATTCTGTTTCTTATTCCTTTCAGAAAATATTTTGTTAAGGAGATGCACGGTAAATTCCCATTTCCTGAGGCAACTGCAACAACTCAGGTACTTGTAAGCGGAGAGACCGGAGGCAGCGGAGCAAAACTACTTTTAATAAGTGGCCTCATAGGAGGAATATATGATTTCGTGGTGTCAACATTTGGTTTGTGGTCTGAAGTTTTCACTTCCAAGGTTGCACCTATAGGTGTTGCAATTGCAGATAAAGTAAAATTCGTATTCAAAATAAATGTAGGTGCTGCAGTACTGGGACTTGGTTATATTATTGGCCTCAAATACTCATTTATTATAAGTCTGGGCTCAATGCTTGTATGGTTTGTGATCATACCTCTGATGAATGTGATTTTTGGAGACCAGATTCTGGATTTAATGAACTCGGGAATTATCCAGACAATAGGCGAAATGTCTCCGGAGGAGATTTTCAGAAATTATGCAAGACATATAGGTATTGGTGGTATCGCCACTGCAGGTGTTATTGGCATTATAAAGAGTGCCGGAATTATTAAAAGTGCTTTTGGTCTGGCAGCAAAAGAGCTGGGTGGGAAGTCAAAGGAGGTTAAA
Organism: uncultured Bacteroidota bacterium; assembly: GCA_937901965.1. Taxonomy (GTDB): domain Bacteria; phylum Bacteroidota; class Bacteroidia; order Bacteroidales; family UBA932; genus Bact-08. Next base: position 12,457 of record CALGSW010000005.1, read on the forward strand.
AACGAAGTACGTACGCAGAGAGACCTCTCTATGAAGATAATCGCCATTGGTATTATTGCGGCTCTTATTGTCACCTTTATTTTCTTCTACCTGGGTGTTGTTGACAATCTGTTCCATGCAATTATTGCACTTGTGGTTGTGGCAGTGATAGCGTTTCTGTTTACTACAGTCGCCGCCAATGCTATTGCAATTGTTGGAACAAATCCGGTGAGTGGGATGACTCTGATGACACTAATTCTTGCATCAGTGGTTATGGTGGCAAGTGGATTGAAGGGAACAGCGGGTATGACTGCGGCGCTTATAATTGGTGGTGTTGTATGTACAGCGCTTTCGGTTTCAGGAGCTTTTATAACAGACCTTAAAATTGGATACTGGCTTGGCACAACTCCGGCAAAACAGCAACAATGGAAATTTCTTGGAACCCTTGTTGCTGCAGCCACTGTGGGTGGTGTGATGATAATACTTAACAAGACATACGGATTCACAGGCGAGCACGCTCTGGTAGCCCCTCAGGCTAATGCAATGGCCGCTGTAATTGAACCTCTGATGTCAGGAGGAGGAGCACCATGGATCCTGTACGGAATAGGAGCAATAATAGCAATAGCACTTACGTTTATAGGTGTTCCAGCATTAGCTTTTTCACTGGGTATGTTTATCCCTCTTGAACTAAACCTTCCGCTACTTGCAGGTGGTGCAATAGCGTGGTTTGTTTCTACAAGAAGCAAGGATCAGGCTCTTAATACAGCCAGAAAAGAGAGAGGCACACTGTTAGCCTCCGGATTCATAGCCGGCGGTGCCCTGATGGGTGTTGTCAGTGCTATTATCCGCTTTGGCGGAGTAAACCTACTTCAGACTGAGTGGATGGAGACAAGAGCCGCTGAGATATTAGCACTTGTTATGTACCTTCTTCTAATAGGTTATCTTGCATGGGACAGCCTGAGGGCAAAAAAAGAGGAGTAGCAGAGAATGGAAGGTAATTATATTATTGCTTTTGCCCTTACTCTTTTTGCCGGTCTCTCTACTGCTATTGGCAGTGGAATTGTATTGCTCTATAAGAAATTCTCTCCAAGATTCCTGGCCGCATCTCTTGGGTTTTCTGCAGGAGTGATGATTTTCATCTCAATGGTAGAACTATTCACCGATGCCCAGAAGAGTCTGGGTGAACTTTACGGAGATAGGCCCGGTCAATTTTATGCCCTTCTGGCTTTCTTTGGAGGCATTGCTCTTATAGCTGTAATTGACTGGCTTGTTCCATCAGGTGAAAATCCCCACGAGGTGGGCGATTTGTCTATTAAGAAATTTAACGGAGAGGGAAATGACAAAGGGCTCATGAGACTGGGACTTATGTCTGCATTTGCAATTGGAATACACAACTTTCCGGAGGGAATAGCCACCTTTGTAAGTGCAATGAATGATCCGGGGCTTGGGGCTTCCATTGCTGTGGCAATAGGAATTCACAACATTCCAGAGGGCATAGCCGTTGCTATTCCTATTTACTATGCAACAAGAAGCAGAAGTAAAGCTTTCTGGCACTCTCTGCTTTCAGGTCTGGCCGAGCCACTTGGAGCGGTAGTAGGATACATCCTGCTCTCCTATCTGTTTCATGATTCGTTCCTGGGAATAATTCTTGCCGGAGTGGCAGGGATTATGGTCTATATCTCCCTTGACGAGCTTCTTCCAACAGCAGAAAAATACGGAGAGCACCATCCTGCAATCATAGGTGTAATTGCGGGTATGGCAGTTATGGGATTTAGTCTCATGATTATATAATGTGAATTAATTAACAAATGAATTATGAAAGAAAAGGTACTTGAAAAATTTCTCAGATATATAGCTATTGATACTGCATCTGACCCGGAATCGGAATCCCAGCCCAGCACATCCAAACAGCTTGACTTATCAAGGCTATTGGTTAAAGAACTGAAAGATATGGGAATTAAGGATGTTGAACTTGATGAGTGGGGCTATGTAATGGCTACTATCCCTTCAAATCTGCCGGATGGCAAAGAGGTACCTGTAATAGGGTTCATTGCTCACGTTGACAGTGCTCCGGATGCATCGGGAGCCAATATAAAGCCTCAAATTATTAATAATTACGATGGTTCTGATATTGTGATCAACAAGGAGAGGGGCTTTATTATGAAGGTTGATGAGTTCCCTGAATTACTCAAATATAAAGGTAATACTATCATTACAACAGACGGCACAACCCTGCTGGCGGCAGATGACAAAGCTGGTGTTGCTGAAATAATGACTGCTGCTGAATATATAATGTCTCATCCTGAATTTTTGCACGGAACAATAAAAATAGGGTTTACTCCTGATGAAGAGATAGGGCGTGGCGTTGATAAGTTTGATGTTGAGAGGTTTGGTGCAGACTTTGCCTATACGATGGATGGAGGAGAAATTGGCGAGCTTGAGTATGAAAACTTTAATGCAGCTGCTGCGAAGATTTTCATACAGGGGAGAAACATACACCCGGGTTATGCAAAAGACAAGATGGTAAATGCAATTATTCTCGGATCTGAGTTGAACTCAATGCTTCCAGTTGATCAAAGGCCTGAGTATACTTCTTGTTATGAGGGATTTTTTCATATAATCCGCTTTGAAGGAACTGTTGAGAGCACTACAATTCAATACATTATCAGAGATCATGATTTTGACAAATTTGAATTAAAGAAGGGTCTTATTGCTAAGTGCACAGATTTTCTGAATGAAAAATATGGCAAGGGCACATTTTCTCTGGAGATAAAAGATCAGTATTATAACATGAGAAAGCAGGTGGAGCCTCACTACCATATAGTTGAGAAAGCTGTTACTGCAATGGAGATGGCCGGCATCAAACCTAATATTAAACCAATTAGAGGAGGTACAGATGGAGCAAGACTCTCATTTATGGGTCTTCCATGCCCTAATATATTCGCCGGGGGACACAATTTCCACGGAAAATTTGAATACATTCCGGTAGAGAGCATGGAGAAGGCTTCAGAAGTTATTCTCAATCTTGTAAAACTTTACTCAAAATAATTAATCACTAAAATATAATTGATATGCTTTTAACTACAACTTCAACAATTGAGGGAAAAGAGATTGAGCAGTATTATGGTTTGGTTTCCGGTGAGACCATTATTGGCGCAAACATTGTCCGCGATTTTCTTGCCGGCATACGAGATATAGTGGGCGGTAGATCCGGATCATATGAGCAGGTGCTCAGAGAGGCTAAACAGGAGTGTCTGAAAGAGATTACTGCTCAGGCACAGGCCATGGGTGCTAACGCAATAATTGGAATAGATCTGGATTATGAGACAGTAGGCGGTTCTATGCTTATGGTTACAGCTGCAGGAACTGCTGTTAGATATATCTAAAAGAGACCATGTACAATTTTGACGAACAAATAGACAGGCGGGGTACCTGCTCTGTCAAGTATGACTTGCTTAATGATGTATTCGGCACTGAAGACATCCTACCTATGTGGGTTGCGGATATGGATTTCAGAACTGCACCGGCTGTCCTTGATGCAGTAAAGAGGACTGCGCAACATGGTGTATTCGGATATGGATTCAGATCAGCGGGTTCTGTTGAGGCATTTGTCGGATGGGTTGAGAGAAGGTATCAATGGCGTGTTCAAAAAGATTGGGTGACATCATCCCCGGGTATCGTTGCAGCACTTCCTCTGGCCATTAGTGCCCTTACTGAAAAGGGTGACAAAATTCTTATTCAGACACCTGTATATCCCCCTTTTCACGCTATTGTAAAAGAGAACGACAGAACTCTGGTTAAGAGTCCATTAATAAGTAGTGAGAATGGCTGGGAGATAGACTGGGCAGATTTTGAAAAGAGGCTGTCTGAAGGGGTAAAAATGTTTATCTTATGCAACTCTCACAATCCGCTGGGAAGAGTATGGAGTAAAGAGGAGTTGAAAAAGATGGGTGAATTGTGCTGTACGTATGGTACAATAATCTTTTCTGATGAAATTCACGCAGATCTGGCTCTTTATGGAAACAGGCATACTGTTATGGCATCAGTATCTGAAGAGATAGCTGAAAACACTATTACAGCAATGGCACCCAGCAAAACATTTAACGTGGCCGGAATGCTCAATTCTGTAATTGTTGCATCCTCAAAACGGCTGCTGGATGGTTACAACAGAGAATTGAAAAGATTACATCTTGACCTCGGAAATCTATTTGGGCACATCACTATGGAGGCTGCATACAAAGATGGCGGGGAGTGGCTTGATGAACTTAAAATCTATCTTGAGAAGAATATTGATTTTGCTTATGATTTCCTCCAAAAAGAGGTTCCGGCAGTCACTTTCCTGAAGCCGCAAAGCTCTTTTCTTCTTTGGCTCGATTTCAGAAAAACCGGACTTTCTCATAAAGAGATCAGAGACAGATTAATCAATGTTTCCAAACTTGGGCTGAATGACGGTCTGGCCTTTGGTGATGACGGAGAGGGGTTTTTCCGGATGAATATAGGAACCAACCTTGCAAGGGTTGAGGAGGGATTAATAAGAATAAGAAAAGGGTTTAAAATTTAAACCCTTTTCTTATATCTCATTAATTGAAAAAATTATTTGTATAAATAATATCTTTTTGAAAGTTTTCTGAAGCTCTCAACATCCTTATACCAGTAATTCTTTATGTCTTCAAATTTATGTCTCTGTGAGAATTTAATTCTTATCTGATCGCTGCCGGAGACCTGGTCAAACATTCTGTATCTGCCCTCGTTAGCATTAGCAAATACTGCCTTTTCAGGCCAAAGCTCTGCAACTGCCTGCATTACCCAGAACTGTACATCAGAAAGTGCTGCCTTTTTGTAATTCATCACATGAACCTGAACACCCTGAAGATTCTTGCCTACACCCACTGCATAAAATGGTTTGAGGTGCATAGGGCGGAAAGCGATACCGGGAAGATTATAACTATTAAGTCTTTCTGCAAGCTTTTCAGCTTCAACCCACTCTGCTGCAAACATCTGGAAGGGGATTGTATAACCTACTCCTATTGACATATAACCAAGTTCACCAAGTATTCCTGAAATGGGATAAGCAATAGCACTTATAGGCTGAGGGATATGAGGTGATGACGGAACCCACTGAAGTCCTGTCTCTTCAAAAGTCATATCTCTTTTCCAGCCTTCCATTTGAACAACTGTAAGTTTGCATTTTTTTCCGAGCATATTCTCTTCGTTAAGCATAACAGCAAGCTCACCGCAGGTAAGGCCATATATATAAGGTATTTTAAACTGACTTACAAAAGAGATAAATCCATCCTCAGTAAGATTGCCCTCAATTTTCTCCCCGCCAAGCGGATTAGGTCTGTCCAAAACTACAAACTCAATATTATTCTCAGCTGCTGCCTCCATTGCAAGACCCATTGTGCTTATATAGGTAAAGGAACGGCTTCCGATATCCTGGATATCATAAACCAGAACATCAATACCCTTTAGCATTTCAGGCGTTGCTTTCCGTGTTTTTCCGTAAAGTGAAAATACAGGCAGTCCGGTTTTTGCATCTGTCATGTTCTCAATTTTATCTCCGGCGTGAACATCACCTCTTACACCATGCTCTGGGCCAAAAAGGGCCACTAATTCAATATTCTTAGCTTCGTGAAGGACATCAATAGTTGACTTCAGATTATTATCAAAACCCGTAGGATTAGTGATTAGTCCTACTCTTTTCCCCTCAAGTGCCTTAAAGTTTGATGCTTTAAGAACCTCCAGACCTGTTTTAATATTCTGTGATGATCCGGCTACAGGGAGTGCCAGCAAAATTGCCGATATTATTATGGAGTTAAATAATTTCATAATAGAGTAAATTTTTTATTAATACGTTTAGCTCTTTGCCACCTCTTTTCTGCCGAATGAAGCATCCACTTTTATAAAAGCTGTTACTGCAATGGTTGTGGCACAACAAATCATAATCCAGTAGAAGAAGTGTTTGTAACCGATAAGCTCCTGCAGCCATCCGGCGGCCATGCCCGGAAGCATCATACCAAGTGCCATAAATGCTGTACAGATTGCATAATGCGATGTTTTATGCTCTCCATCAGCAAAGTATATCATATATAACATATAGGCCGTGAATCCAAATCCATAGCCAAACTGTTCAACAAACACGCACAGATTAATAACAAAGAGGCTGTCCGGCTGGAATACACTCAGATATACAAATGTTGCACATGTAAGTGATATGCTCCATGCCATAGGCCAGAGCCATTTCTTAAGACCCCCTCTTGCTGCTACAATTCCTCCGATAATGCCACCAAGTGTGAGGCCGATTATTCCCACAGTACCATACACTAAACCCACCTGGCCTGTTGTAAGCCCAAGGCCTCCTACCTCTTTAGGGTCAAGAAGGAAAGGTGAAATCAACTTCACTAGCTGCGCTTCAGGGAATCTGTATAGCAACATGAAGGCGATTGCAACCCAAGCCTGTTTTTTCTTAAAGAATGAGGCAAAAGTTTCAAAAAACTCTTTAAAAATTGTTCCGGCTGTAACCTGTTTTGCGGCCTTATCGCTGTCAGGTCTTGGGAGAATAAATCTGTGATATAGCATAACTGCCACAAAGAAACCTGCAAGAATAAAGAATGTAACTGACCATGCAAATGAGATATTTCCTGAAATACCTTCAAACTGAGCAGATGCCTTGTGGTCAAGTTTAGAGTCGGCCTGGATGAGGATATATGCCGGTTTATCCCAGTTATGTTCATTGAACTCAAGTCTCTCTCCGTAAGGGAGGAACAGACTCTTGTCTCCTTTATCAAGTCTTGTGTTTAAAATCATCTTCTCTCCGGGAGCAGGTGCCTTTGATAGTCTCACTTCAACCAGTTTAGCCGCGCCAGTTAAACTATTCACATCAGCTACTTCAATCTCCTCTCCAAAGTTCCTTTTTATGAAGTTGCCAAGAGGTGCTGCCACACTTCTGCTCCACCAGCTCTCTTCACTATTGTCTTTGTTTGCAGAGGTCTCCTCTTTTATGGTAAAACCGTTAAGAGTATTGTGTTCTAACGCTAATGCCTTAAGCATTGCAACCGAGTCTGCTCTTACGCCTGCGGTCCCTAGTTCAACAACCTGAGGATATGCCGTAAAGAAATATTCATCTGCAACAACTGTACTTTCAGAAACGGCAGAGGCTGCCTGTAATGTATCCTTTTCAGGAAGAGTAATAACAGCTGCAAATTCAGGAGATGCCTCAACCTGAAGTTGAAGAGGTTTAAGACCGGTTGAACTCTCTAGTGCACCGGCAACTATTATTAAAAGTCCCTGGCCGGCTATGGTTGCAACTCGGTAAAAAGTACTCCTGATTCCTACATACAGTGACTGATCATGTGTATTCAGCGCAAGCATATAAAAACCGTCGGCCGCTATATCATGAGTGGCAGAACTAAAGGCGACAAGCCAGAAGATTGCCAGTGACCACTGGAAAAAATCAGATGCCGGGATGGTAAATGCAATCCCTGCCAGTCCGGCACCAACCAGTAACTGCATAGTTACAACCCACCACCTTTTTGTCTTGAGCAGGTCAACGAATGGGCTCCAAAATGGTTTTATCACCCATGGAAGATATAGCCAGCTTGTATACAGAGCTATGTCCGTATTAGAAATGCCGAGTCTTTTGTACATGATGACTGAAATGGTCATAACAGCTACATATGGCAGACCCTGTGCAAAGTAGAGCGATGGAATCCACGCCCATGGAGATCTCTTTTTGTTGCTCATATTACAATTGTTTAATTAGTATCTTTTTTCAACAGATGCACCCGGGAAATAGTGCATAAGGATTTCGTTGTATTTGTAACCCTTCTCTCCCATCACAGCAGCACCTATCTGACAAAGACCTACACCGTGTCCCCAGCCTGCACCCTTAAGGATAAACTCAAGCGGTTTGCCTTCTGTTCCGCCTGACTTCTCAACAATGAAGGCAGAACTGTACAAGTGAGACTCAGAAAGTGTTCTGCGAATTTCAAGCTCCTTACCTATAGTACGTGTTTTTTTAGAACCCACTATTTTAAGCTTAATCAGCCTTCCCGAGGTACCCCTTTGAACTGGAATAAGGTCAACTATATCCCCGTAATCTGTTCCGGATCTCCTTTTGATGAGTTCAGATATTTGTTGTGCCGCATATCTTACCTCCCATCTGTAAAAATTGACTGTCTCCTGGTCATAATTGTTCAGCACCTGTGATAAAATCTTCTTGTCAGATGTGTTGCAGAAGGATTCCGGAGAGCTCAGAATCCATGCCTTTGCATTCTCTTCAACTGTAAGATCCGGGATGGTTGTCTCTGTTTTACTGTCTCTTTGCTTTACAAGATAGGGCATCTCCTTCTCCTCCCAGCAATTGTGGAACTCTTCAAAAACTCCTCCGCAGCTCTTTGAATATCTTGCATCACAAATTTTTCTGTCGTACATGAGAAGCTCTCCCCTTGTCTGTTCTATTGCTGCCCGAACAATTGCAGTTGAAGCTTTTGTTATTCCCTGGTATCTCTGACAGTGGTCATCCGCACAAATATCAAATTTTGTATGATCCTCTCTGTCATACCATTTTATGACTTCTTCCTCAGTTTCCGTCATTGTACTGTATTCAGAGCCCGACTGAGTTATCTCATAATTTTTGTCTATCTGGGCCAGCAGCCATGATCTTGAAATCACAGCATGAGCTTTTAGTAACTCAAGAGAGGCTGTGGCACTCATCTCCGAAGAAATTACGGAAGTCAGATACTCCTCAACTCCCAGAATATTGATTGCCGTGACTTTAGAATTCTCAACAATGAACTTTACAGATCCTCTGAAAGACTGGTTCTCCTTTCTCTCCCAGTGGAAGTTAATACCTATGGTAACTCCTCTGAGCTGAAAAGAATTTCTTGCCTCATCAGCCGGCTCAAACAGGAGTTCATCATATAAAGTCCCGTTCCACTCAATTTTTCCGTTGTTCTCAGTAACCTTCTGCAGACCGGAATATGTTCTGCCGCCTGAAAGATAACTGCCTGTAAAAAGAAAATCTATGTGTGGCTCAAACATAATGCCCACACTAATTTTTGGTTCTCTCATCTCTGGAGTTTATTAGTAATTTGTTTTGCAAGACTTGCAGTATCTTCAAAAGATATGCATATCTCAGCGAGTATCTCTCTTATCTCCACGGAGGTAATTTTATTAAAATCCTTCTCGAGAGGAGTTATGAAAACACCACCCAGATCAACAGATGCAGGGCTGATAAGAATATTTGCATCCCCCTCGGCAAAGTAGTGAGTGGGTCTGTGTTTACTTCTTACAAAAATGGCTAAGCTCCATTTTCCATCGCTATACCAGCTAAGTATGTTCATCATAGGTTCTGACTCTCCCTCTTTGATTTCAAGTTGAGAGTATAAAAAATTAAACATTAGCTGAGCCTCTGCTGAATCAGATGATTCAATAATAAAAAGGCCGTTTAGTGCTCTTCTTGCCATTGAAAGTGTAGTTGTTTCTGTCTGGAACATCAGCTCCATATCCAGGGCGTCCTTATGGCTTTCCAATGGGAGAAAGCCTCTGTTTCCTGCCTGAAAATGAAAATGGTCCGGTGCGGAAGCTCCACACTTGGGACCATTATAAAACAATGTATAGTCTGGAAGTTTAGCTGATAAATCCAGCATTGCACCCATTCTTCCGTATATCTTTTGATCTGTATGAGCCAGTAATGGTATAGTCAGATGTCTCGGAAAAATAGGAAAGGGATTAACAAGAATTGTATAAGGATTATCGTTCTCCTCAAGATAGGTATACTCCACTCCCTTCTGAACAGCTGGTCTGTTTGCGGCACACAAAAAACATTTGCGCTCCTGAATGGACTTAGTATCTACTTTCGCTGCAGAGGATACTATTCTTGCAGGATTGAACTGAACCTTAAAAGGAAATCCTTCCACTGACACCTCTTTAGCAATAACACCCTCAAGTGCCTTATAATTGTTTCCGGCTTGTTCCCACGAGGAGAGCTGTTGCTCAAATAACTCTTCAGTTGCTTTAATATATGGCATCCCGGTAACTATTTCTTTTTATTAAGTTCAATACGGGCTTTAAATTCCCATGTACGGATTCTGTCTTTGTACGTATTGTGTGCATTCATCTTAACTATATCAAGAGCAGCATCTGAATTACCATCCCACCTTCTGCAATGGTACAGGACATCATAAATCCTGCCTATCTGATAATCTCTGGATATATTCAGACCAAGAGCATAATCCTCTCCATAACTTGTATTTGGCACTTTTACTGATCTCAGCACCGGTGTATAGAATGCTCTGGGAGCTCCCAGACCATTAATTCTAAGTGCATTATTCCTTCCATTATCCGGGGTCCACTCCTTATGATCAATGATTCCAGGAGCAATCATCTCCATATTGAAGTTTGTCATCATATATGTGCCTACAACCATTGCGCAGTTTTGTTCATAGAAGGAGTCTACTATTTTTTGAACAGTATTTTCATCAGAGTAGATATCATCACTGTCAAGCTGAATAGCAAATTTACCGCATTTTGGATGGTGAACACCGGCATTCCAGCATCCGCCAATACCAAGGTCCATTCTCTCCGGAATCAGGTGAATTAATCTCTCATCTGAGGCAAACTCCTGTATTGCTTCGTATGTACCATCAGTAGAGTGGTTGTCAATTACAATAAGATTAAACTTGAAGTTTGTCTTCTGCTTAAGTACAGATGAGATTGCATCTTTAACCGTTTTAATCCTGTTAAAAACCGGTATTATTACAGATGCTTCAAATTCAAAATTACCTTCACTGAATTCAATATGTCTGAACTCTGGTTTAAGGTAGGCTCCCATAACTTTGAGATGATCTGTGCATGCCTGCTCCATCTCAATCTGGACAGCCCTGTTTTTTGGATCTACATAGTCAAAAATCTTCTCACCTGATTTTCTTGTGTCATTTTCAACCTCTGTATAGAGAAACTCGTTGATATGTTCAAGCTTTGATGCCTGTGACACTTTTAGTCTAAGATCATAAAGTCCGGCAAATTTATAGTTTGTATCCATTTTTGAAACAGCTTTTTTCAAAGCTTCCGTCCTGTAAATCAATACAGAGCCAAAATTAAAATCATCTCTCAGACTTCCCTCCTGGTATGTAATAACAGGGTTAGCACTCCTCTTACCGTCAATAATCTGCCAGTGGTCTGCATAAACAAGTCCAGCCTGAGTATCGTCTGCAATTTTCACCATTCTCTCCATTGCAAACATCCCCATCACAAGTGTTGACTCCTTTTGATATATCAGGGTATATTCTGTATCTGATTTCTGTGCAATTTTTTTAATAGTCTCTGTAGATTTCAGAGAGTCAATTAACAATAATTCACATCCCTCAACCGGCACTGCTGAAGCGTCTGTTGCCAGTAAAAAAATTTTTCCTGCAATTTCAGTTTCCTTAAGTCCTTTGATTGTTTCAATTACCTGGGCTTTGTCTTGATATGGAACAAAGCAAGTTACTCTTTTTACCATTTTTATACCTTTTTTAACGTAAACTATGAAGCCGCTAAGATACCTATTTGAGGTGAAAAGTACAAAAAACCGCAGGTTAACCATAAAAAGAGTAATTTTGTCGTTTCCTTAAGAAATGTACAATTACGACTATATAATTGTTGGGAGCGGACTTGCAGGACTCTACTCGGCATACAGAGCCTCCAGATACGGGAGGGTTGCTTTAATCACAAAGTCCGGCATAAGAGAGAGCAATTCATACTTTGCCCAGGGAGGAATCGCTGCTGTTACGGATGATGAAGATGCAACTGAATTCCATTTTGAGGATACAATTGTTGCCGGAAGGGGTCTGAGTGACCACGGTGCTGTTGAAATTCTTGTGAAGGAGGGGCCGGAAAGGATAAGAGAACTTATTGATGAGGGGATGGAATTTGATATGAAAGATGGCGAGCTTGCACTTGGACTGGAGGGAGGTCACCATAGGAGACGTATTCTTCATGCTGGCGGTGATGTTACCGGAAGAAGAGTTACCGAATTTATGATTAGCAAAGTATCAGAAAATAGTCAGGTTAATGTTTTTGAAAATCTTGCAGCAATTGAAATCCTGGCAGAGGATGGTGTTTGCGAAGGGATAAGGGCTTGGGATCTCAAACGGGGTGAAGAGATTATTTTCTGCGGAAATATCACTATTCTTGCTACAGGGGGTGCATCCGCCATATATACTAACACTACAAATCCATCTACATCTGTGGGGGATGGTATTGCTCTGGCATACAGATCTGGTTGTATTATTGCCGATATGGAGTTTATTCAGTTTCATCCTACAGCTATTCATACAGAGGAAGATAAGTCCTATCTTATCAGTGAGGCTGTAAGGGGAGAAGGAGCATATTTAGTAAACAGCAAAGGGGTCAGATTCATGCCGGAAATTCATGAAAATGCAGAGCTGGCTCCACGTGATATTGTTGCCCGATCAATTTACAAACAAATACAGTCACAAAGTGAACCTTACGTTTATTTGACTTTGGGGCATATTGATCCTGCTAAGATTAAATTGCGTTTCCCAAACATATTTTCCAAATGCGCATCGCTGGGGATTAATATGAATGATAAAATTCCCGTTGCTCCGGCTGCCCACTATATGGTTGGTGGTGTGAAGACAAATCTTGATGGAGAAAGCACGCTTAAGAATCTCTTTATTTGTGGAGAACTGGCATCAACAGGGGTAATGGGGGCCAACCGGCTAGCTTCAAATTCTCTCCTCGAGTGCCTGGTTTTTGGTTACAGAGCAGTGGAGAAAAGTAGAGATAATCTTGAGTTGAGTAAAACAATGTTTGAATCAGATCTTATTACTAATAAATATACAATTGATTCCGCTCGTGAAAAAGAGTTTAACTCTCTCTCCGGAAATTTGGCAGAGATTTTGACTAAACATGCAGGCATAGTCCGTAACGAACAATTACTTCACGATGGATTATTCAAGCTGGAGATGGCGAGAATAATGTATGTTAAAGAGAATAACGAGATATTTGACCTTATGGGAGAGAACCTTATAATTGTAGCTGAACTCATTATAAAATCGGCCCTTTCAAGAAGGGAGAGCAGAGGAGGTCACTACAGAGAGGATTTTCCCGCAGAGGACAAAGAATATATTCACCATATAGTTCAGCAGAGGGGAAAAAACATTACTAATCTGCCTGTTGACATTAGAACTGTCTGAAATTATGAAAATAGACTTTTTGATTGAAAAAATTATTGACCTTGCAATAGAAGAGGATGTGAATAGTGGTGATATAACAACAGACTCACTAATTCCTGAAGATACTCAGGCTTTAGCAGAGATGACTGCAAAAGCGGATGGAGTTGTATCGGGCCTTGAAGTGGCCAGAAGAGTGTTCGAGAAATTTGACAGTAATATAAAGTGGAAACCTTACCTTAACGAGGGAGAGAAGGTAGCAAAAGGAGATAAAATTGTTTCTGTTGAGGGTAGCTACAGAGCTCTGTTAACAGCTGAGAGAACAGCTCTGAACATTCTTCAAAGGATGTCAGGAATAGCAACTTCCACTTCTCATTATGTTGCAGAGCTATCCGGGACAAATACTAAGCTGCTGGATACGAGAAAAACGGCACCCGGCATGAGAGTCCTTGATAAAATGGCCGTTAAGGCCGGAGGAGGAGAGAACCACAGAATGGGGTTGTATGATATGGCACTGATTAAAGATAATCACATTAAGGTTGCCGGTGGCATTGCCTATGCTGTTAAGCAGGTCCGCTCTGCGGTTAAAAACATTATCATTGAGGTTGAAGTGACAAACCTTGAGGAGACCAGGGAGGCAATTGATGCCGGAGCAGACATTATCATGCTTGATAATATGAGTAATAACCTCATGAAAGAGGCTGTTAAACTGATAGATGGACGAGCAAAAACAGAAGCTTCCGGAAATATGAGTCTTAAGAGAATTAAAGAGGTAGCATCTACAGGAGTGAATTTTATAAGTGTAGGGGCACTTACACACTCTGTTACAGCACTGGATATAAGTATGAATATTGTACCACATAAATGATATACCAAGAGATGGCAAATGAGAGCATAGTGAAAGAGATAGAGAGGCTCAAAAAAGAAAAAAACGCAGTAATACTTGCACACTACTACAGCAGACCTGAGATACAAGACATAAGTGATTTTCTGGGTGATTCTCTGGCTCTTTCACAGGAGGCCGGGAAAACAAAGGCAGATATAATTCTCTTTTGCGGAGTGAATTTTATGGCAGAGACTGCCTCAATAATTTCGCCGGACAAAAAAGTCATTGTTCCGGATAACAGAGCCGGCTGCTCTCTTGCTGAGAGCATTACAGGAGAGGATATTGAAGAATGGAGAGCAGTTAATCCTGAAGGTGTTGTTGTTTCATATGTAAATACAACGGCAGAGGTAAAAGCCCATACCGATATTTGCTGTACTTCTGCAAATGCACTTACGGTAGTAAACAGTATATCGGAAGATAAAAAGATATTTTTTGTGCCAGATAAAAACCTCGGTGCATATATAAATCTTAAAACCGGCAGAAATATGGACCTATGGCAGGGAGACTGCTGTGTTCATGAACGGTTTGATTCTGCAGCCATTAAAGAGATGGCAGAAAAATACCCTTTGGCCGATATACTTATACACCCTGAAAGTAAATGTTCCGGGGATCCTGTTATCCTGGCAATGCCACAGACTTTCTTTTACTCAACCTCCGGTATGCTCAGACACATTTCCCAATCTGAGAAGAGACAGTTTGTAATAATGACTGAGAGAGAGATAATCCATGAAATGAAGAAAATTCACCCTGAAAAGGAGTATATATCTGCAGGAGAGAGAGCTTTATGCGGGCAGATGAAGAGAAATACAATTGAAAAAGTGCTTCTTGCTCTGCAGAATGAGGCTCCTGAGATTAAAGTTGAGGGAGAGCTCAGGGAGAGGGCATGGAAATCTATTCAAAGGATGCTTGAGATATGATAAGAGGGATTTCTTTAGTCATTCTGCGAATTGTCATTGTATCAATTCTTGCGTTTACACCACTACTACTTGACGGTCAAACAAATAGGTCCAAAACAAAGAGAACACCTCAAAAAAAGACAGCAATACCTGTAAAAGTTGAAGAGGTTAAATTACCACCTATGGACTCCTCCTACTCCTTATCCTATGAATACACTGAGGGAGGAGTTAGTCATTTGTTTACAAGAGGAAGAGTTTTCAAGAATGCTCAGTACTCTGCAATAGATTCATCCGGGAATTTTGCTTTTATCTACAGAGAGAAGGGGAAGTCATTTGTAAATATTAACGGAAAAAAATATGGTCCATACGATTCTGTTAATGGCAGGAACGACTCTGAAACAGTACCGGTAAGACTTTCCCGGGGGGGCAAATTTGCTTTTGTATACACAATTAAGGGTAAGGACTACATTAACATCAATGAGAAAATTCATGGGCCATTCCTCTTTGCAGATCCCAGATCTCTCTCATTATCTTCAGCAGGAGACTACTCATTTTGTTATCTCCAGAGTAAAGAGAATCTTTATGTTATCATCAACAATAAAAAGTACGGGCCGTTCCCCGGTGCCGGTAATTTAGCAACCGGGATATTTGATGATGGTAAATACTTTTTTGAATACACAGACAAGGCCGGGGATTTTTTTATAAATATAGGAGGAAAAGAATACAGGCATGAAGATGTTGAGTTTCCATCCGGAAAACCGGAGAAAATTTTCATTTTCAAAAAGGGTGACAAATGGTTTGTCAATAATGGCGATTCTCTCAGCGGGCCATTCAAAGAGGTCACTGTGCTTGATGCAGACCCTTCCCGCAATATGCTGTCATACAAATACAGAGACAGTTCTTCTGCAGGCTGGTATCTCAGCGACAGAGGTGTAAAGAGAGGTCCTTTCAAGAATATAGATCTGTTTGGTAATAAACTCTATCATGGAAATGTATCGGTTTTTCAATTTCAAAAAGATGATGGAATTTATGTCTCTATTGGAGATAAAACAGAGGGGCCTTACAATTACACAAAAAGGCTTTCAATTATTGATGAAAACAACTTCATTTTTGCATATGAAAAGAGGAACAGATGGTATGTTAACCTAAGAGGCGAGACTTTAAGAGGCTCATATGGTCTCATAGATGATGTTGCAATAATGGCCAATGGAACTTTTGCCTTTTCCCACAGGGATAAGAATAATACAAACCGCTCTAAACTTACCATAAACAGTAAGGTTACAGATAACGAGGACGGATATATAGATGAACTCTTTCTTGCAAATGACGGTAAAACTTTAACCGTAGTAAACAATATGGGGAAGATGTACGTGAATGCTTTTGGAACAGAGTTGGGCCCTTTTCCTAATATCATGTCTTTAAATGCTACACAATCCGGTGAGTACTATATTGTCGCAAGCGACAGACAAAACTCAAGGAAACTTGTAATAATCAACGGAGTAGTTTTTGGAGAGTTTGACCAGATAGAGGAGCCCCTTCTAGGTAAAGATGGCCGCTATCTTTTTGTTGGACAAAAAAACGGGGAATATTTCATTTATCAGAATGGTAAAACATCCGGCCCGTATCAGTCTCTAAGCCGATTCACTCCTACATTGGATTGGATCAAAGGAAATCTTGTAAATTATTAGTCGGAGACTCCTTTAGTTTTGCAACACAATATTTTTCAGACAGATAGATGTTTGTTCCACCCATGCAAAAAGAGGACAACTAAAAAGTCATCCTCTTTTGTGGAGAATATCGGAGTCGAACCGATGACCCCCTGCTTGCAAAGCAGGTGCTCTAGCCAACTGAGCTAATTCCCCGTATAAGCGAGTGCAAAGATATAAAAATCCCCAATAACCAAATAACCTGAACAAAAAAAGTAAAAGAGAGAGCGAAGCAGCAGATAAAAGTATTGTGACTTTTATGCTTGCATAAACAGGAACAATACTGCCATCTGCAACGGGCGAAGCTCGTTTCTCCCTTTTACTTTTTTATCCAGATTGAGAAACGTCACATTTGAATTCATTTGCTGGATGTAAACCTCTTTGCCGAGCGAGAGGGGAATCACGGCGACATGAAATGGAGACGTAATTCCAACAAAGAGGGGAATCACGGCGACATAAAAAAAAGAGGGCAACTTTACTTTTTAGTCGCCCTCTCTCAGTGGAGAATATCGGAGTCGAACCGATGACCCCCTGCTTGCAAAGCAGGTGCTCTAGCCAACTGAGCTAATTCCCCCTGTTAGTAGTCCCGAGCGGAGTTGAACCGCTGACCCCTACATTATCAGTGTAGTGCTCTAACCAACTGAGCTACGGGACTGTAAATATAAAGTAGTCAATGATAGCATAAAGAGTAAAAGATAGAGAACAAACCTCTCTAGTCAGTAAAAGCTCCAAAAAGGAGGTGTTCCAGCCACACCTTCCGGTACGGCTACCTTGTTACGACTTAGCCCCAGTTACCAGTTTTGCCCTAGGTCGCTCCTTGCGGTAACGAACTTCAGGCACCCCCAGCTTCCATGGCTTGACGGGCGGTGTGTACAAGGCCCGGGAACGTATTCACCGCGCCATGGCTGATGCGCGATTACTAGCGAATCCAACTTCACGGAGTCGAGTTGCAGACTCCGATCCGAACTGAGACAGGCTTTCGAGATTCGCACCCCATCACTGGGTAGCTGCCCTCTGTACCTGCCATTGTAACACGTGTGTCGCCCCGGACGTAAGGGCCGTGCTGATTTGACGTCATCCCCACCTTCCTCACACCTTACGGTGGCAGTCTCATTAGAGTCCTCAGCTTGACCTGTTAGTAACTAATGATAAGGGTTGCGCTCGTTATGGCACTTAAGCCGACACCTCACGGCACGAGCTGACGACAACCATGCAGCACCTCGATACATGTCCCGAAGGACTAAACCATCTCTGATATATTCATGCACCGTTCGAGCCCGGGTAAGGTTCCTCGCGTATCATCGAATTAAACCACATGTTCCTCCGCTTGTGCGGGCCCCCGTCAATTCCTTTGAGTTTCAACCTTGCGGTCGTACTCCCCAGGTGGATAACTTATCGCTTTCGCTTGGCCACCGGCTGTGTATCGCCGACAGCGAGTTATCATCGTTTACAGTGTGGACTACCAGGGTATCTAATCCTGTTTGATCCCCACACTTTCGTGCATCAGCGTCAATATTAGCTTTGTGAGCTGCCTTCGCAATCGATATTCTGTGTGATATCTATGCATTTCACCGCTACACCACACATTCCACCCACAGCAACTAAATTCAAGCCTGACAGTATCAACGGCACCCTTCCAGTTAAGCTGAAATATTTCACCGCTGACTTATCAAACCGCCTACGCACCCTTTAAACCCAATAAATCCGGATAACGCTTGCACCCTCCGTATTACCGCGGCTGCTGGCACGGAGTTAGCCGGTGCTTATTCGTATGGTACTCTCATCGGTCTACACGTAGACCTTATTGCTCCCATACAAAAGCAGTTTACAACCCATAGGGCCGTCTTCCTGCACGCGGCATGGCTGGATCAGATTTCCATCCATTGTCCAATATTCCTCACTGCTGCCTCCCGTAGGAGTCTGGACCGTGTCTCAGTTCCAGTGTGGGGGACCTTCCTCTCAGAACCCCTAGACATCGTAGCCATGGTAAGCCGTTACCTTACCATCTAGCTAATGTCACGCGAGCCAATCCGTATCCACCAAAGCTTTAAAATCTCTGAGATGCCCCAAAAATTTACTATGGGGTATTAGACCACGTTTCCATGGATTATCCCCCTGATACGGGCATGTTGCTCACGCGTTACGCACCCTTGCGCCGGTCGCCGGCAAGTATTGCTACTCCCGCTGCCCCTCGACTTGCATGTGTTAAGCCTGCCGCTAGCGTTCATCCTGAGCCAGGATCAAACTCTTCATTGTAAAAATTTTTTATAATG
>CALGSW010000006.1 GCA_937901965.1 uncultured Bacteroidota bacterium
CCTTCGGCCGGATAGCGGGTTCCGGAGGTTGCGGGTTTGGGTGGGACGAACCTCCACCGACCTCGTAATGAGCTAATTACAAAACATAATTTATTGATTATGAAAGATTTGTGTTTTGAAACACCATGGGATTCAACCCCATAGAGGTTCGTCCCACCCACGCCTGTGCTCAGACTGGCCAATCCTGTGCACAGGCCAGAACAAATCGCTCTGCCGAACGGCTTAACACGGCGAAGCACCGCTCAAATCCGTCCGCAAGTCCTTGTACTTGGTGAAAAGTTATGAAGTATCACCCTCCCCAGTAATCCGCAAACACGACGGAACCCCCGCCGCAGCGAATGAAATGAGCGAGGAGGAATCGTTCCGGAGTGGAAGCGGATGACTGGGGAGGAGTTGATTAGCAGGAGTTTGACACTTTACCCCTGGGGTGAAAACTTCAGATGAGATCCCTAAGGTCAGATGAGTCATATGTAGGGCCACCATCACAAGGAATCTTTTTATAGTTGTAAAAGAACTGATCTATCCCAAATATCATAGCCCCCTCAATATCATTTGCAAAATCATCTCCTACCATGAGGGCACTGCTCTTATCTCCGTTTATTGCATTCAGTGCTCTTTTAAAGATAATGGGACTGGGTTTGTGAACTCCCTGCTCTTCAGAAATCATCACTGCCTGGAAAAATCTGTCAATTCCGGATTTATTCAGTTTACGGTACTGAACCTCTTTGAATCCGTTTGATATAATCGCCATCTTAACGTCCCGTTTATGCAAAGATGTAAGGACCTCCATTGCGTGGGGCATAAGAATGTTTTGATTTGGCATCTCCTCAAGATACTCTTCCCCGAAATCTTTTGCAAAATCAATATCATCAATTCCAAACTGCAGAAAAGTATTGTGAAACCTCATCCATCTCAGATCCTCTTTTTTAAGTTCACCACGTTCATATTCAGCCCAGAGTTTATGGTTTATCTCATCATACCTGCTAAAAAAACATGATTTGTCATCTACAGGGACTTTATACTTGGTAAGGAGTTGAAATACATTATTCTTTGCATTTGCATCAAAATCCCACAGAGTCCTGTCAAGGTCAAACAGAATGTATTTATACTCTTTATTCAAACTCATTTTGTATAGTAATCAATCATGGAATTAATTGCCGCAACACAAACCTCACAGAAACCATCTGCAGTGTTGCTCTTCATTCTGCAGTCAATTGCAGGTCTGTATATACCCTTTGCCATATATCCTCCACCCTCAAAAACACCCGTTACACCACTATATGTTTCACTCTGCGGTGTAGGGACAGGAACTCCCGGTTTAAGCAGCTTTTTCCACTTGGTCTCAAAGTTTTTTAATGTTGTAATATTTGGCTCCCATGGTTCAACCTTAAGGTTGTAAAAACCTTCGTAAGCAACGTCTGAGGTGTAATACTCATCACCAAGACCGGCAAAGCTGTGCCCAAATTCATGTACAAAAACCTCAGATGCATATTTGTGGTCAGACATACTTAAGCCATAATAGTTATATATTCCTCCGCCACCATACTTATCGGTATTTACAATAACGTACATTGCATCGCAGTGAGAGGATGATGCTAATGCCGAAACTTTTTTGTGATCCGGTGCTGTGAGGTACCTGTCTGTTCTGAATGTGTAGAAATTTGAAGCAGCAACGGTGTTTTTCCAAATATCCTGATGTGGTATATCGGGTCCGCTCTCTGCTGAAACCGATTCAACAGCCCAGATGTTAAAATCACTCCGTCTTGATTTATAAGGCTCTGTATTAAATAGATATGAGGTAAAACGTTTTGCATCCTCCCTGAATTTTCCCATCTCCTTCTCTGTATAACCCTCTGCTATAAAAAGGAGGTCAACCTTTTTTGACGGATCTCCGGAAAAAAGAATAGTATCGGTTTTGAAATTGTTCTCTCTCTCTCTTCTAATCAGTTTATCCTGAGGATCAACTGTGAATTTTGCCAGTTGAGAGAATTTACCGCTCTCTTTTACCCTTTCATAAAAAATTATGTCAACTTTGTTTTTTGGAAAAGGGACTCTGCATGAACCGGTAAATGCCATCCGGGTAGTCTTTGCCTCATTTGTGGTTCTCCACTCCTGAAAAAGATTATTAAAGCCGGAAGAGTAAACAACTCTCTCCCCCTCTTTCATCTCCACTCTGAACTCTCCGTAATTGAAAGGATCTCTCAAAGTTTTTCTGCTTCCGCTCCAGATATCTTCCTTTGTAAAACCATCAAGAAATATCTGCTGATTTGTGGCATCTCCTGCAAATACAAGATCAACCCTCAGTCTCTCTCCGGTAAAGTGTTGATTGAAATCAACCTCCTGAGCGTTCGCAGTTATAACTAATAGTGCAATAACTAATGAAAGAAATAACTTTTTCATTGCTAATAAATTTATATTCCTGTATAAGTAAATGGAGTGATATTTGTAAGCTCCTCTTTAATCTTTTCGTTGACATTAAGATTTTCAATGAAGTCTTTTATTGATTCACTGTCAATAGGTCTGCCGGTACGAGTAAGGGCTTTAAGTGCTTCATATGGTTTTGGAAAACCCTCTCTTCTGAGGATTGTCTGAATCCCTTCAGCAACCACAGCCCAGTTAGCCTCAAGGTCAGCTGAAATGGCCTCTTTATCAATTATCAATTTACCCAGCCCTTTTTCAATAGAATTAAGTGAGATAATTGTATGTGCAACAGGCATTCCTACATTTCTCAGAACAGTGCTGTCTGTAAGGTCTCTCTGTAACCTGGAGAGCGGTAATTTTTCTGCAAGATGAGAAAAAAGAGCATTGGCAAGCCCCAGATTACCCTCTGCATTCTCAAAATCAATTGGGTTTACTTTATGAGGCATTGCCGATGAGCCTACCTCTCCCTCTTTCACCCGTTGTCTGAAGTACTCCATTGAGATGTAGCTCCAGATGTCCCGGCATAAATCAATTAAAATTGTGTTGATTCGCAAAAGATTATGGAACAGTGCCGCCAGGTGGTCGTAATGGTCAATCTGAGTTGTAGGGTAGGATCTTGATAGTCCAAGCTTTCCGGTAACAAACTTTTCAGCAAAAACATTCCAGTCAATCTCCGGGTAGGCAATGTGGTGAGCGTTAAAATTACCTGTTGCGCCCCCAAATTTTGCCGAGAATTTTACATGTTCAAGAGATTCTATCTGCTCCTTCAACCTCACAACAAATACCTCAATCTCTTTGCCAACTCTTGTTGGAGATGCCGGCTGACCATGTGTTCTGGCAAGCATGGGAATATCAGCCCACTCCCTTGCCATCTCTGTAAGTTTGTTAAGAACTGATGAAAGTTTTGGAAGATAAACATCTCTTACCCCTTCCAGAAGTGATAGCGGAACGGCTGTGTTGTTAATATCCTGTGATGTAAGACCAAAATGGATGAATTCTCCCTTTTTTTCAAGATCTGTTCCGGCTATCTTCTCTTTAATGAAATATTCTACAGCTTTAACATCGTGGTTAGTGGTTCTCTCAATCTCCTTAACTCTGAGAGAATCCTGTACTGAGAATCCTGAAACAATCTTCCTGAGAAAAATTTTGTCTGCTTCATTCACAGATGAGAGCTGAGGCAGAGGTATTTCGCTGAGTGCTATAAAGTACTCTACCTCTACATACACTCTGTATCTGATAAGCGCATGCTCTGAGAAGATGGCTGAGAGTTTTTCCACCTGTGAGGCGTATCTGCCGTCAACAGGAGAGATTGAATTTATGGGATGATAATTCATAATGAAGCAAATTAAGCACCAAATTTAGTGAATATTCTTACAATTTCGCAGGCCTCTTTTACATCATGAACCCTTAGTATAGAGGCTCCGTTTATCAGGGCTACAAGATTAAGTGCAGAGGTAGCATGAAGCACCTCGGATGGCCCTTTTTCAAGAAGCTTGTAGATCATGCTTTTGCGTGACAATCCTGCAAGAATAGGGTAGTGACCCTCTCCGTCTTTTATGCCTATCTTCAGATCACCTAGCTCTCTGAGTAGTTTGTAGTTCTGTTCTGTGTTTTTTGCAAAGCCAAACCCGGGGTCAATAATGATATCTTTTATTCCCATCTCCCGCGCTCTTTCTATAAAGTCTTCAAAATATTTCCTGACAGTTTTTGTTACGTCATCATACTGACAAAGGGTCTGCATATTTTCCGGAGTCCCTCGTTTGTGCATTGCGATATATGTTAACTCAAGCTGAGCTGCAATTTTTAACATCTCTGGGTCATCCTCACCAGCAGATATATCATTAATTATAAAATCGCCCACAAAATCAAAGGCTCTCATTACTATTGATGACCTGAACGTGTCTATAGATATTTCACTTGCAGGATAATCTCTCAGAACTCTTTTGAGGGCAGGTTTTAATCTCTCCCACTCCTCCTCTTCGCTTACAGGGACCGAGCCTGGTCTGGTTGAGCATGCTCCAAGATCAATTATATGTGCACCATCTTCAAGCAATTTTTCATACCTGTTACAGAACTCAGCATCAGTGATGCATCTGCTCTCCTCGTAAAAAGAGTCTGCATTAAGGTTGATTATACCCATAACCAACGGATGGTTTATTTTATCAATGGTTATCATCTTATCTCTCCTTTTTTGTCTAACTTTGTTTCGTGTCACAAATATAGTTGTTTTAATTATGTTGATTGTTCTGGAAGGGCTGGACGGAGCCGGCAAATCTACTCAGATTGAGCTGTTGAGGAAATATTATGAAGAGCTTGGAAAAGAGGTGAGATTTCTCCATTTTCCCAGATATGATTCACCGGTTTACGGAGATTTAATTGCAAAGTTTCTCAGGGGAGAACTTGGCGGTATTGATGAAGTACATCCGTACCTTATTGCACTGCTTTTTGCTGGAGACAGAGGAGATGCAGCAAATATGATTAATGAGTGGCTCAAAAGCGGCTTTGTTGTGATTCTTGACAGATATCTTTATTCAAATATAGCTTTCCAGTGTGCAAAAATTAAAGATAAATCAAAGTCCGCTGAACTCAGAGACTGGATTTTTGAGGCTGAGTACGGCCACTTTGCAATTCCAAGGCCCGATATTAACCTCTTCCTGGATGTCCCCCTCTCTTTTGTAGACAGCAAGCTTAAATCAGCCAGAGAAGGAGATGACAGAGAGTATCTGAAAGGGGCCAGAGATATTCATGAAGAGAGCATACATTTTCAGGAGAATGTAAGAGCTGTATACATTTCAGAATGTAATAGGGATGAGGGTTTGCAACGGATAGACTGCTCTTCGGAAGATGGCACAATGCTTCCGCCTGACAGAATATTCAGCAGAATAAAGGAGAAACTTGTAATATGAAATTTTTAAGGGCCATATCAAGAGTATTTGCCGGATTGGTTTTCCTTCTGGCCGGATTTCTTAAGTTGTCGGACCCGGCAGGTAATGGACTGGTAGTGGGTGAGTATCTGAAAATTATTGGTCTTACAGATGTACCTGACCTTGCTTTTTGGTTAGGTTTTTTTCTTTCAGTTGCTGAAACTTTAATTGGAATATCTATACTATTGGGATTAAGGATGAAAATAGCATCAAAAGCTCTTCTGGCTTTTGTGTCGTTTTTCACTCTCCTGACTCTTTATCTGGCTTTATATAATCCCATCAGCGACTGTGGCTGTTTTGGAGAGGTGGTAAAACTTACCAATTGGGAAACGTTCTACAAAAATGTTGCACTTCTTATTGCTTCGCTCATAATATACTTCCAGAGAGACAAGTTTGTACCTCTTGCCCCGGCTCCATGGGAGTGGGGGACAATGGCCCTGTACTTTGTCCTGTTAAGTGGAATCGGGCTGTATGCGTACAGGAATTTACCCATAATTGACTTCACTCCGTTTCATACAGGAACAGATATAAATGAAGAGCTGGCTTTGGTAAGAAACCCTCAGGAAGCAGCCTATATTACTGAACTTATATATGAAAAAGAGGGTAAACGGGAGGTCTTCTACATTGAAGAGCTGCCGGACTCCACCTGGACATTTGTAGATTCAAAAACCCGTCCGGCATCTGTGGAGAGATTCTCATCCTTTACTGACTTTGCTGTATCAGATTCTAAAGGAGGCTATGTTACAGACTCCCTTCTTTCACTGGACAAAATCTTTGTTACAGTTGTCCCGGACCTTACTGGTATGACTGAAAAGAATTTTCTGTCAGTCAAATTCATCCATGATAAAATAGCAGAGCAAAAGATTCCGCATATTGTACTCTGTGGTGCCTCCAGGGAATCGGCAGATAGTGTTAAAAAGAGAATGGGAATAGACTGTGATATCTTTTTTACAGATTTCAAGACTCTTATTGCAATGAACCGTTCTTACGGTGGTGTGATTTATCTATCTCAGGGTATCGTTGCAGCCAAATGGTCATTGTCCGGCTTTAGGCGCTTTTCAGAAGACAGCGCGAATCTTAAAAATTTAATTTTAAGAGATCCTGAGCTTATATCTGCTGAAAGAAGAATCAAGGAGACATTGGCCGCAGAGATTTCACTACTCTCCCTTCTGCTTCTTATTGTTTTGATGAGGTATGTTTTCAGATTTGCCTACTCTCACAAAATAATTCTTGAAAAATCACCTCTGGTGGAGAGTACTTTAATGGGGAAGGAGTTAATAATGAAAAAAATGAAGGATCTGAATTTGAAATGTAAAGTGGAGTGGAGGCGTAACCTTAAAAATGATAATACGTTACATCTTGACTCTGTGGCTGATTGGTATGCTGCCCCCTCAAGTGATGAAGAATTGGCTGAATTATTTGAGATTGAGGAATTCAGAGACATGGAACGACTGATTACCGGATCGGGTTCAAATATACTTTATAAAGGAGATTTCAATGGTCTTGTCATTCACCCGGCTATGAATGAAATTCTTATTGACAGCGAAGACGAAGAGTTCATTTATTTAAAAACAGGTGCCGGAGTTGACTGGGATTATTTTGTAAGTTTCACTGTAGACAGAGGGTGGGGTGGCCTTGAAAACCTCTCTCTTATACCAGGCTGTGTAGGTGCATCACCGGTTCAGAATATTGGCGCTTACGGTGCTGAGGCGGCAGATTGTATTGTTTCAGTCTGCTATTTTGACACATCTCTTTTAAAGATGTGTGAGATCAAGGCCCATGAGTGTAAATTCGGTTACCGGGACTCGGTATTCAAAAGAGAGCTTAAGGGCCGGGCAATTATAACAAAGGTATTGTTCAGACTTGCAAAACATCCCCAAATCAATGCGAATTATGCAGATCTTGCACAGGAACTCTCTTCTGTTCCATCTCCTCAAATAGGAGATGTCAGAGAGGTGGTTTGCAAAATAAGGGAGTCTAAACTTCCGGACCCAAAGGTTGTTGGCAATGCAGGAAGTTTTTTCAAAAATCCGGTTGTAGCTTCTGAGGTAGCAGCCGCTCTGAAAGATCAGTTCCCGTCACTTAAAGTATTTCCTGCTGAGGATGGGTATAGTAAGATTCCTGCTGCATGGCTGATAGACCAGTGTGGCTTCAAAGGACTCCGGAAGGGTAATGTGGGGGTTCACGATAAACAGGCTCTGGTTCTACTTGCCTTTGAAGGTGCTAAAGGAAAAGAGCTCCTTGACCTGGCAGACGAAATACGTTCTGCTGTCAAAGAGCGCTTTAATATTGATATTGAACCTGAAGTTAATATTATCTGAGATTTACTCAGATATTAACTCTATCCAAGTTTTCTCTTCACCTCAACAATTGTGTATGATTCAATGATGTCGCCCACCTTGATGTCATTGAAGTTATCCACATTCAGACCGCAGTCGTAACCTGACGCAACCTCCTTAACATCATCCTTGAACCTCTTAAGTGATCCCAGAGTTCCGGTATAAATTACAATACCATCACGTATTACCCTTACCTTAGCGCTTCTTGTGAGTTTACCCTCTTTAACCATACAACCTGCAATAGTACCCACTTTTGAGATCTTGAATGTTTCGCGAACCTCAGCAGTAGCTGTAATCTCCTCTTTCTCCTCTGGCGCAAGCATACCCTCAATACCGCTCTTAACCTCGTTAATTGCATCGTAAATAACCGAGTAAAGACGAATTTCAATCTCCTCTTTATCCGCAAGTTTACGTGAATTGGCAGAAGGACGAACCTGGAAGCCGATTATAATTGCGTTTGAGGCTGCAGCCAGCAATACGTCACTCTCCGAGATTGCACCCACGGCTTTGTGAATCACATTTACATGAATCTCTTCATTTGAGAGTTTGATGAGAGAGTCTGAAAGCGCCTCAATTGAGCCGTCCACGTCACCTTTTACAATGATGTTCAACTCCTGGAAGTTTCCAATAGCTATACGTCTTCCAATCTCTTCAAGTGTAATGTGTTTCTGAGTCTTAAGACCCTGAATTCTTATAAGCTGCTCTCTTTTGTTTGCAATATCCTTAGCCTCTTTTTCATCGGTCATTATATTGAAAATTTCACCGGCAGCAGGGGCTCCGTTAAGGCCGAGAATTGATACCGGTGTAGATGGTCCGGCCTCGGTAATTTTTTGCCCCCTTTCGTTAAACATCGCCTTAATTTTCCCATGTGTACTGCCGCATAGGATAAAGTCTCCCACCCTCATTGTACCTGCATGTACAAGTACTGTAGCAAGAAAACCTCTTCCTTTGTCCAGTGAGGATTCAATTACGGTTCCGTTTGCATTTTTATTTGGATTTGCCTTAAGATCAAGCAACTCTGCTTCCAGCAACACCTTTTCAAGTAATTTGTCAACATTCAGACCCTGTTTGGCAGATATCTCCTGACACTGATATTTTCCACCCCAGTCTTCAACAAGAAGATTCATGTTAGCCAGTTGCTCTTTAATCTTCTCTCCGTTTGCTCCTGGTTTGTCAATCTTGTTGATAGCAAAAATCATTGGTACACCTGCAGCCTGAGCATGGTTTATTGCCTCTTTTGTCTGAGGCATCACAGCATCATCGGCCGCAATAATAATTATTGCAATATCAGTCACCTTTGCACCTCTGGCACGCATTGCAGTAAATGCTTCGTGACCTGGGGTATCAAGAAATGTAATTCTTTGACCATCCGGTAACTTTACATTGTATGCCCCTATATGCTGGGTGATACCGCCTGCCTCACCGGCGATAACGTTTGCCTTTCTTACGTAGTCAAGGAGAGATGTCTTTCCGTGGTCAACGTGACCCATAACAGTTACAATTGGTGGTCTTGGCATCAGGTTCTCTTCTGTATCTGCATCTTCCTGAATAGCACCCTGAATATCTGCAGTTACAAATTCCATCGTATAACCAAACTCTTCAGCTACAAGTACCATAGCCTCGGCATCCAGTCTCTGGTTTATTGAAACCATGAGCCCCAGGTTCATACAGGCCTCAATAACTTTTGTTACCTGTACGTCCATCATTATGGCAAGGTCATTAACAGTTACAAATTCTGTAACTTTCAGAATTGATGAGCTTTTCTCCTGCATCTCCTGCTCCTCCATCATCTTCTGGCTTACAAGGTCCCTTTTATCTCTTCTGTACTTTGAGCCTTTGGTCTTACCCTTACCTTCAGTCATCCTTGCATAGGTCTCTTTTATCTGCTTCTGTACCTCATCCTCGTCAATCTCAGCCCTGACAGGTTTAAATCTGTCCTTGGACTTAACCAGGTGTTTTGGATCTTTTGCAGGTCTGAGGTTTTTCCCGGGAGCAGAAGGAGCATCAACCGGTTTTGCAGGTTTGCGGTCTGCACCGGACTCTCTTGATATATCAACCTTCTCTTTGCCACTCTTATGAATTCTCTCTCTCTTTCCTTTATGAAGTTTTGGCTCAATCCTCTTCTTTTCAAACTGTGACAAATCAATAGTTCCACTGATTTTTGGACCTGCCAGTTTTTCAAACTTAGTCTCTATATGTTCAATAGGTGCCGGGATATCAGCTTCCTGTGCTGTCTCCTCAACTGGTTTTGCAACCGGTTTTTCAATATTTCTCTTTGTTATTACAACTGCAGGCTTTTCAAGAGGTTTTTCCACCGGCTTTTCAGGCTGAATATCTGAAGATCTTTCCACAGGTTTTTCCACCGGCTTCTCAACAGTTTTCTCTTGAGTTAACTCTGCCTCTCTTACTTCGTGGAGCTCTGAAGGTTTTTCAATAATCTTTTCAGCTGTTACCTCAACAGGCTTCTCAATTGGCTTCTCAACAGGTTTCTCAACAGGCTCCTCAATCGGCTTCTCAACAGGCTTCTCAGCAATTACCTCAGCCGGCTTAACAGGCTCTGGCTTCACCTCCGGCTTCTGGGGAGTTGCCGTTGTGTGCTGATGGAATGGCTTGTCAAGGTCTATCTTTCCAATAATTTTTGGCTGAGGGGGCTCAACAATAGATGTTTTAATAAATACCTCACGTACCTGAGTCTCTTCATCACTATCATCGTGTTTGCTCAATTCAGCCTTATCCGTAATATCCTTTACTTTAATTGCAACCTTCTTGGACTGCTCCTTGATAAGTTGTTCCTTGCCAAACTCCTTTTTGATCAGAGTATAGACATCGGGAGTAAGCTTTGTAATAGGTTTAAGGTCTATTTCAATCTTCTTTGATTTAAGGAAATCAGCCAAGGTCCCCAGGCCAATGTTGAATTCCTTGAGAACTATGTTAACTCTTATATTTTCGCTTTCTGTCATATGTCTACGCTCTCTTTTTTTTAGTTGTTCTCCTCAAATTCTGAGTTTAATATTTTCTTTACCTCCATAACAGTCTCTACCTCAAGATCTGCTCTGCGAGCTATCTCTGCATCCGGAATAGCGAGTACGCTCTTGGCCGTATCGCAGCCGATTGACTGGAGTGCCTTGATTACCCATTCGTCTATTTCATCGCTAAACTCTTCAAGGAGTACGTCATCTTCATCTTCGTCTATTTCACGGAATACCTCTATCTCCATCCCCACCAGCTGTCCTGCCAGTTTAATATTGCTGCCGCCTTTTCCTATTGCCAGTGATACATCGCTTGGGTTAAGTGAGACAAATACTTTTTTAATATCATCGTGAATCTTGACAGATGATATCTTTGCCGGACTGAGAGCTCTCTGAATTAGAAGCTGCATGTTTGATGTCCAGTTGATAATATCGATATTCTCGTTTCTCAGCTCTTTTACAATTCCATGAATTCTTGAACCCTTTACACCAACACAGGCTCCAACAGGATCAATTCTTTCGTCATAAGATTCAACAGCAACCTTTGCCCTCTCACCCGGGATTCTAACAATTTTCTTTATTGTAATTAATCCGTCAAATATTTCAGGAACCTCCTGTTCAAATAATCTCTCAAGAAATTCGTTTGCTGTTCTTGACAGGATAATCACAGGGTTATTGTTTTTAAGATCAACTCTTGCAACAACAGCTCTTACAGAGTCCCCTTTGCGGAAGAAGTCAGAAGGAATCTGTTCGGTTTTAGGCAGTAATAGCTCATTACCCTCCTCGTCCATAACCAGGACCTCTTTTTTCCAAACCTGATAAACCTCACCCACAACTACCTCTCCGATTCTTTCCTTGTATGTGTTGTAAAGATTGGCCTTCTCTATGTCCATTATCCTTCCTGAGAGATTCTGACGAAGGTTAAGAATTCCTCTTCTTCCAAAGGCCGATAGTTTAACCTCCTCCGGGTAAAGTTCACCAACCTGAAGAGAGTCATCAATTTTTGAAACCTCTTCCAGCGAAATTTGAGTTGCAGGATCTTCTACCACCTCTACAACCTCTCTGTTTCTCCATATCTCAAAGTCACCTTTGTCTATGTTTATGATAATGTCAAAGTTGTCTGCAGTACCATACATCTTGATGAGCTGATTTCGGAAGACATCCTCCAGAACGCTCATCATAGTAGGACGGTCTATGTTCTTCAACTCTTTGAATTCAGCAAACGTGCTTATTAAATTTAACCCTTCCATATTAGGTAATTTCCTTATGTGTATTACTTGAAATTTATTACTGGTCTGGTGGATTTTACATCGCATAGTCTTAGGGTGACACTCTCTCTTATCTTCTCTCTCTTCTTCTTCCCCTCAACTTTGACACTTTTTTCTGCAGATACTTCAATAGTTTCATTATCCGCATTTTCTAAAACAGCTTTCATCTTAACACCGCTCCGGAGGATAATCTCTACCTCCTTGCCAATGTACTTGAGATATTGTCTCAAAACCTTAAATGGCTGATCCAGCCCTGCAGATGTAACTGTAAGAGAGTAATCCTCCTCTTCGCGGTCAAATCTCTCCACAATGATATTGTTGACCTCAACACAATGTGCCAGGTCTACCTTGTTTTCCGAGTCAACAGTTACCTCAATGTCATTATCTCTGCTTATCTCAACAGAGACAAGAAACAGGGATTGTGAATCTATATAGGGCTCGATTGCCTCTGCAATTCTCTTTTTATCTATCATTATATGATGTAAATGTAATAAATAAGGGGACTTCCGCCCCCTTATCCTCTTTTTCTCTAAATCCGCTGCAAATATAGGTATAATTTTATTACCATGAAAATATTTTTATTTAATACCTTTACTTTATGATAAAGCAGTATAAAATTATCAATGATCCCGTTCACGGATTTATCAATATACCCGGAGGTGTGATTCTGGAAATAATTCAGCATCCCCTTTTTCAGAGATTAAAAGAGATAAAGCAGCTGGGCCTTACAAATCTAGTCTATCCAGGTGCATGTCATACAAGGCTAAACCATGCTTTAGGGGCAATGCATCTTATGAATGAGGCGGTTAATAATCTAAGACTTAAAGGTGTTGATATTACAGAAGATGAACAGGAACAGGCGATGGCAGCCATTCTGTTGCATGATGTTGGTCACGGACCATTTAGTCATGCTTTGGAAAATGTGATTCTTACAGGGCTTTCTCATGAGGAGATTACCCTGATTCTTATGGAACGCATAAACATTGAGATGGGCGGCAGAATCTCAATGGCAATTGAAATTTTTAAGGGTGAGTATAAGAAGAAATTTTTACATCAGCTTGTTTCCAGTCAGCTTGATGTAGACAGACTTGATTATTTAAGGAGGGACAGTTTTTTTTCCGGAGTGGCAGAGGGTATGATAGGCCATGAGAGGATAATAAAAATGATGACTGTAAAGAAGGATAATCTTGTTATTGAGGAGAAAGGGATCTATTCAGTAGAAAAATTCCTCATATCCAGAAGGTTGATGTACTGGCAGGTCTATCTTCATAAAACTGTTATTGCAGCAGAACAGCTGATTGTTGAAATTCTCAGAAGAGCGAGGGAATTAAAGAACTCAGGTGTGGAAATTCCGGGGTCCCCGGCACTGTTATATTTCCTGGAGAGGTCAATTGACAAGAGTTCGGTCAGAGATAAGGATGTAATGGATATGTTTGCAAGACTTGATGACTCAGATGTAATGTCAGCAGTAAAACAGTGGTCTCTTTCTAATGACTCCGTTCTTTCTGTTTTATGCAGAATGCTTGTAGAGCGGAGACTTCCGAGGATTCAGCTCTCTGATACCCCCTATGATGGCATAACTTTTGAGGCTGTTAAGAGAGAATTGGTTGATAAAAGCGGCCTTTCTCAAAGGGAGGCTTCTTATTTTGTAAAGACAGGTGAGGTGCAGAACAAGGGTTACGACAGAGGAGAGGAAAATATCAGAATTCTTTCAAAAGGTGGTGATGAGGGTGATATTTATGAAATATCTGATATGCTCTCGGCAAAAGCCTTTTCTCAAATAACAAAAAAGTACTTTCTTTGCACCCCTAAAAAATATTATTTCTGATGGAATTAAAGGCATCTGAGATTGCTTCTCGTTTAAATGGAACAGTTGTGGGAGATCCCGATGCAGTTGTCAGTACAATTGCCAGAATTGAGTATGGAAAAGCAGGCTCTCTTTGCTTTCTTGCAAATCCAAAATACGAGAATTTCCTCTATACTACCAAAGCAACCATTGTTCTTGTAAACAAGAGTTTTGTCCCCTCTGCCCGGGTTGCAGCAACAATGATTCAGGTAGAGAATGCCTATGAATCAGTGGCATTAATGCTTGACCTATTTAACTCATTTAAAGAGTCAAACAGGAGTGGAAAATCATGGAGAGCATCAGTTGCCTGGAGTGCAAAACTTGAGAGAGGTAGCTATGTGGGTGCAGGAGCCTTTGTTGGAAAGAGGGCCAGGATTGGCAAGGGTGCTCAGATCTTACCCCAGGCGTTTATTGGAAACGATGTAACTATTGGTGAGGGATCTGTTATTCACCCTGGCGTGAAAATATATCCGGGGTGTAAAATTGGGAAAGACTGTATAATTCACTCAAATGCTGTTATTGGTGCGGATGGTTTTGGATTTGCCCCATCTGCAGACGGGAGTTACAAAAAAATTCCTCAAACGGGAAATGTAATAATTGAAGATAATGTGGAGGTGGGAGCCGGAACTACAATAGACCGCGCAACAATGGGCTCGACAATTATCAGAAAAGGGGTTAAGCTGGATAATCTTATTCAGATTGCGCATAATGTTGAGATTGGCGAGAATACAGTGATAGCAGCTCTTACTGGTGTTGCCGGTTCTGCCAAGGTGGGTAAAAACTGCCAGATAGGAGGACAGGTGGGGATTGCAGGCCATATTTCCATTGCAGATAATACAAGGATAGGCGCGCAGGCAGGGATTATGAGCAGTATTAAAAAAGAGGGCGAGGTACTTTTAGGGTCACCGGCAATAGACGCTAAGGAGTATTTAAGGGCATATGCGATGTTCAAAAAATTACACAAAAATCAATAATTTACTATCTTTGCCAAGTTTTACACATTCAGATTCTTTATGCAAATAAATCAACGCACACTAAAACAATCATATACATTTAAAGGAAAGGGTTTGCACACAGGGGCATTTGTAGAGATGATTATTACACCCGCTCCTGAGAACCATGGTGTTAAGTTTAAAAGAACAGATTTGGATGGAGAGCCTGTAATTGATGCAGTATCAGATTTTGTAGCCCCTTCAACAAGAAATACAACACTAATTAAAGGTGATATATCTATTGCTACACCTGAGCACATTCTGGCAGCTCTGTTCGCACTTGGAGTTGATAACGCCCTCATCTCTCTTAACGGCCCGGAAGTCCCTATCCTTGACGGAAGTTCAAAGCCGTACACTGATGCTTTTATGGCAGAAGGATTTGAAGAGCAGCAGGCAGAAAGAAAAATTTTTGAACTAAAGGAGAAGATTATTGTAAGAGATGAGCAAAGTGGTGCTGAAATAGCCATTTACCCTGATGATGAGTTCTCTGCAGAGGTCATGATTGACTTTAATTCAAAAGTGATTGGACATCAGTTCGCCAGATACAAAAACGATACAGACTTTGTATCTCAGATTGCACCTTGCAGAACATTTGTCTTTTTTCATGAAATTGAACCTCTTTTTAAAAACAATCTTATTAAAGGGGGAGATTTGAATAATGCTATAATAATAGCTGAGAATGAAGTGCCGCAGAGTGAACTGGACAGAATGGCAGAACTATTCAATGTTAAAAAACTTGAAAGAGGTGCTGCCGGTTATCTGAACCACCTAGAACTCAACTTTGAAAACGAATGTGCTAGGCATAAATTACTGGACGTTTTAGGAGATATTGCACTTGCCGGTTTCTTTTTTAAAGGGAAGATTATTGCAAATAAGCCGGGTCATAAAATAAATACTCAGCTTGCTTCGCTTTTAAGAAAGGCAGCAAAAGAGTATTTTTCAAAGCCAATTGCACCACAGTTTAATCCAAATGATGAACCGGTAGTAGATATTAACGGAATTAAGAAATTACTGCCACACCGTCCTCCGTTTCTTATGGTGGACAGAATAATTGAAATGACTCCTCAATATGTTGTTGGTGTTAAAACTATAGGGGTTAATGAGGGGTACTTTATCGGCCATTTCCCTGAAGAGCCCGTGATGCCCGGTGTGTTAATAATTGAAGCAATGGCTCAGGTTGGTGGAATTCTGGTGCTCTCAGATTTGGATGAACCAGAAAGGTACTCAACATATTTTGCTAAAATAGATGGAGTTAAGTTTAAGAAAAAGGTTGTGCCGGGGGATGTCCTGGTAATTAAACTTACGTTAACTGCTCCCTTAAGAAGATCAATAGTGTGTATGAAAGGTGAGGCCTTTGTGGGAGATACTCTTGTTTGTGAAGGTGAGATGGTAGCCCAGGTTATAAAAAATAAATAGAAAGAGAAAATACAATATATGAATCATATTCATCCAAACGCAAAAATAGGACCTGGGGTTAAAATTGAACCATTTTCCTATATAGCTGAAAATGTTGAGATAGGAGAGGGTACCTGGATAGGGCCTCATGTTACAATTCTGGACTACGTGAAAATAGGAAAAAATTGTAAAATTTTTCCTGGCGCAGTTATCGGGGCAATTCCGCAGGATCTTAAATTTGCCGGAGAGATCTCTTATGTGGAGATTGGTGATAACACCACAGTCAGGGAGTGTGCCACAATTAACAGAGGGACAGCCTTTAGTGGCAAAGCACTCACAAAAATAGGAGATAATTGTATGATTATGTCATACGTACATGTCGCCCATGATTGCAGAATTGGTGACAATGTTATTTTGGTGAGTTATGTTGGTCTTGCAGGTGAAACAAATGTGGATGATTACGCAATTATCGGCGGTCATTCGGCTGCTCACCAGTTTTCAAACATTGGAGCCCATGCAATGATTTCCGGAGTCTCAAGCATATATAAAGATGTACCTCCGTATGTACTTGCCGGACACAGACCCCTTGCCTTTTTTAATTTGAATATTGTTGGTCTAAGAAGAAGAGGATTTTCTAATACACAAATTCAGCAGATCAGCGACATTTACAGGATCATTTACAGGAGCGGTCTCAATACTTCTGATGCTTGTGCAAAAGTTGAAGAGGAGTTTGAGGAGACACCTGAAAAGAGAGTAATCCTTGATTTTATCAAATCCTCAAGGAGGGGTATTATCAAGAGAACAACCGATACAATTGAAGAGTAGAGAGAACAGAGTAATACTTTCAACTGCATATCTGCCCCCTGTTGAGTACATAAGTGCCATTTACAATTCTTCTGGCACAGTGATTGAACAGTGTGAGAGATTCCAGAAGCAGAGTTACAGAAGCCGTTGCCACATTTATAGTGCCAGCGGCCTCTTAGCTTTAACTATACCTGTTTCCAGAGCAGAAGGTCACTATCTCCCTATCCGAGAGATGAGGATTGACTACTCTGCAAAATGGCAGCAGGAGCATTGGAGAGCAATAGTGTCGGCTTACAGAACTTCTCCATTTTTTGAATATTATGAAGATGATTTTGCCCCGTTCTATCACAAACGCTACGAATTCCTTTTTGATTTCAATACGGAGTTGCTTACAATGATTCTCGGCCTTATGGGAGTTAAGTGCAATATTGAATATACTCAGGAGTTCCTGCATGAATACAGTAGCAGAGATATCCTTGATATGAGAGAGGTAATCCATCCCAAAAGAGAGCCCTTCAATTATAACACCGGAAAAAAAAGTGGGCAATACTTTCAGGTATTTGCCCACAAATATGGTTTTATCTCTAATTTGTCCTCTGCAGACCTTCTTTTTAATGAAGGTCCGGATTCAATATCATATCTCTAGAATCTGAATCCTAAAGTGACAAGCAATTTATTTGAAGAGTTTCTAAGGACTCCCTCAGGTGATGATATTCCTGCGTAATTCTCATACAATTTGAGCTTCTCCTCGTTAACAAGCCTGTGCTGAAGCGTAAAGTCTGCGAAGAAGCCGGAACTGCTGATAAATCCAATCCCTGCAGAGATAAATCTGAAATCATTTGGATTATTTTTCTCTGCGCTTTGGTAATATGAGTATCCTGCTCTTAATGCAAGAGACTTCACAGGTTTAACTTCTGCTCCTATTCTTAAATTCTTGCCAAATCTGAACTCCTCCTTGATATTGTCGTTTTCA
This sequence comes from uncultured Bacteroidota bacterium, assembly GCA_937901965.1. GTDB lineage: Bacteria > Bacteroidota > Bacteroidia > Bacteroidales > UBA932 > Bact-08. Next base: position 17,932 of record CALGSW010000006.1, read on the forward strand.
TTACTGAAGACATCAACTCCGTCTTCAGTTTTACTGAGGCGTGCTGTGTTGTATGAAACGCCCTCAATATCCGCTGATATTATCGCGAAATTTCCAAATACATAGGATATACCCGCTCCCAGTTTAAGTGGTGATATCATAGCATACGAGTATTCACCTGTAGGAGAGACTGAACTGTATTTATTACCATCATCAAAACTTGATGAAACCTCCTCTTCCCACTGCTCAGTAATACTCATGAAAGTAGGTGTTGTAAGTGTTGCTCCTATCCTCAAACCCTTCACGGGTACAAAAATCATCCCTAATTTTGCATTAAGTCCTACACCGTTAGTATTCTGCCAGTAGTAGTAATTTAAATGCTGAAATCCGGTCTGGAAGTCACCTGAAGAGTTTGCCTGCTCTTTGTATTCCTGAATGTCTGTGTAAGTGAGAGTTTGTATTCCAATATTTGCACCTATAAATAGCTTTGAACCAATGTTGCCTCCCAAGTTTACCAGAAATTCTGTCTGGCTTCCGGTGGTCTCTCTTGTAAATCTCTGATCCAGAGGGCCGCCAATGCTTATTAAATCACCATCAATATTTTCAGTAGCTCCCACATACTCATCAGAAGTGCCCGGTAACAGATCAATTAAGTATGTGTCCCAGGCCAGTATGTTTTTCCACGGGATTCCTGAATAAAACGGCTGTTTGTCTGTTGGCGAGTTTAATTCAATTTCTGAAGGAAGTATGCCATTTGTAGCTGAAGCAACAGCACCCAGCCATGAGCTTCCGTCAGTTGTGCCTCTTGCTGTAAACCTGCTGTTAAGATTGTTAATTCTGTTAATAGCAAATCCAAATTTCAGAGATGAGGTTCCTCCTCTTTTCACAGAGGATAAATTTCCAACATAACCTACTGAAGGAATTGAAAATTTGGATGCTCTCTGTATGATACTCTCATCAAGATAGTCTGCTGTATAACTGTCCAGAGTGATTGAAGGAGTTAATGAAAATTCAGAGTATCTGTATATCCCGGAAGATGCCGGATTAATTGCAAGAGCTCCGATATCTCCGCCCAGAGAGATGAAAGCATTACCCATTGCTGCAGTTCTGGCGCTTCCCTCATAGAAGGTTTGGGAAAACATTGCTGCACTTGAAACGTAAGGATTTTGTCCAAGTCTCAGGGTGTTAAAACTGTTAACTTGAGCAGATAGAGAGACGGTTGTAAGTATAAATCCGAATAGTAATATGTTTTTTTTCATTTGTCGTAATGGTTGTTAGTTACCTTCTGTATCCCGATTCGCTGGAGGAGGTACTGGATGAACTTCTTGATGAACTACCTGATGAGCTGCCTGATGAACTACCTGATGAGGATGAGCTTGAAGTAGATCTGCTGTAAGAAGAAGATTCCGAACTTCTGGAATAAGAAGAGCTTGACCTGGACTGGTTGTTGTAAGATGAACTTCTCTCAGAAGAGTTCCCGGAAGTTGAAGATCCGCTTCTTACTCTGGAACTATTGTAGCTGTTACCACTGTTTCTTGCTGCTTCATAAGAGCTTGTGCCTGTACTTGTACTTTTTCTGTAATTTCCGGTTGATTGTCTCTGACCGGTATTCTCATTTCTGGTTGTGGTGCCGGAGTTGTATGTTGCAGATCTTCTGGTTACACCTGTACTCCTCTCGGTACTTCTCTCTGTTTGATTTACAGTATTTTCTCCATAGCTGATGCCCTGAGTAGATGTATTCCCTCTTCTGTAAACACTGTTTCTTACAGGAGTGGTACTATTTTGAGAATTATCCCTTGAAGCAGGTCTGGCGGAAGTTGTACCTTGTCTCGGTATACTTGTAACTATTCCTCTATCCTTGTTGTCTGCCCTGCTGTCAGATCTGTTACTGTAGTTCTGTTCTGTAGGTCTCTTTCCATACACCTTCCCTCTGGAGTTTCTGTTAGGCTCTCCGTAAAAATAAGGCCTGTCGTAATAGTTAGGATATGAGCCGTATCCATAGTATCCTCCATAGTTGTAATGGTCGTAGTATGATCCGTAGTATGGTCTGTAACCATTAAACCAGTATGGCCCCCACATGTCATAGTAAGATCCGTAGAAATAGCTGTAATTGTAGAAAAACGGATCTCTGAAATAAGGGTTGTAATATGGGTAATACCCCCATGGCATGTAATATCTGCTGTGATATCTCCAGCTCCATGGCCTGTAGTCATACATCCATGGTCTGTAGTAATCCCAGTCGTTCCATCTGCTTTCAATGTGAAGGTTGATGGTATAGTCAGGAGAATCAAATTTTCTGAGAAGTTCCTCGTAAGATATTGATTCATCAATGACCAGATATGTGTTGTCTTCGTCAAGATTCAGAGGAATGTCTGCAGTGTTGTTTTCATCAATGTAGACAACCTGTGCCTCCTTTCCGTTAACTGTGATTGTTGAGGTTTGGGCAGTACGTTCTTTAAGATCCTGAAGTCTGGTGTCTGTAGCAGAGGCAATGACTATGGTTTTGTCAGGTCCTGAATAGATAGCGTCATCAAAACGTGAAGACGCATATTGGCCGGAGGTTCCGCAAGATGCTGCGATTAACCCAATTAAAGCCAAAGCAAAAATGTTGTTTTTCATATCACACCTCCTGTGTTTAATTTTTTTGTACTTTTGTGCCTTCATTGCAAATATAGTCAAAAATCGTACCATTTAAAACAAATTAATTACCCAAAATGGCAAAAGAGATAAGCAACAGAGAGGAGAACTATTCACTTTGGTACAATAACCTTGTTGTGAAGGCAGATCTGGCAGAAAATTCTGCCGTAAGAGGTTGTATGGTTATTAAACCTTATGGATATGCAATCTGGGAGAAAATTCAGGCTCAACTTGACAAAATGTTTAAAGAGACAGGTCATGTGAACGCCTATTTTCCTCTGTTTATACCCAAGTCTTTTCTGAGCAAGGAGGCCGAACATGTTGAGGGTTTTGCAAAGGAGTGTGCAGTTGTTACTCACCACAGACTAATGACAAATCCGGACGGTCCTGGCGTAGTTGTTGACCCGGATGCAAAACTTGAGGAGGAGCTTGTTGTACGCCCTACTTCTGAGACAATAATCTGGAATACATATAAAAATTGGATAAAATCATACAGAGATCTTCCTATACTTGTGAATCAATGGGCCAATGTTGTCCGCTGGGAAATGAGAACCAGGCTTTTCCTTCGTACGGCAGAGTTTCTCTGGCAAGAGGGTCACACTGCTCACGCAACCAGACAGGAGGCTGTTGAGGAGACAGAAAAGATGGTACAGGTTTATGCAAAATTTGCCAGAGAGTATATGTCTATACCGGTTATAGTAGGAGCCAAGACCGAGAGCGAGAGGTTTGCCGGTGCTCTGGAAACACTTTGTATAGAGGCTCTTATGCAGGATGGTAAGGCTCTGCAGGCTGGAACATCTCACTTTCTGGGGCAGAATTTTGCTAAGGCTTTTGATGTTCAGTATCAGAGTAAAGAGGGGTCGCTGGAGTATGTATGGGCAACTTCTTGGGGTGTCTCAACAAGGCTTATGGGCGCTTTGATTATGGCTCACAGCGATAATAACGGGCTTGTTCTTCCACCAAAACTAGCCCCAATACACGTGGTAATGGTTCCAATATTCAAAACAGAGGAGGAGAACGACAAGATACTGGCTGTAATGAAAGAAATTAAAGCCGGGCTTGACAAATTGGGAGTTACATCTAAAATTGATGACAGAGATAATCTGAGGTCCGGTTTCAAATTTGCTGAGTGGGAGCTTAAGGGAGTTCCGGTAAGAATTGCAATTGGTCCCAGAGACCTTGAGAACGGAACTGTTGAGCTGGCCAGAAGAGATACTCTTACTAAAACCTCTCTGCAGAGAGATGGTATTGAGGAATATATTCAGAAACTGCTTGATGAAATTCAGGATAATATATATAATAAAGCGATTAAGTTCAGAGAGGATAATACTCATGAAGTTAATGACTGGGAGACATTTAAAATAAAAATTGAGGATGGCGGTTTCCTTATGTGCCACTGGGACGGAACAGCCGAGACAGAAGAGAAGATAAAGGCAGAGACAAAAGCTACAATCAGATGTATTCCTCTGGAGAATGTAAAAGAGGAGGAGGGCTTCTGCGTTTATTCAGGTAAACCTTCAAAAAGAAGAGTTATATTTGCAAGAGCATACTAATTTTACAAGATCGAATTAATATTTAACCAATAAGAGATGGCATCAGAATTACCGTCCCGGCAGAGAGAGATTCTTGAGGGACTTAACCAGAAGTCTAGGACCAAAGTGCATGTTTTCAACCAAACAATGGAGGTCTTTAATCAGCTTAAGGATGTACTTAATGAAATGAGTAATGATCTCAATGATCTGCTTGAAAATCTGAACGGTAATGACAGACGTGTTAGACTTGAATACAGAGACAGGGGAAAGTTTGAAGCCGAACTGAAGTTTGCTGATGATGTCCTTATCTTCAGCATGCATTCGGATATATTTCAGTTTGACAGAGAGCACCCTGCATGGAAAACGGATTTTCTTAAATCAGACCCTTCCAACTCCTACTGCGGGGTAATAAATGTATACAACTTTCTGTCAGACTCCTTAAAATACAACAGACAGGAGGATTTGGGGTATCTGGTGGCAAGGATTTTTGTCAATAAAGATAAGTTCTTTATGGTTGAGGGGAAACGTCAGACCAAAAGATCAGTATCATTCTTTGGTAAAAAGCAGATTTCAAGAGAAGAGCTGGTTTCAGTTGTAGAGACCTCCGTTCTTTATACTCTCTCTTTTGACCTTTTGGTACCTCCGTTTGATCTTGTGAAGATGGCTTCAGTGGAACAGATCAACGACAAAATTGAGAGTGCAAAACTACAGACAGGTAAACGACTTGGTTATAAATACAACTCAGACGATGTTCTGGAGGATTAATAAAATTACTTCTGTTATGAGGAATATTTTCAAAGTTCTGACCATTCTGTTAATTTTTGGTTTCTCTTTAAATGCGACCGGCCAGGAGACTGTAGTTAAAAATGAGGATGAAAAAAAACTGAGCCCGCACATAAAAGTTGTCTATGATATTGTAAAGAGCCTTGAAATGCCCGCACCTGTCCCCGAAAAGGTTGAAAAGCCAAATAACTGGAGAAAGGGTTCTCAGTTTCAACTCGGCTTCTCTCAGATGTCGCTCACTAACTGGGCTGCCGGTGGGTTCTCTTCAGTAGCTCTGAATGCATATGTTAACATGTTTAATGCATGGGAGGTTGACCAGATGTTCTGGGAAAACAGACTTCAGCTTGCATGGGGTTTTATTAACTCGTTTGGTGACAGATTTAAAAAGAGTGACGACAAAATTATTTTTGACAGTAAGTATGGATACAAGGCCTTCAACAAGGTGTTTATCTCTGCTGCTTTTAATTTCAGATCTCAGTTCTCAAACTCATTCAATTATCCTGCATCAGGTGACAGAGTCCTTGTCTCCGGCCCTTTTTCACCCGCCTATTTCTCATTTGGTATAGGTTTGGATTATAAACCTGCAAAGGTTCTTTCAATAAATTTCTCTCCGCTTACCAGTAATCTTGTTATTGTCTCTCAAGAGGTTCTCAGAACCAAGTATGGTAACAGAGTTGACCAGCCGGCAAAACTGGAGCTTGGAGCACAGCTTAAATTTGACTACAAACATCAGCTTACCAAAGATCTTTCAGTTGCCTCAAATCTGGTACTATTCTCGGACTTTCTTAAAAATCCACAGAATATAAAGATATACTGGGATTTCTTTATAGATGCAAAGATTAATAAGTACTTTTCAGCCAACATCAGAACAAATCTTATTTATGATGACAATATTCTTATTGCAGATAAAGATGGTGTTCTTGACAAAAGGGTACAATTCAAAGAGATACTTTCAATTGGTTTCTCATATACATTTGGCCAAATAAAAAAATAGAGCAATATGCTTCGGGAGAGGTTTATAGAGAAGATGCTCTCTCTGGCACCAACGGGAGCAGGAGAGTCCTCAAAGGATTATCCTGCTGTTCTTTTGGCTGTAAGCGGAGGTATAGACTCTATGACTATGGCTTATCTTTTTAGTATCTCAGCTTATTGTCCATTTGCAGTTGCCACAGTCAACTTCTCATTAAGGGGAGATGAGAGTGATAAAGATGAGCTGCTTGTAAAAGAGTGGTGCAGGACTAATGAAATAAAGTGCTTTTCAAAACGATTTGATACTGAGTCGTATGCTTCTGATAATGGAGTCTCTACTCAAATGGCTGCAAGAGATCTGAGATATAAATGGTTTTATCAGCTCTGCTCTGAAAATGGATTCTCTCATATTGCTGTAGCACATAATTTAAACGATAAAGCAGAGACACTCTTTATCAATTTACTCAGAGGTACCGGAATCAGAGGTCTCTCCTCTATCAGAGAGAGCAGCCATCCTGCCGGAGCTGAAGTTACAGTGATAAGACCACTTCTTGAATTTTCAAGAGATGAGATTGAACTCTATGCAAAAAATCAAAATATTCCTTTCAGAAATGACCGGACAAATCTTGAATCGCACTATTCCAGAAACAAACTGAGGAATCTGGTATTCCCTGTTTTTGAAGAGATTAATCCCTCATACCTTAAAACAATTGAGAGAGATATTAATATCTTCTCTGATGCCGGTTCAGTGATTGATGAGAGGCTTCATGAGATAAGAGAGAGAGTATTTTCTGTTAAGACAGGCGGAGATGAGAGTGCAAGAATCTCTGTCCCCATACTGAAAACTCAATCCCATTCTAAGTTCTGGCTATATATGTTACTTGAAGAGTATGGATTTTCGCCCTCAGTCTCGGAAGATATTTATAATTCGCTTGATTCAACATCCGGAAAAGTTTTTAACTCTGCAACATATCAGGTTTTAAAAGACAGAGATTATTTAATCGTAAGATCATTAACCTCTTCCGCTAAGACTGAAAACATAACTGAGCATGTAACAGTAAAAATATATGACATATATCCGGGATTTACTCCTCCGGCTTCAGATAGTGTATTTTATATGGATGCAGACCTTACCGGGACATTGGTTAAATTCAGAAGATGGAGAGAGGGCGACAGGTTCCGTCCACTTGGTATGAATGGAAATAAAAAGGTTAGTGATTATCTTACTGATGTAAAGAGGGACAGATATATAAAAGAAATGAGAATTGTGGCCACTACTGAAGATGATAAAATAATATGTCTTCTTGGGGAGCGTATTGACCACAATTATCGTATTACAGAAAAAACCAGACGCATTCTGGAGATTTCAACAGATTATCAGGCTATTTAATAAGCAATCTCAACATTATACGGAACCCTGGCGAAGTTTCTGACCCCGCTCTCCCTCTTAAGAGATTTGTACGCTCTCTCTATAAGAAGTTCCGGTGAGGAGATCACCTTTGCTGTACTCTCTGCATCTGAAATCGTCTCAAGAATCTTATCCATCTGAGATTTTATAACGGGGTACTCAACAACTCTCCAGCCGTCAATTTCTGCCATTGCAGCTGCACTGTTAATTGCATCTGTGAGTCCGCCTATTTCGTCGGCAAGACCTATTTTAAGAGCGTCTGCTCCGGACCAGATTCTTCCCTGTCCTACTGAATCTACACCTGCAGAGGTCATATTTCTACCCTTTGCCACAAGCTCAACAAAGTCTGTGTATATCTCTTCAACGCCCCCTCTTATAAATTCAATTTCCTCATTGTCAAGTGGTCTGAATCCGCTCATAATATCACTGTGTCTGTTTGTATTAACACTGTTTGAATAAACATGCAGATGCTTATTCATTGTTTTCTGTGCATTGATTACCATGCTGAAAACGCCTATAGAGCCGGTAAGAGTAGAGTTGGAAGTGAAAATTTTGTCGGAATTTGAAGCAATCCAGTAACCTCCTGATGCAGCATAGTCTCCCATACTTACTATCAGTGGTTTGGTTTCACTTAGCAGAGCAAGCTCTCTTTCAATAATATCTGAACTCTGGGCAGACCCGCCCGGAGAGTTGATTCTGAGTACCACAGCTTTTACAGTACTGTCTTTTCTCAGCTTTGATATAAGCTCCTGATATGTGTCCGAGGCAACATCAGTGTCAGATTTCCCCATAATGATATCACCGTTTGCATAGAGGACAGCAATTTTGTTTTTCGCTTTAAAATCGGTCTTTTTTGTTGCTTTTGAATATGCTGTTGATGAAATCATTTTAAGATCTTTCTCCTCTTCTGCTCCAAAGAGGTTCATCAAAGTCTCCGTGAGCTCATCTTTGTACATAAGACCATCAACTAGTCCCGCATCAAGAACATCTTTTGCATTTGCAAGATCAAGGTTGTCTGCCAGAAGATTAACCTTCTCAACAGGCACACCCCTTGATTCAGAAATCGCTTTTGTCCAGCTGCCCCAGGCTGAGTTCAGATAGGAGGAGAGTTGTTCCCTGTTCTCTTCACTCATTTTGTTGCTTATAAACTGTTCAGCTGCAGCTTTAAATTTACCGTGCCTTATAAGCTGTACTTCAACTCCTGTTTTGTCAAGCAGATCTTTAAAGAACAGAGTACTTAAACTAAGACCTGTAAGTGTTGATGTTCCGGACGGATTAAGGTAAACCTTATCGGCTACTGAGGCGAGATAGTAACCTCCCTGGCTGTAGTTATCTGCGTATGCAATAACTGGTTTGCCGCTCTCCCTGAACCTGGACAATGCAGACCTGATCTCTTCAATGTGAGATATACCGGCGTTAACACTGTTAAGGTTCATGTAAATCATCTTTATTCTGGAGTCACTGGAAGCCCTCTCTATTGTTTGTACAAAGTCAAGGATTCCTGTACTCTTCATTGAACCTCCGGCGAAAGGATTAAGAGCGGAAAAAGGATCCTCAACAGACTGTTCTGTAATTGCAGATGAAAAATTGAGAACCATTACTGCACTTGAAGGCACTGCCGGAGTCTTGGTCTCCGCAAAGGAGGCCAGTGACGAGATAAATCCCATAAAAAGAAAAAAGCCGACCAACATTGCCAGTAGTGAGCCCAGAATTGTTGCGGCAAGAATTTTCAGAAAATTTTTCATAAAATGATTGTTGACTTTTGATTGTAACATGACAAATTTAGTAATAAATCTTAACTTTACTTCTCAATTTAGTTTTAACCTACCTCCCTTAAGAAAGATGATAAGATTAACCCCCCTGGTCATTTTGCTCTTATTGCTGACTCTCTCGCTGAACCTCTCTTTTGCACAGAAAATCAAGCTTAGGATATCTCTTGAAGAGGCAATAGAAATTGCCAAGGACCAGTCCCCTTCTGCTCTTGTTGCGAAACATAATTTTCTCGCCAGCTACTGGCAATTCAGGGCTTTCAGGGCTCAGCTGCTTCCCACCCTGAATCTCTCCGCCACTCTTGGTAATTATAACAGATCGCTGGTTCCACTCCAGAACTCAGAGACAGGAGAGATTAACTATGTTGCAAACAACAATATGAAAAACTCTCTCTCTCTTTCTATTGATCAGAATATTGCACTTACCGGAGGGCGTGTCTCTCTGTTTACAAGTCTCTACAGACTTGATCAGTTTGATTCTGGTTTACCGGCAACATATAACTCACAGCCAATAAATATCACATATATTCAACCACTTAGAACGTACAACAATCTGAAGTGGGATAAGGTTACAGAGCCAAAAAGGTATGAAAGATCAAAGAGGAGGTATCTTGAGCAGATGGAGAATATCACCGGGAATGTCATTCCTCTCTATTTTGATGTTCTTCAGGCTCAGCAGAGACTGGCTATGTCAAGCAAGAACTATGACAATACGGTTGCATTATATAAACTAACCAAGGAGAGGTATGAGAGAGGAATGGTTTCCAAAAATGATGTCCTTCAGCTTGAACTGAGAGTGATTAATGAAAATCTCTCCATCAATGATCACAAACTGAATCTTGATATGAGAATGCTCAGGCTTAAGACATATATGGGTTATAACGAGCATGTTGAATTAGAACTGGTAGTGCCTGAGTCAGGCCCCGGTATAACATTGAATTTTGATGAGGTACTTGAAAAGGCTTACAAAAACTCATCATTCCTACTGGATAATGAACTTGAATTACTCGGGGCAGAGCAGGAGGTTGAGAGGAATAAGGCAAACACAGGGATACAGGCAAATCTTAATGCCCAGTTTGGTCTTACTCAGCAAGGAGATGAACTTGGTACAGCCTATTCAAATCCCATGGACCAGCAAATTGTAAGTTTGGGTTTAAGGCTCCCAATTATTGACTGGGGTCTGGGGAAAGGAAGGGTGAAAATGGCCAAATCAAGGCAAGAGCTTATAAAAGCTCAGGTAGACCAGGAGATGAATGAGTTTAAACAAAATGTCTTTATAAAGGTTATTCAATTTAACAATCAGGTAGAACAGTGTAATTTATCTGCCAGAGCAGACTCAATAGCCCTGGAGAGATATGAGAATGCCAGGCAGCGTTTTATGGACGGTACCATAGGGGTAACAGAGCTAAATAATGCCCAGAATGAGAAAGACCAGGCTTCTAACAGATTCATAAGCGATCTGGGGAATTTCTGGCAATATTACTTTAACATCCGCAGAATGAGTCTGTATGACTACCTGAGCAGGAAAGATCTCTCTGCAGAATTTGATAAAATGGTGGGTAATTAATATTTTTTTTTACTTTTGTCTCCGATGAGACACCTCAGGAATATAACCATTTCAATGATGACTATGCTGTATCTTGCAGCAGGTCTGGGTTATGGACTGCACATTTGTGAAAGTGAAGGGAGTGTAACTCCGTTAATTATGCTGGAGGATACCTCATGCGAGAGTGTACATGACCACTCTCATCATCATCATTGTTCCGGAGACCACACTTCAGGTTGTCATTCTGAGGGAAATTGCTGTCATACAGAAGTATATCAACTAAAAGATATTTACGAAGCGGTAACCTCTTTTCAGATTGAGCAGCCTTCAGAGTTGTTGCTCCCTATAGCTCTTCTTGGTGGCATTGATCTGGATTATTTAGCTTTGTCTTCTAGTTTGTCAGACGAGCTTGTTGAGTATGATCCGCCTGAACCTCTTTCAGAAAGTTTTCACTCTCTTAACTCCGTGTGGAGATTGTAGTTTTCTTTCAATCACATGATTGAATAGTTAACTATTAATTCTTTACACATATATGATCAAAAAAACATTTCTATTTATAATATTTCTGATTGTTATTGCCGGAACAATCAACGCTCAGACTACCACAGGAGTGGTGAAAGTAAAAAAAGCCGGCGGCGAAGAGGAACCCCTTGCTTATGCATCCGTGTATTGGCTGGAGGGAAAAGTATCGGCAGAGACTAATGAGCGGGGTGAATTCTCTATAAAAACCGGAGCCTCAAAAGAGGTCTCAATAGTAGGTGCCTATGTAGGCCACTCTAAAGATACAATTAAGGTCACTTCCGGCTCTTCAAATGTGGAGCTGATTCTAAGAGAAGATGCAGAGCTGGAGGCAGCAAGGGTAATTGAGAGGCAGGAGGGTAATTACCTCTCAAAAATTGCACCCATTAAAACTGAGGTTATTACTGCAGCAGGACTATGCAAAATGGCGTGCTGCAACCTTGCCGAGAGTTTTGAGAACTCTGCAAGTGTTACAGTAGGTTATTCCGATGCAATTACTGGAGCCAGACAGATAAGACTACTCGGTCTATCAGGCGTATATACCCAGATGCTGGATGAAAACAGACCGGCAATGAGAGGTGTGGCAGCACCATTCGGACTATCGTACGTTCCGGGACAGTGGCTTGAGAGTATTCAGATAGCTAAGGGGCCGTCATCTGTTGTAAACGGACTGGAGGCAATTACAGGGCAAATTAATCTTGAACATAGAAAACCCACTGCTGAACAACCCCTTTTCCTTAATCTCTTTCTGGGAAGCTCTATGAGGACAGAGGCAAATCTGGCCTCTTCATTACAACTTAACTCAAAATGGAGCACTGTGGTTTTGGGCCACTTCTCAACAGATCCTCTGGGTCATGACGGAAACCATGATGGCTTTAAAGATGAGCCTGTGTCAATGCAGTTTAATCTGTCAAACAGATGGCTCTATGTTGCAGAAAACGGAGCTCAGGTGAGGTTTGGATTCAGGGCGCTCTGATGACAGAATCGCTGGTATGAATGAGTTTAAAAAGGGAGTGGAGTTAACAGATAACCTTTGGGGTTCTGAAATAAAAAATTCCGGTGTAAACGGATATCTGAAGGTGGGAATACCATTAAGCGCGGATAACAGTAAAAACATTGCAACCGTTGCAGATTACACCTGGCACAGGATGAACTCCTTTTTTGGTGTAAATAAATTTGATGCGGTTCAGAACTCTGCTTTCCTCAATGTTCTGTTTCAGAATCAGATTGATGAATTTCATAAATATATTCTGGGTATCAGCGGTCAGTATGACAATTTTGATGAGCTGGTTTCAGCTCCTCTTACCGGATTTTTGTATGGTTCCAGAAATACCGGAAGGGAAGAGAGTTCAGCAGGTGCATACGGAGAATACACTTATACCAATGGTGAAAAGGCATCTGTTGTAGCCGGTATAAGGCTTGACAGAAACAACATCCACGGCTGGCTCTTTGCCCCCAGAGTAAATGTAAAGTATGCCTTTACTGATAAACTTATTTTCAGGGCATCAGGTGGAAGAGGTTTCAGATCTCCCAATCAGATTTCAGACAATCTTGGCATATTGTCAACCGGAAGAGCGATTGTCCTTGAGGATAATCCCGATATTGAGGATGCATGGACATACGGAGCCAACTTTACTGTATACATGCCTGTTGGTTTTAATGATAATACATACCTGAGTTTTGACTACTTCAGGACTGATTTTAACAAACAACTGTTAATTGATCAGGAACGGGATGTGACAAAAATATGGCTTTACAACCTGGATGGCAGATCATATACAAACACTTATCAGGTTGATTTTTCAACTGAACCTGTTGAAAGATTTACAGTTCTTGCCACATTCAGATATACAGATTCAAAAGCAACCTACCATGGACAGGGGCTCATTGAGAGGCCGCTGACAAGCAGGTACAAAGGTGTTCTTAATCTTCAGTATGCAACACGGATGAACAAATGGACTTTTGATTTCACTGCTCAATTAAATGGCCCTTCAAGGTTGCCGTATTTTATGGGTGGCGGTGTATCTCCTGTCTATCCTATGTTCTACGCTCAGGTTACCAAAAAATTCAGAAATCTTGATGTCTATATAGGAGGTGAAAATCTTGGAAACTACAGACAGCCACACCCTATAATGGGTGCTGACAATCCATACTCACCTGAATTCAACTCAACACTTGTATGGGGTCCGCTTATGGGCAGAAAGGTTTATCTTGGTCTGAGATTTACAATTTGGAAATAAAACTAAACACAAATCAATATGAAAAAATTAAGAATTATTTTAATGGCAGTTGCCGCACTTGTTTTTGTATCTAACATAACAGCAGATGCTCAGACAAAGAAGAGTCAGAAGAAAGAGGTTGAGGTAACTTTTTCAATACCAGATATTGACTGTCATAATTGTGTACAGAAAATTGAATCCAAAATGCCATATGAGAAGGGAGTAAGAGATATGAAGGTAAGCCTTGAAAATAAAACCATATGGATCAGTTTTGAAGAGGCTAAAACAAACAAGGATGCACTTGCAAAGGCACTGGATAAGCTTGGCTATCCTGCAAAAGAGGTAGAGAAAAAGCAGTAATATGAAAGCCATCCTTACGGGGATTTTAACACTCGCCGCATCCGGGTCTCTCTTTTCACAGGGTGCCCGGAGCGGCTCTCTCTTTTACGAGGAGATTCGTCAATTTGATTTAAAAGAGAGAGAAAGGGCTATAGTGAATGAGGTGATTTCCGGAAATATCCCCCGTTTTTTGGCAGATTGGCAAGAGATTAAATTCACCGGCACAGATTCTGAGGGTAGGAGACACAAGGTAACTATTTATGTTAAGTCCGACTATCTTGCTGCAGGTACAGATGAAGACTACTTCACTCTTCCAATGACACCCCAGTCTGCACAAGAGATTGCTAACCATTTTAACGCCTCTTTACCCACCCCTTTTTTAGTAGATTTAATCTATAAAAGATCTGTTCTTAAACTGGAACCTTTTAATTTTATCCCCAGGGGAAACAGAAATGAAACACCGGATATTCTTTACGACCACTCCAGAATTGTTACTGCTCAGATTAAGGCATCAGGACACAAACCCGGGGTATTTGTGGCCGGAACAAAGAAGGACATTGTAATTTCATCCAAACTCTCTGATCCCAAACGGACTCACCACGTAACCATATATGGCTGGCATAAGCTTGACGGATCTCCCATTCAACCCGTTACCAATATCCATATTGATATATACGTTGATTACAGTCACGGGGTAAGGCTAGTCTCTAACAGAGTGCTCATAGACGGTAAGGAGTACAATTACAGAGATATTTTGCAGGATAACCTTTTTCACACATTGCTCAGTTCAGATAGAGAGCCTCTACAGGCCACATTGTACAATCTGAAGCAGGAGTAAGGAAAAGAGATAAAAAAATATTACTTTTGTTGTTAATGTATCAATTAATAACCCCAAGTAATATGAAATTTCTAAGATTTTCGGTTATCATTTCCCTTCTGGTTTTATGTTCATCATTTCAACTGATGGCAGACTCTTGGATTAGAGTAAATCAGGCAGGTTATCTTCCTGCTGATATCAAAGTTGCAGTATTTATATCTCTTGATGAGAACACATCTCCCCTTTTTGAGGTCAGAGATGCCGTAACAGACAAGGTGGTATTTCAGGGAGCCGGTAAAAAGAGCGATGCCGTTTCTTGGGGAATGAAAAATGCTTACAGATTTGATTTCTCAAAGATTGTAGCTGAAGGTGGTTACTATATTCTGAGTAACGGTGCAAAATCCCCAAACTTTAAAATTTCTGCGCACTCATACGACGGGTTATCGGATTTCCTCCTTGAGTATATGAGGCAACAGAGATGTGGAGATAATCCGTACACAGGCGAGCTGTGTCATCAGCATGACGGATATATTGTAGGTCACCCTACAAGAAACGGAGAAAAGGTAGATGTAAGGGGAGGATGGCATGACGCCACTGATTACCTTCAATATACCACAACATCAGCAACTACTCTCTACCACCTGATGTTCTCATGGGAGCAGCAGAAAGACAAGAGCGTATTCAAAGACAATTTTGACGCAAGAGGTCGTAAGGGCTCAAACGGAGTTCCAGATATTATTGACGAAATCCGTTGGGGCCTTGACTGGCTTGACAGAATGAATCCGGAAGACAAAGTAATGTTCAATCAGATAGCCGATGACCGTGACCACGCCGGTTTCCGCCTCCCTAACAATGATAAGGTTGATTACGGATGGGGTCCCGGAACCGGCAGACCGGTATATTTTGTTTCAGGAGTTCCTCAATCTCTGGGAAAACATTTCAACAGAACTACAGGTGTTGCTTCAACAGCCGGCAAATTTGCCTCTAGCTTTGCACTTGCATCGGAAATTCTTAAGGAGAGTGACCCTGAGTATGCTGCAAAACTGAAAGAGAAGGCGGTAAAGGCATTCGCATTTGCCGAGGAGTTTCCGGGAAACACCCAGACAGCATGTGTAGTATCACCATATTTTTATGAGGAGGATACCTGGGTTGATGATGTTGAACTGGCAGCGGCAACTTTTTATAAATATACAGGAGAGGAGAGCTGGAGAAAAAGGGCAGATTACTGGGGACAGCTTGAGCCTGTAACACCATGGATGGAGCTTGGAAGAGGAAGACACTATCAGTTTTATCCTTTTATAAATCTGGGGCACTACTACCTTGCAACATCTTCTGATAAAGCGACAAAGGATAAGTATATCCAGTATATGAGAGATGGACTGGAGCATCTTCGTAAAAGAGCAGCCGATGACCCTTTTATTTACGGAATTCCGTTCCTGTGGTGTTCAAATAACCTGGTCTCTGCAGCAATTACGCAGGCAAGATTATACCGCGAAGCTAGCGGAGACGACACATATCTGGAAATGGAGATGGCCCTGAGAGACTGGCTGTTTGGAACAAATCCGTGGGGAACTTCTATGATAGTAGGCTTCCCTGAGGGGGGAGACTATCCTGATTCTCCGCACTCTTCATATACAGTACATAATGGTGATCTTACATACGGCGGGCTGGTAGACGGACCTATTGAAAGACTTCTTTTCCTGGAGAGGGCCGGAAAATCTCTTACAAAGCCGGATCTTTACGCTCCTTTTAACAACGGAAAAGCTGTTTACCACGATGATATAGGAGACTATGCATCTAACGAACCTACAATGGATGGTACTGCAGGTCTTTCATTCTACTTTGCAAAGATGGAGGGTGATGGCAGGGAGCAGGCAAAGGCGATATCAGAAAAATCGGCACTTACATTAAAGGATAGTCAGGGGGCCGTAGTAAGGGTAAATCCGGATAAAAAGGTAATTTATCTTGCATTCACTGCAGATTCTATGTTTCAGGGTGGTGAGAAAATTCTTAAAACTCTCGCTTCAAATAAAGTTAAAGGCTCATTTTTCCTTACAGGAAACTTCCTGAGAATACCTGAACAAAAGAGTACAATTGAAAAGATTATCACACAGGGGCACTATGTTGGCGGTCACTCAGACAAACATCTTCTCTATGCGCCGTGGGATAACAGGGCAAAATCGCTGGTAAATGGTGACAGTCTGAGAAATGATATTATAAATAATCTTGTGGAGTTACAAAAATTTGGAATTGAACCTTCTAAAGCAGTGTGGTTTATGCCTCCATATGAATGGTACAACAAGGAGTCGGTCTATACTGCTTCAACCCTTGGGCTAAAGACAATAAACTACACACCGGGAACTGCAACACCTGCTGATTACACGTATCCGGGAATGAGCAGCTACAAGAGTTCAGACGTACTTATCTCAAAGCTTTTTGAATTTGAAAAGAGCAAAAATCTTAACGGAGCAGTAATCCTGATACATCCGGGTGTGGATGAAAGGAGGCCGGACAAACTGTACGAAAGGCTTGACTCAATTATCAAGAGATTAAAGAGGCTGGGCTACACATTTGACAGATTATAAAACAGATGTATAAAATTGTAAAAAAGAGGGATCTGAATCCCCTTACATCCCTGATGGAGGTTTATGCTCCCAGGATGGCTTCATCCGCAAAACCGGGACAATTCCTTATTGTAAGAGCACATGACAAAGGTGAGAGAATTCCTCTCACCATTTGTGATTATGACAGTGATGCCGGTACTGTTACAATAGTCACTCAGGTTGTGGGAGCTTCCAGCAGACAGATTTGTCACCTTGAGGAGGGGGATTTCTTTACCGATTTTGCAGGTCCGCTGGGAGAGCCATCGGAATTTATACATAAAGGGGCAGAGGAGCTGTCAAAAATGAAGTTTCTCTTTATAGCAGGAGGACTCGGAACGGCACCTGTCTACCCTCAGGTTAAGTTTTTGTCATCAATGGGTGCAAAGGTAGATGTAATCATTGGGGCTAAGTCAAAGGATATGCTCATCTTTGAGGAGGAGATGAAGAACGTATGTAACAACCTGTACATCTGTACAGATGATGGCACTTACGGAAAGAAGGGGCTTGTTACAAATCTCATGACTGAGATTCTTGACAAAGAGAGGTATGACCATCTTGTGGCTATAGGGCCCATGATTATGATGAAGTTTGTAACTCTGGCGGCAAAGCCATATAATATCCCACTTACCGTAAGTTTAAATACACTTATGGTTGACGGGACAGGTATGTGTGGAGCATGCAGGGTAACTGTTGCAGGCAAAACCAGATTTGCATGTGTTGAGGGTCCTGAATTTAATGCCTACGAAGTTGATTTTGATGAGGCC
Organism: uncultured Bacteroidota bacterium; assembly: GCA_937901965.1. GTDB lineage: Bacteria > Bacteroidota > Bacteroidia > Bacteroidales > UBA932 > Bact-08. Next base: position 35,816 of record CALGSW010000006.1, read on the forward strand.
ATGAGGAGGCAGGGGATGTACAAATCTATTGAAGTTGAAAAGGATCACAATTGTAAAATTGGTCTTGGTCACCATAAAACCCTGCAAAATGAGAAATAAAATTCCAAGAGTGGCAGTAAGAGAACAAGATCCTCTGGTAAGGGCCACAAATTATGAAGAGGTAAGTTACGGATATAATCAGGAAGAGGCTGTACTTGAAGCATCAAGATGTCTTGACTGCAAAAATCCCAGATGTGTACCGGCCTGTCCGGTTGCCATTGATATTCCTAAGTTTATAAGAGAGATTGAAAACGGCGATTTTTATAAAGCATCTGAAATTATTGCGAGAGACAGCTCTCTGCCATCTGTATGCGGCAGGGTCTGCCCGCAGGAGTCCCAGTGCGAAGGGTCATGTATACTTGGAGTTAAGGGTGAGGCAGTTGCTATTGGAAAGCTTGAGAGATTTATAGGTGACTGGAGCAGGGAAAATGGAGTTCAATTCACAGAGAAAGCTCCGTTGAACGGTAAAAAAGTCGCAATCATTGGCAGCGGACCTGCAGGTCTGGCCTGCGCGACTGACCTTGCAAAACTTGGATATGACATTACAATTTTTGAAGCTCTTCACGAACCCGGAGGCGTTTTACAGTATGGGATTCCGGAGTTCAGACTGCCCAAAGAGAGGGTTGTAAAGAGTGAAATAGACAATGTTAAAGCTCTGGGAGTAAAGATTGAGACAAATGTGGTTGTAGGCAGGACTGTTACCATAGACACACTAATGGATAAAGAGGGCTACTCTGCAATTTTTGTAGGTTCAGGAGCAGGTTTACCCAAGTTTATGAACATCCCAGGAGAGAATCTTAACGGAGTTGTCTCGGCAAACGAATTTTTGACAAGAAACAACCTGATGAGGGCATATGATCCGGATTATGATACTCCTATCTATGTAGGGAAAAGGGTTGCAGTAGTAGGCGGAGGAAATGTTGCAATGGACGCAGCCAGATCTGCTTTGAGACTTGGTGCTGATGTAACAGTAGTTTACAGAAGGACAGAGAAAGAGTTACCTGCACGTGTTGAGGAGGTTCATCATGCAAAAGAGGAGGGTATTGTTTTCAGAATGCTTACAAATCCTGTAGAGGTGCTTGGTGACGAGAGAGGCTGGGTAAGAGGGCTTAAATGCATCAGGATGGAGTTGGGCGAACCGGATGAGAGCGGCAGACGTTCACCTGTTCCGGTAAAGGATTCAGAGTTTGATATTGAGACGGATGTTGTTGTTATGTCACTGGGAACATCACCAAATCCGCTGCTCTCATCAACCACTCCTGGGCTGGATGTTAACAGATGGAACTGCATAGTGGCTGATGATGACGGAAGAACTACAAGAAAGGGTGTATTTGCAGGCGGGGATGCAGTAACAGGGGCAGCAACCGTGATACTCGCGATGGGTGCGGGCAGGAAAGCAGCAGCGGCCATAGACCAGTACCTTAAGGAAAATTAGTATCTTTGCGCCCCATAAATTTTGAACAATGGCACAGAAACCATCAATACCTAAAGGAACCAGAGATTTTTCACCTGCTGAGATGGCAGGCAGAGACTATATATTTAACACAGTAAGAGGTATATTTAAAAAATACGGATACTCGCCCATAGAGACTCCTGCAATGGAGAATCTTTCAACACTGCTGGGAAAATACGGAGAGGAGGGGGATAAACTTCTCTTTAAGGTATTGAACTCCGGAGATGCATTTTCAGGTGTGACATCTGATATGCTGTCAAACAGCAATGCTCTGTCTGTGAAAGTTTGCGAAAAGGGTTTAAGGTATGACCTCACTGTCCCTTTTGCCCGCTTTGTAGTTCAGCATCAGAATGAGCTGGTATTTCCGTTTAAAAGATATCAGATTCAGCCTGTATGGAGGGCAGACAGACCTCAGAAGGGGAGATACCGGGAGTTTTATCAGTGCGATGTTGATGTTGTAGGGAGCAATTCGCTTCTTAATGAATTGGAGCTTGTACAGATTGTAGATGAGGTGTTTGGAAAACTGGGACTTTCAGTATCGGTAAAAATAAACAACAGGAAAGTTCTTTCAGGTATTGCAGAGGTATCCGGTCATGCGGATAAACTTATTGATATTACAGTTGCCATTGATAAGATTGACAAGATAGGGATTGATGCAGTCAAGGATGAGTTAAGGTCAAAAGGGATTGATGATAAGGCAATTGCCGTAATTGAACCAATACTTTCATTATCAGGAACCACTAAAGAGAAGCTATCTGAGATAAGGGCAATTTTATCAAAATCGGAGATCGGCAATAAAGGGGTAGACGAACTGGAAGAGCTCTTCAACCTCATCGAGAGTGCCGGGGTAACATGTAACACAGAGCTAGATCTTTCACTCGCAAGAGGGCTCAATTATTATACAGGAGCCATATTTGAGGTTAAATCACTTGAGACGGCAATGGGTAGTATTTGCGGAGGCGGAAGATATGATGACCTCACAGGAATATTCGGCCTTAAAGGTGTTTCAGGAGTGGGTATCTCATTTGGTGCAGACAGGATATATGATGTAATATCGGCACTTGACCGGTTCCCAAAAGATGCCGTTGAGGGGACAAAGGTGCTCTTTACAAACATGGGCAAAAGAGAGCTTCTATACACAATTCCCATAGTTAAACAACTAAGGGAGGCCGGTATTCCTGCTGAGATTTACACTGACGAAACCAAACTAAAAAAACAGTTTGATTATGCAGAGAAAAAGGGGATTCCATTTCTAGCCATTGTTGGCGAAGATGAGGTTACAAACTCTAAGATATCTCTTAAAAACCTCTCTACCGGAGAGCAGAAAGTAATTGAAAAACAAGATATTGTAAAAAGTTTCAAAAATTAATTTGGAATTAGAACCATTTTGCCATATCTTTGCAGTCCAATATCGCGGAGTGGAGCAGTTGGTAGCTCGTCGGGCTCATAACCCGAAGGTCACAGGTTCGAGTCCTGTCTCCGCTACTACCAAAAAAAATCAAGCAGGTCAGTTGACCTGCTTTTTTTGGTAGTAGCAGAGACTTCCTTTTTTTTACCGCACTTCGTGCGGGAGGAGGCACGCCCTCCAGGCTTAAAACTCTCTGCGAGAGCCCGCCTTCCGGGCGGTCAGCTGAAGCTGACTCGCCTGCCGGGCAGGCGAAAATACAGTTTTTTCTTAATAAAGATTTTGAAACCTTTATAAACATGAAGGTTAATTTATGGCTTACCCTTTTTTGTTTATGCATTATCATTTACATAATTTACTAGATAGTACTGAAAATTTCATCTTTTTAGTTCAATTTTAATGTTTTTAGTACATCATTTTCATCAGGTAATTCTCCATACACTAAGGGTCTAAAGTCAACAGTATAAATTGGTTTCAATTAGTAGTGTAGGGTTCGTGATATCCCAGCCATGATGATTCCAGAATGATTACATCCCAAATTTGTCCATAATCTCCTTTGAATTCTTTAATGTACGAGTGTGCCGTTTTTCTGTTCATGCCCATTTTGCGGGTGATACCTTCTATAAACACTTCTGGCATAATAGTCTCAACAACCCTGCTAACTTCTTTTAACTTTGATTTTAGGTTACTATCTGTTTCTCCTTCTCGTCTTAAACAACTAAATCAATATCTTCTGAAAAGTGCTCTATCATACTAAAACACTTAGATAGCGCTGTTCCTCCTTTAAACACAGTGTCTTTACCTATTTCGTTAGTAAAAATTGTGAATAATGCATAAGTAACCCAGTAATCCTTATGAACTTCTTGACAACCTGCTTCTCTGGTCAAAATCTCACTCAGGAGATATCGTGGTTAATATGGAACCATTTAATCGTAAGCAGCAGATTGATAGTGTTATATCCATTGCTGAAGTTACTGCAGGGAGAAAATGGGTCTATCTGGGCTGAGAGCCGCGAGGGTGCGGGAAGTAAACTCTTTTTAGTTTACCTCTTTGTAAAGGTTAATTAAAGACAATCTTAACAAAAACACTTAACTTTGCCCAAAATTCAATCTATGCAAAGCAGTTCAATTACTATTCGCAAAGCCACGGAAAACGACATTAAAACTATATTTAACTTCATCTGCGAACTTGCCGTTTACGAAAAGCTCAGAGATGATGTAACAGCCACGCCGGATATTCTTATGGAGTCTCTGTTTGTTAAGAGGCAGGCCGAGGTTATTATTGCTGAGGAGGAGGGGAGAGCGCTGGGATTTGCACTCTATTTTCATAATTTCTCTACATTCAAGGGTAAGGCTTGTCTATACCTGGAGGATATTTTTGTAAAGGAGGAGCAAAGAGGAAGGGGAATTGGAAAGATGCTTTTTAAAAGACTTGCTCAGATAGCTGTAGAGAGGGGATGTGAAAGGTTTGACTGGGCTGTTCTTGACTGGAACAAACCATCTATTGAATTTTACAAAAGCTTGGGCGCTTTTCCAATGGATGAGTGGACTGTATTTCGTCTTACGGGAGAGTCATTAAAAAGAGTTGCAGAAAAATAATAGTAGCTGATAGAAAGAGATGAAAAGAAAAACAATTGCGCTTGTGGCGCACGACAATAGAAAAAAGGACCTTATTGAGTGGGTTGAGTTTAATAAACAGACTCTTTTGAGGCACAATCTTGTATGCACCGGAACAACCGGAAGGATGGTAGAGGCTGCTTTAATTCAGAACAAATCAAAAAATGACCCCTCCCTTAACATAACACTGCTTAAATCGGGTCCGCTTGGTGGCGACCAGCAGCTGGGTGCACTTATATGCGAGGGCAGGGTAGATGTACTGATATTTTTGTGGGACCCAATGCAGCCACAACCACATGATGTGGATGTGAAGGCCCTTCTGAGAATATCAAGCCTCTACAATATTCCCACAGCTACAAACAGATCAACTGCAGATTTTATAATATCTTCCGGATTATTTGAGGAGGAGTATGAACCTAAATTGAAGAGCTTCTCTGAATATCTGGGCAGAAGCGTTGATGTTTAGAGCAGGTTTGCAAAATCAATAGATAAAAGGGAAGACTCTCATGAGTTTTCTCTTTTCTATTTCATCTCCCCTCTGCTCTTTGTGTCTCTTCCAAGTGGAGGCGGCTCTGGGGACCAGGTTTGCTGCTGTCCAGAATGCAAAAAGCGCCCCGGGAAGGGACCAGCATATTAATGCAAAACCGAGCCACTCAATAAGCTCACCCAGGTAGTTTGGCGATGTAACAAATCGGAATCCCCCGCCGTATGGGATGTAATGTGTTCCTGGTTTATCTCCGTTTAGGACTCCCTCTCTTCTCGCTTTTCTGAGTCTTCTGTCTGAATCAATGTTGAGTGCCATTCCTCCAAAGAATAACAATGCTCCAGCTATGAATCTGGGAGAAGCCATTAATTCCTGCCATTCGCCATAGTAATTCAGAGGAGCATGAGCAAAAAGCCACTCACCCTGAAGTATCCCGTTAACAAGGTTAAAAAACACACCCATTGAGATAATTGAGAGAGGCATCCTCCCATTTCCAACAATAAGGTGTGGGTATATAAAAGCCCTGTGCAGGTAGTGAAGCATAAACAGGGAGAAGATTAGCAGATTTCCGCTTTGTGCACCCCTCCCGTACAACAAAAACAGTGTGGCCATTACAATAAAGACAGGGGCCTCCATAATTAGCCAGCCGATTCTTGATTTAATTGTTCTACCCCATCTGGAATTAAGTAAAATCCCATATCCCGCCTCCACAAAATAGAGAGTAGCAAAGACTGCAAGGCCTGCAATTGTCATGCAGAGAATGATAATCAGATATATGTTGTAACTAAACAGCATCGGCAAAAATAAATTCTATTTGCACTACCGATGTTTCACCCCTCTTTGCCTCAAAGAAGGCACCTTTATCGGTTTTACAGGCAAAGTGGTCAAGCTTTTCTCCCAGTCTGCTCTCAGAATTGAAATTCACTATAAACTCTTTGATGAAATAACCTTCCGGCACTAGTGAGTGCACACAATCAAGTGCCCACTCCATATACCTGGCGTTGTTTGTGTGGTTATTCATATCAATGTCTGAATATTCAACCTGTCTGCTCTTTCTTAATTCAATTTGTGATGGAGATGTCAGTTTGGGAGCTGGCTCCTCAATAGCATGAATCATATTGACAGATGGGTGGTCGTTCCCGATATGCTGTTCAATCCTCTGCAACCTTCTGTTTTGAGTTCCGATAATCAGCCATGAAGTAGTGCCTCTGAGAATTTCAGCACCGTGCATGTCTGTCATTTTAAAATCTCTTAGTCCGAATAGTTTATCGCTCCCTTTATGCCATGTCTCCATAGCAACCTCCTCCCTCCAGTCAGGTATCCGGTCAAATATCACATGAGATCTGGACAATACCCAGATAATACCCTTCTCCATTAGCTGATCATAACCAAATCCCAGTGCATCTGCATGGAGGTTTGCCATCTCCTGCATTAAAAGCATTAACGACTGAGGCTTTAATCTTGCGTTGAGATCAGTTTCAAAACTTTTAATTTTAAATCTTTCTGATAACGATTTCATTAGTAATTTTTTGGAGTTTTTGCACTAAGCAAATGTAGGGATTTCTTGCTGAAAACTTGCGGAAAGTATTATCTTTGTATCCCTGTATAACAATCCAATATTTACATTATGAGCACCAAATATGTTTTTGTGATGGGAGGCGTTACCTCTTCCCTTGGGAAGGGTATTATTTCCGCATCACTTGCTAAGTTACTACAGGCCAGGGGTTTGTCGGTCACAATTCAAAAGTTTGACCCCTATCTGAATGTGGACCCCGGTACACTTAATCCGTATGAACACGGTGAGTGTTACGTAACTGAAGACGGTGCCGAGACAGACCTTGATCTGGGACACTATGAGAGATTTCTTAATGTTCAGACCTCTAAGGCAAACAACGTTACAACAGGTCGTATTTACCGTTCTGTAATTGACAAAGAGAGGCAGGGAGCCTATCTGGGTAAAACCGTTCAGGTCATTCCTCACATTACAGACGAGATAAAGCGAAGAATGCTTCTGCTGGGCAAAACCGGCAAATATGATGTAATCATTACAGAGCTTGGTGGTACTGTGGGCGATATTGAGTCTCTCCCTTTTGTTGAGGCTGTTCGTCAACTCCAGTGGGAACTTCCTGAGGAGGATTGTCTTGTTATACACCTTACACTCGTTCCATATCTGAGCGCAGCTAAAGAGCTTAAAACCAAGCCTACTCAGCACTCCGTCAGAATGCTCCAGCAAAATGGAGTCCATCCGGATGTTATCGTATGCAGAACAGAGCATCCTCTCCCTATGGATATCAGAAGAAAGGTGGCACTATTCTGTAACGTAAGGCTTAACGCAGTTATTGAGTCAATTGATGCAAAAAGTATATACGAAGTTCCTCTCACAATGTTCAGAGAGAAACTGGATGAGTTAGTCTTAAGGAAATTCAAGATGGAGGCAATTGATAAAGCTCCTGATCTTGAGCTTTGGAAGTCTTTCCTTGAGAGACTTTTTAATCCTAAAGAGAGCGTTAATATTGCACTTGTAGGCAAATATGTTGAGCTTCAGGATTCATATAAGTCTATTCTTGAGTCATTTATACACGCCGGAGCTACAAACGAATGCAAAGTAAATGTTCATTCAATACACAGCGAATACATTAATGACCAGAATGTTGCCGAGAAGCTATCCTCTATGGACGGAATTCTTGTAGCACCTGGATTTGGTGAAAGAGGAATCGAGGGTAAGATTACAGCAGTCAAATTCGCAAGAGAAAGCAATATACCATTCCTTGGAATATGTCTTGGCATGCAAATGGAAGTGATAGAGTATTCAAGAAACGTACTTGGACTTGAGGATGCCATGACAACCGAGATAAAACCTAACGCAAAGAATCCTGTAATTGACCTTATGGAGGACCAGAAGTCAATGACTATAAAGGGTGGTACAATGAGACTGGGGGCATATTCATGTACTATCAAAGAGGGCTCTCTTGCTCACAGAATTTACGGTAAAACTGAAATTTCAGAGAGACACAGACACAGATATGAGGTCAACGACTCTTATGTGGACACACTTGAAAAGGGAGGCCTTATTCCAAGCGGAAGGAATGTTGATACAGGACTTGTGGAGATTATGGAGCTTCAGAATCACCCATTCTTTATTGGGGTTCAATTCCACCCTGAACTTAAGAGTACACCGGAGAATCCGCATCCGCTTTTTGTAGCACTTGTTAAGGCTGCTATGATAAGGAAGTCGGTTCAAAAATAGATGAAATGCATAAAAGATTATTGACTATACTTATAGCTTTACTCACCACCCTGCTGCCATTATCTGCATCTTGCAACAGTTCAGGGGGGAGCTCTCTTAGGGTAAAGATTCTGGAGTCAATAAATCATGATACAAATATCTATACTCAAGGATTGTTTATTGAGGGGGGGACCCTTTATGAAAGTTCAGGTCAGTATGGCCGATCATTCTTCAGAAGTGCAGATCTTAAAACCGGAAAAACAATCAAGACCTTCTCCTTTCCGGCAGCCCATTTTGCCGAGGGTGCGGTAATGCTCAACAACAGAATATACATTCTTACATGGATGGAGAAAGTTGTTTATGTTATCGACAAAACAACATTCAAGGAGTTGGGCAAATTATCAAATCCAAGGGAGGGCTGGGGCCTTACAACAGATGGAACTCATCTGATAATGAGTGACGGAACAGGTAATCTCTACTTCAATGATCCCATGAATTTCATGACCAAGAAAATTTTAGAGGTAAAACTTAATGGTAAGCCTGTTGATCAGCTTAATGAACTTGAGTGGATTGATGGCGAAATCTGGGCAAATGTCTATATGAGTGATTCCATTGTCATAATAAATCCTCAAACAGGAGTTGTAAGGGCCACGGTTAACTGCTCCGGATTATTACCTGCATCCATGAAGACATCAAAGACTGATGTCCTCAATGGTATTGCATACGACAAAGCCTCTAAACAAATTTACCTTACCGGTAAATACTGGCCAAAATTGTTCAGAATATCTGTTCAGTAACCAAAGCATATTACTCCTCAACCATTGCCGGCAATCTTACTGCATTCACAGAGTATCCGCATAACTTCAGGAGTTTTTCCTCCTCGCTCACTCTGTTCGCTGTGGCGGAGACTCCTTCAGTTTTGCACGCCTGTTCATATCCAGCAACTGCATGAATTATATTCATCTACCCGATGTGACTCCGGAGCTTTTCCTCCTCGCTCTCTTCGTTCGCTGTGGCGGAGGCTCTTTTATTCTTGCCTGTATGTATTACTCCATCCACAAATAATCCGCTTCACTTCAGGAGTTTTTCCTCCTCGCTCACTCTGTTCGCTGTGGCGGAGACTCCTTCAGTTTTGCACGCCTGTTCATATCCAGCAACTGCATGAATTATATTCATCTACCCGATGTGACTCCGGAGCTTTTCCTCCTCGCTCACTGCGTTCGCTGTGGCGGAGGCTCCGTCGTCTACACCGGTTAGCTGAATAGGTAGGATCATTCAGTTACCGGTATGAACATTGAAAACAGGCGTGGGTGGGACAAGCATCTATGCAACCAGATAAATGCTTGTCCCACCCAAACTGAGGCTTACTCATCCGGGTCAATGATACCGGACAAGCTATAGTTTAGTTAGGGGCTTCTCTTCTCTGCTCTGACTATGTGTTTTTTGCCTTTAGGACCCTGAAGCCGCTTTACTTCAAATCCCGATTCTCTCAGAGCCCTTTTTACAATTCCCTTTGAGGAGTATGTAACAAGTATTCCGCCGGGTTTGAGAGCTCTGAAGATCTCTCTGAAGATACTATCACTCCACAATTCAGGCTGTGTTTCAGGTGAAAATGCGTCATAGTAAACTATGTCAATACTTTGATATGACAGCTTAGGAAACTCTTCTTCAAATGAGTTCTTAATTTTTAACAAGGACATACTCTCTGATATGTCTGTCATTGAATTCCATGTACTGCCGTGTATTGTTTTATAGATATCTCCTGCTTCGTCATTTCCGGGAAAGAGCGCAGGATAGTCCAGTAGCTCAGCTTCACCCAGGGTAACAGGATATTTTTCAACAGATGTGTATTGTACCATCTTTTTCAGCGGATAGTTTCTAAGCTCAATTGCAGTAAGAAGACAATTAAGGCCTGTTCCCAAACCCGCCTCAAGTATTGAGATTTGTGATCTTTCAGAGTATTTATCCAGATAGTAAAACAGACCCTCCTTTATGAAGATGTGCATACTCTCTGAAAGAGCTCCGTGAACTGAGTGATATGACTCCTGAAACTCTTCAAGGGCCAGTGTTTTTGATCCGTCTTCACTTGTGATAATGTGTCTTCTCATTAAGAGGGTGTCTATTATAGCTGCAAATTAACAAACTTTATCTCTATTTTTTTATCTTTGCAAGTTAGTCGTTGTAATATAATATTTAAAAGCATATAAATGGCACTATTTAACAGTCTGCTTAAGAAGTTCTTTGGAACCAAAGCAGAGAGAGACCTCAAGGAGATTAATCCATACGTGGGTAAGATTCAGGAGGCATATTTGAAGCTTGACTTATTGTCAAACGACCAGTTGAGGGGAGAGACTGCAAGATTGAAAAATTTTATTGCACAGAGAATAGCAGATGACGAATCCAGAATATCAGAGCTTAAGGCTAAGCTTGAGGATGTGATGATAGATGTCTCTGAAAAAGAGGACCTGGCTACTGAGGTTGATAAAATCAAAAAGAGAATTGACGAAAAGATTGAGGAGGTCCTTCTGGAGGTCCTTCCCGAGGCATTTGCCATAATGAAATCTACCGCCAGAAGATTCAAGGAGAACGATACTCTGGAAGTTATTGCCGCTCCTCTGGACAGAGACCTGGCCGCTAAACATGATTTTGTTGAGATATCAGGAGAAAAAGCTATCTGGAAAAGCACCTGGATGGCAGGAGGTAACAGGATCAAGTGGGATATGGTTCATTACGATGTTCAGCTTATTGGTGGTGTGGTTCTTCATAGTGGTAAAATTGCCGAGATGGCAACGGGTGAGGGTAAAACTCTTGTGGCTACTCTTCCTGTCTTTTTGAATGCATTGGCCGGAAAGGGTGTGCATGTGGTTACAGTGAACGACTACCTCTCTAAGAGGGACTCTGAGTGGATGGGCCCGCTCTATCAGTTTCATGGACTTAAGGTTGACTGTATTGACAAACATGAGCCAAACAGTGAGGCAAGAAAACAGGCATATAAGGCCGATATTACATTTGGAACGAATAATGAGTTCGGTTTTGACTACCTGAGGGACAATATGGCCATTAACCAGGAGGATCTGGTTCAGAGAAAACATCACTATGCAATTGTTGACGAGGTTGACTCAGTACTGGTTGACGATGCAAGAACGCCACTCATCATAAGCGGTCCGGTTCCAAAGGGTGATGATCAGCAATTTAATGAATATAAGCCATTTGTTGAGAAAATTTACAGTGCACAGAGAAATCTGGTGACACAACTACTAAATGAGGCAAAAAAGAAACTTGCAGAGGGAGATGAGAATGAGGGTGGAAAGCTTCTTCTCAGAGCTCACAAGGGGTTACCTAAATACAATCCGCTAATAAAGTATCTGAGTGAACCGGGTATGAAGCAGATTCTCGTAAAAACCGAGAATTTCTACATGCAGGATAATAATAAACAGATGCATCTTGTCACTGATGACCTCTACTTTGTGATTGAGGAGAAGCAGAAATCCGTTGAGCTTACAGATAAGGGGCATGAACTTATTTCAAAGAGTGTTAGCGATAACAGGTTCTTTATACTCCCTGATATAGGTTCTGAAATTGCCGAGCTTGACAAGAGAGAAATGCAGCCTGAAGAGAAGCTCGCGGCAAAGGATGCACTGCTGGCAGATTATGCAATAAAGAGTGAAAGAGTTCATACAGTAAATCAGTTACTGAAAGCATACACAATGTTTGAGAAGGATGTTGAGTATGTTGTTCTTGATAACAAGATTAAAATTGTTGACGAGCAGACAGGCCGTATTCTTGAAGGAAGAAGGTATTCAGACGGACTTCACCAGGCAATAGAGGCGAAAGAGATGGTAAAAGTTGAGGCTGCTACTCAAACCTTTGCAACCATCACTCTCCAGAATTATTTCCGTATGTATCACAAGCTTGCAGGTATGACAGGTACAGCAGAGACAGAGGCGGGTGAGTTTTGGTCTATCTACAAACTTGATGTTGTAGTAATCCCTACAAACAGACCTATAACAAGGAAAGATAATGATGACCTCATCTATAAAACAAAAAGAGAGAAGTATAACGCGGTAATTGAAGAGATTGTAAATCTTACCAAGGCAGGCAGACCTGTTCTTGTGGGTACAACCTCAGTTGAAGTTTCCGAATTACTAAGCAGGATGCTAAAGATAAGAGGTATAAAACACAATGTACTCAATGCCAAACAGCACGCAAGAGAGGCCGAGATTGTAGCTGAGGCGGGTCAGCCATCGGCAGTGACAATTGCCACAAATATGGCCGGTAGGGGAACAGATATTAAACTGGGTTCCGGAGTTAAGGAGGCCGGCGGACTGGCCATCATCGGAACAGAGAGGCACGACTCAAGACGGGTAGACAGGCAGCTCAGAGGTAGAGCAGGAAGACAGGGGGATCCCGGAACTTCAAGTTTCTATGTTTCACTTGAAGATGACCTGATGCGCCTCTTTGGATCAGAGAGAATTGCATCTCTGGTTGACCGTATGGGCCTGAAAGAGGGAGAGGTTCTTCAGCACTCGATGCTGTCAAAATCAATTGAGAGAGCACAGAGGAAGGTAGAGGAGAATAACTTTGGAGTAAGGAAGAGACTTCTTGAGTATGACGATGTTATGAACTCTCAGAGAGAGGTGATCTATACCAGAAGAAAGAATGCTCTTAACGGTGAGAGGATAGACGTTGACGTTCAGAACATGCTTAATGACTATTGCGAATCATTGGTAGCTTCACATCATGGTAATTCAGACTATGAGTCTTTTTCATATGAGGTTATCAGGCAGCTCTCGATTGAACCCGGCATTAGTGAGGAGATGTATAATAAAGAGTCACTGAGTACAGTTACTGACGCTTTCCTGAAGAATGTCATGCAGGTTTACAAGAGGAGGGTTGATGCACTTGTAGAGAGAGCATGGCCAATAATGAAGCAAATCTATGAAACTCAAAGTGCTACATATGAAAATATTGCTATTCCGGTAGGTGATGGCAACAAAATCATGCAGCTTGTTGTTAATTTAAAGAAAGCATACGACAGCAATGGCAAGGAGCTTGGACGCGCACTCAATAAGATGATTACTCTTCTTATGATTGACGAGCACTGGAAAGAGCACCTCAGAGAAATGGACGATCTTAAGCAGTCTGTGCAAAATGCAACATACGAACAAAAAGACCCGCTTCTGATATACAAATTTGAGAGTTTCCAGCTTTTCAAAGGTGTTCTTGACAAAGTGAGCAGAGATGTACTTGCATTTTTGCTAAAATCACAGATTCCTCTGACAGAAAGGAGAGAGCCTGTTAGTGTACGCGAAGAGCAGAGAAAGAAGACAGACCTTAGCAGAATGCAGACCTCAAGACAGGATTTATCCACATCTTCAGGAGAACCTAAAACTCAGGCACCGGTTCATGTTGAGAAGAAAGTAGGGAGAAATGATCCGTGTCCTTGCGGAAGCGGTAAGAAGTTTAAGAATTGCCACGGTGCAAATGAGTAATTTGTAATAAAAATGATTTATTATGTTTGATTTAATAGTTATTGGTTCCGGCCCGGGAGGTTATGTAGCAGCAATACGGGCTTCACAGCTTGGTATGAATACTGCTGTAATTGAGAGAAGCGAATTAGGCGGAATTTGCCTTAACTGGGGTTGTATTCCCACTAAAGCACTGCTAAAAAGTGTTCAGGCTCTTCATTACGCAACTCATGCTGCTGATTATGGATTTGAAATTGAGGGGAGTGTTAAACCGGACCTGACAAAGATAGTTGAGAGGAGCAGAGGTGTCTCTTCAAATATGAGCAAAGGGATAGAGTATCTCTTTAAAAAAAATAAAATTACTGTTATACAGGGAAGTGGCAAAATCGCTTCAGCCGGTAAAGTGCAAGTTACTGCAAATGATGGAAATGTAACCACAGTTGAGGCAAAAAACATTATTATAGCAACAGGTGCAAGGGCAAATTCACTCCCTTTTGCTCCTATTGACGGGAATAAAATAATCTCATACAGACAGGCGCTCGTTCCTAAAAAACTTCCTGCAAGCCTTGCCGTTATCGGTTCCGGTGCAATTGGCAGTGAACTCGCTTATTTCTACCGCTCTATGGGCTCTGAAGTCCATTTGATAGAATTTTTGGATAACATCGTTCCCCTGGAAGATGAAGAGGTATCGGCACAACTCAGCCGATCATTCAGGAAGATGGGTATAAAGGTTATGGTTTCGTCAAAGGTAAAGTCTGTAGATACATCAGGTGATATTTGCAAGCTTGTTGTAGAGACTAAGAAGGGTGATGTAATTATTGAGGCTGAGCAGGTACTCTCTGCAGTAGGTGTTATACCAAACACGGAAAATATCGGTTTGGAGGAGATGGGAATAAAGAGCGAGAGAGGAAAGATTGTGGTAGATTCGGCATACAGAACCAATGCTCCGGGTGTCTATGCAATAGGCGATGTTATCGCAACTCCTGCACTTGCCCATGTAGCATCAGCAGAGGGAATAAATTGCGTGGAGCAGATTGCAGGATTAAATCCTCCTCCGGTTAATTACGACAATATACCAGGTTGTACATATACAACTCCGGAAATTTCATCAGTAGGTCTTACTGAAAAGGCTGCTAAAGAGAGGGGTCTCAATATTAAAGTGGGCAAGTTCCCTTTTACCGCTTCAGGTAAAGCAGCGGCAGCGGGAGACAAAGACGGGTTCATAAAACTTGTTGTTGATGCAAATACAGACAAGGTACTGGGAGCACATTTTATAGGAGCCAATGTAACTGAGATGATCTCCGGCGTTGTAGTGGCACGTAATTTGGGAGTCACAGCGAGAGATTTTATCCATTCAGTACATCCTCACCCAACAATGAGTGAGGCTATCATGGAGGCAGCAGCTGCATCTCACGGTGAGGTAATACATATTTAAGAAAAGTATATGGCAAAAAATGAAGTAGTTCCGCAAATTAATGAGGTTAACCGAATTGCCGGCGGTACTGAACTTAGAGGAACTTTAGTTACAACCAGCGACATAAGAATTGACGGCTTCTTTGAGGGCAAAATTCAGACTCGGGGCAAAGTTGTAATTGGCGACAATGCACAGTTTGTTGGAGACCTCTTCTGCGGTAGTGCAGATATTTGGGGAAGAATGGAGGGAAATCTTGTAACCGGACACCAGGCGGGCTTTAAAAGCAAAGCGAAATTTGAGGGTGCCCTTCAATGCAACAAGATATCAATAGAGGACGGAGCCACATTCAATGGCACTTGCCGAATGATTAGCGAAGCTGAATACAATGAGATGGTTGAAAAATATAACAGTTCATCCCGTAAACACAAGTGAAAAATTGCGGGATCTCTTATGCTTCAGGAGTGCCTTTTTCAAGGCGCTCCTTTATTTTATAATTATTTCTCTCTGTGCTGTTTCTGGAGATAAGTTCACCTACAAAACCGGCAAGAAACAATTGCATTCCTATTATTAATGCAACCAGAGAGACATAGAAGAGCGGCTGATCTGTAACCTGTCTGAATTTTAAACCGTTAGCCTGTGAAATCAGTTTATCGGCTACCAGATAAGCGGCAGTTGCAAAACCTATAAAAAATGTAAGCGTCCCAAATGTGCCAAAGAAGTGCATCGGCCTTTTACCAAATTTTGCAAGAAACGAGAGGGTAATGAGATCGAGAAAGCCGTTGACAAATCTGTCCATCCCAAATTTGCTCTTGCCAAACTTCCTGGCCTGGTGCTTCACAACCTTCTCCCCGATTTTTCTGTAGCCGGCAATCTTAGCCAGATAGGGGATATATCTGTGCATCTCACCGTAAACCTCAATGTTTTTTACAACTTCAAGCCTGTATGCCTTAAGGCCGCAGTTCATATCATGAAGTTTCAATCCGGTCACCCTTCTTGCAACCCGGTTATACAGCTTTGAGGGAAGATTCTTTGCCAGCCTGTTGTCTTTTCTCCTCTTCTTCCATCCGGAAACTAAATCATACCCCTGATTAACAATCATTTCATATAATTCAGGAATCTCTTCAGGGCTATCCTGAAGGTCGGCATCCATTGTAACTACAACACCACCCTCTGCAGCCTCAAATCCGGTGAAAAGAGCTGCCGATTTTCCGTAATTTCGGCTAAACCTAATCGCTTTTACAGCAGGATATAGTTTTGACTCTCTTTCAATAACCTCCCATGACTTGTCAGTACTTCCATCGTCAACGAGAATCACTTCGTACTCCAGTTTCTGAGATGCAAGGGCTCTCTCTATCCATGAGAGCAGTTCAGGCAATGACTCCTCTTCATTGTAAAGTGCTATGACAATTGAAAGATCCATCTTGTTTTAAAATATTTACTGGGCAAAAAAATCACCCTTCTTTGTGTAATTAGCAACTATTGCAGATACAATCATACCAAAGATTGTATAGTAGATAAGTGAAAAAATAAATGCAAGCTTGGGAAGATGCTCCATTACGCCTATAATTGCCTCTGCTCCGTCCGGATTTGAAGACTCCATACTCTGTGCAATCAGCTCCATCTGTGATGTTGTAGCCTCAGGAAAAAGAAATCCCATGTGAAGGAAGAGGTAGGCGGCACAAATAACGGAAGAGAGAAGACACAGTATAGTTCCAAAACGGAATCCCTGCTTGTATGTAAATGTTTCAAAATTTTTGCTGTACTCTTTAATGAAATAGTAAACAAGAAATACACTCAATGCTAGTTTCACTAACCAGATAACTATACCTACAAAACCAGGTGTTGAGGGGAATACTGCCTGAATTATTGTTGCAAGTATTGTGACAAGAGCCAGAATAATTGCGTTCTGAGCCGCTATACTCCATTTATTGCTTTGCATAATAGTCTAGATGTTAAGTTATTGAATTAATTAAGTCGGTTTCAAATTTAGCTAAAAATCATCACTCTCCAAAAATAATGAGGTTTAGAAAAATATGTTTAAATTTGCGGGATTTATATAGTTAGGTACATTATCATGATAAACATTACATTTCCCGACGGAAATATACGACAATACCCAAAGGGAACTACCCCCCTTGATATTGCAAATGGTATAAGTCCAAGGCTTGCTGCTGAGGTACTTGCTGCTTCCGTCAATTCAAAAGTTGTAGAGGTTACAAGACCTATAAACGAAGATGCTTCAATTAAACTTCATAAATGGGATGATCAGGAGGCAAAGAGCACATTCTGGCACTCATCATCACACCTTATGGCTGAGGCACTGGAGTTGCTTTATCCCGGAATCAAATTTGGGATAGGTCCATCTATTGAAACCGGTTTTTACTACGATGTTGATACGGGGGAGAGAAGTATAACAGAGGCAGACCTGAAGAAAATTGAGGATAAGATGCTTGAACTGGCAAGAGAGAAGCAGCACTTTGTCCGCAGAGAGGTGAGCAAAGAGGAGGCGATGAAGACCTACTCAGAGAAGGGCGATGAGTACAAATGTGAGCTTATCAGGGATCTTGAGGATGGGACCATCTCATTCTATACAAACGGATCCTTCACAGACCTTTGCAGAGGGCCACACCTTGGAGATACATCAGTTATAAAGGCAGTTAAACTTACTTCAATTGCCGGCGCATACTGGAGAGGAAACGAAAACAATAAGATGCTTACCCGTATATATGGAGTTACATTTCCTCAGAAAAAACTCCTTGATGAGTACTTGCTTATGTTAGAAGAGGCAAAAAAGAGGGATCACAGAAAACTTGGTAAAGAGCTTGAGCTTTTTGCATTTTCACAGAGAGTGGGCCAGGGTCTTCCGCTTTGGCTCCCCAAGGGCGCAATGCTTCGCGAAAGACTTGAGAATTTCCTTAAAAAGGTACAAAAAGAGCATGGATATCTTCCTGTTATGACTCCTCATATAGGGCAGAAAGAGCTATATGTAACCTCCGGTCACTATGCAAAATACGGTAAAGATTCATTCCAGCCAATCCATACACCACAAGAGGGCGAGGAGTTTCTCCTCAAACCAATGAACTGTCCTCACCACTGCGAAATTTATAAAACAAAGCCCAGATCATATAAGGATATGCCGCTCAGACTGGCTGAATTTGGCACTGTTTACAGATATGAGCAGAGCGGGGAGCTCCACGGACTTACCAGAGTTCGCGGATTTACACAGGATGATGCTCACATCTTCTGTCGTCCTGATCAGTTAAAAGAGGAGTTTATCAAGGTAATTGATATTGTGCTTTATATCTTTAAAACTCTTGATTTTAAAGATTATACAGCTCAGATTTCGCTAAGAGACCCTGAAAACAGAGAGAAGTACATAGGTTCTGACGAAAACTGGGAAAAGGCAGAGAGGGCTATTATTGAGGCAGCTGAGGAGAAGGGCTTAAATACTGTAGTTGAAACTGGTGAAGCAGCTTTCTATGGTCCAAAACTGGACTTTATGGTGAGAGATGCCATAGGCAGAAAGTGGCAGCTTGGAACAATACAGGTGGACTATAATCTTCCTGAAAGATTTGAACTTGAATACGTTGGCGCAGACGATAAGAGACATCGTCCGGTGATGATTCACCGTGCACCATTTGGATCTATGGAGAGATTCATAGCAGTTCTAATAGAGCATACCGGAGGAAGATTCCCATTGTGGCTCTCTCCTGAGCAGGCTGTAATATTGCCTGTAAGTGAAAAATATAACGATTACGCCAAAAAAGTTGCAGATTTTCTAAATAATGCCGATATTCGCGCCTCAATTGACGATCGTAACGAAACTATCGGCAAGAAAATCAGGGAGAATGAGCTTAAAAGAGTTCCATTCCTCCTTATTGTTGGTGAGAAGGAGGCAGAAAATGGTACAATTTCTGTAAGGAAGCAGGGAGATGGAGACAAGGGGGCTATGAAAATTGAAGAGTTCAAAGAACTGATTGAAAATGAAATTAAAAGACAAACTGAGTAATAATTAAAATAGGAGGACAAATTTATCGCTACACCTTTTAAACCTCGGCCTGGCGGATTCAGACCAAATCCGCAATCATCGGGACCAAGAAGGGATGCCCAGGGAAGGTATCCGCAAAGTGGCCCGAAAAAAGATGACGGACCTCGCGTTAACAACGAGATATCAGCACCCAGAGTAAGAGTAGTTGGTGACAACGTTGAGAATCAGGGAATAGTTTCACTGAGAGAGGCATTGGCAATGGCAGAGGCGTTGGAACTTGACCTTGTAGAGATCTCTCCCAATGCGGACCCGCCTGTTTGCAAGATAATTGATTATCAGAAGTTCATCTACCAGCAGAAGAAAAAGGCTAAGGAGATGAAGGCTAATGCGAGCAAGATAGTCATTAAGGAGATAAGATTTGGCCCAAATACAGATGAGCATGATTTTCAGTTTAAACTGAAGCACGCACAATCTTTCCTTGAAGAGGGTTCAAAAGTTAAAGCGTATGTATTCTTCAAGGGGAGGTCAATACTCTTCTCTCAGCAGGGTGAAAAACTGCTTTTGAGATTTGCCCTTGAGCTTGAGGAGTACGGAAAGGCAGAACAGCTTCCTAAACTGGAAGGAAAGAGAATGATTATGATGCTCTCACCAGCTAAGAAAAAATAGAGATTTATTTATAAACTTTAAAATAAACACAATGCCCAAAATTAAAACCAACTCCGGTGCCAAAAAGCGTTTTCAGCTTACCGGATCGGGGAAAATCAAGAGAAAACACGCTTATAAAAGCCACATTCTCACAAAAAAGACTACTAAGCAGAAGAGAAATCTAACTTACTCGGCTCTTGTTTCTACATCAGACGAGAAGAGAATCAAAGCTTTACTTGTTGCCTAGTACAATTTATTAACCAGAATGCACAGCAGAAAAAGTTTCTCATAGGAGGAGAGCGCTGACATTCGTAAAACAAAAAAAGATGCCAAGATCGGTAAATTCGGTGGCTTCAAGAGCTCGCCGCAAAAAAATTCTTAAGCTCACCAGAGGTAATTTCCTCGCAAGAGCAAACGTGTGGACGGTAGCAAAGAATACCTACGAAAAGGGTTTAACTTATGCTTATCGTGACCGTAAAACCAAAAAACGCAATTTCCGCGCACTTTGGATTCAAAGGATAAATGCAGCTGCAAGAGAGCATGGTATGAACTATTCTCAGTTCATAGGTAAGCTCGCAAAGAACAATGTTGGTCTGAACAGAAAAGTTCTTGCAGATTTAGCAATGAATAATCCTCAGGCTTTTGAGGCCATAATCAACTCTGTAAAATAGTTATAGTCTTGAATATAAAAAACATAATAAGTAATAAGTGGTTCAGGTTTTCTCTCTGGGCCATTTTATACTTATTGTGGGTTATCTGGTTTGGTAACTGGTGGTTCATTCTGGGACTGGGAGTAATATTTGATCTGTTTATCAGTAAAAAGGTTAAATGGGCCTTCTGGAAAAAGAGATACAAAAAGGGAGAAAAAAGAAATGTCTGGCTTGACTGGCTTGATGCAATAATTTTTGCTCTTGTCGTTTCAACATTTATAAAGGCATTCTTCTTTGAATCCTATATGATACCTACATCTTCAATGGAGAGATCGCTCCTTACAGGTGATTATCTTTTTGTAAGTAAGATGAGGTATGGTCCCAAAGTATCTCAGACCCCCCTCTCTTTCCCTCTGGTGCATAATGTTATGCCTGTTACCGGTGGAGAGTCTTATCTGGAGTGGATAAAAAATCCTTACAGAAGGATGAAGGGATTCTCTTCAGTTAAGCGTGACGATATAGTTGTCTTTAACTTCCCTCATGGAGACACAGTTCTAAAGGGGGCTCCAACAGACGACTACTACACTCACGTAAGGCTTAACGGAAGGGAGTACACTCACAAGATGTACGGCCCTGTGGTTGTAAGACCGGATGACAAAAAGGATCACTATGTAAAGAGATGTGTAGCCGTTGCCGGTGACACTCTTTTAGTAGTGAACGGTAAAGTGATTGTAAACGGTATTCCTCAGAAGAATTTCCCGGGGATACAGAATACATATACCGTCTATACAAATGGAACTCAGATTAACCAAAGAGTGTTTGATCAGCTTGATCTGAATATTGGGGAGATTTTCTTTGATGCAACGTTGCCGGGTTATAGTATGCTTCCGCTGAATGAAGATGAGGTGGAGACAATCTCAGCCCTTCCAAATGTTGCTGAGGTAAGACCTAACATTGACATCTTCCCTCCGGATTATCCTGATTCGCAGCTTCTCCTTTTCCCGTTCACAAAGAATTTTGAGTGGACAAAGGATAACTATGGACCTGTATGGATACCAAAATCCGGAGCGACAGTTCAGCTTAATGAGGCTAATCTGCCTCTTTACAGCAGGATTATATCATCTTATGAAAAGAATACACTTGAAGTAAAAGGTGGAGAAATTTTCATAAACGGACAGAAAGCAGATTCATATACATTCAAGATGGATTACTACTTCATGATGGGTGATAACAGACACAACTCTCTGGATTCAAGATACTGGGGTTTTGTTCCGGAATCACACGTAGTGGGGACCCCTTCGGTTATATGGTTTTCCAAGGATAACAACAAGCCTTTCCCTAAGAATATCAGGTGGAAGAGGATTTTTAAATTTGTGTAAATATTTTGGATTATAAAAAAAGATTCCCGATATTTGCAACCCTTAAAAAGGGCACATCAAGAAAATTATAAAAAGTATATATAAGAGATGGCAAGAGTTTGTCAAGTTACAGGAAAAAAGAGGATGATAGGAAACAATGTTTCCCACTCTAAGCGCCGCACAAAGCGCGAGTTTGCCCCTAACCTCCAGAACAAGCGTTTTTGGCTGGAAGAGGAGCAGAGATTCGTAACTCTTAAGGTTTCGGCCGCAGGGATGCGTACAATCAATAAAAACGGTCTGAGCGCTGTGCTCAAGAAATCAAAGGCCAATGGTTTAATTAAACTTGTTTAATACTGAATTAAGATGGCAAAGAAGTCAAATAAAAACAGAATACAGGTTATTCTTGAGTGCACAGAGCAGAGAGAGAGCGGTATCCCCGGAATTTCCAGGTATATCACTACCAAGAATAAGAAGAACACTACTCAGCGTCTAGAGCGCAAGAAGTACAACCCTTTCCTGAAGAAGGTAACTTTACACCGCGAGATTAAATAACATTTAAAAGATTTAAGAAATGGCAAAGAAAGCAGTAGCATCGTTCGGCGGCGGAAAAGGAACATCAAAATCAAAAGTTAAATGCATCCGCATGGTTAAATCGGATCGTGGTGCCTATGCCTTCCTTGAGGAGATGGTCCCTACCGAGACAGCCAAAGAATTCTTCGAAAAGAAATAATTCTTACAAAATATTGTATAAAAAAGAGGTCAGTGTTATATTGATCTCTTTTTTTTATTTATGAATAAGCTGTAGTGACATTTTATATTATAGCAGCCTAGATGTTCAGAAAAAACCGCAACTTTGCTTTTTCTGAACATCTAGGCGGCTATTTGAAAGGTCATCCTGTTTGTTTTCCATAAATATGTTGACCTCTTTTTATATCTTTGTAAGTTAAAAAAAGAAAAATGGCACTATTCGGATTATTCGGGTCAAAGAGCAAGGAGGAGAAGCAGGCGCTTAATGAGGGGCTTGACAAGACCAAAAAGAGTATTTTTGACAAGCTGTCAAGGGCAATCGTCGGTAAGTCCAAGGTAGACGACGAGGTGCTTGACGGAATTGAGGAGGCACTTATTGCTTCTGATATTGGTGTTGAAACTACGCTGAGGATTATTGAGAGACTGGAGGAGAGGGTTGCCAAGGATAAGTTTATGAATACAGCTGAGCTCAACTCAATTCTCAGAGAGGAGATTGAGGGGCTGCTGGATGCAGGCGGTGAAAGGGAAGAGGGCTTACCGTTTGATTTTTCACAAAAACCATATGTAATAATGGTTGTGGGTGTAAATGGTGTGGGAAAGACAACAACTATAGGTAAACTGGCTGCCAGACTAAAAGCTTCAGGTAAAAAAGTGATACTTGGTGCAGCTGATACTTTCAGGGCTGCAGCTGTTGATCAGCTAACGATATGGAGTGAAAGGGCAGGGGTTGAGATTGTTAAACAGCAAATGGGTGCAGATCCGGCCTCTGTTGCATATGATACATTAGCCCGTGCAATAGCTGTGGATGCCGATGTTGTTCTGATTGATACCGCGGGAAGGCTGCATAATAAGGTAAATCTGATGAATGAACTGACTAAAATCAGGAATGTGATGAAAAAGTTAATCCCCGATGCCCCTCACGATGTTCTTCTGGTATTGGATGGCTCTACAGGTCAGAATGCATATCAGCAGGCAAAAGAGTTTACTAAGGCAACAGATGTGACATCTCTTGTTGTTACAAAACTAGATGGAACAGCTAAAGGCGGAGTTGTGATAGGAATATCGGACCAGTTTAAGATTCCGGTAAAATTTATTGGAGTGGGAGAGAAGATTGAGGACTTGCAGGTCTTCAGCAAAAGAGAGTTTGTAGAATCATTGTTCAGGTAATAATTTCAGTATATATATGAAAATTTCGTATAACTGGCTCAGAGAGTATGTTGGTACTTCGTTGACCCCCTCTGAAGCGGAAAAGGTTTTAAGCTCTATCGGGCTTGAGGTAGAGTCAATGGAGAGTGTAGAGGAGGTTCCCGGATCTCTTGAAGGTGTAGTAGTAGGTGAGGTTTTGGAATGCGGTAAGCATCCGGATGCAGATAAGCTTAGCCTTACAAAAGTTGATGTGGGAGAGGCCGATTATCTTCAGATTGTATGTGGTGCTCCAAATGTGGCAAAGGGGCAGAAGGTACTGGTGGCAAAAGTAGGAACAACGCTAACCTTTACATCGGGAGACAAGGTGACTCTGAAAAGGGCAAAAATTAGAGGTGTTGAGAGTGCCGGAATGATATGTGCTGAGGATGAACTTGGGATTGGAACATCTCACGATGGGATAATGGTTCTTCCCGCCGGGGCTGTAGTGGGTACTCCTGCAAAAGAGTATCTCGGCCTTGAGACCGATACTCTGATGGAGATAGGACTTACCCCTAACAGGGTTGATGCTGCATCACACATTGGTGTCGCAAGGGATCTCTCTGCCTGGCTTAGATTTAACGGAACTGACGCTAAACTTGTAAAACCCTCTGTTGGAAGTTTTGAGCAACTTAAAAGAGGTTCGGACATTGCTCCGGTAAAGGTTAAGGTGGAAGCTGCCGACGGTGCCCCAAGATATGCAGGTCTTACATTTGACAATGTTACTATGGCCCCCTCTCCTGACTGGCTTAAAAAGAGATTGACTGCAATTGGTCTTAGGCCAATAAACAATATTGTAGATATTACTAATTATATTCTTCATGAGACCGGTCACCCCCTTCACGCCTTTGATTATGATAAAATCTCCGGTAAAGAGGTAGTTGTAAGAAGAGCTGCAGACGGGGAACTCTTTACAACTCTTGATGGAGTTGAGAGAAAGCTCACTTCAGGCGACTTAATGATTTGTGATACAGAAAAACCGATGACTCTTGCCGGAATTTTTGGCGGAGCTGAATCCGGTATTACTTCATCTACCAGGAGGGTTTTCCTTGAGAGTGCCTATTTTAATCCAGTCTCTATACGTAAAAGCTCAAAGAGGCACCAGTTAAAAACAGATGCATCATTCAGATATGAGAGGGGTGCCGATCTTGAAATGGTTCCTTATGCACTTAAAAGGGCTGCAATTCTTTTTCAGGAGCTTGCCGGAGCAACAATAGCTGGGGATATTGTGGATATCTATCCTGAAAAAATTGAGAGAGCCGTTGTGGAGATTAATTTTGACAGTGTTGAGAGGCTGATAGGAAAGAGAATCGGTAAAGAGAGTATTTTGAAGATCCTGGAGTATCTGGAATATGAGATAATTAAATCAGACGAAGCAGGTGCTGCTATATCCGTACCATGTTACAGAGTGGATGTAACCAGAGAGTGTGATATAGTTGAGGATGTACTTAGAATATATGGTTATAATAACGTTGAGATACCGGAAAGGATGGTGGCATCAATATCTCCGGGACGTAAACCGGATCCTGAAAGCGTTAAGGAGGGGCTGTCATCATTTCTTGCTTCTAATGGTTTCCATGAAATAATGAATAACTCTCTCACAAAGGCGGATTACTATTCAAAACTGAAAACTTATCCGCATGAGAGACTTGTTCATATACTTAATCCTCTGAGCACAGATTTGAATGTTATGAGACAGACTCTGCTGCTAAACGGACTAGAGGTGATTTCATATAATATTAACAGACAGATGCCGGATCTTAAGATTTTTGAGATAGGAAATGTATATGCGTTGCAGCAATCTGCTGATGATAGGTCAGTTGACACCACATCGCTGAATTCTTATAAAGAGAGTTCTAAAATATCAATGTTTGTTACAGGGCCCGGGACTCAGTCCTGGAGAGCAGGGGCAAATTCGGCAAGTTATTTTTCTCTAAAGGGATATTTAGAGCTGCTTCTTAAAAGATATGGGGTAGAACCTGCAGATCTGGAGTACTCAATTGCTCCCGGTGACCTCTTTTCTGAGGGATTGATATATAAAACACCGTCCGGAAAAGAGGTTGCGATTATGGGAGCTGTTTCTCAGAATCTTCTGAAAAGATTTGGAATTAAGCAGCAGGTATTTGCAGCTGAAATTTCATGGGATGTATTGTTTCAACTGGTTAAAAGGCAAAAGGTATTGTTCAGAGAGATGCCAAAATTCCCTGAGGTAAAAAGGGATCTCGCACTGCTTCTTGACGAGGGCGTAAATTTCTCGGATCTTCGTAAGAGTGCATTCAGGACTGAAAAGAGAATCCTTAAAAGCGTAACTCTCTTTGACGTTTACAGGGGTGAGAAGATACCTGAGGGTAAGAAACAGTATGCAATCAGTTTTGTTTTACAGGATCCTGAAAAAACTCTGACAGATAAATATGTAGAGGAGACTATGTCAAAATTGCT
Source organism: uncultured Bacteroidota bacterium (assembly GCA_937901965.1). Lineage (GTDB taxonomy): Bacteria > Bacteroidota > Bacteroidia > Bacteroidales > UBA932 > Bact-08. The sequence goes on from CALGSW010000006.1 coordinate 61,930, forward strand.
TAAAAATTTTGAAGGCAACTTTGGTGCTCAGCTGCGTTAGAACAAATCTTTATGGAGAAATTTTTCAAATATTTAAAACTCGTTAAGTTTTCTCATACAATTTTTGCGATGCCATTTGCCCTCACAGGATTCTTTCTGGCAACGGAGAGGGGATGCGGTGAGTTTACATGGGGTTTGCTTGGACTAATAGTGCTTGCAATGATATTTGCCCGTAATGCTGCAATGGGTTTTAACAGATGGGCAGACAGGGAGATAGATGCCAGGAATCCAAGAACTGCTCTTAGGGAGATCCCGGCATCTGTAATTTCTCCAAAATCTGCACTTGCATTTGTACTTATTAATTCTGCCCTGTTTGTGGCAGTTGCAGGTTTTATCAACACTCTTGCACTCATTCTTGCTATACCGGCTCTGATTGTGCTGCTTGGTTACAGCTACCTTAAAAGATTCACTGCTCTATGTCATTATGGTGTGGGGCTTGCACTTGGAATCGCCCCTTCTGCTGCATATATTGCTGTTACAGGCACTCTCTCTATGCCTGCATTACTGCTCTCTGCAATTGTATTTCTCTGGTCAGGCAGTTTTGATATTCTATATGCTCTTGCCGACGAGGAGTTTGACAAGGAGCATGGCCTTCGCTCTATTCCTCAAAGTATGGGAAGATGGTGGTCTCTGGCTATATCGGCAGCGGGACACGCATTAGTTTTTCCTTTACTTGTAATTCTCTATTATACTGGAGAGTTTGGATCTCTTTATATTGCCGGCACTGTAATTTTCTCAATTCTGCTGATTTATCAGCATTTAATTGTAAAACCGTCTGATATATCAAGGCTAAATGCTGCCTTTTTTACATCAAACGGTTTTGCTTCTGCAATTTTTGCTCTCTTTGCGATAAGTGACCTTCTGGTAAGATAGAAAGTAAATATTATAACTTGTTCTTTTCCATTACCCTAACAACAGGGTATCTGTTTACGTTCAATTCAACAGTGCTGCGTACTTTTGACATAAAATACTGAAGTATTGCGTTGGGATCTTTAGCAAATGCCTGGTCATTCCGCTTTTTCTCTTCAAATTCTGCTTTTAAAACGGGATCTGCAGCCAACATCTCTCTACCTTTAACCTCCATATAGTTCAGGCGAATCCAGAACTCTGTTGACGGTCTTGCCCAATTGTTGTAAAACCCCCAGGCAACAAGCGATGTAGGAGATTTTGGTTCTAAAAGATGGGCAATAACCTTTATCTTTGGCTGTGATGTTCTGACGATGACATCACCCTTTCTGAATTCTACTCGTTCCACTTGTACGTTGTAGTCAACATTTAGCTGAAATCTTCCTTCATATGGAAACTGAGACCATTTAGGATTGTGGAACCGATAAGTCTCTACATCAATGGCTCTCTCTTTCTCCATCCGTTCGTATTCAATTCCGTGAACATCCAGAAGCTCAATTGTTTCTCTATGCTCCTGAGGTATAATATAAGCTTCAGGCAGTTTTATTTTGAGTTCCGGTTTGTATGAGACAAACATTGGCATCTTTATGGTAACCGGTGCTGTACGGTCTGAATACACCCACTCTGCTCCGCTAAGGTCACTTATCTCACGTTTCTCTTCCCATGCCAGAAAGTCTACCATTTCACTCTTCCTTTTGTCGTGGTTAAACATGAGAGGGAGTGAGTCTTTTCTGAAATTCTCCGATGATACAAGATGCTCTGAATCGGCAATAGCTTTGAGAAGCGAAGATGAGTTTTTCCCCGCTATATGGAGAGATGATAGAATAATATGATATGCAGATGTAACTCTCTCTCTATAAGGTTTGTAAATGTGATTTTCAAGAAGCAGGCCTATTCTGTTGTTTGCAGAGGCGTAGCCGTTTGAGTACTGAGGAGGGAAGTTGTCAGGAAGAAGTCCTGCTCCTGGATTTGTATAACTGTTGAATTCAAAATAGGGGAATATTGGGTAACCTGCACTCTTCATTGAAATTTTCAGCTCTTTTTCAAAAATATTTTTACTCCAGTCCAACATTGGACTTGCAAGAAATCCGCAATGATCCAGTCCATAAGTTGAAACATATTGGAAATCTGCTCCGTTAGTAACGTGAATGTCAATAAAAACCTCCGGCATCCATTGGCCGTAGAGCTTTAAAAGAGATCTTGTTTCAGGGGCTTCGGCCTTTATAAAATCCCTGTTCATGTTAAGTCTGTGTGATGTAAATCTTGCACCAACCTCAACAGGTCCATTCTGGTTTATTCTGTAGTGGCTGCCGAAATCTTCATGGCCATCAACGTTTATAATGGGTATAAACAGAAGAGATGCATTTTCAAGAATTTCTCTGTGTTTACCATTAATAGCAATATCTCTGATGAGCATCAGTCCGGCATCCTTTCCATCCGGCTCTCCGGCATGAATTGAAGCTTCAGCAAGAACAACAACTCTTCCTTTTGCCCGTATCTCATCAGGATTTGTTAAACCGTCTTTATCAAGTATTAATAGCGGTATATCACGACCCTGAGGAGAAACCCCTATTGTAATATACTTTACCATAGACGAATTTGCCGCCAGTAATTTAGAAAACTCAACAGTTTCATCATATCTGGGAGTTCTGTTGTATCCGTTTTTTTCGTAATGAGTTAGAAATTCATCTTTTAACTGACCGGTAGCGGGAAGCGAAAATGTTAGAATAAAAAGCAGCAGAAGCAGCGGAAGATTACCCCAGGGGTAAAGTGTCAAACGGTTGAAATTGAGATTCATATAGATAATTGAAGTTTTTTACAAAATGCACATTATTAATTGTTTGACGCTTTACCCCTGGGGTCAAATGTCACATGTCAAATTTAGACAATTATTCTTTTAATAAACTATCTCATCTAATTCCATTATTGGTGCAACTTACAGGCAAAACTTTTCGTCTTATTGGAAATAAAATTTTAACTAAAAGAATTTAATGAAATCAATGAAATTTTTCTTGCTCGCTGTCATGGCGGCTGGAATGGCTGCAAACTCGGTTTTTGCCCAAGTTTCGGTAAAAGGGGTTGTTAAGGATCCCGAGGGTCTTCCTGTTCCATTTGCAAATGTAGCTTTGTATAGAAGTGCAGATACATCTGTGTTTAAATATGGGACAATTACAGATTTAAACGGCAATTATGAAGTTAAAGATGTAGCTCAGGATAATTATATACTTGTTGTCTCATTTATGGGATACAAGAACCTTAGAGAAAATATTGTTATTGATAAAGTAGCCGAGAGTTTAGCTCTGCATAAGCACACACTTGAACCGGATGCACTGTTACTTGAGGCCGCAACAGTTAAAGATAGCAGGGTGAAAGTTCAGAGCGATAAAACATCATACTCAATACTTCCTTCAGATATTAAGGCAGCAGCAAGCGCTTTGGAGTTAACAACAATAGTTCCGCAAGTTATTTATAATCCTGTAAGTGAAAGGATTTCATCGGCCAACGGGATGTCTGTAAAGATTTTGATAAATGGAATGAATGCGAATGAGATTGAGCTCAAGACTATAAGACCGGAACATATATCAAAGATTGAGCATTATGTTATTCCGCCTGCCAGGTACGCCGAGTATGGCAGCGTTATAAACATTATTACGAAAGTGAGGGAGGATGGAATAGCACTGGGTGGAAATTTATCTACTGCATTTACTACCGGTTTTAGCAATGACATGCTTTATTTTAAATATAACAAAGGCAAAACACAGATAGGAGCTGACTACTCATTATTCCACAGAGATTATAACAAAAATAAGATTGAGAGTTCTTATGATTATCTGTTTAACGGAGTCAGAATGCAAAGGATTCAAAAATCAAATTCGGCTTTTGGATACGATGATAACTATATTAATCTTACTTATATAAATCAAAAGGAGAATGAATATGCTCTAAAAGTTAAACTGTCTCCAAACTTTATGACCAGACATGCACTCAACATATCAAGGATAGATTATTTTGAGGATGACGAGAGTGAAGTCAGAACAGGTGAGGAGAGTCAAAAAGCATCGGTCTTGGGACCATCTGCCGATATATACCTCTGGAAGCAATTGAAAAACAGACAGGAGATTGCGTTGAATATTGTTGGTACAGGTTTCATTACCTCTAATGACTACTCTAACAAAGAGTATGGAGAGAGTGGTGATCTTGAGCTTGACGACAATATGATTGAAAAGAATAGAAAACTCTCAATCATAGGTGAGGCAAATTATTCTGCAGAGTTTTCAAAGGCAAAATTTAATGCAGGTTATTCAATTGAGGCAAACAGGCTTAATTCAACTGTTGAGAATAGTTTTGAAAATGTTGATTACAAAACATCATTTTTAAAGAACTATATCTACTCTGAATTGTCAGGAAAATCCGGAAAACTATCTTACAAGGCGAGTCTAGGACTAAGCAATATAAGAAGAGAGACATACACACAACAATTTAATGACTGGGTCTTCAGACCCGCCGCAGTAATTGGATACAATTTTGGGAAAGGGGGAGTTGTAACGTTTCAGTATAAAATGTACTCATCAGAACCAAGTATAGCTCAATTAAGCAATAACAGAGTATATGTTACAGAGCACATAATAAGACAGGGTAACCCGGAGCTTAGGCACAGTATCTCAAACGAGATAAATTTGGATTGGGGATGGAGTTCAAAGTTCCTTGATGTAAAATTGAGTACAATTTACAGACACACAGAAAGACCAATTAATACCTATTTTTCTCAGGGAGATGAGTATATTGTTTTAGCTTCAGAAAATGGAGATTGGTCAAAAACATACGGAGCTATCTATTCAGGTACAATTAAGCCCTTTAATAATAACATAATATCAGTAAGATTCCAGGGGCAGGTTCTTAAAACCCATCTCTCAAGTTCCCTTGCAGGGGTTTATTCCCATGTATATGCTCCTCTATGGTATCAAATTAATTTCCAATACAAAAACTGGAGTGCCTACTATTTAGGAAATATTATTGGAAGATCTCTTAACGGTCCATATCTAAGAACAACTGAAAACCAGTCAAACATTAATGTTGCTTACACAAAGGGCGATTTAATGCTTTATGCCAGCTGCTACTGGTTCCTCACTAAATCCAAGTATAAAACAACCACAATTCCCGAGAGCCTTGTTAAGTACAGCAGTTTCAACTGGATTGATGATAATAAGTCAATGATAGTTATTGGTATCAGGTATAATCTTTTCAAGGGGAGAAAGTATAGCGAGAAGGCTAGTACGTTGCAAAATGCCGACAGAGACGCAGGAATATTTTAAAAGGAGTTTTTCCTCCTCATACGCTTCGCTCCTTCCGGCGGAGGCTCCGTCGTCTACACTGGTTTGATGAATAAGGAGAATCATGTGGTTGCCGGCGTGGGTGGGACAAGCATCTATGGGGTTGCTTTTGAAGTGTTTGCAAAATGCAATTTGCTGATTATGTGAAATATGTGTTTTGCGACACACAGGTTTTCAACTAGGTAGATGCTTGTACCACCCACGCCTAACCAGCTCTTGTTATTCTTTAGGAATCTATAAACAAATAGAGGGTGACTAATAAGAAATTTTAGTCACCCTCTATTTGTTTACTTTAAACAGTTTAAAAATAAGCTGCTAAAGGGAAAGTTTTAATGCAGAATTACTTCCTGCCGTACTGTGCAAGTGCTCCAAGCTCCTCTTCAATACGGAGTAGTTGATTGTACTTTGCCATCCTGTCTGATCGGCTGAGTGAGCCAGTTTTGATCTGGCCTGAGTTTGTTGCAACAGCAATATCGGCAATGGTAGAGTCTTCTGTCTCACCTGAACGGTGTGAAGTAACTGAGGTGTATTTGTTACGGTGAGCAAGTTCAATTGCGTTGAGAGTCTCTGTAAGAGTTCCAATCTGGTTAACCTTTATAAGAATTGAGTTTGCACAACCTGTCTCAATTCCTTTCTTGAGGAATTGCACATTGGTTACAAACAAGTCATCACCTACAAGCTGAATCTTTGCACCGAGTGCATCTGTAAGCATCTTCCAGCCTGTCCAGTCCTCTTCTGCCATACCATCCTCAATTGAGTCAATAGGGTATTTATCGGCCAATGATTTTAGGAATGCAACCTGAGAAGCGGCATCTCTCTTTGCTCCGTTGGGGCCTTCAAACTTGCTGTAGTCGTAGATACCGTCTTTGTAGAATTCACTAGCTGCGCAGTCAAGGGCGATTGTAACATCTTTGCCTGGTACATAACCGGCTTTAGTAATAGCAGCCAGAATTGACTCTAGAGCATCTTCAGTTCCGTTAAGAACAGGGGCAAATCCGCCTTCGTCTCCTACAGCTGTGCTAAGACCTCTGTCGTGGAAAATTTTCTTAAGGTTGTGGAAAACTTCAGCACCCATTCTAAGACCCTCTCTGAAGCTTGTTGCTCCAATAGGGCGAATCATGAACTCCTGGAATGCAATAGGAGCGTCTGAGTGTGAACCTCCGTTAATGATATTCATCATCGGAACAGGAAGTGTAACTGCATTTACACCACCAATATATCTGTAAAGTGGAATTTGCAGATAGTCTGCCGCTGCCCTTGCAACTGCAAGAGATACACCCAGAATAGCATTTGCTCCAAGCTTTGATTTGGTAGGGGTACCATCAAGTTCAATAAGGAATTTGTCAATCTCTGCCTGGTTAAGGGCACTCATTCCAAGAATTGCAGGTGCTATAATGTCATTAACGTTTGCTACAGCTTTGAGGACACCCTTTCCAAGATAACGGCCTTTGTCGCCGTCTCTGAGCTCCAGAGCCTCGTTAATACCTGTAGATGCTCCTGAAGGTACAGCAGCCCTTCCAAAGGCGCCTGACAAGAGTTGTACATCTACTTCAATGGTGGGGTTACCGCGTGAGTCAAGAATCTCACGGGCGAATACATTACTGATTTCCATATTCTTCAATTATATTTAAAAAGTGTATCACAAAAAATCGGTGCAAAAATAATCATTCCCCCGGAATATTCAGTCTCCCGGAGCTTAACTAGTCTCTAAGAAGATATTCAACTGTTGAAACAACTCTCACCATTTTAATATAGGGAGAGTTTGCATCTCTGTCGCTGATTGAAAACTGACCCTGACTGGCACTCTTTATTTTTCCCAGTTTACTGTCTGAATCCTTTGCAAATTTTTCAGCAGCTGCCCTTGCGTTGCGGGTAGCCTCTTCAATCATTACAGGCTTAATATCATTAAGTTTAGTATAGAAATACTGAGTAGTAAACTGGAAATCTCCTGTGCTTAGGGCAATTCCTTTCTGAAGCAGGTCAGACTGAGAAGATATAAGACGATTAACAATATCCACCTTCTCTGAGGTTACTGTAAGAACGCTTGTAATATTGTATCTGTACGTTGCCGGCTGACTCTGATATCTCTCTGCACTCATATCAATTATTTGAGGAGCCGATACTGATATCTCGGTTTCGTCAAGTCCGTTTGCAATCAGATACTCTTTTATAATTTTATTTTTAGTATTAATTGAGCTGTAAAGCGAAGCAAGATCATTGCCAATCTCCTTGAAGGCAAGCGGCCAGATAACCCGGTTTGCCATAACCTCTTGCTCAGCAAGACCCTTTACAGAAACAACCCTGTCAAAAGATTTGAAATACCTTACTGAGCTGAACATACCATACGATAACAATGCAGCTCCAATAATGATTGCAGCCACTGTCAAGATATGGCTGTTTATACCTCTGCTCTCCATAATTTTCTATACATTTGTACTCTTTACAACAAATTTCAAGCCATGAAAAACCTAATCCCAAACTTTATTTTATTTACACTAATTTGTTTCTTTTTAGCAACTTCTGCAGTCAATGCTCAGGAAAATATTAAGATTGTCCGGGGAAAAGTAGATACAGTTACAGCAATGCCCGGAACAATTCATTATGTAACCGGAGTTGTACCGGCCGGATCATCGGTAATGGTAAACGGAACCCCTGTAAAAGTTTACAAAACAGGATCATTCGGTGCAGAGCTGAAACTTACTGAGGGTGCAAACCCGGTTGATATAAAGGCCCGGATAAACGGAGCCACTGTATCGGAATTATTTTCAGTTTTTCTTGTCAAACCAGTAAAGAGTGATATACAGATACCGGTAGCAGATTTTCAGGGAGTGGTGGTATCCACCATAGAAAGAGCATATCTTAATTATGGAGTGGGAGAGGACAGACTGGGAGGAGCTAAGATAAACTTTGTATCTCCGGGAATTAAGATGGAACTTATTGATTCAGCTGCATCACTATATAAAGTCAGGCTCTCTGACCACAGATATGCATTTATACCAAAGTCTCTTGTTAAGCGCGAACCTGCAGGAACAAAGCCGGCATACTCACTTACAAATTCCTGGAGTGTAACAAAAAGTAACAATACAGATGTTGTTAGAGTTTCTCTGGGTGAAAGGCTACCTTATATTATTTATCAGGAACTTGAGCCAAGAAGAATAGTTGTTGAGATACACGGAGCTGCCAATAATTCAAACTGGATAACTCAATATCTGGACCTTAAAGCAATTGAATATGTAGACTTCAATCAAGTGAGTCATGATGTTTTCAGAGTTTATATCTATTTAAAGGACAAATACAGCTGGGGATATAAAGCAGATTATTCAGGGAACTCGCTGGTTATAACAGTCAAACATACTCCTCTGCCGGCATATAAAGGATCGCTTTCCGGACTTAAGATAGGTGTGGATGCCGGTCATGGCGGCTCAAATCCAGGAGCAATCAGTACTTCAGGGATAAGAGAGAAGGATCTTAATCTTGCAATGGCATATATGCTTAAAAATGAGTTGGAGAGGAGGGGTGCAATGGTTGTATTAAGCAGAAGTGAAGACTCTGAACTTTCAATGTATGAAAGAGTAGATATATTTAATGAGGCTGATGTTGACATGCTCTTCTCCGTCCATTGCAACGCAGGGGGAAATCCATTAAGACCTGGTGGCACAAGTACATATTATAAACACATTGAAAACAGGGATTTAGCCAAAACAGTGCTTGAAAGATTACTTGAACTTGAGGTTAAGAATTTTGGACTTGTAGGAAATTTCAATTTTTCACTGAACGCACCTACATATTATCCGAACATTCTTGTTGAGACTCTGTTTATGAGTAGTCTTGAAGATGAAGAGTTGCTGGCAGATCCATTATTTCAGAATATGATGATGAAAAAAGTGGTTCAGGGCCTTGAAGATTATATGAAAAAAGTTAAAACCTCGCTAAAGAGGAGGTAGAATCATTAAAGAGATATGGGATTCAAACTGGTCTCACCATACAGCCCCACAGGTGATCAGCCTCAGGCTATTGAAGAGCTTACCACGCATCTGAATGATGGTGTCAACTCTGTAACACTGCTTGGTGTTACAGGTTCCGGGAAGACCTTCACTATGGCAAATGTTATTGAACGTTTGCAGCGTCCTGCTTTGATTCTGAGCCACAACAAAACGCTTGCAGCTCAACTTTATGGTGAGTTTAAAGCATTTTTTCCTGAAAATGCAGTAGAGTATTTTGTCTCATATTATGACTACTATCAGCCTGAGGCATATCTTCCTACAACTGATACCTATATTGAAAAAGACCTTAGTATAAATGACGAAATAGAGAAGCTTAGGCTTGCCGCTACCAGTGCTTTACTATCCGGAAGAAAAGATATTATTGTGGTTTCAAGTGTATCTTGTCTTTATGGGATAGGTAATCCTGAGGATTTTCATTCAAATACTATTCAGCTGAAAAGGGGAGCAACTATTGCTAGGAACAAATTGCTCTACGCACTTGTGGACAGTCTTTACTCAAGAAACGAAAACGAGTTCAAAAGAGGGGTATTCAGAGTAAAGGGAGATAGTGTGGACATATATCCGGCTTATACAGATACTGCACTGCGTGTAATCTTCTTTGGAGATGAAATTGAGTCGCTTGAACTTTTTGATCCACTTACTGGTGTTCACATTCAGGATCTTGATGAGATATCAGTCTATCCAGCTAACATATTTGTCACAACCAAAGAGAGACAGAAGGCAGCAATACACAATATTCAGGACGATCTTTTCAATCATACAGAGTATTTGAGGGATATTGGCAAACATCTTGAAGCTAAAAGGCTAAAACAGAGAGTAGAGTATGATCTGGAGATGATGAAGGAGATTGGATATTGTTCAGGAATTGAGAACTACTCAAGATATTTTGACGGAAGGGCTCCGGGTACGAGACCATTCTGCCTTCTGGACTACTTTCCCAAAGATTTTATAACAATTATAGACGAGAGCCATGTAACCATCCCACAGGTAAGGGCTATGTACGGTGGAGACAAAGCCAGAAAAGAGACTCTTATAGACTATGGTTTCCGCTTACCTGCAGCAGCAGATAACAGACCATTAAAGTTTGAAGAGTTTGAGGCGATTATAGGACAGAGAGTATTTGTAAGTGCTACTCCTGCAGATTATGAACTTGCGGCGTCAGAGGGGCTGGTTGTTGAGCAGGTTGTAAGACCCACAGGACTGTTGGATCCTCCGATTGATGTAAGGCCCACTAAGAATCAGGTTGACGATCTGCTTGAAGAGATAAGGAAAAGGGTTGAAAAGGATGAACGTGTTCTGGTTACCACCCTCACAAAAAGGATGGCCGAGGAGCTTGATAAATTTCTTGAGAAGATTGATATAAGAAGCCGATATATTCACTCAGATGTTGATACACTTGAGAGGGTGGAGATACTGGAGGATTTCCAGACAGGCAGATTTGATGTTCTTATAGGTGTTAACCTGTTACGGGAGGGTCTTGATTTGCCTCAGGTTTCACTTGTAGCCATTTTGGATGCAGATAAAGAGGGATTCCTGCGCTCAGAGAGGTCACTCACTCAGACAGCCGGAAGGGCAGCCAGAAATATTGACGGCAAGGTTATTATGTATGCCGATAAGATTACCGGTTCAATGCAGCGTACAATAGACGAGACAGAGAGAAGAAGAGCCAAACAGAAAGAGTATAATCAGATAAACAATATTGAACCAAAGCAGATTGCAAGACAGGTAAGAAGTGTATTAGGGAAAACAAGAGATTATCAGCTTGATGAGCTTCCTGAAAATCCGTTACTGGCCGATCCTGTAATGGCATACCTTAAGCCTGAAAAGATAAAGGAGGCAATTGACGAGGCAAGGAGAGAGATGGAGAGAGCAGCAGCTGACCTTGATTTTCTCAGGGCGGCAAAATTCAGGGACCAGATGGTTGCGCTCAGAAATGTATTAGAAAAGAGAGGCAAATGATTTCAGAAAAATTAGAGCGAATATTCAAAAATGCAACAGACAAGGAGAGGGAGCTTCTTTTCCACGCCTCATCTATTGCAGCCGATTTGCTTGAAGGTATAAAGAGAGATGATGGAAGCCCTTTTATGAGCCACGTTATATCAGTTGCTGAAATTGTTGCAGGAGAGATTGCCCTTCCTTTACCTGCAGTGTGTGCGGTTTTTTTGCATGAAGCCTTCAGGGTGAAAAGAGATGGCCTCAAAGAGCTTAAATTGAGGTTTGGAGAGGAGATAATCAATATGGTTGAGAGTCTTAACCTTATTTCTGAAATCAAACCTAAGGAGACAGGACTTCAGGCTGAGAACTTTAGAAAATTGATTGTATCATATTCGAAAGATCCAAGGGTAACGCTCATTAAACTTGCAGATCGCCTTGAGGTTATGAGGAGTCTGGATAATTTTCCAAAGACCAAACAGATTAAAAAGTCAACCGAGACACAGTTTCTCTACGCTCCGCTTGCTCACCAGCTTGGTCTTTACAATATAAAAAGTGAAATGGAGGACATCGCCTTTAGATTCACTGATCCGGAAAATTACAGATTTGTGGCAAATAAGCTTAAAGCGGGAGAGCAAGAGCGGAGAAGACTTACAGACCTCTTTGTAAAACCTGTTGAACAGGCACTAAAAAAGTCACACATCAGATACAGACTTAAGAGCAGGACAAAGACCGCTTTTTCAATTTGGAAAAAGATGCAGAAGCAGCAGATTCCATTTGAACAGGTTGCAGACCTCTTTGCAATAAGAATAATAGTAGATGCCCCTGCCGAGAGTGAAAAGGAGTTGTGCTGGAGGGTATACTCCATAGTTACTGAATTTTACAATCCTGATACTAAGAGACTAAGGGACTGGATTACTATTCCTAAAGAGAGTGGATATGAGTCTCTGCATACAACTGTAAGCGGACCTCAAGGCAGCGTTATTGAGGTTCAGATAAGATCAGAAAGGATGGATGAGATAGCGGAGAGCGGCCATGCTTCTCACTGGTCATACAAAGGTATAAAGGGGGCAAGTGGCCTTGATTCATGGCTTGAGGGGGTAAAAAAACTTCTGGAATCACCGGAAAAAAGCAATCCGGACATGCTGGATATATCTGAGATGGAGGAGATATTTGTATTTACTCCCTCAGGAGATTTAAGAAGACTATCTAAAGGAGCCAGTGTCCTGGATTTTGCGTTTGACATTCATACAAACCTTGGTCTTAAATGTTCAGGTGCAAAGGTTAACGGAAAACCATGCTCAATAAGAGAGGCTCTGAAAACAGGCGATGTTGTTGAGATTATCTCCGGCAAAAATCAGAAACCTTCACTGGACTGGCTCAATTTTGTAGTATCATCCAAAGCCCGTTCAAAAATAAAACTGAAGGTAAGAGAGGATGAGAGCAAAACTGCTGATGCAGGAAGAGAGCTTTTCGGGCGCAGGATGAATAACTGGAAGATAAACTATGACGATGATCTTATTGCATATCTTATAAAGTATTACAAGTTCAAGAGCGTCTCAGAATTCTTTGCCGCACTTGGAGGTGAATCTGTGGATATTTCAGAGATTAAGAACTTGATTCAAACTAGAAATGAGACAGAAGGTCAGAAAGTAGCGCAAGATATTCCCGATTTAAAGACAACACAGGCACACCCTGTTGCGGGAGATTATCTTATTATTGATGAAAGACTTAATAATATAGATTTTAAACTTGCAAAATGCTGTAATCCTATAAAAGGAGATGATGTGTTTGGTTTTGTGACAATAAAAGAGGGAATAAAGATTCACAGAATAACCTGTCCAAATGCATCAAGACTTATGGAGAATTATCCCTACAGAGTGCAGAAGGCCAGATGGAGGGAGAGTTCGGCTTCAAACAGCTTTCTGGCAGCAATTAGGGTAAGTGCATATGAAGAGGGTGGTTTGGGAAGGCAGATTATGGATATGGTGGCAGGATTTAATATACCTATGAGGCACTTTTCAATTTCAGGAAACAAAGGGGTGGTGGAGGCGAAGCTTCAGGTACTGGTGCCAAACAACCAAATGCTTGACAGAATCATATTCAATATAAGAAAACTGAAGGGTGTTAAAACAGTAAGCAGAATTTCAAATGTCTGAGAATTTCATACATATAAAGGGGGCCAGAGTCAATAATCTTAAGAATATTGACGTTAGCATTCCAAGGGATAAATTAGTAGTAGTCTCCGGTATCTCAGGGTCTGGTAAGTCAAGTCTGGCTTTTGACACTCTATTTGCCGAGGGGCAGCGTCGTTTTGTTGAGAGTCTCTCATCTTTTGCAAGACAATTTCTAGGGAGAATGACAAAACCGGATGTTGATGATATAACCGGTATACCACCGGCAATAGCTATTGAACAGAAGGTAAACACAAGAAATCCACGCTCAACTGTAGGTACTACAACTGAAATTTATGACTACCTCAGACTCCTATATGCAAGGGTAGGCAGAACATATTCGCCTGTTAGCGGAGAGGAGGTTAAAAGACACACCGTAAAAGATGTAACTGATTATATTCTCTCACTTGAGGAGGGGGCTGCAGTTTATATTCTCGTGCCTCTGGGGCTGAAAAGTGCGGAAGATGGGATTGAAAAGTTATTGGCCATAAAAGAGCAGGGTTTTACAAGGCTTTTTCTTGACGGAGAACTTCTTAGAATTGACGACCTTATATCTGACAAAGCTACGAACAGAGATTTCTCGCTTCTAATAGACCGCCTTGTCAGAAATGACGATAATGACCTTGTTTCCCGCCTGCATGACTCTTTGAATACTGCCTTTTCCATAAGTTCCTTATATGGCCATGAACGGGGTTCGGTATATATATCGTCAGGAAAGAGAGGAGATTCGTTTAAAGCTTTTTCAACTCTTTTTGAGGCCGACGGAATCTCCTTTGAGGAGCCTGCCGAGTTGCTTTTCAGTTTCAACAATCCATTAGGAGCCTGTCCGGAGTGTTCCGGATATGGGAAGGTTCTTGGAATTGATGAAGCTCTGGTTGTTCCAGATACATCATTGTCAATTTATCAGGAGGCAATTTCATGCTGGAGAGGGGAGACAATGAGCTTTTTTAAGGACCAGCTTATCAATAATGCCCACAATTTTGGTTTTCCTGTACACAAACCTTATTATCAGCTTACAAAAGAGCAGAAACTGCTCCTGTGGACAGGTAATGAGCACTTTACCGGTTTAAATGAGTTCTTTAAAATATTGGACCAGAATAAATACAAGATTCAGTACAGAATCATGAAGAGCAGGTATACCGGTAAAAGCATCTGTCCATCATGTAGCGGTGCAAGGCTGAGAAAAGAGGCTCTTTATGTAAAAATTGGAGGGAGGAGCATTAGTGAACTTTTGGAGATGTCAATAGGAGAGGTTAAAGAGTTCTTTGATACCCTCAAACTTGATTCTTATGAATCTACAGTAGCCGGAAGAGCTCTCAAAGAGTTGAATGACAGACTTACCTATATTGACTCAGTAGGTCTCTCATATTTAACTCTGAACAGACCTTCAAATACACTGTCCGGGGGAGAGAGTCAAAGGATTAACCTTGTAAGTTCGCTGGGCAGCAACCTTGTAGGTTCTCTATATGTACTTGACGAGCCTAGTATAGGACTTCACCCGAGAGATACTGCAAAGCTCATCTCCGTTGTGGAAAAGCTTCGAAACCTGGGGAATACCGTCCTAATTGTTGAGCATGACGAGGAGATAATTGAGGCTGCAGATGAACTAATTGACATAGGTCCTTATGCAGGAAGAGACGGAGGAGAGCTTGTCTATCAGGGCAAAGCAACCGGAGAGATTCCGGATGAGAGCATCAATAAAAGCCTTACTTTGAAGTATCTTTATGGAAAAGAGTCAATTTCACTCCCTGAGAAGAGAAGAAGGTGGAGCTCATATGTGGAGATTGCGGGTGCATATGAACATAACCTTAAAGATATTGATGTTAAGTTCCCTTTAAGAGTATTTACAGCTGTAACGGGGGTAAGCGGATCGGGTAAATCCACCCTTGTAAGAGATATTCTGTACCCTGCCCTCTACAGAAGAATTAATCAGCTGGGAGAGAAGCCCGGAGCTCACAGAGAGCTAAGAGGAGACCTTGAAAAAATCACATCAGTAGAGTATGTCGATCAGAATCCAATAGGTAAATCAACCCGTTCAAATCCTGCCACATATCTTAAAATTTATGATGAAATAAGAAAGTTGTACTCTGAACAGCCGTATGCAAAATCAAATGGCTTTGGACACTCTCATTTTTCTTTCAATATTGACGGAGGTAGGTGCCCTGAGTGCCAGGGAGAAGGTGTCATAAAAATTGAGATGCAGTTTATGGCAGATGTTCAGATGGTTTGCGACTCCTGCAAAGGTAAGAGGTTTAAGGATGAGATTCTGGAGGTAAAATACAAAGGCCATAATATTAATGACATTCTTAACATGAGTGTGGATGAGGCGTGGGAATTCTTTTCCGTCCAGAAGGAGTCAATCTCCAGGAGGATAGCAGAAAAACTTCAACCCCTGAAAGATGTTGGATTATCTTATGTCCGTCTTGGCCAAAGCAGTAGCACACTTAGCGGCGGAGAGAGCCAGCGAGTTAAACTGGCATCTTTTCTCGGCAAAGATAGTAGTCATGGATCTATTATGTTTATATTTGACGAACCTACAACTGGACTTCATTTCCATGATATCAAAAAACTTATGAACTCATTCACCGAACTGATATCAAGGGGACACACAATTGTGGTTGTTGAACACAATATGGATGTAGTTAAATGTGCAGACTGGATTATTGATATGGGTCCAGAGGCAGGAGACTTGGGTGGGTATGCTGTATTTGAAGGAACTCCGGAGGAGTTGGTAAAAAATCAGGATAACTATACTGCAAAAGCGCTTTTAAAAAAACTAAGCGAGAGATGAAAAGAGTTTTATTAGCTCTGCTTTTTACATGTTGCTCAATATTTATCTCAGCTCAAGAGATAGCTGATAGCCGTATAACAAAGGAGCCAAGCTTAAGATGGAGCTTCTCCCCTCAGGTGGGTACTGATATAGGGGTAACTCTTCCATATCCAATGAGTGCCATAAACGGGGTATTTAATCCATACCCGGACATTCTCCCCTCTCTAGGAGCCAGAACATCTTTCAGATTTAAAAAGGGGTGGATTATTGGAGCAGAGGTTACCTACAAGACGGTATCCATGACTGCTAACGCAAGGGTTGAGAATCAGATGATGATGTCAAACGAAAACACCCCGCAGTACTTTTCCGGGACCGCTTTTTTAAGCAGCCGATTCTCTCAGCTCGAGATTCCTCTTTATTTAAAATATATGATTGGAAAAAAGGGAGTTCACAGAGTTCTTCTGGGTGGATACTGGTCATACATACTTGACGGACTTTTCACTACTGAGGCAAGAAAAGGATACATAGGTTCAGAGCCGGATAGTGCGGAGGATATTATAGACCCTTCAAATCCAATTCTTATGGATTTCAGTGCCTCTTTGGGAAACTGGGATGCAGGTGTTGTTGTGGGATATGAGTTAGGCATAAACGACAGACTCAACATGGGTATAAGAGTTATGACCGGGCTCCGGGATATATTTGGAGGTTCAACCCCCTTTGAATATAAGATGATTCATCTGAGAGGAACACTTGTTGTCAGTTATAATATTTTTGAGACAAACAGATAATCAGTAACCGGCAGAAATCTGATAAATAAGTTGAAAAAGGAACTTTGTCCTGTTTGCCAGAACCGGATAGTTAATGAAGTAATGATCATCAGTAACCTTGTATGTATGCATATGTATTCCAGAGGTTACAAGAAGCGATGGTATCCCATTTCTTGAAAAATTATACTGATCTGAAGTTCTGAAAAAAAGCTGAGCAAAAGAGGGGCTGCCGTAGAATGTAAAGTCAGGCTCAATCATGTTGCCCGAATCTCTTCTTGCATTTGATGTTTTTGCACGTGCCATCTCTCTGCCCCTTTTATCACCCACCAGCAAAAGATAGTTTTCAGACTTACCCGGCGGAGAGAAGGTGGTTCCCACCTGGTCTAAATTCATGGCAAAGATTACTTTAGAAAACGGTATAGGAAGATTCTTCACAAACTCTTCAGATCCGGCCAGATTGTTCTCTTTTCCGTCAAGTAAAAGGAAAATAATATTGTGTCTCAGATGAGACGAGCTTTTTCTGAACCTTGAGAACATATCGGCCAGGGTAACCAGGACCGTTACTCCGGATGCGTTATCATCAGCACCGTTATATATACTGCCGCCAAGCTTGCCGAGATGGTCGTAATGAGCTGATACTAAAATATATTTATCTGAATATCCGTTTGCAAGAACTACACCGGCCAGATTCCTTCCTGTAAATTCTCCCCTTGTAAAAGTGCGAATAAATGTCTGTGAATAAAAGGGAATCATATCCCATTCCGAGAAGAGCCCGCTTACCGCAGATAAAGTCATAAGTGCGCCCGGGCTGTTAGAGGCTCTCCCCTCCATTAAGTCGTCTGAAAAAAATGATAGCAGATTTTTTTGTCTCTCTTCACTTACCGATGCCATAATGTGCTCTAAATCTTTGTGCTGTCCGCCGGCAAACGTATTGATAAAAAGCAAAAAGGCAACGGCAATAATGGAACGCCTCCTGGAATAGTTCATCTATTATTAATTATATTTGTCAAAAATAACTCATTTTGATGAAAAAGATCTTCAAATTCATCTTTATATATATTCCGCTGGCCTTTTTTTTACTCTCCGTTACGTGGATTTTAATTCTAAAGTGGGTGCCTGTATATGTGACGCCGCTAATGATTACCAGAAGTATACAATTTATAAATAAGGATGATTTTAAAACCGTCAAGAGGTGGAGATCGCTGGATAAAATTTCCGATAATATCTCCATGGCAGTTATGGCTTCTGAGGACACAAGATTTCTGGATCATAAGGGTTTTGACTGGGAGGAGATTGATAATGCACTGGAGGCAAGTAAAAGGGGCAGAAGGCTCAGAGGGGCGAGCACAATAAGTCAGCAGACAGCCAAAAATGTATTTCTTTTTCCATCAAGATCATGGATTAGAAAGGGATTTGAGGCATATTTTACAGTGGGCATAGAGCTGATTTGGGGTAAGAAACGGATAATGGAGGTATACCTTAATGTGGCAGAAATGGGCAGAGGCATATATGGAGCCGAAGCTGCGGCACAGGAGTTGTTTGGGAAGAGTGCGGCAAAGCTCACTCAGAGGGAGAGTGCATTAATTGCGGCATCGTTGCCAAATCCCCTCAAGCGAAAGGCAAACAGTCCGTCGGGTTATCACAACTCAAGGGCATCTGCCATTCAGCATATGATGGGATTGATTGCCAGACCGGAATGGCTTGATGATGAAAAACCTAAAAAGAAAAGAGTTGCAAAATGAGTAAATTATCAAATAAATTAAGATTAATAACGTTACTGGTTCTGTTGTTCCTCTCATTTGACACTCTGAATGCTCAGTATGACAAGCAGCAGTTCTTTTTCAGAGGAAGGCAATTTTTGATTGAGGGTAAGTATGTCCAGGCTATAGAGAATTTTAATATTCTCTCCCAGCTTGATACAACACTATATGAAGCCTATTTTTTCAGGGGTATAGCTAAATATAATCTTGGTGATTTTTTGGGTGCACAGATAGATTTTGACAGAACATTACGTTTAAATCCACTTTATACACCCGCTTACCATTATCGTGCAATAACACTCAGCAGAACAGGTAAATACGACTTAGCTCTTAAGGATCTGGAAGAGGCTGTGGATCTCAGACCCGGATATACCGGGCTCTATTTCAGCAGAGGAGTAACATACTTCCTCTCCCAGCAGTTTGATAAAGCTGTTGAGGATTTCAACAGATTTATACGATATGAACCTAAAGTTGCAGACGCATACCTTAACAGAGGAGCCTCATACCTCTTTCTGGGAGATACAACAAAGGCTCTCAACGATTATAATACTGCCATATCGCTAAATAGGTTTGAACCGGAAGGGTATATAAGGAGATCCAGAATATATGTATTGCAGAATGAAACAGAGAAAGCTCTGCAGGATCTGGACCAGGCTGTAAAGATTGATTCAACAAATGCATTCGCTTACTTTAACAGATCTATTGTAAGATATAATGCAAAGGATATAATGGGAGCCCTTTCAGACCTTGAGAGGGTGCTGAGAGAGGATCCCGGCAACGCTCTTACTCTTTACAACCGTGCGCTGATAAGATCTCAGATAGGGGACTATAATAATGCTCTTGATGATTATGACAGGGTACTCTCTATAAATCCAAACAATGTACTTGCTTACTATAACAGGGCTACTCTGTTCGTTCAGCTTGGAAGGTACAGAGATGCAATGGATGACTACTCTCAGGCTATTAATCTCTATCCGGACTTTGCCAATGCATATATAAACAGGTCATACGTTAAAAATCAGCTCGGTCAGTTTAATTCAGCAAAGAGTGACTACGATATTGCTCAGAAAAAAATCCGTGAGTATAAATCAAGAGTGGGGGATACTACTCTTGCTAGCTCACTGGCCGATACAACAAAGAAATTTGACAGACTTCTGGCACTGGATGCTGACTTTGCAAAGAGAGATTTCAATAATGAACTTCTTCAGTACAGAGATGTGGATATAAGGCTTAAGCCACTCTTTAAATTCAGAGCTGCTCCTGAGGCAAGAATGCTAATGGCTCTTGAGAACAGATTTGACTATCCTGAAATGGAGCAATTCAGAAGATCTCTTCCAATCCCTGTAGAGCTATCTACATCTCAGCCTCTTATTGATGCAAAGACTCTTGAGCAGATGAGAAGGGTTACCGACGATAAGTTAAAAGAGCGAACAGAGGCAACCGCACTTTTTACCAAAGCATTGATCGAGGCAGGAAGTAAGCAGTTCAATACAGCACTTGATTGCTATAACAGAGCCATTGGGCTTGAGCCTGAAGAGACTTTCTACTATATCAACAGAGGTGCCCTTCAGAGCGAAATGATTGATTTTATTTCATCTATAGAGAGTAATGTTCAGGTGCTTACTCTTGATAATACATCGGCCACCAGAGCTAAAGTGCAGGATCAGGCAACAAGAAGCTATGACTACACACCTGCAATACATGATATGAAAAAGGCAGCAGACCTGTCACCAGACTTTCCTTATATTTACTACAATCTCGGTAATCTCTACTGTATGTCAAGTGATATACCTGAATCAATTGTTCAGTACACAAAGGCGATTGAGCTTTATCCCGGATTTGGCGAGGCTTATTATAACCGGGGTCTTGTTCTCATTTATCTGAGAGACAAGGAGAAAGGTTGTATTGATTTGAGTAAGGCGGGAGAACTTGGAATTAAAGATGCCTATCCTGTTATTTCAAAATATTGTGTTAAGGAGCAGCAATAATCAGAAAGGATGCATCTGACAGGCTCTATTTTCTTAGTCTGTCAGCTGCTCTTACCATTGCTTCATCTCTTGCAATATAGCGGAATGCAAGCCATGAGAGAATAGAGGCAACAACAGGGAATACTGCCGGCGTAGTAAATGCAGATCCCTCCGGTCTTATAGCGAAAAGATAGACAATCCATGCCTGGTAGCCCAAAAGAACAATGGCATTTATTATTGTAAGCCTAATCTGCAGCATTCTCTTTTTATAAAGAAAGATTGATGTAAATGATAGTGCTGTTGTGATAATATTAAATACAAGTAATGGAATTATCTGAATAAGCTTAACTGATTCCACCTGGGAGCGGGCAATAGTGACAAAAAAAAGCGAAGTGAGCAGAGCAGTTGCTGCCAAAAGGAATAGTGTCTGTATTCTTTGTATCATAGGATTGTATTTTTCACAAAAGTATAAAATAAACCTTATTTTTGTAGATTAAATAAGATCTAATATGAACCAAATACCATCTTCTGAATTAATAATAAATAGTGACGGGTCTGTATTTCACCTTCATCTGACGCCTGAAGAGCTTGCAGATACAGTCATTCTTGTGGGCGATCCGGGAAGAGTAGAGTTAGTAGCCTCATTCTTTGAATCAAGGGAGTTTACAAGATCCTCAAGAGAGTTTGTAACTGTAACCGGAAAGTACAGGGGAAAGAGAATAACTGTTCTATCAACAGGCATTGGAACTGATAATATTGATATTGTAGTTAACGAACTTGATGCACTTGCGAATATTGATTTTGATACCAGAACTCCCAAAAAAGAGCACAAGCGTCTAAGAATACTGAGAATTGGTACATCAGGTGCAATCCAGCCGGATATTCCGCTGGGCTCTTTTGTCTTCTCACATATTTCAGTGGGTTGTGACGGACTTCTTAACTGGTATGCATCAAGGGATTCAGTAACTATTGCTGAAATGGAAAGTGCTTTTATGAATCATGTTGAATGGCCTGATAACTTGCCTCACCCATATTTTGCAAAGGCATCAGAAGATCTGATTTCGCTTTTTGAGGATGTTACCTTGAAGGGGGTAACTATATCGGCATCCGGATTCTATGGCCCTCAGGGCAGAGTGCTAAGACTTCCTCTTGCTATCCCCGATATGGTTCACAAATTTGAAAGCTTCAGCTTTAAAGGAGAGAGAATTACAAACTTTGAAATGGAGGGTTCTGCAATAGCAGGGCTATCGGCCTTGCTTGGTCATGATGCTGCAACAGTCTGCTGTATAATTGCAAACAGACATCTACATGAAAGCCAGCCGGATTATAAACCATTTGTTAAAAAGCTAATTGAAGTTTCATTAGACAAACTCTGCTCATGAGAAGAGATTCGCTACTTATCTCATTGTTATCTCTGATTGATGATCCTGACAAAAGTGTAAGGGGTTCTGTTCACGCAAAACTCACAGAACTGGGAGAGGATGCTGTAGATGAGATGGAGAGATTAGTACCGCAATTGTCAGAAAAAATAGGTTCAGACTACTTATCAGCTTTCATCAGTGATTTAAGACTGGAGCATACTCTAAATAAAATCAGGTCTTACCTGTCAAATCCTGATCCACTTCTGATGGATGGCCTTTTACTTATTACCAGTGCTGTTAAACCTGAAACGGACAAAGTAAAATATATAACTATTGTACAGGATATTGCAGACGATATGCTCACTGATATCAGCGACAAAAGAACAGCAGTTGAGAATTTAGAGATTTTCAACTATATATTTTATAAGCGCGTTGGTTTTAAGCATGTTGACGAAAGTGTGACAAAACGTGAAAATGCTTTAATAACAGATGTTCTTGATACAAAAATGGGTAATATCTTCACAATTCCTTTGTGCTATTTTGTATTGGCAAGATATGCCGGACTCCCCATTTACCCTGTAATTGCAGGAAGATCATTTACGCCTGCCTTTCTGGATAATAATGATGAGGTGCTTTTCTATATCAATATTTATAAAGATGGCTTAATCTTTTCCGGAAAAGAATTGGAGTTGCAACATTCACCAAGAGTTGGGCTGGATAAAGCATTGGTATCAATTTATGCCGATCACCTCAATTATCTCTTCAAGGCAGAAGAGGATAAAGAGATGATGAAAATAATGGAAAAAGTTTTGGAATGCTTTGGAAGTGAGAGGTATATAAACTGAAACCTCCGCAACCATAATGGTTACAGAGGCGTTCCATAGTTTAGTTTTAGGTCAAGTAATGAAATACTTGTAACAAATATAATCAATATTTTGAATATAAACCTTTTTATGGCGAAATCTTTAGGTGCCTCGGGCAAAGAGAATCTTCCAGGAAGAAGAAATTCTCTGATTGCCGGTATCTCAATAGCCGTAAGCGTGGTTATAATGATTACAGCCATCTCTGTGTCTGATGGATTTGACAGGGAGATAAAAGGTAAGGTTTCCGGTTATGCAGGAGACATATCTGTAAAGGTACCCGGGGAGGAGCTTGTAAATTCACTCTATCCTCTTACTATAGATAAATCTTTGCTTAATACTCTGGAAAATACAAGTGGTATTTTGGCGGTTCAGGGTATTGCGTACATTACCGGCGTAATGAAACATGAGAATCAGATTGAAGGGATAGTACTTAAGGGTGTTGATGATTCTTATAACTGGACTTTTGTTCACAATTACGCAAATGAGTTTGATTCGGTATCTGACAATGAGATTGTCATTTCATCAAGATTGGCATCAAAACTTAATCTGAAACTTGGTGACAGACCGTTTCTCTATTTTATTGGAGAGAGTGTTAAGACTAGACGATTTACTGTATCAGCTATATTTGATGCAAGACTTGAGGAGGTGGACAAGGGAATGGTGATGTGTAATATTGAAATTGTAAGAGAGCTTCTTGGCTGGAAACAGAATGAATACAGCTCTCTTGAGATACTTCTCAGGGATAGGGCAGATCCTGCCGCTAAGTCTAAGGAGTTACAATTGATACTTAATGAAAAGATTCCAGATGATTATTTAGACACTGAAGTAGTTACGTCTGAGAATCTCTTTCCTCATCTTTTTGACTGGCTCTCACTTCTTGACTACAATGTTTTTATAGTATTAACATTGATGATGATAGTTGCCGGTTTTAACATGATTTCAGGCTTGCTGATAATATTGTTTGAAAAGATTTCTATGATAGGACTTCTTAAATCATTGGGAATGAGAGATAGTGCTATTCATAAGATTTTCCTTGCCAGGGCAATGTCAATAGTTATAAAGGGAGTTGCAGCAGGTAACATTATTGCGCTTACTCTTCTTTATATTCAGAAATGGTTCAAAATAGTCCCACTGGATCCGGTAAACTATTTTGTTAACCACATCCCGGTTCATGTCAACTTCGTTAAGCTTCTTTTGGTTGATATTGTCTCAATTACTGTAATTGCGCTAATTTTGTTCATACCGGCCAGATTTATCTCTAAAGTGGAGCCGGACAAGACACTGAGACAAAAGTAACGGACTATTTTTTTACGAGGGCTGCGTATGTATCATATCTTTCCAGCACCTCATCAACAAACTTCCTTGTCTCCGTCCCTTTAAAATAACCAAGTTTTAATATGTTTGAAGGTATACCCTTTCCCCTTCTCATTTGGGGTATGACATCTCTTAAAGACTCCCAGTTGTTTGGGTCCACTCCAAGGTGAGCAGCGGCCCTTCTTACATCGTCCAACCTCCCCTCACCGGCATTGTATGCGGCAAGTACGAATTTTATCCTGTTCAGGGAATCAATTTCAGGATTATCGTAAAGTTTTTGTAAACGCTTGATAAGAAGCGTCCCGGCTTTTACATTCTGTTCGGGGTCAAATATATCATCAATGCTAAACTGTTTTGCTGTGGCATTCTTTATTTGCATAAGTCCGTGGGCACCTTTTCCTGAACTTGTGTTCATTGAGAACTTACTCTCCTGATATATAAGAGAAGCAAGCAATCTCCAGTCCCAACCTATTGTCTTTGCATATTTTTTTATGATGTCATCGTATGGCGAAAGTGTGTTTGTAGGAGAGATCATTGTTGTTGCGTTTCTTCTGTATGGTCTTAGATATCTATTCGCAAGAGCAGTATAATCCTTGCTCTGCCTGAAAAATGTAAGCCAATAATTCAACTGTTGCAATAACTGAATATTGTTTCTACTTACAACCCATGCATGACCTGCATCATTGACCTCAACGCTGGATATTATCTGGTCTGTATACTCATCCGGGACCTCATTATCTGCAGAGACAACAAGTATATCAATTTCATCGTTAATCAGCTCTTCCCATACATTAACATCCTCTTTTGGCTTCAACCGGAGATGGCACCGTTCATTTGCAGAGAATTTTTTGAGCAGATCATGGTGAAAACCGGTAGGATGACCATCCTTTATATAAATACCACCATCTATTATAATTCTTATGCAAAGAGTGTCACCCTCCAGAAAATAGGTGGGTGCAGTCTCCTTTGTGTTATCTCTTCCTCCGGTAATTACAAGAATTAGTGCAATTACAAGGAAGACAATTGTGAATCTTGCGATTCTCTGCATAAAGTTTAATATCTCTATTTTACGTAGAATGGCCAGTTAATTCCAAATTGTATTGCCCTTCTTGGTGCTGTATAGTGGTGTGCAGAGAAATAGTCACCTGACGGCCATCCCTGAGCTGTATTAAGATATTTTATGAAGATGGCGGCTTTTTTCCATTGAATATTTACGAATACATCAATATATGGGACATTTCCTATCTCTCTTTCATCCTGTGTGTGAAATTGACCTGTGGCAGGATTATATGCAGGGGCATAATACTTTGTGTGATAAGTTACATCTGCTCCCAACTGCATTGCCATTACATTCTTTACAACATTAAACTGAAAGAAGTAGCGGAGATTAGCACTAAGGAGAGGCAAAGGGACAACTGATGCTTCTGAAGTCAGTTGCAGCAGTAGTCGGTTGTGAAAATGAAAGTTACTTAGTTTGAAATTATAGTTAAGAGAGGCAGCCATTATATTCATCAGTCCGTTGTGCTGGCTTATCTCTCCTGCTTTGTTGTAAAAGATTTGATTGTTCAGTAGTGAGTACCCGAATGTTGCACTCAGCTTAAAAGAAGGAATAGTTAAAAGTGCTTCAATTCTGGTCTCAGTCGTTTTCCCAAACTCATTATCCCATTTAAAGTGATTTGAATAGTAATACTTTTCAAATGGTTCAGGGCTTCTGTTATTAAATTTGAATTTGCCTACCAAATGGATTCCCTCTTTCATAGGGTAAAAGGAGAGTCTGGCGTTAGCATTGACACCAATATCACCAGCCTCATATCCTGTGAGGCCTATTCTTGCAAGTCCATCCCAGCTGAAATATTTTTTGAACATTCCTGATGCTCCAAAATATACATATGTATTGTTGTATCTATCCATGGTTACACCCGAGGAGTCATATTCAGGGGTATAATTGTAGTATGAGAGGTATTTATGGCCAATACCGCCCTCAAGATTTGATACAATTGCACTCTGAGACCATGGTTGAATCTTAAGAAATACTCTGTTCTCTATCTTGTTTAATCTGAGAGAGTCATAGCTTTCTGTAGGGTTAATGAAGAATTTATTATCATAGTATACCCTTCCTGTAGAGTCCCCATCCTCTATAATATCTTTATAAAGTCTGTAATAGGTTGCATATTCAAATGAGTGTCCAAGGTATGCGGCAGTTCCCTCACCAAGTTTTGTGGTATCCTTTTTTGAGAACCTTATTGGAATGCCATAGGATTGCGTCAGAAAAATAGAGTTTCTCTTTAGCCTGTTAGATGCCGAGTTCAGATTATATGGAATCTCTCTTGGCTCCACAAGTGTATCAAGCACAAGTTTGTCATCAATGATTCCGCCATTTTCATCACGCTTCACAGACTGGAAGATGTATCCCCCGTGCATTACATACCTTTTACCAAGGTAATTTGATGTTAACGAAAATGTCCTGTTATCTGTTGCCTCTTTATTTAAAAGCCCTTTCCCTCCCCATCTGTCGTATAGCAACGTTATATTCATTGCCGGAGATATGTTCTGCGTGGTTAGGATGTGAATATTACTCTCCTCTTTTGCTCTCTCAGCAAGCAATGTCCCTCTGTATGCAAGTTCTGTGTGAGGACTCTTCACATTGTAGAATGGATGAGTCTCTTTTGTAAAACTATACATAATATATGGAGAGAATGGGCTGAAATCCTCAACTCTTTCTCTCAGAAAGAAATTTCTGAACTGAGAGGCTGAGCCGGAAACGCCAAGATAATCTGCACCAATATCTCTCTTCATAAATGGCATGAAGTGATAATTATAGTCGGCAGTGGTATCCTGTTTTAGCATCCCTGAGATATTATTAAGATAACTATCGTGATTCCAAAGGATAATTCTCTTAAATTTCAGAGAGTCGGGAATTATGTAGCTCTCCAAAAACATAGGTTTTGCATCCCTGATGCTGTCTCTTACTGCCTGTACAGAGTCTCTCTGAGCTTTAGTCAGTTGCGGCTTCTGACCATATGTATAACTGAAAGTGAGCAGAGCGACCGCTATGGCTGCTATGCTCACTGTCCTTTTAATTATCTTATATGTTTTGTTACCCATAATCAGGTGCAAACATACAAAAAAATGGGTTAACCCTAATCCGGGTAGTTAGATTCCTGCCACTCTCTCTTTGTAAGTTGCAAGACAAGCGTCCAGTCTGTCATGAGCAGTATCATCTCCAGGGATGTTGTGAGAAGGGTGTATATATAGTTTTACACCTCTGTCTGCCAGAATCTCGGCAACTGTAGTAACAGTCATCCATACCAGCGTGATAAATGCCATTGTTGACACAGGGCCCACCTTGTCATAGTGATTCTTGAGCGGAACACTTGCGTCTACAAGTGGTGCGCATGAGTCCACGACAATGTCTGCAAGTTCAAAAAGTGTTTTTCCGCAAGAGTGTCTGGTCTTTTTACCAACAGACTCTTTTGCTGATCCAAATACGATAACCTTCATACCCATCTCCTTAGCTCTGAGAGCTACATCAATGTTTACGTTGTTTATACCGGTATGTGAAAAAATCCACATTGTATCCCTGCTGTCAAAGTTGTATGACTTCATAATAGCGTTGCCATAACCTTCTGCTCTTTCAAGGAATAGGAACTGATGAACACCCATCTCTCCTGTTATTCTTGTGAAGAAGGTCAGCGGCAGTTCAACTATCGGGTGAAACCCTACAAAGCCTCCGATGCGGGGGTACATCTCCTCAACCGGAATAGTCGCGTGACCGCATCCAAAAGTGTGGACCCAGCGGCCGGCCTCAATACTGTCTGCCATTACTGTGGCAGCTTTTTTAATGTTCTCGAGTTGTGACTCTTCAATTGAGCTCATTACGGCTCTGGCGTTGTTTAACCATTCTAATGCTAACATCTCTAATTTTTTGTTTTTGAATATTGTGAGTTGAAAAAGTAAATTATTATTACTGCGAATGCGCAGAATGCAATCATACCCGGAAGGGCTTTCAGCTGGAGCGCCCCCACGAGAAGATTAATTAAAGTATTACCGAGTAGTGCAATTGAGAGGGCTATACTGAGTGCAGTCCCGGATACTGCTTTATATTTCTCTCCAAGCTCCCCGATAACTACAGGGAAAGTTGATGCAAGACCCATACCAATAAGGAAAGTTCCTGTTATGGCCACTCCCGATGTATCAGCACTGCCAAGTATAAATGAGCCCGCAGCGGCCATTAGCATGCTGATATAAAGTATAATTTGCCTTGGTACAAATCTCAGTAACAGGCTTAGTAATATCCGGCCTGTTCCAAGTCCGAATACCACAAAACTAAGCGCATAAAGTGCATTCTCTTTAGTAAACTCCTTTACCTGCTCAAGATAGTTTGGTGTCCAGGAGCTGCTTATTCCCTCAACACCACTCTGGAAAAAGAGGATAAAAGAGAGTAAAAGAAGGGTAGGCTCCTTTATCAGCTGCAAAATCTTAACTGATGGTGCACCCTCTTTGAATTTGCCTGAAGGGAAAGATATAAAAATATATGCCAGGGCGGAGAGAGTCATAATAACACCCGCTCCTGAAACTATAGGTACATATGAGTAACTTTTGCTCAGCCAGGCATAGATCAGAGGAATTGTTATAGCCCCAACTGTATAGAATATACCAAGGATACTAAGGTTGGAGGGTCTGCTTTTATCTGTTGAGGCATCTGAAACCAGTGCATTTGAAAGACCGTTGAGGACACCGCCTCCAAATCCGATTACAAAAATTGCAGCTCTTACTAAGGGAACAGACTCTGCAAACGCCAGCATCTCCATACCCAAAACTGTTAGAAGGGTAGAGGTTATTATAAGCATCTTGTATCCGTACCTGTCAATTATTGGCCCAAAAATAAGCGAACCAAACATAATCCCAAATGGGAGGAGACTTGCAACAGTTGACGCATTTGCAGTGGTAAGGTTAAATTTCTCTGTTAGAGACGGCAATACCGTACCAAGAATAACAAATGCCATTCCAAAAAATGCCATCCCTGAAAAACCGGCTGCAAGGACAGCCGCATTTGATCTACTCTTTTCCATTTTTAATTGCTATTGCGCCCGCTCCGTAAAGTCCGGCGTCGTTTGGTAATTGTGTTACTTTGAATGTACATTGCTTAATTGCTATAGGCTGAGCCCATTTCAATGCCTCAGAATATATTCTGTCAATAAACCTTGCCGCAGGGCCAAATATACCTCCGCCAAAAATAACCATCTGAGGATTAAACAGACTTACAAAATTTGCAGCAGCCATTCCCCACATCTCAATTGCCTCGTCAATTACAGAAATTGCAAGAAGGTCACCCTTGTCATATGCATCAAACACATCTCTGGAGGTAATCTTGTCCGGGTCTGAAGAGAGGAGAATTCCGCCCTCACCGCAGCCTGAAGTTAAAAAATTCTTAACCTTTTTGGATGCCTGCATAGCAATACCTGTGCCTGAAGCATGACTCTCAAAGCATCCGCAGTCATTCCACTCAGGAGAGTACGGTGGTTTTAGAGCCATCCATCCTGTCGCCCCTACAATATCCGATGCTCCGTGCAGAACTCTTCCGTCAATCAGAATTCCGGCTCCAATACCTGTGCCTACGGCAATAAAAATTGCATTATCACATCCTTTAGCAGCTCCAAGACTTACCTCCCCAAGGATGTAGGCTGTCCTGTCACTCTCAATAGTAATATTTGAATTTGGAAATTTTGCCTCCAGCTCTCTCTTGAGAGGGTAGTTATCCCAACCGGGAATATTCGGGCACCAAACAGAACCGGTTCTTGAGTATGATATACCCGGAACACATACACCAATGCATTTGGCATCTTCTGTCTTAAAACCTCCCTTCTTAAGAACAGCATCACAAACTTTGCATATCAGCTCACCTACCTCCTCACCACCTTTCCCCTCAAGCAACATTGTTTCACGAAGCAAAATTGAATTATTCATGTTGAACAGGGCTCCGGATACCTTAGTGCCCCCCAGGTCTATGCCGATACAGATCATTTTAGATTATGGTTACATTTTTATATTGAGAAAGTTCTTTTAAAGTCTTTTCGTGCCCCTCTCTGTCTACATATGCGAGTGCTTTTGATATAATATGCACTCTTCTTCCTGAATCTGCCAGGTCCCTCACAGTTGCATTTATACAATATTCAGTTGCAACACCACTTACGTAAACCACTGAATCCTTTCCGCTCATTTTACTATTCAGATAGTTGTCCAGAGTCCCCAACACAGGGTTTACGGCCTCATAACCTGAATACTGCTCTGTACTTTTATCCTCTCCTTTAAGAAATATGTTAATTCTGTCAGGTCTGGATGCCGGGTTTTCAACCTCATTACTGAAGCTTTCATGAATTGAACCGCCCCTGGTACCCTGTACACAATGAGGAGGCCAGATTCCTCCGAATTCAATAAAAGATGAGTGATCTGCCGGATGGTGGTCACAGATGTAGGCTACTGCCATATCTCGGTTATTGTTAATGAAATTTACAGACTCTTTTACTGCAGTTTCTGAATTCTTACAGGCAAGTGTGCCGTCAATGAAATCGTAGAGCAGGTCTACAACCACGTGAACAGAATCAGATTTCTCAGTCTTCATTAAAGTTCTTTATTTCGTTAACAAGTGACTCAATTAAACCGTTCTTAAGGTCAAACAGCTCATCAGAGATATCCACCTTGTAATAGTGTGGATTAATAAGTCTTTTCTGCGTTTCGTTCAGACCTTGAAGGTTGCTAAGATAGTAATTTCTTCTTTCTTGAACAGGCTTAAATTTTATTATTGTCTCTCCACCCTGCATCACAGGGTTTTGCAATTTCTTATAATTATAGGTTCCTGACCTGAATGTTGTAATTTTGGTATCATCATACTCATCTCTCATTATAAAGTCATCCCCTCTCTCAATAGTCTGAGATGTCTTATCTCCCCTCAGACAGGTGATATCCCCTTTAAAATGGTCATTAACTATAATTCTGTAGGTAACCTGAAAACCGGGATTAATTGCCTTGCTTTTGTCTTCTGACCTTTTTAGTACACCTGTTCCATCAATTTCAACAAGTTTATATACATTTCCAAAACACGGATTGTGTTTGCTTGTGGCAATGGCGTCACCCACTCCGTAAGAGTCAATCATGGCTCCTTGTCGCTCAATTTCGGCGATAATGTATTCATCAAGAGAGTTTGTAGCAAAGATTCTGCATTTGCTTAGTCCGGCACCGTCAAGCATCTCCCTGGCCTTCACCGAGAGATAGGTAAGGTCCCCGCTGTCAAGACGAATTCCAAAACTGGCCGGATAATTATTGTCAACACCATTCTGTCTGAATGCTTTAATCGCATTTTTCAATCCGCACCTTAGTGTGTCGTATGTATCAACAAGGAGAATCAGAGGCTCCCCGTAGTGACTTTTTATGTAAGCATTGAATGCCTCAAGCTCGCCGGCAATTGTGCATCCGAAAGCTGTGATGAAACTGTGAGCCATCGTTCCTGTTACAGGTACTCCAAAGATATCCGATGTCAGAATATTTGATGTTCCCGAACATCCTCCAATGTATGCAGCCTTTGCACCATAGATTGCAGCCCATGGGCCATGAGCCCTTCTGGAACCAAATTCGCTTACAGGTTTGTTTGTACTTCTGGTAACCCTGGAAGCCTTAGTCGCTATTGCCATCTGGTGATTCATAATAGTGAGCAGCGGAGTCTCAAGTACCTGAGCCTCCACCAGCGGCCCCTCAACTGTAATTACAGGCTGTGTGGGAAATGCAATTTCTCCCTCCTCCATAGCATAAATATTACCTGTAAACTTCATTGTTGAAAGATATCTTCTGTAGGATTCGTTTTCAACTCCGGGCAGGAACTTTTCAAAAAAAGAGGCGTCTCGTCCCCCGAGACCCTCTACCATCTGCATTGCCTCCTCAATACCACTTACAACAGCCCAGTTATTCTTGTCAGGGGCACTTCGGTAAAAAAGATTAAAGACTGCCCTTTTGTTTTGAAGACCCAGGTCATGGAAGGTCTTGCCCATAGTATACTGATACTTGTCTGAGCAATATGATGTTTCAAGTTTATGCATAATTTTCAGATTTTCATAAGGGAGAGTACCTGGCTCCACTCTTCCTTAAGTAATTTAAAGAGGTGAGGGAGCATCTCCCCCTTGCTGCCAGCCTCTGGACAGCCCCACTCACGTGATGTCATTTCAATGTGTTTCGCAATGTTTCCTAACCTTTCAAAGCAAAGGTTGTATGCCGATCCCTTTATTGAATGAGATGAGAACTTGAGCAAATCTATCTGCTCCTGAGAAAGTTCATGTGTGCTCTTTAGTGACTCTACAATACTCTCGATATTACCAATATAACCCGGTACCTGACCTTTAACGCTATCAAAGAGCATCTCAATGATTTCAGGATCTGAGTCAACCTTTTCATAAAGCTCCTCTTTGTTGAAATGTTTTCCGCCTATATTTATTGATTTTCTTGCCATAACCATTTATTTATCAAGGTTTGACGGAGAGAACTGAGCTTCGCTTATCTGAGACTGAGCTTTAAAATTATCTGTTTTTAGAAGAGATCTTCTTCCGTTTTGTTCATTTTTCATCTCCATTTCATAGTAGAAGAAGCTGCCTCCCTCTACGGATCTGTAGTCACCTATTATCTGAGTTTTAAGAAGTTTACCCTTTAAATCGTAATATTCAATTTTATAACAGAGGAAATTCTCTTTATCAATGTATGATACCTTCTTTGAAAATCCGTTAGACTGCATTGACTCATCAGATACAGGAACGGCCTCAATTACATGACATGCTTTTCCATTTATATTTTCTGAAGAGATAATTTTGTAATTAAAATCTTCAATATTGGGTTTACTCATATCGGCATTAGTAAACTCTGAACCCATGAAGTTTTTCCCCTTCTCATTACTTACCACACGACGTGTTTTTTTTAAAGCAGGCATATAAATCCACATTTCATCGGCCCTGTCATCATAGTCGTATATAAGAATAGAGGTTCCCTTTACATCTGCGGGATCTGTAAACTTCATCATCATCTTGGTCACACTGCCGAATTTCCTGCTTGCCATGTTTAGGGTCCTGCTTCTTGTGCTTCCCTTTGCATCCATGATCTTTAGAGTAGTGGTCATCTCCATTGAACCAAGCGCAATAGCATCAGCAGATTTTTTACTTATCTCCTTAGGATTCTGAGAGAAGGAGTAAAATGATGTAACAAGTACCAGAGATAGGGTACTAGTTATTAACTTTATTGATTTCATGGCTTTTTCCATTTTTTAGAAATGATGGCTTAAAAATAACACAAATTGCCGGAACGAGCAACAAAGAAGAGACCAGACAAAATAGCAGAGATAGTATAATAAGCAGTGCAAAGGACTTAATTATAGGAAAAGAGGATAAAAACAAAATTGAGAATCCCAGCATCACAGAGAGTGCATTTATGGTAATACCTCTGCCGGCGGTCCTGAGTGCTGTAACAGCTGCCTCACGATACTCTCTTCCGGACGATATCTCACTCTTCATCCTCCAGAACATATGGATAGTAAAGTCAACACCAAGACCTATTGATACAGAAGAGAGGAGTGCAGTAACAATATCCAGTTTAATACCGCTCCATCCCATAAAACCAAATGTGCAAACAACTGCAAACAGAAGCGGCAGAGATCCGAGCAGGCCGGCTGAGATACTTTTAAAAATAATTGCAAGAAGAATGAATATTGCAAGAAAGGCAAAGAGCAGTGAGTAATATTGCCCGCTAACAATTGATTCACTCATCTCCTTCTCAACAAGAGAGTAACCGCCGGTAATAGTTTTTGCCGGATCACCTCCTGTGATTTTCTCAACTGATGCAATTATTCTTTCAATGTCTTTCATACCATTTGCATTGAACTGAATTGTCATTCCTGCCCTTGTGTAATCAAAATCAACAAATTGCTCAAAGTCTGCAGGATCACCATTCATTGAATATAGCTCAATATATTGAGCAACAGCCTCTCTCTCGTCAGGAATCTTATTATAACCTGCTTCATGAGGGTCGTTAAGAGCAGTGCTCATCTTTTTAATTATCTTAGCAATAGATGTAGCACTCCCGATTCCCTCTACTGCTGCCAGCTCTCTCTCATATTTTTCCATCCTCTTAAGCAGTTGCGGATCTTTAATATCTCCTTCAAATACTACCGTCATCAGTTTACTCCCGCCAAATTCATTGTTGGCTATCTCAATACTTCTGTTGAAAGGGTGTTTTGAGGGAAGAATATTATTGAAATCAGATGCCACGCTCATTATAGCAATGCCGGAGCCTACTACAATAAAGAAAGCGATAAAACCGTAGAGAATCCTTTTTGGGTGCCTTCCTAAAATATTCCCCAGAGAGTTAAGCATTTTTGCAATTATACTTTTACTCTCTCCATTAGGATGAAA
Source organism: uncultured Bacteroidota bacterium (assembly GCA_937901965.1). GTDB lineage: Bacteria > Bacteroidota > Bacteroidia > Bacteroidales > UBA932 > Bact-08. The sequence continues at coordinate 96,560 of CALGSW010000006.1, forward strand.
ATTAATCCTCCCTTTTTTCAGGTATGAGAGGAGTGCCGGAATGAAAGTGAGACTGAGTAAAAGAGCAACAGCTATACCAATCGCAGAGACCACTCCCATTTGACTTGCAGGCAAAAGTATATGAATGGTAAGGCCGAGAACACCAACAATAGTGGTGAGGCCGCAAATAACCACAGGTTTGGTAAGATAGGAGAGAGCCTCTTCTACAATCTCCTCCATTGAAGTATTGGGGTCTACTGCATTAAGCTCCTGATATCTGGCTACAAAGTGGACTCCGTAATTGTTTGCAATTGCAATCATCATTATAGGAATAAGAACTCCAATAATACTCAGTTCCCATCCAAGCAGGGGGATAAGAGACATTGATATTGCAATAGAGATAAGAACTACGCTGAATGGGAGAATCATCCCTTTGAATTCTCTGAAAGAGAACCAGAAAAAAAGAAGCATTATCAGAAGCCCAAGGGGGAGAAGAATCATAATATCTTTACTTATCTTTTCATTCGCCTCATCTCTCAGAAATGGCTGTCCGTTAATAAAGACCTCCTCTTTACCAGGGTATAGATTAATTATTGAATCAATCTGATTCATTAGCTCAGCATCCTTAACTGACAAATCTGAGTTCAGTAAAATCATTGTGTTTTTAAAGTCTTCAGATACAAGTAATTTGTATGCGAGATCATTCTTTTTTATACTCTCTCTCAATAATTCACACTCCTCAGCTGTCCGGGGATATGATTGAATAACCGGATCCACTATCATCATTCCATCCTCACCACTTATATTCTTGGCAGTTGAAAGTGACTGAACAGGGGAGAGATTCCCCAGTTCAATAAAGCCGGCAGTCAAATTGTCAATCCTCTCTAAAGTCTGTGGATTAATTATATCTTCAGCAGAGAGAATTACCACAATGGGTTCTTTGGTTCCAAAAAGCTCTCCTATTTTATTGTTATTAATCCTGGACTCAATGTTATCCGGAAGATAACTTTCAAGGTCCGGATTAATCTTGAGTGAAAATAACGGTATAACTGCAAGGGCAGCCAGGATTACAGTAAGAGCTATTATTACCTTACGATATTTTAAAATAAATGTTTTATTCCCCATTTCAGAAAGATGCTTTAAGTTCAATGAAAAGCCCGTTCATGACAGGTCCGGAGTAGTCATAAAGAGACTCTTTTTCCCCTGTCATTATGTGTCCTCCGGCCGCCAGTGAAAGATTGTCTGCTATAGTCCAAGACACCTTGGGCCTTAAGAGAAATTCTCTTGAAGTAATATTGTAGCAGGTTGTCAATTCAGCTGTTATTGTGTCATAAGCAAAACTTTTTCTGGCAGTCAGCGCAAAAGCATGGTTGCTTCTCTTCTGCTGCCCGAATATTTTTCTGTTAAACATTCTGGTTTGATAGTCCACCATCTGACTCATATAAATGAGCACCTGATCAGGGTCAGTACCTGCCGGCTGTGGTTCAAAAACAGGTTCAAAGGATGGGGTATATCTCCCGATATACTGGAAAATACCCATTACTCCTCCAAAATCCCTCTCCAATGCTACTACATATGCCAGTGAAGGTAATGGAATATAAAGAGAGTCGGAACCGCCTTTTGTAATATTCCAGGCAGCCTCTCCTCTGATTATCCATGAGCCTGCAGGAATGGCGAAGTCGGCACCGATTGACTGTTTTCTGTAGGGTGTAGATGAATATTTGATAAGAGGCATGGGATTGGGAGCGTTAAAATCCAGCTCTATCCCTTTTAAATTGAATCCATGGTAGGGGTCGTATCCCCTGAAATATGAGAAAGAGAATCCGGCACCGGGTAACTCAAAGTTGAGTCTGCCTGCAAGTGTGGCATTAGAAAATTTGAATTCAGGATTTGTCTCTTCACCAAATGAAGCCATTCCTCCCATATCAAAAAGGTCAAAGCGATAATTTGACTGTTTATAGAAAGGTATAGCTATAAGGTCAATATCAACAGAGTTATTTATTCTGTACTTAACTCTTGCCATTAGATTTGCCCTAAGCTGATCATCCATATCTGATGTAAGAAAGAAATAGTCTCTTGGGGAGATATTGTCAGTAGGGCTGAAGCCATCTGTTCGGCCCCACTTTACAATCTGATTACCGGCAATAAAGTCAAATTTATCTGACACATAACCGGCATAAGCCTCCATAATCTCAAGCCTGTTGTAAAACTCTCCAAAATGGTGCCCTCCCAGAAACCAAACCTCGGCATTAAAAATGGTATTCTTTCCTGTATATTTGCCTTTTAGAGCAAATTGAGCAAAGACATTGCTCAGGTCATAGTTTTTGGAGAAACCCTGAAATGACCCTCTTACATAACCGCTGAACTCAGCTTTATCCTTAAAACTATCCTGCCCGTTAATATTAAACGATACAACCATGAATAGAGCAGCAATTACTATTTTTTTCATGATTCAATTATTTAGTTGGGCAAATCTACCTAAGTGATATGCTATTATCAAGTTTAATGAGTATGAATTGAACAGATTCATACCTCTTTTTGATTAGAGTTGGATAATTTGAATTCATTTGGTGTCATCCCGGTAGATTTTCTGAAGAAGGTATAGAATGAAGATTTGCTTTTAAAACCACATTCGTTACCTATTGCTTCAATTGAGTACCGGTTGTCCGGAGATAACAGAAACCGTTTAGACTCCTCTGTCCTTAAGCCGTTAATATATGCAAAGAAGTTTGTATTCATGGTTTTGTTCAGTACTTCAGTAACAATATATCTGGGGAAACCGCACTTTTCTGAGAGAGTCTGAAGACTTAGTTCCGGATCCCTGAAGCCCTTCTCATCTTCCAGATATTTTTTTATAGCCAGTTCAGCATCAAATAATCTTTTGTCCCTCTCTTCCGGTGAGTTTTCAAAAAGTCTCTCTCCTGTTTTCTTACGCCAGAAAAACTTGTGCAGCTCCTTTTGTCTTACACCGTAGTAAGATATTATGAATGACATTACAAGCATAACAATATAGCTGTAAATCATAGGCAAATTACTGTTGGATTTTATTGACACAATGGTTAGTGAAACAATCAGCAGAATAATCCAGTAAACTGTATAAAAAACAGATATAAAAAGCAGCCAGTTAAGCTTGTCGGAAGAGTCGATTGATGAGAGTTCGTTTCTTAAATTGATTTTGTGTTTGTGAATCAGGAAGAGTGCAACAGAGGTATAAACGAACCATGAAACAATATTTATTATACCAAATACAATTCTGGCAGAGTAGGAGCTGTCCTGCGTAAAAAAAGATCCCGGAAGAAATTCTGTCTGAGTTATGTGTGAGTATATTTCAAAAAACAAAAAAGGGATAAGATGTAGAAAATGGTGCCATCTTATTCTGAAATTGCTTATGGTTGAAGCCGATGCATATATGTATAGCAAAGGATTAAATGCTAAAAAAGAGCTTGTTAGAATTGTAAATGAGTTATTCTTAAGATCAAGGCCTAATGATAAGAAGACAATTGCCATTAAAAGAAGCCAGAACGCAAGAATCCTGTCCGGTAGTTTAGCTCCGGATTTTGTTCCCACAAGTACTGTCCCAAACAGACTCTGGGTAAGCCCTATCCAGGCAAGAGTCTCCATTCAATGTCATCTTTTACAAAAACATATCTGTGAGAATAAATACAGCAGCTCCGGCCAGATAACCAGCCATAGCAAGCAATGAAAAGTTTTTGAGATACCAGCTGAAAGTTATTCTCTCAATTCCCATAACAACAACACCTGCTGCCGAACCAATAATCAGAATACTGCCACCCACTCCTGCGCAATATGCGAGGAAGAGCCAGAAGCTGCCATCCTGAACGAAGGCCTGCATAAATGCGGGATCGGCAGCGGCGGCAATCATCCCGGGATCTGCCAGAGGATACATACCCATTGCTACTGCTACAAGAGGAACGTTATCCACTACGGCAGACATCAGACCGATTACAATATTAATAAGATAGATATTGTGTACTTTATCCTCCAGATAGACCCCCATTGTATTTAGTACTCCGGTCCCTTGCAGCGCACTCACTGCGAGGAGAATTCCCAGAAAAAACATAATGGTGGCAGTGTCAATCCTTTTAAGTACCCGTGTAACCCTGTGCTTGAGGGATTCGTTACTCTTCTTATTTGAATAAATTATCTCGGTATAAATCCATAGAATACTAAGTCCTATAAGTACACCCACAAACGGAGGAAGATGAGTAAGTTGTTTGAACACCGGAACCATTACAAGTGCCAGTACACCCATTGTAGACAATATGACTCTCTCTTTTTCACTAAGGATGGTTGAAATGTGCCCCTCTGCTACTTTATGCGTTGCCTCTGTTATATTCCCCTTAAGCATTCTGGAAGCAAGTATAAGAGGCACTATCATTGAGACAAGTCCCGGGAGGAACAGATTGGATATTACAGGCCATGTTGTTATCTTTCCTTTAATCCACAGCATAATAGTAGTCACGTCACCTATCGGGGACCATGCACCGCCACTGTTTGCAGCAATAATTATCATACTGCCGTATATCCAGCGCTCCTTGTAATTTGGAACAATTTTTCTGAGCATCATCACCATTACTATAGCTGTTGTAAGGTTGTCAAGGGTCGAGCTCATAAAGAAAGTAATAAAGGAAATTATAACAAGCAGAAGCCTTTTGTTCTTGGTTGTAATTCTGTCAGTAATTATATAAAAGCCACCATGAACGTCAACAAGTTCTACAATTGTCATAGCCCCCATTAGGAAAAAAAGAGTTCCTGATATCTCTCCAAGACTCTCAATGATATGGACATCAACTATGTAGCTTCTGCATTGTTCAATTAAGGTCATAAGTCCCACGTCCTTATTATCTGCAACAAATTCGTGAAAGTGTACCGGAAAAACATTTGCCACAGGCAGGGGGGAGAGCAGTATATACAGTACCCAAAGTACTCCGCCTGTAAGCAGGGCAATTGCTGCTTTGTCAATACCCACTCTGTGTTCTATGGCTATGAAAATATAACCGATAATAAAGACAAGAACCATAAATTCCATAAATCTTCTTTTTTTAAGGGTCTAGAAACGGTATGCGGCTCTTCTCATATCGGCCTCAGTCCTGAAGGGTTTAGGTGGACTCAAATACTTCTCCAGAAATTTGTGAATCGTAAATCTGATATCTGTTGCCTCTTTAGAGTCTATACGGTCAAACCCGTGACCCCCCGATGCATCTTTGAATACTTTATAGTCAAACTTCTTATTATGTGCCTTAAGAGAGTCAATCATAAGAAGTACCTCTTCAACATAAACATCATTGTCGTTTGTGTTTGTATGAATTAACAGAGGTCTGTCAAGTAAGTGCGCATAAGTTGAAGGTGAGCGTCTTTTATACTCAGCCGGATCCTCTTTAATTGATTTGCCTATGTGATGAGGAGCAGTAAAGTAAGCAGTGTATGACGGATCGTGAGAGGCAAGTCTGTTTGCAAGATCACTAACAGGAACACCTGCAAATGCACATTTAAATTCGTCAGGATATCTCAGAATATTCATCAGTGATATCATTCCACCATGGCTCCACCCTATGATAGCAACTCTGTTCTTGTCAACAATGCTGTAGTTTTCAATCATATAATCCCGGCTTACCATTACGTCTTCATTCTCCAGCCCGCCGTAATCAATGTTTTCATATGTATCTCTTCCATAGCCCGTAGATCCCCTGTACTCTGCAGAGACAACTATATATCCCTGGGCAACAAGCTCTCTCACAATATGTGCATAGTAAGTTGAGAAATCTGCGTGTATGCCGCTGTGCGGGAGTACTATCAGCGGGTATTTCTCATTACTCTTTACCTCTTTAGGGATGAAAACATAAGTATAAAACTGGAGCGGATTTTTTGCAAACCGGTCGTCTTCACTCTTCGCTTTCCACCTTGGTGGGCCTGTAAGCCTTACTTTGTCAACAAAAGCAATATCTCCAACCATCTGATGCCACATAAGATCATCAACTTTTTTGATAATCTGGTCGTAGGTATGCCTTTGATTTTCAATTTGTCTTTTTAAACCGGATATCTCTTTTATAAGGAGAGAATCATTACTTTGAGCCATTAAAATTGTGGCAAAAAGTGAAAAAATCAGAAAAGCGACAAGTTTTTTCATAGCTATTTGATTAAGGGAGGCCAAAGATACTAATCTTTATTTATTCCATGAAACCTCTTTAATTGACGGATCCCTGCGGAGTTCTCCGATAATCAGCTCAAGATTTGAAAGCTCAGTGTGATCGAATTTAAGATCGTAGATATACTCATTATCATTGCGCTCCAGATTAATACTTTGAATTTTAATCTCCTTATTCTCCAGCAGCCTTTTTATGAAGTCTGATTCAGAATCCGGATTACTGGTTATTCTAAGTATTATGGGTTTGTATTTCCTGAAATATACTTGTTCCAGAGGTTTGAGAGCCCACAGAATTATTAATGCAATAATTGTTGTGGCGCCGGCTGCAAAGTAGAGTCCGCCTCCTGTAGCAAGACCGATAGCAGCAACGGTCCACAGCCCGGATGCCGTTGTGAGGCCACGGATAGCTCCCTGTTTTAGAAACAGAATAGTACCGGCACCTATAAAACCTATTCCGCTTATAACCTGTGAAGCCACACGGGATGGGTCAAGAGATACGTTTTCAGTACCAAGGATATCTGAAAAGCCAAATGCAGAAACAATCATAATTAAACAAGAGCCCACACTCACCATCATGTGGGTTCTCAATCCGGCAGCCCAGTCTTTGCGCTCTCTCTCAAGGCCGATAAGACCACCAAAGGCCGATGCAAGCAAAAGCCTTATAAGAATTTCAGAAGTATCTAACATAAACTATTTTATTTAAACCCAGTCTATTTTATCCCTGCAGGACCCTTGTAAGAATCTTGGCCAAATCCGAGTATCGGGAGGAAGATAAATGGAAGAAGCACCAATCCTACCGTAAACCCTTCATTCTTGCCAAAGCTTATTGAGAGCAGATTGAACATCCATATTCCAAAGATGATGTTTACTCCGGGAATAAGAAGTAGAAGCAGCCACCACCAGGGTTTACCAATAATTTCCAGTAAAATAATAATGTTGTAAACAGGGATAATTGACGCCCAGCCAGGTTTACCTGCTTTTTCAAAAATTTTCCAGAAAGAGATAATAATGAGAACCCAAACCACCAGATAGAAAAATGTTTTCATGACATAAGGTTTTAGTATTGAATTTTAAAGTTAAATAATTATTACTGTAAATCATAATAACTCTACACCCTCAGCCGCCAGTTTTTCCCTTTGCTCGTCTGACCAGATACCCACCTGAACTTCACCAATATGTCTTTTCTTTAACATAAACATACAGACCCTGGACTGGCCTATCCCTCCGCCTATTGTGTGTGGAAACTTGCCGTTCAGTAAAAGAGAATGATAGTAAAGATTTGAGCGCTCTGTGCATCCTCTGATAATAAGTTGTCTTGTAAGTTCCTCTGAATTAACTCTTATGCCCATTGAAGAAAGTTCAAGAGGACATTTTAGTACCGGGTGCCAAACTATTATATCGCCATTCAAGCCTGAATAACCATCTTCTGTTAGAGTGCTCCAGTCATCATAATCCGGAGCCCTACCGTCATGTACCTCTCCGTTGGAAAGATTTCCGCCTATACCCATGATAAATATTGCACCATAACATTTTGCCGCTCTGAATTCTCTCTCTTTTGCACTGCAGTTGGGATAGACTCTCAGCAACTCTTCACTGTGCATGAACCTTATCTCTTCCGGCAGAGTAGCTGTGGTTTCGGAAAACATTGAGGCTGTTTTTCGTTCTGTGTTTACCAGTGCAGAGTAGATGATTCTTACTGTCTCTTTAAGAAATCTAATATCTCTTTGTTCTGCTTTAATTGTCTGCTCCCAGTCCCACTGGTCAACATAAACTGAATGCAGGTTTGTGTAATCTTCATCCGGCCTGAGTGCCTTCATATCTGTAATTATTCCCTTACCTGCACCAATTTCAAGCTGAGACAGCTTTACTCTTTTCCATTTGGCAAGAGAGTGAACCACCTGAGCTCTCTGTCCAGAGAGTGCTTTTACCGGAAACGAAACCGGTCGCTCAATTCCGTTAAGATCGTCGTTTATTCCGGTTCCATCCAGAACAGCTATGGGGGAGGAGATTTTTACAAGATTCAATCCATCCATTAATCTTCTCTGAAAATCATCTTTAATAAATTCAATTGCCTTTTCTGTTTCTAAAATTTTTAAGCAACTCATGGGGTTAAAGTTTTGAATATATAAATAAAAAAAACAGCCTCCGTGGCGAGAGGCTGTTATCAGTGTTAAATTTGGATTTTATTATTTGGTTACACTTTATTACACAACCTCCTCGCCCGAATACTATTATTATTCAGGTTGTTATTAAGAAGATTATTAGTGTGTATATACATTTTGACTCTTTTTATCAGTTGCTAAGTTACAATTTTTTTATTTGTGTTAAAAAATATTTTTGCAGAATTAATATTTGCATTATATTTGATGTCGTAATAATATCAAAATAATATCACATATTATGAAAAAAGAGATTTCAATTAAAGTTATGAACGGCTACATAATGCTAGTTGTTGCAATTTTGCTCTTAGCAGCTGTGTTTTATTCATTTGCAAATGAATCATTAATCCCCGGAGTGGCAGGTGTAATTTGCTTTGTCTTTATTGCACCTGGTTTTTTTATTATCGGCCCAAATACTTCAAAAGTTCTGCTATTGTTTGGTGCTTATAAAGGATCTGTAAAAGATAATGGCTTCTTCTGGGCTCTGCCGTTCTACATCAAAAACTCCGTTTCTCTCAAAGCACGAAATTTTGAGAGTGAGAGAATTAAGGTCAATGATAAACTAGGCAATCCAATTTTAATCAGTTCAATTCTTGTTTGGAGAGTTGATGATACCTACAAGGCTCTTTTTGAAGTTGATAATTTTGAAGAATTTGTAAAAGTCCAGACGGATGCAGCTGTTCGTAAGTTGGCAGGGTCATTCCCTTATGATCAGTTTGAAGACGAAGGTGCGTCAATAACACTTAGTTCAAATTTTGAAGATGTAAGCAAATGTCTGGAAGAGGAGATATGTGAAAGGCTGAAACTGGCGGGTCTCACAGTAATTGAAGCTAGAATCGGATACCTTGCATACGCTCCTGAGATAGCACAGGCAATGCTAAAGAGGCAACAGGCATCTGCAATAATCGCAGCGAGGGTGAAAATGGTGGAGGGAGCAGTTGGTATGGTTGAAAGTGCCCTGAAATTGCTCTCAAAAAAGAATATTGTAGAACTGGATGAGGAGAAAAAGGCCGCTATGGTAAGCAATTTGCTTGTTGTTTTATGCGGAGACAGAGAGACCTCTCCGGTAATAAACGCGGGAACTCTAAATCAGTAAAAAAGTTGTAAATGGCAGAGAAGAAGACATTTGTATTAAGAATTGATGTTGATACCATGAAGGCAATTGAAAAATGGGCTGCAGATGAATTTCGTAGTATAAATGGTCAGTTGGAGTGGATAATCAGTAAAAGCCTGAAGGATGCAGGAAGACTAAAAAAGGGTGGGGTAAAGCGGGAGGATTAGAGATTGAGCTTCACAAGCTATGATTTTAATTCTATCTCTCTAAGATGCTCCATCCTTTTCTTTTCAAGGAAGCCCTGAATTGTTTCAAGGTGCTCTTTAATTTGTCCGTTGCCAAATTCATAGACCTTAGAAACCAGTCCGTCAAGGAAATCTCTGTCGTGTGAGACAACAATAAGGGTGCCGTCAAATGCCATAAGGGCTTGCTTGAGAATGTCTTTGGTCCGGAGGTCCAGATGGTTTGTTGGCTCGTCAAGAATTAGAAGATTAACAGGCTCCAGCAGGAGTTTAATCATTGCAAGGCGGGTTCTCTCACCACCTGAAAGGACTTTAACCTTCTTGTCAATATCATCTCTGCCGAACATAAATGCACCCAGAAGGTCTCTTATTTTTGAGCGGATATCTCCCACGGCTATATCGTCAATTGTCTGGAAAACTGTTAGGTTTTCATCAAGAAGCGAGGCCTGATTCTGAGCAAAGTACCCAATCTGAACATTGTGTCCCAGTGTGAGTTTCCCGTCATGATCAATCTCTTTCATTATACACTTTACAAGAGTAGATTTTCCCTCACCGTTTCTGCCTACGAATGCTACTTTATCACCCCTGTCAATTGTAAGAGAGGCATTTGAAAATATTCTCTTGTGCTCATAGCTCTTTCCAACGCTATCCATAATAACAGGAAAGTTGCCGCTACGCGGAGATGGTGGAAATTTCAGTTTCAATGCAGATGTGTCAATTTCATCAACCTCTACAAGTTCCAGTTTATCAAGCATCTTTACCCTTGACTGTACCTGAAGCGTCTTTGAATATGTACCCTTAAATCTCTCTATAAACTCCTTTGTCTCCGCAATCATCTTCTGCTGATCCTCATACTGCCTCTGCTGCTGCTCTCTTCTCTCTTTACGAAGTTCAAGATAGTGGGAGTAGTTAACCTTATAGTCGTATATTCTTCCCATTGTGAGCTCAATGGTTCTGTTTGTGACATTGTCAACAAATGATTTATCATGTGAGATAAGCACAACCGCCTTTGCCTGATTAACCAGGAACTCCTCAAGCCAGATAATTGACTCCATATCCAGGTGGTTTGTGGGCTCATCAAGAAGGATAACATCGGGCTTACGCAAAAGAATCTTTGCCAGCTCAATCCGCATTCTCCATCCGCCGCTTAGCTCAGATGTCTGTCTTGTGAACTCCTCCCTTTTAAAACCAAGACCCAGCAGAACCTTCTCTACATCCTCTTCGAAATGAGTTATATCAACTGCATAGTACTTCTCGCTCAGCGCAGAAAGGTCCTCAATCAGTTTATAGTAATCCTCAGATTCATAATCGGTTCTCTCCTCAAGCTGTTTATTATAATCAGCTATTTGAGCCTCTATTTCGTGAAGATGGCTGAAGGCCTGAGAGGCCTCCTCAAAAACAGTCCGGCCATCCTCAGTCATCAAATGCTGAGGCAGATATGCGATAAGCGAATCTTTGGGAGCGGAAATGACCCCTTTTGAAGGATTCCTCTCCCCGGCAAGAATCTTAAGCAGTGTAGATTTACCTGCACCATTCTTACCCATTAGGGCTATCCTGTCATTATCGTTTATTACAAACGAAATGTTTTCAAATAACACTGTACCACCAAACTCAACACTCAATCCGTCACAAGAGACCATTATACTTCATTTATTTTTGAGGTGCAAAGATATTGTGTAATTTTGGGAAAACCCATTTTCAACTATGAAAACAAAATTTTCACTCGTTCTTCTGGCTCTGTTTATATGTGTATTGCAACTTAATGGTCATAATTTTAATACTGAATACAAAAAGCTGGATTCGCTTCCAAATATTTCCAGATTGGTCCATAATGTTGCCATTGCACCTAAATGGATTGACAGTTTGAACTTTACATTTGAAATTAGAGAGAAAGATGGACTGAAAAAGTACAAAGTCAATGTACTTAATAAATCTAAAGAGCTGGTTACTGAAGAACTATATTCTCCAAAACAACCTATAGCAACAGAGAGAAGAGTCACTAAGATAGAGCCATCAAAACTGGTCCCATCTCCGGATGGTAAAAAGGATGCATTTATAAGAGACTACAACATCTGGCTTAAAATTGATCAGAAAGATATTCAGCTAAGTTTTGACGGGACAGAAAATCTTTTCTATTCACAAATTACATGGTCGCCCGATTCAAAAAAGATAGCAGCAATTCAGACCCTAGAAGCAGAGAGACATAAGATACCATTGCTTGAATCATCACCCGAAGATCAAATACAGCCAAAACTGCAGTGGAGAGATTATTATAAACCGGGAGACATAATTCCGGTAAATCGTCCGGCCCTTTTTAACATTGACCGAATAGTTAATGGTGATAAAGGCTATAATACAAGGATTGAAATTGATATTAAAAATTTCTCAAACCCATATCAGCTTTTTTTTAGAAAATGGTCAGATGACTCCAGGTGGTTCAGCTTTGACTATAATGAAAGAGGACATCAGGCATATCAGATTGTGAATGTAAATGCAGAAAACGGAAAGACAAATGTAGTGGTAGACGAGCGATTTGAGACGTTTGTCCATTACGGCCGGAATTTTATTTACTATACAAAGGATGGTAAGAGCCTCATATGGTCTTCTGAGAGAGACGGGTGGAGGCATCTTTATCTTATTGATGCTGTAAATGGTGTGGTTAAGAAGCAATTGACCAAGGGAGAGTGGGTTGTAAGAGAGGTTATTGATGTAAATGAGGCTAAGAATTATATAATATTTGCCGCAAACGGAAAAAACGGTGGAGAGGATCCGTATAATCTTCACTATTACAGGATGAAGCTGGATGGAAGCGATTTAAAAGATTTGACCCCTGAATATGCAAACCACAGGGTGAACTTCTCCCCTGATAAAAGTTATTTTACAGACATGTATTCCCGTCCTGATCTTGAGCCGGTCTCTGTTGTTCGTTCGGCAAAGGATGGGTCGGTTTTAATGGAGCTGGGCAAGGCCGATATATCGGAATTGCAAAAGTTTGGATGGAGCAGGCCGGAGGTCTTCAGTGCAAAGGGAAGAGATGGTAAAACTGATATTTGGGGAACAATTTACCGCCCTTCAAACTACAATCCGGAAAAGAGATACCCTGTAGTGGAGTACATATATGCAGGGCCTCACGACGCTCATGTTACAAAGGATTTCGCTGCATACATGAGATTCTCAAAGCTTGTTGAGATGGGCTTTATTGTGGTTACAATTGACGGAATGGGAACAGCAAACAGATCTAAAGCATTCCATGATATTTGCTGGAGAGATTTAAAAGATGGTGGCTTCCCTGACAGGATTCTCTGGATGAAGGCTGCATCGGCAAAATACCCATCTATGGACATTGGCAGGGGTGTTGGGATATACGGATATTCGGCCGGTGGACAGAATGCTATGTCCGCGCTTCTCTTCCATGGAGATTTTTACAAGACAGCCGTCTCCCTGTGTGGTTGTCATGATAACAGAATGGACAAAATATGGTGGAATGAGCAGTGGATGGGATACCCTGTGGGACCATGGTACGGAGGGTCATCTAATGTAGATAATGCACACAAGCTAACCGGTAACCTGTTTTTGATTAATGGGGAGCTTGATGATAATGTTGACCCCGCATCCACTCTACAGGTAGTGAATGCACTTGTGAAAGCTGGGAAAGATTTTGAACAGCTTTATCTCCCCGGTCACGGACACTCACTGGGGTCTGATTATATTACCGGGAGAGTGTTTGAGTTCTTATACAGGAATATGGTTGCTGAGAATTAGTTGAGTTTTGTTTTATGTATATTCGCCCGATTTAATGTTTAATACATATAAATCCTCGCAAGGCGATGTGTATGCGCAAATCTCCGCAGTTCAAGCTGCACCCGCACGGCTGTAACACTCAGATCTTCCCCAGTCAACCGCAGCCCCTCCGGAACGATTCCTCCTCGCCGGCTTTGCCGTCTGCGGCGGGGGTTCCGTTGTGTTTGCGGTTGACTGGCAAGAATTACTGCATGCCCTTTCACATAGTAGTCCGCATAACTGAAGGAGTCTCCGCCGCAGCGAACGAAGAGAGCGAGGAGGAAAAACTCCGGAAGTTATGCGGACTACTATGTGAATGCAGAAGATTGCCAGATCTAAACTGAAGGAGTCTCCGCCGCAGAGAACGAAGAGAGCGAGGAGGAAAAACTCCGGAAGTTATGCGGATACTCTGTGAATGCAGAAGATTGCCAGCAAGCATTAAGCTGGATTGAGCGTGAAAAACTTTAATTTAGTTGTCCAGCTATATAACCGGTGGTCCAGGCAGCCTGGAGATTATACCCTCCGGTTATTGCATCTATGTCAAGAACCTCACCTGCGAAGTAGAGATTGGGGATTAGCTTGCTCTCCATAGTGTTCATGTTTACACTGTCCAGACTTACTCCTCCGCATGTTACAAACTCCTCGCGGAAAATTGCTTTGCCTTTGACAGAATATTCGTCGTTCGTAAGGGCGTTTACAATTCTATTAATCCCCTTTTTACCTATCTCTGCCCACCTCTTATCTGAAGAGAATCCACACCTCTCAACCAGAAAAATCCATAATCTTACAGGGAGTGAAAATGGCCTCACAGATGTGACCATTTTTCCGGAGTGATTTATTGCCATTCTGTTTATCTCTGCCGATACAATATCATTGTTCGTCTCATTTACCCAGTTTATGCCTATTTTAAAATTGTAGTCTCGCTCTTTTAAAATTCTGGCACCGTATGAGGACAATTTTAAAATCGCCGGACCACTCATGCCCCAGTGAGTTATCAGCAATGGGCCATCAGCCTTTAACTTTGTCCCCGGCAGAGAGACAACTACATTTTCCACTACTACACCCATAAGGCTCCTGACAGGGTCGGCAGGAATATTAAAGGAGAAGAGCGATGGGACAGGTTCTGATATTTTATGGCCGCACTCCTCCAGCCATCTGAGCCCCTCCCGTTTGGGAGAGCCTCCTGTTGTGACAATGACTTTATCAAACTGTAAGGCAGCTCTCTTTTCGTCTGTAAAATCAATCTCAATACAACTATCGCACCTCTTGAGTGACCTGACTCCTGATCCTGTCTTTATCTGAATGTTCAAGCTCCCGGTTTGACTTATCAGGCAGTCAATAATACTCTGAGAATTTTGTGAGCGGGGAAAAACACAATTATCCTCCTGAATAACAAGTGGCACACCTCTGCTCTCAAACCAATCTATTGTGTGGTGATTATTAAAGAGCCCGAACAGTTTTTTTAACTCCCGGCCACCTCTGGGATAGGCTTTACATAGCTCTTCAATTGATTCGCATCCGTTAGTCAGATTGCATCTTCCTCCACCGGAGATCTTGACTTTAGAGAGCAATTGCTGTGACTTTTCAAAAATTGTCACGTCAGAGTCAGGAAACCTCTCTTTTGCAGTAATTGCTGCAAAAAAACCAGCTGCTCCGCCTCCAATAATTGCTGTTTTCATTTGGCAAAGTTAATTAAGAATAGGCGAACCATAAGATTTTTGAGCTATTTTTGCAGATATGAGTAAAATCTCAGCTTCAGCATTTGCAGACACAAAGCCACATTACAATATTCTCGACGGATTCAGGGGAGTGGCGGCTCTTACGGTTGTTTGGTTTCATATTTTTGAGGCATTTGCAACTAGTCACATTGATCAGAGAATTAACCACGGATACCTTGCGGTTGACTTCTTCTTTATTCTTTCCGGATTTGTTATGGGGTATGCCTATGATGACCGGTGGAAGAAAATGGGGATAAAGGAGTTTTTTACCAGGAGAATCATCAGACTGCATCCGATGGTAGTAATGGGCGCGCTGATAGGGGCTGCCATGTTCTACACTCAGGGGTGTTCTGTATGGGATGTGACAAAGATATCGGTTGGGATGTTAATAATTGCAACTGTTCTGAATGCTTTCATGATTCCTGCAACTACGGGCTCAGAAATCAGAGGAGTGGGGGAGATGTATCCGCTTAACGGCCCCACATGGTCACTCTTTTTTGAGTATATAGGTAACATCCTTTATGTAATATTTATAAGAAGACTCCCAACTAAAGCACTCTCTGTACTTGTAGCTGCAGCCGGAGCAGGACTTGCCGTCTTTGCCATCTGGGGACCTTATGGTGACATCTGCGTTGGTTACTCAATGACCGGAGATAATATTCTTGGCGGTTCACTCCGTCTGCTTTTTGCCTTCTCGGCCGGACTACTTATGTCAAGAGTATTTAAGCCCATGAAAGGGGGTATTTTTAAATGCGCATTCTGGATAGGTGCTGTGGCTATTGTTGTCCTGTCTGCTGTACCGAGGATTGGAGGGGCTGAAAACCTATGGATGAACGGACTATACGACACATTCTGTTTTGCGATAGCTTTTCCTCTGCTGGTCTACATAGGTGCATCGGGAGAGATAAAAGGTAAATTCACAACCCGTTTGAACAAGTTTCTTGGGGATATATCATATCCTCTCTATATGGTTCACTATCCCTTTATCTACCTTTACTATGCCTGGGTCAAGAATGAGAACCTGACATTTGAGGAGTCGCTTCCGGGTGCTCTTGCTCTCTTCTTTGGATCTATTGCACTGGCTTACGTATGCCTTAAATTGTACGATGAACCTGTGAGAAAGTGGTTGACAAAAAGGTTCTTACCCCAGAGTAAGAAAAAATAACGACCCCATAGCTATTATTGCCCAGAGTGTTATCCCCAAAGCAAAACTATTGGGATTTTTATCAAATCCTCTTTACTAATTGTGTTCTGCTTAGCATAAACACTATCTTTTCCTGCCACAACAATTAACTCATCTTCAAGAAAGTCTCTGTAACTAATACCGGGCTGAGATGTAATATTCTCAACTAATGCAATGTCAATAATATTTTCCTCCAGTTGCCTCTCCATTTCAAAGGAGTTGCCGTTTATCAGATAGATACTTATTTGTGGGTAACGTTTGTGGAAAGAGGCTATGATTTTAGGTATAACGTACTGCGAAATAGTAGAACTTGCTCCTATCCTGAACTCACCGGAGACACTGTTATGCATTTGACTGATTTCAAACTCAAGAGCTCTGTAAAGTTGTGCGATCTCTTTATATGAGTTGTATACCTTCTCTCCGGCTTTGGTTAAATATATTTTGTTGCCTTTTCTTTCAAACAGGCTCACTTTGTATCTCTCTTCAAGCTCTCTTATGTGCCTTGTGATAGCGGGCTGAGTAATATTAAGCTCATTTGCCGCCTTTGAAAAGCTCAGCTTTTCCGCTACTGAAATAAAAACCCTGTCTCTGTAATCCATGGCAAATAAATATAATGTTCAAAGGTATTCACCTTTCAGCAAACTATAAACACAAAGATCAGTGAAAGTGCCACCTGTAAGTAGCTCTCCGTCCCGTTCAATCCCCTCCGGCTTAAATCCGATCCTCTCAGGGATTGCAATACTGGACGAATTTCCAACTGCACATTTTATCTGAATCCTGTTTATGTTCAATTCTCTGAAGGCAAATTCACAAAGTCTCTTTACCGATTTTGTCATCACCCCCCGGCCCTGATACTCCCCGGACAGCCAATATCCAATCTCGGTTTTCCTGTTAGTTCTGTCTGTATCCTTAAAACCAATCAGTCCTGCCAGGCTACCATCTATCCGTATGGTGAATGTGTACTCCATTATCTCCTCCGGGAGATCAATTATAGAATTGACAAATACCTGTGTGTCTGAGACAGATTTAGTATGCTCAACAAACGGAAGCCACCTGCCCAGGTATTCTCTTTGGGAGTCAATAGCAGTGAATAAATCAATAGCATCCTCTTTTTTTAATTGTCTAAGAATTACGTGATTGTCTATTTTAAATTCCATTGTCTATCTTAACTTATTGTCATTTCTAAAAATGTCAATAATCCGTTTGTCATTACGTTTATCAGGTATTACAACTCCAGGGAAGAGTCCCGGGTAGCCTAACCTTATGGTCAATTCTTTAGTGTAGATTGCTGCAAAAGGGTCAGCTACAATCCAGTCACAGCTTGCTGAGGAGTAGCTGGGCCATAAGTATCCGGAGTACACTATCTCTTTATCCGCTGTTATGACAAACGGAACTCCGTGAACAGAATGTTTCATGTTTTCAATTCTGATTGCCGCAGCATCTGACAGACCAAATGCACACTTCTGCTGATCATAATAGAGAAAATCGTCGTAACTTATGAGAGGGTAATTTTCTGTTTTTACAGTGTTCTCAACTATCATGTAAGTATTTTCGCCAGACTTATATGATTCCAGAAGGTACAACTCAACCTTACCTTCAGAACTGCCGGATATTTTTGAACATCCGCTTAATATCAAACAAGATAGAGTGATAACTGAAGCTAAAATTCGTTTTTTATTCATTTTATCGTCTTTTGCCGAAAGATACAAAAACTGCAATAAAGTTTTAATTAAAATTCATGTTCAACTTTATTTAAGTCGTATTCATCTTTTTTATTTTTTTTCAACAATTCGTCTTTTTTACTTTTGGTTAATTAGTATGACCAAACAAACTATTATTAACCAAAAAATTTCTAAATGAAAAAAATCAGATTTCTTTTAGCGACGTTTTCTCTTATGCTTGGAAGCGTCCTTTTTGCTCAACCTGTAACTATCACTGGAACGGTGACCGACGGGACTGACGGTACTCCTATGATAGGGGTGACTGTTGTTATAAAAGGTACAACAACCGGAGTAAGTACCGACTATGAAGGTAAATATGTTTTTAACAACGTCCCTCAGGGTTCAACTCTTGTTTACCAGTTTATAGGATATTCAAGAAAAGAGGTTGTTACCTCCGGATCTAATGTTATTAATGTTACACTTGACAGAGAGACAACCATTCTTGATCAGGTCATAGTCACCGGTTATGGTGTTACCACCAAGAAAGCATTTACCGGAGCTGCGTCAGCAGTTAACTCAGAAAACATTTCTAACAAATTTGAGTCTAATCCCATAAAATCAATTCAGGGAGTTGTTCCTGGTCTTCAAATGTATACTTTGTCAGGCCAGCCTGGTGCTCCGTCTCAAATTTTCATCAGGGGTAAAAACTCACTCAATTCCGGAACAGACCCACTGTATGTTATTGACGGAATCCCTATGGAGAGCGAGGTTCACGGTATGAGAAGCAGTGAAGGTGCTCAAATCTCCCCATTATCCACAATAAGTTCAGAGGACATAGAAAGTATTACAGTATTAAAGGATGCATCTGCGACATCAATCTACGGAGCAAGAGCTGCTAATGGAGTAATATTAATTACTACCAAACGTGGTAAGAGCGGCCTCACTGTTAACTTCTCTGCAAAAGCAGGTTTTGAAACTCTTCCGAATATTCCTGAAAGGTATCTGACACTGAATAGAGATAAGTATATGGAGCTTACTGAGGAGGCATTGCTTAATGGTCATAATTATGCCTCTTCTCTGGGAAAAATCTCATATTTTGACTATTATAATAATGGTTATGGTCTTAATCTCCCTTATAATCAGGCTGGCGCAAGAGAATTCATTACATGGTATACAGGGCTTGATACCTCAGAAGAGGGTATGGCGAATACCAACTGGCTTAAAGAGGTGTCAAGAAAAGGTTATATTCAGAATTACTCATTTGATTTAAGTGGTGGTGGTGCAGACGAAAAATCTGCAAGATACTATTTTGCACTTGACTACATGGATAACAAGGCAATAATCAGGGGCAAAGACTATTCAAGGATCACTATGAGATTCAATTTTGATCAGCAACCATCAAAGTTTGTGAAGTTTGGTATTAATTCAAATTTCAGTTATTCAAAAATTAATATGGGAAGCGGTGGTGGATATTTCTCAGATCCTATCACTCAGGCAATGATGCAGTCTCCCATTTCTCCGGTATATGATGAATACGGAAACTGGAATTTCAACACCAATAATGGATACAATCCTGTAGCACAGAGAAGTAAATATGGAGATAAAAATACTGCAAAGCAATACAGAGCTATTATATCTCCTTATGTACAAATTAACCTGACTGATAATTTTTATTTTGTGTCAAGAGCCGGAGCAGATGCTTATCTTTTGGATGAGTTCGGTTTCTGGTCATTTCTCCAGCCTCAGGGACTCTCATTGAAAGGACGTGGTGAGAATGCTTTCTCAAGTAAAATATTATTGACAATCAGTAATACTCTCAACTACATTAAACAGTTTGATAATCATAATATCAACATCTTAGTTGGCCAGGAGGGTCAGAGGACAGACTATAAAACCACATATCTTGCCGGTTCAAATTATCCGGTGGAGTACTTGCCGGATGTAGTCAATGCTTCAACACCGGGTTCCGCATCAACAGATAATGAGAGCCTTGTTCTTAATTCGTACTTCTCAAGAGCTGAATATAGTTATGCTAATAAATATTATCTATCAGGTAGCTTTAGGTACGATGCATCTTCAAGATTTGGTAAGAATAACAGATGGGCACCTTTCTGGTCTGTTGGAGCAAAATACAGGTTATCAAATGAAACGTTTATGAAGAATCTTGAAAACTGGCTTACAGATGCTACACTGAGAGCAAGTTACGGAACTTCAGGTAATCAGCAGGTGGGTACAGGCTGGTATGCTTCAAATGACCTTTACGGTTTTGGTGAGAACTATAACAGCTTGCCGGGCAGCGGAAGATTACAAATTGGCAATCCGGATCTTAAATGGGAGCAAACAGCCAAGCTAAATGTAGGTGTTGATTTAAGTCTTTTCAACAGAATCAATGTTTCGGCAGATTATTACAACCACAGGACAAAAGACATGGTATTTTCTGTTCCTATTTCAATTACAACAGGTATGACTGAGATATACCAGAATGTTGGTGAGTTGGAAAACAAGGGCTTTGAGGTCTCCTTATCTGCAGACATCTTAAAAACTGAAGATATTAAATGGAATGTTACTCTGAATGGAGCCAAAAACATTAATACAGTCAAAAAATTAAGTACAGATCTTCCTATAACAACTGTTCAGACTATCATTGAACCAGGCAGAGATTTATACACCTTTAAGATGAAAGAGTGGGCGGGTGTTGATCCTGAAACAGGAGTAGGACTTTGGTACCTGAATGAAACAGGAGACGAGACTACCAATAACTATAATGCAGCAGCCAAGAGGTATCTTGGCAAAGCATCACCTGATTTTCAGGGCGGATTGATGAGTTCATTCAGCTGGAAAGGTTTTGATTTTGGTTTCCAGTTAAACTATTCACTCGGTGGTAAAATTTACGGTAATAACCTCAGATATGACGAACAAGTAGGTAATTCATTCGGAGACAACTTTACAAATTATATCTATGAGAACAGGTGGAAGCAACCAGGTGATATTGCAGAAGTTCCAATGGTAGCATTTATATCTGGACGGAACGAGCATTCACACTCAAGCAGATTTCTGATGGATGCCTCTTACTTAAAGATAAGATCATTAACACTGGGTTATTCACTTCCAAAAAGTATTGTGAATAGAATCGGGATGCAGTCACTTAGAATTCAATTAAGTGCAGATAATATTTATACTTTCAGCAGTAGTAATTACAGGGGCTTTGATCCTTCAGGAATAGGTGCGAACGGTTTCCAGTGGTGGAACTATCCACTTCCAAGAAACTATATGCTTGGAGTTAAATTTGGTTTTTAATTGATTAATATTTTTAATTTATGAAAAAGAGACTAACATATATATTGTTATTTACGCTGGCTCTCTGTACTTCAGGGTGCAGCCTTGAGACTAGTCCCTCTTCCTCTATTCCAACAGATAAAGCTTTTGACTCTCCTCAGGATGTCTTAAATGGGATGCATGGTGCATACAACTCTGTTGGCGGATATCAATTTTGGGGAAGGAACGTTGTTGCAATAGGAGATATGTCTGCAGATGTATCATTGGCAAGTGCTTCATCCGGCCATTTTGTGGCAATCAATGGATGGAGTATCAATGAAGATAATGCAGAGCTTAGAGATGCATGGACAATGGGTTACCAGACAATTGACAGATGCACTAGGGCTATCAACGGCGCAAAAGAACTTATTGCTCATCCGGAAGAGAATAAGCTATCAGATTCTGATATTATGAATCTGCATAATTATTCTGCTCAACTCTATTCATTAAGATCGTTATCACATTTTACCCTTGTAAATATTTTCTCTCTTCCGTACAGAGCCGGTACTGAGAATTCTCAACTGGGTATTGTACTTGTAGACGAAAAACCGGTTGAGGCTTTTGAGCAGGTATCCAGAGCAACAGTTAAACAAACATATGATCAGATTTTGAAAGACATTTCAAGTGCAAAAGAGCATTTTGAGCAACTCTCTTCAGCCAATAAGTTGTCTATTTCACAATTTTATATGAATGAGGCTGCTCTCTATGCATTAGAGGCCAGAGTTAAGCTTTATATGCAAAATTATGAGGGAGCCGCTTCTGCTGCAGAGCAAGCAATAGCGTTAAGAGCATCTGCCGATATTTCCAATGAAGATTATGTAGCTATGTGGTCTTCAGTTGCAATCAATGATGAGGATATTTTTACCATTGCAAAATCCAATGCAGATAACCTATCGGCAAATTCGTTGAACACACTTTATAATAGTTATGGTGGATCAATATCTCAGTTTGTTAAGGTGAAGTTTAACGCAAATGACATTAGGTTAAATCTGATAAGTGGCAATCATCCTGAAAAATTTGATGGTATACCTTCTGCACAGGCTGTTAGCAACATTCCAGTCTTTAGAAAGTCGGAGATGTATCTTATCGCTGCCGAGTCATATGCAAATCTTTCAGAGATTGAAAACGCAAGAACCGCTCTGCTTTATACAGCAAAAAGGGACTCAGATATTACCGGTACTAATGATTTACCCGATACAAAAGAGGCACTTCTCTCTTTCATTGAGGATGAGCGTATCAGAGAGTTCTTCCAGGAGGGTCACAGGATGTATGACCTGAGAAGAACCGGAAAGGCCGCAAATATCGGAGGAAATTCACAGTTTATATTTGGGAACTTTGTGTATCCTATTCCTGCAAACGAAATAAATGCCGGCTTTGGTGTTGTGCAAAACCCGGACTGGCATACTAATCTCCCATAAGCCTTCAGAACGACCCTTTAATAGAAGAGGAGAGTGACGGTTGTCATTCTCCTCTGTTTTTTTATGCCATTTCAAAGCACTATACCCTTTTCATCGCCTCAGCCTTCATCTCCTCAGGCATCTTCTCAATGGCGTACCTAAGTGCCGTGCGGGGCATTATCGCTCTTTTGGAGATGACATATTCAAACACCTTATCCCGATTGCTTTCGCTGGCGGCCTTAAGCATCCAGCCGTACCCCTTCTGAACCAGATCGTCCTTGTCAAGGAGGAGAATGTCGGCAATTTCAAATACCTCCTTCAGAAAGAGCCCCCTTCTTGCCGGAATAATAAGTGTTACAGCCGACGCCCTCTTTGTCCACCGGTTTACCGATGTCGCCCATCTTTTCAACTCGCCGATGTAATCGGGATACATCATTATAAAGTTGCCGATGGTGTGGTTGCAAAGGGTGTCGCAGTCCGCCCAGTTGGTAAGATAGTTGTTTACCCAATGCTCAAATATTTTGAAGTCCTCAGACTCATACTGTTTCTCAAGCGACTCGGCCAGTTTACAGGCTATTACAGCCTCCTCAAAATAGCCGGATCTCCATAGCTGGTCACAAATTTCAAATATCTCCCGCTTTGGCATCAATTTAACCTCTTTGGAGAAATCCTTCGCTATCTGTATCGCCAACTTAGTTGGAACGCCATAAAGCATAGCCTCTTCCCCCTTCTTGAAGAATCGGCCGGACGACTTACGAACTTCTGGATCTGCATTGCTTTGCAGCAAGGATCTGAGGGAGGAGAGGAGGGTGGTCATGGTTGGTTACTTTTAACGATTTATTATCTAATATTTATGTCATCTTTCCTCCACTCCCACGGCGGAGTGGGGGCGGGCTCTTTCCAAAGGCCGATTCTGCTTTGGCGGGCTGTTGCCTCAAGGGGGGTGTAGGCGGTGTCAAATTCGGTGTAGCTCCAGGCGAGGCCCATCTCTACCATTCGGGCTCCCACATCGTCAATGGATTGGGTGCTCACCCTTGCGACGTGCCGGCCCCAGCCATCGGTCTTGATGACATCAACAACAACGGTTTTGCCATGGATCATACCGGAGAGGGCATTTTTTGCCACATTGCTGAAGGGTTGCCTCCTCTCGGGTGCGTCAATGCCGGCTATCCTGAATCTTAGCCTCAGGTTATCCCGATTTATTGCCGTAAATGTATCTCCATCGCTGACTCCCACCACCTTAACTCTGAAGCTCTGCCCCGAGCAGATAGAAGAAATTAATAGGATAATGCTTAAAGTGATGGTTTTGAAACGCATTGAGTACACGATTTGAGTCAGCAAGTTACAAAAAAGCAATGTTAGATCCTTAGGAATTTTTATAAAAGTGCACATTTTCAGAGTTATAGGTTAATAAAGAGTTCGCTTTTTGAATTGCGTACTGTTTTCAAATCTTAGATTACCAAGTTGTTCGTAATAATTCCTAAGGATTTACTTGTTAGTTGTCAGCTTTTTGACTACATTTATCTGCTGATAGTTAGGTATTATTAATTGAGGAGGGAGAGAGAGATGAGTGGAAGAGTTTACGGGAGAGTTCAATGCGGATTTTTTCATGTGTGGTTCAGAGGCAACAGTCGTTTCAGAATATTTTACGGAGATGAGGATTTTATCGGTTTTCTTTTAAAATGTAATACCGCTGCAAATAGATGGGATTCAAAAATTACAGCTTTTGCATTGATGGATAATCATGTACATCTGCAGGTTTATACACAAAATCTTACTCTATTCATAAGCGCTATGCTGATTAGCTTTACTCGGTGGCTTAATAGAAGGAAGGCCTTCACGGGCAGACTCTTTGAAACACCTTTTTCCAGTTCTCCTATTTACTCTCAGGACCTACTTGAGCGTAATATACTTTATATTCTTACAAATCCCGTAAGAGCAGGTATGTGTCAGAATATGAGCGAATACCCTTGGACATCCTATCATTTATTCGAAGAGGGTCGGCCTGAAAATTTAGCAAAGTCTTTTAAAACAAATGATCACACATCTTGCAATAGGGTGCTAAAGCCTTTAATTATTCATAACGGGCTCAGCAAGTATATTAAAATAGATAATTCGGTTATATTAAATTTTTTTTCTACCAAGGCCGAACTAATCAGAAAAGCTCAGGAATTTATTATCTCCAGAGAAGATCAATGGTCTGTAGGAGATTTAATTAACAAAGAAAATCTAATTAAAGAGAAGATTCCCGGTTCAACAAAACCATCGCAATATCGCAAACGGCCTGATCATGAAATAATCAAGTATTTAAATGTCTTACTTAAAGGGAGACAATTTGTTGAACTATCTAATGATGAGCAGCATAGAATTGTAAATATTTTACGACACCGGGAGGGAGCCACTATGCTGCAAATCGCATTAATTCTGCATGAAAGTTATTATGATATCAGGAAAATGTGTTTTAAAGGAGAAGAATAAATTCCTAAGGAATAATTACAAACACGCTGATAATCTTAAATATTGATATTTGCAGACTAACATTTTTTAATAATTGTTACGCTCCAATAATTTGTTTAACAAAGTGTTTGTAATTATTCCTTAGGAATTTTTTCTAACTATGACAAACTTCGCCGCCATCGATTTTGAAACAGCCAATGAACAACTCACTAGCGTTTGCAGCGTGGGTGTGGTGATTGTAAGAGATGGTGAAATTGTGGATCGGTTTTACAGCCTGATTCGGCCTGAGCCGGAGTATTACCGCTACGGCAATTCAATGGTTCACGGCCTTACTTTTGCCGATACTGCCAATGCGCCTGTTTTTTCGCAGGTGTGGCGTCAGATTGAGCCGATGATAGAGGGTCTGCCGCTTGTCGCCCACAACAAGGGTTTTGACGAAAACTGCCTGAAGGCCTGCTTCCGAATGTATCAGCTGGATTATCCCGATTATGAATTCCACTGCACCCTTAAGCGAGCCAAAGAGCAAATAAAAGGTTTGCCAAACTATCGGCTGAACACCGTTTCTACCTACTGCGGCTTCACGCTTGAGAACCACCACCACGCCCTGGCAGATGCCGAGGCCTGTGCAAGGATTGCGATTCAGGTGTTCAGGTAATTAAATTGTAAACAACTCATCAAGCGTTCTCATAGGAATAAACATCTTCCCGCTATCCGGAAGCTCAGTAAAACCATAATGAAGGTAAAACGATTTTGCCTCCTCATCTAAAGGATCAACAACAACCGCATATGAGGCTACAATCTGCGAGTTCTCCCAGCTCCGTTTCAAAGCATCAATTAGCAGAATTTTTCCTAACCCTTCTCCATGCCGACTTTTGTCAATTGCCAGCCTGCCGAGCAGGGTAGTGGGGATAGTGGTATATGTTCCAGGTAGTCTCTTTCTAATTTGCATAGAGAAGCTGCTTATTGGGATGCCGTAGTTAGACAAGGTGTAGTATCCTATTACAGATTTTGTTTCGCCATGAGCTAATACATAGCAGGCCGATAGTTTTCGCTTGACATCCTGCCCTGCTTGATTTCTCAGATAGTTATTTAGTAACTCCTTACTACAGTCAAAACCATCTTTGTTATGACCTCTATGGAGCAGTTCAACCATTATGTTTGCCTGATTTTGCGAAGAATGATTTATAATCCGCCAGAGCCTTTTTCAAAGGCTGAGCAGGCTTGTCAGGATTTGTAATGGCATCAAAAAATATTTGACTATCCCTCTCAGAAGCAATAACCAGCTCCCTCTCTTTGAAAATCTCCTTCGCCTTATCCTGAGCGGCAGCAAATATAAAATCGGTTAAATTCCGATAACCTCCCAGCAATGCAGCCTCCTCAAAGAGAAGTTTCTGCTCCTTAGGCAGCCGGGCGTCAAATCTCGCTGTATCTGAAGTGGTTGTACTCATTGTGATGGTTGGTTTATTTATGCAAATGTACGGAAAATATCCGTATTTGCAAATCTTTTATTTCATTCATTTCACGAACCCCGCTTTCTCTTTTTTACCTCATATTCATTGATAATTTTGTCAAGAGCAATGGCACATAATACAAGATTTTTGAGAGTTATTTCACCGCTGTTTTCAAAATTCCGATATGCATTATAACCCACTCTTTGTAAACAATTAAAAGATAGGGATAATTTATTTGATTCCAAACTAAATTTCCACCACGGAAGTAGTTTAAAGCCCTTAAACAATTTTTTAATCAACTTGTTAAATATAAAAATAAAACCCTTAAACCTTAGAAATTATGAACAAGATATCTAAAATAATAGTAGCAATCTCTTCTTTTTTGTTTTGTGTAGCGGTTTTACATGCCCAGGATCTACAACCAGCCTTTATATTGAAAAAATCAACTAAAATAAAAATATGGGGCTATGAAGATGAAACAGGGAAAATGGTTATTAAACCAAAATACGAGTTCGCAGATGTTTTTGAAGACGGGAGAGCAAAGGTTTGGTACAAAAAAAAATATGGCTACATAGACAAAACAGGAAAAGAAATCATACCCATAAAATATGATGGGGCAAAATTATTTTCAGAAGATCTATTAGGCGTGAATCTAAAAGGTAAATGGGGATTTATAGATAAAACCGGAAAAGAGATTATTCCTCTGAAATATGAGGATGTCGGCAAATTTAAAGAAGGGCTTGCGGCGGTAAAGTTGACGGGAAAATGGGGATTTATTGATAAATCCGGTGCCCAAATTATCCCACTTCAATTCGAAGAGGTCAAGTATTTCTACAATGGGATGTCCGGAGCTAAACTCAACAACCTTTGGGGAATTATTGATAAATCGGGAAATGAAATAGTTCCTTTTAAATATGTGGCTGTTAGTTACTTCGATAAAAATGAATATGTACAAGTAAAAATCAATAATGACACATGGAAATTTCTTGACATGAATGGGAAACTCTTTGATACTTACAGTAAAATAGTTGAAAATTATACATTTAATAATTCGTATAGCGATTATAAGAATTTCAAATCCTATTCCGGGGAAATGCTCTTTAGGCCGGTATATATTCCATTGCCTAACGGTCGTGGAAAAATAACCTATATTGATGGAAGCACATACGAGGGGTATATTTTTATGGGCAAGCCACAAGGAATGGGTGGAAAAATGGTATATGCTAATGGAGATGTTTACGAGGGGGGGTGGAATGAAGGTGAATGTAATGGAGAGGGTACATTAACAAAAACAAATGGATACCGATATGAAGGAAACTGGAAAGCTGGTGCCCAGAATGGCAAAGGGAAACTGACTTATGGAGACGGCTCAATATATGAAGGAGATTTTGAAAATAATATTTGTAGCGGATATGGAATACTACGCTTTACAACTGGCGACACCTATAACGGAAGGTTTATTCAAAACAAATTCGTGAAAGGAGAATATACATTTAATAACGGTGATGTTTATAAAGGGGATTTTGAAAATGATCAAATTTTCGGGAATGGAAAAATGACCTATGCCAATGGAAAGGTGGAAGATGGATATTGGGAGAATAATAAATTTATCAGCAAGATATATAACGATGTCGCTGAAATCCCTTTTTCAAATGGGGGCAAATACACAGGTACATATATTATCATTTCAAACAATAAAATCCCGCACGGGAAGGGTCAGTTTAAATTTTTGAATGGTGACTTCTATGAGGGAGATTTCAGGAATGGTAAAATACATGGCAATGGTGATTATAAAGGTGCAAACGGAGACCGATATATCGGCGGTTTTGTAAACCATCAAAGGGAAGGTAAGGGAAAAGAGATACATAAGAACGGGACAATATTTGAGGGTGATTATGTTAATGGTCTACCACATGGTAACGGAAGAGCAACCCTGCCGGATGGCAGAACAATTACCGGGAAATGGTACAAAGGAGAGTATCAAAGATAAACAGATGGCTTTTTGCAATAGCAATCGCCATTTTTTCTGCACTTCTGGTTGCATATGCTTATGACATTGATCAAGGCATCCCAATTAGTCTTGCAAGTACAAATGCAGCTAATCAGAAGATTCTGATGTCAGTAGCCGGTGCATTAGGATTCAGAGGCAGCATTATTCTTGGAATACTTGCCACAGGAGCCGGTATATATAACGCAATAAGAAAAAGCCGAACATGAAAACAATAAGATTAATCAAGATATTTTGTCTTATGTCCTTAACACTCCTCTCCTTATCGCTGTACTCTTCTCCAGAGGGCTATCCCAAATCATATTCACCTGAAGAGCTGCTTCAAAAGATGCTCTCAGGTGAGTGCTTATCAAACTATAAGGCGGTAAAATGGTACGGCACACCGGGAGATATACATGAGTTTAACGGACTTCTTGGAGAAAACGGAATTTTATATTCGTTTATTGATACAACTTTTATAGTGCAGAGAGGCAGTGATACAATGTATCATACGATATTCCGTACTGCCCCTATGGTAATAGATGAATATGGTGATTTTGTTAATTCTAACAATTGTCATGTGTGTGGCGTAAACTTAGGATTATTTTCGTACACCATTGAAAATGACAGCATATATATTTATAAGTTTAAGCGAAGCTTTGCGACTCATGGTTCATTTGGTGAGAAATCATATGATTTGTCAATGGTTAACCTGGGAGACGGATATGAACTGTTGAAAGTGGATGATATTTATGAAGGGATGGGTACAACATCTTTTATTACAAGGTTTTATTTAGATGGTGAGCTTAAACTCAGCATGATATCGGCTGAGAATAACAGAGGTAGCCGGGACAAGAACCAGAATGGTTATTATGAATTTACATCAGATTTTGCTTATGATAACAATGACCGAAGCATTATAATAAAGCAATCGGGATACAGGATAGATGAGAGGAGGGGTAGAAAAAAACCGATATTTAAAATCCATAAGACAACCATAGATAATTATTCATTTTAACAAAATGAGATATGAGGAAAATAGGAGTAATTCTGATAATAATAGGGTTTCTTTTTGGTATTCTTGGAGTAATCTCATTCTGGCGAGACAATAGTTTCAAAAAAGCAAGCACCGCATCAAAAGCTATTGTTGATTCAGTGGATATAAAACCAATCCGGGACGGGCTTTCTAATATATTTTACTATCTGGTATATATGAGGGATGGCAGTATGGACACCCGGGAGCACCAAATTACAACGGAGTATACTATTAAAAACCCCATTCCATCCGCTGAAGAGTTGAAGTCAACAATTTTTTATGTGCATTATGTGCCATCAGCTAATAAAGAGAGAACATATTTCCCTGAACGGGTATATGTCAACAATAGCCCGGAATACGAAGGATTGTATAAAGAAGCGCTTTTTGGACAGATGTTAACCTTAATTTTGTTAGGTATTATGGTAAGGCTTTTTTTTAGAAGGGCTAGCAGGGGATAGCTTTCAATCTTTGCTCAATATTTAAGGAAATATTTGCAAAATCAATAATACTGAGTAAATTTACTAGTCTTATTGAGTAAATATTAGTTTATGTTTGAACGTCCTTATTTGAAGCTGATTAAGCCAAGAATAGAAGAGCCGAGAAAGTTTATTCAGAAGATTGATAATTGGAGTGAAATTGTAAAACAATAGTGGGATAAAGATACACGTGAGAACATCAATATAAAAGTTATTCTGCTTGGTTCGTCACGTCTTTTAATTCAAAAGGGGTTGGCCGAATCCTTAGCTGGTCGCTTTGAAACCCTATACTTGTGTAATGGTCTAAAATTTTTGGACAGAAATTTAATTGTTTATTAATTCCTGTCCAAAAATTTTAGACCATTACATGTATTTGCTGTAGGCCTTTGGTAGTGCCTACCTCTATGCTACCGTTAATTAAACTTTCAAAAAGAGCATATGCTTTAATTTTACTTTTTCCGTCAATGATCTCAGTCCTTTTTGAGATAGATATTTTCCGGTTGTTGCTCATATAACAAAGTTAGTCAAAATGGTTGAAAAAGTGAATCAAACCTCAAGATAGTCATAGTTCATCTCCCTCAGAAACTGCTTTGTGGTGGCGCCGGAGAGTCGGCCCATAATTTTGTCAATCTCCTCGTCGTCGGTGGGGTTGTCGGCAATGAAGAGTCTCATATTTTCCCTTGTGTCGTTAAGGCCTATAGTGTCTGCAATTTTGTAGCGCAGGTCTGTGTGTTTAAGCACCAGCTGTGCATTCTCCCAGTTGCCTGTTCCTCCGTTCTCCTCAATCTCCCACTGAATTGCAAGCAGATCAAAAAGCCACTCCCGTATAAGTTCATTTGTATCCATAATTTGTCGTGTTTTAATTATGGTGCAAAGTTAGGGTGGGGGATTGACAGGTTTTGACAATTTGGAAAAGGTGCTTCGCAGGTTTAGCCGTTCGGCAGAAGAATGGGTTGCTACTGCTGTGGGCCACCCCAGGGGTAAAGTGTCAAATGCTACGTATACAATACTTTACAAAAATAATCAACATTGTATAATAGTTTATTTATCAATGATTTGACACTTTACCCCTGAGGTAACTCTTTGACTTTGCGGTCGTAGTTCCGGCGCGCCAGGTGCAGGGCGCCGGGTGTCGCTCTTGCTCGGGAGTGCTGAAGCAGCAGCCGCGGTTGTAGCAGCAGCCTCAGCCGCGGGTCTGCAACCCGCTAAAACAGAGAGGCCCCAGTATCTGACAAAACAAGCTTTGTCATCTACTGGAACCTCTCTGTTTATTTTCGCGCTCTGCGCGAAAGGCTTAGCTTTGTACGAAGGGCTTTGCTATCGCACTCCGCTTGCTTATTCGCTTACTTTACCTCCTCAAAATCCGCGTCTGTTACCTCTTGGTCGCCGGAGCCGGAGTTTTGGTTTGAGCCTGGGCCGGGGCCTTGCTGGTCGGCGCCGGGTTGTGGGCCGGATTGGGCGGCTTTGGCCATCTCTTCTGAGGCGGCGTGCCATGCGGTGTTCATCTCTTCGGTAGCTTTGTCAATGGCTTCAAGGTTCTGAGATTTGTGTGCCTCTTTGAGATTGTTGAGGGCGGTCTCGATGGCGGCTCTTTTGTCGGCCGATATCTTGTCGCCGTACTCCTTGAGGTTCTTCTCGGACTGGAAAACCATTGCGTCGGCTGCGTTGATCTTGTCCACGCGCTCTCTCTCGGCCTTGTCGGCTGCTTCGTTGGCTTTTGCCTCGTCGCGCATGCGCTGGATTTCTGCATCGGTAAGGCCTGATGAAGCCTCAATGCGGATCTTCTGCTCTTTGCCGGTTCCTTTGTCTTTTGCCGATACGTGGAGGATTCCGTTTGCGTCGATGTCGAATGTCACCTCAATTTGTGGAACGCCTCTTGGTGCGGGTGCGATACCGTCAAGGTGGAATCGGCCTATGGTCTTGTTGTCTTTGGCCATTGGCCTCTCTCCCTGGAGAACGTGAATCTCTACGGAAGGCTGATTGTCGCTGGCGGTGCTGAATACCTCGGATTTGCGGGTAGGGATGGTGGTGTTTGACTCTATGAGTTTGGTCATCACGGATCCGTAGGTCTCAATGCCGAGTGAAAGTGGTGTAACGTCCAGAAGAAGAACGTCTTTAACGTCGCCTGAAAGTACTCCGCCCTGGATGGCCGCGCCTACTGCCACAACTTCGTCCGGGTTAACGCCTTTGCTTGGTGCTTTGCCGAAGAATTTCTCTACAATCTGCTGGATGGCAGGGATTCTGGTTGAACCTCCTACGAGAAGTACTTCGTCAATATCTGATGCCTTAAGGCCTGCATCGCTGAGGGCTTTGCGGCATGGCTCTACTGTTCTCTGGATGAGAGAGTCGCAAAGTTGTTCAAATTTTGCTCTTGTAAGTGTTTTTACAAGGTGTTTTGGAACGCCGTCAACGGGCATAATGTACGGAAGGTTGATCTCAGTTGAGGTCTGGCTTGATAGTTCAATCTTTGCCTTTTCGGCTGCCTCTTTGAGTCTTTGAAGTGCCATAGGGTCTTTGCGAAGGTCAAGACCGCTGTTTTCGCTCTTGAATTCCTCTGCCAGCCAGTCAATTACCATCTGGTCAAAGTCGTCTCCGCCCAGGTGTGTGTCACCGTTAGTAGATTTAACCTCAAAAACGCCATCTCCTAATTCCAGAATTGAGATATCAAATGTTCCGCCTCCAAGGTCAAATACTGCCACCTTCATATCCTTGTGCATCTTATCAAGTCCGTATGCAAGGGCTGCTGCGGTAGGTTCGTTGATTATTCTTTTTACTTTAAGACCGGCGATTTCGCCTGCCTCTTTAGTAGCTTGTCTTTGTGAGTCGCTGAAGTAAGCGGGAACGGTGATAACTGCCTCTGTAACCTCTTGTCCAAGATAGTCTTCTGCCGTCTTCTTCATCTTCTGAAGTACAATTGCCGATATCTCTTGTGGTGTATAGAGTCTTCCGTCTATGTTTACGCGAGGGGTGTTGTTATCCCCTTTTTCAACTTTATATGGAACTCTGCCTACCTCTTGTGATACGCGGTCAAAGGTCTCGCCCATAAATCTCTTGATGGAGAAAATTGTCTTAGTAGGATTTGTGATGGCTTGTCTCTTTGCAGGGTCGCCGATTTTTCTCTCGCCGTTGTCTGCAAATGCAACGATTGATGGTGTGGTTCTCTTGCCTTCACTGTTGATTATTACTGCGGGCTCATTTCCCTCCATCACTGCAACGCAGGAGTTGGTTGTGCCCAGGTCAATTCCGATTATTTTTCCCATTTTTATATATATTTTTAATTGTTTGCTTTTATTGAGTGGTTTTCCCCAGAGGGGTCTGCCTCAATACATCTAACATTGTGCCAACAGTCAAAAACTGACAAGGTGTCAGAGGGTATTGCTGATTCTATAATTATTTGTCTAGATTTGCACTTCTGAAATTGATTAAAATGAGCGAAAATAATAGGGGGGTCTTGGGCAAAACTACGCAGAAAAACTCTGCTGAGTGGCTGGATATCTTGTTTGAAGACAATCACATAATTATAGTGAATAAGAAGCCGGGGGAGATTGTTCAGGGTGATAAGACCGGGGATGTGCCGCTGAGCGAGATTGTGGCTGCGTTTATTGCGCGCCGGGATGCCAAGCCGGGCGCGGCGTTTATTGGGGTACCACACAGACTTGATCGTCCGGTGAGTGGAATAGCAATCTTTGCCAAGACTTCAAAAGCTCTTGAGCGTCTAAATGAGATGTTCAGGGAGGGTGACCTGGAGAAAAAATACTGGGCAATTACGGCGAACCGGCCTCAGCAGGAGGCGGGTGAGCTTGTCCACCACCTTTATCGCAACGAACAGCAGAACAAATCATACGCATACGACCGTGACCGCAACGGCTCAAAAGAGGCCAGGCTCAAGTACAAAGTCATTGCCAAGGGTGACCGGTACAACCTCATAGAGGTAGAACTCCTTACAGGCCGTCACCACCAGATTCGCTGCCAGTTAGCCGCCATCGGCTGTCCCATCAAGGGCGACCTTAAATATGGTTCACCCCGTTCAAACCGTGACGGCAGCATTTCGCTACACTCACGCAGTGTAAAATTCACACACCCCGTAAAGAAAACCGAAATTTTCATCACCGCTCCGCCACCAAAAGATCCGTTGTGGGATTTCTTCGTGAGGGCAACTGAGTGACATAAACTCAACTACCCGATGTGACTCCGGAGCTTTTCCTCCTCGCTCCCTTTGGTCGCTGTGGCGGAGGCTCCCTCGTCTACACCGGTTAGCTGAATAAGGAGAACCATATTATTCACCTTCAACCTGCCTCCCTCAACTGCCGAAGGCTAAAAAGAGGCCGGGCGAAGAGCCGGCACCTTCTAATTTGGATCCGAGCTGTTCCCCGTGTCACTGTATGTTGCAGACATATAGGGGTTTGACACTCTATCCGACGGATGATCCCTCGGATGAAATGTTAACGCACACTCAGATAGATAGTTACAGCCATGCGAGATTTGGTCGCAATTGCCAGATTGCCATTTTACAGACCGCCTTCCCCAGATTTAAATGGTGCTTCGCTGTGTTTATCCGTTCGGCATAGAACGGGCTTTTTCCACCCACGCCTGTGAGTCAGCAATTGCTTAGTATTTCAGTTCCCGGGTCTCTTCGCCGCGTAGTTCCATGTCACGAATTTGTGTTGAGGAGATGTCTAGGTAGGGGGCGTTAATGAGTTTGACGCCGTAGTGGGCGCAGAGGGCAGCAACGTTATTGTGTGTAGCTGAGTTGTGTTGTGTGTTAAGTTCTTTGCAGGTGCCCGGCCGCCGTGGGTAAACCCACACTTCAAATTCATCAAGTAGGTCACGCCAGGAATTCCACTTCTCTATTATCTCAAGGTTGTCTGAACCAATTATTAGAATGTGCTCAACACCGGGCTCGGTCTCGCGAAACTTTCGCAGTGTTTTGATTGTGTAAAGTGGCTCTTCCATTGAGAATTCAATATCTGAAACCTCTATTTTTTTTCCTCTGTTTTTTAGTTCTGGCTCCTCTGCTAGCCGTGAGGCTGCTTCGTGTACGTGTTCGAATCTCTCGTGTGGTGTTATGTTTGATGCCCTCTCTTTAAGTGGGTTTTTTGGACTAACTACCAGTACAAGCCTGTTGAGACCACCCTCTGTAAGAATCCATCTGGCAATGGCGGCGTGCCCTGCGTGAAAGGGGTTAAATGATCCAAAGTAAAGGGCTGTACGCATAAATTCAGAAGTTCTCTTTTATAATCTTTTCAACCTCTTCAAGTGCTGTCTGCAGATCATCATTAACCAGAATTTTGTCAAAATTTCCGGAATATTGCATCTCCTTCTCTGCTTTGGCAACTCTCTTTTCAATAGCTTCTGGTGTATCGGTACCACGTTTTATAAGTCTTTCGCGGAGTGTCTCAAGTGACGGAGGGGCTATAAAGAGTGAGAGGGATTTCTCTCCGTAGAGTTTTTTAAGGTTCATTCCGCCCATGACATCAATGTCAAAGAGAATTACTTTATTATTTCCCCATATCCTCTCCACTTCACTTTTAAGTGTTCCGTAAAATAGTCCGGGGTAAACCTCTTCATATTCAACAAAATCCCCATTCAGGGCTCTTCTTTTGAACTCATCCTGTGTCAGGAAAAAATACTCTTTACCGTTCACCTCTGAACCACGGGGAGCCCTTGATGTTGCCGACACGGAAAAATCAAAGATGTTGAATGATTTAAGCAAATGTCCGACTATAGTACTTTTGCCTCCGCCTGATGGGGCCGATACGATAAGAACATTTTTAGCAATTTTATTATTAGAACTATTCATACAGATCCTCCTCATTTTGAACCTGCGAAAATTCAAGAATAAATTTTGCAATTTTATCTGTGCACTGTTTTACAAAGAGTTCTCCCTTCTCTTTTGTCGCTTTTTTGGGATTACCTACTCCTGTATCTTCCGATATGTATATCCATCTTCTAGGTGTCCATGCCCACTTTTCCTTTAGCCCCTCAATTTTAAACTTTGTCTCAGCTCCCACTCCTGCCTCATCAAGAGGAGCTACCAGCTCCGGCCTTATGTGCATCATTGCCGATGTCTCCAACTCTCCTGCGTGGTCGCCAGGTTCGTCAAAGTATTTGTCGGCCTTCTCAGCAGTCCACCAATTAACGTATGACATAAGGATGTCAGGAAATTCAAGAGACAACTCTCTGATTATAGGCTGGAAAGCATTGCCACCATGGCCGTTGATTATGATAAATCGCCTGATTTCATGATTGTCAAGCACATATAGAATGTCTCTCAGGATTGAAAGCTGGGTGGTAGGATTCATGTGCATACAGAGAGGAATCTCCATCTGTCCGCTGTTTACTCCGTATGCTATTGATGGCAGTACTATTGCTCCGGCACCGTCTCTGTTTGCTATTTCGGTAGCATCTGCTGCTATTTTTTCTGCAAGAATAGTGTCAGTTCCGTATGCCAGGTGAAGATTGTGTGCTTCTGTGGCTCCCCACGGTAGAATTGCCACATTGTAAAGTGAATTTTTAACGCTTTCCCAGTTGGTTTCCTGAAGGATATGAGTTTTCATATGTGCCTAGTTTTATGCAAAGTTAGTGTTTCAACTTATAAATTTGTATTTTTGCATGATTTTTGATTGAATTGGGGCATCAATTAATGTTCAAATTTTTTTAGAATTTATAACTCCAAACAAATTATATAAGATGATTTCATACAAAGAACTAGGCCTGGTTAACTCTAAAGAGCTATTTGCCAAGGCAGTTAAGGGCGGATACGCAATTCCGGCTTTCAATTTCAACAACATGGAGCAGATGCAGGCTATTATCTCTGCATGTGTTGAAACAAAATCGCCTGTTATCCTTCAGGTTTCAAGCGGTGCACGTAAATATGCAAACCAGACACTTCTAAGATATATGGCTCAGGGTGCGGTAGAGTACGCAAAAGAGCTTGGACAAAATATTCCTATAGTTCTTCACCTTGACCACGGTGACAGCTTTGAGCTTTGCAAATCTTGTATTGATATGGGATTCTCGTCAGTTATGATTGATGGTTCTCACCACTCTTTTGAAAAGAACATTGAACTAACTAAGCAGGTTGTTGAGTATGCGCATGCTCACGGAGTTACCGTTGAGGGAGAGCTTGGTGTACTTGCAGGCGTTGAGGATGAGGTCTCTGCCGAACACCACACATATACACAACCGGAAGAGGTTGAGGAGTTTGTAAAGAGAACAGGTGTTGATTCACTTGCCATCTCTATAGGTACCTCTCACGGAGCATTCAAATTCAAACCAGGTCAAAAACCTGAGATTCGTCTTGACATCCTTAAGGAGATTGAGCAGAGAATCCCGGGATTCCCGATTGTACTTCACGGTGCTTCGAGCGTTCCTCAGGACGTTGTTGCCGATATAAATAAATTCGGCGGAAAGCTGGAGGATTCAATCGGTATTCCAGAGGAGCAATTAAGAAAAGCAGCTGCAAGTGCAGTTTGCAAAATCAACATCGACTCAGACGGCCGTCTTGCAATGACAGCAGCAATCCGCAAAGTATTCGCTCAAAGCCCTGCCGAATTTGACCCACGTAAATACCTCGGCCCGGCCCGCGACGCACTAAAAGAGCTTTACAAACATAAGATTCTTAACGTACTGGGCAGCAACGATAAAATGTAACCTTGCCGCTTCAAGCAGATACACCTTGCCGTTGTTTTTGGCAAACAATTGATAGAAAGGCCTCTTAACGGGGGCCTTTTTTTATTTGCATGATGCGTAAGCAGCCAGGGCCCTTTCGCGTGCGAATTTATGTTCCACTATAGGTAATGAGTAGGATTTTGACAATGCGATTGTAGTACCGTTGTTCACATTGCTAGCTCCAAATGCCTCCGGAACCCAGCGGCGGATATAGCTGCCTTGCGGGTCAAATTTTCTGGCCTGTTCTGATGGGTTGAAAATTCTGAAATATGGTGCCGCATCGCAACCGGTCCCAGCTGCCCACTGCCAGTTTCCTACGTTTGACGAGAGTTCGTAGTCATTTAACTTTGCCGCAAAATATGCCTCACCTATCCGCCAGTCTGTCAGCAGGTGTTTTGTCAGAAAACTAGCAACCACCATCCTTACACGGTTATGCATATGCCCGGTCTCATTTAGCTCACGCATTCCCGCATCCACAAGCGGGTAACCGGTTTCACCCCGCATCCATGCCTCAATTTCGCTCTGCTCATTTCTCCAGGGAATGAAATTATACTGCCTCTTAAAAGGGGCATCCTCTGAATATGGAAAGTGTTTGATTATGTGCATAAAGAACTCACGCCAGATTAATTCTCCCAGCCAGGTGTCATTTAGCTCCGCTCCAATTTTCACCGCCTCCCTTATGTTTATAGTACCAAATCTCAGGTGTATCCCGATTTTTGTCGTTCCGCTCTCCATCGCCGGGAGGTCCCTGTTTAGATGGTAGCCGGGCAGTATTCTTCTCAGACTCTCAAGCATCACCTTTGGATCATCTTCAAACCCCAGGCTCTCTATGGTTTTAAAGCCGATTTGCTCTGCCTCAGGGGTTGTGCTGAACAGCTTCAGGGTGGGGGTGTCGTGCAGCACTCCTGCCTTCTTCCACTTCCTGCCAGTTTTATCCCTCATCTCTCCGGGTGTAAATCTTTCTGTTGGTGCCGATATTCTATACGCCTCTCTCCATCTCTTCGCAAAAGGTGTATATATTGTATAGGGATTTCCATCCGGTTTTCTGATTCTGGAATCGTCCGGAGCGAATATCACCTGATCTGTAAATGTAAAAACCTCAGCACCCCTCTCTCTGAAAGTCTCCTCAACCTCACGATCACGTATTAAGGCAAATGTTTCGTAATCCTCATTAAAGAAGAGCGCCCCGGGCAAATAATCTATGCCATTCATAATACCCGCTTGCAAGCCTCCATCAAGTATCCACTTAAATGCATCTTTGGGTTTGCCATAAAAACAGAGTATCGGCCCAATCTCACCTTCAACCCTTCGTAAACTCCGCAAAATAAACTCAACACGCCTGTCATCTCTGGACGGCAATTTCTCCAGTATCTCCGGATCAAAAACAAATACCGGAACCACTCTT
This sequence comes from uncultured Bacteroidota bacterium, assembly GCA_937901965.1. Taxonomy (GTDB): domain Bacteria; phylum Bacteroidota; class Bacteroidia; order Bacteroidales; family UBA932; genus Bact-08. The sequence goes on from CALGSW010000006.1 coordinate 135,697, forward strand.
AGCCCACTCTTCATTGCCGCCTCCAGCGCCCTGTTATCATTAACCCTCAGATCCCGCCTAAGCCAAACCAATGCAATTTTTTCGCTCATAATCATGCCGTATAAATCTTATGTAAATCTACAAAAAACGACCACTCATTCAACCCACAGGTATCGGTACGGGTTGCAACAAGCACTCCACCCTGAGACCTGCAGGAGCCTCCGCCGCAGACTGCAGGGCAGTCGAGGAGGAAAAGCTCCGTAAGGGCTTAGGGTGGAGTGCTTGTTGCTGCGCCTGGTTACTTGCTCTTCTGCAATTTGTCAAAGTACATCGCAAATGACCTGTAGAGGAAATGGGTCCATTTACCGAATGGTACTATGATTAGTGCCCACTGCGCCAGGATGGTGAAGTGGAAAAGAAAGAGCCATAGGTTTCCGGCCAGAAGGTCAAGGTCTATGAAGAGTCTTACTGCAAATGCTGTGATTCCCATAAGGAAGAGCCAGATTATGAAGAACCAGTCAGATGAGCGGGTGTGTTTTGCAACCTCCTGCTTCTGTTTGATTCGGCCCAGCACAAATACGAATGTTACGGCAAATACAATTGCACTAACTACATATCCAAGTACCACCACGAACATACTCTCTGTTGAGAACCAGTCAAGGAATACTGTTGTGAAGAGGAGTGTAAGGTAGCCTATCACTAAAACCAAGTGGGCGAACCATCTTGTCTGGTTGTCGTCGCAACCTAATGCTCTCTTTTGTGTGAACATATGGATAAAGAGTTCGCTCATGGATGAGGCGTAAACCTTTACCGGAAGTTTATAGCCTGGTTTAATCACTGTCAGATACCACATTCTGATGATGTTTGGCAGGAGGATAACTGCAAAGACCCCCATAATTGCAAACATTTCAAAGTAGTGGGCTGTATGCATTATGCGCTCCATGTCAAAGGACTCATAAGCAGCGTATCCAATCACTCCTGAAAAAACCAGAACCATCGCAAAAATTGTAACCAGCGAGGATCTATAAAATAATCCAGATAGACCTGTCCAGTCATAACGGCCTGTGAGCCATCTTCTGAGGGACATCATCAGTTCGCCCGGATTTGCTGTCTGAGGGCAGCTTGTTGAGCACTCTCCGCAGTAGTAGCATAGCCACGGTTTGAGGGAACTTTCAATTCCCTTTTCATCTCCGGCCGCACTGAGCCTTACCATTGAGCGGGGGAAAGAGTCCTCACTGTTTGTCAGCGAGCAGACAGCGGTACAGGTTCCGCAGTTATAGCAGCGGTTGAACTCCGTAGCTCCGTATTTCTTTAGTTTTTTACCAAATTTTGTATCTAACCTGCTCATTGTTGTTTCAGTTTATATGTGAAGTACTCATCCATATCGTCCACTTTGCCCACGGCAACAAAACCAAACTTAGCCAGAGACATTGTTATGTAGAGTGTTTTTGCCCTGTCTATTCCTGTTGTTTTGCTTAGTTGTGCAATAGTCTGCTCGCCCTCTTTAAGGGCCTCAAGGATGCTCTTTTTATCTTTGTTGAACTGTTTAAGATTATCTTTTACCCTGTCAGACACCTTGTGCGTCTCGCGAAGGATTTTTACTGTCATACTTTTTTCTGTAGCCATAACTCTCCTTTTTTATTGTGCAAGAACATCTATCATACTCTCCATCTCCTTATTGGTAAAAGAGATCAGCTCTATTGAGTCACTAGGACAAACCGGCAGACACATTCCGCAACCCTTGCAGGTGCTCTTGTTAATCTCCGCCACACTCTTCCCATTGTGCTCAATCATACTAACCGCGCTGAAAGGACATACATCTGTACAGGCTGTACACCAGTTGCAGGTGTCTTTATCAACATAGGCCACTATCGGCTCAAGCTCCAGCTCTCCCAGACTCACGAATGAGTGGGACTTTGCTGCTGCGGAGAGTGCCGAATTCACCGACTCGGCTACATTCTTAGGCCCCTGGCAGGTTCCGGCTATTGTGATTCCGTCAATCACGGTCTCTACCGGTCTGAGTTTAGGGTGTATCTCGTTAAAGAATTTGTCACGACCCTTTGGAAGTTTCAAGAGGTTACCCAGAGCAGTATCTGAATCAGGAACCATTCCGGTTACAAGAACCAGAAGATCTGCAGCAACCTCTGACTCGCTCTTCTCTGAGAGGATGTCTATTGCCTTAACAAGAACTTTTCCATTCTCCTCTGTAACAACAGGTGGCTTTTTGTCAGGGAACTGGATGTAAACATCCCCCTTGTCATTTGACTCTTTATAGATAAGTTCCTGCTTTCCATAGGTTCTCACACCTCTTGTGAAGTGGAAGTTGTCTACATTAGGGAACTTCTCTCTAACATCCAGGGATGACTGAATAGCGGCAGTACAGCAGTAGCGTGAGCAGTATTTGTTCTCACCCTTAACCTGTCTGCTGCCTACGCAGTAGATGTATGCAATTGACAGAACCTCTCTGTTGTTGTAATAGAGGCGCATTGTTCCGTCAGCATCGGCTTTTCCACCCTCTGAAATCAACGCCTTGAATTCTGGTAATGTTATGACACTCTTTATATTGCTATAACCGAATTCGCCCTCCGCCGGGGTGTATGAGTTGAAACCTGTTGCCACAAGTATTGATCCCGCGACAAACTGTTTAACCATCTCGCCCTGTGACCCTTTTATAGTCACATCCACCTTGAAGTCGCCAATATTTCCGCTTGTCCCGGTAACCTCGGCATTTGTAAGGAGGGTGATGTTTGGCTCTGCTGCAATCTCTTTCTCAAGTCTTGCCAGCAGCTCCCTGCCATCGGTCCCCTCTGGGCTTATCTTCTCTAAGGCCGATAGGTGTCCACCTACTTTTCCTTCTCTTTCAATCAGATAGACTTCGTCTTTCATTCTTGCCAGAGATATCGCAGCCTTCATTCCGGCAACACCTGCACCTATAACTGCCACAGATCTCTTTGATTCAATTATGATTGGTTCAAGAGATTCGGCCAGACGGGCCTTAGCAATTGCTGCCTTAACAAGATTAATGGCCTTCTCCGTGGCTCCTACTTTGTTGTCCGAATGGGCCCATGAGCCCTGCTCCCTTATATTTGCATGGACATAGTTGTATTTGTTTAAACCTGCTCTTTCACTTACTCCCCTGAAGGTTGTAAGGTGAAGTTTTGGTGAACAGCTTGCAACAACTATTCCGCTAAGGTCGTTCTCTTTGATGTCCTGCTCCATATCCTTCTGATTGGTATCTCCGCAGGCAAACATAGTGGTCTTGGCCAGTACCAGACAGTCTTCGTCCTTAACAGCCTCCCTAACCTTCTCAATGTCAACATAGTCAGAGATGTTACCTCCGCACGCGCATATGTAAACTCCTAATTTCTTTTTCATCTCTTTAAGGTTTAACTGTTTAAGTAACTGATAGCCTCTGTGGAAGCGCATCCTGCAGAGAGGATGGAGTCCGGGATATCTTTTGGTCCGGTGGCTGCTCCTGCAACAAATACACCTTCAATGGTGGTCTTTGCAGGGCTTAGCAGAGGGTCGCTCTGTTTAACATATTTCAGGTTGTCAAGCTCCAGCTTTTGTGTCTTGAAGAGTGACTGAGGCTCCTCGTTAGGTTTCGCACCTACTGAAAGAACCACAAAATCGTGCTCCGCCTCCTTTAGCTTGCCTGTGGATACATCTTCGTATCTAAGCACAAGATTGCCATTCTCTTTTTCAGATATTTTGCCGATTTTTCCCTTTACCAGCCTTACACCCATAGCAACCGCCTGCTCGTAGAACTCATCGTATCCTTTGCCGAATGCGCGGATGTCTATGTAGTAGATGGTGATGTCGGCCATAGGGAGTGCACCCATAAGAAGCTGTGCCTGTTTAATGGAGTACATACAACATATCTGAGAGCAAATAGGATTCCCCATTGAGTCATCCCTGGAGCCTGCACAAAGTACATAGGCTATCTTGTCAGGAACCTTACCGTCGCTCGGCCTCAAAATGGTGTGAAATGGCCTTGTGGGTGCGAGGAGTCTCTCCATCTGGATGGATGTGATAACATTCTTTCCCTCCTCGTAGCTGTATCTTTTAACTGTTGACGGGTCAAACAATTCAAAGCCTGTTGCAACTATTGCGGTTTTTACGCTTACCTCATAGTGTTTTGGTTTCATAGTGAAGTCTATACAACCCGGAGGGCATACCTTTTCGCAGGCGCCGCAAAGTGTACAGTTGTCAATGTCTATTGCCGCAACCTTTGGGCTGCAGATGCTGAACGGGATATAGGCTGCCTTGCGTCCTACCAGGTCATACTGGAACTGGTCTTTCACTATAACCGGGCATGCCTGCTCGCAAAGCTGGCATGCTGTGCAATCCTCCTCAACCACATAACGGGGTCTTCTTGTAACCTTTGCCACAAAGTTTTGCTCCCCCAGCTTCTCAATTGATTCTATATCACTTTCAGTAAATATCTTAATGTTCGGGTGTCTGGAAATTTCAGACACTTTGGGTGTGGTTATGCAGGCCGAGCAGTCCAGGGTTGGGAATACCTTGCTGAGCATGATCATCTTTCCCCCTACGGAGAGGCTCTTCTCCACTACCAATACCTTATAGCCGTTGTTGGCAAGGTTCAGGGCAGCTTCACCTCCTGCAATTCCTCCGCCTATGACAAGTGCGTCATAGGTAAGTTTAATTCGTTCTGTCTGCATAATTACTGGATTTCCTGTTTTAATAATAGTTCGTTAAAGCTCTTAACCTGCTTAACGAATGATTCGCTGCACACCGAACAGATGGCAGCCATTCTCAGGCGTGATGGCTCAATATTCTGGGCCTTCATCATTTCGTGGACCCTCTCTACAAGATGACCCGTCTTCTCTGTGCAGCTCTCGCCGTATGAGCAGTCGCTTCCGTCTGCGGCGATGAATACTCCGTCAAACCCCTTTTCAAAGGCGCGAAGAATCCACCTCGGCTTAATTCCGCTTGAACACCTTACCGGAATTGTGAATACCTCCGGCGGATAGTGTAATTTGAGAAGACCCGCCATGTCAATGGCGGGGTCGGATATTTTTTCTGTTGAGAAGACCAGGATTTTTGCATTCCTTTTGCTCATCTCAACACTTTTTAGATTTCGTTCTTACGCATGTAAATTTTATAGTAACCATTCTCCTCAACGGTTCCAAGGTAATCGTGACCCTGTTTTGCACACCATTTTGGTATATCTACCTTTGTTCCTTCGTCGGCCGAGAGAACCTCCATAATTTCGCCCTCCTCAATTGTTCCAATGGCTTTTTTTGCCTCGAGCAGTGGTCCGGGACATGCTGTTCCTCTTGCGTCAACACTCTTATCTACGTTTAGTGCTTTTAGTTCCTCCTGTGTCATCATAATTCAATTGTTTTTATTGTTAATGAAATTGTTTGTTTAATTGTTTGCAATCTGTTTTTGATTGCTAAATGAATAATTGCGCAGCGCTTTCGCCGGCATCAGCCACAAATGTTGCTGCCCCTGCATAAGAAAGGTGAGGGTAATCAATGAACTCCTCTTTTTTGAAGCCCATAAGACCCATTGACATTTCACATACGATAATCTCAATGCCGAGTTCTCCCGCAGTTTTGAACATCTCGTCAAGAGAGAGAACATTGTTTTTCTTCATAAGGTGTTTGATCATTACCGGGCCCATGCCGCACATATTCATATTTGATAGCTTCAGTGCGTTCTTGCCCTTTGGAAGCATTATCCCAAACATTTTTGAGATAAAGTTCTTACCCTTTGCACTCTTTTTCTCATCTCTGAGTGCACTAAGCGCCCAGAAGGAGAAGAACATTTTAACCTTTGTATCCATAGCTGCTGCGGCAATTCCAATAATCATAGAGGCCATCACCTTATCCAGGTCGCCCGATACCACAGCCATAGAGAGCTGGTCTTTTCTGGCATTTTCCAGTTTTTCCACCCTCTTTTTCAGCTTATCCAGTTGTTCTTGCATCTCTTTTGTTTTTAGATTGTTTATATCCGTTTACAAAGAAAGCCCATTTAGCCATGCATGCAGGCCAAACCCCAATGATATGAATACGGGTCAGGATGTGATATGAATCACAAAAAATGATGCCCACCGCGCCTACCGCCGCGCCTACACCGCGCCTACTGCCTCAGAGGAAAAGTGTCAAACAATTGTATAACAGAAAGATAGATATAATCTCAGAATTCCACAAAAGTTTAATAATCAATTGTTTGACACTTTTCCTCTGAGGCAGAGTTCTGGTTGTAGATTTTTTTCCTACATTTGCAGACCATGAAATTTAACAGCACATATTACTACAGCTATTATTACCGCACTTACAGGGGTTCGGCCGTAGTACTATTGTGTAATTCTGAAACATAACCACAGAAAACATAAATGAAGTATATGAGTCCGGGCCCGCAGCCCGGACTTTTTTATTTAATGACTAACCAACTAACTAATTACTTAACATTTTAACCATTCAATTTATGAACGAAATTAAATTCCACACAGGCGAGAACATTCCCCTGGAACTTCACAAGGTAAGAATCGTCCAAAAGTTACATCTTATTCCGGTGGAGGAGCGGCTGGAGGCGATTAACCGATCTGGCTTCAATACATTCAAGCTAAATACCAGGGAGGTCTTTCTGGACATGCTCACTGACAGCGGCACAAATGCAATGAGCGACGAACAGATGTCGGCAATGATGAGGGCAGATGATGCCTATGCGGGCTCTCAGAGTTTTGAGAGGCTGCTGGAGGCGGTGCGTGAGGTTCTTGGCGCCGGGCATTTTCTGCCTGTCCATCAGGGGCGTGCAGCGGAGAATATTATTTGCAGGGTTTTTCTCAAGAACGGAAGTGTTGTGCCCACAAACTACCACTTCACAACTTTTCAGGCGCACACTCTGGACAAAGGGGGGCGGATTGAGGAACTACTCTATGATGATGCACTAAAGATAGATTCTGATAACCCCTTTAAGGGGAATATGAATATTGAGAAGCTAAATGCCTGTATAGTTGAAAATGGTCCGGAAAATGTTCCGTTCATAAGGATGGAGGCTTCGACAAATCTCATAGGGGGGCAGCCCTTCTCGCTCGCAAACCTTAGGGCTGTAAGGGGAGTGGCAGATAGGTTCGGGGTACTACTGGTGCTGGATGCTAGTCTTATAGGTGAGAATGCATACCTGATTAAGAGACGGGAGGCCCAATGGCAGGGTGCACAAATTGGGGAGATTATCAGAGAGATGACATCGCTTGCCGATATAGTATACTTCTCTGCTCGGAAACTGAGCTCCTCACGGGGAGGTGGAATTTGTACCAATCGCAGGGATCTTTACTTGCAGATGGAGACCTTGATACCGCTTTACGAGGGTTTTCTGACTTACGGAGGCATTTCAACCCGGGAGATGGAGGCGATGGCAGTTGGATTGCGTGAAACCCTTGACGAAACTGCAATTTCTCAAAGCCCCAGATTTATTGAGTTCCTCGTTGGTGAGTTTAAAAAGCGGGGGATTCCTGTTGTGACACCGGCCGGCGTGCTTGGTTGCCACATAGATGCAAAGGCCTTTTGCTCCCATGTGCCACAGAGTCAGTATCCCGCCGGCGCGCTTGCTGCCGCCCTCTTTATCGCTTCCGGTGTCCGCGGAATGGAGCGTGGAACCCTTTCATCCGTACGGGACGAGAACGGAAATGACATCCTTGCAGATATTGAACTTCTCCGGTTAGCCGTGCCGAGGCGAGTCTTCACTCTCTCCCAGCTTAAATATGTTGTTGACCGCGTTCAGTGGCTGTGGGAAAACAGGCACCTGATTGGTGGCCTCACTTTCTCATATGAACCAGCTGTTCTCCGTTTCTTTATGGGCGAACTAAAACCTATAGGTGACTGGCCCCGCCTCCTCGCCGCAAAATTCAGAGCTGATTTTGGGGAGAGTCTGTAGGTCTGAAAAATTTACCTCAGGGGTAAAGTGTCAAACAGTTATAAAACAGCTATTTGAAGAAATTGAGGCGTTTTTCTATTTGGTTAAAGATCAGTTGTTTGACACTTTACCCCTGAGGTAAATTTTGTGCTGTTGGGTAGGCTGTTTACCAAAGTTTAATTATCTTTGAAAAAAGGTAAATAATGGCGAACAACTGTCAGTTTTGCGAATACAAATCACCGGCGGCGGAAAAATTGTCTGCTGAAGAGCTTAAAATGCTTTCGCCCAATTGTCTGACTGTTAAGTTTAAGAAGGGGGATGTAATTATCAGGCAGGGAACGTACTCTACAAATGTTGCCTATCTGAAGAGGGGACTTGCCAAGATTCATATTGACGGTCCATATCATGTTCAGGTTGTAAGGATTGTTAAGCCGAGAAATTATCTCGGCCTTCCCACAACCTTTGGGGATAAGATAAATCAATATTCGGTTACTGCGATTGATGAGTGCGAGGTTTGTTTTATTGACATTACCACTTTCCGGAAAATGCTTGAGACTAATCCTGCATTTACCAACCAGATAATGGTTGAGTTGTGCAAGAGTGAGCTTGAATCTTACCAGAAATGCGTAAACCGTACCCAGAAACAGACCCGCGGTAAACTTGCCGATGTTCTTCTGGAATTCGCAAATATCATTTTTAAAAATGATGAATTTACACTGAATGTAACTCAGGAGGAGATAGGAAATCTGGTGGATGCTTCGCGCGAAAGTGTCTCCAGAGTTTTTACTGAATTTGGCAAAGACGGAATCATTGAGATGAATGGGAAGACGGTGAAGATTCTTGATAAAAACGCATTGATGACAATAAGCAAGAATGGTTAAATAATTTATAGAAATGGCTCAATCCAGATATCTCAAATATGGTGAACGTGAGGTTCGCCACCTATCAACAGTATGCCCTGAATTGGGTAAAGTTATTGACAGACTCGGTTTTCTGGAGCGCCCTGTTGAGCCCGACCTCTTTACCGCTCTCACATCCAGTATAGTTGCTCAGCAAATTACCGGCAAGGTAGCAGAGACTATCTGGGGCAGGCTCGTTAAGGCAGCAGAGGCAAAAATGCCGGCTGGGACAAATGAGCAGGCTGTTTCATCTGAAGTCTTTTCCCTTCTTTCAACTGAAGAGCTAAGAGCCTGCGGTCTATCCCAGCGCAAAGCTGAGTACATCTCCGGCATAGCATCAGCTGCAGTTGATGGCTCTCTGGATTTTGAGAGCCTTCGCACTTTAAGCGATACTGAATTTATCCGAGAGCTTGTGAAACTTCGTGGAGTGGGTGAGTGGACAGCAGAGATGATGCTTATCTTCTCTCTTGAACGTCCCGACGTTCTCAGCTGGGGTGATTTTGCCATAAAGAAGGGTCTAATGAAACTCTTTGGTCTGGAAACCATAACCCGCCGGCAGTTTGATGAGTTTCGTGCAACGTTTTCGCCATACAATACGGTCGCTTCGCTCTATCTTTGGGAGCTGTAATCCCTTTTCCCGTTTAGCCTTCTCTGTTCGCTGTGTCGGAGACTCCTTTATTCTAGCCTGTATGTATTGCTCCATCCACAAATAATCCGCTTCACTTCAGGAGTTTTTCCTCCTCGCTCTCTTCGTTCGCTGTGGCGGAGACTCCTTCAGTTTTGCGGACTTCTTTGTGGAAAAGATGTAGCAATACATACTAACCATCAATGACACTTTAACCGAGGGGTGACCCGAGGGATGAGGTGTCAAGTTGTTCTATAACTGTATATTACGGCCGCATGGTCTCACATCACCTTGCAAGGATTTATATGGTGCTCCGCGGTTTATACGGCCTTCAACCGGATTGAGTGGTGCTTCGCAGTGTTAAGCCTTTCGGCAGAAAAACAGGCGTGGGTGGGACAAGCATCTATGGGGTTGCTTTTGAAGTGTTTGCAAAATGCAATTTGCTGATTATGTGAAATATATGTTTTGTGACACGCAAGTTTTCAATAAGATAGACGCTTGTCCCACCCACGCCTGCGAGATTTTGAGCCACAATATTCACCTGCAATCCGCCTCCTTCTACTGCCGAAGGCAAAAAAAGGCCGGGCGGCAGTCCCGGCACCATATAAACTGGAGCCGACTGCTCCCCGTGTCGTTGTAAATGGCAAGCAGATAGGTGTTTGACACTTTATCCGAGGGATCATCCCTCGGATAAAGTGTCAACGCTCACTTAGATAGATAGTTACAGCCACACGGGTTCAGATTGCCACCCGCAGATTTAAATGGTGCTGCGCGGTTTTTACGGCCTTCGGCCGAATTGAATGGTGCTTCGCAGTGTTAAGCCGTTCGGCAGAAGAGGGGGCACGAATCTAACACTACCTGTAGCTGACTAAGTATGTATTACTCGCTCCTTCCGCTGAAAGGTCCGCAAAACTGAAGGAGTCTCCGCCGCAGACGGTGAAGCCGGCGAGGAGGAAAAACTCCTGAAGTGTAGCGGACTTTCAGCGGATAAAGAGGTCAAACTGCCTCAGGCGATGTTCTTGTAAAGAAGCCAGAAAGACATTGCAAAAACAGCAATGGCAATGATGTAATTCACAGCTTTGGCTCCCCATTTGACTGCATATCTGGAAGCTATTACTGCGCCTGTAATATTTCCTATCGCGTATATTAGTGCTACAGGCCAGTTAACCTGACCATGAAGTATGAAGATTGTCAGGGCAATAGGTGTGTATATTACAACTGCAAACTGTTTGATTCCGTTAGCTCTTAGTATGTCAAGCCCCAGTAGATAGAATGATCCAAAAATTATCAGGATACCTACCCCGGCGTGTGTGAATCCGCCGTATGCTCCAATGAACATAAAAGCTATGAATTTTGCGGCACTAAAGGCCTTGGATTTTTTGGCTGAGGCCCCGGTTGAGCTTGATGATGTGCTTTCTGTTGAGCTTGATGATGTGCTTTCTGTTGAGCTCGCGATTGCTTCTTTTGAACGTCTGTGCTGAGAGTACAGAAGCATCACCGCCATAACAGGTAGCATGATACCCATTGCTATCTCCATTACAGTGGGATTGAGCACAGCAGCTGCCTGGGCTCCGGCAAGTGATCCTATGGCTACGGGAATACCTACTTTGGTGGCCAGTTTGGTGTCAAGGTAGCCGCTCCTCTTAAACATAACTGATGAGACAGCAAATTGAGCCAGTACACCTACGCGGGTGGTACCGTTGGCGACATTTATCGGCATACCCATTGCCATAAAGAGTGCGTATGACAGGGCTGTGGCCATTCCGGCCAGAGTGTTCACAAAACCCACAAAAATCCCCACCCCAATAAGGAGAGCAATCATTCCTGCTGAAAAAGGGTCAGCTGTCTGAAGGTAGTTTGTTAGGTTTTCTATCATAAAACGGGGCAAATGTAATAATAAAGTGCCATTTTGTCCATTTTATCCTGTTGGCAAAAATTTTGTTGTTAATTTTGCGGCTTAACAATAATGAATATTAATGAAAATCATATAGGTAATGAAGAGTAAGAACAAGGAAAAGGAGACCAATCACAAGGAGGACAAGGAGAAAGAGATAAAAACCGATAGCGCTGCAGGTCAGGAGGGGTCGGCTGAACAGAATCTTTCTCAGGAGCAAGAGAGTGGGGATACTGCTAAGCTGGCAGAGTTGAACGACAGATATCTCAGACTGGTAGCTGAATTTGACAATTACAGAAGAAGAACAGCTAAGGAGAGAATGGACCTTGTAGTTAATGCCGCAGAGGAGACAATCAAGGGACTGCTTCCGGTTCTTGATGATTTTGAACGCGCTATTCAGGTTCTGTCAAAAAGTGAAGGCGACATAAAGGCTGCGCTTGAGGGTACTGAGCTGATATTTAACAAGCTGATGGTTTACCTTATTTCAAAAGGTTTAAAGAGGATTGAGGCAGCCGGAGAGCTTCTGGATACAGACTTTCATGAGGCAGTAGCTCAGTTTCCGGCAGAGGGGGAGGATAAGAAAAACAGAATTATTGATGTTGTCCAGCAGGGTTACACACTGAACGGTAAGGTTATAAGATTTGCAAAAGTTGTTGTAGGGGTATAAAAATTACAAAATGGCAAAAAGAGACTATTACGAGGTACTGGGTGTGTCCAAAGGGGCCTCAGCAGAGGAGATTAAAAAGGCATACAGGAAGATGGCCCTTAAATACCACCCGGATAAAAACCCCGGAGACAAACAGGCCGAGGAGAATTTTAAAGAGGCTGCCGAGGCTTATGACGTCCTCAGTAATCCGGACAAAAAGGCAAGATATGACCAGTTTGGCCATGCAGGAATGAATGCCGGTGGCGGTGGTGGTTTTAGCGGGGCCGGATTCTCAATGGAGGATATTTTCAGTCAGTTTGGCGATATATTTGGTGGCCATTTTGGCGGGTTCGGAGGATTTAGTGGTTTTGGAGGAAGCAGAGGGGGCAGAAGGGTAAATAAGGGCTCCGATATCAGGATTCGGGTTAAACTGGACCTTAAGGAGATTGCAAAGGGTACTGAGAAGAAGATTAAGATAAACAAACAGGTCTCATGCCATGAGTGTAACGGTAAGGGTGCAAAATCTGAGGCAGACATTAAAACTTGTAACACATGTAACGGAACCGGGCAGGTAACAAGGGTACAGCAATCTATTTTTGGAGCCATGCAAACAGCTTCGGTTTGCCCTACATGCGGAGGAGAGGGTAAGACTATTGTAAAACCTTGCGGTAAATGCGGCGGCGACGGACTAATAAAGGAGAGTGAAGAGATTAGTTTTAAAATTCCTGCAGGTGTTGCGCAAGGAATGCAACTGAATGTTCAGGGCAAGGGCAACGCAGCAAGAAGAGGCGGTATTAACGGTGATCTGCTGGTAGTTATTGAAGAGGAGGAGCATCAGGATTTCCAGAGGGACGGAAATGATCTTATTTATACACTCTTTATTTCTATGACCGATGCCATACTTGGCGGAGATGCCGAAATTCCTCATTTTGATTCAAAGCTGAGAATTAAAATTGAGCCCGGGACTCAATCGGGTAAGATACTGAGATTAAGATCAAAAGGTCTGCCTGATGTTAATGGATACGGAACAGGAGACCTGCTCGTATATATCCAGATATGGACACCTAAAAAGGTTGACAGGGCCGAACGTGAACTTCTGGAGAAGCTTAAGGGTTCTGACAACTTTAAGCCAAACCCATCTAAGGATGAACGTAATTTCTTTGACAGAATGAAGAAGGTCTTCTCTTAACTATTTATTATGGATATCAATAGAAGAATAAGAATCAGATATGCGGCGGGATTGCTCTTTGCCGCATTTTCTGTTTTAAATACAAGTCTGAGTGCACAGCACACTTCTGCAGATATTAAAACTGCAGACTTCTCTAAACCGCTGGATCTGCCGGTCTCCCTTTCAGGAAACTATGGTGAATTAAGGGCTACCCATTTTCATGCAGGACTTGATTTCCGGGTTGGAGGGGTGTCAGGTGCACCCATAAAGGCGGTGAAGGAGGGCTATATATCCAGGCTATCAGTCTCTCCAACAGGATACGGAAATGCTGTTTATATCACCCATCCGGACGGAACTACAACAGTTTACGGACACCTTCTCTCTTTCTCCCCTAAAGTTGCAAATTGGGTAAGACAGAAGCAGTATGAGGCCGAGAGTTTCTCTGTTAACCTCACTCCGGATCCGGCACAATTTCCTGTTAAACGGGGTGAGATAATAGGCAAAGCCGGGAATACAGGTTCTTCAGGTGGCCCTCACCTCCATTTTGAAATCAGGGATACAAAATCTGAGGTGCCTTTGAATCCTCAGGCTGTTTCCGGATATACTATTACAGACAATGTAGCACCTGCAATTGAGAGAATCTCTCTCTACGGATTGGCCGGAGTCAATGGTTTTCCGGTAGCTTCATTTATTAAAAGCTTCTCTGTGTCAGAAAAAATTGATGTTATAAGCGTGCCTGATACATTTTATGTTGCAGTAGGGGGTGTGGACAGGATGGCGGGAACCGGGGCCAGACTTGCAGTCTCTGAATATATCTATTCTCTTGACAACGAAAAGATTTTCTCTTTCAAGGCAGAAGATATCCCTTTCAGTAAAGGTAGATATGTCAACTCTCTTGTAGAGTATCCACAAAAAGTTCATTACAAAAGACAAATGGTTAAGAGCTGGGTTGAACCGGGTTCCTCTCTGACATCTCATATTGTAAGCAAAGATATGGGGCTCTTTATCATTAGTGATGATTCTCATCATACTGTTAAAATAGAGCTTAAAGACCACGCAGGCAATAAAACTTTAAAGAGTTTCAAGGTAAAAAGGGAGAGCAGCCTGATGCCAAAACCTCTTGATTCTCTGGCACTGGCTTCAGGAGTTCAAATGGACTGGTACCTTCCAAACGTATATGAAAAGGGCTCTCTGAGAGTTATTTTGCCTGCCGGATCGCTGTACAGATCCATCCTGTTTTATGCCGACAGTATTAAGGATTCTTCATCCCTCTTTCCTGTATGGAGAGTCTATAATGAGAGTGTTCCACTCCACTCCGGAGCCGAGATATCAATAAAAGCTTCAGTCCCGTCTGCCCTTAAAGAGAGGGCGTACATTGCAAGGATTGACGATAAGGGAAGGCTCTCTTATAAAGGAGGCAAATGGAACGGCGATAAACTGGAGACCTCTTTGAATGAGTTTGGCACTTATACCATTGCTCTTGACACTATTCCACCGGTTGTTAAAATAAATTTACCGGATGGGTCAAAGGTCGCTTCATCATCAATACCGGTTACACTCTACGATAGTGAATCCGGGATCTCATCAATAGTTGCATATGCAGATGGTGTCTGGATTATTCCACAGTATGATCCTAAAACAAGGAGAGTGAATCTCTTGCTGGATACCGCAAGAATACCAAAAGGGGGTAAAAGAGAGCTTAAGCTTACCGTAACTGATGGAAGAGGAAATATAACAGAAATTAAAAGATCTTTTTTATGGTAATAGAGATTACGGGTCTGATGTCCGGTACATCGCTGGACGGACTTGATATGTGTCATGTAAGGTTTACTCTGGATGAGAGTAACCAAAGATGGAGTTATGAGATTCTGGCGGCAGAGGATGAGCCATATTCAGATGAGTTAAAGCATCAACTTGCCACAGCTCAGAATATGACTGCTGAGGAGTATGCGCTGCTTAACTCAGATTATGGTCTGTATCTTGGAGCCAGGGTAAGAGAGTTTGTCTCCAGAAACAGAATTAAACCGGACTATATCGCCTCTCATGGTCACACAATCTTCCATCAGCCCTCACGGAGGTTAACAACTCAGATTGGAAGCGGAGCCGGAATTGCAGCTGAAAGCGGAGTAGATACCATATGTGATTTCAGAACAGTGGATGTTGCTCTTGGAGGGCAGGGTGCACCACTTGTCCCTGTGGGTGACAGAAACCTGTTCTCTGAATTTTCATACTGCCTTAATCTTGGGGGCTTCTCAAATATCTCTTTTGATAATGAAGATGGTTCAAGAGGTGCTTATGATATATCTCCTGTCAACTATGTACTCAACCATTATACCAGGACAATAGGTCTTGATTATGACAAAGACGGGGAGATTGCAAGGAGGGGAACTGTAAATGAAACTCTTTTAGATAAATTAAATAATCTGGATTTTTACCATAAAACAGGACCAAAATCTCTTGGTCGTGAATGGGTAGAGCAGAGCGTAATTCCTTTAATTGACTCATTTAATCTTGCAATGGAGGATAAGCTGGCAACATTTGCAGAGCATGTGGCAATTCAAATATCGGCACATATAAAGGGTGGGAGAGTCCTTTTGACCGGAGGTGGAGCTTTAAATAAGTATCTGGTAGAGAGGATGCAGGCCAGAGCTCCTCAATGTGAATACCATGTTCCGGATAAGAGAACTGTGAACTTTAAGGAGGCTCTTATCTTTGCCTTTCTTGGAGCGTTATGGGTTACAAACATTCCAAACTGTCTGCGTTCTGTTACGGGTGCAAAATATGATAACATAGGCGGGGCGCTATACAAGTCAGGGTTAAAAAGATAAATAATTTTGTCAAGTTAAATATAATTTCTATTTTTGCAGTCCCAAAAATAATGGCAACCGCTTGAGTGAACGCAGGAGTCTTCAATGTTGCGCAAATACTGAATTTACAATGGATTTAATTAAAATTGCAGAACAAGCATTTGCCGGTGAGGTAAAAACACTGCCTGATTTCAAGGCCGGTGATACAATTACAGTCACCTACAAAATCAAAGAGGAGAATAAGGAGAGACTTCAGAACTATCGTGGAGTTGTTATTCAGAGAAAAGGATCAGGTTCAACAGAAACCTTCACAGTTAGAAAAATGTCTAACGGAGTGGGTGTTGAAAGAATTTTCCCTGTTACATCACCTTTTATTGACTCTGTTGAGGTAAATAAGAGAGGCAAGGTTCGCCGCGCCAGAATTTTCTATCTGAGAGAGCTTACAGGTAAGAAAGCACGTATTAAAGAGAGAAAATACGTTGCTGTACCAAAGGATAACGCAGAGTAATTCTGTTTAAGGCCCCGTAGCTCAACTGAATAGAGTATCTGACTACGGATCAGACGGTTACAGGTTTGAATCCTGTCGGGGTCACATATTGGCCGACTAAAAGAAATTTTAGTCGGCTTTGTTTTTGTTTAAATTTAAATGTTAAATTTACATCATAGTCAGTTAATCCATTGGTAAACAACCTTAAATTACTATACTATGAAAAAGCTATTATTACTTGGAATCCTTTTGCTCGGTTTTACAATAGTTGATGCACAGAGAGGCAAAAACAACCCTTATCACACTCCAGGCACTAAGGAGTATATGGCTGAAACGGCAAAGATGATTGGAACATGGAATATTGAGTCATTTGTATATGCCAAAAAAGAGAAAATTGGTGACGTTTATGCAAGTGGAACTTTAGAGATTCCGGATCCTGAGCAGACTGGCAAAAGAGAGATAATTTTACGTTTTGAATTACCAAAAGAGGTAATTGACAGCAGAATTAAGGCATGGAATAAAAAGGGCGAAACAATAAGTGTAGAAAGCTATGCTGTTATTGTTCAATATGATTTTAACATTGAAAAAAAAGGAACGCTCATCTATTTTGAAAATCCTGTAAGTAAACCCGAAATCAAGGGGAGTGGAGATCAGCTTGAAAATTTTGTTAACACAGAAATGAGTTTTATCTCTTCCCAAACATCAATGAAAGAGGAAGGTGGACTCAGCGGTATGCTCGGTGCAAAAATAATGCAGTCTGCAACCGGAATAGATTTTATTCCGCGGATTAATGGTCAGATGAACTATAAGAATATTACAGATAATTCATTTGAACTTATTTCAATCCAGAAAACCAGCATTAAGCTAAAAAGATAATTGTTAGTACTTTCACTTTTCAATTTCAAGTGTCTGAACTAAGTTGCTTCCGTCAGTAGACTTCCACTTCTGGCTCTTCTTCTTATTCTCAATAATAATCCATGTCTTTGAGAAATCTGAATCTTTGCTCTCAATTGTGACATATTTGCCATCTGCCCATACCCATTTAAATGGTGAGTTGTCCACTCTTGTTACACCCAGAACTTTATAGTTTATATTCTTTTCACCGCTTCCGTTGTTTGAGAAGGAGATAGTGCCAATATTTGTAAGCGAAGTGCCTGGTTCTCCGGGCTTTGATACCTCAAAACGTTTTACCTGCCATGTTCCTGCAAGTCTGTGGGAACAGGAGGCAAACGTTGTAACTGCCAAGGCAGTTATGAATAATTTTATAAATAACTTTTTCATTTAATTTTAAATTTTCTTTATTCTAAACAAGTTAATAATATAATTGTTTGAAATCAAAGGTTTTTCTGCATCCAAACGATATCAAACTGTTTGCCGTTTTTTGTAATAATCTTACCAAATCTGCCACACTCCCTGAAGTTGTTTTTGTGGTGAAATGAGAGGCTATGGAGATTTACTGAAGAGATGCTGGCGAGTATATATTTAATACCTGTTGCCTTTGCCCCCTCCTCCAGTATGTTGAGAGCCTGTTTTCCCAGCCCCTTTCCGGTATAACCATCTTTTATAAAGTATGTGATTTCAGCGGTCTCTCTGAAAGTTGAGTGCGGAAGATATGGTCTGAGAAAGCAGAAACCCACTATATCTTCATCATCAAATATTGTATACGCCGGGAAACCCTTTGTGGCATCCATGAAATATGAGAAATATTCATTAGACTTAATTTTGTCCGGATACGCAGCAAGGCTGTTTTCAATATACCAGTTGTATATATTCATAATGCCCTCGCAATGGTCGTATGACATAGGTTTGAATATTGTTTTCATAATCGTATATGTATTGGTTATCCTTAATATATGCAAGTTAGATATAAAACTTCATATTAATTAAAATAAATGTTGCAATTTTATTCCTGTATTCATCTTATTAATATGAAAAATGTATTACTGATAGTACTGGTTTCCCTGATATATTCTGAGACTGATGCTCAAAATGTTCTCTACCTGGACCAAAATCCTCCTTCTGATAAGGCTATTGTTTTTGCTCCCGGCATAATTTCCAATGAAATGCAAAACAGAGATATCACATTTTCATCCGACGGAACAGAGATATATTTCAGAGTTGTGGAAGGTCATGATAAGCCAGCCTTTATTGCTTTTACAAAATTTTCAAATGGAGCATGGAGCAAGCCAGAGAGGGCATCTTTCTGCAAGGAGTCAATATACAATTATCTTGAACCGGTCTTTTCTCCTGATGGTCAAAGGCTCTATTTTGTCTCGGATATGCCGGATTGTGAAGGTGATACACTCAGAGATGATAATATCTGGTATGTCAGCAGAAGGGGCAACGAATGGAGTGCTCCGGTAAATATCGGTTTTCCGGTAAATACAGACGGCGGAGAGTATTTTCCATCTTTCACCGTTGAGGGAGATATCTATTTTACGAGAAATAAAAAGGATGAGAAAATATCATATATCTATAAATCTGAATACAGGAATGGAGTTTATATGGAGCCGGTATTACTTCCTGATCAGATAAACTGCGGAGTAGACAGGTTTAATGCATATGTTTCGCCTGATGACTCATTTGTTGTAATACCCGCAGTGGGAGTTGAAGAGGGAAAACGTGGGGCTTTCTATTATATTGTTTTCAGAGATTCTGATGGTGAATGGAGTTATCCTGTGAATATGGGTGATGAATTTAATACACCTGTTGGAAGAGGTTGGTCGTTTAGTCTATCACCTGATCTCAAATATGCTTTTTTCATGGCCACTTCTCCGGGAAGTAACAATTCTGATATTTTCTGGATTAGTACAGATGTAATAAAAGCATTAGCCGGCAGACACGGAAAGGTCGTGTTAAATTAATAACTGTCAGCAGTGTTCTAATAAAGAGATATTGACATTGTTCCTCCGAAAGAGAGGGAGTTTATATCCGGAATAGGTCTTGAGTGAATTGAGTTTCGGCTCCTTGCAAAAATTCTGAAAATAACACCATCAATTAACTCTCTTTCACAAAACAAAGAAGCACCGGTATAAAATCCGGAAGAGCTCTTCTCGTTTATCGTGTTATTATTCAAAATAAGTCTGGAGTATCCTGCCTCTGCAGTTACTCCAAACCTCATAATATTTCCCGCTTTTAATGAGAGTGCTGGCCCAATTGATAAGGTAAGCCAGTTAATTGATGTTTTATCTGATTCATTGCCGCCTGATTTTTGAGCCATAGCTGTATTTGCATTTGCCGACAAATGAATTCCAAGATCGGCAACTCTTTGCTTTGCAGATGGGTTATAAAAAATGCTCTCTAAGTTTGCAGCTGTTCCCCATGATGTGTTGTATAACTCTCCGTCAATTTCCGGAGTATTCAGTATCCTGACATATTCAAGGCTTCCACCTGTAAAGGAGTAACCGTTTACAGGCACACCTTTACGAGCATTCTCTCTGGATCCTCTCAATAAACCACGCTCTCCGTAAATTGCACCGCTTATCATATATCCAGCCTCTGTTGCCATTATACCCATTCCTGCTCCCATGATTACATCCTGCATATAGTGTGAGTTATTGAGAACTCTTAGAGCGGCTGTTACCGATGCCAGTGAATATGCTGCTACTGAGTACCA
This sequence comes from uncultured Bacteroidota bacterium, assembly GCA_937901965.1. Taxonomy (GTDB): domain Bacteria; phylum Bacteroidota; class Bacteroidia; order Bacteroidales; family UBA932; genus Bact-08. The sequence goes on from CALGSW010000006.1 coordinate 155,702, forward strand.
GGGTGAGTTTGTAAGGCCGTATTCGTGATGAACCATAGTTGCCCCTACAAAAGCCAGTGCAGAGTGTCCGCTTGGAAATCCGTTTGATTCTGAGCCATCCGGTCTGGGCTCTTTTATAATCATTTTTAGAGACTGTACACTGCCCACCATCAGAACACCTGCAATTGCGTTGGTGAGTATCATCCTTTCCCATGAGCTTCTGCTCTCAACTCCTGCAGCCTTTAGAGTGTAAAGAAGAAGAGTGGGGGAGAATCTTAAAAATTCATCGGTACGGGTAGAGAAGTTTGTAAAGTAGTTAGTCCTTAATTGCTGAAATCTCTCTCCTGGTTTTCCATACATCGCAATTCCAGTTACAATAAACGGAGCCGGCAGGATTAGTCTTGCCATATTATGTTTTGAAAAGAGGGCTCTGCTATTAACTTTTGTAGAGTCTGATTTGAGATCCTCAAATCCTTTCACTGGGGAGTAAATTACTAGAGAAATAAATAGTAGTATTAGGAACTTCCTCATATTTTATTGAATTACAACAACGGACTAAGAAGTCTTGCAAATGACTCCTTGACCTGATTCATAATACTGCGCTTAGCCCATTTTGAGCCGGCTAATGATATGCACTTTACAGTGTCTCTTAAAAATTGTTCATCAAGTTTTCCGGCAATCTCTTTATTATAAATTATACTTGTTATCTCAAAATTGTGTTCCAGGGACCTGTTGTCAAAATTTGCCGATCCTATAATACAAAATTCGCCATCTATGCTAATAACCTTTGAATGGTTAAAGCCTTTTGAAAACAGATAAACCTTTACTCCCGCCTCTAGCATTTCAGTTGCGTATGAAAGTGTGCACCAGTGTGTGATTGTTGAATCACTCTTCTGTGGCAGCATAAGACACACTTCAACACCGCCCAGTGCGGCAATTTTCAGAGCATTGAGAAGAGATTCGTTTGGTGTGAAATATGGTGTTATCAGATAGATGTGTTTTGTAGCCTTTGAAATTGCGGCAAAGTAGCATTGCATTATACTTGCCCAGTCACTATCCGGCCCCGATGTGATTATCTGTGAGAAGTATTCGGGATTCAACCCGTCAATTCTTACATCCGGAAGGGTAAGGTGTGGATAATATTTTTTCTTTCTTCTGAATTGTTGATTGATAATAAAATATCTGTCAAGCAAAAAACTTGACTGAAGGGCAGCAACAGACTCCCCTTTAATCTTCATATGGGTGTCTCTCCACTCTTCAAAATTGCCTCCGTTGTAATATCTGTCAGCAATATTCACCCCTCCGAGAAAGCCGGATACACCATCCACAACAAGTATCTTTCTGTGGTTTCTGTAATTCAGTTTTGAAAGTGGTGACAGGAACCATTTAACTGGTGCAAAGGCGAGGAATTCAATCCCCTTTTCCGTAAACTCATCCCTAAATCTTGCAGGAAGATTCCAGCACCCCACATCGTCATATATCACTCTTACCTCTACCCCCTCCGATGCTTTCTCAATCAGAAGGTTTTTGAATCGGTTTCCTGTAATGTCATCTTCAATTATATATGACTGAAGGTGTATATGTTGCGTAGCCTCAGAGATACACTGATACATGGAATCAAGTGCCTCCCTGCCTGTAAAATAGAGGTAAATTTCCGAGTTCACTCCCAGAAGACTTTTGTTGCCTTTAAGATTCAGATTGATAAGTTTTCTGTATTTTGACAATTCAGAAGGAAATAATTCCGGATTTCTATTTAAATCCTTGAGCTGCTTATAGCTGCCAAGCCTTTTGAACCTCTCATCTCTTACCCCTTTTCTGTTGTATATCTTTGTTTTTCTGAAGTTCTGTCCAAAAAAGAGATATAGTATAAGGCCTATATATGGAAGGAGCAGAATTACTACAATCCAGGAGAGAGACTTCACAGGATCCAGCTTCTTGTACATTATTACAAAAGAGGCATATATAGCCAGTATAAAATATACAAAGTAGAGAATGATTGATATAACCTCCCAATATGTCATACACCTTATTTTTTAAGTGCAGTGTACAAAACAGAGACTCCACCGGTAAGTGGCTTAAATTTGGTATTAATAAATCCTGCCTCCTCCATCTCCTTGCAAAACTCACTATATTGCGGGAACTGATTCACTGACTCAGGCAGATAAGTATAAGCATTCATGTCTTTTGAAATAATCTTGCCTATAAGAGGTAAAACATTATGAAAATAGAACCTGTAAATAGCTCTCCACAGTTTATTTCTTGGGTCAGCAAATTCAAGAATGGCCAACTCTCCGCCATCTGTAAGCACTCTGTATATTTCTTCTAGAGCAACCTTTCTGTTTTCAAAATTTCGTATACCAAAGCCTATAGTTACAAGATGAAATGTACTATCAGGAAATGGTATCTCATCTGCTGAGGCAATCAAAAAATCCGGCTTGCCAGTATCTTCCGGGTTAAGTTTTTCACACTTCTTTTTTGCTATACCAACCATCTGATCTGCAATGTCTATTCCCCATGTAGTTACTCCCCTTTTATAAAGAGCAATTGCAATATCTCCAGTACCTGTTGCTATGTCAAGTGCCTTTGAAGGACTCCTATGCATTACATGTTTTATAAGTACTCTTCTCCAGTATTTGTCAATTCCCAGAGATAGAAAGTGATTCAGAAAATCGTAACTTCCGGCTATGCCATTAAACATTGCCGAAATTTTGCTTCTATCCTTGCTTAGGTGCCGGGACATAATCAGTTTATGAAGTCTGATATATATCCGAATGAAGTATCATCCATTCTGAGTTCCCCCTTTGTCACATGGCCCAAAAGAGTTAGAGGAATTAAATTGTTATAGAAGAAGTCAACAAATTTTCCCTCTTTATCTGACGATACACTTACAAGTATAGCAGAGTTTTTATCTCTGAAGAGAAACTCTTTATCACTCATCTCAGCATCACCAGTTATGTCAAACCCAAGTTTCTTTACGCTGCAAGCCTCAATGAGACCGCAGAATAGACCCGATTTTTCAAGTGAGTGAGCGCTGGTCACCAGTTTCTGTGAAATGGCATCATAAAGGATTTCATTTATAGTGCTCTTGTCCTTGAGATGTTTTCTGTACTCTCCAATAAGGTATATTGTATCCCCCTTCTTTCCAAAGTTCATTTGAATAGGGTGTCCCTCTTTCTCAAACTGTGCGTCAACGGGTTTTTTGGCATAATGGGCAACCCTTTCGCGCAGTTCTGTGCTTTCTGAGATCATATTTGTAATCTCAACGAGGTCCTCCATGTTTTCAATCTGTTTCTTAAAGTTGTCGTTCATGCCTGTTACATTAACATTTCTGTAAAGTTAAGATTTTTTTTCAAAACCATTTTAATTTATAAAAAACCGTATTATCTTTGTGCTCCCTAAACGCCCAGATGGTGAAATTGGTAGACACGCTACTTTGAGGGGGTAGTGCCGGTTACGGTGTGCAAGTTCGAGTCTTGTTCTGGGCACCAAGCATAAAACCAAACTATTGTAAATCAATAATTTGGTTTTTTTTATTTCCCTCCTACGTCCGCACCACGTCCGCTTTAAGATTCAATATGAAAATTTGTTGGCCCCCTTCTGAGTTGGACAGTGATTCTTTTGAAAAATTATAATTTGATTGCTTTCAGCATATCATTGTTCATTATCAATTTTTCTCCCTTTAACCATTTTGTTTCATTTGATACAATTACTGGCATTCGTTTCTTTGAGTTGTGAATTTCCGACATAAGTTTGTTGGCTTCTGTCGTCAATATCGTGAATGTTTTCAATAGCTCTCCTGTTGATTTATCAGTCCATGCATTCCATAGCCCAGCAAATGCAAAGGGGACTTCATCTATTAACTTGAGTATGTACTTCTGTTTATTTTTCCCTTTGTCATCCAGCCACTGCCACTCAAAAAATCCGTCTGTATAAATCAAACATCTATTATCAATTGAATACTTAAATGAAGGTTTTTCGTTTAATGTTTCGATTTTAGCATTCAAGGTACTATTTTGAATAGATTTATCTTTTGCCCAAAAAGGAATTAATCCCCAGTTCATTAATTGCAACTTATTAGGCTGATTGTTCGCGACAACTACTGTATTTGGATGTTCAAAACCATTATAATTCACTATCCAGTCTTTGTGTGGATCATCATGATTTATTAAATCTGCTGAAACGTCTTCAATGCCTTCATATTTTTTATCAAGCATTTCGAGCACTTTTTTGGACGCTTGAAAGTAGAAACACATTTCACTCTGTTTTAATGGTTATAATTTCATCTAACTTTGTTGTATAGCGTGGAGATACGTGTTCTTGCTTCATCTTCCACTTCCTCCCGGGATCTTCTGCAGCAAGCAAAACTTTACGACTGCCTATTTCTTTGTTGATTTTATCAATGGCCGTCATTAGTTGCTTATGTCTTGGATTTGAGTTTTCGAAGATGTTTAATTGGCATGGATCCTCAGGCGTTATATCAAGAACAATTACTCCAGCTTTTTTGTAATTATAACCATCAATAAATATCCTTTGGAGCCCATCTATTGCAAACTTCGATATCTCAATAGATGAATTTGTTGGGAAAGGAAGTTTTATGACTGCATTACGATTACACTGTGGCAAATCTTCTCTAAAATAATTTGTGTGTATGAAAACCATAACTGTATTGCAACATGTTTTCTGATCTCTCAATTTCTCGGCACACGTAGAAGCAAATGTTACTATCCTTTCTTTCAATTGATCAAGTGTTGTATACATCTCGTCAAAAGAGCGTGTTGTTGCTATGCTCTTTTTATTTTGAACACTCTCTATTTCAAGGATACGTTCACCTTCAAGTTCTTTTTTAAGACGTAAACCAACAATTGACATATTCTTTTTTATCCAATTGTCTGACATTTGCACAAAGTCCCATGCATTACTTACGCCAGAATATTTCAGCCTTTTTGAGTGTTGCCTGCCAACTCCCCACACATCTTCAATTGAAAGCCATTTCAATGCCCTTTTACGCTTTTCTTCGGAGTCAATTATATATACAGAATTGGTCCTTTCTGGAAATTTCTTTGCAATGCGATTTGCGATTTTGGCGAGGGCTTTTGTTTCTGCAAAACCGACAGAAACAGGTATCCCGGTCCATTTTAATATCTGTTTTCTAATAGATTTCCCTGTCTCATCCAGATTAAATAATTCAAAGCCATCAAAACAAAGAAAAGCTTCGTCGATGCTGTATATTTCAACTTGTGGAGTATACGAAGAAAGTATTGACATCACCCTTGAGCTTATATCCCCGTATAAAGCAAAATTTGATGAAAAAGTATAAACGCCGTTTTCGTCAAATAATTTTTGATATTGAAATGCTGGGGCTCCCATTGGAATACCAAGTTTCTTTGCCTCGTTGCTTCTTGCAATTACGCACCCATCATTATTACTCAAGACAACGACAGGTTTCCCATTAAGCTCTGGACGGAACACCCGTTCACAACTTGCATAGAAGTTATTGCAATCCACTAATGCAAACATTTCAAAAAGATTTAATGACGTGAGCAACTATTCCAAAAATTAGAAGCTCATTATCTTCAGTAACCTTTATGGGTTCAAAATTTTCATTTGCAGGCATAAGCCATATACAATCCTTATCAACTTTAATTCTCTTAACCATAAAACCGCCGTCAATAAAGCATACTGCAATTTTCCCATCTGTTGGATCGATACTTCTATCAATTATCATTAGATCCCCGTCGTCTATCCCGATGTCTTTCATTGAATGACCTTTCACTCTTCCTAAAATGGTAGCACTGGGATGTTTGATTAGTACTTTATTTAAATCAATACCTTCATCAAGAAAGTCGCCCGCAGGAGATGGGAATCCAGCATTTATTCCTGAGGATGCCAATGGGATAGATAATTCTGTTTCAGTACAAACAGAATAAAAATCCAAACTATCTGAGGAGTGTATTTTAAGTGGAGACATTTGAAACCTTTTTTGCAAATATAATAACAAAAAAAACGTGGATGTACTGGTTGATTTGAGTAATGTAGTCAGGGATTTTTATCAACTAGTAAGTTTTACATAATTATATCGTTAACATAATCTCAAATTGTAAAAATTAACCGGCACAACTAATTAAATAAAAAAAGCACCGAATATTACTATCCGGCGCTTTAGTTGCTTAAAATTATCGTATGACTATTGTCATTTGATGACATAAATTTAAGAAATTATTTCTCACTAAAAAATCAGCAGATTATAACTCAGGCCAATTCCAATATAAGGGGTTGGTTTTATTATGTTTTGATGGAGTGTGATACCATATCCCGCTTGAATCCCTATCCCCAACCTTCTTGATTTTTGTTTGGATTGTATGGTTGTTGAAGTTATTATTTGCTGTGTATTCCGGAATATATGAATACTGTCCAGCTCCGGCCGATAACCAGATATCCATGCTTGGTAATTCTTATCCTTGTAAGTTTTCTGCTCCCTGGGGAGGGCTAAGTATAGGGTGTCTTTTAACCGGATTGTGTCTTTTGTCCGGACCAGGAATGTATCAATTTTCTTTATTATTTTGGGTACCGGCCTCTCTATGCGACTAGTATCGCGAATGTATAATGTATCCCGCTGAACAATAACTTCCGGAATACTGTTCGTATTCCTATTGCATTTCCTAATACTGGAAACACCAATCATTGCAAGGAATGATACAACCACAACCCCGGCAATTTTTCCATATCTCTTTATTTGATCTAACGAAATCATTGTTCTGCCTCCTTGTATGATTTATCATAATTAATCTGACGACGTTGATGTCCGTTTGCCCGGAATGAGAGATGCAAGAATGAGTCATATAAAATCATCTGATCACCTGAAAGACAGAACAGAGGAGGAAGATTTACAAAACAACTCTAATATAATGATGCTACATAAAGAGGGAAAATCTGTCCGGGAAATTGCCGATTTGGTCAATAAAAGCAAAACCACTGTGCACAGGATTATTTTGCAGGAGAAGAAGAAAGAGGATCTTATCCGGAATGGTTCTGTCCCAAGTGAGGATGCGGGACAAGTAGGACAATCGGGACAGAATGATTCTCTACTATTTGATTCTGATCTAGACGATTCATTCTATTATGAACTTGATGAGAATTTTTAATGCCTTATGAAAGATTCTCATACATATTTTCTGCAACCTTATAAGGGCCCCAAAAGCCGTTTGACCTGTCCCGCTTGTGGGGACAGACAATGCTTCTCTCTTTATGTGGATGAAAACGGAGATTATCTTAATGAAGCGGTGGGAAGGTGCAATCACGAGAGTAGTTGCGGATATCATTACACACCAAAGCAATTTTTTGAAGATAACCCGACTGCTCGCAGCAATTGGAAAGATAACTTTTTCCAGATACCTCAACAACCTAAAAAATCGACAGTAATAAATAAAATATGGACCATAACATCAGATGTAGTACAAAGCTCCGTAAATCCCTCCATAGACAGCGATTTTACGGTATTCCTGACAAGTTTAATTGGCAGAGAAAACACACTCAAAATCATAAAAGATTACCATATAGGAGTGACAAAAAACAGAGATGTGATTTTCTACCAGATAGATCGGGAGGGCCGATGCCGAACAGGGAAGATTATGAAATACAACAGGGTGACCGGCCGACGGATAAAGGATGAAAATATTGGAGGAAAAATAACCTGGGTTCACTCAATTTTGAAACAGTCAATCAACCCCAAATTGCGTCTGCCGGATGACTGGACTTTAACTCAGTGTTTGTTTGGTGAGCATCTTTTAAAGCAATATCCATTTAAAAATGTCGCTATTGTGGAGAGTGAGAAGACTGCTCTAATTTGCAGCTCATTCTGGTCTGAATATATTTGGCTGGCCACCGGAGGGAAATCACAGCTTAATGACCGGCTGAAGGTATTGAAAGGTCGTAAAATTGTGGCTTTCCCGGATGTGGATGGGTACCAGGAGTGGAGGGAGAAGTTGTCTCAAATAAAGGATCTTGACATAACGGTTTCTGATGTCCTGGAGAAAAATGCAACTGATGAAGATAGATGCAATCATGTGGATATTGCTGATTAGGCAGCATAGGAAGGATTATATTCTGATTAATTCTGTTGAGGAGCAGAGGGATCCGATGAAGAATTCGACATTCCTGAAGGTGAAGGAAATGGGGAATATTAGCAATGCAGAGGAGCTGGCGATGTTGATTGATGAGATGGGGTTGGAGATGGTGGGGGTGAAGAAAATTAGTATTTAAAAAAGAATAGTTAACTTTATGACATTCTTACATATGCCATATTTTAGCCTAAAAGGATTTTGTCAATTGAATTAATTTTGTTTTTGAGAAATGCATTATTCCATAAACGTGTACATATCTCTATTTTTTGAAATGATATATTCAATAAACATGGATCTATAAACTAGTTATGCCCAATGCTAAAAAGACAAGATTGCTAATAATTTGAGGAATGAAAATGAATAGAAAACCCACCGCACAAATTGCACATTTGGTTTTTTGCCGATTCACAAAAATCCACCCAAAAAAACCAAAAGAGCAATTTTTTTGCCTGCCTACATTTGAGTATTTTTGAGAATTTATATGAAGAAAATTACAGAAATACCAACTAGCGACAAACCAAGAGAAAAGCTCGCTTCAAAAGGCGCACAAGCCTTGACAAGTAAGGAATTATTAATGGTAATACTTGGTAAAGGAATAAAAGGTCGTGATGTTACAATGTTAGCCAATGACATATTGAAACTAATTGAAACTGAAAAAGAAAATCTGACTTTTGAAAAATTAGAAGCTTTACAAGGAGTTGGAGCAGCAAGAGCAGGACAAATACTTGCATCATTTGAGTTAGCAAAACGATATTTAATTAAACCTGAACAAAAAATAAATAATACAGAAGACGTATTAGCGCAGGTTTCCGAAATAAGAAACAAAAAACAAGAACATTTTATCACAATAACCTTGACCGGTGCATCTACAATAATTGAAAAGCGAACAGTTTTTAAAGGAACTATTAATTTCAGTCTTGTTCATCCAAGAGAGATTTTTTCAGATGCACTAACCGACCGGGCAGCAGGAATTATCTTTGTTCATAATCACCCGGAAAATGATGTTGAACCTTCGGAGGCTGACATTAGAATAACAAAACAACTTTGTGATGCAGCAAAGCTTTTAGGCATCGAAGTTATCGACCATATTATTGTTACTAAAAATGACCATTTTAGTTTTCAAAGCAAAGGACTTTTATAAAATATGAATATGGATTTATCAAAATATGAAATAGAAGATTTAATCAATCGGCTACAAAAGGGAGAAAATATTCCACTTGACTACAAATACAAATTATTTCCAACTCAGCAGAAGGAATATGAATTGGTTTATGGTGGAAAAATGCGCAAGGAAGACGTTCTGGCAAATGAAGATGGCGTTTTTCCTGTACCTCTGCAGATAGAAAAGGTTTTTAATGGGAAACGAGAAGCATGGGGTGATGGTTGGAGAAATATTATTGCTTTTGGAGACAATCTCCAATTACTTAAAACAATCTATGAGAATAAAGACCCTTTAATAAAAGATAAGATTAAAGGCAAAATTAAACTGATTTACATCGACCCACCTTTTGCAACAGAAAGTGATTTTAAAACAAATAGTGGAAAAAAAGCATATTCAGATAAAACCAAAGGTTCAGAATTTGTTGAATTTTTAAGAAAAAGATTAATTGTCGCACGTGAATTACTAGCTCCGGACGGAGCTATTTATGTTCATTTAGATACTAAAAAGTCTCATTATATAAAAATTGTACTTGATGAGATTTTCGGAGAGAATTTTTTTAAAAATGAAATAATTTGGCAAAGAAGTGACCCACACAACGATGCAAAAAAAAGGTACGGAAATATACATGATGTAATTCTTTACTATGGAAAACAAACTGACACTCTTTATAATTGGGCAGATATAACGGTCGGTTTATCTAAGTCCGCTATTAAAGAATATTCATGGATGAAGTTAAAAGATGGTACCATTCTAAAAAAGTCAGAACCAATTCCTGAAGGTGCCAGAATCTTTAAACTTGAGCGTGCAACTTGGAAAGGAAATAATCCTGATAAATATTTTACATGGCGCGGAGCACGTCCAAAGCCTGGAATACAGTGGATAGGTACAATAGAAGAAATGGAAGAAAAGCTTAAAAATGGTGATCTCTATTTACCCAAATACCCTAAAGGTGCACAACGTTGCAAGGTTGCATTCCTTGACACAAGACTAGAAGAAGGACAAGTAATTCAAGATATCTGGGATGATGTTGGAAGGATGAAGGGAGGAAAAGGCACCTATCCAACGGAGAAACCAGAAAAATTATTAGAACGGATTATAAAGGCATCCACTGACGAAGGTGATTTAGTTTTTGATTTCTTCGCAGGTTCAGGGACAACTGCTGCAGTTGCAGAAAAACTAAATAGAAAGTGGATAACATGTGATATAGGAAAATTATCTTTTTATTCTATTCAAAAGAGAATTGCCAATCTCAGCGAAAGTAAATCTCTTGATAACCCAAACAAAACTTACGAGAAAGAGGCAAAAAGTTTTCTTGCTGTAAATACTGGTCAATATAGCCTTGAAAAAATATTCAATCTAGACAAAATTGAATATTCAAAATTCGTGACGAATTTGTTTGAAATAGAGCCAATAAAAAAGACAATTAGTGGGATTAAAATTGATGGACAAAGAAAGGATGGGCATTTTGCATTAATTTGGCCATATTGGGAATTTGAAGATGCTTCTGTCGATGAAGATTATCTATATAATTTACATTCCAATATTGGTAAAAAAATTGGAAACCGTATATATATTGTTGCTCCAGCAAGTTATATTGATTTTATAAGTGATTATTACGAAATAGAAAACGTTCGCTATTATTTCCTGAAGGTTCCTTATCATATAATAAAAGAATTACACAAAGTTCAGTTTAAAAAATTCAGGCAACCCCAAAGTAAAAAGAATGTAAATGATTTAGACGATGCAATTGGATTTCATTTCATGAAACAACCTGAAGTTGAAACACAGGTTACTACAACATCAAAAGAAGTCAAAATTTCAATAAAAAGGTTTTATTCAGACTTTAGCGAAGATGAAAAAGGTAATGAACTTGAAAATTTTGAAAGTTTAGCAATGGTGCTTATTGATAAAAATTTTAATGGTAATATATTCGACATGGATGAATTTTACTTTGCAGAAGACCTTTTACCAAAAAAGAAAAACAAACAAGAAGATGAAGATATTGGAGGGGAATTAAAGAAAACCAAAGAATTGAAAATACCTGTCATCGCAAAAAAAGACTGTGGTAAAAATTTAATGATTATCTACATTGATGTTTTTGGTAATGAGTTTAAAGAAAAGTTCGAGATAAAATAATATGGAAGAAATTAAACGATATAAAACTTCAGACTTGGTATTAAAAATTGATACCAACTATAACCCTATTCAACTACCATTGCATGATTGGGAACGATACATGGATATTTTGGTTAATGGTCGTCAATATCAAAAAGAAGCTATTAATAATGTTATTATTTATCTTGCTTCAGGTTTATATATCAATACTAAAGAATTGATTGAAAAAAACTGGAATGATAATTCAAATGTTGAAATAAAAAACCGTTATTCATCCCTCGATGACTATCTGAGTTATTTACAAATTCCAAATAAACTTTCTGCATCTGTTGATTTAGCAACAGGAACAGGGAAAAGCTATGTGATTTATGGCATTGCACAAATTATGCTTGGTCTTGGCTTGGTTGATAGAGTTCTTGTACTTTGTCCTTCTTTAACAATTGAAGACGGTCTTTTGGAAAAGTTTACGGAATTGAGTTCCGATAGTAAACTTTTAAAGGCTATTCCTGAGAGTGCAAAATGGAAAAATCCCTCAATAAAATCTGCAGATGTTACAATTAAAGACGGTGATATTTGCGTTGAAAATATTCATGCTGTATATGAAACTACTGGCTCTTCAATTCGAGACAGTTTTAATGGCAATGGAGGTAACACATTAGTTTTAAACGATGAAGCTCATCATATCTTCAATAAGATTGAAGGAAGAGACAATGAAAGTAAGAACCTAAAAAAGTGGAAAGAGTTTTTAATTAATTCTGATTTCGACTTTAAATATATAATTGGATTAACCGGAACTGCTTATATTGACGATGAATACTTTAATGATGTGATTTACAGATATTCTTTGCGGCAGGCTGTTGATGATAAAATGGTTAAAATGGTGGACTATGTTAGCAAAGATGATGACTTAGACATTGATATCAAGTTTCAGAAAATATATGATAATCACCAACATAATAAACAGAATTATCGGAAAATAAAGCCATTAACCATTTTAATCACAAAAGACATTTCAAATGCGAGAAGATTGCACAGTGGTATTTCTGAGTTTTTAGTTAAACAAGAAAAAATTACAGAAAAAGAAGCTGAAAGTAAGACTCTTATTGTTACTTCGCACAATGACCATAAGGCAAATGTACTGAAACTAAAAGAAGTTGATGAATATACAAATCCCATAGAATGGATAGTTTCAGTTTCAATGCTTACAGAAGGTTGGGATGTGAAAAATGTTTTTCAAATTGTACCCTGGGAAGATAGAGCTTTTAATTCCAAACTTTTAATTGCACAGGTATTAGGTCGTGGATTAAGAATTCCGCCAGAGTATCAAACACCCCAACCAAAAGTCAGAATATTTAACCATGACGCCTGGAGTAGAAATATCAAAGGATTAGTAGATGAAATCTTGGAAATAGAAAAACGTTTGTTTTCATCTCCGCTTGAAAATGGAGACAGAGAGCAATATCATTTTCAAGTTCATCATATTGATTACAGTAAAATTGCGACAACCAAAGAAGCTACAAAAGACCACAAGGAATTTGATTATACCAAAGGTTTTATTGAACTGCAATCGCAAGTTGAAGAAAGCGAAAAAGAAAGTGAATACACTGATTTTTCAGGATATGTAAGTTCCAAAAAAACTTTAATTCATTATAATACTTACACCGTTGATGAGATTGCAAACAAAATAGTAAACGAATTAAAAGTCAGAAATTGGGAAGGGAAAATTTTAAAATTACCAACTGGTGATTATTCGAAAGAAAAACTACCGCCCAAAGATGAAATTGTTAAAATCATTAGAACTTCAATGGATAAAGTTGGAATCAAAGGTGATAGATTGGTAGAAACAAATAGAAACAAGATTTTAAGCAGTTTCAATACACTTCTTAGAAAAGCAGGGAAAACCGTTGTTTACCAGAGAGAAGCCCAAAAACCTTTAACAATTTCTACCAAAAATATAAATAGAGAAAGCCTAGCGCTTGGCAATTTGAGACACAATTCAACCGTCTTTTATTCCTCCGACTATAAAAATGAAATCAACGATAATAATTTAGAATTGTTGAAAATAGTAATCGAAGATGAAAGTTTGCCCCGTAGCGCATCCAAAGAAATAAATAAATACTTATTCAAAACGCCTCTGGATTTAACATTTTCAAAAGCCACGCCTGAAAGGAAATTCATTTCTGAACTTTGCGAGACAAATAATGCTGCAAAAATTGAATGCTGGTTGAAATCACGGGATATGAATTTTTATTCAATTGAATACTCAATTACTTCAGTTGGGGGAAAACATTCAAAAATACAATCTTTTAACCCTGACTTTTTTATCAAACTTAAAAATGGCACAACAGAGCATTTCGTAGTTATTGAAATAAAAGCAGATGGCGATGTTAGTGATGAGAATAAAGCAAAACTGAGATATGGTGTTCAGCACTTTAAAGATCTCAATAAAGAATTGGAAAAACAAGGAATTAAAGAAAAATATCATTTTCATTTTCTAAGTCCTAATTCATATGATGTATTCTTTGACCATTTGAGAAATGGAAAATTAATTAAGTATGAATTTAAAAGTGATTTAGAAGACAAATTATTAGCAAAAACTGATGAATAAAATGCCAGCACATAAGCCATACACATTTGCAATGCACACAGGCCATCGCTTGGCCAAAAATTGCAAAAGAGTATGTCTTGCCAACGCACTGTCTGACAGACTGGAAGAACAAAGCACAGGGCATAACACGCGGTATAAAACATTGGGGTTTAAGTGGTTATGCAAACGACATCTCTCGCATCAAGGTTTATTGTACCTTGATAGTGAAGTAACTCCGGACTCCCCAACGTTTCATACCGCCATCCGTTAGCGGCTATATTACAACCGACCGTGCTAAACAGAAAGTTCATATATTTGCA
>CALGSW010000007.1 GCA_937901965.1 uncultured Bacteroidota bacterium
GGAAAAACTCCGGAAGTTATGCGGATACTCTGTGAATGCAGTAAGATTGCCAGATATAATTTGAAGGAGTCTCCGCCACAGCGAACGAAGTGAGCGAGGAGGAAAAACTCCGGAAGTTATGCGGACTACTCTGTGAATGCAGTAAGATTGCCAGATATAATTTGAAGGAGTCTCCGCCACAGCGAACGAAGTGAGCGAGGAGGAAAAACTCCGGAAGTTATGCGGATACTCTGTGAATGCAGCTAGATTGGAGGATTTGTAAGCTTTAGACTGATAGCTGGTAAAAAAATACAGGGCTAATCTATTGACAAGCCCTGTATTATAAATAATGTTTTTTAATTCGTTAAGCGCAGATGCTCTTACATCATTCCGCCCATTCCACCCATTCCGGGAGCTCCTCCCATAGGTGCCGGATTCTCCTCTTTCTTTTCTGCAAGTACACACTCCGTAGTCAGGAACATACCTGCAACTGAAGCTGCATTTTCCAGAGCGATACGGGTAACTTTAGTCGGGTCAATTACACCGGCTGCGAGAAGATTTTCAAATTTATCGGTACGAGCATTGTAACCAAAATCAGCCTTTCCCTCTTTTACCTTCTGAATAACGATGCTGCCTTCAATACCTGCGTTTTCAACAATCATCCTCAATGGCTCTTCAATTGCACGTGATATTATTGCAATACCTGTATTCTCATCTTCATTTTCACCTTTAAGGTTTTTAATAGCCTCAATTGCACGGATATATGCTACACCACCACCTGGTACAATTCCCTCCTCAACTGCTGCGCGTGTTGCACTAAGTGCATCATCAACACGGTCTTTCTTCTCCTTCATCTCCATCTCAGATGCTGCTCCTACATACAGTACAGCCACACCACCGGCAAGTTTGGCAAGACGCTCCTGAAGTTTCTCTCTGTCGTAGTCGCTTGTGGTAGTCTCCATTTGTTTGCGGATTTGAGCAACTCTTTTGTCAATTGCGCTCTTTTCACCTGAACCGTTAACGATGGTAGTGTTGTCCTTATCAATTGTGATCTTTTCTGCAACACCGAGCATGTCAATTGTGGCAGCATCAAGTCTTATACCTTTCTCCTCAGATATTACTGTACCGCCGGTAAGAATTGCGATATCCTCAAGCATCTCTTTTCTTCTGTCTCCAAATCCCGGAGCTTTAACTGCCGCAATTTTAAGAGTACCACGCAGGCGGTTTACAACCAAAGTAGCCAGTGCTTCACCGTCAACATCTTCAGCGATAATAACGAGTGCTCTTCCGTTTTGGGCTACAGGCTCAAGAACAGGAAGCAGGTCTTTCATTGTTGAAATTTTCTTGTCAGTTATAAGGATATAAGGATTATCAAGTACACCCTCCATTTTTTCAGGATTTGTCATGAAATAAGGAGAGATGTAGCCACGGTCAAACTGCATACCTTCAACTACTTTAACTTCAGTGTCGGTACCCTTTGCCTCTTCAACTGTGATAACGCCCTCTTTCTTAACTTTACTCATTGCATCTGCAATAAGTTTTCCTATTGTAATATCATTGTTCGCAGAAATTGTAGCAACCTGCTCAATTTTTGTGATGTCATCACCAACTGACTGACTTTGACTCTTAAGGGATGCAACTACTGCATCAACAGCTTTGTCAATACCTCTTTTCAGGTCCATGGGGTTTGCACCTGCAGTAACATTCTTAAGACCTACATTAATAATAGACTGAGCAAGAACGGTAGCTGTTGTAGTACCATCACCTGCCTGATCAGCTGTTTTTGAAGCAACCTCTTTAACCATTTGTGCACCCATGTTTGCAAAACGGTCTTCAAGTTCAATCTCTTTAGCAACAGTTACACCATCTTTGGTAATTTGTGGTGAACCATATTTTTTATCAATAACAACATTTCTGCCTTTTGGGCCGAGAGTTACTTTTACTGCGTTAGCCAAAGCATCCACACCCTCTTTCATCAGGTTGCGTGCCTCTATGTTGAATTTTATCTCTTTTGCCATAATTTTGGTAAATTTTTAAATAGTTTAAATAATTAGTTTAGAACAGCCAGTATGTCTGACTGACGCATCATAAGGTAATCCTTGCCATCTACATTGATCTCAGTACCTGCGTACTTTCCATATAGCACATTGTCACCAACCTTGAGCTCCATTGGCTCATCTTTTTTTCCGCTTCCTACAGCTACAATTTTTCCTGCCTGTGGCTTCTCCTTGGCTGTATCAGGAATGTAAATGCCGCTTGCTGTTTTTGTTTCAGCCTCCTTAGGCTCTACCAAAACTCTGTCTGCTAATGGTTTAATGTTCATAATAAGAGAATTTTGTATTTTTTGTTTTTAAATGGATTATTAAATTTTGCACTTCTCAAGAGACAAAATAAGTGCCAATCAGCTTTACTGACAAATTGTCCGCTTCAAATGATAATAATAATTATATTTGCAGGCCTTATAAGGAGGGGTTCTCCCTCTTCAAAGACGTTAAATACTTTGAACGTATGATTTACAGTATCATGCCCATAATTTTTATTATTGGGATTATAGCAATTGCATTTGAGGATGCATTAAGAATCAACAAGGCAGCTATAGCAATAGGTATGAGTGTTTTGCTATGGATGTTATTACTGGCTGATGGATTGAATCTTTTTAAATTAAATGGTTCTGAAATGCTGGAGACTTTGGTGAAAAATATTCCATCGTTTGCAGAGATGTCTGTTAGGGAACAGGTATATAAGTTTCTTGAGTTTTCAATACTTGAATCATTAGGAGATGTATCGGCGACGCTGTTTTTTGTGCTTGGTTCTATGGCAATTATTGAACTTATTGACTCACACGGTGGATTTGAAGTAATAGTTAATGCGATAAAAACGAGAAATAAGAGAGAGTTGTTATGGATAATCTCTTTTCTGACATTCTTTCTCTCGTCTGTTCTGGGAAATCTGGCAACAGTTATTGTCATTGTTGCTTTACTCAGAAGGATTGTGGGAGAGAGAGGTGACAGACTCATATATTCAGGGATGACAATAATAGCAGCAAATGCCGGTGGAGCCTGGTCTCCAATTGGAGATGTTACAACACTTCTTCTGTGGACAGGCGGAAATGTATCTGTAATGCATCAGGTTACACATATAATTTTACCGAGCCTTGTTATGATGAGCGTTCCTCTGGTATTTACAACATTCTCGTTTAAAAAGGGTGCTGAATGTAAAAGTCCTTTAATTGAAAAGGCAGACCCTTTTCTGGCAAAAATTGATCCCCGTTTAAAAAGAATGCTTTTAATAACCGGCCTTGCTTCGCTTGCATCTATACCTGTGTTGCAGAGTCTTCTGCACCTGCCGCCATTTATGGGAATTTTGCTAGGTCTTGCCGTTTTATGGGTTATGACAGACAGGAGATGGGCGGGAAGAAGAATTTCTGTTATTCAAGAGCTACGTGTTCAAAGGGTTTTTTCCAGAATAGATGTCTCTACAGTAATGTTCTTTCTTGGAATTCTTATGTCTGTTGCATCTCTAAAGACAGCCGGACACCTGGTGCAAATGTCAGGTTTTCTTGACTCTGTAATGCCATCACCAGAAGTAATAAGTTTATCTCTGGGTATTACCTCTTCATTTCTTGATAACGTTGCATTAGTTGCCGGTACTATAGGAATGTACCCTCTGGCTCAATCCGGACCATTTATGGCAGACAGCTCTTTTTGGACTTTTCTGGCATATTGCGCTGTTACAGGCGGAAGCATTCTAATCATTGGATCTGCATCAGGAGTAACAGTTATGGGACTGGAAAAGGTGCCATTTGTATACTATCTGAAGAAATTTTCATTACTTGCTTTGATTGGCTACTTTGCAGGAGCATCGGTGTATCTACTTCTTTTCTGATTGCTGCGGCGGAGACTCCGTCAGTTTTTCGGATTGTTCATCCCCGGCAACCGCATGACATATATTCATCTACCCGATGTGACTCCGGAGCTTTTCCTCCTCATACGCTTCGCTCCTTCCGGCGGAGGCTCCATCGTCTACACCGGTTAGCTGAATAGGGAGAATCATGCAGTTACCGGTATGAACAGGCGTGGGTGGGACAAACATCTATGGGGTTGTTTTTGAAGTGGCTGCTAAATGCAATTTGCTGATTATGTGAATTTTGCACTCTGTGATGAGCAGATTGTCAATCAGATAGATGCTTGTCCCACCCACGCCTACGACTCCTCTCACTCACTCTGTACGTTACTGCTGAGATTTATTCAGTTTTGCAGGGAACTCAGTAAAAATGGATATGTGAAACTTTAATCAGGCTTAGATTAGTTTGATAATCTCCTTATATTTGCTCAAACAGTACAAGATGATTTATGAGCGTGGATGAGAAATTTATGAACGCTGCACTTGATGAGGCAGAAAAGGCATTAAAAGCTGATGAAGTACCTGTAGGTGCAGTTGTGGTATGCGATGGAAGAATTATTGCAAGGGCACACAACCTTACCGAGAGGCTGAATGACCCCACTGCACATGCAGAGATGCAGGCAATTACAATGGCTACATCTAAGTTTGGAGGAAAGTATCTTGAAAGCTGCACTCTTTATGTAACTCTTGAGCCCTGTGCTATGTGCGCCTCTGCACTTGCCTGGTCACAGATAGGAAGGTTGGTTTATGGAGCATCAGATCCAAAAAGAGGCTATTCACTTTTTACTCCATCTCTGCTTCATCCTAAAACGGAAGTTAACAGTGGTGTATTGGAGGATAAATGCTCCTCAATAGTAAAGGATTTTTTTAAATCGAAACGATGATAGAGATATTAGAGGGATATGGCTTTATCGGCCTTTTTATGGGCTCGTTTCTGGCTGCAACTATTGTCCCTTTTAGTTCGGATATACTTATTGCCGGAGCACTTATTGCCGGGATGAATCCTTTATGGGCTTTGTTGTGGGCAACAGCCGGAAACTGGCTGGGAGGGCTCACTTCCTACTGGATTGGTCATCTTGGAAAATGGAGATGGATTGAGAAATGGGTTGGTGTTACAGAGGAGAAGCTTTTAAAACAGAAGCACTGGATTGACAAATATGGATCGTTGATTGCTTTTTTCAGCTGGGTGCCCTTTGCAGGTGATGTTCTGGCTGTAGGGCTTGGTTTCTACAGGGTGAATTTTACTAAGTCTGCGCTGTTTATGCTGGCCGGAAAAGCACTGAGATACACTTTCTGGGTTGTGCTCTATTTGATGCTTGGAGATTCTCTGCTTGAGTTCAAGATTTTTTGAAAATTTTTGTTTTTTACTAAAAAGATATATATTTGCACCCTCAATTGAGAAACCATACTGACCCATGGTGTAATGGTAGCACTACTGATTTTGGTTCAGTCAGTCTAGGTTCGAATCCTGGTGGGTCAACTTGAGTTTGAGGATGGCAGTTTCTGTCATCCTCTTTTTTTATCTTTGTTTAAGCGATGAAGAAACCTGAAATCTCTATTATTATCCCTGTTTACAGGGTTCAGACTTTGATAGAAAGATCTGTAAGTTCAGTTATTTCTCAAACTTTAAAAGAGTTTGAGCTCGTGCTGGTTGATGATTGCGGGGGAGATAATAGCATTGAACTGGCAGAGGCTCTTCTGCGTAATTCCTGGTTAAAGAACAGCTACAAGGTTGTAAAGAACACTGTTAACAGTGGGGTCGCTGCTTCAAGAGGGGCGGGAATGGCTGTTTCATCTGGAAATTATATTATTCATCTGGACTCTGATGACTACTTTGATCCCGTTCTGATTCAAACGTTGTATTTTGAATTGACAGATACCGGCTCAGATCTGGCTATTTGCGGATACTATGCAGAGGAGCAGAACAGGTCGGTTTCACATATCACCTGTAAAGCAGAGCGTGTTATTCTACAAAGTGAAGAGGAGAGAGGAGCTTATATAAAAGATATGCTCGCAAACAGACTTCCTTCTGCACTATGGAATAAAATGGCCAGGAGGGAGTTGTTTATGGATAGTGATATTAAGTTCATACCTGAACTAAGGGATGATTTATCTGTCTCGCCACTACTGATAGCAAAAGCAAATAAAATTGTATTAGTAAATAAGCCTTTGGTTCATTACGTTTTATACAATTCATCATCAGTCTCAGCAACATCTGGCCATCTTAAACTTATTATCTCAACAATTGATTATCTGGATTCAAAATTACCCGCATTTGCAAAAAATGCCTGCAGAGAGGAAATATTCTCATATAAAGTCAAAACCAGAAGGAGACTCTTTCTACATAAGGAGATTGATAAAAGTGAACTTGTAAAAGTAATCACTCTCTTTCCGGAGATTAACCGGGAGGTGCTTATTGGGAATAATCCGGAAACTAAGGCTCATTACCGCATTCTTTCAAGCCTTATTTCACGTGGAGACTCTTCTCTCTTAAGATTGATGAGAGGAATTTTTAAGCTTATAATCCCTTGAGATAATTGAGAGCAAATCCCTCTCCCTCTTTTCAAGTGTAAATAGGGTCATTACTCTCTCTCTCATAGCTGGAGCATAGTCCTCGCTTTCAGCGGCAAGACGGGCAACGGCATTTATTGCTTCGTGAACAGAACTTTCATGATCTTCTCTGTTGAATGTATCGCAGTCTGCTGCATAAATAATTTCCCCCAACCCACCTGAAACTTCCGGCATACCTCCTGCTTTTGTTGTCAGTGGCATACATCCATGGAACATAGCCTCTGCAAGTGCAAGTGAGAAGCTCTCTCTTCTTGAGAGCTGACAATATACCTTGGATTTGTGGTAGTATTCAGTAAGACTTTTGTGTTCAAGCTCAGGTATTATTTTAACATTTTTAGGGACGTCTGTTTTTGCGACACCTGCTTTTTCCGGATCAGTCCCTATAAGGGTAAATGTAAATGAAGGCATTGCCTGCGCCAAAGCCAGATATCTGTCAATTCCCTTTATTTTATAACTCTGTTTTGTTCTTGCGAGGGCCACACATAATATTCCGCCTCTTCCTCCGTCTGCCGGGAGTCTTGTTTTTGAAGAGTCCGGGAATGATATTCCGTTATAAAGCAGATAAGCAGGTGTGTCATGAGCAAGTTTCCCGGCAATTCTTTTAACATGATTTGAGACACATAAGTTTGCTGAAGCTCTTTTCATTGAATCACGGGCCATCCAGCCACGCAAAGGATTCACAAAGCTACCGTATCCATATTGTTTAACTCTGCATACATCGTAGCCGCCAAGGACCAGGTAGCATTTTTTACCGTACAGTTTCGCAAAAAAGGCTGGTAGCCAAGAGTGATAATCTGCAAACCATATATAAACAAAATCAAATTTGCGGATATTTAATATAAGATAGAAGAGCTGTCTTATAAGTTCTGCCGATTGCCTGGCAGGATTTCTATTGTCTGTAACAAGTGTTGAAACGTCAAAGTGTCTTGACAAAATCTCAATATCCCCACTTATGAATGTGGAGCTTCTTGTGTAAACGAAGAGAACTCTTTTTCTATGACTGTCCATCTATTTTGTGTAAACCAGAATGGCATTTGCCACCTTCCGTTCACCTTTGTTGTCAAATGTTTTGTTATCCGTTGGGTGGTTAACTACCCCATTGTCAGATGCGCCTTCTATATACAAAGTAGTTGATCCCCCTCCGTCAAGGTTTATCGCATACTCTGCATCTAGCCATCGTAAAACACTCTGGAGTTCCTTAAGAGAGAGACCGGCCGCCTGCGGAGATCTTCCATCTGCAGTAATAAGCAGAATAGTTCCATCGGCTCTTTTCCCTATTGCCGTTCTGGGATGTCTTGTGGTGTAAAATGAGTCTGATGCCAGTTTAACATCCTCTCCGGCTACTATTAGTATAGGGCCGGTAGTAAGAACCTCTTCTGCCTGAATATATTTTTCCCACTCCCTTAATACGTCGGCTTTAAGTATGAATAGCTCTCCATTGAAAATTGCAAGTGCTCCAAGCTGATGCATTGACCTTCCGCGAGAGGGCCAGGTATTTGGGGCAAGCTGGACGCCCTCTTTTCTTATGTAATCTACAGAGTTATAATCTTCAGTATTGTAGCTGTTGTTGAATTTAAAAAATGAGCCGTTCAGGGCTACTTTTGCACCGGACTCAACAGCCATAGCACTGGTTTGTTTAAGTACAGGACTTGCAAAAATCTCAATTCTCGCACCTGACTGAGGTTTAATCTCAACCACAGAGATAAATTGGTTTGAACCAAAAAGTTCACCTTTGTTTATGTGAATATTTCTGTGTAATATTCCCTCTGAAACAGCTCTGCTGCTCCACGGAACATTTGAAAAAAATGATGAATCGGCAGAGAGAGGAGATACCTGTCCCCAAAAAGTCACAGAGAAAAATAAAGTGACAAATATTAATATAAATCTTCTGGCCATCTCTACTGAATTTCAATAATTGCCTCTGATACGTTAATCATATAGTCACCTGCTTTTTCACATTCTGCAACAATGTCCATATAATAGACACCTGTCTGGTAACCATATTTATTATTCTCAAGATTAAACAGGTGCTCTTCTTTGAGGATATTTCTGTATTCATTGATCTGCTCCTCAGAATCAACAGCATTGGCAATTCCGTCAAGTTTTGTATATCCCAGATCAAGATTGAAAATCATGTTATCAAATGCTCTGTCCAACAGCATGAACATATGGTCCAGCTTTTCGCATACATCCTCTGAGAAATTCTTTTTATGAACACGAAGCCTGTTGAGGATTCTTGCAATGTTGTAACCCGAGTCTCCCAGACTCTCTATTTCGCTTATTATTTTATACATAGCCTGCAGCCTTCTGCCGCTCTCTTCACTAAGCTCTCCCTCAGATACATTGTTGAGATAATTTGCAATTTCAAGTTCAATCTTGTCTGTTATCTGCTCATAGTGCTCAATCTTCGCGTAAAGCTCATCAAACTTATCAGAATTACAAAGTCTCATAGCCTCTCGTGCGTACAAAAACTCCTGTTTTGCAAGTTTGGCAAAGTCAGTTATCTCCTCTTTTGCCTGAGATAGTGAAAGTTCTGCAGTACTTAGAACACCTCCCTGGATGTATTTTAATCTGAAGACCTCCTCAGTCTCTTTGGTTTTAATAACATAGCTGACAAGCTTTACTATCTGTTTAGTGAAGCCCACCAATAAGAGTGTATTGGTAATATTGAACAAAGTGTGAAGGAACGAAATTCCATAAAGGATAGCCTCTGAAGATTCGTACGGATTTAATCCAAAAACAGCGGTTGTAATCTTGGAAACCACGAACATTACGGGTTTGTACAGAGTAAGTACCCATATAACCCCAAAGACATTAAAGACGGTGTGTGCAAGCGCCGCCCTCCTTGCCGAGACGTTTGCCACAGCTGCAGCTATATTTGCAGTTATAGTTGTTCCTATATTCTCTCCAAGAACCATTGCAGCCGCCATCTCAAAAGGAATCCAGCCGTAACTGCTCATTACAAGCGTTAGAGCCATTGTTGCGCTGGATGACTGCATGACAACAGTTAGAAGTGTTCCCAAAAGAACAAATAATAGAATTGAGCCAAATCCGTAATTAGTCCATCCCTGGAGAAATTCAAAAACTTCAGGATTTGCCCTTAAATCCGGAACAGAGTCTTTCAGGAATGTAAGTCCCAGAAAGAGGAGAGAAAATCCTATAAGAAGCTCACCAACAGATTTT
The DNA here is from genome assembly GCA_937901965.1 of uncultured Bacteroidota bacterium. Lineage (GTDB taxonomy): Bacteria > Bacteroidota > Bacteroidia > Bacteroidales > UBA932 > Bact-08. The sequence continues at coordinate 9,637 of CALGSW010000007.1, forward strand.
TTCTTCTTGGATTTGAACATCATCAGTGTAAATCCAACTCCTATCAGAGGAATTGATAGTGCCGAGATGTCAAATTTAAAACCTAAAAGAGATATAATCCATGCAGTAACAGTTGTGCCTATATTCGCACCCATTATCACTCCCACGGATTGTACAAGAGATAAAAGTCCTGCGTTGACAAAACTTACCACCATAACTGTGGTTGCACTTGATGACTGGATTATTGCTGTGATAAAGACACCTGTCAGGACTCTCTTTAACGAATTTGATGTCATTGCAGCGAGTATGCCTCTCATCTTCTCACCTGCAACCTTCTGGAGGGCTCCGCTCATCAGGGTCATTCCATACAGGAACAGTCCCAGGGAACCTAATAGTTTTAGTATCTGAAATACTATATCCATTGTTTAGGGGTATTAGTTTTCTGTCGCAAATATAGCTCATAAAAATTTGTGTTTCATAAATCTGTCGCAATTTTCCTACCTTTGAGGCAGAAAAATTTTCCAGATGAGCCGTACACTCAAGTCACTCCTTACTGTGATTCTTTTCATACTTGTCTCCCACCTATCCTATTCTCAATTCTACTCAACAGGCAGCGACCCGGCACGCCTTAAGTGGAAAGAGATAAAGACAGACAGGTATTCTGTAATTTTTCCTGCTGAAACCGACTCATTAGCCAGACGCTATGCACTCCTGTTAGAAAGAAGCGCAGATGCCGTTAACTCTCCCCTAAGAGCAAAACCCAGGAGAATTCCTGTTGTCCTGCATCCGTACAATGTATATAGTAATGGCATGGTAAGCTGGGCACCCAGGAGGATGGAGCTCTATACAACACCGCCATCGTTCGGTAATTATTCAATGAACTGGGAGAAACAGCTTGTACTTCACGAAGGGAGGCACGTAGCCCAGATGACTATGTTTGAAAGGGGTATTTTCAAACCCTTGTCATGGTTAATAGGAGAGCAGGCTGTAGGATTGGGTGCCGGAATTTACATAAATAAATGGGCTCTTGAGGGGGATGCAGTTGTCTCGGAAACAGCTAATTCAAGCTCGGGAAGAGGCAGAAGTACTTCTCATCTTCTCTATTTCAAGGCTGCCTTTCTTGATGGAGATTACAGGAATATTCAGCAATGGGCGTTTGGATCATATAAAAATTATACTCCCGATGAGTATAGTCTTGGCTATCTGCTTCTTTCCGGAATGAGTTTTCGCTCAGGAAACTATCATCTGATGGGCGATGTAATGAAATCGCTTGTCAATCAATTCTATAATCCTTCAGGTTCATCAAGTGCATATCGTAAGGCTTCCGGATTGACTGTTTCTGAAAGTCTTAAGGCTTCAAATGTATTTATGACAGCCCAATGGAAAAAAGAGGACTCGCTAAGGGCCCCTTTTACTCATCAAACCTTTATCACACCTGTCTCGGACGATTATATATCATATACATCTCCAATGGTTACTCCGGATGGAATATCTTATGCAGTTAAAACTGACCTTGATGAGGCATCAAGGCTGGTAAAGATTTTACCCGGAGGGGAAGAGAAAACCCTGCTTTTCCTTGGTTCACTAAATGGCGAACCGGTGCTAAAAAAAGGGAAAGTATACTGGAGTGAAAAGATTCCTTCATTAAGGTGGGAGCACGAAAATTTTGCAGAGATTATTGAGTTTGATACATTTTCAGGTAAAACAAAAAGGCTTACCAAATATGCCCGTTATATGAACCCAGCTCTCTCCGCAGATGGGACAAAAATGGCAGTTGCCGAATATCATCCGGAGGGAGGTAGCTCTCTTGTTCTGTTGAAAATGGATGGATTTGTTATATCGGGAAGCAAAAGGGCTCCGTTTAACGGACAGATAAAGGAATCGGTCTTCATTGGAGATAGAATATATTCAACAGTAATAACAGAAAAGGGTCTTGGTTTATACTCAACTGATATGAGTGCAAATCCATGGAGAGTTGAAATTGAAGACCAGCATCAGACAATTGAGAGCCTCTCTGATGAGAATAATTCGATTCTGTTTTCAAGCGACCTTGACGGAACAAACAACATTTACCATTATGATCCGCAAGCCAGATTCGTTAGGAAATTAACATCTGCAAAGCTTGCGGCCAGATCCCCTCAGTTCTGTAAACTGGATAACTCTATATTTTACTCAAGCTTTACAAAAAACGGATACAAAATTGTCAAAACTAATCTTGATTCTCTAATCTGGAAACCGGTCAGCTTTTCAAAGCCATTCCGCCACACACTTGCCGAGGAGCTCTCTCTTCAGTCGGGTTTCAATATTGATACAGTATCACTGGATGGAGCAAAAGATTTGAAGGTTCAACCATACCAAAGAGGGCTGCATCTGTTCAGAATTCACTCATGGACGCCTCTTTATGTAAATACCGATATTTTAAATAATATATCATACGAGAATTTCTATAATGTTGTCTCTCCGGGAGCCTCCATATATTCTCAAAATTCGCTCGGTACAGCAGAGGGTATGCTTGGTTACTCTTATCACGGAGGTTTTCACTCGGGCCATCTGAGATTTACTTACAGAGGATTCTACCCGGTTCTTGAATTCCGGGCAGACCTGAATGATCGCAACAGACAAAGGATTACACTTGTTGCCGGGGATCTCTTCAATCCGGAGATGGTTGCAGATACTATTCAGGGAGCTCCGTACCTGAGTGCCTCTCTGAGAACATACTTTCCGCTGAACTTCTCATCAGGAGCTTGGTCTAGGGGGCTTATACCCAAGATGGACTGGAGATACTCAAATGACTCATACTATTCATTCAGAGATGGTCGTTATCAGGATTATCAGCACTTAACATTCGGGATTCAGTACTATCAGGTACAAAGGATGGCTTTAAGAAACCTCTTCCCCAAATGGGGCTTTGGAGTAAATCTACAATACAATATTATGCCTTTTGCCGGAGAGAATTTTGGTTCTACATTATACTGGAATGCATATGGTTATTTACCCGTGTTAATTAAGAATCAGGGACTGAGATTATCGTTTGCCTATCAAAAGCAATTCTACGAAGGAAAGAGATATCTCATGAGAAATCTGGCTGCCTCGCCACGGGGTTATAGTGCTCACTACAGTATAACATATACATCACTTTTCGCTGATTACGCTATTCCTGTTAACCTTGGGGATATTACAGTTTCTTGGCTCATATATCTTAAGAGGGCCAGAATCATTCCGTTTTTTGACTGGGCATACAGCAGGGGTATGAACGATTCTAAACATCTCTATTCCGGCGGCGCCGACCTTTTATTTGATTTCAATATCTTCAATATCCCTTTACCACTGACTGCCGGAGTCAGGTTTATTCGTACGGGAGAGTCGAGGAATATTTTTCAGTTTATATTCACTACACCTTTATTATGATAAAGTTTAGCAAGATTAATACTTTAACATTTTTTGACTGGTTCCTTATACTAGGGGTTGTGGTCTCCAGCATAATTCATATGATTCTTACTGGAAGCTTTGATTTTATGGGATCTCTGGCTGGTGTTACAGGAGTAATTTGTGTTGTTCTGGTTGCAAAAGGTAATATCCTTAATTATATTTTTGGTCTCATAAATGTCTCTCTTTATGCAATAATATCCTTTAAGGCTGAGCTATATGGAGATGCTGCCCTTAACGCTCTTTATTATCTGCCGATGCAATTTATCGGATGGATTCTCTGGCTGAAGAAGAGGGAGAGTGAGGTCTCAGTTACAGTTGTGGCAAGAAGACTTAACCTGAAAGAGAGGATGATTTTGGGGATTATTTCAGTTGTACTGGTTCTTATAGTTTCATATATTCTTGATATAGCAGGAGACCCTCAGCCACTCAAGGATTCGGCTACCACAGTCCTCTCAGTTATCGCAATGTTCCTTATGGTTAAGACATTTATGGAACAATGGGTACTCTGGGTTACAGTAAACATTATAAGCATTGTAATGTGGGGGATTGCATACGCAAACGGTGTGGAGCACGCTTTACTGATGGTTATTATGTGGATATTTTACCTGGCTAACTCTGTCAACGGCTGGGTTAACTGGGTGCGGCTGGCTAGGACTCCGTCTCAGAATCAAAGTATCTCTTAATTATTCCGGCAACCCTTTGACCTGCAACTCTTCTTATTTCCTCTTCAGAAGCTGATCTTATTGATTGCATACTCTTAAAGTGAGACAGTAATTTTTGAAGGCTCTTTTCTCCTATCCCACTGATTTCAGATAGTTCAGACTCTATCTGGCCTTTGCTTCTTCGCTTTCTGTGATGAGTAATGCCAAACCGATGTGCTTCATCACGCAATTGCATTATTATCCTGAGAGTTGAACTGTTTTTGTCAAGAAACAGAGGATGAGGATCTCCGGGTGTTATAAGCTCCTCTAGTCTTTTGGCAATGCCTACAATTCTTATTTTATCTTCAAGGCCAAGCTCCTGCAGAGCTTCGTAAGCGGCATTTACCTGCCCTCTTCCTCCGTCAATAACAATAAGTTGCGGCAAAGAGTTCCCCTCGTCCAGCATCCTTGAAAAGCGTCTGTTTACAACCTCTTTCATTGTAGCAAAATCATCCGCTCCCACCACCCTCTTGACATTAAAGTGTCTGTAATCCTTTTTGCTTGGAACGGCATTTCTGAATACCACACAGGCCGATACAGCATATTTCCCCTGGATGTTTGAGTTGTCAAAACATTCAATGTGGTCCGGAGACTCAGTAAGTGATAAATCCTTTTTAATAGCCTCCAGTATCCTCTCTTTATGCTCATCGGGTCTGAGTATCTGCTCCTGTTTAATTTTTTCTATCTTGAAAATTCTTGCATTCTTTATACTTAGCTCAAGGAGATTTAGTTTATCTCCCCTCTTGGGCACATGAATGACGGATGGGGTAAAATCTCCCTCCGGCAAATATTCCGTGAGAAGCTCCCCGGAAAGAGGTGCGAATCGTTCAGATATTGACATAATAAATCGCCCGAGTACATCCTCTTTTGCCTCATCAATAGGAATTTTGAGCTCTGCATTTAAAGATTGAATAACTGCACCATTTACAACTCTCATCCAGTTGCCAAATGCTATATTGTTCTCAAATACAAGAGAAAAAACATCTACGTTTGTGATATTTTGACTTACAACAAGAGATTTGCTGTAGTGTCTGTTAATAGTCTCAAGTCTCTCCTTTGCCTCCTGTGCATCCTCGTACCTAAGCTCGGAAGCAGCCAGGTTCATCTCTTGCCTTATCTCATTTTCAAGTGATGTTGTTTCACCTTTTAGAATGAGCTTAATCTTGTCTATCTGAGAGTTATAGTCTTCTTCTCTCTGAAGCCCTATGCAAGGAGCCTTGCACTTTCCAATATGAAATCTTAAACAAGGACGAAATTTTTTTGATTTTATGTTTTCAGGTGACAAGATGAGCTTGCAATTCCTTATTTTGAATAAATTATCAATGATATCTATAAGAGAATAAGCGTGAGAAACATTACTGTATGGACCAAAATAGAGAGACTTATCTTTTAGTAACTTACGTGTTAAAAACACTCTGGGATAATCTTCTCGCTTAATACAAATCCATGGATAGGTCTTTCCGTCTTTTAACATTACGTTATAACGTGGCTGGTATGTCTTTATTAAAGTATTCTCCAGCAAAAGCGCCTCTGCTTCACTCCCAACAACTGTGTGTTCAAGTGATTCAATCTTAGAAACCATAACCTTTGTTTTTGGTGTAAGTGTTTCAGAGGATTGAAAATACTGGGATACTCTGTTGCGCAGGTTTTTGGCCTTACCTACATAAATGACAGTACCATCCTTATTAAGAAAACGATATACCCCGGGAAGCAGTGGGAGAAGCTTCACCCTTTCTTTAAGCAGCTCACGATTATCCAACGATTTCATGTTTGTAAAAGTAACAAATAAACTATATTTGCAGAGGATATGAATACAAAGCTAGTAACTAAGGCCGATATTAAAAAGGCTGTTAATGTCCGTGGATTAGCCGGGAATCTCATTGCAGGCATTGCAATGCCTTTGCTCGGTATAACAAGAGTTAACAAATTATATAGCAGAATTTCCCAGCATTACGGAAGAGATTTCTCCTCTGCCCTGCTTGCGGATTTGCAAATTAAATATGAGATACTACCCAAAGAACTGGAGTATATACCTCAGGAGGGTCCGTTTATTGTTGTTTCAAATCATCCATATGGAGCTATAGACGGGGTTGTACTCATTGACATTTTCAGTGCTGCCAGGCCGGATACAAAGTTTCTGACAAACTTTGTTCTTTCATTAATACCCAATTTAAAAGATTTCTTTTACCCGGTAAATCCATTTACTGAAAAGCCAGGGCTTGCACCTAGTTTTTCCGGATTAAGAATGGCGACGGAAACTTTAAAAAGCGGAGGCGCCCTTTGCCTATTTCCTGCCGGAGAGGTTGCTACTACTTATGGGACATCGATTGTTCAGGATAAAGAGTGGCAGCCGTCAATCCTTAAATTAATAAAAAACGCAGAGGTTCAGGTACTTCCGGTTTATGTGCATGGGACTAACTCCAGATTTTTTCACTGGCTCGGCAAAATTCACCCTATTCTAAGAACGCTTCGTCTGCCATGTGAGATGCTCAATAAAAGAGGTCAAACAGTTCAGGTTAGAATTGGCAAACCTATAACAGTTAATGAACTTGCGGAGTACAAAGATATAAAACAACTGGGTGGATATCTAAGGAGCAGAGTCTATGCACTAGAGGGTAATGTTTTGCTAAAGGTTATTCACCCGGAAGAGGTATACTCAACACCCATAGCACTTCCAAGAAACAGACGTGCCCTTATAAAGGAGATTAACTCTCTTCCAAAAGACAAACATCTTTTTACTACAGGAAACTATAGTTGCTTCCTTACAGACTCTAAGTCCATACCTCTCACTATGTATGAACTGGGGCGCAAACGTGAAGAGGCATTCAGAGCAGTGGGGGAGGGAACCAAAACACCGCTGGATATTGATATTTATGATGAATATTATCAGCACCTTATTCTCTGGGACAAACAAAAGGGGAAGATTGTAGGTGCATACAGGCTGGGATATGGAGATCAGATCCTTAAAACAAAGGGGATAAAGGGCTTTTATACAAGATCTCTGTTTGACTATGATCCTGAATTCCATCAGTATTTGAGCAAATCTATTGAGTTGGGCAGATCATTTGTAACCCTTGAGTATCAAAAGGAGGCACTTCCTCTAATGCTGCTTATTAAAGGGCTTCTATATTCTGTTCTGAACAAGCCTGATGTAAGGTATCTCATTGGGCCTGTTAGTATAAGTTCTTGGTATCCAAAGTTTTATAGAAGCTTAATGATTGAATACCTTAAAAAAAATCACTCAGTAGAGAATCTGGACAAGATGATGAAGCCTAAAAACCCATTCTTCCCAAATTTTCACAGATGCAATCCTGATATGCTCTTGAGCGGAAGCAGAGTTGATTCGGTAGAGAAGTTTGACAGATATATGCTCAAACTCAGTGACGGGGAGTACAGGTTACCAACTCTGGTTAAGAAGTATCTTAAAATTAATGCCAGAATTATCAGTTTTAATGTTGACCCCGATTTTAACTATTGTGTAGACGGATTGGTATTTATGGATATATTTAATGTGCCGGAGCAGGAGATAAGGATGCTAGCCAGAGATGAAAAAAATCTTGAAGCCGTCCTTAAAAGATTTGGATTAAATAAAACTCAGGGTACCGGATCGTAGCCGCTTCCACCCCAGGGATGACATCTTGATATCCTTTTTAAAGCCATCCAAAACCCCTTAAAAGGACCGTATTTTTTAACAGCTTCAAGTGAATACGCCGAGCAGGTGGGAGTGTATCTGCATGACTGTGGCTTAAGAGGAGAAATGCAGTACTGATAGCACCTAATCAGCAGAATGAAGGGAAGAGAAGCCAGATTTAGCAATACTCTCCTTAATTTTTCCCAATCCATCTTTAATTGATTTTTCAATTTTTTGATAATCTGAAACAGCAGGGCTGATATAAACAATAGCAATATCAAAACCTTTATTATCAAATATATATTTACCGGTAAGTCTCCAGACCTCCTTAATTCTCCTTTTCAGTAAATTTCTCTCAACGGCTCTTTTGTGGTTTCTTTTAGGAACTGAAATCAAAACTCTGTTATAATCAAGTCCGTTTTTAAGGAAGAAGAATTTTACGGGAAAATAAAAGCAACTCTCTCCACTTTCAAAAAGCGAAGTAATGGCTTTTATATTGCATAGCCTCTCACTTTTGGGAAATAAATATCCTTTTTCTGGCATTATAGCCATGATTATTTTGCTTCAATATAAATCTGAAGTGCTTTTGCAATAGATGGAGCTTCAGGAGTGGGTGCTGTAACCTCGGCAGCGAGCTTGGCCGCTTTAAGAGCCTTAAGAGCACCGGTTCCGAATGTCGCAAATTTGATATCTTTCTGAACAAAATCCGGAAAATTATCCTGCAGCGATTTTACATCACTTGGGCTGTAAAAGACTATAAAGTCGTAGTTATCAAGCTTTACGCTTGAAAGATCACTGTTAACTGTTTTTACAAATACTGCCGTTGTGTGTTTAATCTTAGCCTTAACAAATAATTTGTGCAGGTCAGTTTTGCAGTTATCGGCAGCTGCAATCATAAAGTTTTCGTTTTTGTGTTTGGTCCCAATCAGGTCTATGATTGACGAATTAGTTCCGGCTCCATAGAAAATTTTTCGTTTGCGATAAACTATGTGCTTTTGAAGGTACAGAGCAACAGCTTCTGAGATACAAAAGTACTTCATGGTCTCGGGGACCGTTATACGGAGCTCTTCACAGATTTTAAAGAAAGAGTCAATTGCAGACCTTGCAGAGAAAACAATTGCGGTGGCCTCCGGTATTGAGACCTTTTGAAGGCGAAACTCTTTGGCTGTAAGGGACTCTACCTTAAAAAAAGGTATAAAATCAATATTTATTTTATGCTTGGATATCAGTTCCGAGTATGGAGATCCGTTAGTTGGTTCCGGTTGTGAAATCAGGATATTCTTTATCTTCATATTGTCAGAGCGAGAGTATAAAGTGAACTATAAGTATGATGGGTAAAATTTCTGCGCCGCAAAGATACAAAATATAAAAAAAATGAGAGTAATGTTGGCCGATTATTATTTGATAGCTTCTTACAATGTAGAGGATGCAAATAGGTATAACACTTATTATCATGGCGTAAACCAGTAGTTCTCCTGTGCTGTCATTAACAATTAACTTCAACAATAGTGATGGAAAAGTTACAATTGAGGCGATAATTACATGATTGAACCCCACTTTTTCAATATAGGAGAATGTATTCTTATCAGCGTTTAACCATGAAAGTAGTAATATTATCAGCTTTTTAACAATGCCCACGACAAGAAGAAATCCTAGGAAAAGAAGCAGGAAGAGAGGGGGGTATATTCCAAATTCAGACTCAATATAACTTCCTGCCATTATGGTGATAATCACGGGGAAATACACAAGAGAAATGAAAAATACCATATTTCTCATATTGGAGAGAGATAGTTTCTCTTCTATTTTGTAATGGTTCTTTAAATTGAACGCACTTTTAAGAACACTTGGAACCACGCTGAGAATTTCGCGGGAGAATACAATTATGCCTATAAAAAAGATAAGTATTATGAGGGAAAGAACCACATCGGGGATTGCTCCGCTGCCCCCGTCTTCAATAGGCGGAATTGATGACACTATTTTTGAGCCAGAGCCCCAAAGAGAGTCTGCCGGCAAAATTTTCTCGCCCATCAATTACCTCTTTTAGCATTATAACCCATAGACTTCAGGAGGAGTACAATCCTGTCTCTGAAATCTCCCTGAATAATTATTTCCCCATCTTTAACAGAACCACCGGTTCCGCACTTGTTTTTAAGTAATTTTCCCAACTCTTCAATGTCTTCCTCCCTTCCAATAAATCCGAGTACAAGTGTAACTTGCTTTCCCCCTCTGTTTCGTCTGTCTATTGAGACAATCAATCTCTGTTTACCCGGAGGGGGTGTCTCTTCAGAGTCATGACTAACATCATCATTTGTGTAATTAAATTCTGAATTTGTTGAATACACAACTCCCAGCCTGCTTTTCCAATCGTTCTGGCTCATCTGATGCTATTAATTTTACGCAAATTTAGGCAGAATATTTCAAAATAGTATCTTTGTATGTTAATGTCAACACCAACAGAAAATCAACCATATGGATCAGAAGAAATTTAAACTGGTAAACAACTTGATGGGGCTTTTTGTGCTAATAATTGCCGCCCTGACATATTTGTCTACAATAGAGCCCACAACAAGTTTCTGGGATTGTGGAGAATTTATTGCCTCTTCATATAAACTTGAGGTAGGTCACCCTCCGGGAAATCCGGTTTTCCAGATTATTGCCAGAATGTTTACACTGCCTGCCGGGCCTGAAAAGGCAGCAATGATGGTGAATGCCATGAGTGCAATGTGCTCGGCATTTACAATAATGTTCCTGTTCTGGACAATTACTCACCTGGGCAGGAGAATATCAGAGAAGAAGGGAGAGTCTCTGTCCCTGGCTGGATCTGTTGCCATTTTTGGAGCTGGTCTTACAGGTGCTCTGGCATATACATTTTCAGATACATTTTGGTTTTCTGCTGTTGAAGGAGAGGTTTACGCAATGTCTTCTCTGTTTACAGCGGCTGTTTTCTGGGCGATGTTAAAATGGGAAGAGGAGGCTGGTAAGCCTCATGCAAACAGGTGGATTGTTTTAATAGCCCTGCTCATGGGATTATCAATTGGTGTACACCTGTTAAATCTGTTGGCGATACCTGCAATTGTTTTTATTTACTACTACAAGAATTACCAGGTCTCTACAAAAAGAAGTTTTTATGTACTGTTAATTTCGGCAGTTATTCTTGCAATTATTCTTTACGGAATAATTCCATTTCTTCCAAAGATGGCTTCCTGGTTTGACCTGTTGTTTGTAAACGGAATGGGGCTTCCTTTCAATTCAGGGGCAGCATTCTTTATGTTGATGGTGCTTGCACTTTCTGTATGGGGATTGATTTTTACCTATAGGAGACAAAACATTCTGTGGAATACTATTCTCCTGAGTTTTACTATGATTGTGATAGGTTATTCTGCATTTGCAATGGTAATCATCAGGTCCTCAGCGAATACTCCTACTAATGAAAATCAACCGGACAATCCTTTCTCACTTGTGCGATATCTCGCAAGAGAGCAGTATGGAAAGAATCCGCTGATTTACGGAGAGAGCTATAACTCTCCTTATGAGGTGAAAACTTCAAAATATTACGCAAAGGTGGGTGATCGCTACAAAAAGGTAGACGGACCACTGGAGGCTGATTATAAGCCGGGAAGTAAGATGCTGTTCCCCAGAATGTGGAGCCCTTCACCGGACCATATTAAGTTTTATGAAAACTATACTGAGGGCAGGGGAAAGGTTGTGCCCGGGAGCGATAGTAAACTGCCACTGTTTAAAGATAATCTAGCTTACTTTTTTGATTATCAGATAAATTATATGTATGTCAGATATTTCATGTGGAATTTTGCCGGAAGGCAGAATGATCTGCACGGAACTGTTCCTGGAGACCCTCTCAGGGGTAATTGGGCTTCCGGAATTGAATTTCTTGACAAGGCAAGGATTGGAGATCAGTCAACCGGCCCGGACTATATAGTTAACAGCAAGGCTAAGAACCATTACTATATGCTTCCGCTCATACTGGGATTTATAGGGCTGTTTTATCAGCTTGCAAAGGATAAACAAAACTGGTGGGTTACAATGTTGCTTTTCCTTCTGACAGGAATCGCAATTGTAATTTATCTGAATCAACCGCCTTATCAGGCAAGGGAGAGAGATTATGCTTATGCAGGATCGTTCTATGCGTTCTCTATATGGATAGGTTTAGCGGTGATGGCGATAAATGATTTTGTTAAAAGATGGGTTCCGGAAAAGTTATCAGCAATTGCTGTTTCTGCTGTTTGTCTTATTGTACCGATACAGATGGCCTCTGAAAACTGGGACGATCATGACAGAAGCAACAGGTATACAGCAAGGGATATTGCATACAACTATCTTAACAGTACAGAGAAAAACGCAATTCTTGTAACACATGGTGATAATGATACATTCCCTCTCTGGTACATCCAGGAGGTAGAGGGAGTAAGGACAGATGTAAGGGTTGTGAACACATCTCTGCTGGGAACCGACTGGTACATTGATCAGATGCAGTACAAAACATATGAATCTGACCCACTGCCGTTTTCTATCCCTAAGCATGAGTACATTTACGGTACTAATGACGTAGTACATATTGTAGACAGACTGAACAAACCTATACCGCTTAAACTTGTAATTGACCTTATTTCAAAGCCTGAGGCAAAAATATCATCAGAAGGGGGTAAACTTTACAGCTTCTTTGCATCAAGAAAACTTACCATTCCTGTTGACAAAGCAGCAGCTATTGCAAATGGAATTGTAAGTGCTGCCGATTCATCAGTTATACTTGACACAATTAGTCTAAATATATCTGAAAATAAGAATGTTATCACAAAAACGGAGTTAATGATTCTGGACCTGCTGGCGAACTATAAGTGGGACAGACCAATATACTTTGTTGCTATGGGCGGAGATCTGGAGATTGGAATCAGAGATTATCTTGAGTGGAATGGATTTGCATATAAGTTTGTTCCTGTTAAGACTCAATCAACTTTGGTTATACCAGGCAGAGTGCCTGCAGATAAAATGTATGATAAGGTTATGAATGTTTACAAATGGGGTAATATGAATGATCCGTCTGTAAATATTGATTATCAGAATTTATTAACTTTCAACGCTGTCATGTCTGTCAGGAATATTCACACTCAGACAGCAAGGGCACTGTTTAATGAGGGTAAGACTGACAAAGCTGTTCAGGTACTTGACAGGATGCAGGAGATTTTTATACATGAACAGTTCCCAATTTCATGCTCACTGCTCTCGTCTATAAATGAACAGTCAGTTATGGATGCTATAGATATATACCTGCTTTCTCAGGAGAAAGATAAGGCTCTTAACCTTGCAAATCTATTTGAAGAGGAGAGCTTTAAAGCGATAAATTTCTTTGGAAAGAGGCTTGGCGGATATTATATTTCCAAGACAGATGTTGAGAGAAATATTTCATATCTGATGTATCTTGCAGATATTCTAAGGAGTAGAGGTGTTGTTGAAAAGGCAGACTCAATAGAGAAGAGATTGCAGGAGGAGATAGGCAGGATACAGATTTTGTAGAGTGCTTTATCCAAGCAGAAGGTTGCATCCTCTGATTTCTGAATTTTGAATGCGGCCGGTAATCTTCCAGAGATTTCCGGCCGTTTTTATTCCTATGTCTTCAGTTTCAATAAATGAACACGAAAAAATATTTGCAAGGTCAATAATGTTAAGACCTCCGGTTTCTGCTTTATCATTTATTTTAAGTGGATTTGTGAAATCTCTGAGCAAAAATTTCATCCAGTGGGGAGTTCTGAATAATCCCTCACCATCTGAGTAAGCCTGAGAAAGTAGCTCTGCCATACCATATTCAGAGTGAACGGAGTTAACTCCAAATGAATGTTTTATAACCTTGTGAATTTCCTCTCTGCTCATTTCCACTCCTCTTCCCTTCATGCCCCCTGTCTCCATTACAATTAGCTCTGGGAAATTAATCTGATAATTGTTTGAGAAATCAACCAGTGCAAAACTTACTCCCAGCAGAATAGTCCTCTTTTCAGAATCTCGGAGATTTTTAAGTGTTTGTGCAAGCTTTTGATGATCATAGAGATAGAATCCGCTCTCTTTGCTTCCGCTCCCTTTAATCAGGTGTTCAGTCATAAAGATAAGAGATGAGCCTTCACGTTCAAGATAAGATGGTAATAATGCCAGGATGTTAAAACTTTCAGGATTGCCGTAAAAAAGATTGAATGCTCTTGAAAAACTTAACTTATACAAAGAGAGATCGGCTACATAATGACTAGATGGAATCATCCCTGTTGTAGCGCTGCTAGTGAAAATTGTCTCATGAGGTAATTCAAGAGAGTATACTTTTTGATTTTTGAATAACCTGACAGGCAGAAATGGTATCTCCTCAATTCTGGTTATTTTATCCGTATCAATTTCAAGCAGTTCTATGTACTTTGAATATGGAGGGCATGTTACAGCCTGAAACCGGAATATCTCCAGAGCAAGAGTTGTAAAGGTATCATCTGTTGCACGGCCCGGTTCTGATTTTATGAAGGCTTCAAGTTTTGCTTTTAATTCTGTTATGTTTTGAATCATTTTTTGTGTATTCAATGAGCTCATCTGCAAACTTTCTTCCATTGCTTAGTCTTGGAACCTTATTCTGTCCTCCAAGTTTGCCTTTATCTCTCATCCACTGATAAAATGTTCCTTCAGGGAGAGATACAAGAGACAATCTTGTCATTGTTACGCTGTTTGCCCTTTTGGCCTCATAATCTGAGTTGACTTTACATACCTCTGAATCCAGTACATCCGCAAAAATCTCAATATTCAAGGGTGCTACTTTGAACTCAATAAGCCACTGGTGTGACCCTTTACTGCCCCCTTCCATAAACAAAGGAGCAACGGTGTAGTTCTCTACCGAGCAGTTGCATTTTTCACATGCCTCACCAAGAGCCTTCTCGGCATTACTTATCATTAACTCTTCACCAAAGGCATTAATAAAGAGTTGTGTTCTTCCGGTTATAGTAATTTTGTGAGGGTATAATGATGTAAACATAACAGAGTCTCCAATCAGATATCTCCATAAACCTCCGTTTGTGGTAATTACCATTGCGTAGTTTACACCTGTTCTAACGCTCTCTATTGTATCAAATGATATGAATTTTCCATTAACAGCATCTTCATAATTCTCCAGTGGAATAAACTCGTAAAATATTCCCCCGTTGGTCATAACCAACATTGAGCTGTCTGAAGGATTATCCTGAAAAGCAAAATATCCTTCAGAGGCGTTGTAATTCTCCATATAGTTCATGTTGTCATGAGGAATTATACGCCGGTACTCCTTTCTGTAAGGATCAAAGCTTATCCCCCCATGCATGAAGAGTTCAAGATTTGGCCATACCTCCCTGAGGTCTTTTTTTCCGTTATAGTCAAGAATAGCATTAAGAAGAATAAGATTCCAGGAGGGAACCCCTGATAAGCTTGTAACATTTTGACTTGATGCAACTTTGCATATCTCCTCAACCTTCTTCTCAAAATCACTGATTAGAGCAATCTCTGCAGGAGGTGTTCTGCGGAACTCAGCAAGAACGGGTGAGTTCTTTAGAAGAATCGCAGAGAGGTCGCCATACTGGGTTTTCCCGTCCCCCTCTTCATCAATTCTTGCACTTCCTCCCAGAGTTAATGCCATCCCTTCCAGAAGCTTTGAATCTGGATTATTTGCCATATAAGTAGAGAGCATATTCTGCATTCCATCATAGTGACAAAGGCTCAAAGAGTCCTCCGTAACCGGTATAAATTTACTTTTTGAACCGCTTGTTCCGCTTGATTTTGCAAACCATTTTGTTCTACCGGGCCAGAGAAGATTATCTTCTCCGGATCTTGCCCTTGTAATCCAGCTTTCAAGTTTGTCATAGTCTCTGAGCGGAACATTTTGCTGGAACTCTTTTAGTGTCATCCCTTCGTGGATTTGATGTTCAACCCCGAAGATTGTCTCCTCCCCCTTTTTCATGATGTTTTCAAAGGTCTCTCTTTGAAAACTCACAGGATCTTTACGATTGAGATCCAGTAACTTTAACCTTTTTGAGGAGTATAAACGATATATCTTTGATACGATGGGCATTCCTGTGCTTTTAATATGCCGCGAAGTTAATCATTATTCAAAGACCTCGTGCAGAATATCAAGGGAGTGGATATTAATATTAAAACCAAAATGATATGATAAGAATATTGTCATTTGCTTTGCAAAATGGCTCCTTCTACCTCCTGTAATTCTAAGAATATGAATACTTTCCTCTCGTTTATCCAGTATCGTGGCAAGTATTGCCGAATCCTCCACTGAAAAACATCTGGTACCGGCCTGAGGAGTCTTTGTGAAAGAAGCTGATATTATATCAAATAGAGCACCATCGGAATAATTTTTTTCCGGTGAGTATCCGGCCTCTTTTGCAAATTCCACAAGAAACCAAATATGGAAATTTGCATAATCCTCTTTTAGTTCTTCAAGAAGAAGTATTGACTTTACAAGAAAGCTGAAGAATCCGGCACTTGGACTATATTCATGAATGGTTCTGAAAATAATCTCGCTGATATATATTGCCAGAGAGCTCTTGCTTAAGCTTTCCCGGATTCCGGGTAGTGAATGAAGCGATCTGAAGCTTTTTATATACCTTAAATCACCTCTGGGGTTTTCAGAGAGCTCGGCCTCAATAATTGAGAGAGGATGAAGAAGTGATAAAGCACCGCCCTTCCCGGGTTTTTTCATCAAAAAGCCACACCGCCCGTTGTCAGAAGAGTATCCGTGAATAATAACAGAAGACTCTCCGTATTTGGTTTTATGAAGGACAATTATAGTGGCTAAAGTGCTCATTTTAAAATTATGGAATGCAGGTAATCTGATAATTTTCTCATAGCAATTCCACGGTGAGATATTATATTTTTCTCTTCAGGTGACAGTTCGGCAAGAGTTTTGTCATATCCAAGCGGAATGAAGACAGGATCGTAACCAAATCCGCCGGACCCATATGGGGACTTTGCAATACAGCCCTCTACGGATCCCTCAAAAAGATACATCTGGGTAGCGGAGAGAATAAGTGTGACAACTGTAATAAAACGAGCTTTGCGATTGTCAACATTTGTGAGCTCTTTAAGCAGGAGAGAAGTATTCTTTGCAGGGTCTGCTTCGGGACCGGCATAACGGGCTGAAAATACTCCCGGTCTGCCACCGAGTGAGTCTACAAGAAGTCCGGTGTCGTCTGCAATGCATGGGAGCCCGAATTTCTCCCAAAGAAATGATGCCTTCATTCTTGAGTTACCTTCCAGAGTATCGGCTGTCTCAGGAATATCCTGATTGTAGCCGAGTGAGGCCGGAGTTATAAGATTGAACCCGGGACCAAGAATTTCCCGGGCTTCCTGAAGCTTATGTTTGTTTGCAGTTGCAAAAAGGAGGTCCATAATTGAAAATGAATGTTGCACCAAAGATACTAAAACTTTAAATTTGTGTTTGAGTAACAGTTTTTACAATATGAAGAGAATTATTAAACCAATGGTCTTTATGACCATTTTCTTGATTACAGTTGCCTCAAATGGCCAGTCAAAGGAGTTTAAGACAGGGAAGAGTCTGGACATACAGTTCTCAGTACTGAGGGAGCTGTCTCTCTTCTATGTTGACAGTGTAGAGATGGACAAACTCGTCATCAGAGGAATGGAGGCTATGCTTGAATCCCTTGACCCTTATACGGTTTTCATTCCGGAAGAGAATGAAGATGACCTTGAAATGATGACCACAGGATCCTACGGAGGTATTGGATCACTAATAACAAAAAGTTCTAAAGGGATTGAGATTTCTGAAGTTTATGAAAACTCATCCGCCCATAAATCAGGCCTGGTTGCCGGGGATGTGCTAATAAAGGTTGATACAGCCCAAACTAAATATTTAGCTCTGGAACAGTGTACAGCCAGAATGAGGGGTGTGCCCGGAACCAGTGTAAAGTTTCTGGTAAAGAGACTCAGAAGTGGATTAGAAGAGGAGATTACTGTGGTAAGAGAGAGAGTGCACGTTTCTGATGTCCCTTATTATGGAATGATAAGTGATACTGTGGGCTATATCAGAATTACAGGATTCACTGTGGATGGTTGGAAGGATGTGAAAAAGGCCCTTTTAGACCTGAAGAGAGACCCTAAGATGAAAAGACTTGTACTGGATCTCAGAGGAAACGGAGGGGGACTGCTTGATGAAGCAGTGAATATAGTATCTCTTTTTGTGCCATCGGGAACGAAGGTAGTTTCAGCTTTAGGCAGGTTCAAACAGACAGATGCTGTGTATTTTACAAAAGAGGAGCCGGTTGATCTGAAGTTGCCTCTGATTGTGCTTGTCAATTCAGGCTCTGCATCTTCCTCTGAAATAGTTGCCGGAGCTCTTCAGGATCTTGACAGGGCAACAATCGCGGGAACAAGAACTTTTGGAAAGGGCTTGGTTCAGTCAATAAGGGATGTGGGATACAATACAAAACTTAAGATAACAACTTCAAAATATTATACGCCAAGTGGAAGGTGTGTTCAGGCTATAGATTACAGTAACAGAAACGAGGATGGAAGTGTAGGCTTTGTGCCTGATTCTCTTATCAAACCGTTTAAGACACGGCTTGGAAGAACTGTTTATGATGGAGGAGGTATTGTTCCTGACGTAAAGGTTGATCCCAAGGTATACAGCAGACTTGCCGTATCACTTATTTACGGAGATATTATGAGAGATTATTCGGTTGAATATTTCAGGAATAATCAGTCAATTCCCTCTGTAAAAGAGTTCTTCCTGACTGATAAAGAGTATGAGGAGTTTGTAAATTTTGCCGAGGGTAAGGATTTTGATCACAGAACTGCATCTGAAGTTGAATTTGATAAGTTTGTAGAGACAGCTAAAAGGGAGGGGTATTATGAAGAGATGGGAGAGAGTTTAAAGAGGATTGAAGCTAGTGTTAAGCCTGGTAAAAGGGGTGCTCTGATGAAAAATAAAGAGGAACTTAAAAGTCTTCTTGAAGAGGAGATTTGTGCAAGATATTATTATCAGAGAGGACGATTTGAAAAAATGTCAACAAATGATGAGCAATTAAAAAAGGCATCATCATCTGAATTAATTAAAACTGAGTGAAAGAGCTGGCGGATTTGATATTGCCAAGGGAGTGCCCTGTGTGCGGAGAGATTTTGAGT
The DNA here is from genome assembly GCA_937901965.1 of uncultured Bacteroidota bacterium. Classification (GTDB taxonomy): domain Bacteria; phylum Bacteroidota; class Bacteroidia; order Bacteroidales; family UBA932; genus Bact-08. The sequence continues at coordinate 28,537 of CALGSW010000007.1, forward strand.
GGTATTGAAAGGGTTATTTGTCTTGATTGCCTCTCATCACTTCCGCTTACCCATTTCTGGAGCTTTGTGAACAACCCGGCAGAGGAGCTTTTTTGGGGTAAAGTCTATTTTCAGAGAGCATCATCACTTTTTTTCTATGGTGATGATAGTCCGTACGGGCGGCTTATACATAAATTAAAATATGAGGGAAGAGAGGAGATAGGTGTTCTCCTGGGAGGAATCTTAGGAAGAAAACTCAGAGAGAGCGGATTTTATGCTGATGTAGAGACTATAATAGCCGTTCCGGTACACCCTCTCAAATACTGGATGAGGGGGTATAACCAGGCAGATATTATTGCCCGTTCAGTTGCTAAAGAACTTGGAGTAAATGTGTCAGAAGGGGTTTTAAAGAAAAGGGCATTCTCAAAATCCCAGACAACTATGGATCCGGAGCACAGACGGAAGAATGCCGTTGCTTCTTTTAGTTTAGGTAATGCTTCCGCAGTTAAAGGAAGACATGTCTTACTTGTTGATGACGTTCTTACTACAGGTGCTACTCTGGAGGCATGCGGAACTATTCTGTTATCTGTTGAGGGGTGCAGGGTTAGTGTTACTACTCTCGCATTTGTGGAATAATATTTTTAAGTTTGTAGCACATTTATGCTGGATTTTATTAAAATAGGATTTATTGATATACTGGACATATTTCTGGTAGGTCTTCTTATTTATCAGGCTTACAAACTGATAAAGGGAACTGCTGCCATGAATATTTTTACAGGTGTTTTGGTGTTTTACTTCATTTGGATTGTAGTTAAGGCTTTGCACATGGATCTCTTAAGTGCTATTATGGGCCAGATAATTGGAGTAGGAGGAATTGCCCTGGTAATTCTTTTTCAGCAGGAGATAAGACGATTTCTGCTTAGAGTGGGTACAAGGTATATTGATTCCAGACAGCAGATGAGAATTATTAGAGCCTTTGTAGGTAAGCATAAGAGAGAAATCTCACTTGAAACTCTTGATGAAATTACACTTGCCTGTAAAAGAATGGCTGAGACAAAGACCGGTGCACTTATTGTTCTTGCTCATAATTCAGCACTTGAGTTTGTTTCAGAGACCGGAGACAGAATTGACGCAATGGTTAACAGAAGGTTAATTGAAACGGTATTTTACAAGAATACCCCGCTTCATGACGGAGCGATGGTAATTGCCGGTGAGAAAATAATTGCTGCAAGGTGTACGCTTCCAATAACTGAAAATCCAGGTATTCCTCCGCATTATGGAATGAGGCACAGGGCTGCTCTTGGAGTCTCTGAACAGAGTGATGCAAGTGTAATTGTAGTATCAGAACAAAGGGGCGAAATATCTTTTGTCCATAATGGTGAAATAAGGCCTGTCAGCAGTATTAACGAGTTGAGGCTTGCCATTGAAAATTCATACAGATAAAGCATGAATAACCTCTTCAGACTAGAACAGAAGCTTGGTTTTGACAAGATAAGAGGAATGGTGGAGAATGGATGCTCAACCAATGCGGCTAAACGGATAGCGGCAGAGTTCTCTTTTCAGGAGGATTACGCATCAATCAGAGAGGCGCTTGAACAGACCGATGAAATGAGGACCATACAGATGCTTGAATCCTCATTTCCTAATGATGGATATGTTGATACTGCAGATTTTCTTAAACAGCTTGAAACAGACCATTACTATCTTGATACACATTCGTTGTTCAGGTTGAGGCAATCACTTGAGGCAACCGGGGCAATTACAAGATTTTTTAAAAACACAAAAGAGGATAAGTATCCTTCACTAAAAAGGCTGGCATCTCCGGTTGTGTTATTTCCTGAAGTTTCAAGAAGGATTGATACAATCATTGACAAATATGGTGAAATAAGGGACAGCGCAAGCCCGGCACTTCAGGCTGTCAGATCTTCAATAAGAGAGAAGGAGAGCCTTATATCAAAAAGGGTAACTGCTATTTTAAAAAGAGCTCAGTCAGAGGGTCTTGCAGATGATGAGGCATCTGTGTCCGTAAGGGATGGAAGGATGCTAATCCCTGTTTCTGCTGCAAATAAAAGAAAAATTCCCGGCTTTGTTGTTGATGAGTCAGCTTCCGGGAAGACAGTCTTCATTGAGCCTATGGAGATTGTAGAGCTTAATAATCTTGTGAAGGAGCTACATTTTGCAGAGCAGCGTGAAATCTTAAAGATTCTGGTTGAGTTTTCTGATTTTCTAAGACCTTATGTGCAAGAGCTTATTATTGCGGCTCTGTTTTTGGCTCAAATTGATTTTATCAGGGCAAAAGCGAGGGTTGCTATGTCCATGGAGGCTGGAAAACCTGTTATTTCACAGGATAGAATCATAAGGATTATCAGGGGAAGACATCCGCTGCTGGAGAAGGCTCTTGCAAGAGAAAAAAAAGAGATTGTCCCTCTTAATCTGGAGCTAAGCGGAGATAAGAGGATTCTGCTTATTTCTGGACCTAATGCCGGAGGGAAGTCTGTTTGTTTAAAAACGGTGGGATTATTACAATATATGCTTCAGACAGGAATGCTGGTTCCTGCCTCCGAAATCTCTGAATTTCCCCTGTTTTCAAGAATATTTATTGACATAGGAGACGAGCAGTCAATTGAAAATGACCTCAGCACATATAGCTCTCACCTTACAAATATGAGGGAGGTGCTGCTGAATGCAGACGATAAATCACTGGTCCTTGTTGACGAATTTGGGGCCGGAACAGAGCCTACTGCAGGGGGGGCAATAGCTGAATCGATACTTAAGGAGATTGAGGAGAGAGGATGTTTTGGTGTTATAACAACCCATTACAGTAATCTTAAGTTTTATGCCGGCACAAGCAGGGGTGTAATAAACGGAGGAATGCAGTTTGACGTACAGAATATCAAACCTCTGTTTAAACTGGAAACTGGCGTGCCGGGTAGCTCATTTGCATTTGAACTGGCAAGGAAAATCGGCCTTCCTCATGAGATTGTCAAATATGCTGAGGAGAGAGCCGGAGGAGAGTTTGTAGATCTGGAAAAGAATCTTAAAAAAATTGCCAGAAACAGGAGAATGCTGGACGAAAAGCTGGCCCGGATTAAAAGTACTGATAAGACGCTTGAGAATATAACAGACAGGTACCAGAAGGAGTTGTCCGATATTCAGGCTTTGCGTAAAAGTATAATTGCCGAGGCAAAAGAGGAGGCTGCCAGGCTACTCTCTGAAACTAACAAAAAAATTGAGTCCACAATTAAAGAGATACGAGAGAATCAAGCTGAGCGGGAGAAGACAAGAGAGGTGCGCAAGAATCTTGAAGAGTTTGCTAAAAAAAGCCTGATTGAAATTGAGAGTGTCAATGATGAGAAAATAGAACGTAAGATGGAGCAACTCCGGAAGAGGAAAGAGAGAAGAGAGGAGCGGAGGAGCGATAGGGACAAAGAGGTTGTAAAAAAACAGATTACTGTACGTGATGAAAAGATTGTAAACGGAGACAAAGTAAAAATCAAAGGGGGTGACCTTGTAGGTGAAGTTATAAGAATTGAGGGGAAAGATGTGAGTATTGCCATTGGCAATATTATAAGTAAGATGTCTCTTAATAAAATAGAAAAACTATCTTCAAGAGAGTTTAAAGAGGTATCTCGTCCGGTGCGTACAATAAATGCGACATCGGCCTCAATTTCAGAGAGGAGGTTAAACTTTAAGCCTACAATTGATGTTAGAGGGGAGAGAGCGGATGAAGCTCTTGAGAATGTGAGCAGATTCGTTGACGATGCTATAATGGTGGGAATAGGAGAGGTTAAGATTTTACACGGGAAAGGGAATGGAATACTTAAGGAGGAGATAAGAAAGTATCTGAGGACTGTCCCGGGAGTTGTGTCGGCAAAGGATGAACTGCTTGAGATGGGTGGCTCGGGAATAACTGTTGTTGCTCTGGATTAAACTTGATTTACATAAAATATAAACAAATATGAACAGGAAAATTCTTAAACCGGGTGTGCTTTTTATTTCTGCATTATTCATCCTTCAAAGCTGCAGCGACTACAGAGAAGAGATTAAGGTTAAGACATCTGAGTTTCTAAGTGCATATTTTGCCGGCGACAATGAGAAGGCGGTCACTTTTTGCACAGACTCGCTTGGGATGGAGGTTACAAAGATTCTTAGCGGTTTTGAGACACTGGATCCCTCTACTAAAGAGATGGTAAGAAAACAGGTTGCATCTGTGACAACAGAAATAACATCTGTAGAGAAGAACAAGAACAAAGACACTATTAAAGTAAATTACAAAGTTGTACGACCACACACTCCGGAGGGGGACGATAAGACTCTTTCTTTTGTAAAACAGGAAAAAGAGTGGAAGGTTGCCAAACTTGGAAGTAATATTTAAAATCAATTTTGAAGCTTTTTGACACCCATATACATTCTCAATTTTCTCCTGATGGAAGAATGACCATGAGAGAGGCGGTTAGGGCTGCCGAGAAGTTTGGTCTTGGAGGAGTCTCCTTTACTGACCACTTTGACGTTGATGCTCCGGGCGATAACAGCCATTTCTCATTTGATCCTGTTAATCAGCAAAACCAGATAGAAAAACTGCAAAAAGAGACGAGTCTGTTTATTGGAAAAGGGATTGAACTGGGCCTTCAGCCTAATGCACTTTCCAGCGCGGCCAGGGCTGTCTCAATGTTCAACTTTGATGTGATAATTGCTTCAATCCATTTTGTGGACGGGATTGATCCGTATCATGACAAATACTATGATCTTAGACAGGAGAGAGTGGCTTATGGAAGATATCTAGAGAGCATATACGAATGTATATCGGGTTATAAAGACTTTGACATTCTCGGACACTTTGACTATATCACAAGGTACTCTCCATATCTTAACAAAACACTTTCAATGAGTGAATATGGCGATTTTCTTGACCCTATACTCATAAATCTTGCGCAGAACGGTAAGGCGCTGGAAATTAATACGAACACATACAGAAAAAGAGGAGGCAGCACTCCTTTTTTGGATATTGCAGTGATAAAACATTTTCGCCAGGTTGGCGGAGAGTATATGACACTTGGATCTGATGCGCATGACAGCGAAAGAGTAGGAGATGGTTTAAAATCTGCTGCCGCAACTCTTCTGGATGCCGGATTTGAACATTTTACATATTTTGCCGGCAGAAAAGCCGTAAGAGTTAAGATTACTTAATTCCCTTTCTTTTTTTGTAATCCCTGTACCTTCCGGATAGCTTTAAGTATTTGACAAATTGATTGTTGTCAAGAATTTTTTCAAATGCCTCTTCTGTTTTCATTCCCCACTTCTTCTGAACATTCATATAGCTGTCTCTTGATTGCATCCCCGCTTTGCGCATATCTTCCATCTCTTTTGTAAGGCCGGTAAAGTTATACTGAAGTACAGAGTCAATGTAAAAGACCTGATGATCTGCCAGATCTAAATCTTTCTGAAGCCTGTCAGCCTGTTCTGAGGCAAGTTGTTCCGGTGTTTTCTCGGGCTCCTGCCCAAATACTGTGAAAGACGTAAAGCACAGAATCAGTGCAGTTAATGATGCTGATAAGGATTGAATGCTCTTCATTTGGCAATAAAAAATAATATTATCTTTGTAAGAAGTGAAAACGTAAATATAACACAATCATTTATAAATATGAAGAAAACAATCCTATCTGCACTAACTCTTGTAGCTCTCGTGCTTATGCCGGGAAGAGGCGAGTCTTGTACTAATCTTCTGATAACTAAAGGGGCTTCAAAAGATGGCTCTGTTATGGTTACCTATTCAGCAGATTCTCACCAATTGTATGGTGAACTTTACTTTAAGAAGGCCAATAACTTCGCACCCGGAACAATGCTCAAAATTTATGAATGGGATACCGGAAAATTCCTGGGAGAGATACCACAGGCAGAAAAAACATATTACACAGTGGGTAATATGAATGAGAAGCAGGTAATAATAACTGAAACTACTTTTGGGGGAAGGGAGCTTGAAGATCCTAGCGGAATAATGGATTATGGCTCTCTGATTTATGTAACACTGCAAAGGGCCGGAAGTGCACGTGAAGCTATTAAAATCATGACAGACCTTGTAAAGGAATATGGATACTACTCTTCCGGAGAATCATTCTCGATAGCCGATAAAAATGAGGTTTGGATTCTTGAGATGATTGGTAAAGGTGTTAAGATGGAAAATGGCAAAAATCTGAATAAAGGTGCTGTATGGGTTGCTGTAAGAATACCTGACGGATATGTATCGGCACATGCAAACCAGGCAAGAATAACCACTTTCCCGCTCAATGACCCTGAAAACTGCATCTATGCCCCGGATGTAATTTCTTTTGCAAAAGAGAAAGGATGGTATAAGGGAGCTGATAAGGATTTTAGCTTCTCTGATACTTACGCTCCTCTTGATTTTGGAGCGATGAGAGGATGTGAAGCCAGAGTGTGGGCCGCATTTAATATTATGGGCAAAGGGATGATAGGTGATAAACCCTATACTCATTATCTGGATTATGCAATGGGCCATAATGCAAAAAACAGGATGCCACTTTATATTAAACCTGCTGAAAAATTATCTGTGAAGATGGTTGCTGATGCGATGAGAGATCATTACGAAGGTACAGCTCTTGACATGACTAAAGATGCCGGAGCCGGTGGCCATGCACTTCCTTACCGCTGGAGACCTATGGGTTTTGAAGTAGACGGAGTGAAATATACCAATGAAAGAGCTATTGCAACTCAGCAAACAGGATTCTGGCTACTTGGACAAGCCAGAAGTTGGTTACCGGATGAGGTTGGCGGAATCTTCTGGTTTGGAGTTGACGACGCTGCAACATCTGCTCTTACACCAATTTACTCAAGCTCTACAAGAGTTCCTGAGTGTTTCCGTGTTGGAAACGGTAATATGACAACATACTCTCCAACCTCTGCCTTCTGGATTTTCAACAGAGTTGCTCAGTTTGCCTATCTTCTATATGACAGGGTGCATCCGGAGGTAAAAAAGGTAGCAGATAAGCACGAACTGGATGCTTTAGAGCGTACGTCTGCAATTGATGCTGCAGCAATGGAGCTTTATAAGCAATCTCCTGCAAAGGCACGTGAATTTCTTACAGATTATTCTGTGAGAACGGCTCAGGATCTGTTTGAGAAATGGGTAGCTCTTGACCAGTATCTACTGGTTAAATTCATGGATGGGAACATAAAGAAACAAGACCCTGACGGAAGTTTCCTTGACAATGGTAGCGGTAAGAACATTCCTGCATCACCTTCACAGCCTGGTTATTCGGAGATCTGGAAAAGGGCAGTAAAGGAGAGTGCGGGGGATAGACTGAAATCTATGTAAGCGCACTCATTATAAAACGAAAGAGGCTGACCAATTTGATACATGGTCAGCCTCTTTTTTGATGAATAGTAACAGTTAAAATCTGTAAGCCAAAGAAAACTGTTGCCTGTATCCCGGACTTAAATTAAAAGTCAATGAGTTCAATTTATCATTATAACTCTTACTTTTACTTGCACCAATAACCCAAAGGGTTATTCCTCCTCCCAATGCAGTGATTCCCAATGATGTTGCAGCTATTCCCATGAGACGTTGAAACTCCAACTGATCATCGGTATAGACATCGTAGAAATCGTTGTAAGTCTCGTTTATTGTTTTGTTTACATAATCTGCAAGTAAAAAAGTACCTAATCCGGTAATCAAAGTACCACCCACTGCCAGACCGATACCTCCCCTCTTCATTTTATCATAGGAGACTACCTTTTTCATATAAAGGTACTCCTGTGGAGAGTAGTCACGGGGGGCAATCTGGGCAAAGAGCGGGGAAAAGAGGGCCAGAGTTAAAATTAGAGTTAGTAATTTTTTCATTTTTTTAGCTGGTTTTTTTATTCTGTTACAAAGATATTTTAATTACCAATATCTCCAAGTCTCTCTATCAATTCGTTTCCCAGAGCCGTTTTATCATGAATATGCTGCAGTACTGCAGCAACGAAAGGATTCTTTTCAAATACCCCTCTGACCTGTTCAAAATCCAGCTTTCTCTCTTCATTGTTTCCATCTGCACCAAAGCCGGTCATTGAATTGAGTGAAAACTCTTTACGGGCATCTTCGTAAACCATCCGGTCTAATCCTACAACCGCCTTTTGCCACGCCAGAACAATTTCCTTAACATCAGCAGCTGAAATTTTTTCCGGATCTATACCGTAAAACTCCTTAATTTTTGAGTGTGCCCAGCTCCATTCATAGAAATAATAATTTTTGTGAAGATCTTCAATAAAGCTGTTTATCTCCTTAAGTTTTGAAATACTGCCATCCTCAATTCCGTTCATAAGCCTTTCAATCTCACTTCTGGGGGCAATAAGACCCGATATATCCACCCACTCGCCCAGGCCAATATTAGTATCCGGTCTGAGTCTGAGTCTTATCTCCTCCTCGTTCTTAAACTTTATGCCCTCTAATCTTTTGATTATTGAGTTACCCAGAAACTTATTTATTGCAATTTCATAGTAGTTGATTCCATTCACCAGCGAGCTGTTTTTAATTTTAGTGCTCTTATATGAATAGAGATCAGTTGTCTCTCCGGAGACCCTTCTTAATTCAAGCAGCAGCTCTCTTCCGTTCATCATCTTTTGAATTGTAAAGGGGCTAAGAAGATTATAATTAATTTGGTCAAGTTTTTTTGGGTCTTTTCTTTTGTCCCTTTTTGGCCATTTCTGAGCATCCCTTATTGTACCTACACTTCTTAGATTTACCCCCGGTATAAGATGAGTGGTATTATCCTTCTCTATCAAGTAAGAAAAAGGGAGAGATGTAGTATCGGTATTGCTAACGTGCCTTCCCATCACGAGGGAAAAAGCTCCTATCCTTGCCGGCCATAGTATGTATGAATCCGATGTTGTCTTAGCCCCCCTCTCCAGGATACCCTGGTGAATAGGCCCCAGTTTGTACATGTGATTACTCTGGTTTGAACCGGATCCGGCATTCATAAATGAGAACATACCGGCAATGAGGAGGCTGCTTTTGTGGTGACTTACAGTATATGGACCTGCAAATACAGCACAAGCTTCTCCATTCTCACCATGACAGTTTGAGAAGAATAGGGTATCACTTGCAGAGTATCCCCTCCCCAGAGTTGTGCTCTGACCAACAAAGCATTTACTGATAGTTGCACCGCTATCCAGATGTGCCCCCGATGATATAATAAAATCTTCGCAGCTAACACCATAACCAATATAAACAGGGTCTTCAAAACAACTGTTTATTGTACCGTTAACAAGATGAGGAGCCCCTTCAATAGTTGCGCCATCCCCGATTCTTACATTTTTAATATTTCCGGTATTACTTATTCTTACACCAGAGCCTATCTTACCCCTGTCTGATGCGTGCTTGTCTGCATAATAGGTTACTACCTCTTTCATCCTCTTTATTAAAGCAGGCCTGTGCCTGTAGAGAGCCATAATATAGGCGAAATGGGCACTTAGTTTGTCATTAATAGGTACCTCTCTGCCGCCGGTTTCACTCAGAACAGATACCTCAACTCCATTGCCAAAATGGGAAGTTCCGTCCACAAGTATTCTGTCTGCATTCTCAATAATGCAGTCCCGGCCAATTTCATAATTGGCAATGTAATTATGAATGTTCTCAATGCAAGTATTATCGCCTACACTTACGTTGTGCAGTTTAGCGTGACAGATTCCGGACTGAATTTTCACACCTCCTGGAAGCTCAAAAACGGACTCAAAGAGTCCCAGTTTTATCTCTCCTGAAAAAGCGGCATCCCAAACTCTCTCAGCACGAAAATGGGGATGTACAAAAATCTTTGTCCAGTCTTGTGAATGGCAGCGTTGCAATTTGAGCTGCCTTATTTCTTGTTCGTTAACAGGTCTGTAGTTTTCCATACTCTAAATTAGATAAAAATTCTTCTATATTTGTAAAAATTAAGAGAATGCAGTACAAAGAGATCATAGAACGCATTTACGAAGAGCTTCATGATTATACCGGACACGGAAAAGTTGCAGACTATATTCCCGCGCTGTCAAAAGTAGTTCCTCACAATTACGGAATCTCCATTGCAACACTTGAGGGTGATCATTACTCAGTGGGAGATGTAGAAACCAGATTCACTATTCAGAGTATTTCAAAGGTTTTTACACTTGCTATGGTCAGCAGACATCTGGGAGACAAATTATGGGAAATTGTTGGCCGGGAGCCATCCGGAACCGCCTTTAACTCCCTGATACAACTTGAGCAAGAGAGGGGAATTCCAAGAAATCCTTTTATCAACGCAGGAGCACTTGTGATAACAGACAGACTATTATCACTTTATAAGAGTCCAAAAGAGGATATTCTGGACTTTGTAAGAGAGCTTAGTGGAAATAAAAGACTTGAATATAACAAGGAGGTGGCTTTGTCTGAAATTGAACATTCAAACAGAAACCTGGCTCTTGCCCACTTTGTAAAAAGCTTTGGCAATCTTGTTAATGATCCCGTTAAGGTAATAGACACATATTGTCATCACTGCGCTTTAAATTTGAACACATATGAGCTGGCAACCTCTTTTCTCTTTCTGGCCAACGGCGGTATTATACCCTCATCGGAACAGAGAGTCTGTGGGTCAAGAAGTGCAAAAAGATTAAATGCATTAATGCTAACATGCGGGTTATACAATGAGTCCGGTGATTTTGCATATCGAGTGGGTTTGCCGGGAAAGAGTGGTGTGGGCGGTGGCATTGTTGCCGTGATACCGGGAAAACTTTCAATTGCCGTCTGGAGTCCGGAACTTAACAAAAACGGTAACTCATACAGAGGTATTGAGACCCTCGAGAGATTCACAACATATTTAGGAATATCAGTATTTTAATATATTATGAACAGAATAATAACCTCAATCATCCTCTCATTTATTGTTCTTGGATTTTCATTTAACGCACAGGCGGATGGTAAACGACCGCTTACAGTTGATGATATTGTTAAGTGGAACAGAATAACTGATCAAAAAATTTCTGATGACGGGAGATTCATTTCAGTTCTTGTAGAGCCATGGAAAGGAACTTCCAAGGCATCACTGATTGATGTAAGGGGAAATACTGTATTCTCATTAGATTCGGCAAAGTCAGCCCACTTTACATCAGACAGTGAATTTTTGATTGTCCACAGGGCGGGTAAGAAGACAGAATCTCTCATTTTTTTTAATATAAAAAGTGGAAATTCAGAAAGAGTTGATTCTGTATCAAAGTTCTTAGTGATGAAAGACTGGGGTTCCTGGGTTTTGTTTGCAAAGAGAGACTCTTCTGTTATAGCTTATAATTTGGTTCAAAACAAAAGATTTAATTACGGCAAGGTCAAGGATTGGTCAACTGCTTTAAAAACAGTGAGGATTTTAGCAGTAAAAGGAGAAAATATAGTTTGTATTGATCCTGTGACAGATTCGGAGAGAGTCGTCGGCAAAGCAAAGAAAGTGAGCAAACTCGCTGTTTCAAAGAGTGGAAATCAATTTGCCTGGCTTGATTCCGGTGAAATTTCAATACATTCACAAGAGGGAGAAATAAGGAGAATAAAGGCAGGTGAATCCTCGCTCCCACAGGGATGGAGAGTGCCGGATAATTCGCCTTTGTACTTTTCTGATAATGGGAATAAGTTATACTTTGGTACATCCCCGGCAGAGAGAAAAAGAGACACTTCCGCTGTTGACGGAGATTGGCCGGGAGTACAGGTGTGGCATTGGAAAGAAGGTGTTCAGTTTACTGCTCAGGTGGTTGATAAAGAAAGGGATAAGAAAAAAACTAACCTTGCTGTATATGATATTGAGGCATCTGTACTTACACAACTGGCAAACAATGAGAGCCCCGGAATTATAACTGCAGACAAAGGTAATGGTGACTGGGTAATGAGCTTGTCAGAAAAGAGATATAGTCTTGAAGAGATGTGGACCGGCCGTACAAAATATGACATTCATATTACAAATGCCGTTATGGACAGATCTGTTCCTGTTGCAACAGCTGTAAACGGAAATCCTCAGTTTTCTCCTAAGGGGAAATGGATTTACTGGTATAGTTTTCCGGATAGTTCGTGGTATTCCTGGTCTGTTATCTCTATGAACGGGGGTTTTATTACGTCTCCTGAATTTCTGCCTGTCCACGATGAGGAGAATGATGTGCCTGACTGGCCATCGGCATATGGTATTGCCGGATGGAATGAGGATGAAAGTGCAATATATCTTTATGATAAATTTGACATATGGAGAGTTGATCCTCAAGGGAAAACCAAACCTGTAAGAATAACTTTCAATGGCAGAGAGAAGGGCCTTACTTACAGATTTGAAAAAACGGATGTTGAATCAGAGTATATTGATGAAAGGGAGGATATGTTGCTCTCAGTTTTTGACAATTCAACTAAAGAGGGAGGTTTTGCATTGTTAAAAGCCGGGTTTAAGAGAGAGCCATCTTTGATGGTTTTGGGTAATTACAGCTATTCTGGAATCTTGAAGGCAAAAAAGAGCAAAGTGCTCATTTATACAAAAGAGAATTACGAAGTCTCTCCTGATATTTATATTTCCGATATCGGTTTTAAAAATGAAACTAAAATAACTGACATAAATCCACAGCAGAGAGATTTTATTTGGGGTAAGGCAGAACTTGTAAGCTGGACCTCTCTGGATGGAGTTAAGTTACAAGGAGTGGTTTATAAACCTGCAAATTTTGACCCTTCTAAAAAATATCCGCTAATTGTAAATTTTTATGAGAAAAACTCATCAACACTACATAGTTACAGAACGCCTGAAGCTCACAGATCTACAGTTGACTATCACATGTATAACAGTCATGGGTATGTTATCTTTAATCCTGACATTGTTTATAGAGAAGGATATCCCGGTGAGAGCGGACTCAATTGTATAATGCCTGGTATTACTGCACTTATTCAACAGGGATGGGTTGATGAGAAGGCTATAGGTGCTCAGGGCCATAGCTGGGGCGGATATCAGGTTGCTTATCTGGCAACAAGAACAAGTATGTTTGCAGCAATTGAAAGTGGTGCACCGGTAGTTAATATGTTCAGTGCCTATGGTGGAATCAGATGGGGAACCGGCCTTAACAGATCTTTCCAATACGAACATCAGCAGAGCAGGATAGGTGCAACACCCTGGGAGTCTCATATGAGATATATTGAGAACTCTCCTCTATTCTCTATGGATAAGGTCACAACGCCTATTCTTATAATGCACAATGATCAGGATGGTCATGTTCCATGGTATCAAGGAATTGAGTACTTTGTCGCACTCAAAAGGCTTCAAAAACCTGTATGGTTGTTAAACTATAGCGGCGAAGTTCACTGGCCTCAGAAAATCCAGAATAAGATGGATTTTCAGAAAAGGATGATGCAGTTTTTTGATCACTATCTGCGGGGAAAAGAGGCTCCTAAATGGATGAAAGAGGGTATCTCCGCAATTGATCTTGATTATGAGTTAGGGTATTGATTACTAGCAAATAATTTTTATCTTTGTTTAAGATCAAAAGAGTAAGTCATGGAAGTTCAATTTCCCAAGAAGCTTGTTCTCCCGCTTATCATTCTGCTGGGTGCCGTTGCAGGCGTCTTTTTCTATCTGTTGTATGTAGCCAGAATGCCATCATATCTTTCAGACGATCCTTCTGCATGCGTTAATTGTCACATAATGGCTCCTTATTATCAAAGCTGGCAAAAGAGTTCTCATCAGGCCTGGACAACGTGCAATGAGTGCCACGTACCTCAGGATAATTTTGTCCGGGGATATGCATTTAAAGCAAAAGACGGACTGTATCACGCAGCTGTATTTACTGCCAGAATGGAGCCTCAGGTCATCAGGCCGCGGAATGAGAGCTATGCCGTGATTATGGAAAATTGTATCAGGTGTCATTCTCAGCTAAATCAGGAGTTTGTAAACACCGGGATGCTTAGTTATGCCGATACTCAGAACGGGAAAGGCAAGGCCTGCTGGGATTGCCACAGGGAGGTGCCTCACGGAAGAATCTCAAACCTTGCGATGAGTCCAAATGCAATAGTCCCTCTTCCTGAATCTCCGGTTCCACAATGGTTAAAAGATATTATGAAATAAAGTCTATATCATGAAATTCTATGAGAAACACAAAGGAGTCCTGTTGTGGATTCTGTTCGGAGGTACGATAGTAGTCGTATTTCTGCTTGGTCTTCTGGCTGCTTCTGTAAATGAGCGAAGAGCTGAGATCTCCACTCTTTTTTCAAATAAAAGAGTAGAAATTACAGGGATTGAGTCCAGAAACTCTATATGGGGTGAAAACTACCCCCGTGAGTATGAAACATGGAAAAAGACGGCTGACTCAACATTTGCAAGTAAGCATCACGGGAATCAGTACCATGACGTTCTGGAGGAGAGACCTGAGATGGTAGTGCTCTGGGCCGGGTACGCTTTTTCAATGGATTATACGGCTCCAAGAGGGCATGCAAATGCTATAAAAGACATACATAATACTCTTAGAACAGGTGCTCCCATGACACCGGAGGAGGGTCCTCAACCGGCCACCTGCTGGAGTTGTAAAAGCCCTGATGTTCCAAGAATGATGGCAGAGGTAGGTATTGAAGAGTTTTACAAGAACAAGTGGGCCGCCTACGGCCATGAAGTAGTTAATCCTATTGGCTGTGCGGATTGCCACAATCCTCAGAATATGAATATTAACATTTCCCGTCCGGCTCTCGCTGAGGCATTTGAAAGGCAGGGGAAAGATATATCAAAATCATCAATTCAGGATCTTCGCTCACTTGCTTGCGCTCAGTGCCACGTAGAGTATTATTTCAAAGGTGACGGCAAATATCTTACCTTCCCTTGGGATAAAGGGATGACTGTTGAGGCAATGGAGGAGTATTACGATGAGTATGGATTCACCGACTGGACACACAAATTAAGTAAAGCGCCCATGCTCAAGGCCCAGCATCCGGATTATGAGCTGTTCCAGATGGGCCCTCATGCTCAGAGAGGTTTATCCTGTGCAGATTGCCACATGCCTTATAAAACTGATGGAGCAATCAAATACAGCGACCACCAGCTAGTCTCTCCGCTTATGAATATTGACAGAACATGTCAGAGTTGTCACAGAGACAGTAAGGAGAATCTAATGAAGTACGTGTATGAATATCAGGATAAGGCACTTGAAATTCGTAACCGTGTTGAAACAGAACTTTCAAAAGCTCATATTGGAGCTAAATACGCATGGGATAATGGAGCCAGCGAAAAGCAAATGGAGCCTGTTCTTAAGCTTCTGAGAGCTGCTCAGTGGAGGTGGGATTTTGCAGTTGCATCTCATGGTGCCTCTTTCCATGCACCGGTAGAAACACAAAGAATACTGGCCCACTCTCTGGATAAGAGTTATCAGGCTCAGCTTGAAATACAAAAAGTCCTTACTTCAATGGGTGTAAAGGGAGATTTTCCAATGCCCGATATATCAACAAAGGCAAAGGCTCAGGAGTACATAGGCCTTGATATGAAGACACTCCATGCAAACAAAGATAAGTTTAAATCTGAAATAATTCCTCAATGGGTAGCCAAAGCAAAGGAAAACAAGAGACTGCTCTGATAGAGATTATTATAATATCTGCTGTGACAATTGCAGGGTTCGCCCTGCAATTTGTCATTGGACCCCTTGATTTTGGGATTCTTGTTTTTCCTGTAAATTTTATCCTGGGGTTAGTTCTACTTTTATCCATTCCTTTAAAAAAACCGGAGGCTCTCAAAAAATTTGGTTCAGGAAAGGTGTCCGTTATTCTGCTTGCCATTATTACAGTTATGGCAATTTATATGGGACTTGTTCCCGGGAATGATGTAAAACACTCTTGGCCATTCGCTTTTGTTTACTTAATGTGCATGCTTAATCTCTCTTTAGCAATTGGTAAAAGGGTAAGAAAATTCAGATTAAAAAAGGACTATGGATTTATCCTTAATCATGTGGGCTTATTGTTATTTCTTTTGGCAGCAGGTCCCGGGTCGGCGGATATGCAAAGATGGTTTATGACTGTAACAGAGGGTAAAACAGAGTGGCGAGGAGAGAGAAGCGGCACCGTTGATCCGGTAGAGCTTCCAGTTGCTGTTACATTACTTGACTTTAAGATGGATGAGTATCCTCCAAAAATAACATTAGTAGATAAAACAAGCGGAGAGTCTCAGCCGGTTAAAAGGTCGCATTTTCTGGAGGTTAAGGAGGGCAATTCAGGTATTATCTCCGGGTGGAGAGTAACGGTAGATTCTTTTGCATACAAACCGATGATGGCTCCGGTTGCTGTATTAACAGCAGTAAGAGAATCAGATAAAAAAGAGATAAGAGGAAAGGTAAGTTGCGGTAACTATTTTCAACCTTTTTCCATATTAGATACTGATGAAAGATTCTGCTTCGCCATGACCTATCCAGAGCCTGAGAAATTCTCTTCTCATGTAGAGGTGTTTACAAAGAGTGGTAAAGAGAAAAAGGGGGTGATTGAGGTAAACCACCCTATGACTATTGGAAGCTGGAAAATCTATCAGTACTCTTATGATAATGTAAAGGGCAGGGATTCTGAAACATCAGTTTTTGAGTTAGTGCATGACCCATGGTTATCAACAGCATACATAGGTATAGTGATGATTATGATTGGTTCTGTCACACTTTTAGTAAAGGGAGGGAAAAGGGAATGACTTGGAATGAATTTATATACTTTGCCATTGCATCACTTATATTCTGGATAGCAGGCACTCTTCTCTTATACAAGATGAAAAAGAGCCTGGCAGGCGAGATCTTTATTGTTACAGGTCTATTTATTTTCTCCTTATTTATAGCACTGCTATGGAGTTTTCTTGAACACCCGCCTCTCAGAACAATGGGAGAGACCAGGCTCTGGTACTCGCTTTTCCTTGTTCTTGTGGGATATGTAACCTATAAAAGGTGGCGTTACAAATGGCTAATGGCATACAGCGTCCTGGTCTCTGCTGTTTTTATATTTGTAAACCTTTTTAAACCGGAAATTCACGGTACTAATCTTATGCCGGCACTACAAAGTATATGGTTTGTCCCTCACGTTACGGTATATATCTTATCCTATGCTATGATGGGAGCGGCGACCATAGCGTCACTTATAACTCTTTACGGCGGGAAGAAAAAAGAGAAAGAGTTGATTCCCCTGATTGATAATCTTGTTCACATAGGATTCGGATTTCTGATGCTTGGAATGCTGATGGGTGCTGTGTGGGCAAAAGAGGCATGGGGAGATTACTGGACATGGGATCCAAAAGAGGTTTGGGCATTCATTACTGCATCTGCTTATTTGGTTTATATGCATGCCCATTATGCGAAAATATCCAGAAGGGATGCCCTCTGGATACTTCCTGTTGCTTTTATACTGCTTATGATAACCTGGCTTGGTGTGAACTATTTACCAGCTGCTCAAGGTAGTATACATACCTACTAAGTGGTGTTTTAAAATAGTCCTGTAATATTACCATCATTATCAATATCCATTCGGTTTGATGATGGCTCTTCAGGTAGTCCCGGCATTCTCATGATTTCACCGGTGATTGGAACAAGAAAACCTGCTCCCGCTGCGATCTCAATCTCTCTAACTGTGACAACAAAATCTTTAGGCCTTCCCAGCAATTCAGGATTGTCTGAAAGAGATTTCTGAGTTTTGGCCATACATATTGCAAGATCATTCAGACCCAGTTTATCTATTTTGGCAAGATTAGCTTTTGCCTTTGCAGTATAATCAACAGCCTCTGCTCCGTATATTTTCTTTGCAATGGTCTCAATCTTCTTCTCTACACTCTCTTTCAGCGGATAGAGAGGCAGGAAATTAGGACAGCAGTCTGACGCAGCGTCAACAACCATACTAGCAAGCTCTTCAGCTCCTTCTCCCCCCTTTGCCCAGACATCTACTATAGAGACAGGGATATTTTTGCTTTTGCAGTAATCCTTAATGAAGTCAAGCTCCTCCTGTGTGTCAGTTACAAACTTATTTATAGCAACAACAGGTGCAAGGCTGAATAATTTTATGTTCTCAACATGTTTCTGAAGGTTTTCAATCCCTTTTGAGAGGGCTTTTACATCTGGCTCCTTAATCTCTTTAAGAGGTTTGCCTCCGTGATATTTCAAGGCCCTTACCGTAGCAACAAGAACCGCTGCATTTGGTGACAATTTTGCACTCCGGCATTTAATATCCAGGAATTTTTCAGCGCCAAGGTCAAATCCAAACCCTGCTTCAGTTACAGTATAGTCTGTCAAAGACATTGCTGTTTGTGTTGCTATAACAGAGTTTGTCCCCTGGGCAATATTTGCAAATGGCCCTCCGTGAATAATAGCCGGAGTACCCTCTATAGTTTGAACAAGGTTTGGCTTTATTGCGTCTTTGAGAAGAGCTGCCATTGCTCCGTTTGCCTTTAAATCACGGGCATAAACCGGCTTTTTGTCAAAGGTAAAACCAATGAATATATTCCCCAGCCTATCTTTAAGATCTTCTCTGTCCTTAGCCAGACACAAAATAGCCATCACTTCAGAAGCTGCTGTAATGTCAAAGCCGGTCTCACGCGGAATACCATTTCCTGTTCCACCCAGCCCCACAACAATGTCTCTAAGTGCTCTGTCATTCATATCCATAACCCTTTTCCAGGAAATTGTTCTTGGATCAAGGTTAAGATTGTTGTTTTTACTCTGGATATTGTTGTCTATCAGAGCCGCAAGCAGGTTGTGAGCCTTTTCAATTGCCGCAAAATCTCCTGTGAAATGAAGGTTGATATCCTCCATTGGAAGTACTTGTGAATATCCTCCACCGGTTGCGCCACCCTTTATGCCAAATACAGGTCCAAGTGAAGGCTCTCTTAGAACAACTGTAGATCTCTTTCCAATCCTGTTAAGCGCCTGTGAGAGGCCAATTGACACAGTTGTTTTTCCCTCTCCGGCCGGTGTGGGAGATATTGCTGATACAAGAATCAGTTTGCCAAATTTATTTCTGTCAATATATTTTAAAGGCAACTTAGCTTTATACTTTCCGTAAAGCTCTAGGTCATCGGCATCTATCCCAAGTTTAGCCGCAATTTCACCTATCGGGCGTAACTTGATTGTTCGTGCAATTTCCTGATCTGTCATAATTGTATTTATTTGTAAGTAAATGCTTATTTTTTAGTAATAACAAATATAATTTATTAAAGTTTCCTATCAAAACGATATTTTTTTAACTTCGTAACCGATACATTTTAATAACAGTTTCTAAACATAAAATTAAATGGCTACTCTTGAAATTGAAGGTAAAGTTTTTGATGTAGATGGTGATGGTTTTCTTACAGATCCCTCATTGTGGAACAGGCAAGTTGCAATACTTTTTGCAAAACATGACGGTATTGAGGAACTTACTGATAACCACTGGGCAATAGTTAATATCATCAGAAGAAATTTTGAAGAGAAGGGAAATGCTCCTATGATAAGAACAATTTGTCAGGAGACAGGTCTGAAGCTACGTGAAATTTACGAGCTTTTTCCACTGGGCCCGGCAAGAGGAGCCTGTAAAGTCGCCGGCCTTCCCAAGCCGGACGGATGCGTTTAACTTGACATGACTATGGACTTGTACAAAATAGTCGCAATTGTAGCATTTGTTTTATGTTTATCAATGCTCACGAAGCAGTTTCTTACACTTGTTGCCGCAGGCAAGCCTGCAGATTACTCAAAACCCTCAGGAAATGTAAAAAAGGGAATCCGTTACTCCTTTACGGGAGCAATGTCTCCTTTTGAGAAGGAATCAGCCTGTCTCCACTTTCCAACATATATTGCAGGTCTGATATTCCATTCGGGGATATTTCTCTCTCTTTTCATCTTTTTAATTCAGACCTTTTTCCTTAATCTAATTGATTACTCAACAATTGCAAAATTGTTATCAGTTATTCTGGTTGCGGGTGCGCTATCGGGAGCAGGAATTTTAATAAAGAGGGTGGCTAGTAGAAATCTGAAAGCAATATCGGGACCAGATGATTATATTTCAAATATACTCACAACTGCCGCACAGGCAATCTCGGCATATTTGCTTATAACAGGCAAGGGCTACGCTATTTATTTTCTATTATTTTCAGTGCTTTTTATCTGGATTCCTATAGGTAAGACAAGGCATCTGCTATACTTTTTCTTTGCAAGGTATTATCTGGGTCTCTTCTATGGAAGAAGAGGTACCTGGCCACAAAAACAGACAGGAAATGAATAAAATCCCTGACCTTAAGATTAAAGACAGTAAACTTTTAACTCATCTTAATGCATGTGTTAAATGTGGTCTTTGTGCAGACAGCTGCATGTTTTATAAAACTTTTTATACTCCTGATTTTATTCCTGCGACAAAGGTCGCACTTGTGAGTTCAGTATACAGACGTTATAACACCATGGCAGGACGTTTTGTACCCGCACTGGTTGGAGCTGAGGATTTGGACGAGAAAATGGCAGAAAAGATGGTAGACCTTCTCTTTGGAGCGTGTACTATGTGCGGAAGATGTGTTAAGCACTGTTCGGTAGGTGTTGATATTGCATACGTTGTAAGAAAAGGAAGAGAGATGCTTGCTCAGATGGATCTTGTACCTAAATCACTTCAGGCTACAGTTGATGCGGCAGTTCAAAGTGGAAATAACATGTCAATACCTGAAGATGAGTTTTCAGGTACTATAGGATGGATGGAGGATGAACTTAAGGATGATCTTGAAGATAATGATGCCTCTATTCCATTAAATATGAAAGGTAAAAGGATATTTTATACACTCAATCCCCGGGAGCCAAAATTCTTTCCCCTTTCAATCTCTGCAATGGCAAAGATATTTTATGCAGCAGGGGAGTCCTGGACTTTGTCTTCAAAGTATTATGATGTGACAAATTACGGGTTCTTTAACGGCAATTCTGAAGAGGCCGCTACAATAGCTAAGAATTTACACGACGAGGTAGTAAAGCTTGATGCATCAACCCTTGTTCTTGGAGAGTGCGGACACGGATCCAGAGCAAACAGGTGGGAGGCACCTAATTATCTTAATAAAGCCTATGAATTTGAAATGACTACAGCTGTAGAGCTGATAGCAGCATATATTAAAGACGGAAAAATAAGACTAGACAAGTCTGCTAACAAGGATATCGTTACAATTCATGACCCTTGTAATCTAGTGAGAAACGGAGGGTTGCTTAATGAGATAAGATTTGTTGTAAATTCTGCAGCAGAAAGCATAAACGAGATGTCTCCGTTTGGAAATGATAACTTTTGCTGTGGAGGTGGTGGAGGATTGCTTGCTATGAGTGAATTTAACGACAGAAGAATTAAAGCGGGCGAAATTAAGGCTGATCAGATAAGGAAGAGCGGAGCCAAGGTGGTTGTAACCCCCTGTCATAATTGCGTAGATCAGTTAACCCAATTGAACCATACTTACAAGCTTGGCGTAAAAATAAAGACTATTGCAGAGCTTGTTGCTGACGCACTCATTATTGAAAAAAACCTTTAAATACAAACTATAAACTATGAGTAAACTTATTTATCTGGACAATTCGGCTACAAGCTATCCAAAGCCCGATTTTGTTTACGATTTTATGAACACATTCTACAGAACTAAGGGAGTTAGTCCCGGAAGATCTGGCTTTGACGCTGCGCTTGAAACAGAGGAGGTGGTAAATAACACTCGTAAAATGCTCACCCGTCTTTTTAATGGCGGTAATGACCATAACAGGCTTACATTTAGTTATAATGCAACAGATTCTCTGAATCTTATAATAAATGGTCTGGTTGAAAAAGGAGATCATGTTGTGACAACCATGTTAGAGCATAACTCAGTACTTCGCCCTCTGCATCATCATACTGAAAAGGGGACAATAGAAACAACCTATGTGCCCTTTAACCGCGAAGGATATGTAGATCCTCATGATATTGCCAGGGCAATCAAACCAAATACAAAGTTTGTAATTGTAACACATTGTTCAAATGTTCTTGGAACAATACAACCTCTTAAAGAGATAGGAACCGTATGTAAAGAGAGGGGGGTGCTGTTTGTTGTTGACGGAAGTCAGGGAGCTGGTGCCGTGGAGTTTGATATGCAGGATTGTAATGTTGATGTCTACTGTTTTACAGGACATAAATGCCTGATGGGCCCCACAGGAATTGGAGGTTCTTATGTGAGGGAAGGTGTTGAAATTAAACACACCAGAGCTGGAGGTACAGGGGTAAGGTCTGCGCACCTTGGTCATTTAAATGAATATCCTTACAGACTGGAATACGGAACACTAAATCTGCTGGGAGTTGGGGGTCTTTATGCAGGAGTTAAATGGATAACTGAACAGGGGATTACAAATATTCATGAAAGGGAGATGGATTTGTGGGAACATCTTGTTACTGAAATCAAAAAAATTAATGGAGTAATTACATATTGTGCGAATGGGAGAGAGAATAAGAACCCGGTAGTATCTTTTAATATTCAGGGTCTTGAGGCATCAGACGTTGGAACAATGCTTGATGTTGATTATAATATTGCTGTAAGAACGGGCCTTCAGTGTGCTCCTTATGTCCATAAGCAAATTGGAACATTTGATATACATGGAACTGTTAGAATGAGTATTGGCGCATTCACAACAAAGGAGGAGATTGAAGAGGCAATAAAGGCGATAAGAGAGATAGCCTCGATTAAAAACTAAAATAAGAGGTGCTTAATAGTAAGCACCTCTTATTATGTAAAATAAACAGGTATATATTAAGTAAAGCTACCATTGAGAAAATGGTGTGACAGATAGTTCGGAATTATAATATTTTGAGTCGTGACTTACCTCAATTCCAATGCATAAAACAATTAATTGCACCGTCTCTTCATAATCAATCTCTTTTTCCCATTCAAACATGCTGATACCCCCTCTTAATATCCCCCTTTAATATTATAAATCCCTTCTTATCTACAACTCTTATCCTGACAGTTCTCGCAGGGTCTTTGATATCTAACCCTGAGCAATCTCATGGATTGAAACAGCCGATTTTAAATATTCTCCTGTAACTTGAAATTTTCTTTCAATCTCTTTATTAGTCCAATCTCTATCACCTATATGCCTTGAAATTAACTTATATTATAATTATGTTGCACAATGAAACAAATGTGTTATTTTGCTTTTTTGTTAAAATAGTGACCTCTAATTGTCATTTTTTTACTCTGGATTTACAATTTGTGAAAGTTTATGCTAAATTTACGGAATATATGTTAAAAGTTATATTCTGTTATGGAAGAGAGTCGCAAAATTAAAATTCTTTACGCAGAGGACAACGATAGCAATTATATACTTGCGAAGGCTATGTTGAAAGGAGTATATGATATACACCGCGCGAACAATGGTGCAGAGGCTATACAGCTCTATTCTTCCATTGAACCCGATATTATCCTCATGGATATGAAGATGCCGGTTATGGATGGTCTTGAAGCAACCAGAAAACTCCGCCAGATGGGGGTTACTGTCCCAATAATTGCTCTCACTGCTTTTGCTTATGACAATGACAGGAGTGTTGCCCTGCAGGCCGGATGCACCGAGTATATTACCAAGCCTTACAGAGCAGAGACTCTGCGTAAGACTATCTCAAAATTACTAAACCTGGATTAAGAAAATGATGAATATTGCCATTGTAGGCACCGGTTACGTTGGTTTGGTAACTGGTGCTTGTTTTGCTGAAATGGGGGTTAATGTTGTTTGTGTGGACATTAACAAAAACAAGATTGAGATGCTTAAAAAGGGCATAATGCCTATTTATGAGCCTGGTATAAAAGAGTTAGTAGATAAAAATGTAAATGAAGGCAGGCTCTCTTTTACTGATAGTCTGGAAAATGTTATTAAGGAAACGACAATTGTGTTCAGTGCTGTAGGTACTCCTCCGGATGAGGATGGAAGTGCAGATTTAAAGTATGTACTGGATGTTGCGAGAACAGTAGGCAAAACTATGACAAGCTATGTCTTACTTGTAACAAAGAGCACAGTTCCCGTTGGTACAGCACCTAAGGTTAAGAGGGTAATTAAGGAGGAGCTTGATAAAAGGGGTCTTAATATTGATTTTGATGTAGCTTCTAATCCTGAATTTCTTAAAGAGGGTGCTGCAATAAAAGACTTCATGTCTCCGGATCGGGTTGTTGTAGGGGTTGAGAGTGAAAGGGCTGCCCAACTGATGGAGAGGCTGTACAAGCCATTTGTACTGAATGGGTTCCCTATTATTTTTATGGATATAGCATCTGCTGAAATGACAAAATATGCAGCTAATGCAATGCTTGCAACAAGGATTAGTTTCATGAATGAAATTGCAAGATTATGCGAAGCAACAGGGGCTAATGTGGAGATGGTAAGAAAAGGAATAGGGTCGGATAAGAGAATTGGGATGAGTTTTCTGTATGCTGGAGCAGGATATGGCGGCTCATGCTTTCCTAAAGATGTAAAAGCTCTTTCCAGAAGTGGAGAGGAGCATGGTGTAAGAATGGAGATAGTTGAAGCCGTAGAAAGTGTTAATGAAAAACAGAAAGAGATAGTTTTCAACAAACTTTTGTCTCAATTTAATGGTGATTTAAAGGGTAAAACTATAGCAGTTTGGGGACTTTCGTTTAAGCCAGATACTGATGATATGAGAGAGGCCCCCTCTTTGGTAGTAATATCCAAACTTATTGAGGCTGGAGCTGTTGTGAAGGTCTTTGATCCTGTTGCTATGGAGGAGGCGAAGCACAGAGTTGGCAATAAAGTAGTATATGGAAAAAATATTTATGATGTTGCTAAAGAGGCAGATGCCATAACCCTGTTGACAGAGTGGAAACAGTTCAGATTGCCCGCCTGGTCAAAATTGAAGGGACTAATGAAGGGGAATCTTGTTGTTGACGGAAGAAATATTTACGATAAAACTGAGTTGGAAGCGGAGGGTTTCAGATATATTGGTATCGGTAAAAACAACTGAAAATGAAAAGAATTCTGGTGACCGGAGGAGCCGGTTTTATTGGCTCTCATCTTTGTGAAAGACTTGTAAATGAAGGAAACGACGTTATTTGCCTTGACAATTTCTTTACGGGAACAAAGGAAAATGTTTTACATCTTATTGGTAATCCTCATTTTGAACTGGTAAGACATGATGTAACACATCCCTTCTATGCAGAGGTTGATCAAATCTATAACCTTGCCTGTCCGGCTTCGCCTGTTCATTATCAGTACAATCCAATTAAGACTGTTAAGACATCCGTAATGGGTGCCATCAATATGCTCGGCCTTGCAAAGAGAGTAAAAGCAAAGATACTTCAGGCCTCTACAAGCGAAGTTTACGGCGATCCGGCAATTCATCCGCAGGAGGAGAGTTATTGGGGGAATGTAAACCCAATTGGTATAAGATCTTGTTACGACGAGGGTAAAAGGTGTGCTGAAACACTATTTATGGACTATCATCGTCAGAATAATATAAAAATCAAAATCATAAGGATTTTCAACACTTACGGTCCTAAGATGCATCCTAACGATGGAAGGGTTGTCTCTAATTTTATTGTCCAGGCACTCAAAGGTGATGATATAACGCTTTATGGCGGAGGAACTCAGACCAGGAGTTTTCAATATATTGACGATCTGGTTGAGGCGATGATAAGGGTTATGAATAACACTCCTGACGAATTTATAGGCCCTGTAAACATAGGAAATCCAAATGAGTTCACGATTAAAGAGCTGGCGGAGAGGGTTGTTTCATTAACCGGAACCCCTTCAAAATTTGTAATGAAAGAGCTTCCCTCTGACGATCCTAAACAGAGGCAGCCGGATATAACTTTGGCTAATAATATTATTGGATGGAGCCCTAAAGTTGACCTTAATGAAGGATTAAAGAGAACAATAGAGTATTTTAGAAAAAGTGTCTTATAATGGAAATTAAACCTTCTGACTTTACAGTGCTTATCGTTGATGATGTTGATGCTAACGTGCTTCTTCTAAAATTGATGTTAAGTAAAGCCGGATATAAAACCCTTACTGCTTATAACGGAAAAGATGCACTTCATGTAATCTCAAAATCATATCCGGATCTTATACTGCTTGATATCATGATGCCGGTTATGGATGGTCACGAGGTTGCCGAGAGGCTAAAAAAGATGCCTGATAAGAAAGACATCCCTGTAATTTTTCTCTCTGCACTTAACTCCCCTGAAGATATTGTAAAGGGATTCAAAAATGGTGCAGCTGACTATGTTTCAAAACCATTTAATAAGGATGAGCTTCTTATAAGAGTGAAGCACCAACTCTCACTTGTTTCTGCAAAAAGGATGATTGAAAGACAAAAAGAGGAATTACAGAAAACAGTTGAGGCAAGAGATAAGTTGTACTCCCTTATTGCTCATGATTTGAGATCACCTGTCGGCTCTTTAAGAATGGTGATGAACGCTCTCTCAATGAGTGTTGACAGAGAGAAACTTGAGGAGGATATGTACGAAATCCTTATGATGGGAAACAGACTGGCTGAGGATACTTTCGTGCTTCTCGATAATCTGCTGAAATGGACTAAAAGCCAAACAGGTAGATTAAAAACAGTTTTTCAGGATTATGTGGAGTTTTTTCCGTTAATTAAGGGTGAACTGGAGGTGGCCGAAGTTGTTGCAGAACTCAAGCAGATAACAATAACCATGGAAGGCTCAACAGACGCTAAAGCAAGAATTGATCAGGATATGATTAAGACTGTTTTGAGGAATCTTGTCAACAACGCCATAAAATTCAGTGAACGAGGCTCAGAGGTAAAGGTGGTAATAGGTGATGACGGAGAGAGAGTAGTGGTATCGGTAATTGACAAGGGAACAGGTATTAAAGACTCTGATGTTAATAAACTGTTTAAGACAAACATACATATCTCATCTTACGGAACAGAGAAGGAAGAGGGTTCCGGTTTAGGTCTTTTATTGTGTAAGGAGTTCGTTTCCAGAAATAACGGAACAATATGGTTTGAATCAAAAGAGGGACGGGGATCTACTTTCAGTTTTGATATACCAATTCAGAAATAACCGGTCTGTGGTCACTCCAATCTTTCATTATTGTATAATATTTTTGAGATTTAAACTCACTGGAGTGAAAGATATAGTCAATCCTAAATAGTTCGAGCATTCCATTGTATGTCCCACCAAAATGTGATCCGGCTTCTCTGAATCCATCTGTCAGTTTATCCCCTTTAGATTTTATATATGAATATGAAGATGGTGTGTCATTTAAATTAGCACAAAGAATTATCGGGAGGATAGTTGTATCTATAAAGTGATTAAGTTCATCTGCCTGAGCTGCTCGTTTTTCATTGTTATCCAAGAGAAGTCTGATTTTTTCAGATAAATTACTGATTTCAATCTTTCCATCAGACAAACTGTTAATTTTCATCTGAAGATTAATAATCCTTACAACTCCTTGCTCTGTATTCAAATCGGCCCATATAGCACTGTTTTCATTATCACCCAAATTCAGTAATCCACTCTTCAGTATTTTATATTTTGAAAAAATTGCCAGACCAGAGTGAAGTAAACCTCTCTTTTCAAGGAATCTGTAGGATATTGTGTCAAAATAATTCTTCATCACTTCCGGAAATGGGTAAGCAATGTTTTTATACTCCTGGAAACAAATAATATCCGGTGCTTCGTCCAATATTAGTTCTGAAATATCAGCAACTATATTAACTCCGGATTTTGAGGAAAACTCTTGAGCGTTATAATTAAACACCTTGATAATATCTTCTTTTTTAAGAGATAAAACATCGCTATCACTCCTGAACTGAACAATAGATAACAATGTGGAAGTGTTAATTAATATTGAAAATATCGGTATAAGGAGAGCCCAGCTTCTTCTGACAATCCAGTAAATTAAAATAAAAAGGGATATAACCATAGTGTAGGGCAATATATTGTTAGCCGCAGCAATCCATCTAAAATGGTGCGGCCTGACATATTCTGATATACTGCCACTTACTGCAAGAAAAAGAGCAGTAAGGGTAATCAAAAAGGTGATGATATCAAGAATTTCAATACCTTTTAACCTCTTCATAACATTTAAAATTTGTTATAAATATATTAAAAATCAACAATTATTCTGTTTACAATACTTTTAGTGCTATTTTTTTCTAATTTTACATGATAAATTATGACGTATTGTATTAAATTCATAGATAATTGTGAAGAAGCGAGTACTTATAGTAGATGACAAGGAGACTATTGCTAAAATTATAAAGGTTTACGTTGCCGACTTATTTGAATGTGTCTATTTTGATGATCCCATTAAAGCAATCGCCTGGATGCAGGATGGTAACCTGCCTGATTTGATAATATCGGATATTAATATGCCTAATATGACTGGAGTTGAGTTTCTTGATTATGCAAAAAAGAACGATCTCTTCAAAGCAATTCCATTTGTTATTCTCTCAGGAGAAGATAGTACTTCCCAGAAAATTGATCTGCTGGAACGGGGGGCTAGTGATTATATCTCAAAACCATTTAATCCAATGGAATTAAAAGTGAGATTGAAGAAAATTATTGAGTGAAATTTATCCTAAAATCGTGTAAATCTTACATTTTTCACAAATTGGGACTTCAGTTTTGATAATTATGATTTATATTTGAGTTAACAATACTTAAAACTTAACCATATGAGAAAATTTTTAGTATGTCTTATGGTGCTTATTCCAGGAATGGCATTTGCATTAGGATTTGGAGGTGAACAACCGGCTCCAAAAATGAATTTTTACGGTGTTGATTTTACATTAGTTAAAACTTTTGGAGTTAAGGAAGACCCCGGAAAAACAGCTTTGGCATTTGAGGCAATAAATAAACTGATAGTTACAGAAACAAAAAAATATCAATACGGTAATTTCTTTAGAAAATACATCAGACAGATTGCTCAAACAACAGATCTGGGAAGAATTGAATCTCTCGGTTTTGATAATGTAAATATTGACGAAGCTATTTATAAAGCAAGGGTTATGGATGAGGCAGGAATGCCCACTTACAACAAAGCCTTTAAAATAGATGATTCAGATCTGGCAAGACTTATAAAGTCCTTTAATACAGGAAGTGATACTGGTTACGGGGTCTTGTATGTTGCAGAGCTTCTCAATAAAGAGGATGGTATTGGTAACTTTATTGCAGTATTTTTTGATGTGAGGACAAAAAAGGTAATTTTTGCCGACAGAGTGTCTGGTAAAGCGGGTGGATTTGGAATGAGGAACTATTGGGCTTCACCTCTTGAAAAGATATTTAAGTTCTAGAATTTGTTTTATACACAAATGAGGGCGACTAAAAAGTAAAGTCGCTCTCTTTTTTTATTTATCACAGGTACTACCAAATCCAGATGTGAAAAAACACCTAAAAAAGGGTTAATTACTTGATATAAAAGTAATTAACCCTTGCTTGTTTCAATTTAATTATGTATCTTTATATCGACAAAAACATAATAACATAAAAAAATAACAAGCATGGCAAAGGTAATCTTTAAATCTTACAAAGAGAACGACTCTTTACTTCTACCTCCATCATTGGGAGATCTGGTTCCTCAAACACATCCTGCAAGAATAGTTAGCCGCGTCATTGACCATCTTGACATCAGTTCAATAGAACCCAAATACAAAGGAGGCGGAACTTCGTGCTACAATCCAAGGATGCTTATTAAGGTTCTCGTCTATTCATATATGTGCAATACCTTTTCAGGGAGGAAGATAGAGAGACAACTAAAGGAAAATATCATTTATATGTGGCTTTCTGGTTACTCTACCCCAGACTTCAGGACATTGAATCTGTTCAGGTCCCAAAGGCTTAATGGGGACTTCGAGAGTATTTTCGCTCAGGTAGTTGAACTTATCCACAGAGAAGGACTTGTTACTCTTGATGTTCAATATATTGACGGGACCAAAATCGAATCTGTTGCGAACAAGTACACTTTTGTTTGGAAGGGTGCTGTTGACACATATGATGAAAGACTTAAAACTAAAGTCGATGCCATTTTAAGACAAGCTGAAAAGGTTATCTCATCTGATGAGGACCAGATTAGTACAACTACAGGGATGAATGCTGATGAATTCCAGCGCAGAGTGGATAATATTGTTGAAAAAATAGAAAAGGTCCCTTCAGAAATGCAGAAGGAAATCAAGAAAATAAATAAAGAAAGTCTCCCTAAGATGAAGGAGTATGAGCTTCATAAAGAGATACTTCAGGAGAGAGGGAGCTACTCTAAGACAGATCAAGATGCCACATTCATGCGGATGAAGGAGGACTATATGGGAAACGGTCAGTTAAAGCTGGGCTATAATGTTCAGATATCCACAGAAAATCAGTACATCACCAACTATGGCATATACCAGAAACCAGGCGACACAACAACATTGATTGACTATCTTGAGTCGTTCAACAGAAAATACCACCGACAAAGCAATGAGATTGTAGCAGACTCCGGATACGGCAGTGAACAGAATTACGATTACATGCTTGATAATAAAATTATTCTATATGTTAAGTACAACTACTTCCATATGGATATTAGAAAAGAAAGAAAAAGGCCATCTGATGCGTATAAACTTACGTTACCATACTACAATAGCGATGAAGACTACTTTGTGTGTTCCATGGGCCAGCACATGACATATATAGGAAACAGGAGCCGCAAAAGTGAAACCGGACATGTTGGAGAATACCGAAAATATATGGCACAAGACTGCTCCAAATGCCCTATCAAGGGTGTGTGCACAAAAGCAAAAGGGAACAGAATATACGAAGTAAACCTAAACCTGATGAAACAAAAGAAGCTTGTAAGAGAGCTGTTGACCAGTGAGCGCGGACTTGAGCACAGAAGCAAAAGGCCAATAGAACCCGAAGCAGTCTTCGGACAGATAAAATACAACAGTGGCTTCAAACGCTTCAGATTGAAATCTATACCGAAAGTATCAGTTGAGTTCGGGCTTATTGCATTAGCACACAATCTGAGAAAATATGCTAGGATAGTGCTCTCTATTGACAATAATAGCCCCCAAAAATTGCTTTTTCAACAAAGAATCAATGTGTCAACTGAGAAAATTGGCTTCTTTTCGAAAAACCTAGTTGCATAGAAAAAGAAAAAGAGGGAAACTAAAAATCTCTTTTTAGTCGCCCTCATTTTTTTTGTGTTAAGATCAAATTAATCTATATAAATTCTAATTCTGAAACGACAGGCTTGTGATCACTAATTTTAATCCTGGGGCTAGAGTATTTTATGCTTTTAAAATGTTTAGAATGCAGGATATAGTCAATTCTAAAAAGTCCCCCCATCCCTCTGTATGTTCCACCTAGTCCCGAGCCGGCTTCTCTAAACCCATCTACAAGATCTTCACCTTTTATGATTGAAAACGTGTAAGATTGAGGTGTGTCATTAAAGTCTCCGCAAACAATAACTGGAGTAATTGTAGTGTCAATTATGGTTCTGACATGTTCAGCCTGTGATGCCCTTATTAATGAATTAATCTGAAGATGTTTAATTTTACTGGAGAGTTTTGCATCGCGATCTCTTGAGATGTTTGTAGTTTGGAGGTGATTGTTAATCACACGAATTACATTGTTGTCTTCAATTTGCAGATCCGTCCATAATACACCATTTCCCGAGTCTTCAAAATCGACTCTTCCAGATCTGATAATTGGATATCGGCTGAATATTGCCATCCCAATCGAGTTTGCCTGAGCTGTTTTAACGTAACTATATGGAAGAAAGCTGAAAGAGCTGCTTAATTCAGATGCGTTTATAAAGCCGGGAGAGTTAAACTCCTGAAAACAAATAACATCAATTTTGTTAATGTCTAAAAATTCTACCAGTTTACTAAGAGATGTGATATCATTTTCGTAAATAAATTCATGAATGTTAAAAGAAGAAACCCTGATTAACTTTGAATTCTGCTTTGAGGATTCATTTGTATTAAATCTAAACTGAAAGTTATTAAGGATAGAATTATAATTTATAGCTAAAGCTATAAGTGGAATTACAGCAATGTAGCTCTTTCTGAAAGACCAATAAATCAGAAGTATAACAGAAGATAGTATAATTGCAGGAATTGAGAGGGCAATAATATGGCCGTACGATTCAGGTTTAGGCCTTGAATCACCCGAAAACAAGGCGATTACTGCTAACACCAGTATAATTAATGTTGCAATAAGCAACAGAAAATCTCTCAGTAATTTGAGTTTATTTTTAGTCATTGTTTCAATTTATAACTGCAAATTTATGATTGAATATTAAACTGCCAAATAGTTTTTTGGTGTCTTGGCATATAGGGGTAATATATTTTCGTAATCGCAAGAATTTCTTAACACTTTTTTGTACTTTTACATGCCATATTGGGAGAGTATACAGCAAATTACGATAAAAAAGGTAGTTAGTGATAGTTTTTGTAGTTTATATCGGTGATAATAATGAGTATATAGCTCATTTCAGCAAGTTGTTAAACAATGAGCTTGAAGTTACGTCTGATTTATCACAACTTTCAAAAATTTCTAACAAAAATATAAGCTCTCTTCCTGTAATGGTACTCCTGGAGAGATCAACTACAGAGGATGATATTTCAAAAATTAAATTAATTAAACAAGAATTACCTCTTTCATATATAATTCTTGTAACATTAAGCGTAGATAAAAGTGAGATTCCCAGGTACCAGGAAGCCGGTCTTAAAGACACAGTACCACCAAATGTAAACGAAACAAGACTAAGGAACGGACTAGAATTTATTGCGAAAAATCAAGCTCTTATTGCAGACTCAACACGAGGGCATCTTCCTCTGGGAACTTATGAGATTCCTTTGTGGAAGAGAACTTTTGACATTTTGTTTTCATTTGCAGCTATTGTAGTTTTAATGCCATTTCTAATTATTATAGCAGTTCTTATCAGGATTGAAAGTCCCGGCCCAGTTATATATAAATCAAAAAGAGTAGGGAGCAATTATAAGGTATTTGACTTTTTTAAATTCCGATCAATGTATAAAGATGCCGATAAGCGTCTTAAAGAGTTCCTGAGTCTTAATCAGTACAAAGAGATTGATCCGGTATTCTATGACAGTTCAAACGATATTGCCAATATTCCCTTAGTGCAGTACGATTTATTTGATAATGCCAGCATATCTGACAACTCATTTGTCTCTGATGATGAGGTTATTACAGAGAAGGAGTTCTTAAGGGAGAAGAATAAGCGCCAGCAGAATAACTTTGTTAAATTTGAAAACGACCCGCGTATTACCAGAATAGGTAAATTTATCAGAAAATTCAGTATAGACGAAGTTCCTCAATTGATAAATATATTAAGGGGCGAAATGTCTATTGTAGGGAACAGACCATTACCTCTTTACGAAGCAGAGCAACTTACATCTGATCAATATATTGACAGATTCATGGGGCCGGCTGGATTGACTGGATTATGGCAAGTTGAGAAGAGGGGAGATTCCGGGAAATTATCACCGGAAGAGAGAAAACAACTTGATATATATTACGCGAAGAATTTCAATTTTTGGATGGATTTAAAGATCGTGGTTAAAACTTTTACTGCTTTTATTCAGAAGGAAAATGTGTAAAAATTTAAAAGGGATGAAAAAATATATAGTTCTTATATTAGCGTTATTTGTAATTGTTAATAAGACATATGCTCAAGATAAATCAATTGAAGATTTGCTTAATCTTAGGTTGCCACCTCTTGATTCCTTGTTTGAAGGGGCAAGAAGAAGTCCCATGATTGAGTTTTATGAATATAGGAATGAAATACAGGAACTGGAGCTTAAAACAGAAAGAAGAAATTGGTTACAATACTTCAGTATAGGTGCTACTTATCAATATGGTGTAGTCGGAATGAACTCTTTTACTGAATTCGGAGCTTCGTACCCAATAGTTTATCAGAGTTCTGGCGGTAATCAAATCTGGTATAATGCAAATGCATCTTTCAGACTACCATTGGATAATCTGTTTGACAGACGGAACAGAATAAAAATCCAGCAATTGAAGATAAAGGAAACGCAGAAGGAGAAAGAGCTGTGGTATGACGACCAGAAATCAAAAATAGTACAGTCGTATTTTAGAGCACAAGAGATACTCACGAATCTGAAGCTGTATACCGAGATGGCAACAATGGCAAATGCGCAGTATGAAGCTGCGCAGAAAGATTTTATAATGGGGACTATATCCTTACAAGCTCTAAGTGTTGCAAAAAATGCTCAGGTTTTGTCAATTACACAACTTGAACAATATAAGACGACATTAACTTCTTCCATTGTTCAACTAGAAATCCTTTCAAATACAAAAATTTTAAAAAGGTAGATATGGAAATCTGGTCCCAAGTAGTTAAGATGATATTCAGAATCAGGTATTGGCTGATTTTATTACCTATTCTGGCTGCTTTGATAGCAATATTTCAAACCAAAAATATGCAACGTGTATACGTTGTAAATACAACCATCTACACTGGTATAGCATCGGGTTTTACCATTGAAACAGGTATGGATGGGAGCAAAGTTGACTGGGGAAGTGTAACTAACAGAATTGATAATCTTATTAGTATAATTAAGTCAAAGTCAACTCTGAGAAACGTCTCTTTAAGATTGTACGCTCAGGAAATGATTTATGGAGATTCACTACAGGACAATAATTTTATTAAGGCAGTAAACTACAGAAACTTATTAAGGATTACACCAAAAGATGTTAGAGCATTAATTGACAAAACATCAGAAGAGAAAACGATAGAAAATCTCAATGCTTATGAGAAGGCCTCTCCTGAAAACTTTGTTTATGGTCTTTTCAACTGGTATCATCCTCATTTCAGTTATACCGCCCTGAGCAATATCCAGGTAAGTAGGATTTATGATAGTGATATGCTACAAATTCAATACTCATCAGATGATCCAGGTGTTGCATTCAACACATTAAAAATCTTAAATGATGAATTTGTTAAGCAGTATGATCTACTTAGATATGGAGAAACTAACAATGTTGTAGAATATTTCCGAAGTGAACTAGCCAGACTAGGATTAAAGCTTCGCGCATCAGAAGACTCTCTTACACAATATTATGTTGACAAGCGCGTAATTAACTATCCTAAACAAACGGAGATGGTTACATCCCTTTCTAGGGACTACGATTTAATATATAACGCAACTCTTTTAAAATATACGTCATCAAGTCAGGCAGTTGCTGAGCTTGAGGAAAAAATAAAGGAACAAACCAAGTTAATTGAAAACAATACAATTTTTATTCAAAAAATCAACAATTTATCGCAACTATCTGAGCATACAGCAAGGTTAAAAACATTTAAGAATGATACAGTATCAATTTCAAACTATAACAAAGAGATTGATCGTTATAGTAAATTTTTGACAGAGGCAGAAAAAGACCTAAAATCATTTACGACAGGGATTGATTCACAGCGTTACACAAAAGAGGGAATTGCTACCACTACTTTTGTTGATCAATGGATTGAGGAACTTATTAACAGAGAAAAATCAAGTGCTGAATTAAAGGTAATGGATGAAGTAAGACGCACACTTGATAAAGAGTATTCATACTTTGCTCCTATCGGTTCAATTATTAACAGAAAAGAGCGGGAGATTAATATTACTGAGCAGTCGTACTTATCACTTTTATCTAGTCTAAATGCAGCTTTGATGAGGCAAAAAACTCTGGAGATGTCATCCGCTACCTTAAAGGCTATTGACCCACCGGTGTTCCCGGTCTCTCCGAGTCCTACAAAAAGGAAGGTTATTGTTCTTGCTGCATATTTTGGAGCTCTTATACTGATTATTGGTTTCTTCATTTTAGTTGAGCTTATTGACCGTACAGTCAGAGATAAGAATAGAGCTGAAAGACTTATCCCTGCGAAGGTTCTTGGAGTCTTCCCTCGGAAAAACTTTATCCGGTTTAGAGGGTATAATCGTGAATACGAAAGAATTGCTACTAACTATTTAGCAAACTCTATTGTAACATATCTAAATCCTAAAGAGAGGCCTGACATAATTAATTTTATCAGTTCAGATAGCGGAGTGGGTAAAAGTCATTTATGTGAGTTATTAAGCGAATATTGGATCGAGAGAGGTTTAAGGGTAAGGGTAATTTCATGGCATGATGACATATCACCAGAATCAAGAGATTATATTCTATCATTAAATCTGACTGACCTTTTTGACTATGATAATGAGGATATCATAATTGTTGAACATCGGTCAATTTTGAAATCCACAATACCTGTGGGGCTTTTAAGAGAGGCCTCTTTAAATCTCTTTGTAGTGAGAGCGGATAAAGTATGGAGAGATATTGATAAGATTGCATTTGACAGACTTCTTCAGCAGGCTCAAACTACACCGGTACATCTTTATCTTACAAATGTTAAGAGAGAGAATGCAGAGAGCTTTATGGGTATGCTTCCGCCTTATTCAAAGGTTAGAGAGTTTATTTATAAGATCATTCAGTTTGGTCTGACTTCTAAGTAATGAAATTATGAGCATAATAAAAAGTATCTTTAGTTATGCCAATAGAGCTCTTGTATATGTAGTACTTATAGCTTGGTTCTTACTTTTTGTATTTACTACTATAAGAATGGGCTATGTTATTGGAGTTGCAATTTCATTAATACCGGTATTAATAATTGTCTTTGTAGCTTTTGTTAAAAACCCCTTTTGGGCATTCATTCTCATATTCATTGCTAATTTCACGCTTTCTGGACTATCACGCTATGTAAAGGCAATTTCACCCGGCATTACAATGGACTTGATAATTATAGTTACTATAGTTGCACTTCTCCTAAATTTAATGTCAAAGAATACTAATCTTAAATTTGGTAACGCAAGAAATGGTCTAACTTTTTTAGCTATAATCTGG
Source organism: uncultured Bacteroidota bacterium (assembly GCA_937901965.1). Classification (GTDB taxonomy): domain Bacteria; phylum Bacteroidota; class Bacteroidia; order Bacteroidales; family UBA932; genus Bact-08. Next base: position 65,331 of record CALGSW010000007.1, read on the forward strand.
TTTTTATATTGTCTTTTCCAAATATTCAATCCTAACTCATCATCAGTTGTAGCCTGGGTGACAGGAGTAAGAAGTTTAGGGATATACTTTGTAATAATTGTTTTTCTGACATCAATTTTCTTAGATAACATAAAGAGAATAAGACAGTTTCTTTTTTTGTGGGCTGTTTTATCTCTGCTTGCTGTATTAAAAGCATTCATTCAGAAAACTTATGGCTTTGATGCTGCTGAGCTTAGATGGCTTTATGTAGATGGCGGTAGTAATACACACATATTGTACTATGGAATAAGGTATTTCTCATTTTTTACTGATGCAGGTAACTTTGGAACAGGAATGGCGTTTTATGGAGTAGTATTTGGTATTTATTCTTTGTATGTTAAGGATTTAAAGTCAAAGATTTTCTTCTTTATAACTTCACTTGCATGTGCCTATGGAATGATAATATCAGGAACAAGAGGATCGTTAGCGGTTCCTTTTGCTGCATTCTCTCTTTTCTCAATTCTTTCAAAAAAATCCAATTTGCTAATATTCTCATTAGCAGGCGTATTCTTTGCATTTATTTTCCTTAACTATACTAATTATGGACAAGGAAATACATATATAAGAAGGATGAGATCGGCCTTCAATTCGAATGATCCGTCCTTAATTGTAAGACTTGAAAACCAGCAGAAGCTGAGAACATATATGTGGGATAAACCTTTTGGTGTAGGAATAGGAATGAGTTTAGCTCGTAATATTGTAGATTACAAGCCTGATCCCTTTGTGTCAAAAATACCTAGTGATTCATGGTATGTACGCGTTTGGTTAGAGATAGGAATTGTAGGATTGATTATTCATATTATCAACCTATTATTTATAGTTGTTTATGGTGCATATCTCGTATATTTTAAAATTAAAAACACAGAGCTCAAGGGATTGATAACGGCCTTTGTGTGTGGTCTGTCCGGCGTGTATGTTGCTGCTTACAGCCTGGAGATAATTGGCCAGTTTCCCACTAGCTTTATTATGTTCATGTGCATGACTTTAATATTTAGAAGTAAAATAATCGATAATGAATTAGAGGCAAGCGAGTTGCCAGCAACTTAAAAATTATGGCTGATTCTCCTGATATTTCAATTATTACGGTGAATTTCAATGGGATTAATCATACAAGAGAACTCTTAAATAGCATTGAAGATTTCCTTGTTGAATGTTCTTATGAGGTAATCGTTGTCGACAACGGATCTGTTGAAGACGAAGCCACCATTTTAGCAACAGAATTTAAGCAACATAAATTTATCAGGAGTCAAAAGAATCTTGGATTTTCAGGTGGAAATAATTTAGGAATAAAGGCCTCTTCAGGTAAGTATATTTATTTAGTCAATAATGATACATTATTTGTTGACAATTCAATTGGTAAATTAATGCAGACATTTGAAAATGATCCTTATGTAGGAGCGGTTTCGCCAAAAATTTACTACCAGGATTCAGCTAAAATAATTCAGTTTGCAGGATTTACTGAATTCTCACAAATAACTATCAGAAACAGCATAATTGGTAATAAAGAGCTTGACTGCGGACAATATGACTCCCTTTCAGAAACTGCGTCGGCACACGGAGCTGCAATGATGGTTAAAAGAGAAGTAATTGATAAGATAGGGTTGATGCCGGAGATTTACTTTCTTTATTATGAAGAGCATGACTGGTGTGCAAAAGTAAAAAAGCAGGGCTACAAAATTATTTACCAGCCATCTGCCATAATTATTCATAAGGAGAGTCAATCAACAGGGATTTTTAGTTATGTTAAATCATATTATAATAGCAGGAACAGAATGCTTTATGCATACAGGAACAGAGAAAATTCTATTAAATATATCTCTGTTTTCTACCTTGTACTAATTGCTAATCCTAAGGACTTTCTTAAATTCGTTTTTATGGGTAGAGCAGATTTGGCTAAAGCTGTTTTTAATGGTGTCCTGGACTTTTTTAAAATGAACAACAAACTCAATAACTGATATTAAGAATGACTAGTTTGCTATATATAATTGATATAACCTTTTTTATAGTGATGCTACTATCAGTTGGTTATTTTTTCATTTTTGCATTCGCCTCTTTGTGGGGATCTAACAAGAAATATCCTGTTGCATTAAAGAAAAGTAGAATTGTTGTTTTTATACCATCATACAAAGGAGACAGAGTAATAATGGATTCGGTAAATTCTTTACTCGACCAGGATTACCCTGATAATCTCTTTGATGTTGTAGTTATTTCAGATAGAATGGAGGAGGAGACAAATTTGGCAATTTCTGATCTTCCGGTAACACTCTATGAAATCTGTCCGGAAAATAGTTCAAAAGCATATGCTCTAAACTATGCAATAGATATGCTGGGAGATGGGAAGTACAATATCGCTGTAATTATTGATGCTGACAATGTGGTGGAAACGAGCTTTCTCTCATCAATTAATGATGCTTATTACTCAGGTTCTGAGGCTATTCAAACACACAGGACAGCCAAAAACTTTGATACAGACATTGCAATCCTTGATGCTTTAAGCGAAGAGATTAATAATGCGATCTTCCGCCTGGGGCATGTTAATTTGGGTTTATCTGCTGCTTTGATAGGCTCAGGAATGGCTTTTGAATATAAATGGTTTAAAGAAAATGTTAAAAAGCTGAAAACAGCAGGTGAAGATAAAGAGCTTGAGTCTTTACTTCTTAAACAAAAAATATTTATTGATTATCTTAACAATGTTTTTGTTTATGATGAAAAAACAAAGAAAGCAGATGCATTTTCACGTCAAAGGAGACGATGGCTAGCATCTCAGCTTGGCTCTTTAAAAACGGGTTTAAAGGACCTTCCAGGTGCGTTATGGACTATGAACATAGACTATGTGGATAAAATCATTCAATGGATGCTATTACCCAGGGTTATGGTTCTTGGTATAATCTCTATTGCAACAGTTATTACTACCATCTTTAGCTTTGGGTTATCAGTAAAATGGTGGCTTTTACTGATAGGATTGTCGTTTACATTTGTTATTGCTGCACCAGATTTTATTACTCATAAAAACAACCTTAAAGCAATTAGAAAAGTTCCACTGATTTTTCTCCTTATGGTTTTTAACCTCTTTAGGTTAAAAGGAGTTAACAAAAAGTTTATTCATACAAACAACTCTTAACTGTCGTTAGTCTAGATGAAGTCTTTTCATAGAATACCTCTCATATTGATTTTACTAAAATAGATTTCAGCTCTAGTGGTCCTACAAAATGGGGATTTAGACAGCATCAGTACGATATAATATGCAAGAAATAATTTTACAGTTAGTGATAAGATATAAATACGAATGAAAAAATATTATGATATTTGAAGTAATATTTATCTCAAGAATATATGTCTTTCTATTTATTCCAGATACCAGTTGCTTTCTGGTTAATGATTTTGTAATACTGTATAGGCATCCACAAACAACTAACGACAGGGTGCAGGGTGGATGCTAATACTATTCCAGCTACTCCCATCCCCAAATATTTTGAAAACAACAGTGCTAAAGGTATATAAATTATGGCCTCAACTACAGCACTGATTAGCGAAAGTCTAATTTTACCTATACCATTGAGAAATGATGTAAAGATAAGGCTGAGAGAATGGAAAATAAAATACACAAATACTATGAATGATAGTCGGAACGGTATTTCTACAATCTTTCCGAGCCATATTCTGTAGAAAAACTCAGAAAATATCAGCATTAAAATGCTAAATATTAATAGTAAAACCCAAGTAATAAGCAATTTTTTTACACTTGACTTAATCCAGTTAAACTCTTTTCTAACAAACGCATCTGTAAAAGCAGACCAAAAAGGAACCATTGCCATAGAGAAAACCATTGTTATTATTGAAAAATATTTATATGCAATATTATAAGGAGTGACTTCTACGGTACCGTATAATTGACTAATTATAATATTTGTTGAAGAAAATATAACTACTCCTGCAAGGCTCATTATGAAAAATTGTATGCCAAGGCTCAGCAAATCTTTAGCGTAACTGAATTTTATAAATTTGAATGATGGTGCAAAATCCTTGTATTGGTGCCTGAAAAAGTAAATACTTGTAATAATTAAAACAACTACAGGAACAATACTAATTACGGTTCCCAGCCAGAAAAGTGAACCCTTTGTTGTTTTCGTGAGGATGAAGATTATTATTAGAGTTACAAGATTCCAAACAAGGTTGAGTGCGTTATTCAAAAAGGGTTTTTGATCAGCAAAAAGGATTATTATAAAAATTTGTAGAACAAACTTTAAGCAGAAAAATACAAAAACGACAAGCATTAAGGCTCTAAGCTCCTTATCCATTGCTAATGGTGCATTAAAAACACTTGTCCACTCTATGAAAGGGTTTACAAAAATGAATATTATCATTATTGGGAAAATAATAATAGACAATATTGCATATGTTGTACTCACATAGATTTTCGCTAACTTCAAATCCTTTTGTGAAAAAGCCTCTGTGAGTCTATTTCTCAAACCGTTGCTCAACCCTATATCAAAAAAGTTGAACCAAACAATCAGAGAACTTAGGGTTATCCAAATACCGTAATTTGTGGAATTTATATAATTAATAGTAAGGGGTACAAATAGTAGACTGATAATTATGCTAAATCCTTTTATTAAAAAAGTTGAAATAATATTCTTCTTAATATTAATACTTCTCTCGTGCCCTCTAGTTAAAAAATTCACTAAAACATCAGGTGTGAATTTCTTAATTAGTTCAATAATAGGATCGTTGACTGGCATATGTTAACTTGTTGTCTGTCGTACCATACAAAGATAAAAATATAGTGCATTTGTTGATGAATACCAACATAAATATTTAACATAAAAACAATTATATTTGTGTAATACTAAAGACTCAGGAGATGGTATATTCTACTTTAACTGACAGAGTCGGAAACATGCTCTTCCAGATTGCTGCAGGGGCTTCGCTAGCTTATAAAAATAATTCGGATTTTATTGCTTGTGTTTCTGAAACGACCGTACCAGACGGTACTAGACTAATCGAATATTTAAAACCATTTAGAAATAATATTTTCAGAAATATTAAAATCGTTGAAGGTATACCTGTAGATTCAGTTGAGTTTTATCAACAGGGATTTGAGTATTCTCCAATCCCGTATCAGGAAAATATTTTACTTAAAGGGTATTTCCAAAGTGAAAAATTTTTCGATAAAGATTACATTAAAAACCTTTTTGCAATTGACAGTAATTCAGATGAATATATAGATAATAAGTACGGACATCTGTTAAAACAAGATATCATTTCCATACATGTAAGGAGAGGTGATTATGTAAAAAGACCATTAAGACAACCTGTGTGTGAAATGCCATATTTTAAGAGAGCTATCAGATATTTTGGAAAAAGCAGACAATTTTTAATCGTAAGTGATGATATCGAGTGGTGTAAGATAAAATTCAAAGGGGACAATTTCCACTTTACTCAAAATGAATCTCCCATAATTGATTTGTATATTCAATCTTACTGCAGTCATAATATCATAAGTAACTCTTCGTTTAGTTGGTGGGGTGCCTGGCTAAACAGTAATGAAAACAAAATTGTTATCGCGCCTCAAAAGTGGTTTGGTATTCAAATGAAAAATTATAATCTAAAAGACTTGATACCAACTAATTGGATAAGAGTTAATAATCCAAGAACACCGTCCCTTTTGCTAAAAATAAGCTACTTCTGGACTTTGGATATTATAAATAGAATCATTAGAAAGTTATTTGTATGGGAAAGATCTTGAGTATAGTATTAGGGAAGAAAAAGTTTCAGAAATTTTTTGAATCTCTTTTTCACCTATCTCTTAAGGGGATGAATTACGGAAATGGGGTTTATTTTGAAAAAAGCGGTGAACTCAACGTGCTAGGTCTTATTTATGAGAAATTCAAAGAAGAAAAAGAGTTGGTAATTTTTGATGTTGGGGGTAACGTCGGGAATTATTCCAGGGCTTTGTCAGATTTCTTTAAAACAAAAGCGATTATTCACTCTTTTGAGCCATCAAAAAAAACGTTCGAAATTTATAAAGAGACAACAAAAAATCTCCCAAATATAATTCCGAACAATATAGGATTGAGTAATGAAGAGGGTATACACATAATTTATTCAAATGAAGTAGGGTCAGGACTTGCTTCAATGTATCACAGAAAGTTAGACCATATGGGCATAATTATGGATATGCAGGAAGAGGTTAAGTTATCAACAATTGATATATACTGCATAAATAATAAAATTGAAAGGATTAATTTTTTGAAACTGGATATTGAGGGTCATGAAATTAATGCACTGTTAGGTGCAAAGAGAATGATTGATGAGGGGAGGATTGATGTAATTCAATTTGAGTTTGGAGGGTGCAACATCGATTCAAAAACCTATTTCCAAGATTTTTTCTACCTTCTCAATAACAAATACGACATATACAGAATCTTAAAAGATGGTCTATTTGGAATTCCAGTGTATAAGGAGACTTATGAAATTTTCATTACTGTAAATTACTTGGCAGTCAGAAAAGATAAAACTTGAAAGCTTTATGAGCTGGTATAACAAATATTTATCAATATTCGAAAAACCATTCTACTCTATTCCTGAAAAGGTAATTGATGAGATTAAGGGTAATATGTTGACTTTTAGGAGCGAAACCCCAGTTGCCTCTGTCGTTGTGATTGCATATAACGAAGAAAAAAGGCTTCCTGCTTGTCTATGGTCGTTGAGCAATAATAAATGTAAGTATCCGTTTGAGATAATAGGTATTGATAATAACTCGTCTGACAGTACTGCAGAAGTTTACAGTACTCTTGGGGTGAAGTTTTTTAAGGAAGAGAGAAAAGGGCCCGGGTATGCAAGAAGCAGAGGTCTTGCTGAGGCCAAGGGGAAGATATTAATATGCATTGACTCAGATACAATTTATCCTGAGAGGTACATTGAGATTATGATTGATTCGTTCAATAAACCGGGAGTTGTTGCTGTCTCTTCTTTGTATAGCTTTATTCCTAACGAGCAATTTCCCGTTTATAAGTTGTTCTTTTATGAGTTATTAAGAGACATTCACATTTTTCTGTTATCCTTTAAAAGTCCTGAAAGGTGCATAAGAGGTTCAGTTTTCGCCCATAATACAGCATTGGGCAGGAAAATAGGTTATAGGGTTAATATTAAGAGAGGAGAAGACGGCTCTCTTGCATACGCACTTAAAGACTTTGGTAAGATAAGATTCATAAGGAACAGAAAGGCAAGACCAGTAACTTCAACATCGGCATTTAAAGCCGATGGTAACCTGCTTACTGCATTTAAAACAAGATTTTTTTCTGCTCTGAGCGGATTTAGAAAATACTTTGTTAAGGCAAAGGGAGAATTAAAAGATCAGGACTCAAATATAATTAAGGACTAATGAAAGCACTCTTCCTCCATTTCCACGATTTTTATCCGCATAGTGGCATAAGTAAGAAGATTCAATATCAAGTCTCCGCATTGAAAGAGTGTGGCCTTGATGTTTTTTTATGCCACATGACTATTGACGAAAACGGAGTCCAGAGAAGAGTCTGCAACGATAGTGTAATTGAGGACTATGGAAATGGTGTTTTTGCAAAATTGCTTAAATGGGTACGATTTAAATCTCTGACAAAATTTATCTTAGAAAATCAAATTGAGTTTGTTTACATACGTAGTTTTTACAACACAAATCCGCCACTTTTAAAGATGCTTAGAACTCTAAAAAAAGAGGGTGTTAAGGTTGTAATGGAGTTGCCCACGTATCCGTATGACGTTGAGGTTAAGAGCTCTACGCTATCACTCTCAAACAGAATGATTTTCTTTGTAAACAAACTATACAGAGATAGACTTAAAAGTTGTTTGACAAAAATTGTGACCTTCTCTGATTATAAAGAGATACACGGAGTTGAAACAATTAATATATCAAACGGGATAGACTTTGAAAGAATTAGACTAAAGACAAGCAAATCCGAACAGCCAGATAAATTAAAATTACTTGGAGTGGCCGAGATTCATTACTGGCATGGTTATGACAGGCTTATCAGGGGGATGGCAGAGTACTATAAAAATCCGTATAATACAATTGAGGTAAGTTTTGATATTGTGGGCGGAGGTGTTCCTTCTGAAGTTTCTATGTTACAAAACCTAACTAAAGAACTTAATTTAGATAAGTATATATCATTCTATGGTGAAAGTTCCGGTGATGAACTTGATGATTTTTTTGAAAAAGCTGATTTTGGAATTGCCAGCCTGGGCCGCCACCGTTCCGGAATTACAAAGATTAAAACACTTAAGACAAGAGAATACGCTGCCAGGGGAATTCCTTTTATCTATTCAGAAATCGATGAGGATTTTGACAACATGCCTTATATAATAAAAGCACCTGCTGATGAGTCTCCAATTGATATTGTAAGGATTGTTGGTTTTTATAAGACTCTGAAGTTAAACCCCGTTGAAATTAGATCTACCATTGAAGGGAGTCTCTCATGGAAGGTTCAGATGCAAAAAGTAATTGACGAGACATTTAAAAGATGATGAAAACATTTTTTTGGATATCGCTATTTGTAGTGTTTTATACATATGTTGGTTATGGAATATTACTCTATCTGCTTGTTAAGATAAAAGAGTTTTTGTCTAAGCCGGCTATCCCCCAAATATCAACCACCGATTTTCCTGATGTCTCTCTTTTAATTGCAGCATATAATGAAGAGAAGATTGTAGATGAAAAGATGTCTAATTGTTTTGAACTTGGGTATCCTAAGGACAAGCTTAAAATAGTTTGGATTACCGATGGGTCAACAGATAAGACTAATGAAAAGTTGTCACTCTATTCAAATGTGGAGGTGCTGTTTGAAGCAAGGAGAGGTGGAAAAACAGCTGCTTTAAACAGGGCTATGAATTTCATCAACACTGACATAGTGATTTTTACCGACGCAAACACAATGTTAAATAAGGATGCCATCACAGAAATTGTCAAAGCTTTCTTAGACCCACGGGTTGGATGTGTGGCTGGTGAAAAAAGGGTTGAGTTTGCTGGCTCAGGGAGTACTTCTTCACAAGGAGAGGGTGCTTACTGGAAATATGAATCGGCACTTAAAGACCTGGATTCAAGGCTTAACACAGCAGTAGGAGCAGCAGGAGAGCTTTTTGCAGTCAGAAAGAACTTATTTGAATATGTGGAGGAGGACACTCTGCTGGATGACTTCATTATTTCTATGAGAATAGCAAAAAAAGGTTATAAAATCAGATATTGTAAAAATGCATATGCGGTAGAGGGTGGGTCTCTGAATATGACAGAGGAGAAGAAAAGAAAGATAAGGATAGCAGCCGGAGGAATTCAGTCTGTAATAAGGTTATCTTCATTGCTGAATGCTTTCAAATACCCACTTCTCTCGTTTCAGTATATTTCTCACCGAGTATTAAGATGGACAATAACACCTGTACTGCTTTTATTACTCTTGCCCATAAATATTATTCTGGTGATAAATGATGAACACATAATCTATCCAATCTTACTATTACTACAACTTCTCTTTTACATAGCAGCATACATTGGAAAAATATTTGAAACAAGGAATATTAAGTTAAGTGTGTTTATAATTCCTTACTATTTTATGTTTATGAATTTTAATGTTTTTGCCGGGCTACGTTATCTCTTAAAGAAAAGAAGAGGAGATGGAACCTGGGAAAAGGCGAAAAGAGCTGATTAATTTATTTTTGATATTATATAAAATACTATGAAGGGGAAAATTATTGATTGGTTAAAAAATAATCCAAAAGCTAAAAAGCTTGTTCTGGATTTTTTAATTCATCCCGTGAAGACAAGACCAAGGTGGTACCTCCGTCTTTTTATCCCCTTTTACATACACAAAGGGAAACGTTCGGTACTATATAACAGTGTAAGAAAAGATATTGCTCCTTTTAACAAATTTTCTATTGGCGACTACTCTGTTGTTGAAGACTTTTCACTCGTAAACAATCTTGTAGGAGACATAATAATAGGAAATTACTCCAGAGTGGGCCTCAATAACGTTGTGATAGGGCCTGTGATAATTGGAAACAATGTGAACCTTGCTCAGAATATCACTGTTTCAGGTCTTGACCACAACTACAAGGACACTTCAAAAAGAATTGATGAACAAGGAGTTAGTACATCACTAATCACTATTGATGACAACGTCTGGATAGGGGCAAATTGTGTTGTTACAAAGGGTGTCAATATTGGGAAGCATTCTATTATAGCTGCAGGTAGCGTTGTAAGCAAAGACATTCCTCCTTACAGCGTTGCGGCAGGTAATCCGGCCAGAGTAATAAAATCATATAACAACAACACGGGAAACTGGGAGAAAGTTGTATAGTATAAATTGAAACAATAATGACGAATCCCAAAGTAAGCGTAATAATTCCAGTCTATAATACTGCCAAATATCTGGAAAGCTCTGTCTCTTCTATTCAAGAACAGACTTTAAGGGATATTGAAATTCTTATAATTGATGATGGTTCAACAGACAACAGTCCGGCAACATTAAAAAAGCTTTCAGAAGAAGACGCAAGAATTCGTTTATTTACTCAGTCAAATCAAGGACAATCTGCAGCAAGAAACCTGGGACTTGATAATGCACAAGGCGACTATGTCTATTTTATGGACAGCGATGACATACTTGAATTAAATGCACTATCATCATGTTATGAAAAATGCGATTCACAGAATCTGGACATTGTAATTTTTGATGCCGATGTTTTTTACGAAAGTGAGAAAAATGAAAAAACGGGTTTTAATTACATTAGATCAGGAAAGATTGAAGATAAACTTTACGATGGTATTGAACTTATGGAAGTATTGCTTAAACAGAATCTGTTTAAAGCTGTTCCATGGTTGTTCTTTGTAAAAAGAGAGTTGATTGAAAATATCAAACTGCGTTTTTTCCCGGGTATTATTCATGAAGACGAACTGTTTACACCCATTCTTTATTTGGCTGCAGAGAGGATGGGTTACATTCCAGGTCTCTTTTTTCACAGAAGAATTAGAGAAAACTCTACAATGACAAACAAGTTCTCAGAACGAAATCTGACGGGCTACTTTGCAGTAATTGAAAACTTGAAAATATATAGTCATAGTTGCGAAAACAGGACAAAAAAAATTGTAGAAAAATTGATTAGGAATATTGTAATTTCAATATCCGATCAATCAGGATCAATGCCGGTGTCACAAAGGTATTCAATAATACAATTCTTTTTTGCGCATAATTTGCTGAAATATTTGAGATTCAAAAGTACTGTCATTATGGTGTCTCCTTTTGGCAACAGCATTAAGGAAAAAGTACTTAAACCCATTTATAAAAGCATTAGAAAACATTTATAGTTATCTTTACTTAATTAATAAATATATGTCACAGAAAATCGCCCTTATTACCGGAGTAACCGGGCAAGATGGTGCCTATTTATCCGAGTACCTTCTTAAGAAAGACTACATTGTACACGGTATTAAAAGGCGCTCTTCCTTATTTAATACAGATAGGATTGACCATCTTTATCAAGATCCTCATATTGAGAACAGAAACTTCACTCTTCACTATGGAGATTTGACTGATTCTATGAATCTGACTAGTATTATACAAAAAGTGCAGCCTGATGAAATTTATAATCTGGCAGCAATGAGTCATGTTAAGGTAAGCTTTGATACTCCTGAATACACGGCAAATGCAGATGGAGTAGGAACTCTCAGATTGCTTGAGGCTGTCAGATTACTTGGACTAAAGGATAAAACACGCATTTATCAGGCATCAACTTCTGAATTATACGGTATGGCTCAAGAGGTTCCACAAAGAGAGACGACTCCTTTTTATCCACGCTCACCATATGCTGTTGCAAAGTTATATGCGTACTGGATTACAGTGAATTACAGAGAAGCTTATGGATTACATGCAAGTAACGGCATATTATTTAACCACGAATCGCCTGTAAGAGGTGAGACCTTTGTTACCAGGAAAATTACCCGGGCTCTTAGCAGAATTGCATTAGGAATACAGGATTCTGTTTTTCTTGGGAATTTATCAAGCAGAAGAGACTGGGGTCATGCTAAGGACTATGTAAGGGCTATGTATTTAATGCTCCAGCAAGATCAGCCGGACGACTATGTTATCGCAACGGGAGTTACAACAACTATTAGAGACTTTGTGAAATTGGCAGGTCTGGAAATCGGTCTTGAGATTACTTTTAAGGGTGAAGGAGCCGACGAAAAGGGGTATATATCGGCAATAGACGAAAAATTGTTTTCACAGAAAGTAGGAGCTAAGTATATTGAAAAAATTAATAGTTTAATAAAGAGCCTTGTTCCTGTAGTTCAGGTTGATTCGCAATATTTTAGACCTACTGAAGTTGATATCTTAATGGGAGATGCTACAAAAGCTAAAACCAAACTTGGGTGGGAGCCGCAATATGACCTTAAAGGGTTAATAGAAGACATGATGAATGCCGATGTTAAGCTTATGCAAAAAGAGGCATGGCTTAAGGAGGGAGGTTACAGAATCTGCAACTATTTTGAGTAATATGAAAAAGGATAGTAAAATATTTGTTGCTGGTCACAAAGGAATGGTTGGGTCTGCAATCTTGGAGAATCTTAAAAAGAGAGGCTATACAAACTTCGCCCTAAGAACATCTTCTGAACTTAATCTTACAAACCAGAAAGATGTCTTGGACTTTTTTGAAAAAGAGAAACCTGAATTTGTTTTTCTTGCAGCTGGTAAGGTGGGAGGAATTAAAGCCAATAACACGTATCGGGCGCAGTTTATTTATGAGAATTTAATGATAGAGAGCAATGTTATACATAGTTCTTGGATTTCAAACGTAAAAAAGATTCTGTTTCTAGGTAGCTCTTGTATTTATCCACGTGACGCACCACAGCCAATATCGGAAGAGAGCCTCTTGACCTCTCCTCTTGAGTATACAAACGAACCCTATGCTATTGCAAAAATAGCCGGGATTAGGATGTGTGAGAGCTACAATCTCCAATATGGTGCGAACTACATATCAGTGATGCCAACGAACCTATATGGCCCTAATGACAACTTTAACTTTGAGACAGCACATGTTTTACCTGCTTTAATTAGAAAAATATATTTAGGCAAGTGTCTTGAGAACAATAACTGGAACGCTATCAGAGAAGACTTAAATAGAAGACCTGTTGAAGAATTTAATGGTGAATCTGCAGAGAAAGAGATTCTTGCAATTCTTAACAAATACGGTATAAGTGTTTCTGAAAAAAACAGTGTATCAGTTGAAATTTGGGGAAGTGGAGCCCCTTCAAGGGACTTTCTGTGGAGTGAGGAGTTAGCTGATGCATGCGTTTTCGTAATGGAGAACATAGATGCGAACGATGTAATTCCTCCCTTTGGAGAAGTCAGAAACACACATTTGAATATTGGAACTGGCGTAGAAATATCAATTAAAGAGTTAGCTCTCTTAATTAAAACCAAAGTTGGCTTTAGTGGAAGTATTTATTTTAATGCATCAAAGCCTGACGGGACTTTGCGTAAAGCGCTAGACACTTCAAAGATTAACTCTTTAGGGTGGCATTATAAAATAGAAATAGAGGAGGGAATAGAGAAATTGATTAACTGGTATACAACCAGTTAATCAAATGAATAGATCTTAGTATTATCTCTATAACCTTCTAAGTCTTTGTACCAGTCCGGATATTCAGTTCCTCCTGAAAGAGCCCACTGATCAAAGTGTAAATAAGCTGTACTTATGACGCTTCCTTCGTAAGGGTGCTCAAACAATTCGGGAATCAAAATTCCCCACATCATACCATCTATGGTTTTATACTTATCAAAAGGATGAAGTTGCCCCCCTGTTAACATAGACATGTCAGCCTTAGATGTATGTAGAAAAGTAGGAAGATGTATTTCCAAACCTCTGACTACCTGTCCAAGCTCATTTCTTATAATAAAGAAATTCAGGGCCGTATTTACGCTTAAATCTGAAGATTCAACCGGATTAACGAAACTTATTGTTATTGCTCTAGGTTGAATAATTGTGTGGTTTCCGCTAACTGTGTTTACAAATGCCCCCGCCTGATTAGGTACAATTGATTGCAATCTGTTGAAAAGTGGGATTACCGCTAAATTAACACCAGCTTCTGTACCGTTAGGACTCTTCATGAAAGGCGCGCTTCCATCAGTAACATCACCCGTAACAGATGATATATTTGATGCATTTACTTTATCAAGCTGGAATGCTGCTGCTAAATCTTTGCTACTTCCTGATGCTTTAATTACATAATCAAATTTCATCCTTGAAAACTTGTTGGATGAGTTGCTGAAGTATGTAATCTTAAAACCAAGTACCAGGTCATTCATGTCGTAGTCTCCCTTCCAAGGCCATAAGTCCTCAAAAGCATATGATGCCCACCCGGTTTCAGAAGGGAAATACGATACAAATGCTACACTGGCATCATTATCATCATAATCTTCACTCTCCTGCACACCATCACCATCTGCATCAACAATTGCAGGTGGAGGTGCCACAATTTGCCCTGCCCCCTCATTACATGTTGTTGCAACAATATTTTTTGTCTGTGTTTTGCTTAGAATTGAAAGACCGTCAGTGAACAAATTGCTATAGTTGTTTCTTCCATTTGTTCCGCTACCTTCAACAAGGTTTGAGTAAACAACCTCTATTCTTCCGCTGATCTGGGATCCGGCATATGCAAAAGACGGCATAGTCCCGGTGACTTTAAATACAGAATAATCTGACGAGGATGAATTAAGTGTCATTCCCCAGATATTGGTAAAATTGTTTGTCAGGAACATGCTCCCTCCAAACATATTTATTGTTGTCTGATTTATTTTGAATGTCTGACTCTCCCACAGAGATCCGCCATAAAGGTTGATTATACCTCCCTGTAAGTCAGATAGGGCTGTTGTAATATTGCACAAATTATTTACAGTAGCTCCACTTGTAGTTTCAAAACTAACTGTGGAGACAATCTCATGATGGTTCGTCATAACAGTTCCGTTTGACTGGTAGTAAGTGCCGGATAATATATTTCCACCGGCATCATTTAACGCAGTACCGTTCATTGTTATCTTAAAACTTTTTACATTTATTGAACCACTGTTGAAAAGCTGAGAACTATTTGTGATTGACAAACCACGTCCGTTCTTAGGAATGGAAATGGTGTTTTCGTTATAAAGCTTACTGTTGTTGTTTATGTCAAGGTCATCGTTTACAGTAAAAGAACCTTTGTTCACAGTTGTTGTACCGGATGACATATTGATATCTTTAGACGAATAAAATGTTCCACCGGCATACACATATATAACAGGTGGGATTCCTGAATCCATAGTGCCTGTGGTTACTCCACCAACATTAACCGTACCCCCTGGAAGTACAACGATACTTACCTTGTTCAAGTTTACCCGGCTTGTGACAGAATAGGTGCCTTTTACATATAAAATTGCATGAGCCTGATAATTTCCAAGGTTAATAGCAGATGTACGGTTAACCCCCTCGGGAATATAATATGATTTGTATGTGTTTCCGTGAATAGAACTCTCACCTGCCCCAAAGCCTACAACAGAGACATTGCTGTTATTGCTGATTACTACATCGTAATTTGAAGGTGCAGGAACAGTTGGCGAAGTAAAAGATGAGTTTACCTGAATGTTGCCGGATGTCTTTGAAACCGCTGAAGTTGAAAGTGACAAAGAGGGTCCTGTTATCTCTAAGCTTTTTGTGGTTCTGTTTCCATTAGGCAAAATCTCTTGAATATATAGAGTTTTAAGAGCTGTAGGCAGAGTTAGTTTCAAGTTGAATGGCGCGCCCGGCTTAGCTGCACCTGTTGCAATCAGAGATCCGTCTTTCATAAAAGATGAAGAGTAAACCTTGATAATCCTCAGGTATGAATCAGAAATACCTGTGACACTACCAACCTGAACATTCAGATTGACTTCTGTAACAGTTTTCCAATCAAAGTCAGCAGGAATTATATCAGTACCAGGTGGCTCAGGAGTGGGAAATTTTACGCAACCTGCTGTGGATAAAATGACCAATCCTAATATTATAAACAAAAGCTTTTTCATCTTTATTGTTATTAACATGTTTTTAACGTACAAATATAATACGATTTTTTAAAAATTAATCAGAAAATAATATTTTTTGCAATGTATTTAAAATTATAAGCAAGACAATCAGTACTGTGTAAATTATTTTTGTGGTTGTAAAATATTATTTGACGCTTAATGGTTGAGTAGGGGTAAATTTGTTTTCAGAGGTTCCACCAGCATCTGAAAATCTCTTCACCTCGTTCTGTAATAACAGATTCAGGATGAAACTGCATTCCGTAAATGTTAAAAATACTGTGGTATAGAGTCATAACGATTCCACCCTCATTTTTGCTGCCTACTATCAATTCGTTATCAATCGTTGCCTCATCAACTGCCCATGAGTGATATAACCCTATGCTGGTTAGGCTTATAGAACTGTTTGTGTTTTTTAACTTGCTTAAAACAGGGTCATCAGAGTTTATAATAAGTTCACTTTTATGCCCATGCAGAGGTGTGGGTAAATTAATCAGTTTTCCCCCAAAACACTCTGCAATCGCCTGATGTCCGAGACAGATTCCAAGAATACTATGACTCTCTTTACAAAGTCCTATTAGTTTAAGCACATCTCCGGATTCAGACGGGATACCTGGCCCGGGTGAGATTATGATGTGAGTATAGTCATTTAGAGACGAGAAGTCGATTTTGTTATTTTTTACAATATCAATAGTTGTGTTGCATACCCTCTTTACCAGATGCAGCACATTATACGTAAAAGAGTCGTAATTGTCTATGAGCAGGATTCTCTTCATTATGCAAAAGTATATATTTTACTAAATTTGTCTTCGATGCAAGATATCTTTTATAATCCACATGTAGTAGCAGAAAAGATGGACCGATACTCGTCCAAAGGGATACCATTCCTTTTCGCTATGAACTATGAGCTGGACGAAGCACTCTTTATACCTTACCCGGCAGAGCAGGATAGGGTCCTGTATCACTTTCCAAATGGGACAAACTCAGCAAGAGACTTGATACCCACTACAATGGAGGAGCATATGAAGGTTCTGAAGGTGGAGACAGAAGAGGAGTATGCAAGAAAATTTAATATTATTATAAAAGGGTTAAAGAGGGGTGACTCATATCTTGCAAATCTTACCTGTAAAAGTGAAGTCTCAACTAATTTAGACGCCTCCACTCTTTACCGCTCAACACATTCACCATTTGGGCTCTACGTCCCGGAAAAATTTCTCTCGTTCTCACCTGAGCGTTTTGTGAGAATTGAAAATGGTATAATATCATCACTTCCAATGAAGGGGACAATTGATGCATCTCTTCCAAATGCGGAGGAGCTCATACTGGAAGACTACAAGGAGAGTTGTGAACACGCAACCATTACAGATCTTATCAGGAATGACCTTGGAATAGTTTCAGATGATGTCTGGGTTGAGAGATACAGGTTTATAGATAAAATATGTACAGACAGAGGAGATATTTTACAGGTAAGTTCAGAAATCAGAGGTAGGTTAAAAAGGGAATATGCCGAGGCTCCAGGTAAACTGATGCTCTCTTTACTTCCCGCAGGCTCAATTTCAGGAGCTCCCAAGAGCTCTACCATAAAACTGATATCAGAGGCTGAGAAAGTCTCCAGAGGCTTTTATACAGGGGTTGCCGGCCTTTTTGACGGCGTAGTTCTTGACTCGGCTGTGCTTATAAGATTTATTGAATTCAATCCGGATGGGAGAGCCTTTTACAGAAGCGGAGGGGGCATAACAGTAAATAGCCGGTTGGATGAGGAGTACCGTGAAATGGTTAAAAAAATTTATCTACCGTTAAACAGATGATCAGATTTATTGAGACAATCAGAATTGCAGACGGCGTTGCCGATAATCTGGAGTATCATCGCAAAAGGTACAACCACACTATCAGGCACCATTATCAAAACATAGATAGTGATGATTTTATACTCTATATCTCAGGAGTTCTGAATAAAGAGAGGATGATAATTTCAAAGGGTCTCTTTAAACTCAGGGTCACATATACAAATAAACCACTTTCTTATACATTAGAACCATATTATGCAAAAGAGATAAGGTCTCTGAGGCTTGTCGAAAATAACGGGTTAGACTACTCATTCAAGTATGAAAACCGTAGTGCAATTGAGGCACTATTCCTATTTAGAGGAGATTGTGATGATATACTTATTGTCAAGAATGGATATATTACAGATACATCCTATTGTAATATTATCTTTGAAAAGGATGGACAACTATTTACCCCTTCAACACCTCTTCTTGCCGGGACTAAGAGAGAGAGGCTTATTAACACTGGTACGATAAAAGAAGAAAAGATAAGACCTTGTGATATACGTAGATATGACAAGGTCTATCTTATAAATTCAATGCTGGATTTTGTCCAGGTTGAGAAGATTACCCTCTAAAGAGCATTATGCGACCCGTCACAGTAAGGTTTGTTCTTTGAGTGTTTACAGCCACAAAGATAGTGTTCTCCACTCTTTTCAGGTTTAAAATTTACCGGAGTAATTCCGCTTCCTTTGTGAGATCCATCGCAGAATGGCTGATTGTTACTCTCTCCGCATGCACACCAGTGGTAACTTTTGCCCTCTTCAAGGACTACCTTGTAGGGCCCTTTTTTTGCAATTTTTGGATTCATCATGATATAAATTTATAATTTAAAGGAGCTTTTCAAGCCAGTTCCGGTCAGTGAAACAACCCTTACTTCACCTGAAGCACCTCTTCTTGAGTCCTTGAGTACAGCCGCAACAGCACTTGCAGATGTTGGTTCAATATAAACCCCTTGTCCGGCAGATATCTTCATCGCAGCAATAATCTCATTATCATCTACTGTCAAAAACTCCCCTCCGGTACTCTGTACAACATCAACAATCTGTTTTAACCTTACAGGCCTGTGTATAGCTATCCCTTCTGCAATTGACGGATTCCTGGCAGATACCGGTGTCTCTCTGCCCTCAACAAAGTCCTTAAGAGGAGAGCACTTATTACTCTGTACGGCCATTAATCTTGTCATTTTATCAATAATTCCTGCCTGCATCATCTCCACTAACCCTAAATATACACCAATTATCTGAGATCCACTACCAACCGGGATAAAAATTGAATCCGGAGCTCTCCATCCCAGCTGTTCCACTATCTCATAAATAATAGTCTTTGTTCCATGAACGAAGAAGGGATTCCATGCATGGGCAGCATAATATGAAGCTTTTGCAGCCTCAAGAGCGGCATTTGCACAGTCTATCCTATTTCCCTCAATTAGATGAATATCTGAGCCATAAGAGGCTGCCTGAATTGATTTTGCAGAAGAGTTGCCGGCCGGCATATATATATTGGCCTTTATACCCCCTCTAGCACAATAGGCAGATACTGAACAGGCAGAGTTTCCGGATGAATCCTCAACAATCTCTGTAATTCCCAACTCCTTGCATTTGCTTATCATTAGCGATGCACCCCTATCCTTGAATGATCCGGAGGGCAACATGAAGTCCATCTTGCCAAGAAATGGCACTCCGTCAATCTCCATCTTTACCAAAGGAGTGCCCCCCTCTCCAAATGAGATAGCATTTTTTAAGTCATTTAGGGGAAGTACTTGACTGTATCGCCAGAAGCTTCTGTCATCAGGGTCAAGCTTTGATCTGTCAAGGTGAGGATGGTAATTCAGGTCAAGATAGTTTCCACACTCACACCTCCACACCTCTTTGGTCACGGAATATTTTGCCCCGCATGAGGGGCACAGGAACTGACAATCCATCATTTATAATATTAAAGATTTAAAGTTTCGCCTTCACTTTTTGCAACAATTGCGGCACCCGTCAGGTCTCCCCATACATTTACCGCAGATCGTATCATATCAAGAGGTTGCTGAACAACCAGAACCAGGCCTATTCCCTCAAGCGGAAGACCTACTGCATTAAGTACAACGGCAAGCATAACCAGCCCGGCCAAAGGAATACCCGCAGCACCAATTGACGCAAGCAGACTTGTAAGAACGACAATAACCTGTTGGGCTATAGTTAAGTCCATTCCGTATGCCTGTGCTACAAAAATTGCTGTTACACTTTCAAATAGAGCTGTGCCATTCATGTTAACAGTATTTCCCAGCGGCAGGCAAAAACTTGCAATCTTTCTGGAAACCCCTGTCTTAACGTGGATATCCTCAAGTGTTAAAGGGAGTGAGGCGGCAGATGAGGCAGTTGCAAAAGTTGTGAGAAGCCCCGGGCTCATCTGTTTCATAAATTTAAATGGATTCTTTTTGGTTAGGGTAACAAATATTCCAGGAAGAATTGCCAACCCGTGAATCAGACACCCACCGGCAATTATAGCTGCATAAATTCCCAAGCTTCCAAAAAGTGATGCAAGTGCTTCTGAATCTCCTGCCTGAGCACCTACGACACCGGCAACAACACCAAACAGACCAAATGGAGCAAATTTTATTACCAGGAAGGTAAGCTTAATCATCACCTCATAGATGCCATTAAAAAGATCTGTAAGCTGAATCCTGGTTTTACTCTGAGAAACAGTAATAAAATAACCAAACATAATTGCAAAGAAGATAACCGGAAGCATATTTCCATCTGCCATTGCCTTTACAATATTTTCAGGCACTATACCAAGTAACTGATCTACAAATGATACTTTTGTACTTGAGATTTCAGTTACAGTTTCAGATAGTTTTAAGTCAACGCCAACACCCGGCTTAAAGACATTAACCAGGAATAGTCCTAACACAGATGCAATTGCTGTTGTTATTACATAGTAAAGGAAGGTTTTTCCGGCTATTCTGCCAAGATCCTTACTCTCACCAATGCTTGATACCCCCATAATCAGTGCACTGAAAACGAGAGGTATTACAACCATTTTCAGTCCACGGAGAAATAGATCCCCCAGCCATTTTACATAGTCTACATATTCGTGCGCAAAGATTCCAAAAATTGCACCAAGCGTTATTCCTATCAGAATTTGCCAGGGCAGGGCCAGTTTGAATGTTTTTTTCATTTAGGTTGCAAAATTAAATCTCTTAAGTGGTTCATTATATATGGTATGACAGCCCACCTCACCTCTCCGGTAAAATGACCGCCGTATATTTCGTGAAACTCGTAAGGGGCCTTTTTAGCCTCCAGAATTTTCACAAGCTCTGAGTGAGCCTCTCTGAATGTTGTAAACTCATCATGGGTACCGATTGCCATAAAGAGATATGGCAGTTCATCAACCGCAGATTCTTTTACAATTTTCATCACGTCATTATCAGGATTGTCTCCAAACTGGAGAGTTACACTGCCTATGACAGGTTCAAGATATTTATCCGGAGCAACACCCTTAAACGGGGCATTTACTGCTCCGCTAAGATCTGCTATAAAACGGAATCTCTCAGGATTTCTAAGGCCGATGAGCATTGCACCATATCCTCCCATTGAGGAGCCTCCTATTGCCTGGATAGTTTTATATGTCTTGTAATTTCTATCCACATAACTGAATAGTTCCTGTTCAATAAAATCTCTTTGTCTTTCACCCCTCTCGGCTGAACTGTTTATATACCATCCATTTCCCAGGGATGGGGTAACAACAATAATAGGTTTATTATCAAGAGAAGAGAGCAGGTTCATATCAACATATGCATTATTATCTCCATCCCAGTAGTGAAGGAGATATAAAACCACATGTTGAGCAGATTTATCATAATCTCTGGGTGTAATTACAGTAACAGGAACAGGTCTCCCCAAAAGTGAAGATTTAATGGTATCTGTTATTACAGTTTGAGCAGAGAGCGTTAATGCTGTAGTCAGCAGAAAAAAGGCAACAAGAAATTTTCTCATACTAAATTCCCAGTTTTCTTCTTATATGTTCAGGGATTGCATTTTTATGAACCACAATGGAGATAGTCTTTGCTTCAACAAATTTTTTTGACAGGAAATTATATCCTCCAAAAATATTTATTTCCGGCTTCCAGGAATTCTTAACCTTGTAGTAAATGGTTCCGTTTTGATCAGTGGCCCTGCCGATAAGATGCATAAGATGAACGTCTGTGGTAACAAACTTCTCAAAACCTGATTGACGGCTTTCCTGAGTCACATCGGCCTCTTTGTATATCTTTTTAAAAGATAGTTCTCTGCCCTCTTCGCTCATCAGCTCTTCATCTGTAGCATTAACAGCCACTCCCATTTTATCAGAGTAGGACTTCTCACTCATATCTCCATCCCAGCATACGGTGTATCCATTTTCAAGAGAGTTATCTATAACCTGCATAAACTCATCAAGCGGGAGATTATAGAATCTGCCTCCATCCCAGTTATCAGGAATTTCTAGTACAAAGTCAGAATACCATGGGTGGTGAGAGAAACTTGTAATCTCTACATAGTCTTCAATATTCAATCCAAGACTATTGAAAAAGGATACAGAATTATACTCTTTGCCACTTATATTAAAATTTTGAGGGAGCGGGCCAAGATAAATGTCAAGCAGGCTTTCTACCAACTTAAAATATTCTGAGCTCCTGTTCTTAAGTTTAACAGGTACTTCTGCAATAGCGTTGACAAACCTGTTCAGTTCATCATGATTATGGAAAGCAGAGTTATAATTTATTCCTGTGTAAACACTTTCAGGAACAATACCATGCTTTTTTACAATATTGAACATCATATGAGCAAGGCTACCCTCGCCAAGGTTCCCGGCTCCTCTTCTAAGATAGTTATCCTGCAGACGGTTAATGTAATTGAACCTTACAGTGTGCATCTCAGATAAATCAAACTCACCCTTCCCTAATCTGATAAGCTCAGACTCAAGGAATGAAGTTGTTGTGAATGACCAGCATGTGCCGGTTACTGCCTGATTTTTCACCGGAGTTGCTCTAAGTGAGATAGTCTCATTAAAAACATATGCCCCTGTTGACTTCCCTTCACTATTCGCATAAAGGACGCTTGTAAAGGATAAAACAGCCACAATTAAGAAGAAGTTTTTCATAAACAGATTTGTTTTTGTCAAAGATAACAATTTTACTAGCCGAATTCTTTATAAACACTCATTATCATTAGCAAAATTAAAATGTTTAAATTAAAATGTGTTATTTCACAGATTTTAAAAAAGGGATTGTTTTTGCAGACAGAGAGCATTATTAGACATTTAATTTTTGTTCTCTTTGAATTCAGATTTAAGATTATCCATCAACCCTATAAGTTTCTCTCCACCTCTTTCGCTAATGTGATCAGGATCATCAAAATAGCAATCCGTATTCCGGAAGATGTCACGGAAATCATAAATGGTTATTCCGTTTGCCCTGAGGATACTGTCTGCTCCATATGATCTGCCGCCTATAAGACGGCTGTACTCATCTGCAAGTGGAAATTTGATCCCTATAAGAGTTATGTTTTCCTTGTCACAAAGTTCAATAATATTCATAAGTGACTCTTCAAGTTTTGCAGATCCATCCCCTTCAGGAAACTGTTCTGCAAATCGCTCTTCAGATAAAGCGATTCTGTCTTCTTCACTTAACTGATCCCATGGCAGGTCCTCTACATCCTTTTTCTCTTCATTTACCCCCAGAAGCTTTTCAGACTGTTCGTTAAAAAAGTGTGATATTATTGCTCTTATGTTTGGATCAAATAAAACCACGAAATCCTGAAGCTTATATTGTGCAAAGTCAGATAGGCTGTAGTTACCCTGTGTATACTCATACTTGAGTGATTTGTAACCATTGTTTGAAAACTCCCTGTAGGGACTTAATGTATGGTCATCTGCAGATATAAAAATTGTATCTATTTGCTCTTCTGAAGCAAGATAATTTAGTTTTCTCTCGGTGTCAATGTATGAGTCACTATAATATGAAAAATTTGCAATTCCAATCCTTTCAGTCTTATCCCCAAGATACCATCCGTGAGAATCGGCAAGCAGATAAGATTCATGCTCATCTGAATATTTGTAATAATCCATGAAGAGGATGTATTTAACAAGAAATATCACTCCATTTACTAAAAGCATTAGGAGTGCGAATTTTAATATAGATCTGATAAATTTCTCCATCTCAAAATTGAAAATAGATAAACTCAATATTGCTTGCGAAGTTGCCAAACAGGTATATTGAAAGCAAAATCACCATATACCATGACCATCTGTATTTGCGGCTTCTGCCAATTCCAATGTCTTTGATTGCAAATTCCTTCTCCCGGCCCCTCCATTCAACTACTATAAATATTATCAACAGTATTATCAATGGCATAGTTTTATCTGCGCCTGTGAAGGATGGTATATTAAATAGAGATGCAGAAAATATTTTACCTACAATACTTATTGCATCACTAATACTCTCTGCTCTGAAGAAAATCCATGCAATAACAGTAAGGGAAAAAGTTGTTAGAATCATCAGGAGTTCCCTGAAATCTGGCAAAGCTCTTCCTTTTGCGACAATATCCAGATTGTTTCTGTTTTTTCCGGAAATCATCAGCGGAATAAAATACATAGCGTTCAATGCACCCCATGCCACATAGGTCCAGTTTGCCCCATGCCAGAAACCACTAAGAAGAAAAATCGCAAATATGTTTCTTGTTTTTTTCCACAGACCACCCTTGCTTCCGCCCAGTGGAATGTAAACATAGTCTCTGAACCACGATGAAAGCGAAATGTGCCATCTTCTCCAAAATTCTGCAATATCTCTGGAGAAGTACGGATAGGCAAAATTTCGTAAGAGTTCAATGCCGAGTAGTCTGGATACTCCTAAAGCAATATCTGAGTAACCGGAAAAATCTCCATATATCTGAAAAGTGAAGAGCAGTGCTCCAATAAGTAACGTAGCCCCCGAGTGGTCATTGTGACTGTTAAAAATAATATTCGCGTACTCAGCGCAATTGTCGGCAATAACTATCTTCTTGAACAAACCCCATAAAATCTGTCTGAGTCCGTTTGCAGCATCTGTGTAGCTAAAAGATCGGGCTTTTGAAATTTGTGGCAGCAAATGTGTTGCTCTCTCAATGGGGCCTGCTACCAAAAGGGGAAAGTAACTTACAAAAAGGGAGTAGTTTATAATATCTTTTTCAGGTTTGATCTTCCTGTTATAAATATCAATTATATAGGATAATCCGTGAAATGTGTAAAACGAAATGCCAACAGGAAGAATAATGTTTAGTGTAGTGAATCCGGCATTTATTCCCAAAATGCTCAATGCCTCAGAGAAGGATTCGGCAAAAAAATTGAAATATTTGAAAAATCCGAGAAACCCCAGATTTACTATTATACTAATCCATAACCAGACTTTTCTTGCTCTCTCTTTTACTGAATTTGATATTGCAACGCCGGAAACATAGCCCAGGATAACAGATGCCACCAGTAAAAGCAAAAATCTCCAGTCCCAGCTTGCATAAAAGTATATGCTCGCAGAAAGAAGAAGTATATTCTGAATTTTATGCCCTTTTCCTGCAAGAATCCAGTATATTACAAATACAATCGGAAGAAATATTGCAAATGCAACCGAGTTGAATAACATGGGCGCAAAAATAAGAAATCTCTGAATTTTTAAGTCATGAGTATTGCACAATAAAAATATTTAGTTTTACTTTGCAAATAAAAGTACTTTTAAATGAAAGAGGAAAAAGACTATATTAAGGACATATCTGAAATACGCTCAATGATGGAGCGTTCATCAAGATTTTTGTCCCTCTCAGGTCTCTCGGGAGTAATGTCAGGAATATATGCTCTTGCAGGCGTTCTGGTAGCATATCTGGTGTTTGGGTTTAATCCGGATTCTGTTACATATACCATCACAAGCGAGTCTGACTCTCCGGCAAATATTTCAAACGTGATATTTGTAGCTCTGGTTATTCTGGCACTTGCATTAGGGACAGTTATATATCTCTCCAGAAGAAATGCCGGGAAGAGGGGCGAGAAGATATGGAGTGCCACAACTCGCCGTCTTCTGGCCAATATGATGGTTCCTCTCTTTGCAGGAGGTGTCCTGATTGTTATACTAATTACAAATGGACTGGCTGGTCTTGCAGCTCCTGTTTCAATGATTTTTTATGGACTGGCTCTGTTCACTGCTAGTAAAATGACTCTTGAAGAGGTAAAACTTATGGGTGTTATACAGATTGTGCTTGGACTTCTTGCTGCCTCTTTTATACAATATAGTCTTTTTATCTGGGCTTTGGGTTTTGGGGTGGTGAATATTATTTACGGCATCTTTATGCATTATAAATACGAAAAGTGAAGATTTCAACTGAGGGTTTGCATAAGGCTTTTGAAAGCAGGATACGTCTGGGTATAATGTCTGCTCTTGCTGTGAATGAAACACTAGATTTCAATTCACTAAAAGATTATCTGGACATTACTGACGGAAATCTTGCCAGCCATATAAAAGCACTTGAAAAGGAGGAGTTCATAGGCATTGAAAAAAGCTTTATAGGAAAAAAGCCTAATACAAGATACTTTATAACAAAAGAGGGGAGAGATGCCTTTAGTCTTCATCTTGAAGCACTGGAGCAATTTCTGAAATCAAATAAATAGAACAACTAATTTTTTTAACCATTAACTTTGAAATACAAAGTACTATTAAATACAAAAATAATTATGAAAGAGGAAATTTTAGCATTCATCAATGATCCCGGTCAGCTTGAAAAGATGTACCGGTCAAACAAAACGCTCTTTAAAAAGGAGTTTCAAATTATTTATCCCCAGGTAGCCGGACATCCCGTAGCAGACACCTGGAGTGAGAGGCTGAATTTTGAATCAGATTCTCTTAGCTTCGGAAGTTTCAAAGAGGTGGTTATAATAATCGGTCTCGCTCTGCTGGCCGGTTTTATAGCCAAGATGCCATCCATCTTTTCGTTAGATGAGGAGGTTTTCTACCCAAGAAATATTGGATTTGTAATCTTTCCAATTCTCGCTGGATATTTTGCCTGGAAGAATAATCTGTCAAAGGGAAAGATAGGTATAGTCGCTGGTATAATGCTTACAGGCCTTATCTTTATAAATTCACTCCCAAAGCTGGAAACGGATGTTCTCATTCTTTCCTGTATTCATTTAATACTTTTGCTTTGGGCCGTTACAGGCTTCTCATTTGTAGGATCAATTAAAAGAGAGGGTGAAAAACGACTCGGTTATCTTAAATTTAACGGAGACCTGGTTGTTATGACAACCCTTATCGTAATTGCAGGGGGTATTATGAGTGGTATAACAATTGGTCTCTTTGAACTGATTGGTTTTAAAATTGAGGAGGTCTATTTTCAATATGTTGGTATTATGGGCCTGGCGGCTTCACCTATAGTTGCCACTTATCTGATCAGAACCAACCCTCAACTTGTTGGAAAGGTGTCGCCTGTAATTGCAAAAATATTCAGCCCGCTTGTCCTGATTATGCTCCTGGTGTTCCTTAGCGCAATGGCATTTTCCGGCAAAGATCCATATAACGACAGAGAATTTCTGATTATTTTCAATGCACTTCTGGTGGGAGTTATGGCAATTATTTTCTTTTCAATTGCTGAATCATCATCAGGAGAAAAGAGACGGTTAGAGCTGTGGATACTAATGCTTCTTTCAACAGTTACAATAATTGTTAACAGTATTGCACTCTCCGCAATACTTTTCAGAATCTCCGAATGGGGTCTCTCACCTAACAGAGCAGCAGTTCTGGGTGCAAATGTGCTGATTCTTATTAATCTTATCATTGTAACAGCTCAACTATTCAGAGTAATCAGAAAAAGAGGATCTGTTTCAGATATTGGAGAGTCCATCTCGCGTTACTTGCCGGTGTATGTCATATGGACAACTTTTGTAACCTTTGGATTCCCGATAATTTTTTAAGGGGATCCTTTAGCCCACGCCTGTAGGCCCAGCCTGGCTTGATATGGGCCCATAAAAAAAGGGAGTGAACATATTCACTCCCGTGTGGGCCCAGCTGGGCTTGAACCAGCGACCCCCTGATTATGAGTCAGGTGCTACTAACCAACTGAGCTATGGGCCCCAAAAGGACTGCAAAAATAGTAAAAATCCTGAAACTCCTAATATTTATTGCAGTCTTTATTGTGTAAAATCATCAAACCTTGATTTCAACCTCAACTCCGCTAGGAAGCTCAAGCTTCATAAGGGCATCTACTGTTTTAGGGGTGGAGCTGTAGATATCCAGGAGGCGGCGGAATGAGTTTAGCTCAAACTGTTCGCGGGCTTTCTTGTTAACGAAAGTAGAGCGGTTTACTGTAAAAATCTTTTTATCAGTAGGAAGTGGAATGGGTCCGCTTACAATTGCGCCTGTAGCCTTCACAGTTTTTACAATCTTATCTGCAGATTTATCTACAAGCATATGATCGTAAGATTTCAGCTTTATTCTTATTTTTTGGCTCATTTCTGTTATATATTAACCAATTTATAATTCTGTTATTCGTCTGTATCGTCGTCAAACTTCTTGCCGCCGGCCTTTTCAATAACCTCTTTTGCAAGAGATGCAGGCAGCTCGGTGTAATGCGAGAATTCCATTGTACTGGTTGCTCTTCCTGAAGAGAGGGTACGGAGAACTGTTACATAACCAAATTGCTCTGAAAGAGGAACTTTGGCTTTAACAATTCTTGCATTACCCTTTGAGTCCATATTAGTGATTTGTCCTCTGCGCTTGTTAAGGTCGCCGATTACATCTCCCATATAGTCTTCTGGTGTAACAACCTCAAGTGACATGATAGGCTCCATTATATAAGGATTTGCTTTAGGACAAGATTTACGGAATGCTTGTCTTGCACAAATCTCAAATGAGAGCGAATCTGAGTCAACAGGGTGGAATGAACCATCTTTCAGTACAACTTTGATAGCAGGAACTTCATATCCGGCAAGTACACCATTTGACATTGCCGCTTTGAATCCCTTCTCAACGGATGGTATATACTCTCTTGGGATATTTCCTCCTTTAACCTCATCTACAAACTGAAGGCCGGTTACTCCCTCATCGGCAGGTCCTATCTCAAAAACAATATCTGCAAACTTACCTCTACCGCCGGTCTGCTTCTTAAACACCTCTCTGTGAGCTACTGTTGAGCGGATTGTCTCTTTGTAGTTAACTTGTGGTGCACCCTGGTTGATTTCAACGTTGAACTCTCTTCTGAGGCGGTCAACAATAATCTCAAGGTGAAGTTCGCCCATGCCGCTGATAACGGTTTGGCCGGTTTCATGGTCAGTTTTAACTGTAAATGTAGGGTCCTCTTCCGAGAGTTTACCTAATGCGAGGCCGAGTTTGTCCAGATCCTTCTGAGTCTTAGGCTCAACAGCCAGGCCGATTACAGGATCAGGGAAGCTCATTGATTCAAGTACTATTGGACGGTTTTCAACGCAAACGGTATCACCGGTGCGAAGATCCTTGAAACCTACAGCTGCGCAAATATCACCCGCTTCAACAAACTCAATGGAGTTCTGTTTGTTTGAGTGCATCTGATAAAGTCTTGCAACTCTCTCTTTTTTGTCTGAGCGAGTATTTAGCACATAAGAGCCGGCATCCAGTTTCCCTGAATAAGCTCTTATAAACGCCAGCCTTCCCACAAACGGGTCGGTTGCAATTTTAAAGACTAGTCCGCAGAATGGTTCACTTTGATTTGGTTTGCGTATCTCCTCATTACCGGTGTCAGGATTGATTCCTTTTATGGCATCAATGTCTAGCGGTGATGGCAGATAGCGCATTACAGCATCAAGCAGGAACTGTACTCCCTTGTTTTTGAAAGAAGATCCGCACAGTGTAGGAACAACAGCCATATTTATGGTTGCTTTTCTAAGTGCATCAATAATCTCTTCCTCTGAAATTGAAGCAGGATCCTCAAAAAACTTCTCAAGAATTGCATCATTAAATTCTGCAATTGACTCAACAAGTTTTCCTCTCCACTCCTCAACTTCAGCAACCATGGAGGCAGGAACCTCTTTGATCTGATAGTTTACCAGATCTTTGCTGTCTGAATTATAATAGTATGCTTTATTGGAAATAAGGTCAACAATACCTTCAAATTTTTCTTCCGCTCCAATAGGGAGAACAATAGGAACAGCATGTGCACCAAGCTTGTCGTTCATCTCTTCGATAACGGCAAGGAAGTCTGCGCCTACACGGTCCATTTTGTTTACATAAGCGAGTTTGGGAACTTTGTACTTGTCGGCCTGACGCCATACTGTCTCTGACTGAGGCTGAACGCGACCAACTGCACAAAAAGTTGCAACTGTTCCATCCAGAACTCTGAGAGATCGCTCCACCTCCACGGTAAAGTCTACGTGGCCCGGAGTGTCAATAAGGTTTATCTGATACTGATTTCCATTATAGTTCCAAAAAGCTGTGGTGGCAGCAGAGGTGATTGTTATTCCTCTCTCCTGCTCCTGAACCATCCAGTCCATTGTTGCGGCACCTTCGTGAACTTCACCTAACTTATGGGTTTTACCCGTATAGTACAGGATACGTTCAGAAGTAGTAGTCTTACCGGCATCAATGTGTGCCATGATGCCGATATTTCTTGTGTATTTTAAATCTCTTGCCATCTATTCTGTTTAATCACTCTAAAAACGGAAGTGTGCGAATGCTTTATTGGCCTCAGCCATTTTGTGCATATCCTCTTTTCTTTTGTAAGCACCACCTTCGTTGTTGTAAGCGGCCAGCACCTCAGCGGCCAGCTTCTCGGCCATTGAATGAGCAGAGCGTTTGCGTGAGTAAAGAATCATATTCTTGATTGAGAGCGAAATCTTCCTTTCAGGACGCACCTCTGTTGGAACCTGGAAGTTTGCACCACCCACTCTTCGGCTTTTAACCTCAACTTGTGGAGTAATGTTCTCTAATGCTCTTTTCCAGATTTCCAGCGGAGCCTTGTCAGAATCTTTCATCTTCTCGCCAATAATATCCATAGCATCATAGAAAATGCTGTAGGCAATACTCTTCTTCCCCTGGTACATTAGGTTGTTCACGAATTGTGTCACCAACACGTCGTGAAACTTGGGATCAGGAAGCAGAATCCTCTTTTTAGGCTTCGTTTTTCTCATTTGTTTCTCTTAATAATTTTTAGTTTTACTTTTTCTTAGCCGGAGCTGCTGCACCTTTTTTAGGTCTCTTAGCACCGTAGAGCGAACGCCCTTGTTTGCGTCCCTCAACACCAGCAGTGTCGAGAGCACCACGAAGGATGTGGTAGCGTACTCCCGGAAGGTCTTTCACACGACCGCCGCGTACAAGCACGATTGAGTGCTCCTGGAGGTTGTGACCTTCTCCCGGTATGTATGCGTTGACCTCCTTCTGGTTTGTCAAGCGAACACGGGCAACTTTTCGCATAGCCGAGTTAGGTTTCTTAGGAGTTGTTGTGTAAACGCGCACACAAACACCACGCCTTTGAGGGCATGAGTCCAGTGCTCTGGATTTACTTTGCTCCACCAGAACCGTACGACCTTTGCGTACTAATTGTTGAATTGTTGGCATAATTAATTGTTAATCTTTACTTTATGTAATTACGTTATATAAAACGGGTTGCAAAGATACGCTTTCTTTTCCTAAGTACAAACAACTTATTAACATTTTTTGAGTAAAAAAAGGGTTATATTTGCTAGATAAACAATTAACAAGCTATGAAAATTTCACAAAAATCTGCTGCCTACATTGCGCAGGAGGAGAAGTACGGAGCGCACAACTACCATCCGCTTGAGGTGGTACTCTCCAGAGGGGAAGGACCATTTGTATGGGATGTGGACGGAAAGCGTTATTATGATTTTTTATCGGCCTATTCGGCTGTAAACCAAGGTCACTGCCATCCAAAAATAGTGGCAGCTCTTAAAGATCAGGCCGAGAAGATCTGTCTTACATCAAGAGCTTTTTTCAATGATTGTCTTGGCCCTTACGAAGAGTATATCCATAATTACTTTGGATATGACAAGGTTTTACCAATGAACTCGGGTGCTGAGGCCGTTGAAACTGCTCTTAAACTTGCAAGAAGATGGGGTTATGTAAAAAAAGGAATCCCTGAAAATCAGGCTTTGATAGTAGGATGCGAAGGAAATTTTCATGGAAGAACAATCAGTATAGTATCACTATCTACAGACCCTGATTCATACTCTCAATATGGTCCGTTTACACCGGGTCTTATAAAGATACCTTATAATAGTGTTTCTGCTCT
Source organism: uncultured Bacteroidota bacterium (assembly GCA_937901965.1). Classification (GTDB taxonomy): domain Bacteria; phylum Bacteroidota; class Bacteroidia; order Bacteroidales; family UBA932; genus Bact-08. The sequence continues at coordinate 97,521 of CALGSW010000007.1, forward strand.
TGAAGAGGTTCTGGAAAAGAATTCAAAACACATAGCAGCGTTTATGCTTGAGCCTATCCAGGGTGAAGCAGGGGTATTTGTACCGGATGATGGATATCTTAAGAGGTGCTATGAACTTTGCAAAAAACACAATGTTCTTTTTGTCGCTGACGAGGTGCAGACAGGTATTGCCAGGACTGGAAAGATGCTCTGCTGTGATCATGAAGATATCAGGCCTGACATCGTTATTCTCGGGAAGGCAATCTCAGGCGGTGTGCTGCCGGTTTCAGCAGTTCTGGCAGATGATGAGATAATGCTTACAATCAAGCCGGGAGAGCACGGTTCTACATTTGGAGGGTTCCCTCTGGCTTGCAGGGTTGCCATGGCGGCACTGGAGGTTGTTAAAGAGGAGAAGCTTGTTGAGAGAGCCGAGTATCTTGGCAGGATTTTCAGAGAGGAGATGGGTAGAGTAGTCTCTCCTTTCATTGAACTGGTAAGGGGCAAGGGTTTGCTTAATGCTGTTGTTATAAGGCCCCATGATGGCAAGGAGGCAATGGATGTTTGCAAGAAGATGGCGGAGAATGGGGTTATTGCCAAGCCTACTCACAGACACATTATAAGATTTGCGCCACCACTTGTTATATCAGAGGAGCAACTGAGGGATGCAATTAATATAATTATTGCATCAATAAAGGAACTGGAATAATACTTATGTATATGCAAACAACTTCCAAGGTTCTTATGGTAAGGCCTGTAAGATTCGGGTTCAATGAGCAGACGGCTGAAAATAATTCATTTCAGAAAAGAGGTTATGAATTAAGTGCCCAGGAAATGGCACTCGCGGAGTTTGATAAATTTGTCTCTCTCCTTGAATCAAATGGTGTTGAGGTGATAGTTGCAGAAGATACACCTGAACCACACACCCCGGATTCAATTTTCCCAAACAACTGGTTTTCTACACACGCTACCGGAGAACTTATTCTATATCCAATGTGTGCTCCAAACAGACGCCTTGAGAGAAAAGAGGGGGTGTTAAAAATGATAAAGGAGGTGGGTGAGAGAGGTAAAATGAAAAAGATAATTGATCTTACCCACTTTGAAAAAGAGAACTTATATCTGGAGGGAACAGGTAGTCTGATATTTGACAGAAAGAACAAACTTGTCTTTGCCTGCAGATCACCAAGATGTGATATAGCTGTTCTTGAGGAGTTGTGTGAAAAGCTTGATTATGAATTTCTGGATTTTGGTGCTTTTGACAGGGATGGGATGCCTGTTTATCACACAAATGTGATGATGTGTGTAGGGGAGAAGTTTGTAGTTGTATGCCTTGATTCAATAAAAAACATTGACGAGAGGACTGAGTTAATTTCATTTATCGAAGACTGCGACAAAGAGTTGATAGAGATATCCATAGATCAGATGGAGCAGTTTGCCGGAAATATGCTGCAACTCAAGAGTAAAGAGGGAGATCCACTACTCATTATGTCTGCAACTGCAAAAAGGGCCCTCTCTTCTGAACAGTTAGAAAGGCTCTCTTCATATTGTAAGATTCTTGCGCCCGAACTAGAGTCTATTGAGATAAACGGAGGTGGTTCTGCCCGCTGTATGCTGGCAGAGATCTTCTTTTAGTTCTGCCGATAAGGCTCCTAATTATCATCCTCTTTAAGATAACCTCCACGGTATGCAGCAAGCAGCCGTGTGAGTTCATCTATCTGACGCATCAGCTCTGCCCCAATATCGGTATCCCTTACCAGTCTTCTTTTATTGCTGAATTCAAGTACGGTTGTTTCCGATATAATGTCATGTCCATCTTCAATTGCCTTTCTGGTAGATTCAAACGGCTCATGCTGAATAAGCATCAATCCGTGTGAATTGTATATCAGAGTATATCCGGCAATTCCTGTTTCCGGCTGGTAAGCTTTTGAATATCCGCCATCAATCACAAGCAGTTTACCACCTGCTTTTATTGGAGATTCTCCTTTAGCTGTTTTAACAGGGATATGGCCATTTATAATGTGTGATACGTCGTCGTTTATCCCAAATTCTTTAAGAATAGCTTCACAAACTTCACGATTATTCTTTAATGTATAGTAGTGTCCTTTGTTCTCTTTGTGAGTCTCTTTTTCTGATATGAAGTACCTTTCAAAAGTAGTCATCCTGTCCTTGTCAAAAGGGGGGGATGACGGTCCGCACCACAAATACCATACAAAGTCAGTAGCAAAGAGCCTCTCTTTTTTTCTTTTCTCTTCAAAGTACGCCTGCCTTACTATTTGATCAATTTTATCAAACAGTGCCTTACCTGAATACTCAACACCCTTGATTTTTACTTTTTTAAAAGAACCGTCTGAATTAAGCGGAACGGAGCCGTGATAAAGCAAGTTTGAATTTTTTACAAGATAGAGCGAGCCGTTCGCATAGATGCATCTCATGTGTTTACGCAGCTTTTCGCTGTTTGTAAAATAGTGCTTCATAGTCTCTACAACCTCTCTCTCATCATCAGTAAGCTTGTAGGGATTTTTTGGATCTATTGTTGGAAAGAAAGTGTCTCTTAAAGTGTACTCTTTGCCGTAAAGATCTATAGTGCCTTTTTCAAAGTTTATTCTGTGGAGCAACTTCCTGTCTTCCATACAAAAATCAGGATTCCTGTCAATCAACTGTCCCTCAAGTTTGAATTGAATTATGGAAATTGCCTTGTGCATCTGTGATATCATCTTAACATGCTTCTGCTTGACAGGCTCGTCATCTCTGGCTTTAGGCCTGAAGAGCAGACACTGATCATCACCATATACCTCCAGTGCAAATGTAGCAAGGGGAAGGAGGTTTATACCGTATCCATCCTCCAGTGTAGAGAGATTGCCGTATCTAAGACTTATTCTCAGAACATTAGCCATACATGCTTCACTTCCGGATGCAGCCCCCATCCACACTATATCATGGTTGCCCCACTGTATGTCAAAATTGTGATAATCACATAGAAGGTCCATGATTATATGGGCACCGGGTCCCCGGTCGTAAATGTCTCCCACTACATGAAGATGGTCAATTGTAAGACGCTGGATTATTTTGCTCATTGCTATAATAAACTGTTCTGCCCTGCCTGTTGAGACTATTGTTGTTATTATAGCGTGAACATAATCTTGTTTATTTGGGTCAGTCTTAAATTCATGAAGGAGTTCCTGTATTATATATGAGAATTCATCCGGGAGAGCCTTTCTAACCTTTGATCTTGTATATTTGGATGACACATTGCTCAGAACGCTTAAGAGCTGCAGAAGCACCATTTTGTACCAGTCATTTATATCCTTCTCTCTAGCCTGAATTACCTTAAGTTTTTCAGCCGGATAGTAGATTAAAGTACACAACTCTCTCTTTTCCCACTCTCTGAGCCTGTGCCCAAAAATATCCTCTACCTTTTTTCTGATAACTCCCGATGCATTTTTAAGAACATGCTGAAAAGATTCATGCTCACCGTGAATGTCTGTAAGGAAATGTTCAGTTCCTTTAGGGAGGTTGAGGATTGCCTCCAGATTGATTATTTCTGTGCTTGCGGCAGATATTGTAGGGAAGCTTTTTGATAGTAGTTGTAAGTACTTTAAGTCCTTCATTACTAATTTATTTAACTATTGATGTGTTTTTCTACAACCATTGTAAGAAGAGATGCTTTTACCGGCTTTGTGAGGACATCATTGCAGCCCGAAGCCCTGGCCTGAAGCTGGTCTGATTCAAAAGCGTTTGCAGTGAGAGCAACTATAGGAATTGCCGGATTAAGTTTACGGATATCAACAGTAGCCTCAAGTCCGTTCATAACAGGCATTTTAATATCCATTAAAATCATGTCGGGTCTGAAACTATGATATAAATCTATAGCTTCCTGACCGTTTAGTGCTCTGGCAATATCATATTTTCTAGACAATATGATATCTAGCAGCATAAAGTTGCTGTCCAGATCTTCTGCGATAAGTATTCTCTTTTTTGACTCCTCATTTAAGGTAAAATAGTTGTCACTGTCTTGCTGTCTTACAGAAGGAGCCTCTTCTTTGACTGCCTTTGGATCAATGTTAAGAGGAATCGTGTAGAATACTCTTGTGCCTTCACCCAACTTAGAGGTAAGTGAAATTGTGCCACCAAGCCTCTCCACTATTGCTTTACTGATAGAGAGACCAAGACCGGTCCCGGGAGCAAATTCATCGGTTTTATAGGATCTGTTAAATACTCTTTCAACATCATTTGGAGGAATTCCTCTTCCTGTATCCTTCACAAATACCTCCAGTTCACTCTCTCTTCTTATGTAACCAATTGTAATAGATCCATCTTCTGTAAATTTTATAGCATTATTTACAAGATTTGATATTACCTGTCTGTTCCTGACCTCATCATAAAATACCGGTTCATTATCAAGCGGTAACTCGGTTGTTATAGTGATGCCTTTTTTCAGGTTAAGTTTACTAGTCTCTGCCACCTCAATGATCTGTTTTGACACATCAAATTCAGAAAACTCAAATTTCAGGCTGTTTGATTCAATCCTGGATATGTCTAGAATATCATTTATAAGGGTCATCAAAGAGTTTGAATTACTATTGATTATTGACGCAAACTCCGCCTTTTCACTCTCTGAGTATGCCGGGTCAGAAATAAGATTTGCAAAGCCCACTATACCATTGAGTGGAGTCCTTATCTCGTGACTCATATTTGAAAGAAAAGAACTTTTAAGTCTGTCTGACTCCTCTGCCTTTCGTTTTGACTCTACCAGCTCATTCTCCCTCCGCTTTATCTCATTAATGTTTATATCCATACCATATAAAAACCGGGCATCTTTATTTGCAGTTCCGGATGATACAGAATAGATTATTCCTCTCCTTTCCCACCACTCCCATTTATTATCTCCTTTAAGGGACATCTTGTATTCAACGCTAAAACTCTTAGCCTTTCTTGTCATTAGTTTATCATAAGAGAGAGAGAGTTTTTCCCGGTCATCCGGATGGACATACTCTAGAAAATTCTTGTGTGTTTTAAAATTCTCCTCTCCGGGGCCAAAAATGTTCTCTTTGTTGACAACTACTGAAAATTGCTTTGTTGAGGTACTATAGAACCAAATAAAAGCTTTTGCAGACTCCATTGCAAGATTGAGGTAGCGCCTCTGTTTGTAAATTTCGGTTACATCTCTCATTACAAGTACAAGCTGGCTTACCTCTCCTGTTTTTTCAAGAACCGGAGCAATGTTCCCGGCTATGAATCTTGACTCCTTTTCGTGATAGTCAATTCTGGAGTACTCCGGAATAGATATTGATATTTTTTTCTCAAGTGAATGCTTAAGCAGAGAGTGAATACACTCACTACTCTCGGGTTGACTTGTGTTAAAAACTTCATGAAATTTTTTACCAAGAAGACCTCGTTTATATTCAGAGAGATCCGTTGCAGCATTATTGACATATATTATGTTCAGGTTCCTGTCAAATGAGATTACACCCTCCTCCATTACAGAGAAGGTGTTATTCAGCAACTCTCTTCTTGCGATATTTTCAGAGCTTAACCTCATAAGCTCTTTGTTGAGATTTCTGTGGCGGAAATGGTAAACGGCAAACACCATCAGTGTTGTAATCAGCAAAAGAATAAATGCCAGAAAGAGCTGAACCTCTGTCCGGAAATTATCATAAATGCTTTCAGGTTTGTTGATTATTAGTGCCTGTTTAGATATTTTATCTCCGGATATATTCCATCTTTTCAACTCGTTAAAATCAAACTGGAGTTTGTATTTATTAATAGTATCATTTATTATCAGACTCCTGTCCTCAAGCATCTGCCTTGACAGCTCTGCCGTTTTAAAACCATGATCCCAGCTGGAGATTGTATATCCCCCAACAACTCCTGTCCCTGTAAGAAGGTTCTGAATTCCCAGCACGGGGATGTTACTGATCTTGGATAAAAAGGGGAAGGATGAGTTATTAAAAAGGTAATTGCCATTATTGTCAATCTGCCAGCTTGATATAATGGCAAAAGATTTAAGTGGCATTCCGTTAATCTTCTTAATAAAATCCTCAAAACTATCGCCTCTGGGTGAGAGATGTGTAATCTTTATTTTTTCCCTGTAGGGAAGATCTGCAATTATCCTTTTTGCGTACTCGTTTTCCAGAGAACCATAGGTGCTTTTATCTGTGATGTACAAAACATTGGTTGCGTCAGGAAAAAGCTTCATACCCAGCTCAATATTCTCAATAATTGGTAATGAAGTGTGAATATATGATACCCCTGAAATTTCTCTGTAATCCGGGTCAAGTAGTTTAACACATAGGATTCTTGGTAAAATTTTATGAGACTCATCAAGAGAGAGCAATACCTCCAGAGCTTGACTATCAGTGGCAATTACCAGATCAGGGGCATTCCCTGCATAGGCTTTCCAGGCCAGATTCATTACCCTTATCATCTCCTCTTTTGACCGATTGCCTTCTGAATTGATATGGAGATTGGTTATTCTTATATTTGTCTTATTATTAGAGTGATAAGTAGAAAAGCCGGCTCCAAATTCACGAACTCTTTCATTATTTCTCTCCTTGGAGAATACAAGCATAATTCTCTTCTCCCTTCTGTTATTTTCCGTAGAGTCTTCAATGTGGTTCTGGGAGAATAACTCCCCTGAATTCAGAAATGTGAATCCGGAGAGAAGAAATATGAGAAATTTCTTAAAAAACATAGACCAAAGTTAGTAAATTATTCCTGTGAATTTTTTAAATTTGTTAGTAAGCAAATAACTTTTAATACCTTAAATCATGAAATTTGAGTTACCTGAACTGGCCTGGAAGGCCGGAGAGATGGAGCCCGTAATAAGTAAGCGCACAATTGAGTTTCATTACGGAAAACACCATCAGGCATATGTCAATAATCTCAACACACTTATTGCCGGGACTCAGTTTGAGAACATGGGCCTTGTGGAGATTATCAAGACATCAGAGGGGGCAATTTTCAACAATGCGGCTCAAGTTTGGAACCACACCTTTTACTTCAACTGCTTCACGCCCGGTGGCAGTGACTTCCTGTCAGAAGATTTGCTGGAAGCCATTCACAAAAAATGGGAGAGTTTTGACCAATTTAAAAAAGAGTTTTCAACCGCTGCAGCCACTATTTTTGGCTCCGGCTGGGCATGGCTTGTAAAGGATGAAAACGGAGACCTGGTTATCTTAAAGGAGAGTAACGCCGGAACACCACTTATCAAAGGCTTTGAGCCGCTTCTGGTCTTTGATGTTTGGGAGCATGCCTATTATTTGGATTATCAGAACAGAAGAGCTGATTATATTGAAGCTCTGTGGAAAATCATTGACTGGGAGGCAGTCTCTTCAAGGTACTAGTTTACCGTATACCTCTTTCCTTGCCATGAAGGTCATCATGATACTTCTGATAATGAGGTGAGCAGAGTATGCAAGATAGAGTGCCTGAATTCCTATTACTCCTTTTGTTGCGTAGTATGTGATAAAAAAACCGGCTGCTGAAACAATCATTGTATTTCTGATTGCAGATGATGCAGTTGCTCCTATGTAAATACCATCCCACATAAATGCAACGCAGCTTATGACCGGAACAACGAGAAGCCATGGCATAAATGGTCCGGATGCTTCAAGAACTTCGGCATTGTTGGTCAGAAGCCTGAAAATGGGCTCTCCGGCAAAAAGATAAGCCAGGGTAGAGATGGCTGCAATGATGAATGTCCATGCAAAAAGAAGCTTAACAGCTCTTTTCAGGGAGGTCATATCTCTTGAACCCACATATCTCCCTGTTAATGCCTCTCCCGCATAGGCAAAGCCGTCAACCATATAAGAGTAAAGGAGCATGAGCTTCATCATTATTGTGCTAACAGCAAGCAGTTTATCTCCATATGTAGCAGATAGTGCCGTAAAGCCTGTGTACACAAGCAGGAGTGAGGCCGATCTTAAAAAGAGATTGCCGTTCAGGATAAAAAAGTCTTTCATCTCCCTTATTTTCAGGGATGCTTTAAGATTTATGTATTTAAAAAGTTTCTTGTAGTACCTGGTTAAAAGCAATGCGGCAGACATTAATCCTATGTACTGTGCTGCAACAGTTCCAAGAGCGATTCCGGCTATACCCATTTTCATGGGAAATGCAAATAACACACTCAATACTATATTAAAAACATTTACTACAATATCTGTAACCATAGGGCTTAATGTATTCTGCATGCCTATGAACCATCCCTTGAATGCAAACAGACTTAATGTTGCCGGTGCAGCCCAGATTCGGATAAAGAAGTACTCTTTAGCCATCGCCTCAACCTGAGGAGTTGTCTCAAGTATGGCGAAAGCCCCTAATATATAGAAGTATTGAATAATAAGGAGAAAGAGGGCTGAGAGTAACGCTGTTCCCAGAGATTGGACCAGTATATTTACACTCTCTCTGAAATCTCTTTTACCGTATGACTGTGCAGCTTTTCCTCCTGTCCCCACTCTTAAGAAACCAAGATTCCAGTACAGAAGGTCAAAAAGCATTGTTCCTATGGCTACACCACCAATAGCTGCTGCATCTCCAAGCCTGCCGGCAATGGCAAGGTCTGCCATTCCCACAAGAGGGACTGTAATATTTGCAAGGATGCTCGGCCCGGCAAGCCTAAGTATCTTTTTATTCATGTACTATCTGTATTTTTCCTCCTCTTCAAGCATACCGAGGTATGAGATATATCTCTCTTCTGAGATTAAATCCTCTTCAACGGCCTCCTTTATCCGGCATCCCGGTTCATGAGTATGTGTACAGGGTGAAAACCTGCACTCTGTATTTAATCTTAACATCTCAGGGAAATAGTGACTAAGCTCCTCCTTGTCCATTTCAACAAGCCCGAATCCCTTAATACCCGGTGTGTCAATTATAAATCCGCCGCTGCTAAGAGGGTGAATTTCATAAAATGTAGTTGTGTGTTTCCCCTGAAGATGAAAATCCGAGATTTCGCCTGTCTTTAGCCTTAGATAAGGATCCATAGAATTAATCAAAGAGGACTTCCCAACACCGGACTGGCCGGAGAAAAGTGTTATCCGCCCTTTGCACTCCTCTTTTATCCTGTTTATGTTCTGGCCGCTTTTTGCCGATACCTCAATGATCTCATAACCTGCTTTTTCGTAAATATTCTTAAAGATATTCAGCAAATGAGCAGTTTCGCTGTCAATTAAATCAATTTTATTAAGAATAATCTTTACGGGGACCCTGTATGCTTCACAGGTTACAAGGAATCTGTCAAGAAATACACTTTTGACCTCAGGATTTATGAGGGTTGTTACCAGATACGCTGTATCAATGTTTGAAGCAATAATATGTGATTCCCGTGATAAGTTTGTGGATTTCCTGATAATATAATTCTTACGGGGCTCAATTGATACAATCATCCCTTTACCTTCATCTCCGGATTCATAATTGATTATGTCACCCACTGCAAGAGGGTTGGTTGTTTTAGAGCCCTTTAGTCTTAGTCTGCCCCTTACTACACACTCAACAGGTTTCCATTCAGGAAGCGGACTCACTAAATAGTGACTTCCTGTATGTTTTACAACTGTTGCCCGTTTGGTTGCCGTTTTTTCCACGGCTGCGAAGATACAAAATTGTATAAAAAAGGATTAACTTCGCGGTGTATTTAAAATCTATTGTAATGTTATCTGCATCTGAAATAGAAAATGTGGTTGAAAAAGGCCTGATGAATCTTGATTGGAAAATGCAACCGGAAGAGCTCTATGAACCTATTGAGTATCTTATTTCCATTGGAGGTAAAAGGCTTCGGCCAAGGCTTGCTATACTATGCTGCAATCTGTTTACAGATAAAATTGATAAGTCTGTTTTGTACCCCGCCCTCGGGCTGGAGGTATTCCACGGCTTCACTCTTATACATGATGATATCATGGACGGGGCAGATATGAGAAGGAATCAGCCAACTGTTCACAAAAAGTGGAACAGTAATGTGGCCATCCTTTCGGGGGATGTTATGTGTATTAAGTCATATCAGCTTATTGCAAATGCACCTGAAAAATATCTTAAAGAGGTTCTTGATATTTTTTCAGAGACCGCTTCACAGGTATGCGAAGGGCAGCAGTATGATATGAATTATGAAGCTGAGCCATTCATCACTATTGAAGACTACATGCATATGATAGGTCTCAAAACAGCGGTTCTGGTTGCTTGTTCTGCAAAAATAGGTGCAATTATAGGTGGCGCAGAAAGATCAGTTGCAGATGCTTTGTACAATTTCGCTTATAAACTGGGACTTGCTTTTCAGATTAAAGACGACCTGCTTGACAGTTTTGGAGACACAGCTGTTTTTGGCAAAAACATTGGCGGGGATATTATGAGTAACAAGAAGACATGGTTACTTGTCCAGAGTATGAAGAGAGCAACCGGATCAGACAAGGCAGAACTTGACAGGCTTTTGATAAATAAAGAGATTGTGAGGGAGGAGAAAATACCGGCAATGCAGGCTCTTTTCACCAGACTGGGAGTAAAGGAGGATGCAGACAGGGCTGTTGAGAATCTTCACAGTGAAGCGTGGGCAAGTATTGAAAATGCAAAACTAAACAGCCGTCAGCTGGATCAGCTTTCTGATTTTGCAAACTCGTTGCTGAACAGAGAGAGGTAATATCTGTTATTTAAGTATGAATTCTTCGTTAATTGAGATAATGGCTCCGGCCGGAAACTTTGAGAGCTTGCATGCTGCTATTCAGGGGGGTGCAAATTCAGTCTATTTTGGAGTTGGGAATCTTAACATGAGATCACACTCTGCGAATAACTTTACAGCAGATTCTCTCAAAGAGATAGTTGAGATTTGCCGCCAGGCTGGTGTAAAGTCCTATCTGACTTTGAATATCGTCATATATGATGAGGATATTCAGCCGATGAAAGAGACTATAGATAAGGCGGTAGAGGCGGGGGTGTCGGCAATTATAGCCTCTGACATGTCTGTAATACTTTATGCCAGGGAGAGAGGTATGGAGGTGCATATTTCTACCCAGCTGAATGTTTCAAATATTCTCAGTCTTAAATATCATGCTCAGTTTGCTGATGTGATTGTTCTTGCAAGAGAGTTAAATCTTAACCAGATAAAGGAGATTTCCGACACCATAGAGAGGGAGCAGATAAAAGGTCCTTCAGGAGAACTTGTCAAACTGGAACTGTTTTGTCACGGTGCTCTTTGTATGGCAGTTTCCGGCAAGTGCTACCTGAGTCTCCATGAATACAATGCCTCTGCTAACCGGGGAAGTTGCTACCAAATTTGCAGAAGGTCTTATGAGGTAAAAGATAAAGAGACGGGAAACACATTGGAGGTAGACAATAAATACATAATGTCACCTAAAGATTTATCAACCATACTTTTTGTTGACAAAATTATTGAATCTGGCATAAGAGTGTTTAAGATTGAAGGGAGAGCAAGAGCGCCTGAGTATGTAAAAAGAGTATCGTCAGCATACAGAGAGGCAGCAGACGCAGTCTGCGAGGGTAGATATAATCCTGAACTTGCAAAAGAGCTTGAGAAAAGAGTGTCGGAGGTATTCAACAGAGGATTCTGGGATGGGTATTATCAGGGTGCGCGTCTGGGTGAGTGGAGCGATGTCTATGGTAATAAGGCAACCAAGAAAAAAATATATGTTGGAAAGGTTACTAACTTTTTCTCAAACCTTTCTGTTGCAGAGGTCCTTATTGAAACCGGCGAACTGAAAAGAGGAGATGATATTCTTATAATTGGTCCATCTACCGGTGTGATGGAGCACAGGGTAGATGAGATAAGAACAAATCTTGAGTCTGTAGAGAGGGCTGTCAAGGGGGAGTATTGTTCTCTACCGGTTCCTCAGGGTACAAAACTCAGGAGGTCTGATAAAATTTACTTGTGGAGATAACAGACAGAGATACAATTACCGGTGATAAACTCCCTGAACAAATGGTGGAGTTTATAGGAGAGCACCATTTACTGACACTTGCAACCTCAAGTGCAGAAGATATTTGGTGTTCTCATGGATTCTATGTTTATCTGGAAGATGAGAATGCCTTTCTGATTATTTCTGAAGAGAAGACAAGACACGTGAAACTTGCCAGAGTGAATCCTGTCGTATCAGGAGGGATTGCACTTGAGACAAAACGTGTGGGTGAAATAAGAGGGCTTCAGTTCAAAGCTGTAATGGAGCAGTGTGAAAGTTCAATCTTTGAAAAATATAAACTTGCCTATCTAAAGAGCTTTCCTTATGCAATTTTCAAAGGTGGTGACCTTTGGCTTCTGCGAATAACAGAAGCCAAATTCACCGATAATCGCCTTGGCTTTGGTAAAAAGCTTAAGTTTACAAGCGGAAAGACCTCCTGATATCCTCTACTGCATCAAGTTTTTCCCAGGCAAAGAACTCAACCTCTTTAACAACGGTTTTACCGTTTTCAATAAGTTCAACCTCTTTTGTAAACGGATCTCTGCCCATATGGCCATATGCTGCAGTCATTTCATATATAGGATATTTGAGTTTCAGCCTCTCAATTATTTTTGCAGGTCTGAGGTCAAATATCTCCTGAACTTTAATGGCAATTTCTCCATCTGATAATCCATTGTTTGCAGTCCCGTATGTGTTCACAAAAACACTAACAGGTTTTGCTACACCAATAGCGTATGCCAGCTGAACAAGTACCTCTTTTGCCACACCTGCAGCAACAAGATTCTTTGCAATATGTCTTGCTGCATAAGCTGCAGATCTGTCAACTTTGCTTGGATCTTTACCGGAAAAAGCACCTCCTCCGTGAGCACCTTTACCGCCATAAGTGTCAACAATAATTTTTCTGCCTGTAAGTCCGGTGTCACCATGAGGACCTCCAATCACAAATTTCCCTGTTGGATTTACATGAAGAATATAGTCTCCTTTGAATAGCTTCTGTGTATATTCAGGAAGTCTTGCAACAAGTCTCGGGATTAGGATATTCTTAACATCCTCGCGTATTTTTGACTGCATTGAAGCATCATTGTCAAACTCATCATGCTGAGTTGAAATAACAATTGTATGAACTCTCAGGGGATTATTATTGTCATCATACTCAATTGTAAACTGAGATTTTGAATCCGGTCTGAGGTATGTCATCTCTTTTCCCTCTCTTCTGATTTTTGCAAGTTCAAGAAGTGCGATGTGAGATAATGTTAACGGAAGAGGCATATACTCCTCAGTGTCAGTACATGCATATCCAAACATCATCCCCTGATCACCCGCTCCCTGCTCTTCAGGATTTGCTACATCAACTCCTCTGTTGATGTCCGGAGACTGTTCGTGTATTGCAGACAGAATACCACATGAATTGCCGTCAAACATATACTCGGCTTTTGTGTATCCTATTCTGTTGATTACTCTTCTGGTTATTTGCTGTATGTCTACATATGCAGAGGAGCGAACCTCTCCGCCTACTACTGCCAGGCCTGTGCTTACGAATGTTTCGCAGGCAACTTTTGAATTGCTGTCTTGTCTGATGAATTCATCCAGAATTGCATCTGATATCTGGTCAGCCACTTTGTCCGGATGCCCTTCAGATACCGACTCAGATGTGAATAAATATGACATTGTCGTGATAAATTAAAAAATTAAACATTTTTGGAAAAAAATGAGTCTTGCATACACGAAATGACATACAGGAAAACAAATGTTATGAACATTTTAGCATTTTTTCATGTGGTTGCAAGCGGTCAAATCCCTCCACCTAATAATTTGTGCAAAGATAAATAAAATTTGTTAATAAAAAATGGTTACGTTATTGTTAAATATTTCAAAATAATTGTCATTTTTACTTATGATTTGACTATTTTTGCGACACAAAACCAAACAACTTTTATAAATACCTATGAAACAAACACTTAAGAAATTTGCCATGGTGGCCATGAGTATGTTTGTTGCCTTTGCAGCTTTTGCACAGGTTACTACATCCTCAATGAGCGGAATTATTTCCGAGGCCGACGGAAGACCGGTAGTTGGTGCTACTGTAGTTGCCGTTCACACCCCTTCAGGCACCCAGTATTACTCTATTACCGATAACGCCGGTAACTACCGCATCCAAAACATGCGTGTTGGCGGTCCTTACGAAGTTGAGGTATCTTTCCTTGGTTTCGGTTCTGTAAAGAGTGGAAACATTTTTCTGAAACTGGGGGAGAACTTTGTTCAAAATGCAGTTCTTTCTGAAGAGGCTGTAAGTCTGAGCGAAGTAATTGTCTCTGCAGGAGTTAATCCTATTCTTAACAGTGACAGAACAGGTGCTTCCATGAACATAAGCACCAGAGAGATCAACACACTTCCTTCAATAAGCAGAAGTATTACAGACTTTACCAAACTCACTCCTCAGGCTAACGGTACATCGTTTGCCGGACGTGACGGTCGTTTTAATACTGTGACTATTGACGGTGCTGCATTTAACAATAACTTTGGTCTTTCAAGCAATGCACTTCCGGGCGGTACAGCTCAGCCTGTATCACTTGACGCTATCGCTGAAGTATCGGTAAACATCGCTCCTTATGATGTACGCCAGTCTCAGTTTACAGGTGCTGCTATCAATGCAGTTACAAAATCCGGTGATAACAACTGGAAAGCATCCGTATATAGCTACCTCAGACCTAAATCATTCAATGGTGAGAAAGTTGGAGAGTCAATTGTAAAAGGTGCACGTGACAGAGAGTCTCAGATGTACGGTATCACAGTGGGTGGTCCTATCATTAAAAACAAACTCTTCTTCTTTGTAAGCGGCGAGTATGAAAAAGAGTCATCACCAAGCGGTGCATGGGAACCAAGTACAAACGGTGTTCCAGACCTTACAAACAGAATTTCACGTACTACTGTTGCAGATCTTGAGAGAGCTAAAACTCACCTGATGAATACTTACGGATATGATCCGGGTGAATATCAGAACTTTTCTGCTTTCCCTTCTCAGAACTACAAGATTCTTGCAAGAATTGACTGGAATATCTCAAGAAACCACAAGTTTGTTGCAAGATACAACAGACTTAGAAATACATCTACCAACCTCACAAATGCAACATCAGGACCTCCTTCGGTTCCAAGATCAAACTACAGCAGGGTTGGTGAAAAATCAATTTCGTTCTCAAATGCTTTCTACGGAAATGAAAATGCAATTGATGCATTCGCAGCTGAGTTGAACAGTACATTCGGATCAAAGTTTGCCAACAAACTTCTTGTTTCTTATACTGCAACAACTGATCCAAGAAGAACTTCAAACAGTGACCTGTTCCCGTTCGTAGACATCTATAAAGATGGCGATCCTTACATGTCATTCGGTTATGAGCTTTTCACATATAAAAATCAGGTTCTCAACAACACATTCACTGTTACTGATAACCTTTCAATAAACCTTGACAAACACACTATCACAGCAGGTCTGTCATACAGCAACATCTATGTAAATAACTCTTATATCCGTGAAGGGACAAGCTACTACAGATATGCTTCTCTTGACGACTTCATCAACAATGCCAAGCCAACCGGATTTGGTGTTACTTACGGATACGAAGGACAAGACATCAAAGGTGTTGAAATGAGTTTCGGTCTTGGTAGTGCTTATATTCAGGATGAGTGGCAGATTGATCCTAAGTTTAAATTAACTTATGGTATCCGTGCTGAGCTTCCTATGTACCACAATAAACTTATTGACAATCCTGCAGTAGGCGCTCTTGATTTCAACGGATATAAGATGAATCTTGGTGAGTGGCCGGACAGCAAAGTTCAGATCAACCCTAGAATTGGATTTAACTGGGACGTAAAAGGTGACAGAAGTATACAACTTCGCGGAGGTACAGGTATCTTCTCCGGAGTGCTTCCTTTTGTATGGTTTACTAACCAGCCAACTGCTTCAGGTACTGTACAAAGCCCTGAAATAGGTATAACTGGAACCAACCTTCCTGCTGACTTCAGATTTAACCCTGATTTCAAAGCACAGGTTGCAAAATATCCATCTCTATTCCCTTCAACATTGAGCACTACACTTGCCAGTGGAGCTGCTCTGGCTGAAGTAAGCAAAGATTTCAAGATGCCGCAAATTTGGAGGTCAAATCTTGCCGGTGACTTTGAACTTCCTGGTAATATGATTCTTACTATTGAAGCACTTTACTCAAAGGATATAAATGCAATTGTTCAGAAGAACGTGAATCTTCCAAATGCACAGAATGTATTTATGGGTGTAGACGGTCGTCCACGCTGGACTAATAAGGCTATTAACAGCAAGGTCTCTTCTGCAATGGTTCTTGATAACACAAACAAGGGTTATCAGGCTTTCTTTACAGCGCAGTTGATCAAAAACTTTGAGTATGGATTCTCAGGTATGCTTGCTTACACTTACAATGTGGCAAAAGACGTTACCTCAAATCCTGGCTCTTCGGCCAACTCAGCATGGACAAGTAACCTTGACGCATTCAGCCTTAACCATCCTGCACTTGGATACTCAAGCTTCTCTGTTCCTCACAGAGTTGTAGGATCACTTTCATACAGAATTGAGTATGCAAGACATCTTGCAACAACAATCTCAGTTTATTATAATGGTGCAGCTTCAGGAAGATCATCAGTGGCTTACTCAAATGATATGAATGGTGATGGCTCTGCTTCAGACCTTATCTACATACCTAACCACAAAGACGAAATCAATTTTGTTGATGTACCTGGTAAAATGACAGCAGCACAGCAGGCAGACAAATTCATGGAGTACGTTAAAGGTGACAAATACCTAAGCAAACACATGGGTGAATATGCAGGCAGATTTGGATATGTAAATCCATGGAGAAACCGCTGGGACGTAAAAGTTCTTCAGGATGTATTTGCTGACTTTGGAACAGACAGAAGATACACACTTCAGGTTTCACTTGATATAGTAAATGCTGCTAACCTGCTTAGCAAGAACTGGGGTCTTTACAAGAAATCTGGTTTGGCAAATAACTATGATGTAATTATGCCTCTGACTTACAAAGGTGTAAATCATATGGGCCAGCCTACATACACTTTGAACGCTTCAGATTTAGCTAACTTCGACGCTAAAAACCAGTTAATCAATCAGGTTACTACAGGAAGTACCTGGGGAATGCAACTAGGTCTTCGTCTGTTGTTCTAGTATTTTACTTAAATTGTTTTCTGTGGAGCTCTCATTATGTGGGAGCTCCACTTTTTTATTGGCTATAATTTTACTAACTTTGTTTAGAAGCGTGAGAAAGAGAGTTTATGGTATCAAAACTGGAGAAGGGTAGGCGAGGTGAAAGAGAGGCTGAAATGTTTCTGATCAACAGAGGATTGAGGACGCTTGAGTGTAACTGGAGGTGCAGCCACAAAGAGATTGATTTGATAATGGAGGAGGGTGAAATTATCCATTTTGTGGAGGTCAGAACGCTTACAACCCCTGCGTTGATAAAGCCATATGAAACAATCGGTTTAGGAAAACAGAGAAATCTGATAAAGGCAGCATCATCCTATCTGGCAAAAAAGAGGATCAGCAAGGAGGTGTCGTTTGATATTGTTTCTGTATTGTTTGATAATGGACGTGCAGAAATTGAGTACTTTCAGAATGCATTCTCTCCAAGATGGTAAGATTTTAAAGTCAAGATAATGAACAAGAATAACTATTGTATAATTATGGCCGGCGGAATAGGAAGCAGATTCTGGCCGGTGAGCAGAAACTCAAAGCCCAAACAATTTCTTGATATTCTTGGCGTAGGTAAATCATTCCTGCAGCAGACATTTGAGAGGTTCTCCCATATAATAAAGGAGGAGAATATAATTGTAGTAACCTCTGTACAGTATAAAGAACTTATAATGCAGCAACTTCCGGGCATTAATCCGGACAATGTATTACTTGAACCATACAGGAGAAATACAGCTCCGTGTCTGGCTTATGCAACTTATAAACTGCTTCAGAAAAATCCGGCAGCTACAGTGGTTGTTGCTCCAAGTGACCACCTGATTGTGGGTGAAAAATTGTTTCTTGAAACAATTGAAAGCGCACTTGAATACGCAAGTGGCCACAATGTACTGCTCACACTAGGAATAAATCCAACCAGGCCGGAGACCGCATACGGATATATTCAGGCAAATAAATCGGAAGAGGTAAAAATTGGAAATAAACCGGCATATATGGTTAAAACGTTTACAGAAAAGCCTAATGCCCAGCTTGCCGATGTATTTGTAAAATCGGGAGAGTTTTTATGGAATTCCGGAATATTTATCTGGAATATTCAGACCATACAAAAAGAGATGGAGCTACATCAGGCAGGTATTGCTTCAATGTTCAGCAAAGGAAAGGGGGTATACTTCACTCCGTCTGAAGCAGATTTTATCAAATCTGTTTATGAAGATTGTACAAGTATTTCCATTGACTATGGTATAATGGAGAAGACGGAGAAAGCAATTGTTTATCCTGCTTCATTCGGATGGTCTGATCTTGGAACCTGGGAGGCTCTTTATTCTGAGGCAATCAGAGATGAAAACGGTAACCATGTAGTAGGAGAAGAGACTTTGGTTTCAGAGGTTAAGGAGAGTATTGTGATGACTCAGGAGAAAAATAAACTGGTTGTGGTTAAGGGGTTGCAGAATTACATGGTGATTAATACGGATGATGTTCTTCTCGTGTGTCCCAGAGATGAAGCAGCATTCAAAGGTGTTCTTACGGATCTCCCTTTGAACGAATTTATGAAATATCAATAATATATATATATGGCAAGCGCACCATTAACAATTGAAGTTCAATCAGAGATTGGTAAACTGGAGGCAGTTCTGCTCCATTCACCCGGGGCAGAGGTTGAAAACATGACTCCCAGAAACGCACAGAGAGCTTTGTACAGTGATATATTAAACCTCTCAATTGCTCAGAAAGAGTATGAGCAGGTTTCAGGTGTATTAAATAAGGTTGCAAAGACTTATCAGGTGAGGGAGCTCTTGATAAAGATCCTGGATAACCATGCAGAGAGGGAGACTTTGATAGGCAAGATATGTGTTACAGAGAATGTAACGGACTATTTTGAATATCTGATGGATATGTCTTCAAAAAACCTTGCGGCGGTTCTTATTGAGGGCCTTCCGGCTAAGATCAATACTCTCACCTCATATCTTAAGGATGATTATTATGCATTATTACCACTATATAACTTCTATTTTACAAGAGATGCCTCTGTATCAATAGGAAACAGGGCACTTATCTGTAAAATGGCAAGTAAAGTAAGGATGAGAGAGTCTCTTATTACAGAGGCTATTTTCAGAAACCCTCGTTTTTTTGACTGTAACCTTTTAAATGCACATGAATTTCAGCCGGGTAATGATGAAATTTTCATGGAGGGGGGAGATATTCTTATTGCAAGAGAGGATATTCTCATTATTGGAAATGGCATGAGAACCAGTAGTCAGGGTATTGATCAGCTGATAAACAGACTGTGCCGCTCTACAAATCAGGATAAGTGGCATGTAATTGTTCAACAGTTGCCTGATTCCCCTGAATCTTTTATCCATCTTGATATGGTTTTCACTTTACTGGATGTTGATAAGGCAATGGTATTTGAACCACTTATACTCAACGATAATCAGTATCAGACTGTTCACATGACAATTGAGGGGGGGAAAGTGACAAAAATCAAGACTGTAAACAATATATTGTCAGTACTTAAGAAATTGGGAATGGAGCTTGAACCTGTAATTTGCGGTGGAAATGCCGATGAATGGAATCAGGAGAGGGAGCAGTGGCACAGCGGTGCTAATTTCTTTGCATTTGCCCCGGGAAAGGTTATGTCATATGCAAGAAACATTCACACACTTAATGAATTGAGTAAGTTGGATTATGAAATAATACCTGCATGGGATATTGTAAATGGTAAAAAAGACCTTTCAAAGACAGGACAATGTGTGGTTACTATAGATGGATCTGAACTTCCCCGTGGCGGAGGTGGAGCACGATGCATGACAATGCCTTTGAGAAGACAATCGGTTAACTGGCCCAAATAATATCAAATGATGAAAAAATATCTGCTTCTGCTGTTATCTGTAATAACAGCCATTGTCGCCGATGCGCAAACTATCCATTTTGCTTCTCGCCCCTCATTATCCCCAGATGGTTCTGAGATACTCTTTGCCTGGTCAGGCGATATTTTCAGAGTACCGGCTAAGGGAGGTTTGGCTCTGAGAATGATTTCTATGGATGGGAACGAATCATCTCCCATTGTATCTCCTGACGGAAAATATCTTGCCTTTGCTTCGAATGAGACTGGCAATAACAATGTCTACATAACGCCATTGAACGGTGGTCCTGTAGTTCAGCTTACCTTTCACGATGGATCCGATATTCCGGTTTCATGGTCTGCTGATTCAAAGAGGATATATTTTGAATCAAACAGATACAACTCGGTTAGTATTTATGCAGTTTCAGTAGAGGGAGGAACACCTGTCAGATTATTTGACAATTATTTTAATACCGTTGCTTCATTAGTTGAGAATCCGGTAACAGGTGATTATTATTTTACAGAATCAGCAGAGAGCTACAGATTTGCTACAAGAAGAGGTTACAAAGGAGAGCATAATGCAAATATTATCTCATGGAATCCGGTTAAAAAAGAGTATAAAGAGGTGACAACCTGGCTTGGCAAGGATCAGTGGCCTATGGTAGACAACCTGGGGAATCTCTATTATGTGTCGGATGAAAGAGGTGGCAACGATAACATAGTAAAGCAGGATGGTGACAAGAGGATATTTTTGACAAATTTTAATGAATCTGTTCAATATCCCTCAATCAGCAGAGATGGTTCAAAGATTGTTTTTCTGAAAGGGTATCAGATTAGTATTATTGATGTAAAGAGTGGAACTGTCTCTAAGCCGGAGATTAGGATTGCAGACTCGAAAAAGATTAATGATCAGAGTTTTAAGATTGAGGTGCCGGACGATGCGGCTGTGTCACCGGATGGAAAAAAATTGGCATTTTCATTCAGGGGGCTATTGTTTGTTAGTGATGCCAAGGGTCAGTTTGTAAAGAGGGTTGAAACGCGTGATAATGAAAGGGTATCTGAGGTTTTGTGGGCTAAGGACAACAAAACATTATACTATACCAGAACAAACAACGGGTATTATAATATTTTCAAAAGGAGGGCAGATTCTACCTCTTCTGAGAGGGCTGTTTTTGAAATTGAAGAGGGTGTAAGGAGTTTGACTCTATCACCAAAGTGTGACAAAATTGCTTTTGTCAGCGGTAAAAAGAGTTTAATGATTCTTGACCTTGAAAAAGAGAAAACTGAAAAAATTGCTGAAAAAGAGTTCTGGGCTTACCAGGATTACAGCATAAACTTCTCTTCAGATCAGAAACATCTTGCTTTTACAGCAATGAATATGTTTGAAGAGGATGTATTTATCTACTCATTTGAGAACAGGAAGTTGATAAACTTAACAAATTCGGCTATAGCTGAAAGTGATCCTCTCTTTACACCTGACGGGAAATCTCTTTACTTGCTGGCGAACAGATTATCATCCTCTTATCCAAGAGGAGCGTCTCCTTCATTGTTCAAGGTACAACTGGAGAAGGTTCAGCAACCTTTGGAGGGCGAAGAGTATGATAAATTATTTGGAAGAAGTGCAGAAAAAAAGGACTCATCAGTGGTTGTAAACCAGAGCTACCTACAAAGAAGATATAGCCAGGTTATAAGAGGAGGCAGCCAGAATTCGCCATTTGTCTTCTCCTCTAAAGAGAAGAGTTGGCTACTTTTTGGTTCAAATCACGAAGGTTCGTCTGCTCTTTATATTCAGGAGCTTAAAGATTGGGATCAGAAACCACCAAAAAAGGTAAGCGGAATTTCTTCTGCAGGTAAATATATTACAAATGGTAAAGATCTCTTTGTACTTGGCCGTGGAGGACTTTTCAAAATTGATCCGGCAGGTGCATCGGCAACAAAAGTTGAAATTGAGGAGAATTTTACTAAGAGTATTACATCTGAGTTCGGACAAATGTTCTTTGAAGTGTGGGCTACATTGGAAGAGAATTTCTATGATGAGAAATTTCATGGTGTAAACTGGAAATCAAAGAGAGAGTATTATTCAAAATTTTTGCCTTATGCAGGTACAAGGGATGATGTAAGGACACTTATTAATGATATGCTTAATGAGCTAAATTCATCTCATATGGGATTTAGTACGGCAGGTAAAGATGAGGAAACACCTGTAAAGAACAGCTCCATTACTACCGGGATTATGTTCAGTGATAATGACCCATTTGTTGTTGACAGGATAGTATCGGGTTCACCGGCAGATTTTTCTGGTAATCCGGTTTCTTCAGGGCACAGGCTTGTTGCTGTAAATGGAGTTAGAGTAGACAGTAAAAAGAACAGAGAGAGTTACTTTGTCTCTCCTGCATCTCAAAAAGAGGTTGTGCTGAGATTCTCTCCTGACTCAAAACAGGGGTCATCTAATACTGAATACGATGTAAGACTTCATTCAACCAGCAGTTCTTCTTTAAGAAGCTTGCTCTACACAGAGTGGGAGGACTCAAACAGAGAGTATGTTGAAAAACAGTCACAGGGTAAGCTCGCATATGTACACATGAGAGACATGTCTGCAGGTTCTCTTGAAGGCTTCTTAATTGATATGAATACATATGCCGTACATAAAGACGGCCTTATTCTTGATTTGAGGTTTAACAATGGCGGGAATGTTCATAATGAGGTAATAGAGTATCTGTCTCAAAAAAGACATTTTAACTGGAAATACAGGGAGGGGGCAATGACTACGCACCCTAATGTGACTCCCGGAGATAAACCTATTGTTGTTCTTATTAACGAGAGGAGCCTGAGTGATGCTGAGGTAACCTCAAATGGAATCAGGGAGCTCTCTATCGCAAAACTTATAGGAACTGAGACCTACAGATGGATTATTTTTACATCAGGAGCTTCGTTGGTTGACGGATCGTTTGTAAGGTTACCTGCATGGGGATGTTATACTTTGGATGGAAAAAATCTGGAGGTTACAGGAGTAAAACCTGATATTAGTATTAAAAACACATTCAAAGACAGACTGGAGTCAAAAGATCCACAACTTGACAGGGCAATAAAAGAATTATTACCTTTGTAGCCTTGAAAATTTGAAAAATGAGAGAAAAAATTGAACAACTCCTCTCAGAGATAGAAAATCTTGCGGCTAAACGTGAGCAAGAGATTGAGGAGATAAGAATAAAATTGCTTGGAAAAAAGGGAACTATAACTCAGCTCTTTGATGAGTTTAGAAATGTTCTGCCTGAGCAAAAGAGAGAGCTGGGGCAGGTTCTCAACACTCTTAAGGTTGCTGCCGTTAATAAAATTGAGCAGCTAAGGGAGATGCTTGATGAGAGTATGGAGAGCGAAGCACCCGGTTTTGACCTTACAAAGCCTGGCGATTTGATGGAGACTGGTTCAAGACATCCTATATCGGTTACCAGAAGGGAGATACTCTCAATATTCAGCAAGTATGGTTATGAAGTGTCGGAAGGTCCGGAAATTGAGGATGACTGGCATGTTTTTGGAGCCTTGAATTTTCCGCCTGAGCATCCCGCAAGAGATATGCAGGATACTTTCTTTATAACAGAGGGTGAAAATCCGGTTATTTTAAGGACCCATACAAGTTCTGTGCAGGTAAGGGCTATGGAGAAGATGCCACTGCCTATAAGAATTGTATGCCCGGGAAGAGTATTCAGAAATGAGGCTATATCAGCCAGGGCACACTGTATATTTCATCAGGTTGAAGGCCTTTATATTGATAAAAATGTTTCATTTGCAGACCTTAAACAGGCAGTGCTTCTTTTTGCCCGTGAAATGTTTGGCGAGAATGCCCAGATTAGATTGAGACCCTCATACTTCCCTTTCACAGAGCCTAGCGCAGAGGTTGACGTGAGTTGTAACATATGCGGAGGAAAGGGTTGCAATATTTGCAAAGGTACCGGTTGGTTGGAGATTATGGGTTGTGGAATGGTAGACCCAAATGTGCTTGAGGCAAACGGAATTGACAGTAAGGTATATAGCGGTTTTGCATTTGGAATGGGTGTAGAGAGAATAGCCATGTTAAAGTGGCAGGTTAAAGATTTGCGTCATTATTTTGAAAATGACCTTAGATTTTTAAAACAGTTTGAAACGGTTGTTTGATAATTGAGACTGATGTTTGATAATTTTTTTGGAAGGAGAGAAAAAATTATTACTTTTGCAGTCCCAAAACGCGGAAATAGCTCAGTTGGTAGAGCATAACCTTGCCAAGGTTAGGGTCGCGAGTTCGAGTCTCGTTTTCCGCTCTACTTCAAAAAGACCTCTCCGCTCAGGAAGGTCTTTTTTTGGTGATTGACATGTTGAATTGCTCAGGTGGTGGAATAGGTAGACACGCAGGACTTAAAATCCTGTGGGCAGCAATGTCCGTACGGGTTCGATTCCCGTCCCGAGCACTTTTTTCAACGCCGTGTTTTATGGCAACTGTCTGAAAATGCGCCTAATATATTCATAACTCTCATTGAAAATCATTGATAATTGAGAATATGAAGCACCGGTATTAAGCCTTACTTTTATAATCAATTCTTTTTGGTCGTTTTTATTCAGTGTATGGAAATCTCGGATATCCATAGATTTATTTATGAATTCAATCACTTCATGGGTTGCAACTCTTACCCTGCTATTAAATGAAGTGTTTGTACGCCTATCTTTTAATACACTGTTTTCAAGGTCTTTTCTGGTTTTTGTAAATTTCTCAATTCCGGCATCTAGTTCGTCAATGTTTTTAAAATGCTCAATAATAAAAGAGTTATCAATTTTTAGCGATTCGTTAATTCTTTTATAGATAGTATTGTTTTCTCTATGTATTTTATCATTAAAGATATTATGATATGAGCTCCAGATATAATCGTTGGGATGAGTACAAATCCCCGCCTTAATTGGATTTTCAATGATATAAAGAATACTCCTCAGTCGCCACTCATCACTAAATTTGCAATAACTCATAAATGGGGTACGAAACAATTTGTCGGATAAAGAGTATTTACGATTGTACCAAAATGAGTATCCACGTAAAAGCCAAGTAGCAAAATTTGTAAGTTGACTTGTAATAAGTTGCAGATGTACATGGTTGTCCATTATAACAAATGCTTCAATTTTCGTGTCATATAACTCGCTAGCTTTGTTACAACGTTTAAGGAATTCAATTTTATCATCACTATCAAGGAATATAACTTTTCTACAGTTACCACGAACACAAAAGTGGATATACCCTGCCTGAAGCCGAGATCTCTGATGTTTCCAAATATTTTTATTAATGTTCTTTTGCGACGAATTTGCCGACTTTTTCTCAAACCCTTCCATCTCTCTCCTTTCTCTTAATAATTCAAAGTTAGCATAAATTGCAAATAGACAAACGGACAATTTCATCGCCGTCTTTTCTGGTAAATATAAGATATACAAGAGATTGTGATATTATTAAATTTAATAATATATTTGTAAGTAACTATAAAATAAATTATTGCCAGAAAAGACGGCGATGAAATTTTTCTGTAACTTTGTTAATAATTATTTAATAGGATGAATTTTAGCGTTAAAGAAATTTTCAGTGCTTTCATTGTAATGTTTGCAGTGATTGACATTCTGGGATCTGTGCCAATTATTATTGGAATGAAGGAGAAGAAAAAGAGCTTCAGTCCAATAAATGCAGCTTTGATATCTTTCGTGATACTTGTTGCTTTTCTGTTTGTGGGTCAGGCAATGCTGGGTCTGTTTGGTGTAGATATTTCATCTTTTGCTGTGGCCGGAGCTTTGGTACTACTTGTTCTTGCAATTGAGATGATTTTTGGAATTCAGATTTTTAAAGACGACGGACCAACTGATTCAGCTACTATTGTACCTATTGTTTTCCCTCTTATCGCAGGAGCAGCCTCATTTACCACCTTGTTGTCACTGAGAGCAGAGTACGCAGTTGAGAATATTATTATATCCCTTTTTATTAATATTCTTATTGTCTATCTTGTGTTGAATAACCTTGATCTAATCTCAAGAAAAATTGGCAAAGGAGGAATCTATGTAATGAGAAAATTCTTTGGGATTATACTCCTTGCAATCGCTGTTAAGCTCATTGTATCTAATCTGCACACACTTTTAAGCTAAGCGGTTTTATAATAAATAATTATAGTAATGCTACCAGAAGAATATTCTGGTAGCATTATGTTTTTTATATATGTAACCAATAATTATAACATAAATATTAAATTAATTAAAAAAATTGTAATTTTAGCTCTGTAATTAATTACTTTTGAGTAAAATAATATTAATACCTGAGTAGTATGCGTAATATGATTAGTTATAAAATAATCTCTTTTTGTACGCTATCTGTATTATTGATTACATCATGTGTTAAATTCCCGGAGAGGCCGCCTGAAGTACCGCCTGAAATTCCAAAAGAGCCAGTTGAAGAACAGGTTTATATCTATGACTTTGGTAACGAAAGGCAGAATATTTTAGCCCAGATTACAATAAATACAGACGGGAGAGTAAATCTTGACCAGATTACTGCTGAAATACCTCCTCTTAAGTACAACAAATCATGGCTTTTCTTTCTTACTCAGGATGACTGTCATCACGCTGCGTTTAGCTATACCTGGGCGGCTATTCACGGAAAGCCACTGTCAACTATAAATGATCCCAAAGAACTATATTATGATGTAGGCCACTTAAGGGCTGGAGATTTCCCCCCGGATACTATCTCTTTAGGCAAGACTCTTGGGAGTACAGACGGGACTGGCAAAGAGGTACGCTTTGCTTTCACAACCACTCTAGCGCCAGAGAATAATATGGATGCGGAGACGGATGTTAATGTTGGATTTAGAGAAAATTATTTCCGCTTCTATCGTAAAGAGCATTTAACATGGGATAGTGTTATAGAGATTGTAAATACAGGTAATGGGATTGCTTTTCACAATATTAAAAAAGGGATTGAAGAAAATAATATTGATACCCTGCTAAGACACTTATCATTATCTCAAGAAATTATTAAAAAGAGACTTTCAGGCAGAGGTTGCAAGATATTAGCAGAACCAGACGGAAATAAATTATATTTAACTGCGTCAATGAGTTATCCCCCCATAAAGCTAATGACAGCTCAAGCAGAGGCTGAAAAACTATACCCTTTTAAGGAAAGCGGAAATTTGTACAAAAGAGTTCTCGAGAGGAAGGATTATTTGGATAAACAAGAGCCACTCAAGCTAATCAAAGATGCTGTTGAGAATGAGATGATTAAAGATAAGACTGAGAGATCTGCAATTCACTGGCTAGTTCACAGGACTGATATTTCTACTACGGCAAACTTTCTCCTTTGGTTAAATGATAAATATGGTAAGGATGGTGATAACTCGGTATGGTTTCCTTCTCTTGATGAGTATTACGAGTACCACTATTACAGGAAAAACGCAACTATACAAAAAAGTGCAGAGAGTAACTCATATAATTTGACAATATTTATGCCTGCTGAGCAGTATTTTTACTTTCCTTCAATAACAATTAACCTTAAAGGAATACAGGCAGAAAATATAATAGGTATTAATACAAGTAGCGAGATATCCGGTTTCTCTTTTGCAAACTATGAAGATGGTATAATGATGAATATTGATTGCCGTAAATTTTTAGTAGAAAAAGCTCAATATTACGTAAAGCTCTACGAGAAAAATAAATCAAAGTCAAATCACGCTGATGCTTTATACCACGTTAATATGTTAAAAGACTCTGAAATTAAAACTGGATTAATTGGCAGGCTTAAGTAGACATTGATTACTATGTGAATATCCTGTTGATATCTTGCTGTAAGCTATTGCATTTTCAAGTTTTTATCGTATATTTGCAGCCCGCAAATTTTATGCGGGTTAGTAATTAATTATAATACACCAAATTAACAACCAATGCCTGGATTAATTGGAAAGAAAATCGGAATGACATCCGTTTTCGGTGCCGATGGAAAAAACATTCCATGCACCGTTATTGAGGCTGGTCCGTGTGTTGTTACGCAAATTCGTACAGAAGAGAAAGATGGTTATGCCGCTGTACAGCTTGCCTATGACGAAAAGAAAGAAAAACACACCAGCGGAGGGCTTAAGGGCCATTTCAAAAAGGCAGACACCACACCTAAAAGAAAAGTTGTTGAATTCCCTATGGATTTCACAAAAGAGCTTCAACTAGGTGATACCGTAACCGTTTCAGATGTTTTTGCAAAGGAACCTCTGGAGTGGGTAGATGTAGTAGGAATATCTAAAGGTAAAGGATTCCAAGGAGTTGTGAAACGCCACGGATTCGCAGGAGTAGGCGGAGCCACTCACGGTCAGCACAACAGACTTCGTGCGCCGGGTTCAATGGGTGCCTCATCTTGGCCTTCAAGAGTATTTAGAGGAAAGAGACTGGCCGGCCGTATGGGCGGTGACAAGGTAAAAATTCAGAACTTGAAAGTTATTAAGATTATTCCTGAGAATAATCTTCTTATAGTGAAGGGATCTGTTCCCGGAGCAAAAGGTTCATATGTAATCGTGGAGGATTAAGCGTCTATGGAATTATCAGTTTACAAAACAGATGGATCTGAGTCAGGCAAGAAGGTGACTCTTGATTCCGGTATCTTTGGCATTGAGCCGAACGATCACGCTATTTACCTTGATGTAAAACAGTATCTCGCTAATCAGCGCCAGGGTACTCATAAGACCAAGGAGAAATGGGAAGTTGCATACAGTACTAAGAAAATTGTAAGACAAAAGGGGTCTGGCGGTGCTCGCCACGGCAGTATCAAGTCACCTACTTTTGTTGGAGGAGGAAGGGCTTTTGGTCCACAACCTCGCGATTACAGTTTCAAACTGAACAAAAAGCTCAAGCAGCTGGCAAGATTTTCTGCACTTTCATACAAAGTGAAGGAGAATGCTCTTACCATTGTAGAGTCATTCAATCTGGAGGCTCCTAAAACTAAAGAGATGATCAAAATTGTTAAGAACCTTAAGGTTAATGACAGAAAGATTCTCTTTGTGCTTTCTGAAAACTCAGAGAATATTTACATGTCTTCACGTAACCTGCAAAATGTTAAGGTTATCTCTGTAAACGAAATCAATACCTATGATCTGGTTAACTCAACCAGCGTTGTATTTGTTGATGGTGTTCAGGATATCCTGCAGGCACAGTACGGACGCAAATAAGCCGCATTGAAATGGGAATATTAATTAAGCCTATAGTAACAGAAAAAATGACGGTTCAAGGCGAAAAGTTGAATCGTTACGCATTTGAGGTTGACCGCGAAGCAAATAAGATAGAGATCAAGGCTGCGGTTGAGGAGATGTATGGTGTAAAGGTATTGGATGTAAATACCGTTAATTACCACGGAAAGAAAAAGAGCCGCTTTACAAAGGCGGGAGTTTTGTCTGGTCGCGCTAATCACTTTAAAAAGGCGTACGTGACCCTGGCAGGTGAAGATAAGATTGATTTCTACAGTAACATATAATTTCTATGGCAATACGCAAATTCAAGCCGGCAACTCCCGGCACAAGACATAAGGCAATAAGCGCATTTGACGAGATTACATGTTCTACACCGGAGAAATCACTCCTTGAGCCACTTCGTAAGAGTGGCGGTCGTAACGGACAGGGTAAAATGACTATGCGCTACATTGGTGGCGGTCACAAAAGAATGTATCGTGTAATCGACTTCTTACGTGATAAAGACAAATACACAGCCACTGTAAAGACAATAGAATACGATCCAAACAGAAGTGCACGCATTGCACTTGTTATTTATGGAGACGGAGAAAAACGCTATATTTTAGCTCCTAACGGAATTAAAGTTGGTCAGGTGATTGCATCGGGTCCCGGAGTTGCTCCGGAGCTTGGTAACACTCTCCCTCTATCAGAAATTCCACTTGGTACACTTGTTCACAATATTGAACTTCGCCCCGGACAGGGAGCTGCAATGGCAAGAAGTGCCGGAGCATACGCTCAGTTGCTGGCCCGCGAAGGTGATCATGCTATTCTTAAGCTCCCTTCAGGTGAGACAAGAATGGTACTCACAGCATGTCGTGCAACAGTAGGTACAGTGTCTAACCCAGACCACAATCTGGAATCGGATGGGAAAGCCGGACGTAAACGCTGGCTAGGTCGCAGACCACGTACTCGTGGTGTTGTGATGAACCCTGTTGATCACCCTATGGGAGGTGGTGAAGGTAGAGCATCCGGCGGACACCCTCGTTCAAGAAAAGGTATACCGGCTAAGGGTTACAAGACACGTGATCCTAAGAAGACTACCAAGAAATTCATAGTTGAAAGAAGGAAAAAATAACGGAATAAACTGAAAGAGTATGAGTCGTTCATTAAAAAAAGGTCCTTATATTCAGGCTGCTCTTGAGAAGAGAGTATTGGCCATGAATGAAGCAGGCAAAAAAGAGGTTATCAAGACCTGGTCAAGAGCCAGCATGATTTCACCCGACTTTGTGGGCCACACCATTGCAGTTCATAACGGAAACAAGTTTATTCCGGTTTATGTTACAGAGAACATGGTAGGCCACAAGCTCGGCGAGTTCGCACCCACCAGAACCTTTAAAGGTCACTCTGGTAATCGCTAATTAATTAATGTGTAAATAACCACAATAATGGGAGCTAGAAAAAGAGAAGCAGCCGAAAGGCATAAAGAAATAAGGAAGCAGACAGCTATTGCCAAGCTGAATGACGTTCCTACCTCACCAAGGAAGATGCGCCTTGTGGCTGACATCATCAGAGGTGTAGAGGTAAACCGCGCCTTGGATATACTGAAGTATACCAAGAAGGAGGCATCTGTTCGTTTGGAGAAACTTCTTCGTTCTGCAATTGCAAACTGGGAGTCAAAAAACGAAGCAGAGCGCAAAGAACTTGAAAATGGAAACATTTGTGTTCAGTCAATCATGGTTGGACAAGGTCGTTCACTAAAGCGTATAAGAACTGCGCCGCAAGGTCGTGCAGCAAGAATTCGCAAGCGTTCAAACCACGTTACCATAGTACTTGGAAAGAAGAAAAGTAAAACCGTAAAAGAGGAGCAATAAGATGGGACAAAAAACAAATCCTATATCAAACCGACTTGGTATCATCCGTGGCTGGGACTCTAACTGGTACGGTGGAACTGACTACGCAGGCAAGATCCTTGAAGATGCTAAGATTCGTGAGTATCTGAACGCCCGCCTTGCAAAGGCTTCACTCTCAAGAATAGTTATTGAGAGAACTCTCAAGCTAATTACTGTAACTATCCATACAGCCCGTCCAGGTATTATTATAGGAAAGGGAGGTCAGGAGGTTGACAAGCTTAAAGAGGAGTTGAAGAATATCTCAAACAAAGAGGTTCAAATCAATATCTACGAAGTAAAAAGACCTGAACTTGACGCAAATATTGTAGCAAACAATATTGCACGTCAGGTTGAAGGACGTGTTTCATATCGTCGTGCCATCAAGATGGCAATGGCTTCAACAATGAGAATGGGTGCTGAAGGAATTAAGGTTCTGATCAGCGGTCGTCTTGGCGGAGCTGAAATGGCGAGAAGAGAACTTTATAAAGAGGGCAGAACACCTCTTCATACTTTCCGTGCAGATATTGACTACGCACATGCAGAGGCTCACACTAAAGTGGGTGTTCTTGGTGTGAAAGTATGGATCTGTAATGGTGAGGTTTACGGAAAGAGAGACCTTTCTCCTAACGTTGGCATGGCTGCAAATGCATCATCTGCTCAAGGTGGACATCAGGGTGGCAGAAACGAGCGTCGCGGAGGCGGTGATCGTAGAGGCGGTCGTGGTGGCGACAGAGGAAGAGGACGCTCCGGTAACTCTCGTGGACCACGTCAGCAAAGAGAGGGTGGCGAGAACTAACCTCTTGTTTAATACATTAAAAAGATTGAGATGATTTTATCCATCTCAATCTTTTTTTTTATTATTAAAAGGGAATGGTAAAATAGAATGACGACCCTTTCCCCGGTTCGCTTTCAAGCCATATTTTTCCTCCGAGTGCCTCTGCATAGGCTTTAGAAATAGATAAGCCAAGGCCTGTTCCCTCATAATGTTTTGAAATGGAATCATCAGCCTGTATAAACCTTTCAAAAACGGCAGAGTGTCTCTCCTGAGCTATACCTATTCCTGTGTCAGTTACATTGAACTGTAAGTAGTTATCACGCTTTGTATATCCAAAAGTTATTGATCCCTTATGAGTGTATTTAGAGGCATTCTTTAGTAAGTTTATAAGAATAGCATAAAGTTTATCTCTGTCAGTAAAAATATCAGAGTCGTCACTAAGCCCGAGATTGCACTTAAATTCAATTCCTTTGCCCTCGATTTCATGTTTAAAGAACTCATAAATATGGCTCATAAGATCATTGATCCTGAAGTGGGCAGGAAGTATCTTTATTTGTCCAGCATCAATAATTGAGATATTAATCAGATCATTAATTATGCTAAGCATTCTTTTGCCGCTCTCCTCTATTATCTGTATGTAATCTCTTTTATCCTCTTCAGAAATACCAGGTTCAGACAGAAGAGCTGCAAAACCCATAATCCCATTCATAGGGGTCCTTATTTCATGGCTGACATTAGCAAGAAAAGCAGATTTTAAACGGTCGCCCTCTTCCGCCATCTTTTTAGCAGATATTAACTCCTCCTTCTGCCTGAAGTGTTCCGAAAGCAGTTTACCAACTTTTGTATATTCATTAGATGCAGATTTCAAATTTACCAAACCTTCGGCATCTTCGTTTTCTATACAAATAATCAGATTTTTCAGCGGATTAATGCCCCATTTGATTACCGCAAACATGTAAAGTCCCAGTATAACCAGCAGGCTCAGAGAGAGCAGAAGTACAATATTAAATGTACTATCCCTATATCTTTTAAGAATTTGACTCTCTCTTGTAAATATAATTGAACCAACAGAACTGCCATCCCATCCTTCAAGATTATGAACAGAAGATATTGAATAAGGTCCGGCTGATTCATTATGGTTTGTTAAATGGCTAAATCTTACATTAGATCCGCTAAGCGTTGAAAGCTCATTTTCAAGGTTATTATCCCATTTTTTGCAAACAAAAAGATAACCCGACGGAGGTGTTGAATTGTGAGAAGGGTCTGCCGTAGGATGCACAGAGGCTCCATAAACACGAAAAAGACCCTTATCAGTGTTTACATAAAAAGAGACCAGGGCCGTGTCTCTAAAGAGCTTAAGTGCAGCTTCTGGTATAATTGTTATATTGAGAGTGCTGTCAGATGAAGCTTCATGAACAAGTTTATTCTCTGTATTGTAAACAGAGACATAATCAAGTCTGAAAGAGGAGATAATAGTTGAGATATTACTTTTAAACCAATCTGGATCCTCTTTGCTCACAGCTTGGGCAAATTCATCCCAATATGTGTAATCCCAGGCGACTTGACTCATAGAGCTGCCCATAAGTTTAATCATTGCTTCACTCTCTTGCTTGAGCTGATTACGATTACCCTCTGTTATAAGATTGTACTCCTTTGTCTTCATTGAGGAGGTGACTATAATAACAACAGTAAGGAAGACAATTACAATTATGAGAAGTGTTCCAAAAACAGAATATATGCTATATCTCTTTCTCATTATATATTTCAATTATTATAAAGACTTAAGCCCACAGTAAAGAAGATATTTTTTGCAACAGGATTTGTGACTAAACTTAAAATAAGGTCAAGAGAGGTTCCCTTAAAAACAGAGAGTGACTGGATAAATGACACCCCGATATTTACAAATCCTCTTTTTTCTGCATAGTAATTTCCTTTTGCCTGGTAACCTGTAAAAAGTAAAAACTCAGAATTATTGTAAGGAATACAATATTGCATCTCAATATAGATGCTTTTTGAGTAGTCCGAACCGTAAAAAAGCCACCCTCCTGAGAGACTAAGAGGGAAATCTTCACCACCTGAGAGAGTCATAATTCCTTCAATCATGTGTGATGTACTCTCTTTTCTATAGTCTGAGAATCCTTTTAATCCCGTCTTTTCTGATGACCAGTAGTCCCAAAGTTCAAGGGTTATAAATCCCAGCGATTTTGAGACGAACAGGTTTACCTCTTTATATGCGTTTGTTAAATTATATGATCCAAAATAGCCGGCAGAGAAGCCACTGTAGGATGCAGAAAATCCGGGCTGAAAAGCAGGACCGGGTCCTAAATCAGTTCCGCGCCAAATATATCTGCTCAGTAAATCTGCATTTAAAGAGAGTGATAAATGATTTTCTGATCTTGTCTGTGCGCTGACTTTCACAAAAAAAATCAAAACAATTATCAGAAGAAGGATATTGAATGCAGCGGTTCTCTTTGTGCAGGGCATATGATTTTATTCGCTAAGCAAATGTAGTAATATTTACACTACTTTTTTGTACTTTTGCTAATCATATAACCCCTTTATCATGAAAAGATTATTTCTCTCACTTTTACTGGTTACTTTAACTGTAATATCTCTTAGTTCTCAGACATTGCCAAGAGTATCACCTGAACAGGCAGGCATGGATCCGTCAAGATTGTCTCAGGTTGACAGAATTATAGATGAATCAATTATGTCTGGTGAAATACCCGGTGCTGTCCTTGCCGTTGTAAGAGATGGTAAAATGGTATATTTAAAAGCCTATGGTAATAAGTCAATTTATCCATCTCAGGAGAAGATGACTGTTAATACAATATTTGATCTTGCATCCGTGAGCAAACCTGTGGGAACTGCAATTGCATTCATGCAACTTGTAGAACAAGGCAGAATACGCCTGACGGATAATGTATCAATGTATATTCCCGGATTTCAGCCCTGGGTAGACACAACAACCGGAAGGAAGATTGATATTAAAGTGGCAGATCTTCTTACTCATACGTCAGGTTTACCACCTTATGCTCCTGTGGCCACTATTGTTGAGAAGAGCGGAGCTCCAAATCCGGCAGCACTTATGGAATGGATATCAACTTGTAAAAGAGATTTTAAACCCACTTCAGACTTTCAGTACAGTTGTCTTAACTTTGTCACTCTTCAGAACATTCTTCAGAATGTTACAGGAATGAAACTAATGGACTATTCAAAAAAATATGTTTTTGATGTCCTGGGCATGAAGCATACAACCTATAATCCATCCGGAGATCTTCTTAAACTGGTTGCACCTACTGAAAAACAGAAGGATGGAACAGTTCTGCTTGGCAGAGTTCATGATCCAATTGCGAATATCCTTAATGATGGCAATTCCGGTAATGCCGGAGTATTCTCAAATGCTGAGGACCTTGCGATACTTGCAGCAGCACTTATGAATGGAGGGGAGTATAGTGGCAAAAGAGTTCTGGGCAAGTTAACTCTGGAAACAATGACAAGAGTTCCTGAAAATGTAAAAAGTGAAGGACGCTCTCTGGGCTGGGACAACTACTCTTCTTATGCATCAAACAATGGTAATCTTTTCCACCCTGAAAAGACATTCGGACATACAGGATATACAGGCACCTCATTCATTGTTGATCCGGTTTCTAAAACGGCAGTAATTTTACTGGCTCACAGAGTACATCCTGTGGATAAGGGAAGCGTAGTAAGGCTTCGCGCACTTGTTGCCAATGTGGTGGCAGGATCTGTTATTAAATAGTCTGCATTTATGAGTGTGACAATAAGGGAGGTGAAGGACAGAGTTGATTTAAAGAGATTCATCTCATTTCCGGAAAAACTTTATAAAGATAGCCCTTATTGGGTTAATTCGCTGTGGAGCGATGAGTATAAAACGCTTATTAAATCTAAAAATCCCGCATTTGAATATTGCGAAGCCTGGTATTTTCTTGCTGAGAAAAAAGGGGTTGTTGTAGGTAGAATTGCAGCGATAATTAATCATAATGCAAACCGGGACTGGAATGTTAAAAACATGCGTTTTGGATGGTTTGACTTTATAGATGATGATGAAGTCTCTTTTGAATTACTTAACAGAGTTGAAGAGCTTGCCGTGGAGATGGGAATGACAGCAGTAAACGGACCTTTCGGTTTCACTGATATGGACAGAGAGGGGATGCTGACAGAGGGTTTTGAGAATATGGGTGCATTTACAACTCTTTACAACTACTCATACTATCCGGACCACATGGAGCGCCTTGGATATATTAAAGATGCCGAGTGGGTTCAGAGAGAGTTTGAAGTTCCAGATGATGTTCCTGACAAGCTAAAACAGTACTCCCGGATAATTAAACAGAAATACAGGGTCTCAGTAGTTGAAAACAGAACAAAAAAGGAGTTGAGAGTTTATGCAATAGATTTATTCAATGCTCTCAATAAAGCTTTTGTGCCACTGTATGGATTTACCCCATTATCTCAGAGACAAATTGAGTGGTATGTAGATCAGTTTCTGCCACTTATAAATACAGACCTTGTATGCCTGGTTGTCAATGAAGAGGATAGGGTAGTGGCTTTTGCCGTTACAATGCCGAGCCTTTCTCAGGCAATGAGAGAGACAAAAGGGAAGATGTTCCCGTTTGGTTTTCTTAAGCTTTTAAAAGCATTAAAGAAGTTTAATCTTGTAGATCTTTATATGATAGGAATTATTCCTGAATATCAGAATAAGGGTTTAAATGCAGTTATTTTTGACCATCTGAATTCTAACTTTATAAAGCTGGGGGTTAAAAGGGTCATTGCAAATCCGCAGTTAGAGACAAACAAGGCCGTACAAAGTATTTTTGACTATTACCCGGGAAAGACCTATTCAAAGAGAAGATGCTATATAAAGGATGTCTCGGGAAGAGAGTTACCTATAGAATCAGATCTGCAAGAGCAATAGCAGCGGCAGCCTCAACAATAACTGGCACTCTTAGTGCGAAACATGTATCGTGCCGTCCTGAGACAATCAGTTCCTCTACAGCCCCTTTTCTGAAATTAAAAGTGTTTTGCGGTAAAGATATGCTGGAGGTAGGCTTAACGGCTACTCTGAAAATAATTTCATTACCGTTTGTTATTCCACCGTTAATTCCACCTGAGCCATTTTTTACAGTCTTTCCAGAGGCGTCAGCAATAGGGTCGTTGTGTTCAGAGCCACGCATCCTTGTTGCTGCAAAACCATCTCCAAATTCAATTCCCCTGATACCGGGTATAGAAAAAACCAGATGAGATATTTGTGACTCTACAGAGTCAAAAAATGGGTTTCCCAATCCTGCCGGAACATTTGATATTTTACACTCAATAACCCCGCCCAGCGAATCCCCCTTTGATCCCGCCTTTTCCAGAACGGAGTCCCAGACTCTCTCTCCGCCTATTTCAATAATTGCTGCAGAAATTGATAATGGTTCAATTATTCTCTTGGCAATCACCCCTGAGGCAACCAGTCCAATAGTCACTCTGCCGGAGTGGTGCCCACCACCTCTGATATCGGCATAGTCGCCGAATTTCTCCTTTGTAGTAAAGTCTGCATGTCCAGGTCTTGGGTGATCTGTAAATTTTGCATAATCTGATGGTCTTGCATTGTCATTTGAGAAAAGGAGTGTCAATGGAGAGCCGGTTGTATGACCATTGAAAACTCCGCTTACAATGTTAACCTTATCACCCTCAATCCTTGACGTTGTCCCTTTTGCTCCTGCCCTTCTTCTTGCCAAATCACCTTTAAAATCATCTTCAGAGAGAGGTATGCCTGAAGGGATTCCGTCAATAACTACTCCGAGTCCTGCACCATGCGATTCCCCAAATATTGAGATTCTGAATCTATTTCCAAATCTGTTCATTTTATAAAGTTGCTTATAAAACCAGGGAATGATTTTGATATGCATACCATGTTGTCCAGATAGACCGGCTCTTCAATATTTAATGCAGCAATGCAAAGAGCCATCGCAATCCTGTGGTCACCATGTGTATTGCAATAACCTCCATGAAGTTTACCTCCCTTAATAATCATATAATCACCCTGAATATCAATGTCGGCACCCAGTTTAACAAATTCAGAGAACAGAGTCTCTGCTCTGTTGCTCTCCTTATTGTATAATCTGCTTACTCCTTTAATTCTGCTCACACCGTCACAGTTAAGTGCAAGTACAACAAGAGGAGGGAAGAGGTCCGGTGAATCAGTGGCATCAAATTCAAATGGAGTGAGAGGTGTTTTAGATCCTTTTACCTCAACTCTTCCGGAGCAACAATCTTCGTCGTCCGGATTATCTCTGAAGGCACAAGGTACATCTCCGCACATTATTAAATATTTAGGTCCTTCAATAACTTCATACTCCACTCCGGCTGCTTTAAATACCTCTAATATACGCTCATCTGCCTGAGATGAATTTATAACCAGGTTCTTAACAGTAATATCACCGGATATGGCACCTCCTGTAAGAAGGAGCGCTGCAGAGCTCCAGTCTCCCTGAAGTTGATAGAATATTTTTTTTCTGTATCGCTGTCTTCCCGGAATCACAAACTGAGAGTAGTTGTTATTTGTGATTTTAAGGTTGAAATCTCTAAGTGTCTTAAGAGTCAAATCAATATATGGTTTGCTAGTGGGATTTTCCAACTCTAGTTTACTTGAATCAACGCATAGAGGAAGAGCCATGAGTAGTCCGGAGACCAGCTGAGAGCCACCTTTTCCCGAGAGTTGTATAGTACCCCCCTTTAGGGATCCTTTAATTTTAGCAGGCAAATATCCGTTAGTGGAATCAAAAGTGAGCCCTACCTTTTC
Source organism: uncultured Bacteroidota bacterium (assembly GCA_937901965.1). GTDB lineage: Bacteria > Bacteroidota > Bacteroidia > Bacteroidales > UBA932 > Bact-08. Next base: position 136,123 of record CALGSW010000007.1, read on the forward strand.
AAGTATCTCATCAACACCAAGATATTCCCGTTTTAAGAGAGTTCCCTTGCCGGTAATTGTTATTCTCCTGTTTGACGACAGGTGCCCGGAAATAGGGATCATTAACTTTGAAAGGAGTCCTGATTCACCGGCATTAAATGTCAAAGGAGACTTTGATTTTGCAAGTTCAAGACTGATTGCGTTAGATCCAGGGCTCTTAATACAGAGATGCCCCCTTTTACTTTTGTATTTGATCTGAACGCCGAATTTTTTTGCCATGCCCAGTGCTGCATCAGTATCATTGCAAGGAGTATATCCATAAATGTTTGATATCCCCTTGGCGAGACTTGCTGCAATTATGGCCCTTTGTGCATGACTTTTTGAAGACGGGGCTTTAATTACTGACTGAAGGGACTTGTATTTAATCTTATGAGGATAACTTTTAGGGTTAACAGCCGCTTTTGCTTCATCGGCTATTGGCTGACCGGGTGCAGTAGCAAGCTCCTCTTTTGGAGCTGCAAAAATGAATGGTGCCCCAAGATTAAGTGACAATAATCTGGTAAACTTACCCTGACTCCCCATTGAAAATGCCAGCAGTCTCTCCTTTTCAAAATGTCTGTATAGTCTCAGAGTTCTTACCCCCTCTTCAGTAATTATAGCAGTAGTTGCAATTTTTACAATATCTGCTCCGTATTCAAAGCATCTTCCCGTAATCTCAAGAAGACGTTCAAAAGGGTCTGTGTTTGAGAAGTTATGATAAGAGTGAATAATCTTGAATCCATTCTCCTTTGCCAAGGATACCATAGCTTCCCGGTATTCTGCTGGGGCGTCGTACTCAATATCCAGATACTTGACCGCTTTACTCTTTTTTGCAGGACCATTCCCTTTCAATGCAGCAGAGAGTCTTTCAACACATATCTCTTTAGGTTGTTTCTCAAGTCTGCAAGTGGCAATAAGAGTTTTATCTTTTGAAAATACTTTGCTTATCTCTTTTTCAGACAGCTCCATAAGGTCAAGCCTGATTTCAGCCATCTCAGAGTGTGAAACAGCCTTAACCAAAGCCTTATAATCCAGTTTTTGTAAACTAAGACAAATCATTTAGCAATCCTTTTAGTCTCTCAATTGTGAGAGGATATATTACAGCTTTTCCAATTCCTTCCAGAAGAATGAACTGAATAGCCTCACCATCTTTTTTCTTATCCTTTGTCATTATGTCAGCCAGCTCAGTGGGATTTACCGGCGAGGTGTGAGGTAGGCCGAGAGCCTCCAGGTCCCGTGCTATCTTACTGCCCTCAGTTTTGGGTAGAAGTCTGAGTTTTACAGACAATTGTGCAGACATAGATAAACCGATACTTACAGCCTCTCCATGTGAAATACCACATAGCTTCTCCAGCGCATGCCCGAATGTATGCCCCAGGTTAAGCAGCTTCCTCTCTCCCTTTTCAAGAGGATCCCTCTTTACTATCTCACTCTTAATCTCAGCAGCTCTCTTAATGAATGGAGATAACTCAGAGAATGAGGATATTCTCTTTAAGTGAGGATTTCCACCGCTAATAACATCCACAGCATCAAGGTAGGCTATACGGTCTGATATCAGAAAAGTTTTTAACATCTCTGCAAGCCCCTCATCAATCTGTTTCCTGGGTAAGGTGTCAAGGAACTCACTGCAGACAATCGTAAAATCCGCAGGATTAAATACTCCAAGAATATTCTTGTACCCTTTGACGTTAATTGCTGTCTTCCCACCAATAGAGGCATCTACCTGTGCGAGTAGAGTAGTGGGAATCATACCGTAATCAATACCCCTATAGTAAGTAGAAGCAAGAAACCCACCCATATCTCCCACAACTCCGCCACCGGCTACCACAAGAAGTGTACCTCTATCTGCTCCCAAATCCATCAGTTTTAAAGTCAGTTCCTCTAGTGTACTAAAACATTTATACTCTTCAGACGATTCAATTGAAATGAACGGATACGGGAGAATGTGTTTTAAAGCACTTTCAATCTTATTATCTGCAAATACAATGACTCTTCTCTCCGCAGGTATGAAATCCGGGATATCTTTAATCTTTTTACAATAAAATTGAACAGTCTCCTTAATTTCCATCGCTACAAATCTACAAAAATTCCCATTCCTTATTTCGTTTAATTGATAAAAATGTTATATTTACACAACTTAGCAAAACCGCGACACCTATGGTAAAAACTTTGACTTTCCCGAGTGTGTATGAGGCTACAATCAGAGAGTACTACACAAGTAACGACCCTATTCTGGGCTTCTCAAAAATTAAGTTTAATGGCATGGATTATTTAATTGGTTTGCAAGCTCTTAATGAGGGCGTGTCTCCTAATAAATATATCAATGCATCTCCTGCAGAGACAGACTATAAGTTAATAGCACAATCTGCCCTACTGTTAGCGTCAGATATGTGCACATCAATTGCAAAAACTGCAAAAATGCCCAAACTATGCGTTACGGCAGGCTTTCCCTATGCCACTTTTCAACTGAACAGAGATCTTGCAAAAGAGTACCTGCAGACAGAAAATATGATTACGTACTTTGTCGCATCTGAAAAGGGTGTTGCTGCAACAGAACAGAAGCTTATACCTATTGCCAGTGTAAACGTAATTCCTGAAGTTCTCGGATGTGATTATGCTATTAGAAAGGGTGCTCACCCCGTTGATGGAAATTATATTGTAATAAGCTTGGGGTACGGAACTTGTGAAGGGGCTTTGAGTACACCTCAGGGCTTGGTGAGCAGAACAATTTTCAGCACGCATGGTTTAAACTATGCAGTTGATATCTTTGCTCAGGAGCTTGTGAAAAACACTAATATAGGCATTAAGAACGAGCATCAGTTGGACCAGATTTTCGTCAAAGGGAATACATACTCAGACAGGAAGTATAAGGATTTGGCAAAGGAGAAATATACAGCAATAGAGATATATTTTAAAAATATTATAGTCCCTGCTCTTAGAAAGTTTATCGCAGATGGTGATATTGAGAATGCCTCATCCGTATATCTGACCGGAGGTGGTGCAAACAATGAGGAGTTAGTAAATCTCTTCAGAGATGAATTTGGTGAAGCTTGCAATGTGATTGTGCCTGAAAATCCAGAACGATTTGCTTCAATAGGTTATGCCATTTATTCCAAAATCAACTCAAATTACGATGACTCCAAGATTGGTGATGATGGTTTTTATATTACTGATAAAGGGGGAGTTGCATTTGTTGGAGTTGATATAGGAAATGCAAACACCTGCGTATCTGTTCTTGAATAGTTAAATTTAGAAATAATTCAATTGCCCGATTTTGGAAAATTCTTTTCCGGAATCGGGTAATTTGTTTTTTCAGGCTATTTAGCCATGTCGATAATAGATAGCTTTAAACTAAAAAATGCTAAAGAGAACTTTTTGTGCAACCTGCTTGGGTGTAGATGCTATTACTGTGACTGTTGAGGTTGATGTGTCTGATGGGATAAGCTTTTTTCTTGTTGGATTACCGGACTGTGCAGTTAGGGAGAGTCAGCAGAGAATAACTACAGCGCTCGCTACAATTGGCGCCAGAATTCCTGGAAGGAGAATTGTTGTCAATATGGCTCCTGCAGACTTGAAGAAGGAGGGCTCTTCGTTCGATCTGGCAATAGCAATAGGAATCCTTGCCGCTTCTGGCCAGTACTCCTTCTCCACACTTGATGATTTCATAATGATGGGTGAACTGGCTCTTGATGGCTCTTTAAGACCAGTGACAGGCGCTTTGCCTATTGCGGAGCATGCGAGAAATGAGGGATTTCGCGGATGTATACTGCCCGAAGCATCTGCTTCTGAAGCTGCTGAAATAGGGGGGATTGACATTTTTGCAGCTTCACATATAAGAGAGGTTATTTCTATACTATATGGTGAGGAGGTAAAGCCTCCATTAAAACACTCAGAGGTAACAGATATTTATCAGCCAGGTGAGGAGATTCCTGATTTTGCCGATATAAGAGGTCAGGAGAGTGCAAAGAGAGCATTTGAAGTTGCCGCTGCAGGCTCTCATAATATTCTTCTAAGTGGTCCTCCCGGTGCAGGCAAGACATTTATGGCAAAGGCTTTGGCCGGAATCCTCCCGGTAATGACCCCTCAGGAATCTGTTGAGACAAGCAAAGTTTATAGTGTAGCCGGAAAAGGAGCACTAAAAGGAGGGTTGATAAAGATGAGACCATTTAGATCACCTCATCATTCTGCATCGGTATATGCCATAACCGGTGGTGGTACAAATGCTCTGCCGGGAGAGATTTCGCTCGCTCATAACGGGGTTTTGTACTTAGATGAAATTTTAGAATTCAGCAGACCTGTTCTTGAGGTTCTCAGGCAGCCGATGGAGGAGCGAAGTGTATCAATTTCCAGGCTGAAATACAAAATTAAGTACCCGGCAAACTTTATGCTGGTTGCATCCATGAATCCTTGTCCGTGTGGCTTTTATGGACAACCGGGCGACAAGTGTGCTTGTACCCCTTTTCAAATATCAAGATACAGATCCAGGATCTCCGGGCCGCTTATGGACAGAATTGACCTGTTGTGTGAGATGAATCCGGTACCTGCAGATATTTTGACAGGAGAGTCGGCGTCTGAAAGCAGCAGAGATATCCGGGCAAGAGTTGAAAATGCCAGGAGAATTCAATTAGAGAGATTTGATGGCAGGATTCTGACAAACTCTCAAATGAGTACTTCAGAGTTAAGAATACACTGTAAAACAGGTAAAAAGGAGACCGAATTTCTTTCAGGTGCTATCAATCGCCTCTCGCTCTCTGCACGTGCCTTCAGCAGAATTCTTAAAGTTGCAAGAACCATTGCGGATCTGGAATCGTCAAAATTTATATCTTTGAACCATCTGGCCGAAGCAGTTGTTTACAGAGGTCTTGACAGAAGAAGCAGAAATGAGTAAAAAAGTTATTATAAACGGGTTAAGTCACATTGAAGATGCTGCCCGTGAGTTTCTTAGCAAAAAAGGGGATACGCCAGTAATTGCACTTTATGGTGAGATGGGTGCAGGTAAGACCACTTTTACAAAATCTTTATGTAAAGTTCTGGGTGTTTTGGACGGGGTAAATAGCCCCACATTTACACTTATTAATGAGTATAGAACAAGTGATGGTGAAACAATATATCACTTTGACTTTTACCGGATCAACAAACTAGAAGAGGCTTTTGATATAGGGTTTGAAGAGTTTGTTGAATCGGGCAATCTGTGTATTATTGAGTGGCCTGAAAAAATTGAACAGATACTTCCACCTGATACTCTCAAGGTAAAAATATCTGTTCTTGATGACGGGAAACGTGAACTCATTTTCTGAGTCCGGTTAGTTTTCTGTTTAATTCTCAGGATAGAGCAGATAAGGTCTTCTTTGCTCCTTAAACTTTGCAACATCTCCTGCCCACATCGCTTTGATTTCAGCAGCAGATTTGCCCTCCTTAATCATTTTTCTGATGTAACCCTGGCCTGAAAGAAGCTCAAAGAAAGAGCGGAAAAAATGGTCGTCAAGGTTCAGGTTGGTATATGCATCTATAACATATTCAAGATTTATTCCAGCCTTGTTTATCTCTTCGATAGAAGGTTCTGTTCTCAGGTCTACACCGTAACACTCTCTGTTTAGCTGAGGCGGGAACTTTGCACCGGGAATGCTTTTTGGGGTGAAGGAGAATTTATAACCCTTCATGTTTGGGTGTCCGTACATCTGAAATGCTTCAGTTGTACCCCTTCCAAGACTTACAGGTGTTGCTTCAAAATAACATATTGAAGGATAGAGATAAATTGATCTCATATCTGGAAGATTAGGTGATGGTTTAACAGGGAGTTCATACATACTTTCATGCGTATAGTTACGGCATTTAATGACTGTAATATCACACTGAATACCATCTTTGAGCCATTTTTCACCATTAATCATACCGGCAAGTTCTCCTAAAGTCATTCCGTGAACGGTGGGTATTGGGAGCCAGCCAACGCCTGATTTATACTTCATGTCAAGAATTGGCCCGTCAACATAGAAACCAATAGGATTTGGCCTGTCAAGAACAATCATCTTTACCCCATTCTCTGCACAAGCCTCCATCATCCTTGCCATTGTAGTAAGATAGGTGTAGAAACGAACACCTACATCCTGAAGATCAAAAAGCATAACATCAATGCTCTTCATCAGCTCTGCCGACGGTTTTCCGGTATTGCCGTCATACAAAGATTTGATAGGAATACCGGTCTTCTCATCAACTGAACTTGCCACGTGTTCTCCGGCATCGGCATCACCCCTGAAGCCATGCTCAGGTGAAAGAATTGCAACAATGTTGATTTTAAGAGAGACCAGAGAGTCCACAAGGTGAGTTTTGCCAATTATACCGGTTTGATTTGTAAGAACTGCTACTCGTTTTCCTTTAAGCAGAGGAATATACTCCTGAACAGATTCTGCTCCGGTTTTAATATTTCCTGCAACAAGTAGAGTAGCAAAGAGAATTGTGATTAGTGTAAAAAGAGCTTTTTTCATTATTAAGGGGGTTATTTATAAAACTACTTTTCAAATATACTATATAATCTCAACATAGGCACCGGATGTACGCCTTTTAAGCCTTCCTATTCTGTGAACAGAGAATCCCTCTTTAGCGGCAATCTCCTTCAGAGCTGCAATACCTTCAGGGAGGACGGCAATTAATAATCCTCCGCTTGTCTGAGGGTCGCACAAAAGCATCTTTTGCTCCTCATTTATTGAGGCTATTTTGTGACCGTAGCTGGCGTAATTTCTGAATGTCCCTCCCGGAATGCACTCCTGCTGAATGTAGAATGGCACTCCCTCAATTCTGGGAACGCTGTTATACTCAATTTCAGCAGTGAGATTGCTTCCCTCTGCCATCTCAATTGCATGACCCATTAAGCCGAATCCGGTCACGTCAGTGAGAGCCGTAACTTCATCAATGGCAGATATTGCAACTCCGGGAGTATTTAGAGTTGTCATTAATCTGAGAGCCTCCTCTTTGTCGCTCTCCTTTGCAATGCCAAATTTCTCTGCGGTAGTTACAAGCCCAATACCAACAGGTTTTGTAAGGAAGAGCTCTGAACCCTCCCGGGCTCCACTATTTTTCTTTACCCTCCTTATATCCACAATACCAGTTACAGCAAGTCCAAAAATTGGATCTGAAATATTTATGCTGTGACCTCCTGCAAGTGGAATTCCTGCACTGTCACAAACCTCTCTTGCACCCGATACAACCTCAGCAGCAAGCGAGCCCGGAAGTTTGTCAAGAGGCCAGCCCAGTATGGCAATTGCCATAAGTGGAGCTCCACCCATAGCATATATATCTGAAATAGCGTTAGTGGCAGCAATCCTGCCAAAATCACGCGGATTATCCACGATAGGTGTAAAGAAATCCGTAGTGCTTACTACAGCTCTCCCATCTCCAATATCATAAACAGCAGCATCATCCTTGCTGTCATTCCCCACTAAAAGCTCCGGAAATTTTAATCCGGAAACACTCCCTCTCAGTATCTCCTCCAGATCTTTTGGGGCTATTTTACAACCGCATCCAGCTCCGGGGCTAAACTGTGTAAGTCTTGTTGTCTCTTGCTTCATAGTTTTATTAGTCTTGTGCTGTTGTATTGAATGTCAATTATATCCAGCATAGTTCCTACACTACCTACTGATACCTTTTCCAATAGATTGTTGTAAGAGAGACATGTCTTGCATATCACAATTTTACTGCCCATACTCTCAAGCTTAGAGAGCTCTTCTGTAAAGCCTGAATCTTTACATGCAACCTTTACGCCGTCTCCATAAAGACAGATATAAGCCGGAATCCGGTTTTCAGATATAGTAAGTGTTAGATAGTTCTTTAATAATATGTGGGATAACTCAAGTTCTGCATTACCCATTCCAAATCTGTCAATTATAACTGCAACCTTTTCGTTGCCAACTTTATTGCCCATTTATAAGCGATTTTATTTAAAATCAATTTTATCCGCCAAATCCTGCATTTTATTCACTACAGAGGAGCTCTCAAGAGAGTCCATTACAACTGATGGAAGACTAACTCTACTTCCGAATCTGGAATCAAGCTGACTGCCATATGCAGCATCATAATAATCCAGACATATCCTTGCTGCAAGCTCTCTGTCACCTGATGTACATGCGTCAAGAGCCCTCTTACACTTATCAAAACCCAGCCTTTTCTCTATCTTTTTAATTGAAACAGCAAGTCCCTCCAGTTCAAAACAGGCATAATCCCTCATAAGCCTCTCAAGTCTGATTTCATAAGGAGTGTCAATTCTGATAAGCGGTGACGACCTCATTCTTTCCCAGAGTGGTTGTGGAAGAAAAACTTTACCCACGTTTCTGCTCTCATCCTCAATCCATATACGTTTGGTTAAATCAAGAGGACGAATTTCGTTAAATAGTAAGTTCTCAAACTGCTCTGTAGAGGGCTGTTCAGGTTGACCAAGTGCTCCAAAAGCAGAACCTTTGTGATTCGCCAGCCCTTCCAGATCTATAATCTGTTCACCAGCTCCCCTAAGCTTTTGCAGAAGTTCGGTTTTGCCGGAACCTGTATATCCCCCTATCAGGATTATTTTAAGGGGTTTCTCAAAACTTTCCAGTACCAGTTTTCTGTATGCTTTATATCCGCCGTCAAGCAGAAAAACCTTTAATCCCACTGTCTCCATAAGCCACGCCATGGATGAGGAGCGCATACCACCGCGCCAGCAGTGAACTAGAATTTCAGGAGAGTCAAGCTTCAACGCAAATTTTGTAAATCCCTTCAGCTTCGGCCCCACAAATTCAAGCCCCTTTTGAACAGAGATGATTTTCCCCTGCTGCTTGTACAGAGTACCTACCTTTGCCCTCTCCTCATCATTGAACAGGGGTAAAGAGAGAGCCCCCGGAATATGCGCACGGGCAAACTCTCCGGGGGATCTCACGTCCAGAAGCGGAAGGCTCTCCGCTCTTTTTATAAATTCTTCTGCTGATAGTACTTTTGCCATATTCTTCGCAAAAGTACTCTTTTTTTCTAGAACTTAAATCTCAGACCAAGTGAAGGTAAAAAGGCTGTGGTCTTGTAATCTCCGCCAAACAGGATGACGTTGTTCTGAACATATTTTCCGTTTGTTTTAACTCCGTGGTTATACTGAAATGCAAAGTCAATGTCCATGAATTTTACAGGCTTGTATGTGAAACCTGTTGTCACACTTATTTTATCTGAGCCTGGTGAGTCAGGAGTGTAGAGAGTAAGGTCAGACGGTGTATTATCATAAATAAATCCTACTCTGGTTGTAAACTTAGGTGTGCAATAGAACTCAGCTCCCACACGATATATCATAGTGTTTGAGAAATTCTTTGGTGAGTTCATTGAAACATTTGGGAAAACAATTGAAAGAGTATCATATGCTTTCCAGCCTACATATTGAAGTTCTGCTGACAGAAGCATTTTGTCTGTTGCTTTCCATGCAATCCCAAGATTTGTGTTTGAAGGAATCGGGAGTTGAGCATCAAACTGAGCTCCGTCAAGCATCATTGCACCTTTTACGGCAGCAGGGAAGTTTGGACTTTGTGAAAGCATAGCAAACAATGTTTGCAATTCTGGGGAACCATAGCTAATTGAAGCATCGCCATTGTTAAGTTTCATCATAACTTTTGAACGGTATGATAAACCTATGCTCAATCTGTCATTTGGGCTGTAAAGAATCCCAATATTGAATCCAAGATCTACACCAGATTTTCCGGTAAGGTTCATGCTAAGTGGGGATACATTAAGGTTGTTGTTAATTACCGTTTGGTACTGAGCCGGTACAAGTGGAAGGAATGCTGCTATGGAACCCACAGGCATAATTCCTTTGCTCATATCCATGCTTCCAAAGTCTGCCATCAGACCCACTCCTAAACTTAGCTTTTCGCTGAACTTGTATGAAATTGTGGGTTGTACAGAGAAAACCTTTAGTGAGATGTTCTGGATGTATGTAGAACCACTCCAGTTATCCGGCCATACAAGCGAGTTTCCGGCAGGATTTGTGACACTGATACCTGCATAAAATTTGTCAGTAATTTTAAAACCGGCGTATCCAAAAAGAGGTGTTCCTATAGGATTGTCGGTCTCAGCATTGTAGTTACCTGAGGTAAATTTAACTTTCGAGAAGATTGCAGTTGCTCCAAGTGAAAGGTCAACCTTACCATCCATATATGATAAACCCGCAGGGTTAAATAGCATACTCTCACCGCCTAACTTAAGCGCTGTTCCCAAGTGTCCCATACCAAGCTGGCGCGCACTCTGAGTATTCAGCTGGTAGCCCTCTGCCATCAGCGTAAGACCAACCAGGTTGGCCATAATAAACAATGAAATTTTCTTTAGTCTCATTTTCTAATAATTTTTTTGAACGGCTGCAAAAGTAAAACAAAAACGATATAATTATACCAGAAAAACAGAAACGGCCCTAATGTAAAGAAAATCAATGCTTAATAAAATATACTTTACTCTTGATTAAGTGTAAAAAAAGAGGCGCAGAACTCTGCGCCTCTTTTCATAAAAAACATCAAACTATTTAATTATTGTTCATTTCAGGTATCTCTACCTCATTTTTATAGTCGCCTATCAGGTATCTTGAGAAGTAGTCTCCCATTCTCCAGAAGAAATATTCTGTCATATCTCCAAAACCATGACGTTGGCCAGGAAGCATCATCATGTCAAATCTTTTATTTGCACGAATGAGTGCATTCACCATTCTCAATGTATTTCCCGGGTGTACGTTGTTATCAATATCACCTGTAAACAGAAGTAGTCTTCCTTTTAGATTTTTTGCTATTTCTGAATTCTTGTCAATACTGTATTTGAAAGTTGTATCTCCTTTCTCTGTTATGGTTTCCAATACGCCATGGTGTTGTTCACTCCACCAGCGATTGTAAATGTTATTCTCATGGTTACCGGCAGATGAAACAGCGACCTTGAAGAAATCGGGATAAACAAGCATTGCTGCTGTAGACATAAAACCTCCACCTGAGTGTCCGTGAATTCCCACCTTTGAACCGTCAATGAACGGGTGTCTTGCGGCTAGTCTTTCAACTACTACTTTTTTATCTTCAAGACCATAGTCACGAAGGTTTCCGTAGCCAAAGTTGTGATACCATTTTGAACGGGATGGATGGCCGCCTCTGTTACCAACAGTGATTACAATAAAACCAAACTGAGCAAGTCTGTCTACTCTGTCCATTGATTTTGTCCACGATGCATTAACAGCTTCGGTTTGTGGACCGGGATAGACGTATTCAATAATTGGATATTTCTTAGTAGAATCAAAATCGAATGGTTTGTACATTACACCATAGAGATCTGTTACTCCATCACCGGCCTTAACTGTGAAGAGTTCCGGGAATTTATATCCTGCAGCAAAAAGTTGTGACAAATCTGCCTCTTCAAGATCAAGGATCTTTTTCCCGACATTATCATAAAGAGAACTTTTAGGAGTTGTGTTAACTCTTGAATAGTTGCTTATAAAGTATTTTCCGTTGTCAGATGTTATTGATTCAAAGTTAAAGTCACCCTGATTGAGAAGTTTAAGTCCTGAACCGTCAAAATTTACTCTGTACTGATGTGTGTAGTATGGATTTTCACCCTTCTCTTTAGCATTTGAAGTAAAGTAGATTACTCTCTGTACCGGATCAACCGCTGTTACCTGTTCTACGTGGTAATCACCTGATGTAACAGGATTTTTAAGGTTGCCATTTTCATCAAAAAGATATATATGAGCCCAGCCGGACCTCTCACTCCACCAGATGAACTCTTTCCCGTTATTTACCAGCTTAAGAGGTCTTGTTTCAACATAGGTATTGAGCCTCTCTTCAACAAGAGTCTTTAAAGTATCGGAAGATATATTGGCAGTACACAGATCAATCCTCTTAAGGTCTCGGCTTGTTCTTGTCACATAAAATTTCTCAGGGGTACCCATCCATACGCTATGCATAATGGAGTCTCCATAGTTTCTCTGTGGAACAGGTTCATTAAGGATTCTCAGCTCCTGATCCTTGAACGCCGCACTTTTAATCTCTTTATATGATTTTTTCTCTATATCAAACATGTAAAGGAACCTTTGTGGTGCCTCAGATTCGCCCGGCATATGGTATTTATATGTCTCAAGCTTAGGTCTTGGATTAGCAAGGACGTCAATAACCCAGAGATCCTTAACTTTAGAGGTGTTGCTCCTTATAAAAGCAAAGTATTTAGAATCAGGTGACCATAATATATATGCTCCGGTTCTCTTTTTCTTCTCCTTGTCGGTAGCATAAGGATCACTCTCGCCTCCTCCAAAACCAAAATCCTTAGTTCCCTCTGTAGTAAGTTGATGCTCAACAATTGTTGAATCATCCTCATTCTTACGGGCCTTCTCAAAGTTCTCCATGTCCATCCAGTAGAGATTGAAATCTCTTGAGAATACTACATACTTTTTGTCAGGAGATATGCTACCCCATCTTGGATATGGTTTAGGAGCCTTATAGTCCTTGATTTCAGTTAGTTTTCCCGATGTTATATCAAAGTCAAAACCATGTACTTTCTTAACCTTCTTGGTTTTTCCAGTCTTTTCGTCCTTTTCGTCAACATCAGCAGTGCTCTTAATCTCAAATCTGAACTTAATGTCATCAATAAGACGAATATTCTGGATAGGAATATTTTGAGCATCAAAAGGATCCTTTACAATTTCTGTTAGCTGAGCTGCAAGTTTAACATTGTCAAAAACCTGTTTTTTTGTTCCGGTAACAGGATCTCCAATATAGTAGAATGTTCCTTCAGGAGTTTGCCATGTATACCAGAATTTATCGGAATTCTTGAACCATCTGGGAGATACGTTAGTAGAAAAGACCATCTTCCCCACTTTCTTTGAGGAGAATCTGGCTGCAAGCTCATAATTTGCCTCTTTCACAGGTGTGTTCTGGGCAAACGCAAACGAAGCTGTTAAGACAACAGCCAGCAGAATGAGAGTTTTTTTCATATGATTATTGTTAGGTTATTTGCTGTTTGACTATAATATAAGCCCTAAGTTTAAAGATCATCAGGAACTTTTAAATTCTTTGTCCACTCACCCACCTCCATATCTTTGATTGTGCCCTTTTCAATTCTGAACCTGAGTGCTGTTCTTACAGTGTGAAATCCCTGAATACCTGCCGCCCCCGGATTGATTGTAAGCATATTATACCTCTTGTCATTAATAACCTTTAAAATATGGGAGTGGCCGCAAATGAAAATATCCGGCCTGTGCGATTCAATAAGCTGGAGAGCTTTATAATCGTATCTTCCGGGGTATCCTCCAATATGCATCATTAATACCTTCATCCCATCTACATTCATCAACTGAATATAGGGGTGAACCAGCCTGATCTCTGCTCCGTCACAATTTCCGTAAACTCCTTTTAAAGGCTTAACTGCCGATATTTTGTCTGATACCTCAATGCTCCCAAAATCCCCGGCATGCCAGATCTCATCAACATCACTGAAGAAATCAATTAATTTTTCATCAAATATGGCGTGAGTATCCGACAATAGCCCAATATATGCCATCAGAGTTTGATTATGATTTTCTTTTTGTATAGCCAGATAGCCATCAACAGGAAGAGCGTAACATACATAAGGGCATACATTAGTGAGCCGAATTCATTATGCCCGAAAACCTCCACACAGCAGTTCCTGTATATCCAGGATGAGGCGGAGACAACAGACTCCTTTATGGTATTATCCTCAGTAACTACAACTTCTGTCCATCTTATTACCCTTCCTAGAGTCTTTGCAAGAACCCCCGCCATTACGAACGCAAACAGAGGATTCAGACCCATTGCCTTGAACGGAAAGAAAAGCTTCTCCCTTCCTTTGATATCAATAAAGTAAATAAAAAGAGCAAGCATGAGAATTGACCATCCGCCGGCATAGAAAACATAAGATGGTGTCCACAGCGGCTTGTTGATAGGAATGAAGATACTCATTACAACTCCGGCTCCCAGAGAGAGTAAACCTATAGTGTATAGTTGGGCTACTGCATCGCTTTTATTTGTAGCCTTTCTGATCAGGCCTCCAATGGTAAATCCCAGTAATACTGTAGCAGATCCTGAAAGTACACCCAGGAGTCCTTCCGGGTCAAAAGCTTTTCCAAACCCGTGATAAACATGTTTGTCACCAAATATGGCTACATCAATAGATCCTGAAATATTGCCCTCTAGAGAAAAAGGATCTCCGGAACCAAATATTACAAGAACAGCGATATGAATTGTCATCAAAACAGCCATCCCAAATGCAATTTTCCCCGGCTTTCTGAGCCAGAGCGCAAGTGCTCCGCCCAACAGGTAGCAGAGTGCAATTCTTTGAAGAACACCCATTATCCTTATTGAACCAATATAGTTGAGATAGTTCTCTCCAAAACTTAAAGCTGAGTCAGGAGAGGTAGGATAAAACGGAAAGGCATTAAGAAGCAGCCCTGTAAGAAAAATGAGAGCAGATCTTTTAATCAGTTTGCCTATAGATTTTGCGTCAATTCCATCTCCATATTTTGCAAAGGAGAAAGAGAGAGCAGCTCCAACAATGAAGAGGAAGAAAGGAAAAACCAGGTCAGTGGGGGTACATCCGTGCCATTCGGCATGGCGCAAAGGTGCAAAAATTTTAGACCAGCTTCCGGGATTGTTTACCAGAATCATTCCTGCAACAGTCATTCCTCTTAGCACATCAAGTGCGACATATCTTTGTGACGGGTTATTCATAGAGCAAAAATAACCTTTTTTCCTATATTTGTTCCTGCTATGGAACTCTTTTTCACAAACCAAATTCAAGACTCTTCCGCCATACTGGACGAACAGGAGAGCACACACTGTCTCAAAGTGCTCAGGCATAAGAGAGGGGATAATATAACCTTTACCGATGGTAAGGGAGGTCTTTACGAAGCAGAAATATTTGAGGTGAAGGGTAGATTTTGCCATCTGACGATACTCTCAAAGAGTGTAAAATCTGAGGACAGACCGTACTACCTTCATATCGCAGTTGCACCAACAAAAAGTCTGGACAGGTATGAGTGGTTTCTGGAGAAAGCTGTTGAATTTGGTGCAGACAGAATAACTCCTGTAATTGGAGATCACTCAGAAAGGAAAATATTTAAAAAGGAGAGAGGTGACAGGGTAATTCTCTCTGCTCTCAAACAGTCTCTAAAAACAACAATGCCCCTCCTTGATGAAACAATAGACCTAAAAGCGTTTCTCAAATCAGATTATGTTGAGAGCTTCAGCGGAACAAAGCTGATAGGCCATTGTAACGCAGGAGAAAAGAGGGAGTTAACCTCAATAATTGATTCGGTTACCCCCATTGAAGGCAAGAAAAGAGTGTTGATTTTGATAGGGCCGGAGGGAGACTTCTCCCCTGAGGAGGTTAAGTCAGCTATTCAAAATGGTTTCATGGACTTCACAATGGGTGACTCACGGTTTAGGGTGGAGACCGCAGCTGTAGCAGCAGTCTCGGCTATTTACTTTTTATCAAGACGCAGCTAAACATTGTGACTCCGGAGCTTTTCCTCCTCGCTCACTTCGTTCGCTGCGGCGGAGGCTCCGTCGTCTACACCGGGTAGCTGAATAAGGAGAATCATGCGGTTGCCGGGGATGTACAGGCGTGGGTGGGACAAGCATCCATGGGGTTGTTGTTGAAGTGATTGCAAAATGCAATTTGCTGATTATGTGAATTTTATACTTTGTGATAAGCAGATTGTCAATCAGATAGATGCTTGTCCCACCCACGCCTGCGAGACTTTGAGCCGCAATATTCACCGGCAATCCGCCTCCTTCTACTGCCGAAGGCTAAAAAAGGCCGGGAGGCAATCCCGGCACCATCTAAACTGTAGCCGACTGCTCCCCGGGTCGCTGTATATTGCAGACATATAGGGGTTTGACACTCTATCCGACGGGTGATCCCTCGGATGAAATGTTAACGCACACTCAGATAGATAGTTACAACCACACGAGTTCAGGTTGCCTTGCGCAGATTTAAATGGTGCTGCGCAGTGTTAAGCCGTTCGGCAGAAGACAGGTATGAATATCAGGTGGTTAACAACCACACAACATATCCTACATAAAGTAAAAAGAGAAGAGCACCCTCTTTTTTGTCTATCATTGTTCCTTTACCTCTGAATGCTAAGGCCAAAACCAGAACTGTAGCTGCGGCTGATATTATCACATCAGTCATGTTTGCCATAGCGAATGGGAGAGGTGTTATAGTCGCTGATATTCCAAGAATGAGAAATATATTGAAGATATTGCTTCCAACCACATTGCCTATGGCAATATCGCTGTTGCCTCTGTATGCAGCCATAAGGCTTGTGGCAAGCTCTGGAAGGGATGTTCCTGCAGCTACTATTGTGAGGCCAATCACCGTCTCGCTCATACCCCACCCAAGAGCAAGTATGGTGGCATTTTTGACAATGAGGTCTCCTCCGAATATCAGAGCAGCAAGTCCACCTGCTACAAAAAGTATGGAGAGTAAAACCGGATATGTCTTCTCCTCTTTGGGAGCGTCATCCGGATTAATTTGACCGTTCCTTGCCGAGAGAAATATGTAGTAAATGAAAATTGCAAAGAATAAAAGAAGGACTATTCCATCTGCCCTTGATATCATCCCGGCACCCTCTCCCAGGAATTCATCACCGGCAACGGCAATTAAAACAAAGGAAGCGAGTATGGCATATGGAATTTCAATTTTAACAAGTGACCTCTGCAAGCCTATAGGTCTTAGCATAGCGGCAAGGCCTACAATTACCAGCAAATTAAATATATTGCTTCCCACAACATTACCTATGGCCATACCGGGTGAACCGCCCAGAGAGGCAATGATATTTACTGAAAGTTCCGGCGTAGATGTCCCGAATGCTACAACAGTCAAACCTATAAGTAAGTCAGAGACCTTTAGTTTTTTTGCGATGGAGGAGGCTCCTTTAACCAGATAATCTGCACCAAAAACAAGGATTGCAAAACCTAAAATCAAAAGTAAATATGGTATCATACTATCGTGCTATTTTTATTCTCTTATTATTTTCACCTCACCGCCCACACCAAGCATCATAATGGACGATGGTTTGCCAGTAGAACCGGCCTCAAATGAATTATCTGCCACCCAATCTGCAGCCTCAATAATCTCTGTTGAAACGGTTTCAAAAAATGATGGAGCGGATGAGCCTGAAATGTTCGCAGATGTTGAGATTATCGGTTTTCCAAACCTTCTGATAAGGGCCTGACAAAACTGATGGTCTGGAATTCTGAAGGCGGCGGTTTTCTCTTCCGGAATAGCGTTTGCTGCAAGACCCTCAGCACCGGGATAGATTATTGTGAGTGGTTTGTCATTTATCTCAATAATTTGCCAGGCAACCTCCGGTACTACTTTAATATATCTTGCCAGCATGTCCGGGCCGTCAACAAGCATTATAAGACTTTTACTCTCTTCGCGATGTTTGATTTTGTAGATCTTATCAACTGCTTCCGGATTTGTTGCGTCGCATCCAAGTCCCCAGACAGTATCTGTTGGGTAAAGAATTACACCACCGTTACGGAGTACTTTCACAGCCTCTTCAACGGCTTTTCTGAGTTCTCTCTCTTTTGATATCATCTCTTAATTGTATTATCTGTTTATGGAATTATCAGTTCGGCTATTACAGGATAGTGGTCTGACCATGATATTTTTGGAGTCTTGTGGCTCATTGCCCACCATCCATCCGGATACAGGATATAGTCTATCCTGAGCATCGGCCAAAGGCTTCCGTAAGTTGCACTCATCCCTTTACCGGATTCCCGGAAGCTGTCCTCTCTGCCCTTTGAGAGGATATGGTATGTATATGACATAGGAGTATCGTTGAAGTCACCGCAAATGACGGCGGGAATACTCCCTGCAGATGAGTGGGTGGCAATGGTATCTACCTGCCTGGATCTCCTTTTAAATGTATTGGCCATCTTGTCGTGCACCTCAACAAGCTCATCAGACATTTTATCACTGTTTGAAATTCTTTTTACAAGAGAAGTAAATGAGATGCTGTGTGATTCCAGGTGTGTGTTATAGATTCTTATGTCTCTGCCGTAATGGTCTATATCGCTGTAAATACAGAGGTTAGTACTTCCTTTGAATGTTATTTTTCCGGACTCTTTGATGGGGAACCGGCTTAAGGTAAGATTACCGAATCTGCTTCCGCTTTTAAGTTTGTAGAAGTGGCAGCTCCTGTGTGGGTAATTTTCATAAAGTTCACGGATAACACCGGTATCTTTGATGTAAAATTCCTGAAAGCAGATTATATCAGGGTTGTTGTCTTCTGCATAGTCGGCAATTTTTTTCATCACCTCCTCTCGGCTCAACCCTTTAGGGTGAGCAAACAATCCCACGTTATAGGTCATAATTTTGAGAGATAAACCCTCCTCCTCCTTTTTTGATTCACCCCAGTTGATAAACATATCGGCAAACAGGAGAGAAGGGAGCAGGGCAAAGAAGGTTATCCACGTGGCACCGCTTCTGCGGAACATTCCAAGAATCAGCAACAGAATATTGATAAGTAGAATGGGGATAAAATAGAGCCCAAAGAACAGAGGAAAAGATACTACTGACGGGTTAATAAATACAGAGAGATATGAGAGGGCAAGCATTCCGGCCGCTACAATCAGAGCTAGTCTGAAAAGCAGTGCCAGAGGCCAGGGTGAGCGCCCGGTAGGGGCCTTCTTGTTGCCGGAATTCCGTCTCTTTTTAGTCATCAGAAATACATTCTGTTATTCTTTTTCCAGTATTTTATCAGAATAAAACCAAAGAGCATACCACCCAGGTGGGCAAAGTGCGCAATGTTGCCGCCTGTGTTTGATATGCCCAGCCATAACTCCAGTGCTCCAAAAATTAGCACGAACCATTTTGCCTTTAGTGCTACAGGCGGGAATATGAGCTGGAGAACATTGTTAGGGAAGAGCATGCCATATGCAAGGAGAACACCGTAAACAGCTCCTGAGGCACCTACAGTAGGTGTTGACAGTAAAACCCGGATGTTCTCAAGAGCGTACTGGTTGCCGGCCTCAAATGCAGCTACCTGTGAAGAGTAGTCTATCCATAGTACAAGTGAATGGAGTGCAGCAGCACCTAGCCCGGTGACCATGTAGTAAAGGAAAAATTTTTGACTGCCCCACACATGTTCCAGTATCACTCCAAAAATAACAAGGGAGTACATGTTGAAAAACAGGTGAAGAACACCACCGTGCATAAACATGTGGGTAATGAACTGATATGGTTTGAAAAACTCAGATTCAAAAAAGAAGAGAGAAAATGTTCTGTACATAAAATCCTCCGCAAGGAAGGTAACCAGCAGCATTACTGCATTAATAATCAGTAGATTTTTTATTACCGGCGGAAGTGAAGTGAAAAACCCGCCTCCTCTGTATGGCATCATATTACAATAGTTTTCATTTAATTATTAAAAAGACATTCGGCCCTCTATCTCCTCAACAGAGAGCATTGAAATTGTGGGGTATCCGGAAGGTGAAGTGTTTGGGTCTGAGCAAGCAAAAAGAGAGTCAACAAGTGACCGTGCCTCCATTGAACTCAGTGTTCCCCCCTTCTGTCTCGCTCCGGCAGATGCAAGAGTAGAGGCAATCCGCTCTCTCAACTCTGCCCCGATATTTGCCCTCCCCTCAGGTAGGATATTAATAAGGGTGTCGGCCAGTTTATCCATACTATCCATCTCCTCGGAAAAACCATCAGGAATTCCGGTAAGCATGTAAATGCCCTCTTCATCCCCCTGGATCTCAAAACCAAGCTGCAAAATACATGCAGAATTTTCATCAACAACAGATTTTTGCATTTCACTTAAATTTAACTCCAGCGGAAAAAGCACCTTCTGAATTTCAACAGATTCTGAACTGAGAGACTTTATATATCTTTCAAAGAGAATCCGCTCCCATGCTCTGATGATGTCAATAATCATAAGCCCGGACTTTATTGTTGTTGCAATGTATCTGCTTCCAACCTGCAGAACCGGCTTCTGAACAACTGTTTCATCTTTGAAAAGAGGTTCATGATGGATATCGGCTTTTCTCTCTTCGTAGAACGGATTAAAAAGAGGGTCATAATCAATTTTAGGAGGTGGCACCCAATATCCGCTCTTAACCTTAGGTATCTCCGGGGCATCCTCCTGGTCAAAGTCAATGCTGGGCATAAAGGAGTTGCGCCCGAGCGATTCTCTTACAGCACTATGAAGGATGTCAAAAATTGCAAAATCATCCTCAAATTTAACCTCGGTCTTTGAAGGGTGTATATTTACATCAATCCTGGATTGCTCAGCCTCCAGGAAAATGAAAAAAGATGGCAGGTGACCATCCTGGATAAGATTTTCGTATGCTTTAAGAACGGCCTTCTGAAAATAGGGGCTTCTGAAAAAACGACCATTTGCAAAAAAGAACTGATTACCCGGCGTTTTACGGGCATCCTCAGGCTTCCCAATATAACCCTTGATTTTAACAATTGTAGTGTCAACAGAGATCTCAACCAGCTCTTTGCCAAGCTCTCTCCCAAGGATACCCTGTATCCTCAGACGAAGATTTGCAGGAGGCAGGTTATAAACCTCAGTTCCGTTGTTTGTGAAGTGAAAATAGAGATCAGGTCTTGTAAGTGCCACCCTTGTAAATTCAGCCAGAATCTGTCTGTATTCAGCTGCATCAGATTTAAGGAATTTTCTTCTTGCCGGAATGTTATAAAATAAATTCCTTACAGAAAAAAGAGAGCCCACAGGTGCAGCAACCGGTGAGACCGAATTTACTTTAGATTCAGCAATCTTAATTTCAGTTCCGGTCTCATCCTCATACCTGCGTGTACGTAATGTGACCTCAGCTACAGATGCTATTGAGGCAAGCGCCTCTCCTCGGAAGCCAAATGTATCAAGAAGTTCAAGGTCTTCTATCTCAGATATTTTAGAGGTAGCGTGTCTCTCAAAAGCCATCACGGCATCTTCGCGGGACATCCCTGAGCCATTGTCGGCTACCTGAATAAGAGTCCTTCCCGAATCCTTAATGATAACTTTAATCTCGGTAGCTCCTGCGTCCACAGCATTCTCCATCAGCTCCTTAACCACCGAGGCTGGCCTTTGAACAACCTCCCCTGCAGCAATAAGATTAGAAACGTGACCCGGAAGTATTTTTAACATAATTGTAAGCTATCTAACGCGATCTATTTAAAAAACAACCCCAGTGCGTCAGCAAAAAAGTAAACCACAGCCATCATGACCAGTATAGAGACAAGAATGATTATTCTGGAAGCCATAGGGGAGAGAGCACCCTTTCTCCCTTCATAAACAGCCTTTTGTATCTTTCCGCGAATGTGACTTCCAACTATGTGGACATCATCGCGACCCTGAGCAGCCTTTTTCCTGTTTTCCATTTCCTCCTTTCGTGGATCATAGTAACGAGGTTGGTAATTAAAGGTTCTGTGCTTGGGTACATTAAAAAAATTAAATAAAGCCATTTGCCTCTCTTTTGTTATATTTACACAAAGATAACAATAAATAATTTTCAATTTTTTGTCTTGAAATGAAAACTGCAGAAACAACCCTCCCCCCATTCAGAACTGGCAACGGTTACGATGTACACAGCCTGGCACCCAGACTTCCCCTGTGGATCTGCGGAATTAAGATTCCACACGAAAAAGGATGTGTAGCCCACTCAGACGGAGACACCCCCCTGCACGCCCTTTGTGACGCCATCTTGGGTGCACTCGCCCTTGGTGACATAGGCAAACACTTTCCGGACAGCTCAGAAGATTTCAGAGGCATCGACAGCAAAATCCTCCTTAAAAAAGTATACAGCCTCTCCACCGAACATGGCTGGTATATTGGCAACTGCGACATTACAATCGCACTTCAGCGCCCAAAAATCGGCCCCTACATACCTCAAATGAGGGCCATCATAGCAGAAATACTGGAGTGTGACATAAGTTGTGTCTCAGTAAAGGCTACTACAACAGAGAAGCTCGGATTTGTAGGCAGAGAGGAGGGGATTGAGAGCTGGGCGAGCGTTTTGATGTACCGGAAATAAACCTTCCGCCGATTTGGATAATTACCTGGAGTGAAAACCACGTGGAAACTTTAGGGTTTGGGTGGGACGAATCTCTATGGGGTTGATAAACAAAATGTTGAAAAATATAAATTTAACGGAATCAGAAAAATATATTTTGTATCTAACACATAACAAAGATGATGGAGGTTCGTCCCACGCAACAAAAATTGACAATTCACAACCGGAAATTTGTCACATCACAAAAAAGTATTACTTTTGCCCTCCCAAACCCGGCGCGATAGCTCAGATGGTTAGAGCGCATGATTCATAATCATGAGGTCCCCAGTTCAATCCTGGGTCGCGCTACAAGAGAGCCCCGCTTTTGCTTTTGCAAAAGCGGGGCTTTGTTTTTTCCACCCGGCCAAGAGCTAGCTCTTGCCGGAGCGAAAAAACAAAGCACCCTGTATGGCATTGCCATACAGGGGCTCTCCACTCTTGGGCTGTATTGCCGACCGTTCCAGGATCAACGACCGAAGGGAGGTAATCCTGGCTTTAGGCTGTATTGCCGACCATCGCAGGATCACGGAGCAAAGCGACGTAATCCTGCCATCAAACTCTATTATAAGAAGATTGAGAAAAGGCAACTCTCAATTGAAGAGATAGAGAGACCCAGAAAATACCGCCAGCTCCCTAAGGTAATCTCAAAGCAAGTCGTAGAGCAAATGCTTGTGTCAATTCCCAACTTCAAACACAAAACGGCACTCACCCTTGTTTATGCCTGCGGTTTGCGCAGAAGTGAAATCCTGAATCTAAAACTCATGGATTTGGATTCCAAGCGTAAGACATTAACTGTCATAAATGGAAAAGGGCAGAAGGACAGGGTGCTACCATTAAGTGATAAACTTATGGATATGATTATAAAATATTACAAAATGTACCGACCGAAAAAATATCTGATAGAGGGACAATCACCAGGAGAGCAATACAGCGAAACAAGCATAGAAAATATCTTTCACAAATATTTGGGGAAAATTATTAAAAATCATAGCTTTACACTACATTGTCTGCGACACAGTTATGCCACACATCTATTAGAGGCAGGAGTAAGTTTGAGATACATTCAGGAGTTGTTAGGACATAAAAGCAGCAAGACAACTGAGATATACACCTGGGTAAGTATGACCGGCCTCCAGAAGATCAAAAACCCGACAGATGACTTTGACTTATGAATAAAACATTAACTGCCCCCGATTGCTTAATTTATATTATTCAACAAACCTGTTTCAAGCCCCATTATTTCAACTCCTTGATTCAACTTTATTGTATACATAAACAAGTTAGGCTTTATACTTAAAGAATACATAATGAAACCAAAAGAATTGATTTTAAAATGGGTTGAATCGTTTAATCGCGGAAATGTAAACGAGATAATCCATTATTACCACGATGATGCAATTAACCATCAGGTAGCGAATGAACCAGTAATAGGGAAAGCCGCAATTAAAGAGATGTTCACCAAAGAGTTTGCGTCAGCCACCATGGTATGTATAATTGAGAATATATTTGAAGATGGAGAGTGGGCGATACTAGAGTGGAAAGATCCGCTTGGATTGAGAGGATGTGGTTTTTTTAGAGTTGTGGACGATAAAATCATATTCCAAAGAGGATATTGGGATAAGTTAAGTTTTTTGCGACAACATAAACTGCCAATACCGACAGAATAAGTACAAAGCCTAACACGCATTAAATCCCATTAAAACGGGATTTTACCGCGAGAACGTTAGCACCAATTCTAAAAACGACAACAATATGAAGAAAACAACATTGACAATTGTTCTGTCTGTAATGACAGCGGTTTCATTCGGACAAATTACGACAACTAAAGTCGCACCTAAAACCGACCAAGTTGACAATACGCCTTATGACAGCACTCTAAATTTTTTAGGAAAAGATGTTTACAGGTATAAAGGACAAGAACTTTATTTAAACGGTAAAGCTGAAAGCCTTCGTAAGTATGGTTACGACAACTTTGTTTTGGACTACACAAAAGACAAGTTGACAAACAAATCAAATGTTTACAAGTGTTGTGACAGTTATAATTCTAAATATGAAGACCTTGCTGGGAAATACTTTAAAGTATTGGAAATTATTAAACATCCCAAAGCAGAACAAAGCGAATATCTTTATGGTAAAAAGTTCTACTTAAAGTTGCAAGAAAAAGAAAGCAATGACATCGTTTACTATGAGTATGACAGTCAATTTGAACATTCATTTCCATTTATAGTCGTTGGTTTCTTTGAAAAGCAGAAAAATTTAGTTGTAGGTAAAGAGTTTGTTTTTGCTGATAAGGTTTTAGAAAGTTCAAATGATATTCAGACCGGAAA
This sequence comes from uncultured Bacteroidota bacterium, assembly GCA_937901965.1. Classification (GTDB taxonomy): domain Bacteria; phylum Bacteroidota; class Bacteroidia; order Bacteroidales; family UBA932; genus Bact-08. The sequence continues at coordinate 160,514 of CALGSW010000007.1, forward strand.
AGTAGTTACAACTAAAACTGGACAGAAATGGAAATGCACAGACTTAACAATTGAAGAAAAATATTTTACTCTTTCACTTGTCATCGAAAATTCACTTGGCGAGAAAACAACAATATCTCACGAAAGTGTTTTTGGCAAATGGAGTTATGGACGGGCTTACACAGCAAATGAAGCCAATAATTACACGAAAAAATTCGGACAAGAAAATTTCGATAGAATATTACAAGGAAAAGTAAAAATAGGTATGACAAGAGAAATGTGTAAATTATCTTGGGGAGAACCTAAAAGTATAAATGAGACAATTACATCGGGTAAGAAGTCAGAACAATGGGTTTATTCAGACAACTATTTATATTTTGATAATGGTATCTTGACCGCAATACAATGATGACTGACAGAAGAACTGGTGCTAACACGGGTTTTGCGTCAGGCGGGGTGAGGTGCAAACTTGAAGTTTCGTGCTTCTATTCAAGTTCAGTGCTGTTTGACAGTTTTGTGCTTCGAAACCCGCCCGAACGCAAAGCCCGAAACCGTTGTGCACAAGCGTAGAAAGACCGTGCGACAGTGAAAAATTTGCTGCAAAAAGACAAAAAAGAAAAACGATATAATGAACAGCCAACCCACAAAACTGCACATTCGCAAGCCCCTACACACAAGCCGATGCTTCAGCTTGCAAAAGAGCAGTTTTCTTGCCGACGCACACGTGGAAATTGGTACATTTGCGTTTATTGATAATGATTTTAAGACAGGATTAAATAATGTTTGAACAAACTTTTAAGAATATAGACGACATACTGCACAAAGATGCCGGTTGTGGAAGCGAATTAGATTATGTAGAGCAAACTTCTTGGGTATTGTTCCTGAAATATTTGGACGATTTGGAGCGTGACCGTGCTACAGCAGCCGAATTGACAGGTAAAACCTACACCACAATTATTGACAAAGAATATCAATGGAATAATTGGGCTGCCCCAAAAATTACAAACGGAAACGGAGCATTAAAAATTGACCATAACGCACTTACGGGCGATGACCTTACCGACTTTGTAAACAACAAACTGTTTCCTTACCTCAAAAAGTTTAAACTAAGTGCCGAGAGTGCCGACACCATTGAATACAAAATTGGCGAGATTTTCAGCGAACTGAAAAACCGCATACAAAGCGGTTACAATTTGCGTGAAGTGATAAATCGTATTGACGAGTTGCGTTTCCGTACCCATGCCGAAAAGCACGAAATGAGCCATTTGTACGAAGACAAAATCAAAAACATGGGCAATGCAGGGCGAAACGGTGGCGAATATTACACACCCCGACCGCTCATTACAACCATTGTAAAAGTGGTTGCCCCAAAAATTGGTGACAAAATTTATGACGGTGCTGTTGGTTCTGCGGGCTTCCTTTGCGAAGCGTTCGACTATCTGAAAAACAACAAATCACTTTCTACCAAAGAAACCGAGATACTGCAAAAACGCACCTTTTACGGCAAAGAGAAAAAATCGCTGGCTTACATTATCGGCATTATGAATATGATTTTGCACGGTGTGGAAGCCCCAAACATCATACATACCAACACGCTTGCCGAAAATCTTGCCGACATACAAGAAAAAGACCGTTACGATGTAGTGCTTGCAAATCCGCCTTTTGGTGGAAAAGAAAGAGCCGAAGTGCAACAAAATTTCCCAATAAAAACTGGCGAAACCGCCAGTTTGTTTTTGCAGCACTTTATTAAAATTTTGAAAGCAGGTGGCAAAGCTGGTGTAGTTATTAAAAATACCTTTTTGAGCAATACCGACAATGCAACGGTTGCTATTCGTAAAACATTATTGGAAAGTTGCAATTTGCATACGGTGTTAGATTTGCCCGGTGGCACATTTACCGGTGCAGGAGTAAAAACCGTTGTGTTGTTTTTTGAAAAAGGAAAAGCCACACAAAAGACATGGTTTTACTCATTGAACCTCGACCGCAATTTGGGTAAAACCAACCCTCTCAACGAAAACGATTTGGCAGAATTTGTGGAATTGCAAAAAACCTTTGCCGATAGCGAAAACTCTTGGACAGTAAACATAAAAGACATTGACCAGAGCACGTTTGATTTGAGCGTAAAGAACCCGAACAAAAAAGAAGAAACAGCCCTACGCCCACCACAAGCCATTTTGGAAGAAATGAAAGCATTGGACGAAGAAAGTGCTGAAATTTTAAACTCAATTTTGGAATTGTTATGAAAGAAAAATTGAGTTTGCCAAAAGGTTGGGAATTAAAAACAATAGGTGATGTATGTGTTAGTGCATCATCAAACGTATCGCAAAATAAATTAGCCGACGATGAAGGCGATTATCCAATTTTTGGTGCAAGCGGTTTGATTAAAAAAGTAAGTTTTTATCATAGAGACAAACCATATTTATCAATTGTAAAAGATGGTTCAGGAGTTGGCAGGGTTACAAAAATGGATGCTTACACTTCTGTTATTGGAACTTTGCAATACATTCTGCCAAAAGAAAATATTGATTTGGATTACCTGAATTACTCTTTGATGTCTGTTGATTTCAAAAAGTATGTTGCAGGTGCTGCTATCCCGCATATTTATTTCAAGGACTACAAGAATGAACCTTTCTTGTGGATGCCTCTCCCCGAACAACAACGCATTGTTTCCATATTAGATGAAGCCTTTGCCGCCATAGCCAAGGCAAAAGACAATGCAGAACAAAACCTCAAAAACGCCAAAGAACTTTTTGAAAGCTATTTGGAAGATTTGTTTACTAATCTTTTTCAGAAATGTGAGAAGAAAAATGTATCTGAATTAGCAAAAGTTATTGGTGGATATTCATTTAAAAGCACCGATTTTAAAAAGGAAGGGAAATATCAAGTTATAAGAATGGGAAATGTTCGTCCAGGAATTATTCGAGAAAATGAAAGTCCAGTTTTTATTGACGAGTTAGATGACAGAGCTCTTTCAAAGGCATTATTATTAAAAAATGATGTAATAATAACCCAGACTGGTACAAAGAAAAAAAGAGATTATGGGTTCACAGTAATTATTGAAAAGGAAAATTATTTGCTAAATCAACGAATAGCATCAATTAGGTTTTCAGATAAATATCTTTCTAAATTCTTTCTTTACTTCTCTTGGACAAACATTTTCAAAGACCAATATTTTGCAAACGAAACAGGAACAGTTGGGCAGGGGAATGTTGGTATTGGCGCAATAACAGATGCAATTGTGCCATTTATACCAGTAAAAGAGCAGAAAATGATTATTGATAAAATTGATGAAATAAGAACCGAAACACAAAAGTTGGAAGCGGTGTATCAAAAGAAAATTGATGATTTAGAAGAACTGAAAAAATCTATCTTACAAAAAGCATTTGCGGGTGAATTGAAAAATGAAAAAGCAATGGTAGTATGACACAGGAAGCAAAATCATTTCGCCATTCGGCAGCCTTTGGCAAACGCATTGAGTATTATGTAATCAGCTTAATGCTCAAAGAAGGCTTAGACGTTTATTTGCCAATGGTGGATGATGATGCAATTGATGCCGTAATAAAAAAGCCTGACGGCTCATTTGTTGAAGTTCAAATTAAAGCCCGTAGCAAACATGTTCTTTTTGGTGATGGTGCTTTGTTTGCTGCAATAACCCACGAATACAGAAAAAACTATTGGTTTGTTTTCTATTCAGAAAGAATGGAAACAATGTGGATTTTATCAAGCGAAGAATTTGTAAAAGAAGCCGTTCAAAATAAGACAGGTAAAAATGCAGGCAAGCGTTCAATTTGGTTTAACGGTAAGAACACAAAGGCTAAATCAGAACATGTTAAACCACAATTTGAAAAATATGTAGTAACAAATTTCAGTCGGATATTGAAAGAAAACCCTGATAAAATAAAATAAATAGAATGAGACTTTTTAAAATATTCCTAGCCTCACCAGGCGACACAGAAGCTGAAAGACTTGCAGCAGATGAAGTAGTTGACGAAATCAACAAATCAATAGGTTCAAGAGATAATTTCAGACTTGATTTGCTAAAATGGGAAAATGATACTTACCCTTCAGTGGGCGAAGATGGTCAAGATGTAATCAACAAACAAATTGGCAGTGACTATCAAATCTTTGTTGGTATTATGTGGAAAAAGTTTGGTTCACCAACCAAACGAGCTGGTTCAGGCACAGAAGAAGAATTTCAACTTGCATACGACAGATATACTAATAAAAAAGACATACAAATAATGTTTTATTTTAATTCTGCACCAATTCCTCAAGATGCAGATTTAATGCAAGCACAAAAAGTAAAGGATTTTAAAAAGAAAATAGAAGATTTAGGTGCTTATCATAAGCCGTTTGACTCAGCAAAAGACTTTGAAAAAAAGCTGAGAATGGATTTAACTCGCTATGTTAAAGATGTTTTAATTGAATCAAACAAAGAAGTTGAAATCAGTAGTTCAAAGGTACAACGTCAAATTATTCCAGAAATTAAAGAAAGTTTCAAAGAGTTTCTGAATGACCTTGAAGCGAACTTTGCTCATAGTAAAGTTGATTATTTACACCTTGAAGATTTTTATATAGCACCTGACTTAAAGGACTTGAACAATGGCAAGAAATCAAATACTGTAAAAGTTGAAAATCTTGATGTTTTGACAGATGCCATTGATGTTGAAGGAACAAAATTTGCCTTTCTAGGAAATGATTCATCAGGTAAATCGGCAAATTGCAAATATCTTTTTCAAAAATATTTTGAACTTGGTCTTTACCCTGTTTTAATTAGTGGTTCTGATATTGGTTCAAATATTCGTCCTGATACATTACAAAACATTGTTGAGCAAAAAATTGAGGAGCAATATGTAATTCCATTTAATCTTTTAGAAATTGACCAAACAAGAGTAATAGTTATCATTGATGATTTCCACAAAGCAACTAAGAGCAAAAACAGGTATTGGCCTGCATTGATGAAAAATTTAGAAGAACTTTTTCATCACATTATTGTAACTGGCAATTCATTGATGCCGATTGAAAATTTAAACAAACAAGACCCATTCAAAAACTTTAAACTCTATGCTATTTTAGAGTTTGGCCCAAAATTTAGATATGATTTAGTTAACAAATGGAACACAATTGGTATTGAAACACGATTTCTAGACCACAATGAAATCCTAAGAAAAAATGATGCTTACATTTCTCATATTAAGGCTATAATCGGTAAAAACTACATCCCTTCTTATCCTTTCTATTTATTATCAATGCTTCAAGCACTTGAAAGCGGTAATGTTCAAAATCCAAATTACTCAATACACGGGTTTTACTATGAAGTATTGATAAATGAATGTTTCAGCAAAGCAATAAAGGACAAGAAAGAAATTAGCCTTTACTACAATTACCTTACACAGCTTTGTTTCTTTATGTTTGAGCAAAAGGTAAAGGATTTATCTCTTGAAGAGTTTGACGCATTTCACAACATGTATTGTGATAAGCATGATTTAACATACCGAAAGGAAACAATTCTTGAAACTTTTGATTCAGCTAAACTACTTTATGTAAATAGCAGGGTTTACATAAAAGAAAAATATGTTTACTACTTCTTTGTTGCAAAATATATCGCTAATGAGATAGCCAATAAACAAGAAATAAAGGAGCTTGTTTCTAAATTATGCTATCGAGTTTTTAGAGATGAATATGCCAGTATTATAATGTTTGTAACACATCTTTCAAAAGATAATTTTATTATAAGTGAACTTATTAAAATAGCTAATAGTTTATTCCCCGAAGCTAATATTGCACAGTTACAAGACGATATAAATGAAATCAATGCACTTGTTGAAAGAATACCCGAACAGGTTTTAGAAATTGTAAATGTTGATGACCAGAGAAATGAAGAACTTCAAAATGAAGAAGAACTGGAAAAACTCGAAAAGGAACTTGAAGATGAAAAAAACAATTATGACAACTTCTCCTTGGATGATGATATTTCAAGCATAGATTTCTTTGCAAGAATTACAAGGGCAATGAAAACTATTGATATTTTAGGTCAAGTTGCTAAAAAACATTGGGGCGAGTTAGACGGAGAACAGAAATTAAATTTAGTTACCACGACATACAACGTTGGTTTAAAGACACTTGATTTCTATTTGCAATTACTTCAAAGGAACTCAAAAGAGATTGTTGAACACATAAGCCAGTTAATTAAAGAAAAGCACTTCAAAGACAAACACAGTTTGGAAAAAGGAATTGAAGAAGCATCACGAAATTTTGTTTTCAGACTTTGCTTTATGACTTCTTTCGGAATAACCAAAAGAGTTTCAAATGCAATTGGCTATGACAAGCTGAAAAACACTTTTGATAAAGCATTAGCAGCACAGCCTTTTAATTCAGTAAAGCTGATTGATTTGGCTATCAAATTGGGTTATTCAAGCATAGCCACACAAATTGAATTAATTGAAGAATACAAGGACGATATGGCTAATAATAAACTTAGCACAGTTGTTCTTCAAAATCTCGTTATAGATTATATGTATATGTTTGACACAGACTATAAAACAAGAAGTAGAATTTGCAATAAATTAGGTATAAGCGTTCAGGAGCAACTGAAAATTGACCAAACTTCTACTGTAAAGAAAAAAGATTAAAATGAACGAAGCAGAAACAAGAGCGGAAATAATTGACCCTAAGCTAAAGGCTTGTGGTTGGGGCGTTGTGGAAGGCTCTAAAGTCCTTCGTGAATACCACATAACCCAAGGAAAAATACAAACAGGCGGTGGGCGTGGCAAAAAAGAAATTGCCGATTATGTATTGGTACATAAAGGCATCAAACTCGCCATTGTAGAAGCTAAGAGCGATGAACTGGAAGTTGGCGAAGGCGTAATGCAAGCAAAAAAATATGCTCAAAAACTTCAATTAGAAACCACTTATAGCACCAACGGTAGGGATATTTACCAAATCTGTATGAAAACAGGCGAAGAAGGTTTAGTAACAGACTTTTTAAGCCCCGAAAAACTTTGGAATAAAACATTTGCCGAGCAAAACAACTGGAGAGAACAATTTGCAAATGTGCCGTTTGAAGATAAAAGCGGTAGTTGGCAATTACGATATTATCAGGAAATAGCCGTTCAAAGAACCGTTGAAGCCATTGCACAAAGCAAAGACAGAATTTTGCTTACCCTTGCCACAGGAACAGGAAAAACGGCAATCGCTTTTCAAATCGCTTGGAAATTGTTTCAAACCCGTTGGAATTTAAAACGAGACGGCAGCCGCAGACCAAGAATTCTATTTTTAGCAGACAGAAATATTTTAGCCGACCAAGCATACAATTCATTTTCCGCATTTCCCGAAGATGCTTTGGTACGGATAAAACCAACCGAGATTAAGAAAAACGGAAAAGTGCCAACCAATGGCAGTATTTTCTTTACCATTTTTCAAACCTTTATGAGTTGCACGGATACAGAAGGAAAACCTGCACCCTATTTTGGCGAATATCCTGCCGATTATTTCGATTTCATCATTATTGACGAGTGCCACCGTGGTGGAGCAAATGACGAAAGCAATTGGCGGGGGATTTTGGAGTATTTCAGTCCGGCAGTACAATTAGGTTTAACCGCTACACCCAAGCGAAAAGACAATGTGGACACTTACCGCTATTTTGGCGAACCTGTTTACATCTATTCTCTAAAAGAAGGAATCAATGACGGTTTTTTAACGCCATTCAAAGTAAAACGAATCAAAACTACCTTAGACGATTACCGCTACACATCGGATGATACGATTGTAGAAGGGGAAATTGAAGAAGGTAAACTATACGAAGAAAAGGACTTTAACCGCACAATTGAAATTGTAGAACGAGAAGCCAAGCGAGTAAATATATTTTTGGAAGAAGCCAACCAAAACGAAAAGGCAATTATATTTTGTGCAAATCAAGCACACGCTGCATTAATAAGGGATTTAGTAAACCAAAATGCCAAAAGCAAAGACCCATTTTATTGCGTTCGTGTAACCGCAAACGATGGAGAAGAAGGCGAACGACTTTTGAGAGAATTTCAGGACAACGAAAAAACATTACCAACTATTCTCACCACTTCACAAAAACTTTCTACGGGAGTTGATGCACGGAACATTCGCAATATCGTTTTGCTTCGTCCTGTTAATTCGATGATTGAGTTTAAACAAATTGTTGGTCGTGGCACACGCTTGTTTGACGGCAAAGAGTTTTTTACTATTTACGACTTTGTAGATGCCTACAAACACTTTTCAGACCCTGAATGGGACGGTGAACCGATAGAAGAAGAACCTTGTAAAATATGCGGTCAAAATCCTTGCATTTGCGAGAAACAACCACCAAAACCTTGTCCGATTTGTGGTCAAAGACCTTGTATTTGTATAAGTGAACCGCCGCCACCTTGTTACAAATGTGGTCAAAGTCCTTGTGTATGCAAGAAGAAAGTAAAAATCAAATTGCGTAACGGAAAAGAAAGAGAAATCAAACATATGGTTTCCACTTCGTTTTGGAGCGCAGACGGCAAACCCATTTCAGCAGAAGAATTTTTGAATAATCTATTTGGTGAATTACCCAAACTTTTCAAAGACGAAGAAGAATTACGGAAACTTTGGAGCAGTCCGATAACTCGTAGGATTTTATTAGAAAATTTGGATGCAGCAGGATTTCCCAAAGACGACTTACTGACTTTGCAAAAGTTGGTAGATATGGAAAAAAGCGACCTGTACGATGTATTGGAATACGTTTTCAATGGCGACTATATCGCAATGACAAGAGAAGCCAGAGCCAAGGCAGCCGAAGCAACAATTTTTGCCTTACTCAATGACAAGCAGAAAGAGTTTATTTCATTCGTATTGAGCAAATACATTGAAACAGGAGTTGACGAACTCGACCAAGATAAACTCCCAATCTTGCTAACAAACAAGTACCAATCATTAGAAGATGCGAAAGAAATTTTAGGAGACGTAGCAAACATAAGCAGACTTTTTATAGAATTTCAGGAACATCTTTACAAACAGAAAGTTGCGTAATGATTGGAATAATGAAACATACAGCCCACGCTTCACAGCCACACACATTGCCAAGTCGCTCAAAAAGCCAACCGCACGACCAAAACTTGTCAAAGAGTGTGTCTGTCCCAACACACGGCAGACAGGAAAGTGCAGCAAATTTTAAAGACAAAAAAACGGACGAAAAAGAACGCCAGTGCACAACACGCGGTATAAAACATTGGGGTTTAAGTGGTTACGCAAGCATTCTGCCCCGCATCAAGTTCGGTGTAACTGGACAGGATATTAGCCCGCAATCCCCAACGATTTCATACCGCCATCCGTTAGCAAACATTGTAGATAAATAACTCAATTAAAAATTTTAAACAACAATAAA